>NZ_JBIVVR010000011.1:0-367060 GCF_044757755.1 Streptomyces sp. NPDC091209 | reverse complement strand
ACCAGGACCTCGTAGAAGACGGCTCGTTTGAACCACTCGGGATCGCGGTCCTTGGCCGGGGTGTCCTCGAACGTGTCCGGGACGGGCTCATTGACGATCATGTGGTGGGTGACCCTCCGATCTGCGGTGAGGACGGTCGCAGGACGGTGAGGATGTGCGCGGGCCGGGATCCCGGCTCCAGGCGCACATAGTTGGTCCTGCCCCAGGTGTAGGTCTCGCCGGTGAGCTCGTCGCGCACCGGTACGGACTCGTGCCATTCCAGGCCGAGTTGCGGCATGTCCAACGAGACCGTGGCCTCCTGGGTGTGGTGGGGGTCGAGGTTGACCACCACCACAACCGTGTTCGAACCACGCGCGTCCGTGACGGACTTGGAGTAGGCGATCACCGCCTCCTGGTCGGCGTGGTGGAAGTGCAGATCACGCAGCCGGCGCAGCGCGGGACTGCGTCGCCTGATCGCGTTGAGCTCGCTCACCAGCGGCGCGATGCTCCGGCCGTCCCGCTCCGCCGACTCCCAGTCCCGTGGGCGGAGTTGGTACTTCTCGGAGTGGAGATACTCCTCGCTGCCCTCGCGCAGCGGGACGTTCTCGCAGAGTTCGAAACCGCTGTAGATGCCCCAGGTGGGGGACAGGGTGGCGGCGAGGACGGCACGCAGCTCGAAGGCGGGCCGGCCGCCCTGCTGGAGGAACTCGTGCAGGATGTCGGGGGTGTTGACGAAGAAGTTGGGCCGCATGCAGGCGGCCGAGTCACCGGACAGCTCGGTGAGGTACTCCGTCAGCTCCTGCTTGGTGTTGCGCCAGGTGAAGTAGGTGTACGACTGCTGGAAGCCGACCGCGGCCAGCGTCTGCATCATCGCGGGCCGGGTGAACGCCTCGGCCAGGAAGATGACGTCGGGGTCGGTGCCGTTGATGTCCGCGATCACCTGTTCCCAGAAGACCACCGGCTTGGTGTGCGGGTTGTCGACGCGGAAGATCCGTACGCCGTGCTCCATCCAGAAGCGGAGCACCCGGACGGTCTCGCGGACCAGGCCGGGCATGTCCTGGTCGAAGGCGATCGGGTAGATGTCCTGGTACTTCTTCGGCGGGTTCTCCGCGTAGGCGATCGTGCCGTCGGGGCGGTGGTGGAACCACTCCGGGTGCTTCTCCACCCAGGGGTGGTCGGGGGAGCACTGGAGCGCGAAGTCGAGTGCGATCTCCAGGTCCAGGGATGCGGCCCGGCGCACGAACGCGTCGAAGTCGTCGATCGTGCCCAGGTCGGGGTGGACCGCGTCGTGTCCGCCCTCGGGGGAGCCGATCGCCCAGGGCACGCCGACGTCCTCGGGGCGGGCGGACAGGGTGTTGTCGGGGCCCTTGCGGAAGGTCGTGCCGATGGGGTGGATCGGCGGGAGGTAGACGACGTCGAAGCCCATCTCCGCGATCGCGGGCAGACGTTCGGCGGCGGTGCGGAACGTGCCGTGCACCGCAGGACCGCTCCGACCGGACCGACCGCTCTCCGAGCGCGGGAAGAACTCGTACCAGGAACCGAACAGCGCCCGCTCCCGCTCCACCAGCAACGGCAGGGGCTCGGAGGACGTCACCAGGTCGCGCAGCGGATGCCGGGCCAGCACCTCGTCCACCTCGGGGGTGAGGGCGGCGGCCAGGCGGGAGGCGACGGGACGGCCGGTGTCGCGCAGCGCGTCGACGGCCCCGAGGACCGTGTCCCTGCCCCGCTTGCCCTTGGGACCCTTCGGCAGGGCGGCGACCGCCCGCTCGTACAGCAGGGCGCCCTCCTCCAGCACCAGTTCCGTGTCCATCCCGGCCGGGATCTTGATCCCCGCGTGATGCCGCCAGGTGGTGATCGGATCCCCCCACGCCTCCACTGTGTACGTCCAGCGGCCCTCCGAGCCGGCGCTCACCCCGGCGCCCCAGCGGTCGGTGCCGGGGGCCAGCTCGCGCATCGGCGTCCAGGGGCCGGGGCGGCCGTCCGGGTCGCGCAGCACGACGTTCGCGGCGACCGCGTCATGGCCCTCGCGGAAGACCGTGGCCGAGACCTCGAACTCCTCGCCCACCACCGCCTTCGCGGGACGACGCCCGTGCTGTACGACAGGGCGGACGTCGAGGACGGGGATGCGCCCGACGGCCGTCGCCGGAACGGCGGCGGGGGCGAAGGGGGCTTCGGGGGTGCGGGTGGCGGGCACGGCGGCCTTGGCCGCCCTGGCGGCGGCTTTGCCGGTGCTGGGCGTGGCCTTGGCCGCCTTCGGAGCGGCCTTGCCCGTCTTGGCGGCGGACTTGGCCGTCTTGGCCGCGGGCTTGGCCCCGCTGGGCCGGGACCCGGCCGGCTTGGACTTGGACGCGGTGCCGCGGGGAGCGGACGCGTCCGGCGCGGAGGCGACGGGAGCGGACGTGACGGGAGCGGAGGTGCCCGGGGCGGACGTGACCGCGACGGAGGCACCGGAAGCACCGGAGGCAGGCTTACCGGTGACGGGCGTATCGGTGGCGGACGTACCGGCGACGGGGGTGTCGGTGCCCGGGGCGGCGGAGCCGGCGGTCGTGGAGCGTGTGGTGGAGTCGGCCGGGCCGGGGGTGGCCGGGCTGCTGCCGCCGGGGGCGGCCGACGGTTTCTCAGGGGGACGCGGACCGGCTTCGGCCTTGCGTGTTCGGGGTGTCTCGGGGGTGGTCGTCGGGGGTGGCGACGTGTGGTGCGTGGCGGGCATGACCGCTCCTGTCCGCGTCAACGTGGGTGGGCGGATGAGGGTGTGGGGAGGTGGGGCCTGCGGGTGTACCGGAGGAGCCTTCCCACCCTATGCGGGTGAGCATTCCGGCACTTTGTTAACTACTCACGCGTATGTCTACACACAAGACCGGCCTCGTCCCGGGCAGGCGAGGCCGGTGCGGTGTGGCCGAATCACCCTGGTTGTACCAGCGTCCTACCAGGGCCGGCCGACTTGCAGGAGTTTGTTCGGTGAACCCGGGCCGACGCCCGACAGCCTTCCCGAGACCGCCCGCGTGACCAGCGACTTCACCACCTGGGCCGGTGCGTCCCCCGGATGGTCCGCCAGATACAGCGCGGCCGCGCCGGCGGCGTGCGGGCTCGCCATCGACGTACCGGAGTACGTCGCCCTGCCCGAATCGCCGGTGTACGCATCCGACGTGATGTCCACCCCCGGCGCGAAGAGGTCGAGCGACGATCCGGTGTTCGAGAAGCTCGCCCGCGCGTCGCTGCGGTCGCTCGCGCCGACGGTGAGCGCCTGCGCCACCCGGGCCGGGGAGTAGAGCGAGGCCGGCCGCCCGGAGTTGCCCGCCGCGACCGTGTAGGTCACGCCGGAGGCGATGGAGTTGCGGACGGCCGCGTCCAACTGGGCGTTGGCGTACCCGCCCAGGCTGAGATTGGCCACGGCGGGCTTCCTCGCGTGCCGGGTGACCCAGTCGATGCCCGCGATGACCTGGGCGGTGGAACCGGCCCCCTTGTCGTCGAGGACGCGGACGGCGACGACCCGGGCCTTCTTGGCGACGCCGTACGCGGTTCCGGCGACGGTTCCGGCGACATGGGTGCCGTGGCCGTTGCCGTCCTGCGCCGTCCCGTCGTTGTCGACGAAGTCCCAGCCGTAGCTCGCCCGGCCCCCGAAGTCCCGGTGCGTGATGCGGATGCCGGTGTCGATGACGTACACGGTGACCCCCGAACCCGCCGATCCGGGTGCCGTGTACCGCTTGTCCAGTGGCCGGCTCGGCTGGTCGATCCGGTCCAGGCCCCACGAGGGCGGGTTCCCCTGGACGCGGTCGAACGTCACGCGGGTGTCCTGGACGACCGAGGCCACGCGCGGGTCCGCTGCGAGCCGCCGGGCCCGTCTCTCGTCGACGCGCACGGCGAAGCCGTTCAGAGCCGTACCGTAGGTGTGGCTGATTCTTGCCCCGTACTGCTCGGCAATGCCCGTTCCGGCCGACGACGGAGCCCGCGTACCCCCTTTGAGCGTCACGATGTAGCTCCCGCTGACGGAGCCGGGCTCCCCCGCTCCGAGTATCCGACCCTCCGGGGCCGCCTGCGCGGGTGGGGCGATGGCCGAAAGCACCGCGGCCGTCGTGACCGCGGTGAGACCCGCCGCCCAGCGCAGACGCCACTTCCTCGTCCGTGCCATGACTTGAGTTCCCCTCCTCAACTCGACGTACCGAGGCCGGAGCCGGCCGCCGCGGGCGGGGTCCGGCCGTACGTCACCCGGTGAGCCTCTCGTGCGGTGCGAAGCACCACAAGGCCGCCCATGAGGGCGGAATCGGCCATACCGTCCAAGGGGTGTCCGTGAAGGTTGCGTCGATTTCTCGCCGACGTCACACGCTTGGCCCCATCCGGGGCCGTGCCGCGATGCGCCGTGTCGCGAAGGCATCCTCGCCGCTAACGTCGTGGGTGACGAAGGCCGCACAACGCCGTGCGTCCCTCTGCCGCGTACGTCCTGTGTGAAGGTGGAACTCGTGAAGGCGATCCGCAGATTCACCGTCCGACCCGTTCTCCCCGAAGCCCTTCACCCGCTCAGCGACCTGGCCCGCAACCTCCGCTGGTCCTGGCATGCCGAGACCCGTGACCTCTTCCAGTCCGTCGACCCCGAGCGCTGGACCGCGTGCGGCGGCGACCCCGTACGACTGCTCGGCAGCGTGTCGGCCGGCCGGCTCGCGGAGCTCACGGAGGACAGCCGCTTCCTGCGCCGTCTCGCCGCGGTCTCCGCCGATCTGCGCGAGTACGTGACCGGCGACCGCTGGTACCAGACGCAGACCTCCGACCTGCCCGCCGCCATCGCCTATTTCTCGCCCGAGTTCGGCATCACCGCCGCGCTCCCGCAGTACTCCGGGGGCCTCGGCATCCTCGCGGGCGACCATCTCAAGGCCGCCAGTGACCTCGGTGTCCCACTCATCGGTGTGGGTCTGCTCTACCGGCACGGCTACTTCCGTCAGTCCCTGTCCCGCGAGGGCTGGCAGCAGGAGCACTATCCGGTCCTCGACCCGAACGAACTGCCCGTGGTGCCCCTGAGCGAGGACGACGGGACACCCGCCCTGGTCTCCCTCGCGCTGCCCGGCGGCCGCGCCCTGCGCGCCCGGATCTGGCTCGCCCAGGTCGGCCGGGTCCCGCTCCTCATGCTCGACTCCGACGTCGAGGAGAACGACCTCGGCGAACGCGGGGTCACCGACCGGCTGTACGGCGGCGGCAGCGAACACCGTCTGCTGCAGGAGATGCTCCTCGGCATAGGAGGGGTGCGGGCGGTCCGGACGTACTGCCGGCTGACCGGGCACCCGCAGCCCGAGGTGTTCCACACCAACGAGGGGCACGCCGGGTTCCTCGGCCTGGAGCGGATCGCCGAACTCGCCGACGAGGGGCTGGACTTCGCGCCGGCGCTGGAGGCGGTGCGGGCCGGCACGGTCTTCACCACCCACACCCCGGTGCCCGCCGGCATCGACCGCTTCGACCGGGAGGTGGTGGCCCGCCACTTCGGCGCCGACGCCGAACTCCCGCGCATCGACGTGGAGCGCGTCCTCGCCCTCGGCATGGAGACCTATCCCGGCGGCGAGCCGAACCTCTTCAACATGGCCGTGATGGGCCTGCGTCTCGGCCAGCGGGCGAACGGGGTCTCGCTGCTGCACGGCCAGGTCAGCCGGGAGATGTTCTCCGGGCTCTGGCCGGGCTTCGACCCCGAGGAGGTGCCGATCACCTCGGTCACCAACGGCGTCCACGCGCCGACCTGGGTGGCGCCCGAGGTCTTCCGCCTCGGCGCCCGGCAGATCGGCGCGCAGCGCACCGAGGACGCGCTGACCGTCGGCGGCTCGGACCGCTGGGACACGGTGGCCGAGATCGCCGACCAGGAGATCTGGGACCTGCGCAGGGTGCTGCGGGAACAGCTGGTGCTGGAGGTACGGGACCGGCTCCGGGCGTCCTGGCGCCAGCGCGGCGCCGGAACGGCCGAACTCGGCTGGATCGACGGGGTCCTTGACCCGGACGTCCTCACCATCGGCTTCGCGCGCCGGGTCCCCTCGTACAAACGGCTGACCCTCATGCTGCGCGACCGCGACCGGCTCATGGACCTGCTGCTGCACGCCGAGCGGCCGGTCCAGATCGTCGTGGCGGGCAAGGCGCACCCCGCCGACGACGGCGGGAAGCGGCTGATCCAGGAGCTGGTCCGGTTCGCGGACGACCCCCGGGTACGCCACCGGATCGTCTTCCTGCCCGACTACGGCATGGCGATGGCCCAGAAGCTCTACCCGGGCTGCGACATCTGGCTCAACAATCCGCTGCGCCCGCTGGAGGCGTGCGGTACGAGCGGGATGAAGGCGGCGCTCAACGGCTGCCTCAACCTCTCCGTCCTGGACGGCTGGTGGGACGAGTGGTTCCAGCCCGACTTCGGCTGGGCGATCCCGACCGCGGACGGCACCGCGACCGACGACGACCGCCGGGACGAGCTGGAGGCCGGGGCCCTGTACGACCTGCTCGAACAGCGGGTGGCCCCCCGCTTCTACGAGCGCGGCCAGGCGGATCTGCCCGACCGCTGGATCGAGATGGTCCGCCGGACCCTGACCCACCTCGGCCCCAAGGTCCTGGCGGGCCGGATGGTGCGCGAGTACGTGGAGCGCCTGTACGCACCCGCGGCCCAGGCCCACCGCTCCCTCACCGCCGAGACGGCCCGCGAACTGGCCGCCTGGAAGGCGCGGGTCCGGACCGCCTGGCCGCGGATCACCGTCGACCATGTCGAGGCGTCCTCGGCCACCACGACCCCCGAACTCGGCACCACCCTGTCGCTGCGGGTCCGCGTCGGCCTCGCCGACCTCGCCCCCGACGACGTGGAGGTCCAGGCGGTCGCGGGCCGCGTCGACACGGACGACCGCATCGCGGACGCGGTCTGTGTCCCGCTGAAGCCGACCGGCGGTTCCGACCTGGAGGGCCGCTGGGTGTACGAGGGCCCGCTGTCCCTCGACCGCACGGGTTCCTTCGGCTACACGGTCCGCATCCTGCCGGCCCACCGCCTGCTGGCCTCCGGCGCGGAACTGGGGCTGGTGGCGGTGCCTTCGGACGAGCTGGGGGAGGGGGCGGGCGTGCTGATGCGGTGACGCGCCGGGTCGCGACCGCCAGGGGCGGGCCATGCGCCATGGCCCGCCCTCGGCGCGGACGCCCTCGGCCCGTGCCACGTCCGGCCCTTCGGTCCGGCGTTCGCGGGAGGGTTCAGCTGTCGAGCCCCGCGCACAGCCGTCGCATCACCTTCCCGCACCGCTGGGCGTAGGCGTGCTGGAGGCCCCGGACCGCGGGACCGCCCGCGCGGGCGTACCACTTGGCCGCGCGGCTGAAGGCCGTGATCGTCAGCCAGACGGTGCCGTCGCCGGTACGGGAGACGACGAAGGCTTCCTCGCCGCACTCGGGATGGCCGGAAAGCGTTCCGTACGCCCAGGCGGTCCGCCGGTATTCCTCGGCGGTCCAGACGACGCGGCAGGGGGCCTTGATCGGGCCGATCCCGACGGTGACGGCGACCCCCGGCGCCGCCTTGTCGGCGTCGGAGACCATGTTGATTCCCATGGCGCGGTGCAGTTCCCAGGTCATCAGGGCTTCGGAGGCGCGCCGGAACACGGCCTCGCCCTCGCCGATCCGGGAGCGGACATGCAGTCGGTGGAAGCCCGGGGGGCAGCGGTCCTCGCGGGTCGCGCCCACGTCCTCGTACGTGTAGGGCATGGGGGCAAGCGTAAGGCGGCACCCGGCACTGGTCGGTGCCGGGTGCCGCCTCAGTTCGATTACGTTCGTACTAGTACTAGTACTAGCTGACGTTGACCGCGGTCCAGGCCGCCGCCACCGCGTTGTACTGGGTGCTGCCGGAGCCGTACAGCGCGGCCGCCGCCGAGAGGGTGCCCGTGCGGGCGGACTTGTAGTTGGTGGTGGACGTGAAGTACGTGGTCAGCGCCTTGTACCAGATCTGCAGCGCCGCGGCCCGGCCGATGCCGGTGACCGTCGAGCCGTTGTAGGTCGGGGAGTTGTAGCTGACGCCGTTGATCGTCTTCGCGCCACTGCCCTCCGAGAGGAGGTAGAAGAAGTGGTTCGCGACGCCGGACGAGTAGTGCACGTCCAGGTTGCCGACGCTGGAGGACCAGTAGTTGGCGGAGCCGCCGTCCTTGCTGGGCTGGTCCATGTAGCGCAGCGGGGTGCCGTCACCGTTGAGGTTGATCTTCTCGCCGATGAGGTAGTCGCCCACGTCGGAGGAGTTCCCCGCGTAGAACTCGACACCGGTGCCGAAGATGTCGGAGGTCGCCTCGTTGAGACCGCCGGACTCGCCCGAGTAGTTCAGGCCCGCGGTGTTGGCGGTGACGCCGTGGCTCATCTCGTGGCCGGCCACGTCCAGCGAGGTCAGCGGGTGCGTGTTGCTGGCGCCGTCGCCGTACGTCATGCAGAAGCAGCTGTCGTCCCAGAACGCGTTCTCGTACGAGCTGCCGTAGTGGACGCGCGAGTACGCTCCGACGCCGTTGTTCTTGATGCCGCTGCGGCCGAAGGTGTTCTTGTAGAAGTCCCACGTCTCCTGCGCGCCGTACGCGGCGTCGGCGGCCGCGGTCTGGTCGGTGGTGGAGCTGGAGGCCGCGCCGGTGCCCCACACGTCGTCCGCGTCGGTGAACAGCGTGCCCGCGGAGGAGCTCGTGGTGTGCGACTTGTTGTACGTCTTGTGGCTGCCGCGGGTGCTGTCGGTCAGGCTGTACGTCGAGCCCGACAGGGTCGTGTTGAGGGTGACCGTGCCCGAGTAGAGGGTCTTGCCGGTACCGGTCTCGATGCCCTGGTACTCGTAGAGCTTCTTGCCGGTGGCCGCGTCGGTGATGACGTGAAGTTCGTTGGGGGTGCCGTCGTCCTGGAGGCCGCCGACGACGGTCTCGTAGGCGAGGGTCGGCTTGCCGGTGGCGGCCCAGATCACCTTGCGGGGGGCCTGGTCGGCGGCGGTCTTGTCCGAGCCCGCGGCCTTGGCGACGGTCAGCGCCTGCTTCTCGGCCTTGGCGGTCGTGACGAGCGGCTTGAGCGAGGCGACCTTGATGGACGTCTTGGTCGCCTTCGTCACGCCCTCGGTCTTGCCGGCCTTGGACTCGTGGACGACGAGGTCGCCGCCGAGGACCGGAAGTCCGTTGTACGTGCGTGCGTAACGGGTGTGGACGGTGCCGTCGGCGTCCTTGACGACGTCCTTGACGACCAGCTTCTCCTTGGCACCGAGGCCTATCTGCCGGGCCGTCTCCGCCGTGGCGGCGTCGGCCTTCTTGATGAGCGCGGTGCGCGCGGAGTTGGAGAGCAGGACCTGCGAACCGGCGAGGGGGGTGGTTTTGCCGGCGGGGAGTGCCGCGGTCTGGGCGGCGGCACCGGTGGTCAGACCGGTGGCGAGCAGGGCTCCGGCGGCGACGGCGGTGGCGACGGCCAGAGTGGTGCGCTTGTGACGCGCGTAGAGGGGGGTCACGCAAGCTCCTTTTGTGGGGGCGTCCGAACGGCGTGGGGTGGCCGGACGGACGGTTGTGAAGTTGCGGTGCGGGTGAGCCGTGCGGTGGAAGCGTGCCACCCCGGGCGCGTACATGTCAGGAGGCCATAAGGACCTTGGCCGAAAATCGTCGATCAGGTGAACAGTTGGGTTCCTCGGCGTCGGGCCGGCCGACGCCAAGCACGGGTCAACGCAAACCCTCTTCGGGGCAAAGGAGGGCGCCGTCCCGGGGAGTCGAAACTCCGGGACGGCGCCCTGGCACCCAGTCCGCGCGCGGACTTCCGCCGCGGTTTACGGGAAGGTCAACTTCCAGCTGTTGATGTAGCCGGTGTCCTGGGCCGCCTGGTCCTGGACCTTGAGTTTCCAGGTGCCGTTGGCGACTTCGGAGGACGCGTTGACCGTGTAGGTCGTGTTCACGTTGTCCGCCGAGTCGGACGAGCTGAAGTTCTTCAGGCGGTACGTCGAGCCGTCCGGGGCGACCAGATCGATCACCAGATCACCGCGCCAGGTGTGCACGATGTCCACGGCGACCGCGAGGTTCGACGGGGCGTTGCCCGTTCGGCCGGTGACCGCGATCGACGAGGTGACCGCCGGACCGTTGTCCGGAATCGATACGTCGGTCGTGTTCTCGAACGAGGTGCCTCCGCCGCCGCCACCGCCCGGACGTGAACCGACGTTCACGGCCGCCCAGGCGTTCTGCACCGCCGTGTACTCGGCGCTCGTCGTGCCGTACAGCTCACCCGCCGCCGCGAGCGTGCCGGTGCGGGCCGAGGCGTAGTTGGTGGTCGAGGTGAACTTCGTGGTGAGCGCGCGGTACCAGATCTGCAGCGCCTTGTCGCGGCCGATGCCGGTGACCGGAAGCCCGTCGGAGGTGGGTGAGTTGTAGCTGACGCCGTTGATGACCTTGGCGCCGCTGCCCTCGCTCAGCAGGTAGAAGAAGTGGTTGGCGACACCCGACGAGTAGTGCACGTCGAGGTTGCCGACTCCGGAGTACCAACTGTCCGCGGAGCCACCGTCCTTGCTCGGCTTGTCCATGTAACGCAGCGGTGTGCCGTCGCCGTTGATGTCGATCTTCTCGCCGATGAGGTAGTCGCCCACGTCGGTCGAGTTGTTGGCGTAGAACTCCACGCCGGTGCCGAAGATGTCGGAGGTCGCCTCGTTGAGACCGCCGGACTCGCCCGAGTAGTTGAGACCCGCGGTGTTGGAGGTGACGCCGTGGCTCATCTCGTGGCCGGCCACGTCGAGCGCGGTCAGCGGGTCGTTGTTGCCGGACCCGTCGCCGTACGTCATGCAGAAGCAGCTGTCGTCCCAGAACGCGTTCACGTACGAGTTGCCGTAGTGCACACGCGAGTAGGCGCCCACGCCGTTGTTCTTGATGCCGCTGCGCCCGAAGGTGTTCTTGTAGAAGTCCCAGGTCACCGCGGCGCCGTAGTGCGCGTCGGCGCCGGCCGTGGCGGCGTTCGACGTGGTGCCGTTGCCCCAGGTGTCGCTGGTCTGCGAGAACAGCGTGCCGGTGCCCGACGTCCCGTGGTTCAGGTTGTACGTCTTGTGGGCGCCGCGCGCACTGTCGTTCAGCGTGAAGTTGGAGCCCGACTGCGTGGTCGTCAGGGTCACCTGGCCGCTGTACTGGGTGTTGCCGACGCCGGTCTCGATGCCCTGGTACTCGTAGAGCTTCTTGCCGGTGACGGCGTCGGTGATGACGTGCAGCTGGTTGGGGGTGCCGTCGTCCTGGAGCCCGCCGACGACCGTCTCGTAGGCGAGGGCCGGCCGGCCGCTGCCCGCCCAGATCACCTTGCGGGGCGCGTGGTCGGCGGCGGTGCTCTTCGAGCCGGCGGCCCTGGCGGCGGACAGGGCCTGCTTCTCCGCGCTGCCGGCGGCGACCGCGGGCTTGAGCGTGGCGACCTTGAGGGAGGCCTTCGTCGCCTTGTAGACGTGCCCGGTCCTCCCGGACTTGGAGGTGTCGACGACCAGGTCGCCGCCGAGGACCGGCAGTCCTCGGTACGTCCGCTCGTAGCGGGTGTGGACGGTGCCGTCGTGGTCCTTGATGACGTCACGGGCGACGAGGCTCTCGCCGGCGCCGAGACCCAGGTCCCTGGCGGTCGTGGCCTTGGCCGCGTCGGCGTCGCGTATCAGCTCGGCGCGCTGGGAGGCGGTGAGCTTCATGGCGACGGCGCCCGGGTTGATCCTGCCCGCCCGGGGAGCCTGTTCCGGGGCGGCGCTCGCGGCGCCCGACTGGACGGCCGCGGCCAGCAGGGCGGAGACGCCGACGAGGGCGACACCGGCGACACGGCGCTTGGTGATGTGGGAGGTGCGTCTGTGGGGAGAACTGCTGCTCAACACTGACTCCTTCTGCATGGCCGCGGGTCGCGCGGCCAGGGGAGACCGGACGATGGATGACCCGTCCGGGCAGAACTGGGCGTTACGCGGAACCAGGTGCATGGGGTCGTACGGCCCAACACAGCGGACGTAGCTGTGAGGTTGCTGTGAAGTAGCCGTGGGAAGAGTGGCAGGAGATAACCCTTTCTGTCAGGACCGCGTCACCAAAATGGCCGGAAACGGTTCGTTGTCCGGTTAGTCATGTTCGATATACGGACTGTCCTTCGGGTGTTCGTCTCGGCGTGCAGCGGCACGCCGCGCTCTTCGCGCCGACCGGGGGCGGGGCGCCGGGCCGACGGTGCGTACCGCCAGATGACCGGGCCGCCGGCAGCAACGGAATGAAGCCCAGACCCTTTCGGGCGTGTTCCGGCACGTCCGCTCGCCTGCCTCCGGCCCCTGCGGTTTGAGTGATCCCCGACATTCCGGGCCGCTCCCGTCGCCCTCAGCCGCTCAGCCGCGCGAGGCGGTGCGATCCGGACACGTAATCCCGCAGGAGGTTTGGTGAGAAGGTCACATTGGTGTGCGAGCCTGGCCGCTCTGGGAGCTCTGACCGGCTCCCTCATGCTCGGCGCCTCCGTCTCGTCCGCCGCGTCCGCGCAGCCGGACGACAGCCGTACGAACGGCGTCGCGCACGCCCTGTCCGCCACCCCGGTGCCGAAGCCGGCGCCCGGCCACGTGAAGCCGGGCGACGAGCACGGCCCTTACGAAGAAGCGCGGGTGTGCGAGGGGCTCGTGCCGGATCCCATCCCGCCGAGACTGGAGCGCCTCTTCTTCTGCGGTGACTGGCGGCTGGGCCCGAGGCGGCTGCCGACCCGGGGTCCGGTGGGGAGGATCCTCGACGGGTACAACCGGCTCGGCGGTCTCACCGCCGTGAAATTCCTCGACAAGTGGTGGGACCCGGCCCTCGACTCCGGCCAGGGCGACTGGCGCTACCCGCCGGACGACGGCTTCACCCACCAGAACCAGACGGTGCTGGCCGCCCCTCTGCTGCTGCACGCCGGACTGAAGCTCGACCGCGTCGGCGGCGAGTCGGGCCGCTTCCTCGCCCCCGCGGGCACCAAGTACGGGAAGCGGTCCATCCCGCCGTCGAGCCTCAACACGATGGACCCGCGCTACCCGTACAACTACCACCTCTACCGGCTGGCCAAGGACGTGACGGTCTGCGCGGGCAAGACCGCCCCCGGGTTCGAGCAGCCTGGCCTCGGCACCCAGTACGTGACGTCGAGCAAGTTCTGCCCGGACATCCCCCGCACCACGGTGGGTGACCTGGTGAGCAACGGCACGCTGGTGCGGATCGGCCACTGACCCCGCCCCCTCCCCCGGGGGTGCGCGACACCGCGCGGAAGCCGGCCCCGGCTGTGACCGGGCCCGGCTTCCGCCCCGGCGGAAGGCTCACGGCATGGACCGGTTCGCGTTGTGCCGGGCCCTCGCGGCGGCCGGGGTTCCCGCCGCGTCCTACGAGATCGTGGACTGCCCCGGCGGCCACCGCGCGGCCGACCGCTACTTCCTCCAAGGACACGACGGGGACTGGACCGTGGGCGTCCACGAGCGGGGGACCCACCAGGTCTTCGAGCGGTTCGCCGACGAGGGCGAGGCCTGCCGATGGATCCACGACCGTCTCATCGCCGGGGAGCCGTCCGCCCCGGAACCCCCGCCCGCGGCACCGGCCGGTCAGGGGCGCGACCCCGAGGCCCTGCAACGGCAGGCGGACGAGGAACTGGAGCGGGCCCTCGCCGAGCTGCGCCGCCGAGCACGCGAGGAGGCCGGCGGGAGGCCGCGAGAGGGGCCCGGCGAGGAGGCCGGGGAGAAGCCGCGAGAGGGGCCCGGCTAGGAGAGCGGCGAGAGGGACGGTCCCGGCTAGCCGAGGGCCGTCGCGGCTCACACGGTGACGACGACCTTCGCGCGGGCGTGCTCCACCTCCAGATAGCGGATCGCCTCCGGCACCTCGCTCAGGGACGCGTACGTCCGGTCGACGACCGGGGCGATCTTCCCGGATTCGACGAGTTCCCGCAGGGTCGCGAGGTTCTCCGCGCACTGCCTCGCGGTCAGGGTGAGGATCCGCTGACCGACGAAGCGCGACAGCACCGGTCCTCTCAGGATGAGCCCCATCGGCCCGAAGACACTGCCGCCCTCGGACACCCCGCCGCCGGACAGTACGAGCGTCCCCCTGGGCGTCAGCGCGCGCCGGAACGCGGTCAGGGAGCGATTGCCCACCAGGTCGAGCACGACGTCGTAGCGCAGCCCCTCGCGGGTGAAGTCCACCGTGCCGTAGTCGATGACGCGGTCCGCGCCGAGGGACCGCACCAGGTCCGCGTTCCGCGCGCTGCACACGCCGGTCACCTCGGCGCCGTACGCCTTGGCGATCTGTACCGCGAACGTGCCGACACCCCCCGAAGCTCCGTTGACGAGCACACGCAGTCCGGGCCGCAGCGGTGCCACGTCGCGCAGCCCGATGAGGGCCGTGTTCCCCGCCAGCGGCAGCGCGGCGGCCTGCTCGAAGGTCAGACCCGCCGGCTTCCGCTCCACCACGTCGTCCGGGGCGCACACGTACTCGGCGAACGCCCCGTCGGCCTCACCGAACACCTCGTCCCCGGGACGCAGCCGCTTCACATCGCCGCCGACCGCCTCGACCAGCCCCGCGAAGTCCCGCCCGCGGATCCGCTGCCGGGGCCGGCGGGCGCCGAAGGACAGCCGCGCCAGATACGGATCGCCGCGCATGAGATGCCAGTCGTACGCGTTGAGGGAGACCGCCTTCACCCGTACGAGCACCTGGTTTCCCGTCGGCACCGGTGTGTCGAACTCCCTCAGCTCCAGTGCGTCGGGAGAGCCGTACCGGTCCTGGGCGATCGCTTTCATCGGAACTCCGTAAAGCACCCGTGAGGTGCGGACATTGATCGGTCGGCCGAAAAGCGCCACTGCGTTCGACGCTAGCCGGACGGCGCCTTCACGGGAATCGGGGAGAGGCCCTAGGGGGCAACCGGAGGACGCTCGCCACCTTGTCCGCGGCGGACGGCGCCGGACCGCTGCGGACAAGGTGGCCGCGGCGGATCGCGCCGGGCCCCGGCGGATCGCGCCGGGCCGCGCCGGGCCGCGGCGGTCCGGTCAGCCGTCGGCGGGACGCGGGTCCCCGTGCCACGAGTGCCACAGCGCCGCGTACGGGCCCTCGGCCGCCACCAGTTCGTCGTGCGTGCCCAGTTCGGTCAGCCGGCCGTCCTCCATCACCGCCACCCGGTCGGCGTCGTGGGCGGTGTGCAGCCGGTGGGCGATCGCGATGACGGTCCGGCCCTCGAGGACGGCGGCCAGCGCGCGCTCCGTGTGCCGGGCCGTCGTCGGGTCGAGGAGCGCCGTGGCCTCGTCGAGGATCAGGGTGTGCGGGTCGGCGAGCACCACGCGGGCCAGTGCCAGCTGCTGGGCCCGTGAGCCGTCGACGCGCAGGGCCTCGGGACCCAGCTCGGTGTCAAGACCGTCCGGGAGCTCCCCGGCCCAGTCTTCGGCGCCGACCGCGGCGAGCGCCGCCCACAACTCGGCCTCGCCGGCGGCCGGTTCGGCGATGAGCAGGTTCTCGCGGACCGTACCGAGGAACACATGGTGCTCCTGGGTGACGAGGACGACGTGCCGGCGCAGTTGCTCGGGGTCGAGGTCGACGACCGGTACCCGCCCGACCGTCACCGTCCCGCTGCCCGGCGCGTCGACGCCCGCCAGCAGTCTGCTCAGCGTGGTCTTCCCGGCGCCGGAGGGACCCACGACGGCCAGTCGCTCCCCGGGACGCACCGTCAGGTCGACCCCGCGCAGCACCTCCCCGCCGCGGTCGTAGGCGTACCGCACGCCGGTGACGTCGATCCGGTCGTCCACCGGTACCGGTGAGTCGGCCGGGGCGGCGCGCGGCGCGCGGGCCAGCCCCTCCACCCGGGCGAACGATGCTCCGCCGCTCTGCAGTTGCTCGACCTGGTTCAGGACCTGGTCGAGCGGTTCGGCGAGCCGGTGCAGATAGAGCGCCGCGGCGACCACCGTGCCGAGGCTCAGCGCGCCGTGGGCGTGCAGCGCGCCGCCCACCAGGAGTACGGCGACGACCGGGACGATGTACGAGATGTCCACGGCCGGGAAGAACACACTGCGCAGGAACAGCGTCCCCATCCGCGTCAGCCGGGAGACCTCCAGCGCGTCCCGGCTCGCCCGGATCCGGCGCTCGCGCAGTCCGAACGCCTCCACCGCACGGGCGCCGGACGCGGTGGAGGCGAGGATCTCGGCGACCTCCGAGGTGGCGGCGCCCTGAGCGAGGTAAGCGGCGCGCGCCCGGCGCAGATACCAGCGCAGCGCGAACCCGATGCCCGCCAGGCCCAGCACCCCGCAGGCGCCGAGCAGCGGGTCGATGACGAAGACGGCGACCAGGATGAACAGCGCCTGCGCTCCGGAGATCAGAAGCTGCGGTCCCGTGTCCCGCAGTGTGTTGCCGACCTCCGTGACGTCGCCGGTGCCACGGGCCGTCAGATCGCCGGTGCCCGCCCGCTCCACGACCGACGCGGGCAGTGTCAGCGTCCGCTCCACGAACTCCTCCCGTACCCGCGCGAGGGTCCTCTCCCCGAAGCGGTACCCCACGAACCGGGCCCAGCGCGCCAGCAGGAGCTGCGCCAGCGCGGACACGAGGATGACGAGCGCCGGCCCGTCCACCACCTCCACGCCGCCGCCGCTCCGCACGTCGTCGATCATCCGTCCGAGCAGCCAGGGGCCGACCAGACCGGCCGCGGCGGCCAGCGCGTTGAGACCGAGCACGGCGGCGAACACCCGCCCGTCCGCCCGGATCAGCCGCACCGCCGCCCGCCGCACGTCGGCGCGCCCCGCGACCGGCAGATGGACACTCACAGCACGACCTCCTCGTCCACGCCCGCCACCGGGCCCGCGTCCCGTTCCCCGCCCGTCTCCGTAGCCCCGTCGGGTTCCATGTCGCGGGCCACCAGAGCCCGGTATCCCGGTTCCGATCTCAGGAGTTCGCGGTGGGTGCCGGTGGCCGCGGTCTTGCCGTCGACCAGGAAGCAGACGGTGTCCGCGCGGTCCAGCACGAGCGGCGACGTGCTGGTCACGACGGTCGTACGGCCCGAGCGCGCGGCGCGCAGCCGGGCCGCGACCGCCGCCTCGGTGTGGGCGTCCAGCGCCGAGGTCGGTTCGACGGCGAGCAGCACCTCCGGGTCGGCGAGGAGCGCGCGCACCAGCCGCACCCGCTGCCGCTGTCCGCCGGACAGGCTCCGGCCCTGCGCGTCGACGGCCGAGTCGAGACCGCCCGGCAGGCCGAGCACGATGTCGTCGGCGACGGCCGCGCGCACGGCCTGGGCGATGCCCTCCTCGTCGGGGTCCCGGCGTCCTCGGACCAGTTCGCGCAGGGTGCCCGCGAACAGGTCGGCCTCGTGGTCGGCGACCAGGATCCGTTCGCGCACCTGGGGCAGGGCGACCTCGTCGAGCCGTACGTCGCCCCAGGTCACGTCCGAGACGGCGTACCGGCCGAGCCGGTCGACCACGGCCTCGGACTCCGCGGGGCGGGCCCCGGCCAGCGCGGTCAGCCTCCCCGGGACCACCCGGACCCCGGACTCCGGATCGTGCAGCACGGCCGGGGACCCCGGAGCGTCCAGCGCGTCGGGGGGAGAGGCGAGGGGCTCCAGGGACAGGAACCGTACGACGCGCCGGGCGGCGACCACGGCCCGGGAGAGTTCGTAGGCGCAGTCGATGAAGAAGTACACCGGCAGGACGAGGACCGCGACATACCCGTACACGGACACCAACTCGCCGATGCTGATCGCTCCTTGAGCGGCCAGCCGGGCCGCGATCCAGGTCACCGCGGCCAGGAAGACGGACGGCAGCCCCATGCCCAGCGCCTGGATCCAACTGGTCACCGAGCCGACCCGGTACCCCTGTTCCCGCAGCTTCCGCGAGTCACGGCGGAACGCGTCCGCGAACAGCCCTTTGCCACCCAGCCCGTTCAGGACGCGCAGACCGCCCGCGAGATCGCCGATGCGTGCCGTCAGTACGGACTGCCGTTCCCGGTACCCCGTCTCGGTCCCCTGGAGCCGGCTCATCAACGGCCCGACGAGGACGGCCATCAGCGGCACCCCGAGCAGGATCACCGCGGACAGCTGCACCGAGACCGGCAGCAGCAGAGCGGCCACCACGGCGTAGGTGACGACCGCGGCCAGACCGGGCCCGACGACGGTCAGCGACCTGCTGATCGTGTCCACGTCGCGGACGCCGACCGTGATGATCTCGCCCGTGCCGATCTGCCGCGAGAGTGCGGCGCCGAGCCGGGCCGCGTGCTCGACGACGAGCTTGACCGTACGGAAGTTGGCGTCCATCCGGACCTGGGTCATCGTGCGGTGCCGTACGACACCCAGACCGGCGTTGATCACCCCGGCGCCCAGCACGGCGGCCGTCCAGCCGGTCAGCGCCACCCCGTCGCCCGGCTCCAGACCGTCGTCGATCGCCCGGGACAGCAGATACGGCGTCAGCGCCGTGAGCCCCATCCACACGCTGGCGACCACCGCGCCGGTGACCGACCGGCCCGCCTGCCGGGCGACCAGCCACCACAGGAACCGCCAGCCGCCCCGGCGGTCCGGTGTCCCCGGGTCCGCGTACGTGTCGATCATCCGCTCTCTTCGCCCCTCTGCCCGCCGGTCGGTCTGTCCGTCTGTCCACCGCGCCCGTCCACCGCTACACGAGGCTGTCGCGCCACGCCCGGTGCAGATCCGCGAACCGGCCGGTGCCCGCGACGAGTTCGTCGGGTGTGCCGTCCTCGACGACCCGCCCGTGCTCCATCACCAGCACCCGGTCGGCGATGGCCACCGTCGACAGCCGGTGCGCGATGACCACCGCCGTACGGCCCCGCAGAACGGTCGACATGGCGCGCTGTACCGCCCGTTCGCCCGGGATGTCCAGGGAACTGGTCGCCTCGTCCAGGATCAGGACGGCCGGGTCGGCGAGCAACGCCCGCGCGAAGGCGACGAGTTGACGCTGACCCGCCGAGATACGGCCGCCGCGCTTGCGTACGTCCGTGTCGTAGCCGTCGGGCAGGGCGCTGATGAAGTCGTGCGCGCCGATCGCCTTCGCGGCCCGCTCGATCTCCTCGCGGGACGCCTCGGGGCGGCCGATCGCGATGTTCTCGGCGACCGTGCCCGAGAACAGGAACGCCTCCTGGGTCACCATCACCACCCCGCGCCGCAGTTCGGGCACGGACAGCTCGCGCAGATCGACGCCGTCGAGCAGGACCCGACCGTCGGAGGGGTCGTAGAACCGGGCCAGGAGCTTGGCGAGCGTCGACTTGCCCGCGCCGGTCGAGCCGACCACGGCCACCGTCTGGCCGGCCGGCAGCGTGAGCGAGAAGGTCGGCAGGACCTCCCCACCGGTGCGGTACGCGAAGCGGACCTCGTCGAACACGACCTCGCGGCCGGGGTGTTCGGAGGCGAGTGACGGCAACTGCCGTGGTACGGACGGTTCCGGCACGGACGGCGTCTGGGCCAGCAGGCCGGCGATCTTCTCCAGCGAGGCCGCCGCGGACTGATAGGAGTTCAGGAACATCCCGAGGCGGTCGATCGGGTCGTACAGCCGGCGCAGATAGAGCACCGCCGCGGCGAGTACGCCGAGCGCCAGCGAACCCGAGGCCACCCGGTAGGCGCCCCACAGCACGATGCCCGCGACCGCCGTGTTGGCGACGAGCCGGGAGCCGACGACATAGCGGGCCATCTCCAGCAGGGCGTCGCCGTTCGTCTTCTCGTGCCGCCGGTTGAGCACCCCGAACTCGGCCTCGTTGGCGGCCTCCCGGCGGAACGTGCGCACCGGCCGGATGCCGTTCATCGTCTCCGCGAACTTCACGATCACCGCGGCGATCGTCGTCGAGCGGACGGCGAAGATCCGGCCCGCCCGGCGCTGGTAGCGGCGGATCAGCAGATACAGCGGCACGAAGGAGACCACCGCGACCGCGCCCAGGCCGGCGTCCAGCCACAGCAGCATCGCCGAGATGTAGACGAAGGACAGGATGACCGTGACGAGCTCCTGGAGGCCCTCGCTGAGCAGTTCGCGCAGCGACTCGACATCCGTCGTGGAGCGGGAGATCAGCCGGCCCGAGGTGTAGCGCTCGTGGAAGTCGACGCTGAGCGCCTGGGCATGCCGGAAGATCCGGCCGCGCAGATCGAGCAGCACGTCCTGGTTGACCCGGGCCGAGGCGATGATGAAGGCGTACTGGAGCGCGCCGGAGGCCGCCGAGCACAGCAGGTAGGCGGCACCGACGGCGATCAGCGGCCCGTGGTCGTCCTGGCGGAACGCCGGCACGGCACGGTCGATGGCGTACGCCACCAGCAGCGGGCCCGCCTGCACCGCGGCCTGCTGGAGCAGCAGCAGGACGGTGGTCACGGCCACCTGGGCCCTGAGCGGGGCGAGCAGCGAGCGCAGCAGCGTCGCGGTCGCGCCCGGGGGAGTGGGAAGGGTGTCGCGGTCGAACGGGTCCTGGTACGGCTCGGGTTCCGTGCCCGCCCGTTCCTTCCGCCGCCCGCGCCCCCGCCCGCCGATCCGCCCGCCATCCCGCCCGCGATCCCGCCCTCCGTCCCGTCCGGCATTCCGTCCGCCGCCCGGTCCGTCGTCTCCGTCCTCGCCCGGTCCGTCGGCAGATTCCCCGTCCGGTCCCTTGCCCGGTCCCTCGTCGGGTCCCCTGTCCGGTCGCCGGTCCGGTTCCTTGCCCGGTCCGCTGCCCGGTTCCTCGTTGGGTTCCTTGTCCGGCGCGGTGGTCCTGGGCGCCGCCGTCATCGGCCGTCCTCCTCTGCACCCGACATCAGGTGGGCGTATTCGGCATGCGTGCGCAGCAGTTCGTGGTGGGTGCCGACCGCAGTGACCCGGCCGCCGGAGAGCAGGGCCACCCGGTCGGCCAGCAGGACCGTGGACGGGCGGTGGGCCACGATCAGCGCGGTCGTCTCGGCCAGCACCCGGCGCAGGGCGGCCTCGACCGCCGCCTCCGTGTGCACGTCCAGCGCCGACAGCGGGTCGTCGAGCACCAGGAAGCGGGGCCTGCCGACCACCGCGCGGGCCAGCGCGAGCCGCTGCCGCTGCCCGCCGGAGAGGCTGAGGCCCTGCTCGCCGACCTGCGTCGCCGTGCCCTGGGGCAGCGCGTGCGCGAAGTCGGCCTGGGCGACGGCGAGGGCCCGGTCCAGCTCCGCGCGGCCCGCGCCCTCCGCGGCGCCCATCAGGACGTTCTCCCCAACGGTGGCCGAGAAGAGGGTGGGTTCCTCGAAGGCGACGGCGACGAGTTCGCGCAGTTCCGCGCGGGGCATCTCGGTGATGTCCCGGCCGTCCAGGGTGATCCGGCCGGAGGTCACCTCGTGGAGGCGGGGGACGAGCGCGGTGAGGGTGGTCTTGCCGGTGCCGGTGGCGCCGACGAGCGCCATGCTCTCGCCGGGGCGGATGTGCAGGTCGATGTGGACCAGCACGGGCGGTGTGTCCGCGGGCGCGTCGGGATACCGGAACTCGACACCGTGGAACCGCAGTCCGGCGTCGGCCTCGGCCGCACGGGAACCCTGCCCGGCGGTCCCGTCGTCGTCCTGCCCGGTGCTTCCGCCGTCGTCCTGGGCGGCCGTGGCGTCGGCTTCCCTGGCCTCGGCCGACGCGGGCCCGGGCACGGCCGCCGGCGTGGACGTCAGCTCCGGCTCCGGTGTCGCGTGCATGACCTCGAAGTACCGTTCCGTGGCCGTCCCCGCCTCCTGGCTCATCGCGAGGAGGAAGCCGATGGAATCGACCGGCCAGCGCAGGGCGAGCGCGGTCGACAGGAAGGCGACCAGCGTGCCGGCGGAGAGCCGGTGGTCGGCGACCTGGACCGTGCCGAGCACGAGCGCCGCACCGATGGCGAACTCGGGCAGCGTGACGATGACGCCCCAGATGGCGGCGAGCAGCCGGGCCTTGACCAGCTCCGTGCCGCGCAGCGTCCGGGACAGCTCGCGGAACGCGCGCGCCTGGCTGCGATGGCGTCCGAACCCCTTGATGATCCGGATGCCGAGCACGCTCTCCTCGACCACCGTCGTGAGGTCGCCGACCTGGTCCTGCGCCCGCCGCGCCACCTCCGCGTAGCGCCGCTCGAAGAGCCAGCAGACGATCATGACCGGGACGGCCGGGGCGAGCAGCACCAGCCCGAGGGTCCATTCCTGGGCCAGCATGATGGCGATGCCCGCGGAGATCGTCACGGCGTTCACCAGCAGGAAGGTCAGCGGGAACGCCAGGAACATGCGGACGAGCATCAGATCGGTGGTCGCCCGGGACAGCAGCTGACCCGAGGCCCAGCGGTCGTGGAAGGCGACCGGCAGCCGCTGCAGATGCCGGTACAGATCGGCCCGCATCGCCGCCTCGACCCCGGCCAGCGGGCGGGCCACCAGCCATCGGCGCAGCCCGAACAGAACGGCCTCGGCGATGCCGAGCAGCAGCAGATACAGCGCCCCGAGCCAGACACCCGCCGGATCGTGCCCGGTGACCGGACCGTCCACCATCCACTTCAGGATCAGCGGGAACACGAGCGCGAGACAGGACGCGACCACCGCGACGAACGCGGCGCAGAACAGCCGCGCCCGCACCGGGCGCACATACGGCCACAGGCGCAGCAGGCTGCGGACGGTCGAACGGTCGGGGTGGTCGAGGGCGGCTGCATCTGGTGTGGACATCACGTGCGAGCCTACGTTTCACCACTGACAGTGCCCACCGAGTTTTCGGCGCACCTGAATCGTTCGAAGGGCACGGGAGCCTCGCTCGCGGTCACTGCCGGGGCGGGCGTTCGAGGAGTCGTACCGCCGCGTCAACCGATCGGCTGATGCCGGTTCGAGCGCGATGGCCGATGTGCCGGCCCGGGCCCCGCTGGGACTCTCGGACCATGTCAGTCATCGAAGTGAGCGGACTGCGCAAGTCCTACGGCGGCCGGGCCGTCGTCGACGGTGTCTCCTTCACCGTCGAGGAGGGCGAGATCTTCGGGATCCTCGGCCCGAACGGCGCGGGCAAGACCACCACCGTCGAATGCGTCGAGGGGCTGCGGGTCCCGGACGCCGGCCGCGTCCGGGTCGCCGGGCTCGACCCCTTCACCGACCGCCGGGCCACCAGCCGCGTCCTCGGCGCCCAGCTCCAGCAGAGCGAACTCCAGGCGAAACTCACCGTGCGCGAGGCACTGGAGCTGTACGCCGCCCTCTACCCGGACCCGGCCGACTGGCGCCCACTGGCCGAACGCCTCGGCCTGACCGACCGGCTCGGCACCGGCTTCGGCAAGCTCTCCGGCGGCCAGAGGCAGCGCCTGTTCATCGCGCTCGCGCTCATCGGCAACCCGCGCGTGGTCGTGCTCGACGAGCTGACCACCGGGCTCGACCCACGGGCCCGCCGCGACACCTGGGAGCTCATCGAGGACATCCGCGCCCAGGGCGTCACGGTCCTCCTGGTCACCCACTTCATGGAGGAGGCGCAGCGGCTGTGCGACCGGATCGCGGTCATCGACAGGGGGCGCGTCGCCGCCCTGGACACCCCGGCCGGTCTGATCCGCCGCTCGACGGGCTCGACCGTCATCAGCTTCACGCCGTCGGCGCCGCTGGACGAGGGTGACCTGGCCGGACTCCCCGCGCTCGCCTCGGTGGAGCGCAAGGACGGCCGGCTCACGCTGTCCGGCACCGACGAGACCGTCAACGCCGTCATCACGCTGCTCGCCCGGCACCGCATCACCGCCCACCAACTCCGCGTCACCGAAGCCACGTTGGACGACGCGTTCCTGGACCTGACGGAGGTCGCCGTATGAACACCGCAGTCCTGCGCGACAACACCGCTGTTCCGCGCGTCAACACCGCCGTCCTGCGCACCGAGTTGCGCCTCTTCCGTCGCGAACCGGGCGCCGTCTTCTGGATCCTGCTGTTCCCCACCCTGCTCCTGGTGATCCTGGGCTCCGTCCCGTCCTTCCGCCACCACCACGCCGAGCTGGGCGGCCTGCGCACGATCGACGCGTACGTCCCGATCGCCGTGCTGCTCGGCATGATCGTCGGCGGGCTGCAGTCGATGCCGCAGACCCTCACCGGCTACCGCGAACGCGGCATCCTGCGCCGGATGTCCACCACGCCGGTACGGCCGTCCGCCCTGCTGTTCGCGCAGATGCTGGTCTACGGCGCGGCGGCCCTGCTCTCCGCCCTGTGCGCCCTCGTCGTCGGCCGTCTCGCCTTCGGCGTACGACTGCCCGAGCAGCCGTACGGCTATCTCCTGGCCCTGCTCCTGGCGGTCCTGGCCGCGCTCGCCCTGGGCGCGGTGGTCTCCGCGCTGTCCCGGACGACGAAGATCGCGGGTGCGATCGGGTCGGTCGTGTTCTTCCCGATGATGTTCTGCGCGGGCGTGTGGATTCCGGTGCAGGCCATGCCGGACACGCTCGCCCGGATCGTCGGCTGCACACCGTTCGGCGCCGCCGCGCAGGCGCTGAACCAGGCGGCGGCGGGGAACTGGCCGGGCTGGTCGCACCTGGGGGTGCTGGTCGCCTGGACCGTGCTGCTCACGGCGGGCGCCTCCCGCTGGTTCCGCTGGGAATAGGAACTGTCCGGGAGGGCCTGTGCAGACTGGGGACATGACCGCGACGGACAGACGGATCGAGCGACGCTGGGAGCAGGTGCACGCCTGGGGGCCGTACGGACTGCTCGGCATCAGCGTCGTCCTCGCGGCCGTCAGCACCGGCCAGATGGACGGCCCCGCCGAGTGGGAGCTGGACGCGGGCCTGGTCGTCGCCGCGGTCCTGCTCCAGGTGTGGTGGAACGGCACCCGCTCCCGCCGCCCCGCCCACGGCCGGACCCCGTCCCGGGCCGGGACGGCGTACTACGTCGTCCGCTGGGCGATCGCCTTCACGCTCACCTGGAGCAGCGGGTTCTTCGCGTTCTACGCGGCCACCGGCTACATGGACGCCGACGAACTGATCCCGGGCATGTGGCGGCGGCTCGGGCTGTTCGCCAGCGCGATCACCGTGGCCGGCGCGCAGAGCGGCGGGCTGCCGCCCGAGAGCGTGACCCAGTGGCTCGCGTTCGGCGGGCTCCTGGCCGCCAACTCCGGCCTGCAGACGGTGGTGGCGCACCTCACCGAGCAGGAGGAACGGCG
This sequence comes from Streptomyces sp. NPDC091209, assembly GCF_044757755.1. Taxonomy (NCBI): domain Bacteria; kingdom Bacillati; phylum Actinomycetota; class Actinomycetes; order Kitasatosporales; family Streptomycetaceae; genus Streptomyces; species Streptomyces sp. NPDC091209. The sequence continues at coordinate 342,141 of NZ_JBIVVR010000011.1, read as the reverse complement.
CTCCCGCGAACGGGCCGCGACCATCGGGGAACTGGAACGCACCAACGCGGCCCTGCAACAGGCCCTCGACGAGAACGTCGCCCTGCACACCCAACTCGTCGTCCAGGCGCGGGAGGCGGGGGTCGCCGACGAGCGGCGCCGGCTGGCCGCCGAGATCCACGACACCATCGCCCAGGGCCTGACCGGCATCATCGCCCAGCTCCAGGTCGTCGCGAACGCCCCCGACCTGGCCGTCGCCCGCACCTACCTCGAACGGGCCTCGGCGCTCGCCCGCCACAGCCTCGGCGAGGCCCGCCGGTCGGTGCACAACCTGGCCCCCGTGGCGCTGGCCGACGACGGTCTGCCGGAGGCGCTGAAGAAGACGGTCGCCGAATGGGGTGAACGCACTGGCATACGCGCTGAGTTCACCGTGACGGGTACCAGCGAGCAGCTCCACGACGAGGTCTCGGCCACCCTCCTGCGCATCGCCCAGGAGGCCCTCTCCAACGCCTCCCGGCACGCCCGCGCCGCCCGTGTCGGAGTGACGCTGAGCTTCATGGGCGACGAGGTCACCCTCGACGTGCGTGACGACGGCCGGGGCTTCGATCCGCTCGCCGTGCCCGCCCGCACCGGCGCCGGCGGATTCGGTCTCGACGGCATGCGGGCGCGTGCCGAACGCATGGCCGGCTCCCTCGCCGTGGAGTCCGAACCGGGCCACGGCACGGCACTCTCGGCTCGCGTACCGTTGGTACGCCATGCGTCATGAAACAGACCCCCGTATCTCGCTGCTGATCGTCGACGACCATCCCGTCGTACGCGACGGTCTGCGCGGCATGTTCGAGTCCGCGCCCGACTTCACCGTCGTCGGCGAGGCGGTGAACGGGGTCGAGGCGGTCGAGCGGGCCGCCGCCCTCGACCCGGACGTGATCCTGATGGACCTGCGCATGCCGGGCGGCGGGGGAGTGGACGCCATCGCCGAACTGACCCGACGACGCGCCCGCGCCAGGGTCCTCGTCCTCACCACCTATGACACCGACTCCGACACCCTGCCCGCGATCGAGGCGGGCGCGACCGGCTATCTGCTGAAGGACGCGCCCCGCGACGAGCTGTTCACCGCCGTGCGCGCCGCCGCCCAGGGCCGCACCGTCCTCTCCCCGGCCGTCGCCTCCCGCCTGGTCAGCGCCGTCCGCGCCCCGGGCAACGAGCCGCTCTCCGCCCGTGAGCGGGAGGTGCTGGCGATGGTCGCCAAGGGCACCTCGAACCGCGGGATCGCCCGCGAACTGTTCATCAGCGAGGCGACGGTGAAGACCCATCTCACTCACCTGTACGCCAAGTTGGGCGTCAAGGACCGTGCGGCGGCGGTGGCGACGGCGTACGAGCGGGGGATCCTCGGCTGACCGGGTCGCGCCCCGGTCTCTGCCGGCGGGCCCTCAGTGGACCTTCAACAGCAGTACGGACCGCGCCGGCACCGTGATCGCGGTGCCCGCCCGGTGCTCGACCCGGGGCACCTCGGCCTGCTCCTCCCGCGAGGTGTCCACGACCACCTCGTACCGCTCGGCCCAGGGCGCCCCCGGCAGGTCGAAGGAGGCCGGCCGGTCCCCGGCGTGCAGCACGGCGAGGAAGCTGTCGTCGACGACCGGGGTACCGCGGTCGTCCCGGCCCGGGATGTCCCGGCCGGACAGATACATGCCGAGGGTCGCGGCGGGCGCGTACCAGTCCCGTTCCGTCATCTCGGTGCCCCGTTCGGTGAACCAGGCCAGGTCCCGCAGTCCGTCGACGGAATGGGCCCGCCCGGAGAAGAACGCCCGGCGGCGCAGCACGGGATGCTCGTGCCGCAGCGCGATCAGACGGGACGTCAGCTCGAACAGGGCCCGCCAGCCGGGGTCGTTCAGCTGCGACCAGTCGACCCAGCTGATCTCGTTGTCCTGGCAGTAGGCGTTGTTGTTGCCCCGCTGGGTCCGCCCGAACTCGTCCCCGGCGACCAGCATCGGCACGCCGGTCGACAGCAGCAGCGTCGTCAGCAGGTTCCTCAACTGCCGCCGCCGCAGGGCCTGTACGTCCTCGTCCTCGCTCTCGCCCTCGGCCCCGCCGTTCCAGGCCCGGTTGTCGTCGGAACCGTCCCGGTTGCCCTCGCCGTTCGCCTCGTTGTGCTTGCGCTCGTAGGACACGAGGTCCCGCAGGGTGAAACCGTCGTGCGCGGTCACGAAGTTGACGGAGGCGTACGGACGCCGGCCGCCCCAGGCGTACAGGTCGCTCGACCCGGACAGCCGGTAGCCCAGGTCCCGCACGTCGGGCAGCGCGCCGCGCCAGAAGTCCCGGACGGCGTTGCGGTAGCGGTCGTTCCACTCGGTCCACAGGGGCGGGAAGGCGCCCACCTGGTAGCCGCCGGAACCCACGTCCCACGGCTCGGCGATCAGCTTGACCCGGCGCAGCACGGGGTCCTGCGCGATGACGGCGAGGAACGGCGACAGCATGTCGACGTCGTGCATGGACCGGGCCAGGGCGGCCGCCAGGTCGAAGCGGAAGCCGTCGACGCCCATCTCGGTCACCCAGTACCGCAGTGAGTCCGTGATCAGCCGCAGCACCTGCGGCTGTACGACGTGCAGGGTGTTGCCGCAGCCCGTGTAGTCCGCGTAGCGGCGGGCGTCCGACTGGAGCCAGTAGTACCCGCGGTTGTCGATGCCGCGCAGCGACAGCGTCGGGCCGAGTTCGCCCGCCTCGGCGGTGTGGTTGTAGACCACGTCGAGGATGACCTCGATCCCGGCCGCGTGCAGCGCGCGCACCATCCGTTTGAACTCGCCGACCTGCTGGCCGGTCGTGCCGGAGGCGGCGTAGCCCGCGTGCGGGGCGAAGTAGCCGATCGAGTTGTAGCCCCAGTAGTTCTTCATGCCCCGGCGCAGCAGGTGGTCCTCGTGGGCGAACTGGTGGACCGGCAGCAGCTCCACCGCCGTCACCCCGAGGTTCACCAGGTGCTCGATCGCGGCCGGGTGCGCGAGGCCCGCGTACGTGCCGCGCAGGTCCTCGGGGATCCCCGGGTGCAGACGGGTGAATCCGCGCACGTGCAGTTCGTAGATCACCGAGTCGGCCCACGGGGTCTTCGGGCGGTGGTCGTCCGACCAGTCGTCGTCGTCCTGGACGACGACGCCCTTGGGGACGAAGGGCGCCGAGTCGCGGTCGTCGCGCACGGTGTCGGCGACCTGCTGCTGGGGCCAGTCCCGGACGTGCCCGTACACCTCCGGCGGCAAGCCGAAGTCGCCGTCCACGGCACGGGCGTACGGGTCGAGGAGCAGCTTCGCCGGGTTCCAGCGGGCGCCGGTCCACGGGTCCCAGCGGCCGTGCACCCGGAAGCCGTAGCGGCGGCCGGGCCGCACGCCGGGCACGAAGCCGTGCCAGATCTCGTGGGTGAGTTCGGTGAGCGGGACGCGGGTCTCGGCGCCCTGTTCGTCGAAGAGGCACAGGTCGACGGCCTCCGCGCCGCCCGCCCACAGCGCGAAGTTGGTGCCCGTGGTGCCGTCCGGCCCGACCCGGAAGCGTGCTCCGAGGGGAGTCGGGGCACCCGGCCACACGGAGACGGGGGGCGCAGCGGGGCGCCGCCGCGCGCCGTTCACCGGGGGAGCGGCGGGCTCCACCGCGGGGTCCGTGGCCGGCGGTGCGGCGGCGGACGGTCCCGCCGGGTCCGCGGCGGTCTGCGCGGGCAGCCCGCCGCCCGCGGCACGTCCCTCCTGGACCGCCTCCTGCTCGGGTGCGCTCGACACCGGTCAGCCTCCCACGGCTCGTGGAACGGCACGAAAAAGGGTGCGCGGCGTCCCGGCCGCAGCTCCTTGTCGCGTCGTCCTCCCCACTGTTCTGCCCAGAGCGTGGCTCGCACTCACGTTTCCCCGGAGGGGCGGCGTCGTTGGGTCCCTTGTGAAGCACGTACAGACGCGCGCGCGGCGCGCAGGGGCCGCGCTGGCCGCCGTACTGACCTGGGCCGGCCTGCTGGCCGGAGCCTCCAGCTGCACCTCCGGCGGGATCCCGAAGGGGATCGGGGAGGCGTTCGGCAGACCACGGTCGCCCGAGGACGTCATCCACGTCTCCCCCGACGACAACACCAAGGGCGTACGCCCGCAGGAGGCGCTGCTGGTACGGGTGCCCAGCGGGCGCCTGGAGTCCGTGAAGGTCGTCAGGTCCCAGGACGCCGAGGAGTCCCCGGTGCCGGGGCGCATCAGCGACGACGGCCTGTCCTGGAGACCGGACGGGACGCGGCTCGCGCTGGCCGCCAAGTACACCGTCGACGCCGTGGCCCTGGACGGGAGCGGGCACCGCTCGGCGCGGCACACCACGTTCACGACGGCCGTCCCCGACGAGCGGTTCATCGGATACGTCACTCCGGAGGACCGGTCGGTCGTCGGCACCGGAATGATCGTCTCGCTGTCGTTCAACCGGGAGATCGTGAACCGGGCCGCCGTCGAGCGCGCCATCCAGGTGCGGGCGCGGCCGGCGGTGGAGATCCGCGCGCACTGGTTCGGCGACGACCGCGTCGACTTCCGTCCCGAGCAGTACTGGAAGCCGGGCACGAAGGTCACCGTGGCGCTGCGGCTGCGTGACGTCGAAGGGGCGCCGGGCGTGTACGGACTCCAGTCCAGGGCCTTCTCGTTCACCGTCGGCCGCAGCCAGACGTCCCTCGTCGACGCAGGCGCGCACACCATGCAGGTACGCCGCGACGGCAACCTCATCGCCACGGTTCCCATCACGGCGGGGGCGCCGAAGACGACGACGTACAACGGCAAGATGGTCGTCACGGAGATGCTCGAAGTGACCCGGATGAACAGCCGGACCGTCGGTTTCGGCGGCGAGTACAACATCCCCGACGTTCCGCACGCGATGCGCCTGACCGACTCCGGAACCTTCCTGCACGGCAACTACTGGGCGCCGGACGCCTTCGGGAACGCCAATGTGAGCCACGGCTGCGTGGGTCTGCGGGACGTGAAGGGCGGCAGCTCGGACACCCCGGCGGGCTGGTTCTTCGACCGCAGCCTCATCGGGGACGTCATCGAGGTCGTCCACAGCAAGGACAAGCTGGTCGCCCCCGACAACGGGCTCGGCGGCTGGAACATGGGCTGGAAGCAGTGGAAAAGGGGTGGGGCGGTGAAGTAACCCGATATACGGGTATGCGCACTACGGGCTCCAGCCGCGCCCCGTACGGCCGAAGTTGGGACTGAACGGTGACCTTCCCGGGGAGCCATCACTCCAGGTCGTGTGATTAATTAGCGCGATACGCGCGTGGGACGCGCTGGAGTGCGGGCCTGATCAGGCCGTGCGAGGGGAGAAACCATTTTGAACGGGCGACCGATATCGGGGGCGTCGGTTGGCGCGCGGACCCGCGGGAGCAACGGAATCCTGGCGCTGCTGCTGGGAGTTCTGCTGCTCGCCGTGGCCGCCTGCGGCGGGGGAGGGAGTTCGGACCAGGGGTCCGGCTCCGGCGACGGCAAGGGCAAGGGCGCCGGCGCCAAGGCGGACACCAAGGCCTCGCAGGCCGTGGTGACCATCGCCCCGAAGGACGGCGCCGCCGACGTGAAGACCAGCGGTGCCCTCAAGGTGACCGCGGCCAAGGGCAAGTTGACCGAGGTCGAGGTCGAGGACACCAAGGGCAGGGCGGTCGCGGGCAGCATCACGGACGGGGGCGCCACCTGGACGCCCTCGACCCACCTCTCCGCGGCCACCAAGTACAAGGTCCACGCGGTGGCCAAGGACTCGAGCGGCCGTGAGGCGGCCGAGGAGGCCGCGTTCACCACGCTGACCCCGAAGAACACGTTCGTCGGCATCTACACGCCCGAGGACGGTTCCAAGGTGGGTGTCGGGATGCCCTTCTCGATCCACTTCACCCGGGGCATCACGCACCCCGACGACGTCAAGAAGGCCATCACCTTCAAGACCGAGCCGGCGGTCGACGTCGAGGGCCACTGGTTCGGCAACGACCGTCTCGACTTCCGTCCCGAGCACTACTGGCAGGCCGGTACGAAGGTCACCGTCAGCTTCAACCTCGACGGTGTCGAGGGCCGCCCCGGGGTCTACGGCAAGCAGGCGAAGACCGTGAAGTTCACGATCGGCCGCAGCCAGGTCAGCACCGTCGACGCCAAGACCCACAAGATGGTCGTCAAGCGCGACGGCAAGGTCCTCAGGACACTCGCGATCACCACGGGCAAGCCGGGCTACGAGACCTGGAACGGCCAGATGGTCATCAGCGAGCGCCTCAAGGTGACCCGTATGAACGGCGAGACGGTCGGCTACGGCGGCGAGTACGACATCAAGGACGTGCCGCACGCCCAGCGCCTGACCAACTCGGGAACCTTCATCCACGGCAACTACTGGGGTGGCGGCGCCTTCGGCAACTACAACGCCAGCCACGGCTGCGTCGGTCTGCGCGATGTGCGCGGCGGCTACGACAGCAAGGTGCCGTCGGCCTGGTTCTTCGACAACTCGATCATCGGCGACGTGGTGATCGTGAAGAACTCCCACGACAAGACGGTCGCCCCGGACAACGGCCTCAACGGCTGGAACATGTCCTGGGCGGACTGGATCAAGTAACCGCTCCGGACCGGACCGGGCAACCGCTCCGGACCGGACCGGGCAACCGCTCCGGACCGGACCGGGCAACCGCTCCGGACCGGGCGGGGTGACGGCTCCTCACCGGGCCGGGTGTGCTGTGACTCAGCACACCCGGCCCGTTGTCGTTAACGGCCACTAACCTGATTCCATGACTGTGCATCTCGAAGTGGCCGAAGGCGTGGGCACCATCCGCCTGGACCGCCCTCCCATGAACGCCCTGGACGTCGCGACGCAGGACCGCCTCAAGGAACTGGCCGAGGAGGCCACGAACCGGCCGGACGTCCGCGCGGTGGTGCTGTACGGCGGGGAGAAGGTGTTCGCGGCGGGCGCGGACATCAAGGAGATGCAGGCGATGGACCACGCCGCGATGGTCGTACGGTCCCGGGCCCTGCAGGACTCCTTCACCGCCGTCGCCCGCATCCCCAAGCCCGTCGTCGCCGCCGTCACCGGATACGCGCTCGGCGGCGGCTGCGAACTGGCCCTCTGCGCCGACTACCGCATCGCCGGGGACAACGCCAAGCTGGGCCAGCCGGAGATCCTGCTGGGTCTGATCCCCGGCGCCGGCGGCACCCAGCGGCTGTCCCGGCTGATCGGCCCCTCCAAGGCCAAGGACCTCATCTTCACCGGCCGCATGGTCAAGGCCGACGAGGCCCTCGCGCTCGGCCTGGTCGACCGGGTCGTCCCCGCCGCCGAGGTCTACACCGCCGCGCACGCCTGGGCCGCCCGGCTCGCGCAGGGCCCGGCCATCGCGCTGCGCGCGGCGAAGGAGTCGATCGACGCGGGCCTGGAGACGGACATCGAGACCGGACTGACCATCGAGCGGAACTGGTTCGCCGGGCTGTTCGCGACGGAGGACCGCGAGCGGGGCATGCGGAGCTTCGTGGAAGAGGGCCCCGGCAAGGCGAAGTTCCTCTGACCCGTCCGCCGCGCCGGCCCGGGACACGGCCTCCGGGCCTCCCCGGGCCGGCCGGCCGACGGCCGCCGGCGCGGCCGGTGTCACCCTCGTGATTCCCGCTGATCCACTTGCGGTTGACGCGATGTCCTACCCGGCGTCCCCCGTTGGAGCGGTTTATCCCAGACTTAAGGGAACCTTAAGCGCACCTTGTCGCGAGAAGTCGGCGATTGCCCTCGACGGGCCTGTCGTGGCAGGTCGGACGGGTCCCCGCGCTATCCGAACTGCCTTTGGCATATGCCGATCGGATGGTGTGGAATGTCGCGTTCCGGGGGGCGTATTCCTCCGGAACGGCCCCGAAGCGGGCTCTCGGCGGCCATGATGGGGGCATGGCGGGGCTGGAGGGTATCGAACAGCCGCGGCGGCACGGAAGTGCGACCGCGGCGCGCTGGACGCCTGCGGTCGAGGACGAACGGGCGCTCAAGGCACTGGAGTTGTTCGGCAATCCCACCGAGGGAGAGGTGCCGCTGCCGTCCCGCCCGGAGTCCGCGGCCACCGCGCGGCGGCTCACCCAGGTCGTGGTGCTGCGGCACTGGGGCCTGTCCCCGAAGATGACCGAGGACGCGGTCTTACTCGTCTCCGAACTCGTGGGCAACGCCGTGCGGCACACCGGCGCCCGCGTTTTCGGACTCCGTATGCGCCGCCGTCGCGGCTGGATCCGTATCGAGGTCCGTGACCCCTCCCGCGGTCTTCCCTGTCTCATGCCGGTCCAGGAAATGGATCTGAGCGGCCGGGGACTCTTCCTCGTCGACAAGCTCTCCGACCGCTGGGGCGTCGATCTCCTGCCCCGCGGCAAGACCACCTGGTTCGAGATGCGCGTCGCCGACCGCTGACCCACCGGTTCCGGCCCGAACGCGAAAGCCCCGGCCGTGTGACAGCCGGGGCCTGCGGGGTGTCGCGGAACGAATTGGGGTGTGAACCGCGCCACCGGCGACAACCGTGGCCCGGGTCAATGGGTGGAGGTCGCATCGCCGACTATCGCAGACACGGCCGACTGATCCAAAAGTAGGGGTTCCCCCTCCGCTTATGGGTCCCGCCACCCCCGCGCGGCCCTGTATCCGGGTGCGGCAAAGCGACCCGCACCACCACCCGGTCGGACCAATCGCCGGTTTTTCGGCCGATTCACCCTTAAATGGTCCGGTGACCACGCCCGCCGAAGACCACGCAGCCCCCGCCCCGCCCCGGCGCGCGGCCCTGCTCACCGGAATCGCGCTCACCGCAGGAACCCTCGCCGCCGGAGCGACCACAGGCTGTTCCACCCCGCGCCCCGCCCACCCCCGCAACCTCACGACGCCTCCGGCCGCGCCCAGCGCACCCCCCGCCACCGCGACCCGCGCAGTTCCCGTACTCGCCCCCGCCCCCCGCCGCTACCCCGCCCAGCCCTCCGAAATCACCCACGGTCCCCGCACCCACCCGTCCAAGGTGGCCCTCACCTTCCACGGCCAGGGCGACCCCGCCGTCGCCAACTCGCTTCTCGGCGAGGCCGAGAAGGCCGGCGCCAGGGTCACCGTCCTCGCCGTCGGCACCTGGCTGGACGAGCATCCGGACGTCGCCCGCCGCATCCTCGACGGCGGACACGACCTCGGCAACCACACCCTCCGCCACCTCGACATCAACGCGATGCCGGCGACCGAGGCCGCCGCGGAGATCCGGGGCTGCGCGGACCGCCTCAAGCGGCTCACCGGTTCGATCGGCACCTGGTTCAGGCCGTCCCGCAGCCCCCGGGCCTCGCCCCTGGTCCAACGCCTCGCCCGCGACGCGGGCTACCCGCACACGCTCTCCTACGAGGTCGACTCCCTCGACTACACCTCGCCGGGAGCCACCGCGGTCACCCGCAAGGTCCTGGCCGAAGTCCGCCCCGGCTCCGTCGTGAGCCTGCACTTCGGATACGCCGACACGGTCGCCGCCCTTCCCGCCCTCCTGCACGAACTCGACCGCCGCGGCCTGCGCGCGGTCACCACCACGGAGCTGCTGAGCTGATGCTGACGCCACCCTCCTTCCCGTGCCGCGTCCTGATCGCCGGCGCCGCCCTCACCGCGCTCGTCTCCCTCACGGGCTGCAGCGGCCCCTCCCGGTCCCACGCCGACGAAGCCCTCGGCACCAAGGCGGCCGCCGTCCAGCCCGCCCAGCCGAAGCAGCGGACGGTCCAGGGCCTGCCCGGCATGCCCCCCTTGCTGGACCCAGCGGACGTCTACGCCGCCGACCGCCCGAACCGGCTCTCCCCGGTGGTCAAGGACTTCCCGTCCCGCGTCTACGTGCCGAACACCAACTCCAACACGGTCTCGGTCATCGACCCGAAGACGTACAAGGTCATCGAGACGATCCCGGTGGGCGTCCAGCCCCAGCACGTCGTCCCCTCCTGGGACATGAAGACCCTGTGGGTCAACAACGACCGGGGCAACACCCTCACCCCCATCGACCCGAAGACCGGCGAGGCGGGCAAGCCGGTCGACGTGCACGACCCGTACAACCTCTACTTCACGCCCAACGGCAAGTACGCGATCGTCATGGCCTCCCTCGACCGCGAGCTGGTCTTCCGCGACGCGCACACCATGAAGACCGTCAGGACGGAGCCGGTCAGCTGCTACGGCGTCAACCACGCCGACTTCTCCCCGGACGGCCGCTACTTCATCGTGTCCTGCGAGTTCAGCGGCGAAATCCTGAAGGTCGACACCGAGCGGATGAAGGTGATCGGCCAGGAGAAGCTGCCGTTCCACGGGGCGATGCCGCAGGACGTGAAGATCTCCCCGGACGGCAAGAAGTTCTACATCGCCGACATGATGGCCGACGGCGTGTGGGTCCTGGACGGCGACAAGTTCACCCGGCCGACCCTGCTGCACACGGGCAAGGGCGCGCACGGCCTCTACGTCAGCCGGGACTCGCGCGAGATGTACATCTCCAACCGCGGTGAAGGCACCATCTCCATCTTCGACTTCACCCAGAACAAACTCACCAAGAAATGGCGTCTGCCCGGCGGCGGCAGCCCCGACATGGGCGGCGTCTCGGCGGACGGCAAGGTCCTGTGGCTCTCCGGCCGCTACAACTCGGAGGTGTACGCCATCGACACCCGCACCGGTGTCCAGCTCGCCCGCATCCACGTCGGCAGTGGTCCGCACGGCCTCGCCGTCTACCCCCAGCCGGGCCGGTACTCGCTCGGCCACACCGGCATCTTCCGCTAGGACGGCGCCCGTCGACCGGCAACGGCTCACCTGCCGTCGTACCGCGACGTTCCACGACCCGTCGCCGCGGCGCCGTGATCGTGCTCCGCGCGATCACAACCCGCCTGTGGCGGCGGGCCGTTGCCGTCGGCCGGTTCCTGGCGGCCGTCGGCGCGAAGACCGCCGCGTCGGTTCGGTGCGTGTCCGTTCGGTGCGCGTCGGTTCGGTACGGCCCGGTTCGACAGGGCCGGTTCAGTCCGGCCGGTTCGTGCCCGCCGGTTCAGTACGCGCCGGTTCGGTGCGCGCCGGTTCAGCGAAGGCTGAGCAGGGCCTCCGCTCCGGCGGGGCGGTAACCGGCCGCCTGGAACGCCCGCAGGCTGCGGGCGTTGCCCGCCGCCACCTGCGCCCAGACCGGCTCGCCCGCCAGGTGCCGCGCCGCCGACGCGAGCGCCCGGCCCAACCCCCGGTGCCGTACGCCCTCGTCCACCTCGACCGCGGCCTCCAGGCGCCCGCCGACCCCGCGCCCGAGGACGAGGACCCCGCCGTCCGCGGCCCACGCCCGCACATCGTCGCGCCGTCTTCGGGACCCGGCGACCCGCGGGTGACCGAGGTCGTCGATCTCCGTGAGCGCGAGGGCCGCGGGGCCGGGGAGCGGGGCGGCGACGGAGAGCAGGTCGATCGTGTCGTTCGACCGCCCCGTCCGCTCCATGAACGCGGCGAGGAACCGGGGATTCATGGCCGCGGCGAGCGCGTCGCAGTCGACGGCCCCCAGCGCCGCGCGGACCCACCCCTCGTCCTCGTCGGTGAAGACGACGGAGTGCGCGGTGAAGGCGAGGACGCCGGCGTCGCGGGGGGAGTCCTGGCGTACGACCGTGGTGGCGCCGTCGGGCGGCGGGAAGACGCCATGGGCGGCGGCGTCCAGAATGCCGCCGAGCGTACTGGGCATGATGGTCCCCGGCCCTTGAGTCTCCACCTACTGGAAGGCCCACACTCGCAGACATGATCGACGACGGCACCGGCCTTTTCACCATCGGCGAACTGACCCGCAGGACCGGCCTGACCGTCCGGACCGTCCGCTTCTGGTCGGACGAGGGCGTGCTGCCCCCGGTGACCCGGTCCGCGGGCGGCTACCGCCTGTACGACGCCGGGTCCGTGGCCCGCCTGGAGCTGATCCGGACCCTGCGCGAACTCGGTCTCGGCCTAGGGGACGTGCGCAGGGTGCTGGCGGGCGAGGCGACGGTGGCGGAGGTGGCCGCCGCCCACGTGGCCGAGCTGGACGCGCAGATCAGGTCGCTGAAGGTGGCCCGGGCGGTGCTGTCGACCGTGGCACGACGCGGTTCGACCGCGCAGGAGCTGACACGGATGACCAGACAGGCGCGGCTGTCGGCCGCCGAACACGGGCACGTTCCCGTGGTCCATGAGCCGCCCGGAGCGGCCGGCGGGCGAGGCGCCGACGCGGGGGGCCGGCCCCGGGTCACCGGAGGAGGACCAGGTGCCCGGCGGACCGCCAGGCGACACCGGCCGGTTTGCGGTCCTCGCGCGCACGGCATCCGCGGCGCCTGCCGGGACGGCTCGCTCCAGGGAGCGGACGGCACCGCTCCGCGGCCTCGGCCCGCTGTCGGAGCACCGCGAGGAGTTCGCCTGGGTGGTCGCCGTACTGCGCCCTCGCGCGGACCGTTAATCTGACCTCCGTACACAAGGCAGTAACGCATGCAGTGATGCACGACGAAGGGGCGGATCGGTGGCCGACATCGAGGAAGCACGCAAGCAGTTCGAGCGGATCGATACGGACGGTGACGGGTTCATCACCGCGGCCGAGTTCAAGACCGCTCTCGCCCAGGGCGGCGACTGGAACGTCACCGAGTCGGTGGCGGAGGCCGTCATCGCCAGCCGCGACCTCAACGGCGACAAGGTCCTCTCGTTCGACGAGTTCTGGATCCACCTGAGCAAGTGACGCCCGCCGAAGGGGCGCCCGCCGGTCTTCCGGAGGGCGCCCCTTCGGCGTGCCGGAACCCATTGGCAGAGCGGGCAGAGCGGGCAGAGCGGGGAGAGCAGGGGAGAGCGGGCAGGGAGGGCAGGTCCGGCGGCCCGTCGGTGCGGAGCCCGGGGTCTGCGGAGCCCGGCGTTCCGGGTACCGGTCACCCGGATGCCGTACGTCCCGGAATAGCGCGTGCGCCCCGGGAGTTGGTGATGCGCATCAGGAGCGTCAACCCCGGAAGGGTCTGTCTCATGAAGATCGGCATCATCGGCGCGGGCAACATCGGCGGCAACCTCACCCGGCGGCTCACGGCCGTCGGTCACGACGTCTCGGTCGCCAACTCCCGCGGTCCCCAGACGCTCGGCGCGCTCGCCGACGAGACCGGGGCGACCCCCGTCACGGTCGAACAGGCGGCACAGGGCGCGGACGTCGTGATCGTCACGATCCCGCTCAAGGCCGTACCCAACCTGCCGGACGGCATCCTGGACGGAGCCGCCGAGGACGTCGCCGTCATCGACACCGGCAACTACTACCCCCAGCAGCGCGACGGCAGGATCGCCGGGATCGAGGACGACGGCCTCACCGAGAGCCGCTGGACCGCCCAGCAGATCGGCCACACGGTCATCAAGGCCTTCAACGGCACCTACGCGCAGGACCTCCTGGACCGCGCCCGCCCGGCCGGCGCCGCCGACCGCATGGCCCTCCCGGTGGCCGGTGACGACGCGGCGGCGAAGCGGCGCGTGCGCGACCTCATCGACGAGATCGGCTTCGACACCGTCGACGCCGGAGGGCTGGACGACTCCTGGCGCCAGCAGCCCGGCAGCCCCGTCTACGGTCTCCAGGAAGGCCTCGACGCGGTGACGAAGGCGCTGGCGGAGGCCTCCCCGGAACGCTCGGCGGACTTCCGCGGCTAGTCCGCCCCACACGCTCGCTAGAGCGCCGGGCTCAGCGCGGGCGCCGGGATGTTCGGGGTGTGGGGGTAGGCGGCCGAGCGGTGCTGGAAGGAGAGGATCTTCGGGTTCTGGACGACGCCGTCGCGGATCTCGATGGCTTTTCGGACCGTGACGTCGGCGTCCCAGGCCGTGGGGCCGCTCATGACCGTGCGCAGGTAGGGCAGGAGCGCCTCACTGATCTCCCAGGTGGCGGAGTTCCACAGGTGGGACGGGCTGTGATCCACCGCGTAGTAGTGGCAGCCCGCTCCCACGGTGGGCATGGGATCGCCGAAGGTGGTCGGGTGGGCCCAGGAGAATCCCATGCCCTCGTCGCAGGCGACGTCGATGAAGAAGGTCCCCGCCCGGAACCGGGCGAGTTCCTCGTCGGTGACGAACATCAGCGGCGCGTCGGTGTCCTGCAGGATGCAGTTGACGACGATGTCGAACCCGGCCAGGTACTCCGCCAGCGGCACGGGCCCCGCCGGAGTGGAGGCCTGCAGGCGGGACGGGTCGCCGTCCTGCTCCTCGAAGTGGCCCATCACGACCGAGGGCATCGGCGAGGCCACCGCCGCGGCGGCGCGCTGGGTGAGCACCGTGACGTCGGAAACCCCCATGGCGCCCAGGCCCGTGACCGCTCCGCGCGCCGTGGCGCCGAAGCTGATGACCACCGCGCGCAGGCGGCGCCCGTAGCTGCCGGTCAGCCCGCCGAGCTGCAGGGCGTGCAGTACCGAGCAGTAGCCCGCGAGCTCGTTGTTCTTGTGGAACACATGGACGCTGAAGGCGCCCGTGGAGGTCCAGTGGTTCATGGCCTCCCAGGCGACCAGTGTCAGCCGCCGGTCGATGGCGATCTGGGTCATCTTCTCGTCCTGCACGCAGTGCGGCCATCCCCACAGCACCTGGCCGTCGCGCAGCTCCGCGATGTCGTCGTGCGTCGGCTTGGGCAGCAGCATGATGTCGCACGCGGCGACGAGTTCCTCGCGGGAGCGCAGGCCCGCCACGAGGGGACGCAGCGCGTCGTCGGTCACGCCGAACCGCTCGCCGTAGCCGCGTTCGAGGAAGATCCTCTCGCGTACGTCAGGGGCGATCCGGCCGAGGTGGCTGGGGTGCAGGGGCAGACGGAACTCGTTCTCCTTGCGGGAGGAGGCGAGTACTCCGAGGCTCATCGGACTCATGTGGGGCGGCTCATCTCCGGCCGGACGCGATGTGCTCCGGCCTTGCCGTTCCCCGAGGGCGACGCCGCGATGGATGGCGGCGTGCGAGGTGCGCTCGGTACGGCCACCGTACTCCGGTCCCGTTCGCGGACCGGCCGCCGCTCGTTTGAGCTCAGGAGACGGCCCGGCGGTCAGGGCGACGCGGGTGCCGACGGACCACCGGCACCGGGCGTCCGCGCCGGGCGCCGGGGACCGGCCGACGGCGGCCGGCGCGCCGGCCGACTGCCGGACTCCAGGGACCGGACAGGTCCTCGTCCCGGGCGCGGTGCCGGCCCCTAGGCAGTGCCGGCCCAGGCGCGCAGGGCGGCCTCGCTCTCGAAGTCGGCGACGTCCCTGTCCACCGGATCGGCGGTGTACTGGTGGAAGCGCCACGTCGCCTGGATGCGGGGTTTGCCGGCGGTCACGTAGTCGGCGATCCAGAGTCCGTCTCCGCTGTACGAGGTGGTGTCGATGTTCAGCCAGAAGTCGCGGTTGGTGTAGAGCACCACACGGTTGTCCGGGCGCAGTTGCTTCACCCTGCGGATGAAGCGGTCCTTCTCCGCGTTGCTCGCGTGGGTGCCGTCGCCGGTGGTCTCCCAGTCGACGGCGAGCAGATCACCGGCCTTCTCGGGGGCCTTGCTCACGAAGTACGCGGCCTGGGCGCTGATGTTGCCGGGCCACAGGAAGTGGTAGAAGCCCACGACGCAGTCGGCGTCGCGGGCGGTCTTCACCTGCGCGGTGAGTTTCGGATTGACGTACGAGCGTCCTTCCGTCGCCTTGACGAAGACGAAGGAGAGACCGGCCGTGCCGTACGCGGACGACTGGTAGGCGCTGACGTCGATGCCTCGCAGCATGGGTGGAGCCTCCGTGCGTGGGGGACGGGCCACACGGGGCGACGCCCGGTGTCCGAGGGGAACAAACGCCGCTGTCCGTGGGGGGACAGCTCGTGGGGGACAACTGCCTTTGGGATTCCCCCACTTCGCCCCTCCCACGCTCGCACGCCTGACCGCCACCCCCGCACGGGCCGGCACGGCCGCGACAACCCCGACGGAACCACGCCGTGCGGCCGGTCGGCCGTCGTCTTCTTGCTCTGTCCTGGGGAAAGGCGCATCCAGCAAATGGACTGCAAGTCTCCATTTTCATCTCGGGAATCACGTCTTGACGCCCCAAGGAATGCGGCGAAATGCCATGGAAAGTGCGCTGCTATCATCCGTGGTATGGGACCATTGAATCCATTTCACCCCGAGCTTGTTGTTGGCTTGATTTGTTTCCTCTCGGTCTTCGGAGTGTTCGCGAAGTTACTGGTTCCGCGTATCCAGGGAACCCTCACGGAACGCGAAGATGCGATCGAGGGCACCATGGAGCGCGCGGAAGCCGTTCAGGAGGAGGCTCGGCGTATTTACGCCGAGTACCAGGAAGAACTCAGTGCGGCCCGCCATGAGGCGGCACAGGTTCGACAGAGCGCCACGGAAGAGGGAGCCGGCCTTCTCGCCACACTGCGTGACGAAGGCCGGAAGCAGCGCGAGAACCTTGTGGCGGCGGCCAGGGCGCAGCTCGAAGCGGACTGCATCATCGCCGAGGCGGAACTGCGCGAGGGTGTCTTCACCTTGGCGACCGAGCTCGCGGGTCGCATGGTCGGGGAGCCGCTCGGTGACCTGCCCCGGGCGCGCGCCATCGCCGACGACTTCTTCGCCAAGGCGAATGCCGAGGACGCGGCGAGGGAGTGACCTGATTTCCTCGCTGTCTCCAGAACGAGCCGCACCGCCGACTCGCGGACCACGGTAGGGCCTGGATCATCACGATCCGGGCCCTGCTCTCATGTTCCGGCCCTATCTCGCTCCCCTCGCTTCCGTCCTGAGCGCGCGGCGCACCCCGTCCTGCGGGCTGCCGGGTACGGAAAGGCTCACCGGCGCCGACCGCGTCGGCCCCGGCGCTCACGTGCCCGCTTACGTGCTCGCTCACGTCTCCGCTCACATGGGGACCAGGCGGAAGTACTAGCCGTGGAACAGGGGCAGGGACCATCGTCCTATAGCCCCCGGACCCGGTGACCCGTCAAATTGGTGACCACGGCGAGAAAAGGTCAAAGGTCATGACGGGAGTGATCGTGTCCGCGCAGATAGCAATTGATCCCGGCCGCTTCAGCCAGTTCGGTGAAGCCACCGGAAGCACCTTCTGTCTGATCACGAATTCCGAGCTGGTGGACCGGTTCGAAGTCGTCGAAACGGCACCGTACCGGGAGTTCCTCACCATTACGCTGGACGCCGGGGACCGGTTCGAGGAAATACTCGAGAAGAAGATACCGGAACCCGCGCACGTCCTGGTGGTCTCGCCGCACCGGTTCTTCGAATCACCCGACCCCGATCTGGTGGGGCAGCGGAAGATCATGGGCATGGCGTGCAATTCGACGCCCACCGGTCTCGACGAGATCCGGCATTTCCTCGGTGTGATGGAACGGACCTCGGCTGCCGACCAGGCCGCGTTCTGCGACACCTTCTTCGAACTCGCCGAGGACTCGGACCAGTTGGTGTACGTCGACCCGGTGCACGGCACCCGCGCCACCCTCGACCATCTGCGCGAGGGTCTGGTGTGGAACCAGCAGGCCGGCCCGCTGGACTGGGGCGACCAGCAGATCGTCCCGTCCGGTGAGATCAGCGTGCTGCCGGTCGAGATCAGGGAGTTCGACGAGGCCCTGAAGCTGCCGCTGGAGGGTGAGATCACGCTGCGCGGCTACCCGATCCTGCACAACGGCACCCCCTCCTTCTCCCGGACCGACCAGGCCCGCATCCACTCCCGGCTCTGGGCGATGCACGACAACGCGATCAAGGCCACCGTCGAGGACGGCAGGATCACGCGCCTGGAGGCGCTGGACGCCGGAGCGGCGCCGGCCGTGGCGATGCTGGAGCAGATGTTCGCCGTGGACTCCCGCTACCGGATCGTGTGGGAGATCGGCCACGCCCTGAACACCTCGCACGACATCCTGCCCGGAAACCACGCCATGAACGAGGTGTACGGCGGCACGGAAGGCTGCCTGCACTTCGGCCTCGGCCTCACTCCGTACACCCAGTACCACCTGGACATCATTTCGCCCGACACCCGCGTGCTGACCAGCAATGGAGTCGCGGTGATCGGCCACCCGGACCACCCCACCGTCGAGAGGGTCGTGCCCGCCGAATAGCGGTGCTCGACCGTCCGGCCGGCCGGGGTGAATACAAGGCAATACACCCAACAGGAGGTGACTCCCCATGAAGAAGATCAAGGTGCAGAAGAACCGCAACTACCTGGGCACGCTCCTGGGCTGAGTACCGACCCGCGGCGGGGCATTTCACGATCCCCCGCCGCGGGGTTCCCCTTTTGTCTTTCACCAGGGAGTGCGCCCGTGTCACCGCTGGATCTCACGACAAGCGACTTCGATCAGTTCGGCAGGCCGGTCGAGACCTTCTGTCTGATCACGAGCGAACAGCACGGCGAGCTCTTCTCCCTGAATTCCGGTGACGGGTATTCCCGGGTGCTCCACCTGACGCTTCCGCCCGGCACACGCCTCGGTGAGCTGATCGCGCGGAGCGTCCCCCCGGACGCGCACGTGCTGGCGGTCTGCCCCGGGCGGTTCCTCGACTCGCCGACCCCGCAGGAGCTGGGCGGGCGCAAGTTGGCCGTGCTGCCGGCCGGGTCCACGCCGTTGACCGACGAGCACGTCCGCTACTTCCTGCGCACCGCCGCCCGCACCGACGTCGCCGAACACGCGCGTGTGGCCGAGGAGTTCTTCGACCTGGTGGGCGACAGCGACCGGCTGACCATCGTCGACGACGCCTCCGGCACCGAGGCCGAGTTCGACCACACCGTCGGCGAGTGCGTCTGGAACATGCAGGCGGGCGTCCTGGAAGAGGGGGACCAGCAGATCTTCCCCTCGGGCAAACTGAGCGTCACCGCCGCCGAGATCACCACCTTCGAACCGGAGGCCCGGCTGCTCGGCCTCGACGGCGACCTCACCCTGCGCGGGTGGCCGATCGTCCACCGCCACCAGGACCCGGCCGACGGCGCCGACCAGCAGCGGCTGTTCGAAGCGCTCACGCCGCTCGTCTCCAACGCCGTGACGCTGCACGTCGCCGCCGGAACCATCGAGGGCGTCACCCCGCAGACGTCGGCGGCGACGTCGGCCGCCATGGAGCTGGAGAAGCTCCTCACCGACGATCCGCGCTACCGCGTCATCTGGGAGCTCGGCTTCGGGATCAACACCACCACGGAGATCATCCCGGCGAACTGCGGCCCGAACGAGGTGTACGGCGCCACCAGCGGGGTCGTGAACCTCGGGCTGGGGATCACGCCGGCCACGCGCTTCGCCCTGGCCTTCCTCTGCCCCCGCAGCTCACTGGTGACATCGGACGGAACCGCCGTCCTCGGCGCCCGCAAGGCGGTACGCCGTGGCCGGATGCAGCGCGTCTCCAGCGCGAACTGCGGCTGCCACTGACCCAAGGGAGGAAACACGCCATGACGATCAACCCCGAACTGCGCAAGAAGGTCGACGCGGTCCTCGACACCTTCATCAAGGACTTCTACGAGACGGTCCCGTACGCCCAGCACCAGAAGAACGCCTCCGAGCTGAACCTCGACTACTACAAGCGGCACAACATCGAGACGATCCTGCGGCTGCGCCGCAAGAGGACCGTGGACGCGCTGGCCATCAAGTACTTCACCAAGGTGGACCCGGTGCAGGCCAAGGCGTGGGCGCACTACACCGACGACGAGATGCTGCACGACCGGCTGTTCGCCGCCGACCTCGCCAAGGTCGGGGTCACCAAGGACCAGATCTACTCCACGGAGCCGCTGCTCTCCACCAAGCTGCTCACCGGATACCTCCAGTACGGCATGGAGTTCGAGGACAGCCCGATGGCGCTGATCACCAGCGTGTACTTCGTCGAGTACGTCACCACGCGCACCCAGCCCGACTGGCTGGACAACCTGGGCGACGTCCTCGGCGAGGAGAACGTCAAGGGCGCCCGCGCCCACGTCAACACCGACCTCGACGACGACCACGACGACTTCGTGTGGCGCGTGCTGTCCACGCTGATCACCTCGGAGGCCGACGAGCGGAAGGTCGTCGAGCACCTCAACAACGTCTACTGGCTGTGGAAGCTCTACTTCGTGGAGCTGCACCAGCTCACCGTGCTCGGCAGGAGCGACGGCCAGGTCCCGCTGCCCACCTCGGCCGAGGTCTGAGCGGGGCAGCGGTGGCCGACGACGACCGAGCCACGCGGCCCGGCGGGCGGCGGGGGGTCGAGGTACTGACCCTGCCGCCCGGCCGGGAGCTGCCGACCGAGACCGAGAAGTGGATCGTGGACGGTCTGGTCCTCGCCATGCCGGGACTCCACACCCGGCAGCTCTTCACGCTCCGGCGCGAGATGCTGACCGAGGCCGACCACGTCGTCGTAGGGGTGGACCGGGAGCGCGACCGGGTCGTCTCGCTGCTCACCTCCCGGTGGGCGCAGATCCCGTCGGGGCGGCCCTGTCTGCACATCATGATCCAGTTCGTGGGTGACGCGTACCGCAACGGCGCTGTATTCAAGGAGAGCTGGGCCCAGCACTTCGGCCGGCTGCTGGCCGACGGCGGCCCGTTCCCCGAGGTGATCGCGCTCAAGACGTACAACCCCGTGGTGCACTGCGCGATGTCGGCGTTCAGCGGCCATCCGGACATCAGCATGTACCCGGACCTCACGGGCAAGGACGACAGCCAGGAGTCCCTGGCGGCCGAGGTGGCCGGGGCACTCGCCCCCCGGGCGGGCTTCGACGCGGCGCGCGGAGTCATCCCGGGCATCGGGCGCCCGCTCGACCTCTACCGGGAGCGGCCGCTGAGCCATGTGCCCGAGGCCAACCGGTACTTCGCCGAGCACACGGAGCCGGGCGACAGGGTGCTGTGCCTGCTGCACATACCCACACAGGCGGGGGCGCACGCGATCCTCACGGCCCTGGGCGTGCCGCTGCCCTCGGCGCGGAGCTGACACCGCTCGACCGGCCGGGTCCGGCGCCCGTCAGAGGCTCCGGCCCGTCGCCCGTGGCCTCCTCCGGGGGAAGCACCCGCACTCCAGGCACACCAAGCACTCCAGGCTCTCCAGGAACGCGAGGCAGCATGGCGGACACATTTCCCCTCGACTACTCCCGGGCCCGCGCCGCCTTCCTGGGCGCCGCCGAGGAGGCGGGCGCACGCCTGAGGACCTTCCCCCTGCCCAGGTACCGCGGCCCCGACGGCGGCGAACTCTGCGTCGACACCGCGTACTTGGGGCCGCCCGACCCGGCGAAGCTCCTGGTGACGGTGTCCGGGACCCATGGCATCGAGGGCTTCTGCGGCTCGGCCTGCCAGACCGGCATCCTGTTGCGCGAAGGCGTCGCGAAGGCGGCCGTCGGGCCCACGACCGGCGTGCTGCTCGTCCATTCCCTCAACCCGTACGGCTTCGCCTATCTGCGGCGCGTCAACGAGGACAACATCGACCTCAACCGGAACTTCGTCGACCACGACGCCCCGCCGCACAACGACGCCTACGACGCCGTGCACCCCACGCTGGTGCCGCCGGACGCCGTCGGGTTCGCGCCCGGCGAGCTGGTCGCGGGCCTCACCGGGCTCCGTGAACGGCTCGGCCCGCAGCGGCTCCAGGAGGCCGTGACCCGCGGCCAGTACCGCCACCCCGACGGACTGTTCTACGGCGGACACGCTCCGACCTGGTCCCGGCGGGTGTTCGAGACCGTGGTGGCCGAACAGATCGCCGGCGCCGGCCACGTCGGCTACATCGACCTGCACACGGGGCTCGGCGACCGAGGCGTCGGCGAACCCATCTTCCGCGGCGGCCGTGACGCCGACGCCCACCAGCGGGCCCGCCGGTGGTACGGCGACGCGCTCACCGCCTCGGAGCAGGGCACCTCCTCCTCCACGCCGATCGTGGGCAACACGGCGACCGCGGTGGCGGACGGCCTAGGCTCCGGGAGCCGGCTGACCGCGATCACCCTGGAGTTCGGCACCCAGCCGGGCCCCGAGGTGCTGCTCGCGCTGTGCGCCGACGCCTGGCTGCACCGGCACCGTCCGCCGGCCGACGCGGTGCGCTCCGACCTCAAACGGCTGATCCGCGAGGCCTTCTGCCCCGCGGAGGACGCCCGTTGGCGCGAGCGGGTCCTCCAGCGGGCACGCGAGGTCTTCGACCAGGCCCTCGCCGGCCTCGCCGACGCCAAGCCGTGGGAAGCCGGGTGACCCGGCCGGCACCGCGCCGGTGACCGCAGGCGGCGACCACCCCGGGGGTGGTCGCCGCCTGCGTGTCGCGTGTTCCGTGCCGGAGGACCCACCGGCCTCGCAGTGGTCGCCGACGGGCGCCGGTCGGGCCGGGGCGTCCACCTCCGGCCCGACCGGTGCCCGGCCTCAGGGAACCTTCCGGCCGATCGCGAGCACCGCCGTTCGCGGCATCGTGCACGTCCACGCCCGGGCGGTGGTGTCGTACACGACGGAGTACGTTTCCAGGGACCCGTCCGCGCGCTCGTCACGGAAGATCGTCTTGGCCAGCTCCACCGTGTGGCGAGGGGCGTCGGCCGGGTGCCTCCGCTCGATGCCGGTGAGGCCGTACATGTCCAACAGATAGCGCCCCAGCTCCAGTTCGGCCTCCGGGGCGGTGGCCGCGGTCGCGACATAGGGATCGG
Organism: Streptomyces sp. NPDC091209; assembly: GCF_044757755.1. Taxonomy (NCBI): domain Bacteria; kingdom Bacillati; phylum Actinomycetota; class Actinomycetes; order Kitasatosporales; family Streptomycetaceae; genus Streptomyces; species Streptomyces sp. NPDC091209. The sequence goes on along the minus strand of NZ_JBIVVR010000011.1, from coordinate 319,693 downwards.
CCATCTCGGTCACCTCACCCGACTCGAAGCCCGCCTTCGTCAGATAGCCCCACAGCTCCTCCCGGGTGAAGTGGTCGAAGGCGTGGCCGGTGCGCGAGTACGGGTCGACCACGTCCCGGAACCAGGCGTCCATCGGGGACCCGACGAGGAAGTCGTGGAGCAGCAGCACGCCGCCGGGCCGCAGCACCCGGTACGCCTCGTGGACGAGCTCGGCGCGGTCCTCGGCGGCGATGTGGTGGGATCCGTAGGCGACCAGGACCGCGTCGACACTGCCGTCCCGCATGAGCAGCCGGTCGGCGCGCTGCACCAGCGCCGGGCAGTTGGCCGCCCAGGCCGCGCGCACCATGTACGGGGACGCGTCGCAGGTCAGCAGGGACAGGCCGGTGAGGCGTCGGGCGTTCGCGACCCTGCGGAGCAGACCGTCGCCGCCGAGCACGTCCACGACGACGGCGGGCCGGTGGTCGGCCCGGGCCGGCACCAGGGAGAGCAGGTGCTGGATGCCCTGGGCGCGTGCGGTGAGGTTGCGGGCCTGCGCGCGGATGTAGGAGGCGCCCCTGCCGCCGTCCTCGTCCTCGCCGAAGTCGTCCTTGAGGTCGGCGGTCCGGGCCAGCCGACGGGCCCAGGCCCGGGCCCGTTCCGGGTCGACGCACGCGTGCAGGTCGGGTGCCGCCCGGCCCAGTCGGTTCAGGTGGTCCGCCATGTCGGCCTCGCCGAACCGTACGTGACGTTCCGTCAGATCGGTCACGAGCGCTCCTCCGTGGGCTCCAGGAAGAGAGCGAGGGCGAGTGCCATGCGTTCGATCTCCTCCGGGTCCACGCTCTCGTCGGGCGCGTGGATGAGGCACTGGGGCTCCTCGACGCCGATCAGGGCGATCTCGGCGTCCGGGAAGGTCTCCTGCAGCGCGTCGCAGGTGGGGATCGAACCGCCCTGCCCCGCGGTCGTCAGCTCGCGCCCGAACGCCTCCCGCATCGCCTCGGCCAGCGCCGCGTAGGCGGGGCCGTCGGTACGGGCACGGAACGGGCGGCTGGAGGAGAGCCGGACGGTCTCCACGTCGACCTGCCAGGGGGCGCTCTGCGTCAGGTGCGCGCTGAGCGCCCGCCAGGCGGTGTCGGGCTCGGTTCCGTAGGGGATGCGCAGATTGAGCTTGGCGGTGACCTCGCCGAGCACGGCGGGGGCCGAACCGACCACCGGCGGGCAGTCGATGCCGACGACGGTCAGGGCGGGCCTGGCCCACAGCATGTCCGCCACGCTGCCGTCGCCCACCAGGCGGACGCCCTCGCGCACCCCGATGTCCTGGCGGTAGCGCTCGGCCGGATACTCCGCGCCCTGCCAGCGCCCGCTGTTGTCCAGGCCGTCGACCGTGGTGTTGCCGTCGGCGTCGTGCAGCGTGGCGAGCATCGCGATCAGCGCGTTGAGCGGGTCGGGGGCGGGACCGCCGAAGGAGCCGGAGTGGACGGGGCCGGCCAGCGAGCGAACGGTGACGGTGGCGTGCACCACGCCCCGCAGGTCGGTGGTCGATGTGGGCACGCCCGCTTCGGAGTTGCCCGTGTCGCACACCAGCACCGTGTCGGCGTACAGGAGTTTGGGGTTCTCGCGGATCAGCGCGGCGAGGCCACCGGTGCTCTGCTCCTCGGCGCCCTCCGAGATGACCTTGATGCCGACGCCCAGCCGGGTCAGGTCGCCGAGCGCCCGCAGGGCGGTGAGCTGCATGACGATGTTGCCCTTGCAGTCGGCGGCCCCGCGCCCGTACCAGCGGCCGTCGGCGCGCTCGGTGAGGGTCCAGACCGGGGTGGTCCAGGCGGGTTCGTCCAGCGGCGGCTGCACGTCGTAGTGGCTGTAGAGGAGGACGGTGGGGAAGCCGGGGGCGGCCGGCAGATGGCCGAACACGGCCTTGCTGCCGTCCGGCGTGTCCAGCAGGCGCATGCCGGGGATGCCGGCCTCGGTGAACAGCCGTGCGACCAGTACGGCAGCACGCTCGCACTCTTCCACGGGGTACTGCCGGGGGTCGGCGACGGACCGGTGCGCGACGAGGTCCCGCAGGTCCTCCTGAGCCCGGCCCATCAGTTCGTGCACCCGTGCGCGCAACGCCTTGGGCGGCATGCGGCCTCCTTCTCGGTCGGTGGTTTCGGATGTTCCGGGTCGTTGCGTACGAGCACCCGAGGCGCGCGGACCTGGTCCGCGCGGCGGTCAGCCGGACGCTGACGGCGTGTCGGCGGGGGACGGCGTGCCGGCCGGCGCGGGCTCGGGGGTCCGGCGCCGTTCCACCTCGCCGGCGAGCGAGCGGCGCACCACGCGGGTGCCCGCCCCGTACCCGATCCCCACGAGGGCCAGCACCAGCCAGAAGAGGGTCAGCGCGCCGTGGCCGGCGGCCAGGTCGAAGCCGCCGCCGACGAAGCCGCCGAGCATGCCGCCGACGCCCCAGGCCATGGTGGAGTAGCCCAGATAGAGGCCTGTACGGCCCTCGGTGGCGAGGCCCGCGACGACCGCGTCGACCACGCCGCAGAACAGTGACTCGCCGATCGAGGTGACGATGACGGCGGCGACGATCGGGCTGATCCCGTCGACCGAGCACAGCAGCCAGCCGCCGCCGAGCAGCACCCCGGACGCGATGAACATGTCGAGGCGGCCGATCGTGGAGCGCTTCTCGATCCGGGAGCCGAGGAGCCACACGGTCAGCATCACCACGACGGCGTTGCCCGCGGTGAGGAAGCCGACCAGGTCGGAGGAGAGCTTCTGGTGGACGACGGTCAGCGGCAGCGCGACCCGGTACTGGGTGATGAGGAACCAGCCGCCGACCGCGAGCGAGCAGAAGATCATCAGCGGGCGGTCACGCAGCGCCTCGGCCATGGCGGCGGCCTTGATGGGCGCCGCGTTCGTGGCGTGCAGACCGCGCAGCAGCACGGCGGAGGTCACGGCGAAGGCCAGATGCAGCGCGGCCGCGATCAGGAACCCGGCCTTCATCGCGCCCCCGGCCATCAGCGCGGTGCCGATCAGCGGGCCGATCAGGGCGGCCCCGTTGATGGACACGTAGTAGCGGCTGAGGTTGGCCGCGACCCCGCCGGACTTGCTGGAGGCGAGGACACTGCGGGCGCCGTTGTTGTTGAGGGAGCCGCCGACGCCGAGCAGGGCGACCGCCGCGCCCCAGACGCCGACGCTGCCGCCCGCCACGGTGAACACGACGTACGCGCCCGCCTCGACGGCGAGACCCAGGGTCAGGATCCGGGCGGCACCGAAGCGGTCGCTGACCCAGCCGGACGGGATGCCGAGCCCGCGCCGGGTGAACTCCATGACGGCGAAGAGCAGACCCGTCTGGAAGCTGCTCAGTCCCTCGTCCTTGGTCAGGTGCACCGCGAGGAACGGCACGACCATGAAGAAGCCGATGTTGGTGGTGAAGCGGCCGAGGATGACGACGTAGGCCGGACCGCGGCCCGTGACGAAACGGCCGGTCCGCGCCTTCGGGGTGTGCTCCGCGTCCGCTCCGGGGGTCCCGGCGAGGGTCACCCCGTCTCCCTTCTCGGAGGTCACCGCGCCACCTCTCCGTCGGTGTGTATGACGATCCTGGCCGCCGCCGCCTCGGCCGCGTCGGCCGCGGCCTTGGGGTCGGGGCCCGCGGCGACGACATGCCCGGCCCGGTTCCAGGAGTCGCCGAGCGACGCCAACCGGTCTCCCACTGCGGGGAGTTCACCGACACGGATCACACCCTCCATGGCCAGGGCCTCGGCCAGGCCCGTCACCTCGGTGACCCGGCCTGGCCGGGGGGTGAGGTAGCGGATCGAGGCGCCGCCCGCTTGGCCGGCGGCGGGACCCGGCAGTACGCCGTGGGCGAGGGCGAGGACGGCGCCCTGCAGCATGTCGATGCCGGTGACGTGGTGCACCAGCTCCCAGATCTGGTCGCCGCCCTGCCGGGCGTTGATCTCGACCACGGTGGCACGTTCGCCGTCCTCGGCGAGCATGACCTCGGTGTGGCAGGGGCCCCAGGCGTAGCCGACGGCGTCCAGGGCGTTCAGCGCCGCGTCGACGATCGTCCGGTACCGGGCGGCCGGCAGATCCGCGGGCAGGTCGTGGCCGGTCTCCACGAAGTGCGGGCCGCCCGAGGTGTGCTTGCGGGTGACCGCGAGGACCCGGTGGCGCCCGGCGGCCGACAGGGACTCGACGCTGAACTCCTGGCCGGTGAGGAACTCCTCGGCCAGCACGGTGGACGCGGACTCGCCCTGCGGCCAGGCGAAACCGGTTCTGGCACCGCTGGTCCAGGCCCATGCCTTCGCCAGCTCCTCCTCCGTACGCACGAGATGCACGCCCGTTCCGCCGTTGCCGTCGACCGGCTTGAGGATCACGCCGGTCGGGCAGCGGCGGAGCAGTGCGCGGGCCTCGTCCGCGGTGGCGCACACCTGGTGGGCGACCGTATCGAGGCCGTGGTCCCGCAGGTGCCCGCGCATGGCGGCCTTGTCCTGGGTCAGGGCGAGCGTGGTGGGCGAGTTGCCGCGCGCGCCCAGTGCCTCGGCCACCACGCTCGCCGGGCGCAGGGAGAGTTCGGTGAGCCCGAGCACCGCGTCCACCGGGCGCCGGGCGTGCACCTCGCGGGCGACGGTGAGCAGCGCGTGCGGGTCGGTGAAGTCGGCGTCGACCACCGCGAGGGCGAGCGACTCCTCCAACGCCCGGTCCCCGCCCGGGCGGTGGACCACGGTGAGGGCGACCGGCAGGCCGACGAACTTGCCGAGGATGTCGTGGCGCGGACAGATGAGCAGAAGGTGGGGCACAGGGGCCCCGTAGTGCCGGCCTTGCATGTCAGGCGGTCCCCCCGGTGTCGGCCGCGTCCTGCGCGGCCGCGTTCCACGCTCGTTCCAGCTCGCGGATGCGGGCCGAGTCCTTCTCGATGGCGTCCCAGTCGTCGGCGCCCTGGATGACCCAGCCCAGGCTGGTGGTCACGTCGTTGGTGAGCGGCATCTCCCGGCCCTCGGGCGGGATCGACAGGGAGAACGTGGTGGGCAGGTCGGCGATCGCCCGGAGGATCTCCATGTTCCGCACGGGGCCTGCCTGGTCCGAGCAGAGCCAGAGCGTACGGACCTCTTTGACGAGCTCGAAGGACGGGACGAACTCCCCGTCGAGGACGTGCCGTACGGTGCGCTCGATCTGGTTGTCGCCGGTGGCGAGGGAACCGGAGATCATCATGCAGCTTCCCGAGTAGCGGGCGGCCAGTTCCACCAGGCGGGGGCCGTCCGCCGTCATGATCGCCTCCGCGTGGGTGGAGCCGTTGCGGATGCCGACCGCGTCGGCGGCACGCATCACGTAGGGGGCGAGGACCGCCACGTCGGGGTGGTCCGGGGCCAGGAAGTCGGCGATGTCGTAGATGCCGATGCGGGGGCCCCGGTCGTGCTTGGCGTAGACACAGGTGTCGACCAGACCGTGCCGCCCGTCCACCGAGTACAGGTCGACGATGTATTCGGGCCCCTCGAGGAACTCCTGCACGATGACGGTGTCGTTGCGGAGTTCGAACCCGTTGACCTGGCCGAGGATGTGGGTGAAGTAGCCGAGCCACTCGCCGCCGGCCGGCACGAAGTGCACGTTGTCGGTCCCGGCGCTGTGCGGCGGCTTCAGGATGAGCGGCCGGTCGGTGAGCCCGTTGGCCTCGATCCAGGCGGCGGCCTCGGCGGGGTCGGCGGTCGACAGGGTGAGCGGCCCGGAAACTCCGGCACGCTCCAGGGCGAGTGCCATCTCCCCTTTGTGACGTTGGGCCTTGGCGCTGCCGGGTACGTTCTGGAACTGCGGCATGAGGCGTTCGACGAGCTTGGCGGCGAATTCCACACCGCTCTCGTTGCCGGTGACGATACCCACCGGGTCGTATGATTCGACGAGTTTCACCATGGCCTCGAAGTCGCCGTCGTAATAGTGCACGGCCTCGAAGTCGTCGGGGTACCAGATGTTCTTCTTGACGAATTTCGCCAGAGGCTGTGGGGTGCTCATGACGGTGACCGGCAGCACGCCCCGGGCCCGGAAGGCGCTGGCGAAGCCCCGGTCGTCTCCGTCCCTGATGTGGTAGCCGTCTACGACGATCACGTGCCGCCGCCCAGTGGACTTCATGACTCAACTCTGCTGGCCGGAGTACCCGCGGCGACAGTGGCGGAACGGACACACAGCCACGATTTACTGCCAGTCGGCGCCCTGGGGCAGGGGTACCGACTGCGTGCCGCCGGGGCGCGTACCGGGGTGTTGGTCCGCCCGCTTCCGAAATGCGCCACTGGTAGGGATTGAGCCGTTTCTGTCATAGGGCAAGGGACCTATGGCGGGACCCAGGGCGACTGGCTACTGTGGCCCTCGCCCGGTCGAAAATGTGAGTGAAGGCGACGTCGATTTCGCCGAGTCGGCCGATACGTCTGGGCGCGTCGCCGTTCGCCGTGTCATTTTCTCGGTCGGATTTCCAGATCAAGCCAATGAAGGCGGGGGACGGACTGTGGAATCGCTCGGGTGGAGTGGAGAAGCGCCGGAGCATGAACGAATAGTGAGCTGGCAGGCTCCACCGCTGAAATTCGGTGTCGGCGCCACCCGGGAAATCGGTCATGAACTGCGCAGGGCCGGTATCGCGTCGGTGCTGCTGGTGACCGATCCGGGCCTGGCAGGTCTCGGCCTGCCGGCACGCGTGGCCAAGCAGATCGAGCAGGACGGCATCTCGGTCACCCTGTTCGACCGGGCCCGGGTGGAACCCACCGACGAGAGCTGCGCCGAGGCGGCCCGTGAACTGGAAACCCTGCAGGTGGACGGTTACGTCGGTCTCGGCGGCGGCAGCTCGATCGACACCGCCAAGATGCTGAACCTGCTGCTCAGTTACCCCGGCCGCCCGGTACGCGACTACCTGAACGCGCCGATCGGCGCCGGAGCCCCGGTTCCCGGCCCGCTCAAGCCCCTGGTGGCGGTCCCCACCACGGCCGGCAGCGGCAGCGAGTGCACCGCCATGGTTGCCCTCGGCGTCACGGGCCTGAACGTGAAGACGGGCATCAGCGACCTGCGGCTGATGCCCTCCCTGGCGGTCGTCGACCCGGCGAACACCCTGACGCTGCCCCCGGCGGTCACCGCCTCCTCGGGGTACGACGTCCTGACGCACGCCTGTGAGTCGTACACGGCCCGCGCCTACGACCGGCGCCCCCCGTACCCCACGCCCGGGGACCGTCCGTTGTACATCGGCGCCAATCCGATCAGCGACGTGTGGGCGCAGCAGGCCCTGGAGCTGGTCGGCCGCTACCTCAGACGTGCCGTCCTCAACTCGGCCGATCTGGAGGCCCGTACCGGAATGAGCCGGGCGGCGAGCTTCGCGGGGATGGGCTTCGGCAACGCCGGAACCCACATTCCGCACGCCTGCGCCTATCCCATCGCCGGGATGGTGCGTGACTACCGGCCGGACGGGTACGAGGTCGACCACGCGATGGTGCCGCACGGGGCGGCGGTCGTCTCCACAGCGGCGGCGGCCTTCGAGTTCACGTACCCGACGTCCCCCGAACGTCATCTGCGCGCCGCCGAGTTGCTCGGCGCGAATCTCAACGGTGTGACCGAGGCGAACGGTTCGGACGTTCTTCCGGCCACGCTGCTGAGCATCGTGGCGGACACCGGAGGGCCCGCCGGGCTGCGGGACTTCGGCTACTCCACCAAGGATCTGCCCGAACTCGTCGAAGGCGCGCTCAAACAGCGGCGGTTGCTGGTCTGCTGCCCGCGTGACGTCGCCGCCCGCGATCTCGAGAGAGTGATCGCCGGTTCGATGACCTCCTGACACCGAAGCAGTGCGGCCCCCACGCCAAGGAGCTGGATGCACCCGTGAGTGATGCGTCAAAACCGGAGGTACCGGAGTACACGGCTGTCATCGCGGGGAAGCAGGTTCCCACGGCGCGGTGGATCGACGTCCTCGATCCCTCGGACGCCCGCCGCGTCGCCCGCGTCGCCCGCTGTGGCCCGGCCGAGGTCCGGGCGGCCGTGGAGGCGGCCCGCCACACCTACGAGACGGTGTGGCGGTTCGCCACACCGGTGGAGCGCTCCCGTGTCTGTCATCGCATCGCCGAGGCCCTGCGCGCCCGGCGCGAGGAGCTCGCCGCACTGGAGACGCTCGACACCGGCAAGCCGCTCAGCCAGTCGCTGGTCGACGCCGACGTCGCCGCCCGGTACTTCGACTTCTACGGCAACGCTGTCGAGGCGCTCGGCGGCGAAACGATCCAGCAGCAGCCGGGCCGGCTGGCCTTCACCCTGCGCGAGCCCTATGGCGTGTGCGGGCACATCATTCCCTGGAACTACCCGCTGCAGATCGCGGCCAGAACCCTGGCACCCGCCCTCGCGGCCGGAAACTGCTGTGTCCTCAAGCCGGCCGAGGACGCGCCGTTGACCTCGCTCCGGCTGGCCGACATCGTTGAGGAAGCGGGACTCCCGACGGGGGCCCTGAACATCGTGCCGGGCTACGGAGCGGAAGCGGGCGCCGCACTCGCCGCGCATCCCGACCTGGACCGCCTGGCCTTCACCGGTTCGCGGGAGGTCGGCGAAGCCGTGATGACCGCGGCCGCGCGCACCATCGTGCCGGTCACCCTGGAGCTCGGCGGGAAGTCCCCGCACCTCGTGCTCCCCGACTACGACGCCGCCCGTGCGGTGCCGCAGATCGTGGAGTCGATCACCGAGCACGCGGGGCAGAACTGCTCGGCCGGGAGCCGGCTGCTCGTCCACCGGTCCGTTCACGACGAACTGGTGGACGCGCTCGTCGAACGGTTCCGTGCCCTGACCATCGGGCCGGGGGCGAGCGATCCCGACATGGGACCGCTCATCTCCGCGAAACAGCGCGACAGGGTGCTCGGCCACCTGGCCGAGGGCCGACGGGACGCCGTGGTCCGGACGGGCGGCGGGGTCCCCGAAGGGCAGAAGTACGGCGAGGGTTTCTACGTGGAGCCCACCATCCTCGATCAGGTCACCCCGGAACACCGGGTGTTCAACGAGGAGATATTCGGTCCGGTCCTGTGCGTATCGGTCTTCGACTCGCTGGAAGAAGCGGTCGGACTCGCGGAACACACCACGTACGGACTGGCGGCCGGAGTGTGGACGTCCGACGTGACCACCGCCCACTGGCTCGCCCAGCGGCTCCGGGTGGGGCAGGTGTTCGTGAACAACTACAGCGCGGCCGGGGGAGTCGAGCTGCCGTTCGGCGGCTACCGGCGCTCGGGAATCGGAGTGGAGAAGGGGCTGGAGGCGCTGCGCGAATACACGCGGTGCAAGACGGTGGCGATCCACGCGGAGCTTCCTTCCTGACCCGTCGCGTCGGTTTTCCCGCAGACCCTCAGCCCTACGGAGAAGTGCGGTTCGGTCAATTCACATCGGTGGAGGGAGTTCATCTGATGTCGCCTGTTGTGCGCGGGTCGGTCGAGGAGTTGAGGGGGCGCCAGTGCTGCGAGGTCTGTGGGGCGCCGAGGCAGCCCGTGACGGCCTTGGCCGAAGGCGTCGCCAAGGTGCACAAGGCCCTGGGCGAGGCACAGGACGCCCTGGAGGCACAGGAGCAGCTGATCGAGGACTTACGGGCCGACGGCCGCCGGACGTCCCTCGCCGCCCCGCCGCCCTCCGAGGAAGCGCTCGCGACACGGGAGGCCCTCTCCCTGCTGACCGCGCGTGAACGGCAGATTCTGGTGCTCATCGCCCAGGGAAATTCGAATCGGCGCGTGGCCAAGGAACTTGGCATATCCGAGAAGACGGTGAAGAACCATTTGTCCGCGGTCTTCATGAAGGTCGGTGCGTCCGATCGAACGCAGGCCGTCGTCATGGGTATCCGCAGCGGGATCGTGTCCATCGGCGGGCCCGTCAATGGTGTGTCTCCGCCCATGAGCGCGAGTGAGTGAATCACCACCGCTTCGGGGTCCATGCCGTGAGTATGAGGGCTGATCCGGCCAGGGGACAGCAGAGGGACTGTCAGAACTCCATGTATTACTGCCACATTGGAAAACATGCTGAAGAACGTAGCCGCGGTCCTGCTCGACAACGTCCATCCCTTCGAGCTGGGTGTCGTATGTGAGGTATTCGGGATCGACCGCCAGGAAGAGGGACTGCCCGCGTACGACTTCGCTCTCGTCGCCGCGGAATCCCCGTCGGTCCGGGCGGTGCCGGGGTTCACCATCAGCACGCCCTACGGACTCGACCGGCTGGAGGAGGCCGACCTCATCGCCATACCGGTGGGGGACGACTTCCACACCCGCGACTTTCCGCCCGCTCTCCTGGAGGCCCTGCGCCAGGCGGTGGCCCGGGGGGCCCGGGTGGTCAGTGTCTGTGTCGGCGCCTTCGTCCTGGGGGCCGCCGGGCTGCTCGACGGACGGCGCTGCACCACCCACTGGCGGTATGCCGACGCACTCGCCGAGCGCTATCCCAAGGCCCATGTCGAACCGGGAGTGCTCTACGTCGACGAGGACCCGATCCTCACCTCGGCCGGCACCTCCGCGGGGATCGACGCCTGCCTCCACCTCGTGCGCAAGCTGCAGGGCAGCGACGTCGCCAACGCCATCGCCCGGCGCATGGTGGTGCCCCCGCACCGGGAGGGCGGCCAAGCCCAGTACATCGAACGGCCGGTGGCGCAGTACGGGGAGGACGGTGTGCGCGAGGTGCTGACCTGGGCCGAGCGACACCTGGACCAGGAGATCAGCGTCGAACAGCTCTCGGCGCGGGCCTGCATGTCGCCGCGCACCTTCGCCCGCCGGTTCCGGGCGGAGACGGGGACCACCCCCTACCGGTGGCTGCTGGCCCAGCGGGTGCTCAGTGCCCAGCGGCTGCTGGAGAACACCGACGAGACGATGGAGGCGGTGGCGGCCCGTACGGGGTTCGCCAACGCGGCCGCCCTGCGCTACCAGTTCGTGCACTTCCTCAACACCACGCCCAACGCGTACCGGCGTGCCTTCCGCGGCCGGTCACCCGACACGACCACGCACTGAGCCCCCGCGCGGGGCGACAGGAGGACGGGAATGCTGCGCATCGCGGTAGTGGGCGCCACCGGAGCGGTGGGCCGGGAGTGCCTGGCCCTGCTCGACGGCGGGATCGTGCCCGTGGAACAGGTCGTGCCCGTGGGATCGGCGCGCAGCGTCGGCCGGGACCTGGGCACCGAACTGGCGCTGTCCCTCCCCGTGGCGGACCTGGTCACCCTGGACGAACTGGATCCCCGAGGTCTGGATGTCGCCATTTTCTCCGCGGGCGCGGAGGTGAGCGCCCGGGAGGCGGAGCGGCTGGCCGCGGCCGGGGTCCTGGTCGTCGACAACAGCTCCGCCTTCCGGATGCGGCCGGACGTGCCGCTCGTCGTCCCCCAGGTCAACCCGGGGGCTCTCGACGGCCGGCCGGCGTCCGGCCTCGTGGCCAACCCCAACTGCTCGACCATCCAGCTCGTGCGCGCCCTGCATCCGGTGCACGAACTCGCGGGCCTGGAGAGCGTCGTGGTGGCGACCTACCAGGCGGCGTCCGGCGGCGGAGTGCGCGGTCTGCGGGAACTGGCGGAGGGCTCCAGGGACATCCTGGACGACCCGCGTGCCGAGGGCGTCCCCGGCGGGCGCTTCGGGCAGCCGCTGTCCTTCAACCTCGTCCCCGAGATAGGGCTGCAGGACGAGACGGGGTTCACGCACGAGGAACGCAAACTCGTCCGCGAGCCACGCAGGATCCTCGGCCTGCCGGACCTGAGGGTGAGCGCCACCGCGGTACGGGTGCCGGTCTTCGACTGCCACTCCGAGGCCGTGCACCTGCGGCTGCGCGAGCCGGTCACGACCGCGTCCGTCGAGGACGCCCTGGCCGCGACGCCCGGCCTGCGGGTCTACCGCCGGACGCAGACCCCCTCGTACCCGATGCCCCGTACCGTCTTCGCCCGGGCCGGGGAACGGGCCCTGGTCCATGTCGGCCGTATCCGCGTCGAGCCCGAGGACGACCGGGCGGTGGCGCTGTGGGTGGTCGCCGACAACCTGTGGGTGGGGGCCGCGCTGAACGCGTTGCAGATCGTGGAACTCGCCCTGAAGAACGGGTGGCTGGGATGACGGGCCGTCCCGCGCCGCGGCGCCGTCCACTGGTGCTGAAATTCGGCGGCTCCGCCTTCGCCGACCTCGACGGCTACCACCGCGTGGCCCGGTACGCGGTGCGCCGCAGCACCGAGGACGGGCGCCCGCTGGTCGTCGTGGTGAGCGCGATGTCCGGTACGACGGGCCGACTCCAGCAGACCCTGGACGCCGTGACCGCCGACCCGCCCGCCGACGCCGCGGCGATGCTCCTGACCGCCGGCGAGACGGTCAGCGTCGCCCTGCTCGCGGCGGCGCTCGGCGCCGCGGGTGTGCCCGCGTGCCCGCTGCCGGCGGCGGCCACCGGGCTCCTGGCCGAGGGGCCCGGCGACCGGGCGGAACTCGTCTCCGCCGGTCCCGAGGCGCTGTCCAGGGCCCTGGCCGACTGCCCGATCGCGGTCGTGCCCGGCGGACAGGCCGTCGACGCGTCCGGGCGGACCGTCATGCTGGGCCGCAACAGTTCGGATCTCTCGGCGGCGGCGACGGCCGCGACGCTGGGCGCGGACACGTGCGAGCTCTTCTCCGACGTGCCCGGTGTGTGCACCGCCGACCCCTATCTGGTGCCGGAGGCGCGCACCCTTGCCCGGATCAGCTACGAGGGAGTGCGCCGGATGTCCCGGCACGGCGCCAAGGTCGTCCACGAGGGCGCCGTGGACTGGGCGGAGCGCGGAGGGGTGCGGCTGCTGTGCCGTCCCTTTCCCTGGAGCGAGGGCCCGGACGGCGGGACCGCCGTCGGGACGGGTCCGGAGGCGGCCGCGGTCGTCGTCCACAAGGACAGCGACGTGTGGTGCTTCCGGTCCGGCCGGGAACGCCGGGCGGTCGGGGGGCGGCTGCGGGCCGAGGGCCTGACGGTCACCGAGTTCGACACCGCGAGCGAGGCGTGTCTGACGGTGCCGGCCGGAGCGCGGGGCGCGGCCCCGCATCTGCGGACCGCGCGCCGCCTCGACGGCCTGCGGCTGGTCACCGCCCTGCGGGCGGACGGCCGGGCCGAACACACGCTGGTGCCGCGCTCCGACGCCGCGGCCGAGGCCCGCCGGCTCCACGGCCTGCTGTACCCGGACCCCGCCGGCACCCCGGGACCGGCCGTCCCCCCGCCGGCCAAGGCCCGTTCCCCGCACAGCGACGTCCTGGTCGGCTCGGGCCCGGCGCCTGACCCCGAGAACAAACGACCGGACTGACCGGGGCGGGGCCGGGCGGCCGCCCGGCCGGGCCGACCGGTCAGGCCCTCCGCCTCAGCACTCGATGATGTTCACAGCCAGCCCGCCCCGGGCCGTCTCCTTGTACTTGACGCTCATGTCGGCGCCGGTCTCCTTCATGGTCTTGATGACCTTGTCGAGGGAGACCAGGTGGGAGCCGTCGCCGCGCATGGCCATCCGGGCCGCCGTGACGGCCTTCACCGCGGCCATGCCGTTGCGCTCGATGCAGGGGATCTGGACCAGGCCGCCGACCGGGTCGCAGGTCAGGCCGAGGTTGTGCTCCATGCCGATCTCGGCGGCGTTCTCGACCTGCTCGGGGCTGCCCCCGAGCACCTCGGCGAGCGCGCCGGCCGCCATCGAGCAGGCCGAGCCGACCTCGCCCTGGCAGCCGACCTCGGCGCCCGAGATGGAGGCGTTCTCCTTGAAGAGCATGCCGATCGCCCCGGCGGCGAGCAGGAACCGTACGACACCCTCCTCGTCGGCGCCGGGCACGAAGTTGATGTAGTAGTGCAGCACCGCCGGGATGATGCCCGCCGCGCCGTTGGTGGGGGCGGTGACCACCCGGCCGCCCGCCGCGTTCTCCTCGTTGACCGCCATCGCGTAGAGGGTGATCCACTCCATCGCGTGGGCCAGCGGATCGCCCTCGGCGCGGAGCTGGCGGGCCGAGAGGGCGGCGCGGCGGCGGACCCTGAGGCCGCCCGGCAGGATGCCCTCGCGGGCCATGCCGCGCGAGACGCAGGCCTGCATGACGCGCCAGATGCCGAGGAGCCCCTCGCGGATCTCCTCCTCGGTGCGCCAGGCCCGCTCGTTCTCCAGCATCAGGGCGGAGATCGACAGCCCGGTCTCCTTGGTGAGCCGCAGCAGCTCGTCGCCCGTGCGGAACGGGTACTTCAGGACCGTGTCGTCGAGCTTGATGCGGTCCTCGCCGACCGCGTCCTCGTCGACCACGAAGCCGCCGCCGACCGAGTAGTACGTCTTCTCCATGACGAGCTCGCCCGAGGCGTCGTACGCGAAGATCGTCATGCCGTTCGCGTGGTACGGCAGGGCCTTGCGGCGGTGCAGGACCAGGTCGTCGTCGAAGTTGAAGTCGATCTCGTGCTCGCCGAGCAGGTTGATCCGGCCCGAGGCCTTGATCTGCTCGACGCGCTCGTCGGCGCCCTCCACGTCCACCGTCCGGGGCGAGGCGCCCTCCAGGCCGAGCAGCACCGCCTTGGGGGTGCCGTGGCCGTGGCCGGTCGCGCCCAGCGAGCCGTACAGCTCGGCGCGTATCGCGGTGACGGGGGCGAGCAGCTCTTCGTTGCGCAGCCGCCGGGCGAACATGCGCGCGGCGCGCATCGGGCCCACCGTGTGGGAGCTGGACGGGCCGATGCCGATCGAGAACAGGTCGAAGACCGAGATGGCCACGGGAACTCCTAGGTGGTTTCGCCGGACGCCGTTGTCCGGCGGAGGTGGTGCGGGACCGCATGGAACGGGGCACCGCGCTCTTCCAGTGTGCGCGGTGCCCCGGATGTCCGTACGAAAGGAACCGTACGGGTGAATACAACGTATGACAGAAAGCCTACGGAACTACTTCAGGCCGGGGTACAACGGGTGCTTGTCGGCCAGAGCGGACACGCGGACCTTCAGGCCCTCCACGTCGTAGGCCGGCTTCAGCGCCTCGGCGATGATGTCCGCGACCTCGGTGAAGTCCTCGGCTGTGAAGCCGCGGGTGGCGAGGGCGGGCGTGCCGATGCGCAGGCCCGAGGTGACCATCGGCGGGCGCGGGTCGTTCGGGATGGCGTTGCGGTTGACCGTGATGCCGACCTCGTGGAGGCGGTCCTCGGCCTGCTGCCCGTCCAGCTCGGAGTTGCGCAGGTCGACCAGGACCAGGTGCACGTCCGTGCCCCCGGACAGGACGTCCACGCCGACGGCCTTCACGTCGTCCTGGACCAGACGCTCGGCCAGGATGCGCGCGCCGTCCAGCGTGCGCTGCTGGCGCTCCTTGAAGTCGTCCGAGGCGGCGACCTTGAAGGAGACGGCCTTGGCGGCGATCACGTGCTCCAGGGGACCGCCCTGCTGGCCGGGGAAGACCGCGGAGTTGATCTTCTTGGCCAGCTCGGCCGTCGAGAGGATCACGCCGCCGCGCGGGCCGCCGAGGGTCTTGTGGGTCGTCGTCGTGACGACGTGGGCGTGCGGCACCGGGTTCGGGTGCAGCCCCGCGGCCACCAGGCCCGCGAAGTGCGCCATGTCGACCATGAGGTACGCGCCGACCTCGTCGGCGATACGGCGGAACTCCGCGAAGTCCAGCTGCCGCGGGTAGGCCGACCAGCCGGCCACGATCAGCTTCGGCCGGGACTCCTTGGCGAGGCGCTCGACCTCGGCCATGTCGACCTGGCCGGTCTCGTCGCTCACGTGGTACGGGACCACGTTGTAGAGCTTGCCGGAGAAGTTGATCTTCATGCCGTGGGTGAGGTGCCCGCCGTGCGCGAGGTTCAGACCCATGATCGTGTCGCCCGGCTTGAGCAGCGCGAACATCGCGGCCGCGTTGGCCTGGGCGCCCGAGTGCGGCTGCACGTTCGCGTGCTCGGCGCCGAACAGCGCCTTGACCCGGTCGATGGCGATCTGCTCGACCACGTCGACGTGCTCGCAGCCGCCGTAGTAGCGGCGGCCCGGGTAACCCTCGGCGTACTTGTTGGTCAGGACCGAGCCCTGGGCCTCCATGACCGCGACCGGAGCGAAGTTCTCCGAGGCGATCATCTCCAGGGTGGACTGCTGGCGGTGCAGCTCGGCGTCGACGGCGGCCGCGACGTCCGGGTCCAGCTCGTGAAGGGGGGTGTTCAGAAGCGACATGCGGTGACTCCTCAGCCGGCGGTGAAGGCGGTGTACTCGTCGGCGGACATCAGGTCCTCGGGCTCGCCCGCGACGCGCACCTTGAACAGCCAGCCGCCCTCGAAGGGCGCGGAGTTCACGAGCGACGGGTCGTCCACGACGTCCTGGTTGGCCTCGACGACCTCGCCGTCGACCGGGGAGTACAGGTCGCTGACCGACTTGGTCGACTCCAGCTCGCCGCAGGACTCGCCCGCGGTCACCGTGTCACCGACCGCCGGGAGCTGGGCGTAGACCACATCGCCGAGCGCGTTGGCCGCGAACTCGGTGATGCCGACCGTCGCGACGCCGTCCTCGGCGACGGACAGCCACTCGTGCTCCTTGCTGTAGCGCAGCTGCTGGGGGTTGCTCATGACCTGAATTCTCCTGTACGCGGTGGAGTGCTGATGGAAGGAAGCGTGGGTGACCCGGGCGGATGTGCCCAGGGTCACGTCCGGCGCCCGACGGGCTCGCCCGTCAGTGCCGGAGCCCGACGGGCATCCGTGTCATGTCCGGCCCTTGCGGACCGGTGTCACGTCCGGCCCGTGCGGACCAGTGTCACTTCTGGCGCTTGTAGAACGGCAGCGCCACGACCTCGTACGGTTCGTGGCTGCCCCGGATGTCCACACCGACACCCGCGGTGCCCGGCGCCGCGTGCGCGGCGTCGACGTACGCCATGGCGATCGGCTTGCCCAGCGTGGGGGAGGGGGCACCGGAGGTGATCTCGCCGATCACCTTGCCGTCGGCGACGACCGAGTACCCGGCGCGCGGCACGCGACGCCCCTCGGCGATCAGGCCGACGAGGACCCGCGGCGGCTCGGAAGCGGCACGCTCGGCGGCTTCGGTCAGCGCCGCGCGCCCCACGAAGTCGCCGTCCTTCTCGAACTTCACGACCCGGCCGAGACCGGCGTCGAAGGGGGTCAGCGAGGTGGTCAGCTCGTGCCCGTACAGCGGCATGCCGGCCTCCAGGCGCAGCGTGTCGCGGCACGACAGACCGCAGGGGACCAGCCCGGCCGGGGTGCCCGCGTCGGTCAGCGCCTGCCACACCTTCTCGGCGTCGGCGGGGGCGACGAACAGCTCGAAGCCGTCCTCACCGGTGTAGCCGGTGCGGGCGATCAGGGCCGGAACGCCGGCCACCGTGCCCGGCAGGCCCGCGTAGTACTTCAGGCCGTCCAGGTCCGCGTCGGTGACCGCCTTGAGGATGCCGGAGGACTCGGGCCCCTGCACGGCGATCAGCGCGTACGCGTCACGGTCGTCGCGCACCACGGCGTCGAAACCGGCGGCGCGCTCGGTCAGCGCGTCCAGCACCACCTGGGCGTTGGAGGCGTTGGCGACGACCATGTAGTGAGGAGACGGGGCGTGAGAGGAACCGGCTTCGTGCTCGGCGAGGCGGTAGACGATCAAGTCGTCCAGGATGCCGCCGTCCTCCTGGCAGATCATGGTGTAGCGGGCGCGGCCGACGCCGACGGTCGCGATGTTGCCGACCAGCGCGTGGTTCAGGAGAGCGGCGGCCTCGGGGCCGGTGACGGTGATCTCGCCCATGTGGGAGAGGTCGAAGAGGCCGGCCTTCGTGCGGACGGCGAGGTGCTCGTCGCGCTCCGAGCCGTAGCGCAGGGGCATGTCCCAGCCTGCGAAGTCGGTCATCGTCGCGCCCAGCGAGCGATGCAGGGCATCGAGCGCGGTGTGACGGGGTGCGGTGCTGCTCATCGGTCTGGCTCCCAAGGCATGACGGCGAGGTCGTTCCTCCCCATCTGTCATCGGAACCTGAGAGGTTCATCAAGACCCCACGAAACGGTGGTCCTGATTTGCACCTTGGGTGGAGCCACCGGTGAGTGGCCCGCTTTTCAGATGTGCCTCGCCCGCGCGGTAACGGGGCCTGAGAGATTCAAGGGAGGGACTTGCTCCTTCGGCGCCCGGGTACACGTACCCAGGACTCTCCCGCGCGGATTCAAGCGGCCGGTATGCAGTTGGCGCGGCCATCATCGCACGCGCCGTCCGATCCCGGCAGCCCGGCATCTGTAACCGGGCTGTGGCAGTCCGCGCATGAAAAGGGGAAGCGCCGGGCATTACCTTCTCTTTACAGTCGACGGGGATGGGACTCCACACCCAAGGGGAGGACGGTCACGGTGAACAGGACCACGGCGTACGCGACGACCTCGGGTCTCGCGCTGCCCGAGCAGCCCGGAGCACCGGCCCGGGAGGCGCGCGGCCCGCATCCGGCGCCCGTCGTGCGGGATCTCCGCGACCGGCTCGGACACAGTCCGCACGGTCTCCGCTTCGGGGCGCGCGACCTCGTCGTGGTCACCGGACTGCCCGGCAGCGGCAAGTCGACGCTGATGCGGCGGGCCGTGCGGGGCGCGCGCGTCGACTCGCAGGACACCCGCGACCGCTGGGACGGCCGGATGGCCCGCCATCTGCCGTACGCGTTCTACCGTCCCCTCGTCCGCCTCGCGCACTACGCCGGCCTGCGCCGCGCGCTGCGGGGCGGCGGCGGACTCGTCGTGCACGACTGCGGTACACAGGCCTGGGTGCGCCGCTGGCTCGCCCGCGAGGCCCGGCGCCGGGGCGGCGCGCTGCACCTGGTGCTGCTCGACGTCACGCCGGGCACCGCACGGCGCGGGCAGCGCGAGCGCGGCCGGGGCGTCTCGCGCTACGCCTTCGCCCGTCATCGCGGCGCGGTCGCCCGGCTGCTGCGCTCCGCGGAGAGGGGAGACCTGCCTCCGGGGTGCGGCTCGGCGGTGCTCATCGACCGGGACGCGGCGGGCGTCCTGCGCAGGATCGACTTCGGCCACTGACCGGTTGCGGTGGCCCACTAACCTTTCCAGCCGGAACAGTGGTTCGAAGCGGGCGGTAGACAGATGGACTTTCCGGCACAGGCGCACCCCCATCCGCACGGCGGTTGGCCCGGCAACGAGCTGGAGGAGGTGTTGTCCTCCTCCCTCGGCATGCCCGCGGGCCCCTCGTCGGCCGCTCGTATCGTCGAGGTGCTCGGCCGCAGCTTCGTGTGGGTGCCGCTGCCCAACGGCGGCGGCCCGCAGAGCGGTCCGCTCGATCTGCCCACGATGGACCTCGGGGGCCAGGTCTACGTCCCGGTCTTCAGCTCCGAGGAGCAGTTCCGCCAGGTCACCGGCGGTCACATGTCGTTCACGATCGCGCCCGCCGTGGAGTTCGCCCGCGGACTTCCGCCGCAGGTCGGCATCGCGGTCAACCCGGACGGTGTGGTCGGCGTACCGCTGCCCCCGATGGCCGTCGCCGAGCTGTGCCGGGCCGGGCGGACCCCGCTGGACGGGGCGGGCGGTGGCCGGGTGCGGCTCTTCGAGCCCGACTGGCAGGAGGACCCGATGGACTTCCTCGCCGCGGCCTCGGCCGAGTTCGCCGGGACCGGCGTCGTCCTGAGCGCCCGCCGCTGTCTGGCCAGCATCGAGGGCGACGATCCGGTCATGTTCATCGGTGTCGAACTCTCGGTGTGGGAGGGCGAGGCCCGCGCCCTGCCCCTCGACGCGCTGGGCCGGGCCCTCGGCCGCGTCCCGATGAACATTCCGGTGAACCTGGTTCTCCTCGACGTGACGCAGGATCCGGTCGGCGACTGGATGCGAGCCCAGGTGCGCCCCTTCTACCAGCACGGTCTCTGAACGCCGCCCGCTCCGGGGCGCCCGGGAGACCGTGCGCCCGGCCGCGCGGGGCCCGCGGCGCCCCGCACGCGGCGGGCCGGCGCTCTCGACGGCTTCCCCCGGCGGAGCGCGAACGCCGCATAAGCTGGTTTCATGGCCTGGTCGAGGTGTTGACGCATGTTCGTAACCGGCGCCTCGGGCGTAAGGGATGAGTTCGTCGTGAATTGTTCGCGAAGGGGCGGTTGAGGGTGAGCGCGTCGGGCACGGCCGCGGCCGGGCAGGTCGAGCACATGCTGCGCCAGGTGACTCCCGGGCGTTACGACGCCTACGAGGCGCTCCTTCGCGCGCTCGCGACCCCGTCGTCCGGCCAGGTGTGGATGCTGCTCTGGCACGGCCAGGCCGGCTCTCCGGACGCCCAGTACGGGAACATGCAGGTGGAGGGCTTCGGGTACGCGCCCTGTGTCACCTCGGCCCAGGAGCTCTCGGCCAGTGGCTGGAACCGCTCGTACGAAGTCGTGGACGGGCTGGACGTCGCCCGCACCCTGTACCCCGACCAGTTCGGCCTGTGGCTCAATCCACACGCCCCCGGCGGCGGTCTCGGCATCCCCTGGCTGGATCTGCGCCGGATCGCCACGGGCCTGGAGCGGCAGCCCGCGGGCCCGCTCCGGCTCTCCGAGCCCGGCATCGAAATCCCGCAGTTCTACGCCCTGTTGACCCAGAACGCGCATCTGACCCCGGCCGTGCGCTCGTTGCGCCGGGCCTGGGTGCAGCCCTCGCTCGGGGCGCCTTATCTGGCCATCGGCCTTGACGTGTACGACACTTCACCGCCCGCTGTGGACTCGGTGCGGGCGATGATGCAGCAGTCCATCGGCGCGGTCCCGGACGGGCTGCCCGTCTCCACCGTGGCGATGTCGGACGAGTTCGACCCGGTGGCGATGTGGCTGCGCGCCCATGCCCGGCCGTTCTACGACCGTGAGGCGCACGCGGCTCCCGCACAGGCGCCGATGGCGGGCGGCTACGGCTATCCGCCGGCCCGTGGCGGCTACTGAGGGCGTCCCGAATCCCGGACCTGTCGGATGCCAGTGCGAGTTCGGCTGGCATCATGACCCTGCACACGGCCTTCATATGTCGTGCGTCCCATGCTGCTGACCTGCGGGGAAGTGGGCGTTTGTGCCGAGTGTCCCGATTTGGTGGCACTTGAGACCGAAAAGACCCTTTTGGTCACTTTGGTGTCAATTGGCAACCGTCCGGATCCTGTTACCCACTGTTCGGATAACGGAATCCCTCAACAAGCATCACGGTTGCGCATACTTTCCCCATGAGGCCTGGCACCCGATCGTGGCGGCACTGAAGACTCCCCCAACAGACACGGGGTCTTCGGTCCTGTGAGCGAATGCAAGTCGAATCATCAGCCGGGCCATCGGGCCGCACCACCTGCGGTCAACTTCCCGGCGAGCAAGTGAACCAAGCCGCAGACAGCGGCAGGCGTAGGCCGGTCACCACCGGCGAGAGGGGTCGGGTCACTGTGACCGCACCGATCGAGACCACCGCGGCGGCAACGGAAGCGCAGCCAGAGGCTGTGCTTGCCGGGGTCGGCAAGGGGCAGATCGAGGGCCGTTCCCTGGGACAGATCGCCTGGACGCGCTTCAAGCGCGACAAGGTGGCGGTCGCCGGCGGTGTCATCGTCGTACTGCTCATCCTGCTGGCGATCCTCGCCCGGCCCCTCCAGTCGATGCTGGGGCTGGACCCGAACGCCTTCCACCAGGACCTGATCGACCCCAACACCTCGCTGCCCACGGGCGGTTCGGGTGGCATGAGCGCGGACCACCCGCTCGGAGTCGACCCGAAGTTCGGGCGCGACCTGGCCACCCGCATCCTGGAGGGCTCCTGGGTGTCGCTGGTGGTCGCCTTCGGCGCCACCATCCTGTCGAACGTGATCGGCGCGATCCTGGGCGTCGTCGCGGGCTTCTACGGCGGGCGGGTCGACTCGATCATCAGCCGCCTGATGGACACCTTCCTCGCCTTCCCCCTCCTGCTCTTCGCGATCGCCATCTCCGCCACCCTTCAGGGCGGCGCGTTCGGCCTCGAAGGGCTCCCGCTCCACCTGAGCGTTCTGATCTTCGTGATCGGCTTCTTCAACTGGCCCTACCTGGGCCGGATCGTCCGAGGCCAGACGCTCGCCCTGCGTGAGCGGGAATTCGTGGACGCCTCCCGCGGTATGGGCGCCAGGGGCCCGTACATCGTGTTCCGGGAGCTGCTGCCCAACCTGGTCGGCCCGATCATCGTCTACTCGACGCTGCTCATCCCGACCAACATCCTCTTCGAGGCGTCCCTCAGCTTCCTCGGGGTCGGCATCCAGCCCCCGCAGGCGTCCTGGGGCGGCATGCTCAGGGATGCGGTCACCTACTACGAGGTCGACCCGCAGTTCATGATCGTGCCCGGCCTCGCCATCTTCGTGACCGTCCTCGCGTTCAACCTGCTCGGCGACGGTCTCCGCGACGCTCTCGACCCGCGCAGCCGTTGATGTCTGACGGACACCGAGAGATCACCAAGTTTCCGACAATGGAGGGGAACCCGCCCATTATGCGAAGGTCAGCGCTGGCCGCTATAGCGGCCATCGGCTCCGCGAGTCTGCTCGTTGCAGGCTGCAGCAAGGCCGATGACAACAAGAACGACGGCACCGCCAAATCAGCTGGGGCCAACGCAGCAACCACGGGCGTCGTCAACGCCTCCACGAAGAAGGGGGGCACGGTTACGTACGAGTACTCCGATGTCCCGGACTCCTTCGACCCGGGCAACACGTACTACGCGTACATGTACAACCTCAGCCGGCTGTACGCCCGCCCGCTGATGACGTTCCAGCCCGGCGCCGGTCAGAAGGGCAACACCCTTGTCCCCGACCTCGCGGCCGGCAAGGGCGTCCCGAGCGACGGCGGCAAGACCTGGACGTACAAGCTGCGTACCGGCCTGAAGTACCAGGACGGCACGCCGATCACGTCCAAGGACGTCAAGTACGCGGTGGAGCGCTCGAACTTCGCGCGTGACGTGCTCTCCCTCGGCCCGAACTACTTCCAGCAGTTCCTCGTGGGCGGCGACAAGTACCAGGGTCCCTACAAGGACAAGAGCGGCAAGGGCCTCGACTCGATCGCGACCCCTGACGACACGACCGTCGTCTTCCACCTGAAGACCGCGTTCCAGGAGTTCGACTACCTGGTCGCCTCGCCGCAGACGGCTCCGGTCCCGCAGG
Organism: Streptomyces sp. NPDC091209; assembly: GCF_044757755.1. NCBI lineage: Bacteria > Bacillati > Actinomycetota > Actinomycetes > Kitasatosporales > Streptomycetaceae > Streptomyces > Streptomyces sp. NPDC091209. The sequence goes on along the minus strand of NZ_JBIVVR010000011.1, from coordinate 296,769 downwards.
CCAAGGACAACGGCGTCGACTACGTCAAGAACATCGTGTCCTCGGGCTCGTACAAGTTCCAGAGCTACTCGGACGGCAAGCAGGCCGTCCTCGTGCGCAACGAGAACTGGGACGCGAAGTCCGACCCGCTGCGCAAGCAGTACCCGGACAAGATCGTCGTCAACCTGAAGGTCAACGCCGAGACGATCGACAAGGACGTCCTCGCGGGCGACGCGATCGACCTCGGTGGTGGCGGTGTCCAGGCCGCGACCCAGGCGCAGCTGCTCACCTCCGCCGACAAGAAGGCCAACACCGACAACACCTACGGTGGCCGTCTCGTCTACATGGCGATCAACACCAAGGTGAAGCCGTTCGACAACGTCGCGTGCCGCAAGGCCGTGCAGTTCGCGATCGACAAGGTCTCGGTGCAGACCGCCGAGGGCGGCCCGATCCGCGGCGACGTGGCCTCCACGGTTCTCCCGCCCGACATCCCGGGCTACGCCAAGTCGGACGTCTACGCGTCCGCCGGCAACAAGGGTGACGCGGCCAAGGCCAAGGACCAGCTCAAGGCCTGTGGCAAGTCGACCATCAGCACCAACATCACCGCGCGCAGCGACCGCCCGCAGGAGATCGACGCGGCCACCGCGATCATCGCCTCTCTGAAGGCGGCCGGCATCAACGCCACCCTGAAGCAGTACCCGTCGGGCAAGTACTTCACCGACTACGCGGGTGTCCCGAAGTTCACCGAGAAGCAGAACATCGGCCTGATCATGATGCAGTGGGGTGCCGACTGGCCCTCCGGCTACGGCTTCCTGCAGCAGATCCTGAACGGCAGCGCGATCGGCGCCTCGGGTAACACCAACCTGTCGCAGTACGACAACAAGGACGTCAACGCCCTCCTCGAGAAGGCGATCGGCACGCAGGACGACACCGCGCGCAACGGCCTGTACACCGAGATCGACAAGAAGACCATGGACGACGCCGTCCTCGTGCCGCTGACCTACTTCAAGGTTCTGCTGGCCCGCCCGCAGTACGCGACCAACCTGGTCTCCACGGCGGCCTTCAGCGGTCAGTACGACTACCTCAACATCGGCACCACGAAGAAGTAGCAGCCCCGGAAGGCAGGTGAAGGCATTGGTGCCCGCGGGCTTAGCGGCCCGCGGGCACCAGCGCCGATCCCCGTGATCTCGTACATCCTCCGTCGGACGGCAGCGGCAGCGATCCTGCTCCTGGTCGTCTCCGCGGTCACCTTCGCCATCTTCTTCCTGCTGCCAAGACTGGTAGGCCAGACCGCCGACCAGCTCGCGCAGCAGTACATCGGGAAGAGCCCGACGAAGGCCGACATTCTCGCGGTCAAGCACAACCTCGGTCTGGACCAGCCCGTCTACGTCCAGTACTGGCACTTCATCAAGGGGATCGTCAGCGGCGCTACCTATGACCTGGGTCCCACCAAGGCGCATTGCGGCGCGCCGTGCTTCGGGTACTCCTTCAAGACCCACCAGGCCGTCTGGCCGGAGCTCACCTCCCGCCTTCCGGTGACCCTCTCGCTCGCCGCGGGTGCCGCGGTGATGTGGCTCGTGTCCGGTGTGGCTGTCGGCGTGATCTCCGCGCTCAAGCCGCGCTCGTTCTTCGACCGCACCTTCATGGGCGTCGCGCTCGCCGGTGTCTCGCTGCCCATGTTCTTCACGGGCAACCTGGCGCTGCTGCTCTTCACCTACCAGTGGCCGATCTTCGGCCGCACCTACGTCCCGTTCAGCGAGAATCCCGCGCAGTGGGCCAACACCCTCTTCCCCGCCTGGTGTTCTCTCGCGCTCCTGTACTCCGCCATCTACGCGCGGCTCACCCGCTCGGGCATGATGGAGACGATGAACGAGGACTTCATCCGCACGGCCCGCGCCAAGGGCCTGCGCGAGAGCAAGGTCGTGGTCCGGCACGGACTGCGCGCCGCTCTCACCCCGATCATCACCGTCTTCGGCATGGACCTCGGTCTGCTGCTGGGCGGTGCCGTGATCACCGAGACCGTGTTCTCCCTGCACGGAGTCGGCGAGTACGCGGTGGCCGGCATCACTGACAACGACCTGCCGAAGATCCTCGGAGTGACCCTCCTCGCCGCGTTCTTCGTCGTCATCGCAAATCTTCTGGTGGACATGCTGTACGCGGCCGCCGACCCGCGGGTGAGGCTCTCATGACCGAACTTTCCAAGACCGGCGCCGCGGTCGGCGAGCCCGTCACCTCGTCCTCGAACGCTCCGCGCTCCTTCCTCGAAGTGCGCGACCTCAAGGTGCACTTCCCGACCGACGACGGTCTGGTCAAGTCCGTCGACGGGCTCACCTTCTCGGTGGAGAAGGGCAAGACCCTCTGCATCGTGGGTGAGTCGGGCTCCGGCAAGTCCGTCACCTCGCTCGCGGTCATGGGCCTGCACCGGCTCGGCGCGCGCGGCAAGAACGTCCAGATGTCGGGCGAGATCTGGCTCGACGGCAAGGAACTGGTCGGCGCCGACCCGGACGAGGTGCGCAAGCTCCGCGGCCGCGAGATGGCGATGATCTTCCAGGACCCGCTGTCCGCGATGCACCCGTACTACACGATCGGCAACCAGATCGTGGAGGCGTACCGCACGCACCACAAGGTCGACAAGAAGACCGCCCGCAAGCGGGCGATCGAGATGCTCGACCGCGTCGGCATCCCGGAGCCGGCCAAGCGCGCCGACAGCTACCCGCACGAGTTCTCGGGCGGTATGCGGCAGCGCGCGATGATCGCGATGGCGCTCGTCAACAACCCCGAGCTGCTCATCGCGGACGAGCCGACGACCGCCCTCGACGTCACCGTCCAGGCGCAGATCCTCGACCTCATCCGCGACCTGCAGAAGGAGTTCGGCTCCGCGGTCGTCCTCATCACCCACGACCTGGGTGTGGTGGCGGAGATCGCCGACGAGGTGCTGGTGATGTACGGCGGCCGGTGCGTCGAGCGCGGCTCCGTCGAGCGGGTCTTCGAGCAGCCGCAGCACCCGTACACCTGGGGTCTGCTCGGCTCGATGCCGCGTATCGACCGTGAGACGTCCGACCGGCTCATCCCGGTCAAGGGCCAGCCGCCGAGCCTCATCAACGTCCCCTCGGGCTGCGCCTTCCACCCGCGCTGCCCGTACGCGGACCTGCCCAAGGGCGATGTCACCCGCACCGTGCGTCCCGAACTGCAGCTCGTCGGCACCGGCCACTACACGGCCTGCCACCTCTCGCAGGAGGACCGCACGCGGATCTGGACCGAAGAGATTGCGCCGAAGCTGTGAGTGAGACGAACAAGACGGACGGCGGAGGCGCGGTGATCCCGCAGCAGGCGGCGGCTCCCGAGCACCGCGCGAAGTCCTCGGAGAACCGCGAGGTCCTGCTCCGGGTCCAGGGGCTGCAGAAGCACTTCCCCATCCGGAAGGGCGTTCTCCAGCGTCAGGTCGGCGCGGTCAAGGCGGTCGACGGCATCGACTTCGAGGTCCGCAAGGGCGAGACGCTCGGCGTCGTCGGCGAGTCCGGCTGCGGCAAGTCGACCATGGGCCGGGTCATCACCCGTCTCCAGGACCCGACCGGCGGCAGCATCGAGTTCGAGGGCCAGGACATCACCCGGCTCAGCGCCTCGAAGATGCGTCCGCTGCGCCGCGACATCCAGATGATCTTCCAGGACCCCTACGGGTCGCTGAACCCCCGTCACACCATCGGCTCGATCGTCTCGGCGCCGTTCCGGCTCCAGGGCGTGGAGCCCGAGGGCGGTGTGAAGAGGGAGGTCCAGCGGCTCCTGGAGCTGGTGGGTCTGAGCCCCGAGCACTACAACCGCTACCCGCACGAGTTCTCCGGCGGTCAGCGCCAGCGCATCGGCATCGCCCGCGCGCTCGCCCTGAAGCCGAAGCTGGTCGTGGCGGACGAGCCGGTCTCGGCGCTCGACGTGTCGATCCAGGCGCAGGTCGTCAACCTGATGGACGACCTCCAGTCCGAGCTCGGTCTGACGTACGTGATCATCGCTCACGACCTCTCCGTCGTGCGCCATGTCTCGGACCGCATCGCGGTGATGTACCTCGGCAAGATCGTCGAGCTCGCCGACCGCTCCTCGCTGTACGAGGCGCCGATGCACCCGTACACCAAGGCCCTGATGTCGGCCGTGCCGGTGCCGGACCCCAAGCGCCGGGGCGCCAAGAGCGAGCGCATCCTGCTCAAGGGCGACGTCCCCTCGCCGATCGCCCCGCCGAGCGGCTGCCGCTTCCACACCCGGTGCTGGAAGGCCACGCAGATCTGCAAGACGACCGAGCCGCCGCTCATCGAGCTGAAGCCCGGCCAGCAGGTCGCCTGCCACCATCCGGAGAACGCCGCGGACCAGGCGCCGCAGGATGTCGTCCTGCTGTCGGCGGCGCGCGAAGCGGTGGAGCTGGTCTCCGCCGTGGACTCCGCCGAGGTGTCGGGCAAGGCTCCGGCCGAGGTCGCCGCCACCGCCGGGGAGGCCGGCTCCGCGTCGGACTCCGAGGCCGCGGAAGCCGATCGTCAGGAGTCAACCGGCAAGTAGGCCGTGACGACTTGGCAAAGTCATGAACATGTTCGAACGGGAGAGTGCAGAGTCCTGCGTGTCCGTCTGATCAGAAATGATCGGAACACGTACGAAAGGGACGCTGATGGCACTCTCCCGTTCGGCACGTTCGGGGGCTCTCGCGACCGCGATGGCCTCCTTACTCCTCATCGCCGCCTCCTCCGCCCCCACCCCGGGCGCCGACGGCATCGGTGACGCCTACTTCCCCCAGTTGGGCAACGGCGGCTTCGACGCCCGGCACTACGCCCTCGACGTGGCGTACAACCCGGACACGGACCGTCTGGACGGTCGTACGACCCTCACCGCCCGCGCCACCCAGAACCTCTCCGCCTTCGACCTGGACCTCCAGAAGCTGGACGTCACGAAGATCGAGGTGAACGGCAGAGCGGCGCACTTCACGCGGGAGGGCGACGAGATCCACATCACCCCGCGCGGCCCGCTGGCCAGAGGCAAGACGTTCACGGTGACCGTCACCTACGGCGGAGTCCCCGAAGCCCTCAACGGTCCGATCGTGTTCGGCTCCGACTACGGGTGGATGAAGACCACCGACGGCGTCTTCGTGGCCTGCGAGCCCAACGCCGCCTCCACCTGGTTCCCCTCCAGCGACCACCCGTCCGACAAGGCGACCTACGACATCCGCATCACGGCCCCCAAGGGCCTCACGGGGGTCTCCAACGGGCGTCTGATATCGACCCGCGACAAGGGCGCCGTCACGGTCACGCACTGGCGTGAGAGCCGCCCCATGGCCACCTATCTCGCGACGGCGACCATCGGGAAGTTCGACGTGAAGACCGGCAGGACCCCCGCCGGGACACCGATCTACGTCGCCATCGACCCGGTGCTCGCGAACAGCAACAGCGTCGACGTGTACGCGGTCACGGCGGAGGCCACCGACTACTGGTCGCAGGTCTTCGGCCCGTACCCGTTCGAGGAGACCGGCGCGATCGTCGACGACATGCCCGAGGCGGGCTTCTCGCTGGAGGTGCAGTCCAAGCCCGCGTACTCGGCCGTCCGTTCGGAGTCGACCATCGTGCACGAGCTGGCCCACCAGTGGTTCGGCGACTCCGTCTCGGTGGCGCACTGGAAGGACGTCTGGCTGAACGAGGGCTTCGCGACCTACGCCCAGTGGCTGTGGGCCGAGCACAAGGGCATCCGCTCCGCGCACGACTCGTTCGTCGCCGGGTACGACCAGCGGCCCGCGGACTCCTCCTTCTGGCAGACCGAGGTCGCCGATCCGCAGCGGGACACGATGTTCGCCTCGGCGGTCTACCAGCGGGGCGCCATGACGCTCCAGATGCTGCGCGAGCGCATCGGGGACACCGCCTTCTTCAAGCTGCTGCCCGCGTGGACGAAACTGCACCGGTACGGCAACGCCAGTACCGCCGATTTCATCGCCCTCGCCGAGCGGATCTCCGGCCGGCAGCTCGACGACCTCTTCCACACCTGGCTGTTCACCACAGGCAAGCCGGCCGTCTGAGCCTTCCTTTGTAAGGTGCACTCCCCGCGACAGGTGAGAATATGGGGGTGCTTCAGCAACTCTTCAGCCCCTCCGTCCAGCACACGCTCGACCTGATCGGCATTTTCGTCTTCGCGATCTCCGGCGCTCTGCTGGCCGTCCGCAAGAACTTCGACGTCTTCGGTATCGCCGTCCTCGCGGAGATCACCGCGCTGGGCGGAGGGCTGTTGCGCGATGTGATCATCGGTGCGGTACCCCCGGCGGCCTTCACCGACCTGGGGTACTTCACCACACCGCTCGTCGCCGCCCTGCTCGTGTTCTTCCTGCATCCCCAGGTGGAGCGCATCCAGGTCGGCGTGAACGTCTTCGACGCGGCCGGGCTCGGACTGTTCTGCGTCACCGGCACCGTGAAGGCGTACGACTACGGGCTCGGTCTGACGGCCTCCGCCGCCCTCGGCCTCGCGACGGCCGTGGGCGGCGGTGTGCTGCGGGACGTCCTCGCCAACGAGGTCCCCTCCCTGCTGCGCTGGGACCGTGACCTCTACGCGGTCCCGGCGATCGTCGGCGCCACGATGGTGGTGCTCTGCATCCGCTACGACGCGCTCACCCCGTTCACCAGCGGCCTCGCCATCGTCATGGCCTTCGTGCTGCGCCTTTTCGCGATGCGGTTCCACTGGCGAGCGCCGCGCGCGTGGAACCGCCGCTCGACGGTGCGGGAGGACGAGACGTCCTGACCCGGTCGGCGCCGACCGCGCCGCCGGCGCCCCCGGGGCTGCCCGTGCCGCCGGTTCCGGTTCCGGGGGCGCGTCCGGAGCCGGGCGTGCCTCCCGGTCCGGCGTCGAACTGCTCGGTCAGCCAGCGGAACACCTCCGGGAGCTGCGGCCGCCACAGCCCCATGTCGTGGCCGCCCGCGCTGCGCGGCAGCAGCACCACGTCGACGCTCGTCGGCGGCTTCGCTACCGCCTGGATGGCCACGCCCGCCTGGTAGCCGTCACCGGACTCGCCGGAGAAGTAGAGGGCGATCCGGGGGTGGATCCGGTCGGCGCGCAGCATCAGGTAGGGATTGTTCCGGCGGCGCAGTTCCAGGCTCCGGCCGGCGAGTGAACTGCGTTCGCCCTTGGGGTCGTTGTAGCCGGACATGCTCACCGCGGCGCGGAAGCGGTCGGGGTGGGCGACGGCCAGCTTGGTGGCGCAGTGCGCCCCGGCCGAGTACCCGGCGGTGGCCCAGCCGTTCGGGGCGGACTCGGCGCGGAAGTTGTCCATGACCATCCTCGGCACGTCGATGCTGAGCCAGCTCTCCGCGTTCACGGTGCCCGGGATGTTCGCGCAGCCGGTGTCCGCGCGGGCCAGCAGGTTGGTGCGCGGCGCGACCAGGATGAACGGCGCGACCCGCCCGTCGAGCATCATCGGCAGCAGTTGCTGGTGCACCCTGAGCGATCCGAACCAGGCCTTCGCGGAGCCCGGATATCCCGGCAGCAGTTCGACGACGGGGAACTTCCGGTGCCGGTAGGCGGGTTCGTTGTACTGGGGCGGCAGCCAGACGTAGACCTCCGCGTTCACCCCCGACACCCGTCCCTTCAGGTCGGTGACGCGCACACCCCCGGCCTGTCGCATACGCGGCCCGTCGGCCGGCCGGAAGGTCTGCCGCATCCGGGGCAGGCTCTTCAGCGAGATCCCTCCGGTGCCGTCCACGCCGAGGTCGGCGGCCTGCTGGACGTGGTTGCCGGTGCCGAGGAGGTCGGCCCAGTTGTCGTACAGGTTGTTGGCGTTGTTCACGAGGACGAACACCAGGCTGATCGCCGTCCCCTGGGCGAACATCAGCATCAGGAGCCGCGCCGCGCCGCGGACCGGCGCCGGTCCGGGCACCCGGGACCACAGGGCCAGGGGCAGCAGGAGGGCGACGGCGCACAGCACGAACGAGGTCAGGAGGAAAGGTGTCCCGGTGAGGCTCATGTCCCTTCAGAGGAGAACCCGGACCGATTGGTCACGGGTGATTGCGGACACTTGACAAGAAATTGCCGAATCCTCACCTGAATGGAAGGGTGGCGCGGGGTTCATACGCCCGAAACAGTGAAAGCTACCGCTTAGTAATTTCCTGTTGTACCGTTCACGTATGCCAGAAGCAGCTTCGGTACAGGCCGTGCGGGCCACGATCGGCGACAGTGAGTTCGACCGGGACACCGCCGTCACCCCGCGCGAGGCCGGTGTCTACGACGTCGACCTCTCCGCCGGGTGGACGATCATCAACGCCGTCAACGGCGGCTATCTGCTGGCCGTCCTCGGCCGCGCGCTCGCCGACGCCCTCCCGCACTCCGACCCGTTCACGATCTCCGCGCACTATCTGACCGCGTCCCAGCCGGGCCCCGCGGTCATCCGCACGGACGTCGTACGCACCGGCCGGACGCTGTCGACCGGACAGGCGTCGCTCTTCCAGTACGACGGCGAGGGCCGCGAGACCGAGCGGATCCGTGTGCTCGCCTCGTACGGCGATCTCGACGCCCTGCCCGACGACGTCCGGACGACCGCGCGGCCGCCCGAGATCCCGCCCATGGACCAGTGCTTCGGCCCGCAGGACGCGCCCGCCCCCATCCCCGGCAGCTCGGCGATCACCGACCGGCTGTTCCTCAAGCTCGACCCCGCGACCCTCGGCTGGGCGCTCGGCGCTCCGTCCGGGAAGGGCGAGATGCGGGCGTGGTTCGGACTCGCCGACGGCCGGGACGCCGACCCGCTCTCGCTGCTCCTCGCGGTCGACGCGCTGCCGCCGACGGCCTTCGAGATCGGTCTGTCCGGCTGGGTGCCGACCGTCGAGCTGACCGTGCACGTACGGTCCCGCCCGGCGCCCGGCCCGCTGCGCGTCTCGATCACCACCCGCAACCTCGCCGGGGGCTTCCTGGAGGAGGACGCGGAGGTCTGGGACAGCGCGGACCGTCTGGTCGCCCAGTCCAGGCAACTCGCCCGCGCCCGCCTGCGCTGACCCGCCCCGGGGCCCGGCCCAGCTCCACGGGCCGGACGCCCCGGCCTCGGCTGTGCCGGCCGGGCGTTCCCGCCTCGGCCGTGCGGGTCGGCGCTCCCGTCCTGGCCGGGGGTGCCCTTCGGCGGCCCCGGCCGCTTGTGCCGGTGCTGCGGCCCCGGCTGTGCCGACGTCGACCCGCCCCGGGTATCCCCGCCCGGTTGTGCCGGCCGGGCGTTCCCGCCTCGGCCGTACGGGGCGGCGCTCCCGTCCTGGCCGGGGTGCCCTTCGGCGGCGCCGGCCGCCTGTGCCGGTGTCGCCGGTGCGGCCGCACCATTGGCCGGTGCCGGTGCCGGTGCCGGTGCCGGTGCCGGTGCCGGTGCCGGTGGCGGTGGCGGTCTCGGGGTGTCCTTCGCCGGTGTCCCCGTCCCGTCCTCGGTGACGATGTCCCGGGCCGTCAGGCGGTCACCAGCGGACGGCGGCCCGTCCAGGCCGCCAGCCGCTCGTAGGCGCCGGCGTCCTCGGGGACCGGCACCACCGGGCCGAAGGGCAGCTCCGGGTCCTCGCGCCCCTCGTCGGGCAGTACGCGGCCGGCGATGGCGAGCGCGAACTCGGCGAGTTCCGGATCGAGTTCGAGCGGCCGGCCGAGCGCCTCGGAGAGGTCCCAGGTGTGCGTGACGGCCTCCATGACGTACCCGGCGAGGGCGATGCGCCCGGGGGCCTCGCCCCAGGGCACCTGGACGAGCGCGTCCAGCCGGGCCTCGTCCGCCCATCCCGCGCGGACCTCGGCCCGTGCCGCGTCGTACGCGGCGCTCCAGCCGTCGTCCGGTACCCCGTCGGCGAACGGCGGCATCGCGAGCCCGTCGCCGCCCGCCCCGATCACGGCGATTCGCCGGGTGCCGCCGACCATGTGCGACAGCAACAGCCGTACGTCGAACCCGTCGCACGGGGTGGCGCCGGCCAACTGCTCCGGCCGGACGGTCGCCATCAGCGAGGCGATCTGCCCGGCGGCGCGGGTGTACAGGGGGCGGGGGTCCATGGCGTTCATGACTGCCTCTTCCGTGGGGTCGATGTGCCCTCACTGTCGCCGCATAACCTGACAGCTTCCGTCAACATTTGCGGACGGTCCCGGCGGGCGCGATCCTGGGCGCGTGAAGTCCGACCGCCTGCTCTCGATCCTGCTGCTGCTCCAGACCCGCGGCCGCGTCCCGGCGCACGAACTCGCCGACCGGCTGGAGGTGTCGGTACGCACCGTCTACCGGGACATCGAGGCGCTGTCCGCCTCAGGCGTCCCGGTCTACGCCGAACGCGGGCGGCACGGCGGCATCGAACTGCTCGCAGGATTCCGTACGGACGTCACCGGACTGACCGCCGACGAGTCCCGCTCGCTGTTCATCCTGGCCGCGCAGGGCGCGCACGCCGCCCTCGGCCTCGACGCGGCGCTCGGCTCCGCGCTGCGCAAGGTGATGGCCGCGCTGCCCGCGCCCTTCCGGCCGGCCGCCGAGGTCACCAGCCGACGGGTCCTGGTCGACGCCACACGCTGGAAGGGCGGGCCCCGACGGGCCGTCGATCTGGACGTGTTGCAGGACGCCGTCTTCACCGACCGCCGGCTGCGGCTGCGCTACCGGCACGGCGGGGACGCCGAACCGCGCACCTACACCGTCGACCCGTACGGGCTCGTCTCCAAGGCCGGTGTCTGGTACCTGGTCGCCGACCGGCGCGGCAGCCCACGGCTGTTCCGCGCCGACCGGGTCCGCGCGGCCACCCTGCTCCCGGACCCGGTGCGGCGCCGTCCTGGTGTCGAACTCGCCGACGCCTGGGAGGTGTTGCGCCGCCAGGTCGAGGAGCGGCCGGGGGGTGTCGATGTCACGGTTCGGGTACAGCGCTCCCGTCTCGACATGTTCGTACGCCTCCACGCCGCCTCCCTCGCGGAGCTGCCCGAGGACGACGGCGCCGACGAGTGGGTGACCGTGCGCCTCAATCTCGGCTCGGTGCGGGAAACCCGCACGCTGCTGGCCTTCGGGGACGCCCTGGAGGTCCTCGCGCCGGCCGAGGCACGGGCGGAGCTGGCCGCGACGGCCGCCGCCATCAGCGCGGTGTACGAGGGGGGTTGAGTGCCGGCGCCGGGGCCGTGCCGCACAGCAAGGCACAGCCCCGGCACAGCGCGGCCCTACGTGGATCTGGTGCTCTGGCTCCCGCTCGTCCGGCTTTCGCCGACCGGCCCACGTGACCTGACCGGGAGTTGCCCCATGAACCGTCGTGCCCGACTCGTTCCAATCGTCGCCCTTCTCGCACTCGCGCCCCTGCTGGGGGCCTGCGGCTCCGGTGACACGTCGTCCTCGAACACCAAGACCTCCGGCGGGCAGAACTGCACACGCCCCTCCGGGATGCCGGGCGGCGCCTCCGGGCGCCCCAGCGGCGCCCCTTCGGGCATGCCCTCGCGGTCCGGCGCCCCTTCGGGCATGCCTACCGGCAAGGCCCCCTCCGGCAATCCCTCGGGCATGCCGAGCGGCGCTCCCGGCGGTGGTATGGGCGGCGGCCAGGGCGGCTGCGGGGGCGGCCCCGGCGGCGGGCGGATGGGGCAGGGCCAGTCGGCCGCCGCTCAGGGCTGACGGACCGGGAGGCCCGCCTTCCCGCGGCGTACGACGTACGGCGGTGCCGCGTGCGGTGTGCCGCGCGCGGCCGTCCGCCGGCCTGCCGGGGCCGTCAGCCGAGCCAGTGGCGGCGGCCGATGCTGATCAGCCGCATCTGACGGCTCGCCACCCGGGCCACCCGCTCGCGCTCCGCAGCGGAGCCGTCCAGCGCCTCCAGGAACGCCGAGGCGGCCATCAGCATGTGGTCGACGTACAGGCCCGCGAGCATCAGCAGATCGTCGTCGCTCCACCCCGCCGACTCGGGATGCTCGGCCAGCGCGTCCTTGACCTCCTCGGCGAACCGGGCCAGTTGCTCGCGGATCGCGTCCCGCACCGGCTGGACCCCGCCGTGCCGCTCGCGCGCGATGAAGCGGACGTGCGCGGGGTGCGTACCCACATGGTGGGCGATCAGTTCCACGGCACGGGCGATGCGTTCGTCGCTGTCGCCCGCCGCGGACAGCGTGTCCTCGATCATCGGGTGCAGGCTGCCCAGAGCCTCCTCGACCAGCGCCTCGCCGAGATCCGCCGTCGAGCGGAAGTGCCGGTAGAAGGCGGTCGGGGCGACTCCGACGGCGCGGGTGACCTCGCGCAGCCCCAAGCTGCTCAGGCTCTGCTCCTCGAGAAGCGCCAACGCCGCCTCCAGCAGCGCCTGTCGGGTCTTCTGCTTCTGCGCCTGGCGGATGCCGAGAGTGTGACTCATACCATGCAGTTAACAACTGTTCTCTGGAATTTTAAAGCCGTGGAGCGCGCTAGACTCAAGAGTCAGTGAACAAGTGTTACTACAACCGTTCACTGAGTCGTCAAGTCCCGGAAACACAAGGGCCTCACCGTTGAGGTCCCGGACGGTTCCGGGACAGGACTTCGAGACTTCTTCGAGAGGCATCTCATGCTGTTCCTCGTCGCCGCACTCCTGCTGCTCGGCGTTGTGATGGGCTCCGTGGCGCACGCGCCACTGTCCGTCAGCCTCGTCGCCGCAGCCGTCATCGGCGTCTGGCTGGTGATCTTCGCGCTCCGTGAGCGCGGCGCCCGCCGACGCCACCCCTCCGCCAACTGACCGTCGGTCCGGCACCTTTGCCGACCGGCCGTCGGTCCACACCTTCACCAACCTGACCGTTGGGAGCTGACGCACGTCATGGAACTCACCACGCGCACCACCGGCACGACCCGCATCACCGGTACCACCGACTCGACCGAGGCCGCCCGTTCCACGCGCCGGACCGCCGTCCAGGACGCGGACGGCATGGCCGTGGCCTCCTTCATCCTCGGCCTCGTCGGGCTCCTGGTGCTGAACGTCTTCCTGGGCCCCGTCGCCATCGTCCTCGCCTCCGTCGCCCTCTGGCGCGGCACGGCCCGCCGGGGCCGCGCCTTCCTCGGCCTCGGCCTGGGAATCGCCGACCTGGCCGTCCTGGTCGCCTTCATGCAGTTCGACAACACGGTGTCCTGGAGCTTCTGAGGCGGTCGCGACGGCCGGGGCTCCAGCGCGGCCCGTGGCGGCCGGGCACGCCGGGCCAGGGCCCGGAGACGAAGCCGGTGAGGGCGTCACGACCCCCTGTGCGAGCCGGGGCGGGCGGCCACGCCGACGGGGGCCGCGGCGAGGGGCGAACGGGCCCGTAGAATCGAGCCCACCATGGCTTACCTCGACCACGCCGCGACCACCCCCATGCTCCCCGAGGCAGTAGAGGCCCTGACCGACCGACTGAGTGTCACGGGCAACGCCTCCTCCCTCCACGCCGCCGGCCGCCGTGCCCGGCGGACGGTCGAGGAGGCCCGCGAGACTCTCGCGGACGCCCTCGGCGCCCGCCCCAGCGAGGTGGTCTTCACCTCCGGCGGCACCGAGGCCGACAACCTCGCGGTGAAGGGCCTGTACTGGTCCCGCAGAGACGCCGATCCGGCCCGCACCCGCGTTCTCGCGAGCCCCGTCGAGCACCACGCCGTCCTCGACGCCGTCCACTGGCTCGGCGAGCACGAGGGCGCCACGGTCGAGTACCTGCCCGTCGACGCGTACGGCCGCGTCCACCCCGACGCCCTGCGCGAGGCCATCGCCCGCGACCCCGAGGACGTCGCCCTCGCCACGGTCATGTGGGCCAACAACGAGATCGGCACCGTCATGCCGGTCCGTGAACTGGCGGACGTGGCGGCCGAGTTCGGGATCCCGCTGCACGCCGACGCCGTCCAGGCCTTCGGTCAGATCCCCGTCGACTTCGGCGCCTCGGGCCTCGCCGCGATGACGGTGTCCGGCCACAAGATCGGCGGTCCCTACGGGATCGGCGCGCTGCTCCTCGGCCGCGAGTACAGCCCCGTACCCGTGCTGCACGGCGGCGGTCAGGAACGCCATGTCCGCTCCGGCACGCTCGACGTGCCCGCCATCGCCTCCTTCGCGGTCGCCGGACGGCTGGCCGCCGAGCGGCGCGAGTGGTTCGCCCGCGAGATCGGGGCCCTGCGCGACGACCTGGCCGACGCGGTCGTCAAGGCCGTGCCCGACGCGATCCTCGGCGGCGACCCGGCCCCCGGCGGCCGGCTGCCCGCCAACGCGCACTTCACGTTCCCGGGCTGCGAGGGCGACTCGCTGCTCCTGCTGCTCGACGCGCAGGGCATCGAGTGCTCCACCGGCTCGGCGTGCACGGCGGGTGTGGCCCAGCCGAGCCATGTCCTGCTCGCCACCGGCACCGCCCCGGACCTCGCCCGGGGCACCCTGCGCTTCTCGCTCGGCCACACCTCCACGGAGGCGGACGTCGCGGCCGTGACACGGGCGATCGGCCCGGCGGTGGAGCGGGCCCGGATGGCCGGACTCACCTGACACCGCCGAGCCGCCCCCTCGCCGTGGCCGTGAGGGTCCAGCCCGGCCTAGCTCTCCGTCACCATGAGGCCGGCCATCATGCCCTCGTCCTCGTGCTGGAGCAGATGGCAGTGGAGCATGTACATGTAGGTGTCGTCCGTGAAGTCGGTGAACTTCATGGCGATCTTGATCGTGCCGCCGCCGACCACCTCGAACGTGTCGTACCAGCCCAACTGGACACCCGTCGGATCCGCCCCGTTGATGGAGATCAACTGGAACGGCACATCATGCAGATGGAACGAGTGTTCAAGCTGCGTGCCGTTCTTGACCGTCCAGATCTCCTCGGCGCCCAGGGTGGTGCTGATCATCGCCATCGAGGACATGCTCGTCCCCACGGAGCCGTTGATCGTCATCGAGGTGCCGCTCTGGCCGAGTGTGATCGTCCGGGCGGTGAAGTCGGTGGTGTCGTACCGGGTGATGGTGTTGAGGGTCGGCAGGTCCGCCGGGGTGTCCGAGGTGTCCGGAGTGACGGTCAGGAACTCGTAGGTGCCGCTGCCGCCGCGCACCCAGCCCGTCGTCACCACGGCCTCCAGGGTGACCGCGTCGCTGAGCTCCATCACGAACTCGGCGCGCGCGCCCGCCACGAGCCGGATCGATTTCACCTCGGTGGCCTCGGTCAGATATCCCTGGTCGGTGGCGATCTGGGTGAGGGTCCCGCCGTCGCCGCGCTGGACGGTGATGATGTCCGACGGTGAGGCGTTGAGCAGCCGGAAGCGGGTGCGCTTCTTGGTGGCGGTGAAGGAGAGCGTGGTGGCGTCGACGTTCGTGCCGTTGCACAGAAGGGGGAAGTCGAGGCCGTTGGCGAGGTAGCCGGTCAGGTTGTACTTGATCTCCCCGGCGCTGTCGGTGGCCAGACACTGCAGGATGATCGGGATGTCGTCGGTGCCGTAGGTGCTGGGCAGGGCCGCGGACGCGGCGGAGTCGTCCTCGACGATGATCATGCCCGCCAGCCCGTGGGTGGCCTGCTCGGCCGTGGTGCCCAGGGCGTGCGGGTGGTACCAGAGCGTCTTGGCCTCGTCCTTGACCGTGAAGGTGGGGGACCAGGTCTTCCCGGAGGCGAAAGCGTTCTGCGGGCCGCCGTCCATGCTCGGCGGGACGTGCGCGCCGTGGAAGTGGACCGTGGTGTCCTCGGTGAGGCTGTTGGTGATGTTCAGCAGGACGGTGTCGCCGGAGGTCCACTTCATCGTGGGACCGAGGAACGACTGGTTGTAGCCCGCGGTCGTGCTGGTCACTCCGCTGAGCACCTCGCTGGTGCCCGTCTTCGCCTCCAGGGTGTACGTCGTGGTGCCGCCCGAGGCGGTCCCCTCCAGGAGGTCGGGGATGGTCAGCGTGGTGCCCGCCGCGTGCGCCTTGTTCTGCGTCGCGTTCGTCAGCACGGCGATGGCGGTGCCGCCGGCGGTCGCCGCCGCGAGGCCGGCCCCCGCCATTCGGCCGAGGAACGTGCGGCGGTGCATGCCCTTGGTCCTGGACCGGCCCTTGTCTTTGCCCGCGCCGGAAGCGGGCTGCGTGGAGTGCGTCATGGTCGTGGACTCTCGGCCCACGGGCTGTGCGACGAATGGGGCCGGTTTAGGAGAACGCCTTCTTCGCTGTGAAAACCGATGACTTAGAGTCAGGGTCAACTCCCTTGGGTGAAAGGGGAGTTGATGTCTCACTGGTCAGGGTGGCGGCGCGGGACGCAACGGACACGCGCCTCCCGGACCTGCCTCACAGCATCATGTTCCGGTGCCGTGGACCCTCGGCGCAGCCGCCTGTGACCCCGCTGCGACGTCCCCCTCCCACGCCTACGCGCCGGTTGTGCGCGCCCGTCGTACGAGCCGTATGTAGCGGTTCCAGTCCCAGTACCGGCCGGGATCCGTGTGGTCCGTGCCCGGGACCTCGACGTGCCCGATGATGTGCTCGCGGTCCACGGGTATGCCGTACCGCCCGCATATCCCGGCCGTCAGCCGTGCCGACGCCTCGTACATCGCGTCCGTGAACGACGCGGCGCGGTCGACGAAACCCTCGTGCTCGATGCCGACACTGCGCTCGTTGTACGCGCGGTTGCCCGCGTGGAACGCCACGTCCAGCTCGCGGATCATCTGGGTGACATGACCGTCCTTGCCGACGATGTAGTGCGCGGCCGCTCCGTGCCCCGGGTCCTGGAAGGCCTGCACCGCGCCCGCGAAACTGCCCTGGGTGACATGGACGACCACCCGGTCTATCGGGTAGTCGTCGGGACGGTCGGCCCGCCGCCAGTTCGCCGCCGAGGCCGCCACCCACCGCGCGCCCCGGAAGTCCACGGCCCCCGCGACCCGCGCCTTCTCCACACCCGGCAGCCGCCACCACAGGTGCGACAGCTTCTCCCGGGCGATCCCGGCCGCGCTCACGGCGGCCAGCGCGCCGCCGATGAGCAGCACCCGGCGCCCGACCGGCTGGTCCGCGTCCTTGCCTCCCGCCGCGGTTCTACTGCTCCGCGGCTTCCCCTTTTTCGCCCCCATGCGATCTTCAACGGATACTCGCGGGCTCCGGTTCCCGCGGCCCCGTACTCTGGAGGGGTTATGACTGACACCTCGCAGCGCCCCCTCCGCGTCCTCGCCGCCATGTCGGGCGGAGTGGACTCCGCCGTAGCCGCCGCCCGTGCCGCCGAGGCCGGGCACGACGTGACGGGCGTGCACCTCGCCCTCTCGGCGAACCCGCAATCGTTCCGGACCGGCGCGCGTGGCTGCTGCACCATCGAGGACTCGCGCGACGCCCGCCGGGCCGCCGACGTCATCGGCATCCCCTTCTACGTCTGGGACCTCGCCGAGCGCTTCCGCGAGGACGTGGTCGAGGACTTCATCGCCGAGTACGAGGCCGGCCGCACCCCGAACCCGTGCCTGCGCTGCAACGAGAAGATCAAGTTCGCCGCGCTCCTCGACAAGGCGCTCGCGCTCGGCTTCGACGCGGTCGCCACCGGGCACTACGCGCAGGTGATCGTCCGCGAGGACGGCACGCGCGAGCTGCACCGCGCCTCCGACATGGCCAAGGACCAGTCGTACGTCCTCGGTGTCCTCGACGACCGCCAGCTCGCCCACGCGCTGTTCCCGCTCGGCGACACGGTCACGACGAAGGACGAGATCCGCGCCGAGGCCGAGCGCCGCGGCCTGGCCGTCGCCAAGAAGCCGGACTCGCACGACATCTGCTTCATCGCCGACGGCGACACCCAGGGTTTCCTCGCGGACCGGCTCGGCAAGGCCGAGGGCGACATCGTGGACGAGTCCGGCGCCAGGCTCGGCACCCACGAAGGCGCGTTCGGCTTCACCATCGGCCAGCGCAAGGGGCTGCGCATCGGCACCCCGGCCGCCGACGGCAAGCCGCGCTACGTCCTCGACATCTCGCCGGTGAACAACACGGTGACGGTCGGCCCGGCCGCCTCCCTGGACGTGTCCGCGCTGACCGCCGTCAAGCCGCGCTGGTGCGGCGCGGCCCCGACGGGCCCCGGCACCTACACCGCCCAGCTCCGCGCCCACGGCGGCGAGACCGAGGTGAACGCCGAACTGGTCGACGGCTCCCTGGAGGTCCGCTTCACCGAGCCGGTCCGCGGCGTGGCCCCCGGCCAGGCGATCGTGCTGTACGAGGGCACGCGGGTGGTGGGGTCGGCGACGATCGCGACGACGACACGCGCGACGGCGGACGTCTAGGACCCGTCCAACCGGTCGGGCTCACCGGGCCTGTCCGGCTCACCGGGCCTGTCCGGGCCACCGGCTCACCGGGCCCGTTCAACCGGTCGGGCTCACCGGGCCTGTTTCGGGCCTGTCCGGCTCGCCGGGCCCGTCCACCGTCCCGCGTCTAACCGTTCGTCCCGAAGAACTCCGCCAGCACCGGCGCGAGTACCTGGGGGTCCACCATGTGGGTCTGGCCCGCCAGCGTGCGGTACGACCCGTTCGGCGCCGCCTCCGCGATGGTCCGCGCCGCCTCGCGCATCCACGCGGGGCTCGCGTCGCCCGCGACGGACAGCAGCGGCACGGAGAGCGCGGCCAGCCGCTCGCGGGGCACCCGGCCCCCGCCCATCGCGGCGTCGTCGTACGCCAGGGTCCGCGCGATGGCCTCCATGCCCGGCCAGGCGTGGGACATGCGCACTCCGGCGATCATCTCCGGCGGTGTGCCGACCAGGGACAGGAACAGTTCGACCGCGTCGCCGCGCCGGTCCTGGCCGAGCAGTTCGGTCAGCCGCTCGGTGTACTCGGCCCGCTGCCTGCCGGCCTCCTCGTCGACGGCGAACGGCGTCTCGTAGACGGCGACTTCGCGGACGGGCAGCCCGCTCGCCGTCGCCGCCAGGGCCAGCGCGCCGCCCGACGAGATGCCGTAGAGCGCCGCGCCGCCCCCGGAGGCGTCGATCAGTGCCGCGATGTCCTCGATCTCCCGGGCCACCGCGAACGGCGAGGTGTCGCCGCTGTCGCCGCGCCCGCGCCGGTCGTAGGTGACGGCACCGAAGCGGTCCGAGAGGGCCTCGGCGAGGGGCGCCAGCGTGGCGCCCGTGCACATGGCGCCGCCGACCAGGACGACCGTCGGGCCGTCACCGTAGCGTTCGTACGCGATGGGGGTCCCGTCGCGCGAGATCGTCTTCTTGTCCATGCTTGTAGAGACTGCCGGGCGACCGGGAACTCATCGCGTCACCACGCCCGCGTCGGCCCAGGTCCACCCGGAACTCAGGACACGTCGACCTCGTAGAAGCAGAGGTGGTCCTTGATCTCGGCGACATCGGGCTTGGGGTCGGGATAGGCCCATACGAGGTCGGCCGCGTCGGGGCGCGACCAGTAGGACGCGGTGCCCTTGAAGGGGCAGTACGTGTGGGTGTCGGAGGGCGTCAGCAGGTCCAGGCGGACGTCCTCGGGCGGTAGGTAGTAACGCACCGGACAGCCGGTCTCGCGCAGCACCAGGGGGCGGTCGCTCTCCGCCAGGACCTGGCCGCCGTGCACGACGCGGACGCGCTGTGCGCCTTGCTCGATGGTGATCGTGTGTCCTTCAGCCATACCGGGAAAGCGCTCGCGAGCCCCGAATCGTTCCCGCGTACGGTGAAGTCATGAACATCTGCGTCTTCCTCTCCGCCGCCGATCTCGACGACCGCTACACGCGCCCCGCGCGAGAGTTCGCCGAACTCCTCGGCAAGGGCGGCCACACCCTGGTGTGGGGCGGCTCCGACGTCGGGCTGATGAAGGTGGTCGCCGACGGGGTGCAGGAGGCGGGCGGGCGGCTGGTGGGCGTCTCCGTGGAGTTCCTGTCCGCCAAGGCCCGCACGGGCGCCGACGAGATGGTCGTCGCCCGTGACCTGGCCGAGCGCAAGGCACTGCTCCTCGCGAAGGCCGACGCGGTGGTCGTCATGGTCGGCGGCACCGGGACCCTCGACGAGGCGACCGAGATCCTGGAGCTGAAGAAGCACGGGAAGACCGAGAAGCCGGTGGTCCTGCTCAACACGGCCGGCTTCTACGACGGCCTCAAGGAGCAGTTCCGCCGGATGGACGCCGAAGGCTTCCTGCCGCGCCCGCTCACCGACCTGGTGTTCTTCGCCGAGGAGCCGGTGGGGGCGCTGGCCTATCTGGAGGAGAGCCTCGGCATCCGCTGAGGCGTCCGCGCCCGCGAGACGTCGGCGCGTCCCGCGAAGACGTCGGCATCCTGTGACGCGTCGGCACCCGGTTCGAGGCCGGTCCCCGGTGATGCGAGCATGGCGTCCATGGCTACACATGTGATCACCGGGGCCGGTTCCGGCATCGGCGCGGCCGTCGCCCGCCGTCTGCACGCGCGCGGGGACGAACTCGTGCTCCACGCGCGCGACGCGGGCCGCGCGAAGGAACTGGCCGCCGCGTTCCCCGGGGCGAAGACCCTGGTCGGCGATCTGGCGGACCCCGACAAGCTCTCCTGGGCGTTCTCGCACCAGACCCTCCCCGGCAGCATCGACTCCCTGCTGCACATCGCGGGCGTGGTCGACCTCGGCCGGGTCGGCGATCTCACCCCCAAGTCCTGGCGCCATCAGCTCAACGTCAACCTGGTCGCCCCCGCCGAGCTGACCCGCCACTTCCTGCCCCAGCTCCGCCTCGCCCAGGGACACGTGGTCTTCGTGAACTCCGGCGCAGGCCTGAACGCCCACGCCGACTGGTCCGCCTACGCCGCCTCCAAGCACGGACTGAAGGCCCTCGCCGACTCCCTGCGCCACGAGGAGCACGCGGCCGGGGTCCGGGTGACCTCCGTCTACCCCGGCCGCACCGCCAGCCCCATGCAGGCCAAGGTCCACCAGCAGGAGGGCAAGGAGTACGACGCGGCCAGGTGGATCGACCCCGAGTCGGTGGCGACGACGATCGTGATGGCGCTGGACCTGCCCCGGGACGCCGAGGTCAACGACCTGACGGTGCGGCCGGGCGGCTGACCTCCCCCAGGGATTACGTACGCTTCCGGGGTGAGCGAAAACAGCGAGTTCAGGTTCGGTTCCGCCACCGGGGTCGGGTCCATGCCGGGCGGCGACGCGCGGGAGGCCGCGAAGACCGTCATCGGTTCCCTCGACGACTTCCCGTTCCTCGCCGAACTCCCCGCGCGGGGGCCCGGGGCGGACATGATCGGCCGGACCGCGGGGATGCTCGTCGAGCTGTACGCGCGCGTGGAGCCCAGCGGCTGGCGGCTGGGGGACCGGCCGGGCCGGGACACCAAGAGAGCCAGGTCGTGGCTGGGGGAGGACCTCGACGCCCTGGAGGAGTTCACCCAGGGGTACGAGGGCCCGCTGAAGGTGCAGGCCGTCGGTCCCTGGACCCTGGCCGCGGCACTGGAGCTGAGGAACGGCGAGTCCGCACTCTCCGACCCGGGCGCCTGCCGCGACCTCGCGGGATCGCTCGCCGAGGGACTGCGGCTGCACCTCGAAGACGTACGCCGGCGGATTCCCGGCGCCCAGATCGTCCTGCAGCTCGACGAACCCTCCCTCGTCGCCGTGCTCCGCGGCCAGGTGCCGACCGCCAGCGGCTACCGCACGAACCGTGCCGTGGACCGCCAGGTCGCCGAGGCCAGGCTCCGGGACGTCGTCGGGGTACACGGCGGCGGGCCCGTCGTGGTCCACTCCTGCGCGCCGGACGTCCCCTTCGCCCTGCTGCGCCGGGCGGGCGTGTCGGCGATCTCGTTCGACTTCTCGCTCCTCACCGAGCGTGACGACGACGCGATCGGGGAGGCGGTCGAAGGCGGTACCCGGCTCTTCGCCGGTGTCATCCCCGGCGTGGACGTCCCATTGTCGGACCCTGCCGGTAGCGTCATGGGTGTCAGGACACTGTGGCGCAGGCTGGGACTGCGACCGGGTCTTCTCGCGGAGGCGGTCACGCTCACTCCGTCGTGCGGGCTCGCGGGGGCCTCCCCCGACTTCGCGCGCAAGGCGCTGGCCCACTGCGTCCGGGCGGCGAGATCCCTCGCGGACAACCCAGAGTAACGGGAGGACACAACGGTGGCCGGCGACAAGCACGCAGAGCCCACATCGGTACCCGCCGAGGCACGGGAGAAGCACGCGCAGCTCGCTGAGCAGATCGAGGAGCACCGCTTCCGGTACTACGTGAAGGACGCCCCCGTCGTCAGCGACGCGGAGTTCGACACGCTGCTGCGTTCCCTGGAGGCGCTGGAGGACGAGTACCCCGAGCTGCGCACACCGGACTCGCCGACCCAGAAGGTCGCGGGGGCGTACGCCACGGATTTCACCTCGGTCCAGCACCGGCAGCGCATGCTGTCGCTCGACAACGCCTTCTCCGACCTGGAGCTTGCCGCCTGGGCCGAGCGTGTCGCCAAGGACGTAGGCGCCTCCGACCACCACTTCCTGTGCGAGCTGAAGGTCGACGGTCTCGCCGTCAACCTCACGTACGAGCACGGCCGTCTCACGCGCGCGGCGACCCGCGGCGACGGCCGCACGGGCGAGGACATCACGCCCAACGTCCGTACGATCACGGAGATCCCGGACCGTCTGACCGGCGACCACGTCCCGGATCTCGTGGAGATCCGCGGCGAGGTCTACTTCCCGATGGAGAAGTTCGAGGAGCTCAACGCCCGGCTGGTGGAGGCGGGCGACAAGCCCTTCGCCAACCCGCGCAACGCGGCGGCCGGTTCGCTGCGCCAGAAGGACCCGCGCGTCACCGCGTCCCGGCCGCTCCACATGGTCGTCCACGGCATCGGTGCCCTGGAGGGCTTCGAGGGCCTCGGCCGGCTCTCCGAGGCCTACGCTCTGCTGCACACCTGGGGACTGCCGACCACGCGGTACGCCAAGGTGGTCGACGACCTCGACGGCGTAAGGGAGTTCATCGCGTACTACGGCGAGAACCGGCACTCCGTGGAGCACGAGATCGACGGAGTGGTCGTCAAGCTCGACGAGATCCCCCTCCAGGGCCGGCTCGGCTCCACCGCGCGCGCACCGCGCTGGGCGATCGCGTGGAAGTACGCGCCCGAGGAGGTCAACACCAAGCTCGTCAACATCCGTGTGGGCGTGGGCCGTACGGGCAGGGTCACGCCGTACGCCCAGGTCGAGCCGGTCACGGTCGCGGGCTCCGAGGTCGAGTTCGCCACCCTGCACAACCAGGACGTGGTGAAGGCCAAGGGCGTCCTCATCGGGGACACGGTGGTGCTGCGCAAGGCCGGTGACGTCATCCCGGAGATCCTCGGCCCGGTCGCCGACCTGCGCGACGGCAGCGAGCGGGAGTTCGTGATGCCGGCCGAGTGCCCCGAGTGCGGCACGGCGCTGCGGCCCATGAAGGAGGCCGACGTCGACCTGCGCTGCCCGAACGCGCGCGGCTGTCCTGCCCAGTTGCGCGAGCGGCTGTTCTACCTCGCGGGCCGCAAGGCGCTGGACATCGAGCACTTCGGGTACGTGGCCGCGGCGGCCCTCACCAAGCCGCTGGAGCCGTCCGAGCCTCCGCTGCAGGACGAGAGCGACCTCTTCGACCTCACCATCGAGCGGCTGCTGCCCATCAAGGCGTATGTCCTCGACCAGGACAGCGGTCTGCCCAAGCGCGACCCCAAGACCGGCGAGGAGAAGATCGCCACGGTCTTCGCCAACCAGCAGGGCGAGCCCAAGAAGAACGCGCTTGCCATGCTGGAGAACATCGCGGCCGCCAAGGAGAGCCCGCTCGCGCGCGTTCTCACCGGTCTGTCGATCCGTCACGTCGGGCCGGTCGCGGCCGAGGCGCTGGCCCGCGAGTTCCGCTCCGTGGACCGCATCGAGGCGGCGACCGAGGAGGAGCTCGCCACCACCGAGGGCGTCGGGGCGATCATCGCGGCCTCGCTCAAGGAATGGTTCGCCGAGGACTGGCACCGCGAGATCATCCGCAAGTGGAAGGCCGCCGGGGTCCGGATGGAGGACGAGGGCGCCGGGGAGGACGAAGGACCCCGCCCGCTCGAAGGGCTCACCGTCGTGGTCACGGGCACGCTCGAACACCACACGCGGGACGGGGCGAAGGAGGAACTCCAGAGCCGTGGAGCAAAAGTGACCGGTTCTGTTTCGAAGAAGACATCCTTCGTTGTGGTGGGCGACAATCCTGGCTCGAAGTACGACAAGGCGATGCAGCTGAAGGTTCCGGTCCTGAACGAGGAGGGCTTCGCCGTGCTGCTCGGACAAGGACCCGAGGCGGCGGCGGAAGCCGCGCTTCCGGTCGAGGAATAGCGGTTGAAGACCACCCGTTCGGCGCATACCCGTTGCATACGGGTGACTCGGTCGCATTCGGGCAACCGTCGACGACCGCTGCCCGTGGAAGCCTTCTGCGGCCTACTGTTGAGGCGTGCGCCTGCCGTGCCCGGCTGCGGTTGGCGCATCCCCTGCTCCGCACGAGCCAGGGGAAGGGTTTTCCGACGCGGCACCGTTGGCAGTTGTCGCCGGCAACGGACCGCGTGGCGTGGGCACCGCCGGCAGTGAGAGGGACGGGAATGGAACCGACCGAGAGCGCCGCTCCCGACTCACGGCTGCGCCTGCGCCGGATGACCGGCGCGTGGCTGGCGGGCCTGCGGACGGCACGGCCTTCGGAGCGCCCGGCCCCGAGCGGACTCGGCGCCGCACCGCTCGCCGCTCCCGTCGTCCCCGGCGTCGGCCGCCTCACCGCCGAGCGCGGCGCAGGGCTCCCCGGTCACGATCCCGAACGCCGTACGTCCTGGCCCGCACTGCCGTCGGTGGTCGTGGCCACCGCCGTGTTCGTCCTGGGCGCGGGCTTCTACCGGGCGTTCACCGGTCACCACGCGCTCTTCCCGTGCGGCGCCGTCGGTTGGTCGCTGGCGTTGCTCACCGGCATCATCGTCGGCCATCTGGTCGCCCTCGGCCGAGCCCGCTGGTGGGGCGGCACCGGCTCCGGCGCGGCCCTCACCCTCGCGGTCCTGCTGCTCTACGGCTGGGTCCCGGCCGGCATGGTCAGCCTGACCGTCGTCGTCCTGGTCGGCACGGCCCGCCGCAACCGCTGGCGCCAAGGCGTCCTGCACGGCGCGGTCGACATCCTCGGCATCGGCGCCGGGGCCCTGGTCCTCGCGTCGTTCGGGCGGTTCCCGAGCGTCGAGACGCCCTGGGACCCCAAGACCTGGACGTTCTACGCCGCCCCCCAGGTGGTGCTGGTCGCCGGCGCCTACCTGGCCGTCACCCGCGCCCTGCTCTGGTACCTGAACACGCCACGCGGCGGCCTGCCCACCGTCGCCCGTACGGCCCTGGTCAGGCAAGGGCTCGTCGCCGTGGCCCTGCTCGGCATCGCGCCGCTGATCTGGGTCGTCGCGATGGCCGAGCCGATGCTGCTGCCACTGTTCTCGATCCCGCTGATCGCCCTCGACTCCACCCTGTGGATAGCCCGCGCACGGGCCGAGGAGCAACTGCGCGACCCGCTGACCGGGCTGCCCAACAGGCAGTGGCTGCTGGAGCGCACCTGGACGGCGCTGGACGACGCCGAGCGCATCGGCGCCCGCTCCGCCCTGATGCTGATCGACCTGGACCGCTTCCGTTCGGTGAACGACACCCTGGGGCACCTCGCCGGCGACCGGCTCCTTCTCCAGATAGCCGACCGGCTGCGGCTCGCCCTGCCGCGCGGGGCGGAGGCCGCGCGGCTCGGCGGTGACGAGTTCGCCGTGTTACTGCCGGTCGCGGACTCCACCACCTCGGCCACGCGGGTCGCCCGCAATCTCGTCGCCGCCCTCGGCTCGCCGCTCGACCTCGACGGACTCACCCTCGTCCTGGAGGCCAGCGCCGGGCTCGCCGTCTTCCCCGACCACGCGCTCGACGCGGAGGGGCTGCTGCGCCGTGCGGACATCGCGATGTACCAGGCGAAGCGGGACCGCACGGGCGTGGAGGTGTACGAGTCCAAGCGGGACTCCAACACCCCCGACCGGCTGGGCCTGCTGGGCGACCTGCGCCGGGCCCTGGACACCGGGGACGTCGAACTGCACTACCAGCCCAAGGTCCGCTTCGACGGACAGGTGGCCGGCCTCGAGGCTCTGGTCCGCTGGGTGCATCCCGAGCGCGGCAAGGTACCGCCGGACGAGTTCATCGCCATCGCCGAGTCGTCCGGGCTGATGCCCCACCTCACCGAGTACGTCCTGGAGACGGCCCTCGGGCAGGTCGCGCGCTGGCGGGCCCAGGGCCTGTACGTGCCGGTCGCGGTGAACGTGTCGCCCCGCGACGTCCACACACCGGGGTTCGCCGGAGCCGTCGCGGCCCGACTCGCCCGGCACGGAGTTCCCCCGGGAGCGCTGCAACTGGAGATAACGGAGCACGTGCTCCTGGAGGACCCGCAGCGGGCCGCCGACACCCTGGCGGCTCTCACCGCGCACGGCGTGAAGATGTCGCTGGACGACTTCGGCACCGGTTACTCCTCTCTGGTCCATCTGCGCCGGCTCCCGGTCAGCGAGCTGAAGATCGACCGTTCGTTCGTCGCACGGCTCGCCGTGGACACCGAGGACGCCGAGATCGTGCGCTGCACCGTCGACCTCGCGCATTCACTGGGTCTCCTCGTCGTGGCGGAGGGCGTCGAGGACGACGAGACGTGGGAGCGGCTGCGGGATCTCGGCTGCGATGCCGTCCAGGGGTGGCTGGTCGCCGCGGCGATGCCTCCGGAGGAGGCCACGGCGTGGCTGCTGGCCCGCGGTTCCCGCGGCTGGCAGCGCCCGCGAGCCGCCCTTCCCGCTGCCGAGTAGCGCCGGCCCGGCCTCCGGCCGGACGCGCCTCCCACCCACGCACCACCCGTTCGCCGTCCTCCGACAAGCCGAGCCCTCCCGTTCCGCGTCCCGCCGTCGGCGTCCGCGGCTGCGCCGTGGTTCCGGCCCCGGCCTGCCGCGTGCACCACACGGACGCGGCGGGCGCCGGCGGCGGGTCACCTGGCGGGAGAGGTCGCCTGTCCGGAGGCGGTCACGGGTGGTGCGGGGGTGGGAGACACCGGCCGGAGGCCGGGGAGTCGTTCGGCCGGTCGTGGCCGACGGCGGGTCACCTGGCGGGAGAGGTCGCCTGTCCAGAGGCGGTCACGGGTGGTGCGGGGGTGGGAGACACCGGCCGGAGGCCGGGGAGTCGTTCGGCCGATCGTGGCCGACGGCGGGACGGCCGTACGGGTGAGCTCGGCTTGCCGGGGGACGGTGAACGGGTGGTGCGCGGGTGGGAGACGACCGGCCGGAGGCCGGGCCGCGGGCCTGCCCCGGCAAACCCGGGCGCGGGCATCGGCCCGAGCCCCATAGGATTGGGCCACACCACACCGCACTCACCCCAGAGGATCGCTGCATGCCTGGCATCACGCGCGAGGAGGTCGCCCACCTCGCACGGCTGGCGCGTCTGGAGCTGAAGGGCGAAGAGCTCGACCACTTCGCAGGCCAGCTCGACGACATCATCGGCGCGGTCGCCCGCGTCAGCGAGGTCGCCGACCAAGACGTACCGCCGACCTCTCATCCGCTGCCGCTGACGAACGTCATGCGCGCGGACGAGGTCCGTCCGTCGCTCACCCCCGAGCAGGCGCTCTCCGGCGCCCCGGCCCAGGAGCAGCAGCGTTTCAAGGTGCCGCAGATCCTGGGGGAGGACTAATCACCATGACGGACACCAACGTCAACATCATCAAGCTCACCGCGGCCGAGATCGCCGGGAAGATCGCGGCGGGCGAACTGACCGCCGTCGAGGTCACCGAGGCCCACCTCGCCCGCATCGAGGCCGTCGACGAGAAGGTGC
Organism: Streptomyces sp. NPDC091209; assembly: GCF_044757755.1. Classification (NCBI taxonomy): domain Bacteria; kingdom Bacillati; phylum Actinomycetota; class Actinomycetes; order Kitasatosporales; family Streptomycetaceae; genus Streptomyces; species Streptomyces sp. NPDC091209. The sequence goes on along the minus strand of NZ_JBIVVR010000011.1, from coordinate 269,217 downwards.
ACGCCTTCCTGCACGTCGACCGCGAGGGCGCCCTCGCCCAGGCCCGTGCCGTGGACGCCAAGCGCGCGGCCGGCGAGAAGCTCGGCCCGCTCGCCGGTGTGCCCCTCGCGCTCAAGGACATCTTCACCACCGAGGGGATCCCGACCACCGTCGGCTCCAAGATCCTCGAAGGCTGGATCCCGCCGTACGACGCGACCCTCACCAAGAAGCTGAAGGCCGCCGACGTCGTCATCCTCGGCAAGACCAACATGGACGAGTTCGCCATGGGGTCCTCCACCGAGAACAGCGCGTACGGGCCGACCGGCAACCCCTGGGACCTCACCCGGATCCCCGGTGGCTCGGGCGGCGGCTCCTCCGCGGCCCTCGCCTCGTACCAGGCGCCCCTCGCGATCGGCACCGACACCGGCGGCTCCATCCGCCAGCCGGCCGCCGTCACCGGCACCGTCGGCGTCAAGCCGACGTACGGGGCCGTGTCGCGGTACGGCATGGTCGCCTTCTCCAGCTCCCTCGACCAGGGCGGGCCCTGCGCCCGTACGGTCCTCGACGCGGCCCTCCTGCACGAGGTCATCGCCGGGCACGACCCGCTCGACTCGACCTCCATCGACGCCCCGGTCCCGCCGGTCGTCGAAGCCGCCCGCAACGGCAGCGTGACGGGCATGCGCGTCGGTGTCGTCAAGCAGTTCCGCGGCGAGGGTTACCAGGCCGGTGTCGTGCAGCGCTTCGACGAGGCCGTCGCGATGCTCAAGGAACTGGGCGCCGAGATCGTCGAGCTGGACTGCCCGTCCTTCGACCTGGCGCTCTCCGCGTACTACCTGATCGCCCCGTCCGAGTGTTCGAGCAACCTCGCCCGCTTCGACGGCCTGCGCTACGGCGCGCGCGTCGGCGACGACGGCACGCACTCCGCCGAGGAGGTCACCGCCCTCACCCGTGAGGCCGGTTTCGGCCCCGAGGTCAAGCGCCGCATCATGCTCGGCACGTACGCGCTCAGCTCCGGCTACTACGACGCGTACTACGGCAGCGCCCAGAAGGTCCGTACGCTCATCACCCGCGACTTCGAGAAGGCGTTCGAGCAGGTCGACGTGATCGTCTCGCCGACCACGCCCACCACCGCCTTCCCGATCGGCGAGCGCGCCGACGACCCGATGGCGATGTACCTCGCGGACCTGTGCACCATCCCGACCAACCTGGCCGGCAACTCCGCCATGTCGCTGCCCTGCGGTCTCGCGCCCGAGGACAACCTCCCGGTCGGTCTGCAGATCATCGCCCCGGCGCTGAAGGACGACCGCCTTTACAAGGTCGGCGCCGCCGTCGAGGCCGCCTTCGTGGAAAAGTGGGGGCACCCGCTGCTTGAGGAGGCTCCGTCGCTGTGAGCAAGGCAATGTCCAAGGCCAAGGGTTTCAAGAAGTCCAAGTCCGGCACGTATCTGTCCATCGCCGGCACGGCGTTCGGTGCCTTCGGTGTCGCGAAGCAGGTCAAGAAGGCCCGCAACGAACACGACACGCTGCGCCTCATCGACGCGGCCGTGTCCGCCGCCGCCATCGTCACAGGCCTCGCCATCCTCTACCGGGAGCTCAAGCGCCTGGGCGACGACGACGTCCTGCTGGGCTGAGAGGGAAGTTTTCACCGTGACCACCACGACCGACCTGGTGTCGTACGAGGACGCACTCGCTGCGTACGACCCCGTCATGGGCCTCGAAGTCCATGTCGAACTCGGCACCAAGACGAAGATGTTCTGCGGCTGTTCGACCGAGCTGGGCGCCGAGCCCAACGCGCAGACCTGCCCGACCTGCCTCGGCATGCCCGGCGCCCTCCCGGTCGTCAACGCGACCGGCGTCGAGTCCGCCATCAAGATCGGCCTCGCGCTGCACTGCGAGATCGCCGAGTGGTGCCGCTTCGCCCGGAAGAACTACTTCTATCCGGACATGCCGAAGAACTTCCAGACCTCGCAGTACGACGAGCCGATCGCCTTCAACGGCTATCTGGACGTCCAGCTGGAGGACGGCGAGGTCTTCCGTGTGCAGATCGAGCGCGCCCATATGGAGGAGGACACCGGTAAGTCGCTGCACGTCGGCGGCGCCACCGGCCGTATCCACGGCGCGTCGCACTCGCTGCTCGACTACAACCGGGCAGGCATCCCGCTCATCGAGATCGTCACCAAGCCGATCGAGGGCGCGGGTGAGCGTGCTCCCGAGGTCGCCAAGGCGTACGTCGCCGAGCTGCGCGAGCTCATCAAGGCGCTCGGTGTCTCCGAGGCCCGTATGGAGCAGGGCCAGATGCGCTGCGACGTGAACCTCTCGCTGCGCCCGCACGGCCGCGAGAAGTTCGGCACGCGCTCCGAGACGAAGAACGTCAACTCGCTGCGTTCCGTGGAGCGTGCCGCCCGCTTCGAGATCCAGCGCCACGCCGCGGTGCTGAACTCCGGCGGCACGATCATCCAGGAGACCCGCCACTTCCACGAGGACACCGGGTCCACGACCTCGGGCCGCGTGAAGGAGGAGGCCGAGGACTACCGGTACTTCCCGGAGCCCGACCTCGTCCCCGTGGCCCCGTCCCGCGACTGGGTCGAGGAACTGCGCGGCGGACTGCCCGAGCAGCCGCTGGCCCGGCGCAACCGGCTGCGCGAGGAGTGGGGAGTCAACGCCCACGACATGCAGTCGATGCTCAACGCCGGTGCCATCGACTCGATCGTCGCGACGATCGAGGCCGGTGCCGACTCCGCCTCCGCCCGCAAGTGGTGGATGGGCGAGCTGGCGCGCAGCGCCAACGAGTCGGGCAAGGCACTGGAGGACCTGCCGATCACCCCGGCGCAGGTCGCCCGGGTGGCCGAGCTGGTCACCTCCGGCGATCTGAACGACAAGCTCGCCCGTCAGGTCATCGAGGGCGTCCTCGCCGGCGAGGGCACCCCGGACGAGGTCGTCGACAAGCGCGGCCTGAAGGTCGTCTCGGACGAGGGCGCGCTGACCGCCGCCGTCGACGAGGCCATCGCCGGGAACCCGGGCATCGCCGACAAGATCCGTGGCGGCAAGGTCCAGGCCGTCGGCGCGCTCGTCGGCGCGGTCATGAAGGCCACCCGCGGCCAGGCCGACGCGGCTCGCGTCAAGGAGCTCATCCTGGAGAAGCTGGGCGTCAGCGAAGGCTGAGGTCCGGGTTTTCCCACATCCCAGGGGGTGCGTCGCGACCGACGCACCCCCTGGGGTCTGTGTCGGCGTGCTCAGGTCAACGCGCTACGCTCCCGCGCCATGAGTGGAAGCACCGACTCCGAGACGTACGACCGCACGGCGCACGACCGCGAGACGCCTGAAGGCAGTGTCCGGGCCCCGGAGATTCAGACCCCGGAGACGCACGCCCCGGAGACGCAGGCCCCGCGGGTTCAGGACCAGGAGGAGCGGGACCCCGAGACGCCCGGCCGTGAAGATCAGGACCGCGAGACGTCCGACGGCGAGGGTCGGGACCACCCGGAGGATGCTGACCGCGAGGATCACGGCCAGGAGGATTCGGACGCTGAGGACCTGAGCGGCGAGGCTCTGGACGACGAGGATCCGGACGACGAGGACCAGGACGGCGACGACCAGGGCGGCGTCGACTCGGACGACGAGGGCCAGGGCGGCGAGGATCCCGACGGCGACGGCGACGGCGACGGCGACGGCCACGACCACGACCACGACCACGGCGACGGCCACGACCACGACCACGGCGATGAGGGCGGCGATGTGCGTCGGGCTCGTTGGACCGCGGTCGGGACGGGGGTCCTGCTGACCGTCGCCGGGCTCGCCGCGTCGGCGATGCGCTCCACCACCTCCACGACCGCCCTCATACCCCTCTCCTACGCCTCGGGGGCCGTCCTGTGCGCCGGCGCCTCGGCGCTCGGGGCCAAGGGCCGTACCCGGCGGGCTCTGTGGCTGATGATCGCCGGTGTGATGGTCATGGCCGTGGGTGACCAGCTCGACTGAGCGACGGCGAGTGGGGCTGCAGAGTCACCGGGAATGTCCTGTGACCTGCGTCGCAGTCCTGTGAGGAAGCCCACGAATGCGACAAAGGATCACTTCCGGCTGTAAGAGTGATGACGCATTAGTCATGTGTTCTTTGCGGGCAGTTCCCGGTAAAGATCCATAAATCCCCCTGGGAGCTCGTTCGTGGCAGCCCTAGCACGTTGGTGTGTCCAGCATCGCCTCGTCGCCGTTCTGCTCTGGCTACTGGCTTTCGGCGGTGTGACCGCCGCCGCTGCCGTCACGGGTTCCGCGTACTCGAACGACTACGAGGTCCCCGGCACCGAATCGGGCCACGCGACGCAGCTCCTGAAAACCGGCTTCCCCGGCCTCGGCGGCGACAGCGACACCGTCGTCTGGCACACCGACTCCGGCACCGTGCGCTCCGCCGGTGTCGAACAGTCGATCACCCGCGCCCTGGACAAGATCGAGAAGCTCCCCGGAGTGGCCTCCGTCGACAGCCCGTACGCGCACCAGGGATCGGGACGGAGCAACCCCGACGGCCGGATCAGCTCGGACGGCCGGACGGCGTACGCGACCATCACCTTCGCCGACCGGGCCGAGAACCTCGACAAGGGCGAGGTCCAGGCCGTCGTCGGCGCCGCGAAGGCCGCCGAGAGCAAGGGACTCGACGTCGAGCTGGGCGGCACCGCCATCGCCCTCACCAAACCGTCCGGCGGGCACCTCGCCGAGATCGTCGGTGTGGCCGTCGCCGCCGTGGTCCTCTTCCTCGCGTTCGGCTCGCTCGCCGCCTCCATGCTGCCCATCGCCACCGCCCTGGTCGGCGTGGGCACGGCGTACTTCGGCATCGTGCTCCTCGGCCACGCCATGACCGTCGCCGACTTCGCCCCCATGCTCGGCATGCTGGTGGGCCTCGGGGTCGGTATCGACTACGCGCTGTTCATCGTGACCAGACACCGGCGCGGCCTCAAACGCGGGCTACCGGTGGCCGAGGCGGCGCAGAACGCCGTCGCCACCACCGGACGCGCGGTCGTCTTCGCCGGCGCCACCGTCTGCATCGCCCTGCTCGGCATGCTCATCCTGCGGCTCAGCTTCCTCAACGGCGTCGCGGTCGCCGCCTCCCTGACCGTCGTCCTCACCGTCGCGGCCTCCGTCACCCTGCTGCCCGCGCTGCTCTCCTTCATCGGCCCCCGCGCGCTCAGCCGCCGCGAACGGCGACGCCTGGAGGAGCACGGGCCCGAGCCGGAAATGGCCACCGGGTTCGCCGCCCGCTGGTCCGCCTTCGTGGAGCGCCACCCCAAGCTGCTCGGTGCCGTGGCCGTCGTCGTGATGGCCCTGCTCGCCCTCCCCACGTTCTCCCTCCACCTGGGCACGTCCGACCAGGGCAACGACCCGAGGACGACGACCACCCGGCAGGCGTACGACCTCATCGGGCACGGCTTCGGCCCCGGCGTGAACGGCCCCCTGACCCTCGTCACCAAGGTCGGCGGCGCCGAGGACAGGCTCGCCCTGGACAACCTGGACACCACGTTGCGGGCCACCGAGGGAGTCGCCTCGGCGACCCCGGTGACGTACAACGGCACCGGCGACACCGCCTTCCTCACCGTCGTCCCGGCCTCCGCGCCGCAGTCCCAGAAGACCAGCGATCTCGTCGACCGACTGCGCACCGACGTCCTGCCGCGCGCCGAGTCGGGCACCCACCTCGACGTCCAGGTCGGCGGTGTGACGGCGAGCTACGACGACTTCGCGGACGTCATCGTCGGCAAGCTCCCGCTCTTCGTCGGCGTCGTGATCAGCCTCGGCTGCGTGCTGCTGCTGCTCGCGTTCCGGTCGATCGGCATCCCCCTCAAGGCCGCGGCGATGAACATCGCCGCCGTCGCCGCCGCCTTCGGAGTCGTCGTCGCGATCTTCCAGTGGGGCTGGGGGAGCGAACTGCTCGGCCTCGGCGCCGCCGGTCCCATCGAGCCGTTCCTGCCCGTGATCATGGTGTCGGTGCTCTTCGGGCTCTCCATGGACTACCAGGTCTTCCTGGTCAGCCGAATGTACGAGGAGTGGCTGGAGACCGGTGACAACCGGCGCGCCGTCCGGGTCGGCCTCGCCGAGACCAGCCGGGTGATCAACTCCGCGGCCGTCATCATGATCTCGGTCTTCCTCGCCTTCGTGCTCAGCGGGGACCGCGTCATCGCGATGTTCGGCATCGCCCTCGCCGCCGCCGTCGCCCTGGACGCCTTCATCCTGCGGACGCTCCTCGTCCCCGCCCTCATGCACCTGCTCGGCGACGCCAACTGGTGGCTGCCGCGCTGGCTCGACCGGCGGCTGCCGCGACTCAGCATCGAGCCGCCCGAGTGCCGTGCCGCGCATGAGAGGCTGGCCGAGGCCACGGACGCCGAGGCGGCGGACGTACTGGGCCGCGCCGCGGCGGACGCCGAGGTGACGGACGTACTGACGAAGGAGCGGTCGCGGGATGTACGCGATATCCCTGGGTGACGACGGAGCGGAACTGCGTCCCCTGGAGCCGTGGCACGCCGAGGAGTTCCTGGCCCACCTGGACCGGGGGCGCGAGTTCATCGGGCGGTTCATCCCCTTCGGGTCCACGTCCACGGACGTGCCGTCGGCGCGGGCGCACCTCCAGAGGTACGCCGACATGCGCGCCGCCGGTACCGGGTCCCTGCACGGCCTGTGGCTGGAGGGGAAGCTCGTGGGCGGGGTCCTCTTCCTGAACTTCGACGCGGAACGGGGCAACTGCGAGGTCGGCTGCTGGCTGGAACCCGCCGCCTCCGGGCGCGGTCTGGTCACCCGGGCGATGCGGATCCTCATCGACTGGGCGGTCGAGGAGCGCGGGATCCACCGCGTGGAGTGGGTCGCCGCCGCGGGCAACGTCCCGAGCCTGAACGTGGCCCGGCGGCTCGGCATGGGCCGGGACGGCGTGCTCCGGGAGAAGCACTCCCACGGCGGGGTCCGGCACGACCTCGAAGTGTGGTCCGTGCTCGCGCCCGCGTGGCGTGCCGCCCGCTCGGACGGCGCTCACAGAGAACGTTAAGGAACTTCTCAGACAGCGTCCGTACCGTGCGCTCCATGGGAACCAAGACAGTTGACGAAGCCGGGGCCGAGACCGGCACCGAGGCGAAGCGCGACGAGCAGACGGTGGACGTCACCGAGACCGACCGGGCCGAGGCGTCCACGGACGACGGGAACGAGGCCGCGGCCGACGTCGAGGAGCAGGACGAGGCCGACGAGGCCTACGGGACGGTCGAGGACCTCGTGGCCGGCGACGACTCCGCCGACGCGGGACGGGACGCCGGTGTCGGCCAGGGTGCCGCCGCCGTGGTGTCCGCCGGACTCGGCGTGGTGTCGCTGACCGGAAGCTGGGTCGCCACCGTGGCCGCGGCCCGCGAGACCCTGGTCGGCCAGCTCGGGACCTCGTCGACCGCCAGCGTCGCCGCGCAGGTCAAGGCCGTCTACGGCGATGCCTGGAAGACCACCGCGCTGATCGGCGGCCTCTTCGCGCTGGCCGCCCTGATCGTCGGAGTCGTCGTGCTGGTCCGGCCCGCGTTCGGCGCCCCCGGCAAGCCGCAGGCCGCCTGGATCAAGTCCGTCGCCTGGGCGGGCGTCTCGCTCGGCGTCGTCGGACTGGTGCTCGCGGTCGCCAAGTACTCCGACCTCATCCTCGGACTGCCCTCCGCGGGCTGAGTCCCGACCACTCTGAGGGGCCTTAGGGCCGGCGCGGGAAACCGACCGCCGCCCTAAGGCCCTTCGCGTTCCCAAGATGCGGAACTCTCCCGATGTGGCGCACCCCCCTCGGAGCCGAAGGTTGAGGCATCGCGAACAAGCGAGGCCGAAACCGACTCTTCACGAGGGGTACGAGATGTTCGAGTACGAGCTCCAGCAGATCCGGTCCGCGGAACTGATCCGCAAGGCCCAGACCTACCGGCTCGCCAAGGAGGCCGTGAGCGTCCGCCGGGCCGCCCGCCGCGCGGCCGCCCACCGGTCCGCACAGGGCGCCGAGGAGGAGCAGTCCCATAGCGACCGTCCTCGTCGGCACCGGTTCGTCCGCACCGTATGAGTGCCGCGGTGCCCGCGGGCAGACCCGGGGCACCCGGCCGTCCGCGGGGTGTGCGGGAAGGCGGCCGCCCGCCGTCCGGCCGTCTCCCGCCGGGCGACGGCCGGCCGACGGGCGGGACACCCGCCGCCGTCCCGATAACCGCTGCCGCACTGTCGGACCCCTGTGCCATGCTCGGGCCCGTGGAGACCAGGTCCGTCAGCCCGGTGTTCGTCGGACGCGCCGACGAAATGGGAGTGTTGAACGAAGCGCTCGCCCGCGCCGCCGCGGGCGAGCCGCAGGCGTTGCTGCTCGGCGGCGAGGCCGGCGTCGGGAAGACCCGTTTCCTGGAGGAGTTCGCCACCGCCGCCGCCCGCGAGGGTGCCGTCGTCGCCTGCGGCGGCTGCGTGGAGATCGGCGCCGACGGCCTCCCCTTCGCCCCGTTCTCCACCGCCCTGCGCGCCCTGCGCCGCACCCTGCCCGACGAGCTCGCCGCCGCCGCGGCCGGACAGGAGGAGGAACTCGCCCGTCTGCTCCCCGAACTCGCGCAGACGACCCGGGGACGGCAGTACGAGGAGGACGGCATGGCCCGCCTCTTCGAGCTCACCGCCCGCCTTCTGGAGCGGGTCGCCGCGGACCGCACGGTCGTCGTCGTCCTCGAGGACCTGCACTGGGCCGACGCCTCCACCCGCCATCTCCTCGCCTACCTGTTCCGCACACTGCGCAGCGGCCGCCTCGTCGTGATCGCCACCTACCGCGCCGACGACATCCACCGCCGCCACCCGCTGCGCCCCCTGCTCGCCGAACTCGACCGCCTCCGTACGGTCCGGCGCATCGAGCTGGGCCGCTTCAGCCGCGCCGAGGTCGGCCGTCAGATCGCCGGAATCCTCGCCCGCGAACCCGACACGGCCCAGGCCGACGAGATCTTCGCCCGCTCCGACGGCAACGCGTTCTTCGTCGAGGAACTCGCCGTCGCCGCCCACGAAGGCTGTCCTACGGGCCTCACGGACACCCTGCGCGACCTGCTCCTCGTCCGCGTCGAAGGGCTGCCGGAGAGCGCCCAGCGGGTCGCCCGGATCGTCGCCGAGGGCGGCAGCACCGTCGAGTACCCCCTGCTCGCCGCCGTGGCACGGCTCGCCGAGGACGACCTCATCGAGGCCCTGCGCGCCTGCGTCGGCGCCAACATCCTGATCGCCGCTCCCGGCGGCGACGGCTACCGCTTCCGCCACTCGCTGGTCCGCGAGGCCGTCAGCGACGACCTGCTCCCCGGCGAGCGCTCCCGCTTCAACCGCCGCTACGCCGAGGCCCTGGAGGCCGACCCGGCACTCGTACCGGCCGACGAGCGCGTGACCCGCCTGGCCAGCTACTGGTACCACGCCCACGACGCCGCGAAGGCCCTGCCCGCCGTCCTCGACGCCTCGGTGGAAGCCCGCCGCCGACACGCCCACTCCGAGCAACTGCGGCTCCTGGAGCGGGCGATGGAGCTGTGGGAGGCGGTCCCCGACGCCGTACGGGCCGAACTGCGCCCCATCGACTACGTGGAGGCATATCCTCCCCCGCTGTCCGAAGGGCTCGGGGCGCCCCCCGGCGGCCACCACCCCGCGACCACACCGCTGCGCTACCTCGACCTGATGGCCGAGGCCGCCGTCGCCGGCCGGCTGTGCGGGGAGCGCGAGCGCGCCCTGAAGACGACCAAGCGGGCGCTGCACCTCCTGGAGGACGAGGGCGACCCGCTGCGCGCCGCCTGGTTCTGGATCCAGCGCTCCCGGCTCGTCCAGGCGCAGGTCCGCGGCGACGGCTGGAAGGAACTCGCCACCGCCCAGGACCTGGTGCGCGGCCTCCCGCCCTCCCAGGTGCACGCCGAGGTCCTGTCCATGGTCGCCGCCTGGTGCATGGTCCACCAACCGGGCCACGGCGCCCTCTCCGCGGCCGAACGCGCCGTGGAGTACGCGCACATGGTGGGCGCCCGGGACACGGAGCTGAACGCCCGGCTCACCCTCGGCGGCCTGATGGTCGACGCGGGGCAGGTCGAGGCCGGACTCGCGGAGATGTACCGGGTCAGGGAGCGGGCGAACCGACAGGGCGCCGCCTATGTCGTGGGCCGTCTGCACATCAACCTGCCCTCCCACCTGGAATCGGTCGGCCGCTCCCGCGAGGCCGTCGCGATCCTGAACGAGGGCATCGAACTCGCTTGCAGGAACGGCCTGTTGGACACCCAGGCCTGGGTCTGGGGAAATCTGTCGGAATCGCTGTTCGCGCTCGGCCGCTGGGACGAGGCCGCCGAAGCCGCCCGCAGCGCCCTGGCCATCGGACTCGGCGGCAAGGCCTCCGGTGTGGGGGCGTCCCGCCTCGCGCCCGTCGCCCTGGCCCGCGGCGACCTCATCGAGGCGGGCCGTCAACTGGCCGCCGCCCGCGGCCACTTCGGCACCCACGACCCGATGCCCCAGCATTCCCTGCCGCTGCTGGGCACCAGCATCGGCATCGCCGCCGGCGAGGGCCGCTTCCTCGACGCCCGCGGCACCCTGGAGCAGGCCCTGGAAGCGGGCTTCCCACCCGGCACCCAGCGCTACGCCTGGCCGCTGCTGCTGGCCGCCGCCGGCGCGGAGGCCGACGCCCGCGGTCTGCCCGTCGCCGAACCCGGCCGGGCCCCGACCCTGGAACGCATCCGCACGGCCGCGAAGACGCTGGCCACCGGAGCGCCCGTCTGGCTCGCCCACGCCGAATGGCTCCGCGCCGAACTCCGGCGGGCCGACGGCGTGAGCAGCCCGGACCAGTGGTTCGAGGTGGTCGAGGCGCTCGAAACCCTGGAGCGCCCCTACGACCTCGCCCGGGTCCGTCTCCGCCTCGCCGAGGCCCTGCTGCTCACCGGTGCGGACGACGACGAGCGCGCCCGGGCCACGGAACTCCTGCGGCTGTCCCGCGCCGCCGCCGACCACCTCGGCGCCCGCCCGCTCGCCGACGCCGTCGCCCTGCTCGCCCAGCGCGCCCGCCTCACCCTGGAGCACGCCCCCGAACGGTGCCGGACCGCTCCCGCCGACCCCGCGGCCGCACTCGGCCTCACCAGCCGCGAGTGCGACGTCCTGCGCCTTGTCGCCGTCGGCCGCAGCAACCGCCAGATCGCCGAGGAACTCTTCATCTCCCCGAAGACGGCCAGCGTCCACGTCTCGAACATTCTGGCCAAGCTGGACGTCTCAGGACGGGGAGAGGCGGCGGCACTGGCCCACAGACTCCGGCTGTTCCCGCCGGAGACCCCGGCCGCGCGGGCGGCGGGCTGAGGGCTACGCTGCGAGGGATCCGGGCCGAGGGAGGCGCCGTGTTCAACATGTTCGAGGAGCTCTTCGCACCGGGCCGCAAGCACACCGACGACGAACGCAAGCGGCTGGAACTGAGCCGCGTCGACCTGAACGACGGCGACCCGGGCCGCGGCCCGATCGACCTGACCTCGGGCAAGGTGGTCGTACGGGTGCCACGACAGGACCGGCAGCCCCGCCCCGAGCCTCGACCCGAGCCCCGCCCCGGGGACCGGCCCGAAAGCCGGTCGGATCCTGAAACGGTCAAGGTCCCGGTGCCGAACCCGGCGCCGGAGTCCGTATCGGAGCGGGACCCGGACCCGGACCCGGAGCCCGAGTCCGCATCGGGGCGGGAGCCCGAGCCGGCGCCCGAGTCCGCACCCGATTCTGAGTCGACGCAAGCCCCGTAGCCGTGCCGCGCGCCTATTGCTGGATTCCTCAAACGAGGTACACGTATCGGCGTCGTAGGGAGCGGGTTGGCGGTGCGGTTCGGCCCCAGATCCAGGGGTTCGCACGGGAGTTGAGCTGGTTGGTTGCGAGGGTTGTGGCGTGGGCGATGTCGTCGGGGTTGGCGAAGGAGCGGCCGGCGAGGGCGGCTTTGCGGAAGATGCGCCACCAGCCTTCTTGGAGGTTGAGCCAGCATGCGCCGACGGGGATGAATGCGTGGTGGATGCGGGGATGGTCCTCGAGCCAGGTCCGGGTGGACAGGCTGTTGTGGCTGGACAGGTTGTCGGTGACGATCCAGATCTCCCTGTCCGGGTTGGCGTCCTCGACCTGTTGCAGGAACTGCTGGTAGAAGATGCTGTTGCGGGAGGACGCGGTCATGGTCAGGGCCTGGCCGTCGGCCGGCCGTAGACCGCCGTAGACCCAGGTTTTCTCCGGTCCGCGGCTGTAGTCGAGTTCCGCTTTGATCCGGTGCCCGTCGGGTGACCAGGCGGGTGCGGGCGGGAAGGTTCGGGGGATCACCGGTCCCAGCTCGTCGGCGCAGATCACCGTCGCACCGTCGGGCGGCTGGGTGTAGAGGCCGATGATCCGTGTCCTTTTGGGACGAAGTCCGGGTCCTTCGATCGCATCCAGGACCGGGTGCGGCGCCAGCGGACACCCTCGGCGAGAAGGATCCGGCGGACCTGTGAGCGGCCCACCTCGATTCCTTCGGCCCGTGCTGCTGCGGCCAGGGAATCCAGCGTCCACTCGGGCGGTCCGGACTCGTCGAAGGCCCACAGTTCCCCGACGGGCTCCCACCGCAGTCGTCCCGGCGGCACGGTCTTGACCAGGGAGATGATCCGGGATCGTTCCTGCTCGGTGATCCGTCGCTTGCGGCCCTGCCCGCCCAGATCATCCAGTCCCTGCAGGCCCAGGCGGTTGAAGCGGTGCAGCCAGCAGCGGACCGTTTTCTGGCTGCAGTCCAGCTCCACGGCGATCGCAGGGACCCGCAGCCCCGACCAGCTCAGCTCGATCATCCGGGCCCGCATCACCACATCCCGAGGAGCCTTCCGTGCCCGCGACAACCTGCGAACGACGGCCCGCTCGTCCTCATCACGCTCCGGTCGTGCCCATAAAACCATCGCCCAGCACCCGCCCCCGAGCACCATCAACTACCCCGCCACCAGGACATATACCCAGTCAAAGAGGAATCCAGCACTATGTCACCTGCAGCTCCAGGATCCGGTCGTCGCCCTTCACCGGGGTGCCGCGGCCGTCGGTCTCGCTCGTGGTCAGCCAGAGTCTGTCGCCGCCCGCGGAGACCACCGTGCGGAGACGGCCGTACGTGCCCTTCAGGAAGGCCTCGGGTGCCGCGGACGCCTTGGTGCCGTTCAACGGGATGCGCCACAGGCGTTGGCCCTTCAGAGCCGCCATCCATATGGACCCCCCGGCGTAGGCGATCCCGCTCGGGGAGGCCTCGTCGGTGTGCCACTGGACGATCGGGTCGTGGTACTCGCTGTTGTGGCCGATGCCTTCGACCACCGGCCAGCCGTAGTTGTCGCCCGGCTTGATCTGGTTCAGCTCGTCCCAGGTGTCCTGGCCGAACTCCGAGGCCCACAGCCGCTGTTTGTCGTCCCAGGCGAGACCCTGGACGTTGCGGTGCCCGTACGAGTACACGGGCGAGTCGGGGAACGGATTGCCCGGCGCCGGCTCGCCGTCCGGCGTCATCCGCAGGATCTTCCCGCCGAGCGACTTCTTGTCCTGGGCCAGGCCCCGGTCACCGGTCTCGCCCGTGCCCGCGTACAGCATCTTGTCCGGACCGAACGCGATCCTGCCGCCGTTGTGGATCACGCCCTTGGGAATGCCCTTGAAGATCGTGTCCGGTGCGCCCAGTTGCTCGCCGGACGGCTTCTTCTCGTCGTACAGCACACGGACGATGCGATTGTCGGAGGCGGTGGTCATGTACGCGTAGATGGTGTGGTCGGCGGCGAAGTCGGGGGAGAGCGCGATCCCCAGGAGGCCCCCCTCGCCGGCCGGGGCCACCCCGGGCACCTCGCCCAGCAGGGTCTTCCCGCCGGTCTTCTCGTCGATCCGGGTGATCGTCCCCTTGTCCCGCGAGGACACCAGCAGACCGCCTCCGGGCAGCGGCGCGAGGCCCCAGGGACTGTTGAGATCCTCGGTGACGGTGCGCAGTACCTTCACCGAGCCCTTCGCGGGCGGTGTCTCCTCGGGGGTGGCGCTCCGTGAGGGCGACGACGTCGGCGCCGTACTCCCGATGCCCGGGAGCGTGCTCGGACCGGCCGAGCCCCCTCCGCCGCCGGACGAACAGCCGGCCGTCACCAGAAGCGCGGTCGTGGCCAACACGACTGTCACTGCTCGAACTTGCACCATCAGTGTCCCTTCGACGCGGCGGTCCCCCTGTTCATACACCGCTCGCGTTCCACGGGTTCCCGATCACGGACAGGCAATCCGTGCCGGGATACGAAGCGCCGCTCAGTCCCAGGATCCCAGCGCCCCCGGCAGCCCCGCCACCTCGGCGAGATCCTCCGCCGTCAGCCGCAGCCCGGCCGCCCCCGCGTTCTCCGTGACCCAGCGCTCCTGTTTGGCCCCCGGCACCGGGACCACGTGCGGACCCTGGGCCAGGACCCACGCAAGCGCCACCTGGGCCGGCGTGACGGGAGGGCCGCCGCCCCCGTGCCGTCGCGCGACGCGCCTCAGACCGACGACGATGGGCTGGTTCGCGGCCATCATCTCGGCGGTGAAGCGGGGATGCCGGGCCCGCAGGTCGTCGGGCTCGAAGCCCTCGCCGGGGGTCAGCGTGCCGGTCAGGAAGCCGTTGCCGAGCGGCATCGCGGCGAGGAACCCGACCCCGCGCGCCGCACACCACGGCAGCAGCGCGTCCAGCGCCTCCGTCGACCACACCGACAGCTCGGCCTGCACCGTGCTCACCGGGAAGACCTGCTGCACCCGCTCAAGCTGGCGGATCGTTCCGTCGTGCAGCCGCGCCCCCGCTCGTCGGGCGGACCGGGCACCCACCGCGCACAGCCCGAGCGAGCGCACCTTTCCGGCCGAGACGAGCTCGGCCATCGCGCCCCAGGTCTCCTCGACCGGCACTTCCGGGTCGGCGCGGTGCAGTTGATAGAGATCGATCACGTCCGTCTGGAGCCGGCGCAGCGACGCGTCGCACGCCCGCTTCACATAGCCGGGGCGGCCGTTGGCCACGAGGTGCTGATCACCCACCAGCAGGCCGACCTTGGTCGAGACGAAGGCCTCGGAGCGCCGCTCCTTGAGCACGCGCCCGACGAGCAGTTCATTGGTGAAGGGGCCGTACATGTCGGCCGTGTCGAGCAGCGTCGAACCCCGGTCGAGCGCCGTGTTCACCGCGCGCAGCGACTCCTCGCCGCGCTGTCGCGACCCGGTGTAGGCCCAGCTCATCGGCATGCATCCGAGCCCGACCGCCCCCACATCGAGCGCCGCGGCCCCGATCGTTCTGCGCTCCACCTGGCCGTGATCCTCCCTCGATTGGCCCCCAACCTAACCTCTGCGCGCATGGGCGCCTGGCATAACCTCCTGACCATGACTTCCGATGTCTGGCTTCCTTTTCGCGCCGACGAGATCGACGGACTCCCCGAAGGCCTCAGCTACCGCTTCTGGGACGGCGGCCAGGAGTTTCCCGCGGATCCGGGCGACTGCGTGTTCTATGTGGTGCCCTATATGAAGGCGCCCGCCGTCTCGCGGCGGCCGATGTCCGAAATGACGTCGGTCCGGGTCGTGCAGACACTCTCCGCCGGCGTCGACCACGTCCTGCCGAGCCTCAAGTCCCTTCCTCCCGGCGTGGTGTTGTGCAACGCGCGCGGAGTGCACGAGGCGAGCACGGCGGAGCTCACCCTCACCCTGATCCTCGCCTCGCTGCGCGGCGTCCCCGACTTCGTGCGGGGCCAGGACGCACAGGAGTGGCGCACGGGCTTCCGTCCCTCGCTGGCCGACAAGTCCGTCCTCATCGTGGGGTACGGGTCGATCGGGTCCGCCATCGAGGACAGGCTCGTGCCGTTCGAGCTCGCGCGGGTCGCGCGCGTCGCACGCTCCTCCCGTGCCACGGCGCGCGGTCCCGTGCGCCCCCTCACCGAACTGCCCTCCCTGCTCCCCGAATTCGACATCGTCGTCCTGTCCACGCCCCTCACCGACGCCACCCATGGCCTGGTGAACGCCGACTTCCTGTCCCGGATGAAGGACGGCGCGCTCCTCGTGAACGTGGCCCGCGGCCCCGTTGTCGACACCTCGGCGCTGCTCAAGGAGCTGGAGAGCGGGCGCGTCACCGCGGCCCTCGACGTCACCGACCCCGAACCGCTGCCCCCGGGGCACCCGTTGTGGCATGCGCCCGGCGTTCTCATCAGCCCCCACGTCGGCGGGCCCACCTCGGCTTTCTGGCCGCGCGCCAAGCGGCTGCTGGCGGATCAGCTCACCCTCTTCGTGAACCGGGAGCCGCTGCGCAACGTGGTCCTTACCACCGGCACCTGAGCGACCACGCGTCCGCTCGCGGTCCGCTTCGGGCACCCTCCGCAGTTCCCCGAATGCGGGCGGTGCCGGCATAGCCCCTGGTCGTTACGGAGCGTAGAGGAACTATGTCCCTGAGTGACGAGACTGGTGTATCGTCCCGACAGGGGCTGCGCCGCGCACCGTTCGGCGCCGGGGACGGACATGAGACTGCGAGGGGGGCGACGGGCGATGCACGGCCTATGGACCAACGATCCGACGCGGCGGGGCCGCCGCCGACGACCCTGGCGCGCGGCCACGCACAGCCGCGGTCACGGCGGCCATCACCACCGCAGGCACGGAGGCCGCCGGAGGCACGCGCACCCGGCACACCGGGACCAGGTGGACCCCGGCGCACGGACCGGGTGGGCCCGGTGAGCTCCCCCGGGGCGCTGCTGACCCGTCGGACGGTCTTCGACGGCGGGACGGGCCTGTTCCCGCAACTCGTGCTGGCCCTGCTGTGTGCGGGATACGCCGTCGGTTCCGCGCTCGGCTGGGGTTCCACGAGTCTCGCCCTGATCATGGGCGACTTCGGACTGAGCGTCGCGGCGGCCACCGCGGCGGTCTCCTGCTTCCTCTACGCCCGCAGCCGTCGCAGCCGTTTTCGACCCGCGTGGCTGCTGTTCGCGCTCTCCTCGGCGATGGCCTCACTCGGGAACCTGGTCTGGGGGTGGTACGAGGTCGTCCTCGACCGCCCCGTTCCCACCCCGAGCTACGCCGATCTCTTCTTCCTCTGCTTCGCGCCGCCCGCCATCGTCGGACTGCTGGTGCTCGCCAAGCGGCCCGTCACCAAGGCGGGCTGGGTGTGCCTCGCGCTGGACGCCTGGCTGATCGGCGGATCACTGCTCACCCTGTCCTGGAGTCTGGCGCTCGCCCAGGCCGCGAAGTTCGACGGGCCGAGCGTCGCGCACACCGCGTTGTCGCTCGCGTACCCACTGCTGGACATCGCGCTGGTCAGCATGGTTCTCGCGCTGCACTTCAGGCGCTCCTCGGTGAACCGGTCGGCGGTGAACACGGCGATCGGGGCGCTCGCGCTGACCGTGATGTGCGACGCCCTGTTCACCTCGCCCCTCCTGCACAACAGCTACCACTCGGGTCAGCTCCTCGACGCGGGATGGTTCGCCGGCTCCCTGCTCCTCGCGTACGCCCCCTGGGTCGTCACCCGGCACGGGAACGACACCGACGAGCACGACACCGACGAACATGGACCGGACCGGTACGGACCCGACCGGCACAGCCCGGACCGGCGCGGGCCGGACGGGCAGGGCGCGGAGGAGCACGCGCGCGTGGTGCACGAGCGCATCCCGGGACAGCGCAGGGAAGGCCAGCACGGACCCCCGGGAAGCCATGCTCCGCACGGACCCCAGGGGACCCACCCGCCCTACGGATCACCGCCGGCCTCGCAGGAGGGCCCCGGGTCCCACGAACACCAGGGGCAGCACAGGGAGCCGGAAGATCCGTACGAGCGGCAGCAGGGCGGACCCGCGCACCCGAACCCGCAGGGCCCGGGACAGAGCCGCTACCCGGCGACGCGTCCGATCACCGGATCGCTGGCCGCGCTGACGCCCTATCTGGCCGCCGCCGTCTGCACGCTGGGGATCCTCTACAACATCCTGAACGGCCGCCGGGTGGACCGCGTGGTGCTCGTCACCGCCGGACTCGTCGTCCTCGCCCTCGTGGTCCGCCAGGGCATCATGCTGCTCGACAACATCACCCTCACCCAGGAGCTGGCCCAGAAGGAGAACCACTTCCGCTCCCTGGTGCAGGGCTCCAGCGACGTCATCATGATCGCCGCGCCGAACGGCATCCTGAGATACGTCAGCCCGGCCGCCGCCGGTGTCTACGGCCGTGACGCCGAGGAACTCGTCGGCTCCGAGCTCGCCTCCCTCATCCACCCCGAGGACCTCGGCTGCGTGGTCCACGAAGTACGGCGCTTCCTCGCGGCCAGCCACGCCGAGGAGCCCACCACCCGGATCGAGTGCCGGTTCCGGTCCGGTGACGGCGGCTGGCTCAACGTGGAGTCCACCGTCAACCGGCACCACGGCGGCCTCATCTTCAACAGCCGTGACGTCACCGAACGCGTGCGGCTCCAGGCGCAGCTGCAGCACAACGCCGAGCACGACCCGCTCACCGACCTGCCCAACCGCGCGCTGTTCACCCGGCGCGTCCAGCAGGCCCTGTCGGGGCGCCGCTCCTCCGACCGGGGCACCGCCGTCCTCTTCATCGACCTCGACGGCTTCAAGGCCGTCAACGACACGATCGGACACCAGGCCGGCGACGAGCTGCTCGTCCAGGCCGCCCGCAGACTCCAGGACTCCGTCCGGCAGGGCGACACCGCCGCGCGGCTGGGCGGGGACGAGTTCGCGGCCCTCATCGTCGGTGACGGAGGCCGCGACCGCACCGCCCGTGAGCAGCAGATACTGGAACTCGCCGACCGTCTGCGGATCCGGCTCTCCCAGCCCTACTGCATCGACGGCAACGATGTCCGGGTCGCCGCGTCCATCGGCGTCGGCTTCGCCGAACCCGGCCTGGGCGCCGGGGAGCTGCTGCGCAACGCCGACCTCGCCATGTACCGAGCGAAGGCGGCCGGAAAGGGCCGCGTCGAGCTGTACGCGCCCCAGATGCAGCAGGACGTGGTCCGCAAGGCGGAGCTGGCGACCCGGCTGCGCTCCGCGCTCCAGGACGGTGAGTTCGCCCTGCTGCACCAGCCCGTGGTGTCGCTGGAGAACGGCCGGATCGCGTCGGTCACCGCGCAGGCGCGCTGGCGCTCCTCCCAAGGGGTGCTTTTCACGCCCGCCGAGTTCCTGCGGGTCGCCGAGGACAGCGAAAGGACCGCCGAACTGGGTCGCTGGATGCTCGACGAGGCCGTCGAGCAGGCCGCCGAGCGCACCGCCGCGGGCGTCGCGGTGCCGGTCGCGGTCCGGATGACCGCCCGGCGCCTGCTGGACCGCTCGATGCCGCTGGGCTCCGTGGAGTCCCTGCTCACCCGGCACGGGCTCGCCTCGGGCGGCCTGATCGTCGAGCTGTCCGACACCGATCCCCGGGTCCCCCTGGACGAGCTGGAGCGCCGGCTGAACGCGCTCAGGAGGCTCGGCGTGCGGATCGCCCTGGACGGCTTCGGCAGCGGCTACGCGGCGATCACGGCGCTCAGGCGGCTCCCCGTCGACGTACTGCGGCTCGACAGGAGTCTGGTCGAGGGAGTCGTCGAGTCCGCCCGGCTGCACAAGATCACCAGTGGGCTGCTGCGGATCGCCGGCGATCTGGGGCTGCAGTCCGTGGCCGACGGGGTGGATCTTCCGGAGCAGGTCGTCGCCCTCCGCGCGATGGGCTGCACCCATGGGCAGGGCATGGCGTTCTCCGGTCCGCTGGACGAGTACCGGCTGCGCAGAGCGCTCTCTTCCGGCCACTATCCGGTGCCCAATGGACCCGCCGAGCCTGCGTTCGCGGGCGGCGGCGCAGGGGCGTATACGAGTGCAGTGCCCGCTGTTCTGGGGGGTGGAACGGCCCTCCGCTCACATAATGAGACTCCCGTCCCACCCACTTGACAGTCGGTGCGTGCCGGGGGGAGGGTCAATGCCATGCGCACCCGAATTCTCGTACTTGGAAAGCGCGTCGGCTGAAGCTAGGTGATCACCGGAAAGGTCCGGGACACCCAGCGACCGCACCCGGCGCGCTCCCCTCGCTTGCCTCACGGCACGAGGGGTTTTTTGTTGCACAGGCACCAGTCGTACATTGCACAAAAGACGCAAAAACCCTCAGCATCGAGAAGAGAATGCCGATGACCGAGCAGGCCACCGGGGCCCACCATCCGCAGCCGCGGCCCCGTTCCGGAGGACAGCAGTCCGCCCCCGAACACGTCACGGGTGCGAAGTCCCTCATCCGCTCGCTCGAGGAGGTCGGGGCCGAGACCGTATTCGGCATCCCCGGCGGGACGATCCTTCCGGCGTACGACCCGATGATGGACTCGAGCCGACTGCGCCACGTGCTCGTCCGTCATGAACAGGGCGCGGGTCACGCGGCCACCGGTTACGCCCAGGCCACCGGCAGGGTCGGTGTCTGCATGGCCACGTCGGGCCCGGGTGCGACGAACCTCGTGACGCCGATCGCGGACGCCATGATGGACTCCGTCCCGCTGGTCGCCATCACCGGCCAGGTCGTCACCAAGGCGATCGGCACGGACGCCTTCCAGGAGGCGGACATCGTCGGCATCACGATGCCGATCACCAAGCACAGCTTCCTGGTCACCAGGCCCGAGGACATCCCGAAGGCGATCGCCGAGGCGTTCCACATCGCCTCGACCGGTCGCCCGGGCCCGGTCCTCGTCGACATCCCGAAGGACGTGCTGCAGGCCCAGACGACGTTCTCGTGGCCGCCGCAGAGCGACCTCCCCGGCTACCGCCCGGTGACCAAGCCGCACGCCAAGCAGATCCGCGAGGCCGCCAAGCTGCTCACCCAGGCCAAGCGGCCCGTGCTGTACGTCGGAGGCGGCGTCCTCAAGGCGCACGCCACCGCCGAGCTGAAGGTCCTCGCGGAACTCACCGGAGCGCCCGTCACCACCACCCTGATGGCGCTCGGCGCATTCCCCGACAGCCACCCGCTGCACTTGGGAATGCCGGGCATGCACGGTTCGGTCACCGCCGTCACCGCGCTGCAGAAGGCCGACCTGATCGTCGCCCTCGGAGCCCGCTTCGACGACCGCGTCACCGGCAAGCTGGACAGCTTCGCCCCGTTCGCCAAGATCGTCCACGCCGACATCGACCCGGCGGAGATCGGCAAGAACCGCGCCGCCGACGTGCCGATCGTCGGAGACGCCCGCGAGGTCATCGCCGACCTGGTCCAGGCGGTCCAGAAGGAGCACACCGAGGGGATCACCGGCGACTACACCGCATGGTGGAAGGACCTCAACCGCTGGCGCGAGACCTACCCGCTCGGCTACGAGCAGCCCGCTGACGGCTCGCTCTCCCCGCAGCAGGTCATCGAGCGCATCGGACAGCTCGCCCCCGAAGGCACGATCTTCGCGGCGGGCGTCGGCCAGCACCAGATGTGGGCCGCGCACTACATCCAGTACGAGCAGCCCTCGACCTGGCTGAACTCCGGCGGCGCCGGAACGATGGGCTACGCGGTCCCGGCCGCGATGGGTGCCAAGGCCGGACAGCCGGACCGCACGGTCTGGGCGGTCGACGGCGACGGCTGCTTCCAGATGACCAATCAGGAACTCACCACCTGCGCCCTGAACAACATCCCGATCAAGGTCGCCATCATCAACAACGGCGCCCTCGGGATGGTCCGGCAGTGGCAGACCCTCTTCTACAACCAGCGCTACTCCAACACCGTGCTGCACAGCGGCCCGGACGCGGACGGCAAGCAGCCGAGCGCCGGCACCCGAGTCCCCGACTTCGTCAAGCTGTCGGAGGCGATGGGCTGCCACGCCATCCGCTGCGAGTCCCCGGACGACCTCGACAAGGTGATCGAGGAGGCGAACTCGATCAACGACCGTCCGGTCGTGGTCGACTTCATCGTCCACGAGGACGCGATGGTGTGGCCGATGGTCGCCGCCGGCACCTCCAACGACGAGGTCATGTTCGCCCGGGACGTCCGCCCCGACTTCGGCGACAACGAAGACGACTGAGAGAAAGAGCCGAGTCAGACCCATGAGCAAGCACACCCTCTCCGTCCTCGTCGAGAACAAGCCCGGTGTCCTCGCCCGGATCACCGCCCTGTTCTCCCGGCGCGGCTTCAACATCGACTCGCTCGCGGTCGGTGTCACCGAGCATCCCGAGATCTCCCGCATCACCATCGTGGTGAACGTGATCGAGGAACTTCCGCTCGAACAGGTCACCAAGCAGCTCAACAAGCTCGTCAACGTCCTGAAGATCGTGGAGCTGGAGCCCGGTTCCTCCGTTCAGCGGGAACTCGTTCTGGTGAAGGTGCGCGCCGACAACGAGACGCGCTCCCAGATCGTGGAGATCGTTCAGCTGTTCCGTGCCAAGACCGTCGACGTCTCCCCGGAGGCCGTCACCATCGAGGCCACGGGCGGCGCCGACAAGCTGGAGGCCATGCGCAAGATGCTGGAGCCGTTCGGCATCAAGGAACTGGTCCAGTCCGGCACGATCGCGATCGGACGCGGGGCGCGTTCGATCACCGATCGGTCGCTCCGCGCGCTGGACCGGTCGGCCTAAGTCAGGAAAACGCCGGTGCACGGGCGGGCCGCACACCCGGTCCGCCCGTATACCGAGACCAGAGAACTTCAATTCCCCCGCCCGCCGTACGGTGGGACGCAACACCGGAAATACCGGATAACAAGGAGAACCCCAGTGGCCGAGCTGTTCTACGACGACGACGCCGACCTGTCCATCATCCAGGGCCGCAAGGTCGCGGTCATCGGCTACGGCAGCCAGGGCCACGCCCACGCGCTGTCGCTGCGCGACTCGGGTGTCGACGTCCGCGTCGGTCTGCACGAGGGCTCCAAGTCCAAGGCGAAGGCCGAGGAGCAGGGCCTGCGCGTGGTGACGCCGTCGGAGGCCGCGGCCGAGGCCGACGTCATCATGATCCTGGTGCCGGACCCGATCCAGGCCCAGGTCTACGAGGAGTCCATCAAGGACAACCTCAACGACGGCGACGCGCTGTTCTTCGGCCACGGCCTGAACATCCGCTTCGACTTCATCAAGCCGCCGGCCGGCATCGACGTCTGCATGGTCGCCCCCAAGGGCCCGGGCCACCTCGTGCGCCGCCAGTACGAGGAGGGCCGCGGCGTTCCCTGCATCGCCGCCGTCGAGCAGGACGCGACCGGCAACGCCTTCGCGCTCACCCTCTCGTACGCCAAGGCCATCGGCGGCACCCGCGCCGGCGTCATCAAGACGACCTTCACCGAGGAGACCGAGACCGACCTGTTCGGTGAGCAGGCCGTCCTCTGCGGTGGCACCGCCGCGCTGGTGAAGGCCGGTTTCGAGACGCTGACCGAGGCCGGCTACCAGCCGGAGATCGCGTACTTCGAGTGCCTCCACGAGCTGAAGCTCATCGTCGACCTCATGTACGAGGGCGGCCTGGAGAAGATGCGCTGGTCGGTCTCCGAGACCGCCGAGTGGGGCGACTACATCACCGGCCCGCGCATCATCACGGACGCCACCAAGGCCGAGATGAAGCAGATCCTCGCCGAGATCCAGGACGGCACGTTCGCCCGTAACTGGATGGACGAGTACCACTCGGGTCTGAAGAAGTACAACGAGTACAAGACCCAGGACGAGAACCACCTCCTGGAGACCACCGGCAAGGAGCTGCGCAAGCTCATGTCGTGGGTGAACGACGACGAGGCGTAAGCCCCGTGGGAAGGGGCCGGGGCGGCACGCTCCGGCCCCTTCGCCGAACCCCGGGTAACCCCCGGGGCCGCGGTGTTGGACATCCCGTCCAGCCACGGACGGGTGATCCTTCCGCGGAGGCGCAGGACGACCGGTTCGGCGCCACTACACTGCTCCACATCAACAACGCGTCAGGCCCACAGCGTCGTGCGTCTTCCACGCGGCTCAAGCGACCCCCAAGAAGTGCAGGCACGCCCCGGGGCCGCTACAAACCCTCCACCGCCTGCGGCCGTCGGGACGGCCGTCCGCATTGGACTTGTGAGGACTCACGTGAGCTCGAAACCTGTCGTACTCATCGCTGAAGAGCTGTCGCCCGCGACCGTAGACGCCCTCGGCCCGGACTTCGAGATCCGGCACTGCAACGGCGCGGACCGCGCCGAGCTGCTGCCCGCCATCGCCGACGTCGACGCCATTCTGATCCGCTCGGCCACCAAGGTCGACGCCGAGGCCGTCGCCGCCGCCAAGAAGCTGAAGGTCGTCGCACGAGCCGGCGTCGGCCTGGACAACGTCGACGTCTCCGCCGCCACCAAGGCCGGCGTGATGGTCGTCAACGCCCCCACCTCCAACATCGTGACCGCGGCGGAGCTGGCCTGCGGCCTCCTCCTCGCCACCGCGCGCCACATCCCGCAGGCCAACACGGCGCTGAAGAACGGCGAGTGGAAGCGCAGCAAGTACACCGGTGTCGAGCTCGCCGAGAAGACCCTCGGCGTCGTCGGCCTCGGCCGTATCGGCGCGCTCGTCGCGCAGCGCATGTCCGCCTTCGGCATGAAGGTCGTGGCCTACGACCCCTACATCCAGCCCGCGCGCGCCGCACAGATGGGCGTGAAGATCCTCACCCTCGACGAGCTGCTCGAGGTCTCGGACTTCATCACCGTGCACCTGCCCAAGACCCCCGAGACCCTCGGTCTCATCGGTGACGAGGCGCTGCACAAGGTCAAGCCGACGGTACGCATCGTCAACGCCGCGCGCGGCGGGATCGTCGACGAGGAGGCGCTGTACTCGGCGCTCAAGGAGGGCCGTGTCGCCGGCGCCGGCCTCGACGTGTACGCGAAGGAGCCCTGCACGGACTCCCCGCTGTTCGAGCTCGACGAGGTCGTCTGCACCCCGCACCTCGGCGCCTCCACGGACGAGGCGCAGGAGAAGGCGGGTATCTCCGTGGCCCGCTCGGTGCGCCTCGCCCTCGCCGGTGAGCTCGTGCCGGACGCGGTCAACGTCCAGGGCGGCGTCATCGCCGAGGACGTCAAGCCCGGTCTGCCGCTCGCCGAGAAGCTCGGCCGCATCTTCACCGCCCTCGCGGGCGAGGTCGCGGTCCGCCTCGACGTCGAGGTGTACGGCGAGATCACCCAGCACGACGTCAAGGTGCTCGAACTCTCCGCGCTCAAGGGCGTGTTCGAGGACGTCGTCGACGAGACCGTGAGTTACGTCAACGCCCCGCTGTTCGCGCAGGAGCGCGGCGTCGAGGTGCGGCTGACCACGAGCTCGGAGTCCCCCGACCACCGCAACGTGGTCACTGTGCGCGGCACGCTCAGCGACGGCCAGGAGGTCGCGGTCTCCGGCACGCTGGCCGGCCCGAAGCACCTGCAGAAGATCGTCGCCGTCGGCGAGTACGACGTGGACCTCGCGCTCGCCGACCACATGGTCGTGCTGAGCTACGAGGACCGTCCCGGTGTCGTCGGCACCGTCGGCCGCATCCTCGGCGAGTCCGGTATCAACATCGCCGGCATGCAGGTCGCCCGCGCGGCCGTCGGCGGCGAGGCCCTCGCGGTCCTCACCGTCGACGACACGGTGCCGCAGACCGTCCTCACCGAGCTCTCCGAGGAGATCGGCGCGACGTCGGCGCGGTCGGTCAACCTCGTCTGAGGTTCACCCGCGACGGCCTTTCACACGGCAGCAGAGGGCCGGGACACCCGAGGGTGTCCCGGCCCTCGCGCGTCCGGCGGCACCTCATACGGACGGTGTCGTATCCGGCTCGATCAGGCCCTCGCGATAGGCGATGGCCACGGCCTCGGTGCGGCTCGCGGCGCCCAGCTTGGCGAGAATGTTCGAGACATGGACGCTCGCCGTCTTGCCGCTGATGTACAGCTCCTCGCCGATCTGGCGGTTGGTGCGCCCCCGGCCGAGCAGCCGCAGCACATCGCTCTCCCGGGCGGTCAGCGCGGCGATCCGCTCCTCGCCGGCCGGCGCCCCGGCGAGGCCGCCCCGCCGGACGAGCGCGTCCAGGGCCTCGCGCAGCGGCGCCGCACCGAGGCTCAGGGCGGTGTCCCGGGCCGCGCGGGCCTGCTCCGCGGCCTCCTCGCGGCGGCCGGCCGCGAGGAGCGCTTCCGCGAGCCGCCGTCTGCTCCGGGCCAGCTCGTACGGATCGCCGTAGCCGAACGCCGTCACGGCGCGCTCCCAGGCCGCCACGTCCGGACCGCTGCGGGCGCGCAGCCACTCCGCCTCGGCGCGGGCGAGCCAGGCCAGACCCTCGGGCCCCTGCTCGGCACCCTTTCCGCCCTGGGCCGCCGTGCTCCTGGCCAGCTCCACCAGCTCGGTCGCGATGTCCGCCCAGGGGGCGCCGGCCGCCGGCCCGCCTGACCGGCGCGATTCCTCGGCCGCGTCCGCGACCCCCGACAGTGCGAGCGCGGCGAGCCGCACCACGACGGGGGGCAGGTCGGCGCCGGAGACGTCCGTGAGCTCCTTCGCCGCGGTGTGCAGCCGCCGCACGGACTCCTCGGCGTCGCCGCTCTGCGCGGCCGCGTCGGTCAGCACGATGCTCGCGACGAGCGTCGCCATCCAGTCGAACGGCCGGTCGAGCAGTGCGCGGGCCCTGCTGACGGCCGCCTCGTGCTCGCCGCGGGCGAGGGCGACGTACAGGGCGGGACCCGTCGCGAACCCGCCCGCCACCGGCAGCAGTTCGGCGTCGGCGGCGGCCGCCCGCGCGCACTCGTCCCAGCGGCCGAGGGTGTAGAGCACCAGGGACTGGAGGTAACGCAGCTCCAGCGCGTACGGCGAGGAGAGGAGACCGGCGCGGCGGGCCCGGTCCACGCCGTCGCCGAGCCAGGCCAGACACTCGTCCAGGTCACCGGACTCGTAGCACCCGATGGCCAGGTTGAACAACGCCCGCATCTCCACCGGGAAGTTCCCGGCACCGTGCGCCAGTCCACGGGCGTGGCGCAGCCGTTCGCGGCCCTTCGGAGTGCGCCGGTTGTCCGCCTCGATGCCGACCAGGGAGATCGTCAAGTCGGCCTGGGCGTCGGCAAGTCGGAGCCGCTCGGCGGTGGCCAGAGCCTGCCGCGCGACCCGCTCGGCGTCCTGGTCGCGCCCCACATAGCGGGCCGCCATGACATGGGTTGCCGCCGCCCACACCCAGGTGTACGAGGGCGGCTCGGCGGGGATCATCGCGAGCGCCTCGCTGCTGTACGTGAACGCGTCCTTCAGGCTGTCGATCCGCATCAGGTTGCCCGCCAGGGTGTACCGCACCCGGGCGGCGAGCTCGGAGTCGGCGTCCGAGCCGGCCCGGGCGAGCGCGTCGCGGGTGAGGTGGACCGCGCGATGGGTCTCACCGGCGCGGGCGGCGGCCGCCGAGGCGCGCAGGGTGAGGGCGACCGTGCCGCCGCCCTCGGGCCGGGCGGTGGCGTCCACCGCGGGCCACAGTTCGAGTGCGGCCTCCAGCTGCCGCAGTTCCTCGGCGGGCGCGCCGACGCACTGGGCGTGGTCGGCGGCTTCGAGGGAGGCGGTGAGCGCGTCGGCCAGGTCGTGGCTCTCGCGTGAGTGATGGGCGCGCTCCGCCGCGTTCCGCGCCGAACGGGCGGGCCCCGCGAGGAGTTCGGCGAACCGCCTGTGCAGCCGCACCCGTTCGCCGGGCAGCAGGTCCGCGTACACGGCCTCGCGGCTGAGCGCGTGCCGGAACGAGTACGTCGCGTCGCCCCCGGGCACCAGGAGCTGGTGGCCGACGGCCTCGCGCAGCGCCGACTCCAGCTCGTCCTGCGGCAGTTGTACGGCGTCACGCAGCAGGTCGTGCTCGACGCGGCGCCCCGCGACGGCCGCCGTGCGCAGCACCTGCTGCGCGGTGTCGGAGAGTTGCTCGATGCGGATGAGGAGGACGTCGGCCAGTCCGCTGGGCATGGCGGGGGAGGCGGGGCCGTTCTCACCGGGCAGCGCGGCGAGCAACTCCTCGGCGTAGAAGGCGTTTCCCTCGGCGCGCTCGACGATGCGCCGGACCGTGGTGTCGGAGACCGGGCCGGTGCCGAGCGCGCGCACGAGCCGGGCCACGTCGGCGTCGGCCATCGGCCGCAGCTCCAGCCGGTCGACGGCGGGCAGCCGGATCAGCTCGGCGAGCAGCGGGCGCAGCGGGTGGCGGCGGTGCAGGTCGTCCGCGCGGTACGAGGCGAACACCGCGAGGCGGCGGGCGGGGCCGCCGGGCACGGGCCGCTGGAGCACCCCCCGGCTGAGCAGGAAGCGCAGCAGGTCGCGGGAGGACTGGTCCGCCCAGTGGAGGTCTTCGAGGATCAGCAGGAGCGGGGCGACATCGGCCAGGTCGGCGAGAAGGCCCGCGATGCCCTCGAAGAGCTGGAGCCGGCCGCCGGGGTCCGGTGCGATGCCGGTCCCCGGACCGGATCCGGTCAGCCGGTCCACCGCCGGGTGGGCCGCGAGGGCCGGGGCGAAGCGGTCGTCGGCCGCCGCCGCGCCGAGGATCTCCGTGAACGGGAGATACGGCAGGCCCACGTCACCGAGGTCCACGCAGTGACCGGTCAGGACCGTCGTCCCCGCGGCGGCCGCGTGGGCCGCGGCCTCCGTGAGCGTGCGGGTCTTGCCGACGCCGGCGTCCCCGGCCACCAGGACCGCGCGCGGGTCGCCCTCCCTCGCGCGCTCCAGCACACCGGTGAGCCGGGCGAGTTCGTCCCCCCGGCCGATGAACGGCGTGCCGAATGTCTGTGCCACAAGCCCATCCTGGCACGCCCCGCCGACAGCCCCCGGCATCGGCTTCCCGGGCCCGGTTCCGTACGCGCCCGCCTCGGTCAAGTCCGCGCCGTGACAGCCCGACGCACCCTGGACGCGCACGAACGCACGCGGAGCGATCCCGAGCGTCGCACACCCGCCCGATGCGGGGTGGGACCGGAACGGGGACCGGCTCCTCACGCGCGTGTCCGGGCCCGTCAGGCCTGAATGCGCTCCCCCCGAGCGGGGGATGCGGGGTGGCCCGAGGCCCGACGCGGGCCGATGGAGGTGGGCCGGAACGATGGACCGGCTCTGCGTGCGCGGGCCGGCGAGGGGCGTCCGGAGTGCCGCACGCGCCGGTGCCGGGCGGGCCGGAGTCGTCCGGCCCGCCGGGCGGGTTGGTGGTGGGCAGGCGCCGGGCCGCCCGCCCGGGGTGTCAGGCCGTCGCCCCCTCGGACGTCGCCGCCCCGAAGGGGCCGTCGGGCCCGGCCTCACGGGCTTCGTCGGCCTCGCGCACCGCCACCTTGCGCAGTGTCGCCGTGGCGAGGACCGCGGCGCCCAGCAGCAGGACGGTGCCCGCGACGGCCGCGGCCTGCATGCCCTGGGTGAACGCCTCGCGTGCGGTTGCCGCCAGCGCCCGCCCGGCGTCGCCCGGCAGCTCTCCGGCCACGGCCAGCGCGCCGCCCAGCGTCTCGTGGGCCGCGGCCGGGGCGCCGGCCGGGACGCCGTGGCGGTAGACCGCCGTGCCGACGGAGCCGAGGACGGCCATGCCGAGGGCGCCGCCGAACTCCGCCCCGGTCTCCAGCAGGGAGGAGGCGGAGCCCGCGTTGCCGACCGGGACGGTACCGAGGGCCAGATCCATCATCTGCGACATCACGATGACCATTCCGGAGGCGAGGACGCCCGCTCCGGCCAGCACCAGCCACAGGGAGCCGGTGCCGGCGAAGGCCAGCAGACCGTAGCCGCAGGCGGCGATGACGAAGCCGCCGGAGACGACATGGGCGCGGTGGACGCCCTTCTGCACGAGCTGCGCGGAGACCGGCGCGGCGACACCGACCAGGACCGTGGGGAGCAGGGCCCACAGGGCGGCCTCCATGGAGCTCTTGCCGAGCACCGACTGGAGGTACTGGGTGGTGAAGTACGCGGAGCCCAGCATGCCGAAGGAGGCGATCAGGTTGAGCACGACGGCGGGGGCGAAGCCGCGGCCGCGGAACAGGGCGGGAGAGATCATCGGGGACTTCGCGGTGCGCTGACGGTGGACGAACAGGGCGGCGAAGACCAGGCCGACGAGGACCGAGACGACGTACTCGGTCTTCCAGCCCTCGGACGGGATCTCCTTGACGCCGTAGATCACCGGCAGGACGGCGGCCATCGACAGCGGAACGCTCAGCAGGTCGAAGCGGCCCGGCTCCGGGTTCTTCGACTCGGGCAGCAGGAACGGGCCGAGGATCAGCAGCAGTGCCATCGCGGGCAGGTTGACCAGGAAGACCGAGCCCCACCAGAAGTACTCGACGAGGACTCCGCTCATCACCGATCCGAGGGCGATGCCGCCGGTCATGACGCCGGACCACAGGCCGATCGCCTTCGCGCGCTGTCCCGGGTCCGTGAACATCGTGCGGATGATCGCCATCGTCGACGGCATCAGGGTCGCACCGCCCAGGCCGAGGACCGCGCGGGCCGCGATCAGCATCTCGGCACTGTTCGCGTAGGCGGCCAGCACCGAGGCGGTGCCGAACGCGGCGGCGCCGAACAGGAGCAGCTTGCGGCGCCCGATGCGGTCGCCGAGCGAGCCCATCGTCATCAGCAGGCCGGCGAGCACGAACGCGTAGATGTCGAAGATCCACAGCTGCTGGGTGCCGCTCGGCTCCAGGTCGGCGCTGATCGAGGGGATCGCGAAGTAGAGGACCGACACGTCCATCGAGACCAGGAGCAGCGGAAGCATCAGGACGCCGAGGGCGGTCCATTCGCGGCGGCCGGCCAGGGCGCCGGAGGCGGGAGTCGTGCTCGTCGGGTTCGTCATGCCAGGGACTGTACGAGCGTCTTAAACGCTTGTCTAGTACGTGCGTTTAATACGTTCGTCCTTGACGTGCGTATGGGACGGTTGTCTGAATCGCGGTAGGCTGGTCGGCATGGGACACCGTGAGGATCTGCTCGAAGGCGCCAAGCGCTGCCTGCTGGAGAAGGGCTTCGCGCGCACCACCGCGCGCGACATCGTCAAGGAATCGGGGACGAATCTCGCGTCGATCGGCTACCACTACGGGTCGAAGGACGCGCTCCTCGCGCAGGCGTACATCTCGCTGGTCGAAGCGATGTCCTTCGAGGGGGGCGGGGGAGCCGGGATCGAAGGCGCGCCCGGCTCGCTGGAGCGGTTCCGGGAGGTGTGGTCGAACATCGTCGCGACCATGCGGGAGCCCGGCTCCATCTGGCGGCTCAGCATGGAGGTCATGACCATCGAGCTGCCCGAGGTGCGGGACCATCTGGCCCGCGCCCAGCTGGAGGGCGGGCGGGGCCTGGTCGCGCTTCTCATGGGCGTGCCGGAGGAGGAGGTGTCCGACGAGACCGCGGACACTCTGGGCCGCTTCTACATGACCCTGATGACGGGCGTCATCGCGCAGTGGACCTTCGATCCGAAGACCGCCCCCGACGGGGACGTGCTGACGGAGGCCCTCCGGCAGATCATCGAGGCCGCCACCGCGAAGTGACGCGTCCGCCGTCCGTCGGGCGCGGCGGTCCTCACAGCCGCGCCCCCTTGAGCGCCATGTGCAGCAGCAGCCGGTCCTCGCCGTCGTCCAGGTCGAGGCCGGTGAGCTGTTCCACGCGGGACAGACGGTAGTAGAGCGTCTGGCGGTGGATGCCCAACTCGGCCGCCGTGCGCCCGGCCTGGCCCGCCCGGTCGAGGAACACCTCGGCGGTGCGGGCGAGTTCGCGGTGCGCGGGGGCCAACAGAGCCCGTACGACAGGGTCGTGGGCCGCGTCCTGGGGGAGCGCGGTGAGAAGCCGGAAGGGCCCGATGGCCCCCCACTCGGCGACCGGGCCGAGCCGGGGTTCCGCCAGTGCGGCACGCGCGGCGGCGGCCGCCTCGTGCCAGGCGGCCCCCAGTTCCCCGAGCCCCACCCGGGCTCCGGCGATCCCGGCGGCGGCCGTCCCGCCGGAGGGGGCGGAGGCCGGTGTCCCCTCGGTGGACGATCCCGGACGCCCTGAGCCGGCGGGCCCGCCCTCCGCCTCCCGGACGAACCGGGTGGCCGCCGTGACCGCCGGGGTCAGGACCTCCGGCGAACGCAGCCGTACCAGCAGGGCCAGGCTCTGGCCGGTGGTGCCCCACGGGATGGTGCACAGCGCCGTCGTCCCCGGCACCGAACGGGCGGAGGGCGCGTCGTCCGGGTCGGCCGAGGGCCATGGCGCCACGCACACCACCGTGTGCAGGCCGTCGCCGCGCGGGCCGAGCGCCGTGCGCAGCTCGGCCACGGCCATGTC
Source organism: Streptomyces sp. NPDC091209 (assembly GCF_044757755.1). Lineage (NCBI taxonomy): Bacteria > Bacillati > Actinomycetota > Actinomycetes > Kitasatosporales > Streptomycetaceae > Streptomyces > Streptomyces sp. NPDC091209. Next base: position 237,239 of record NZ_JBIVVR010000011.1, on the reverse strand, counting down.
GCGCTGCCAGCCGCGCTCGGCGGTCAGCACGGCACGCAGCTCGCGGGTGAGGTCCGCGCCGGCCTGCGCCTCGTCCGCGAGCAGGGCGCCGATGCGGGAGGCCACCTGCATGGCGTCGGCCAGCTGCTCGTCCGTGAGGCCCGGGTCGTCGTCGAGCAGCCAGACATAGCCGAGGACGACGCCCCGATGGCGTACCGGAAGACAGATCCGCCCCCGGTGGACCCCGGCCTCCGGGGTCGGCGGAATGCGGACGGGACCGGTCGCGCGGGTGATGCCGAAGCCCTCGAACCAGGTGCGGACCGCCGTGGTGGACCGGCGGGTGAGGATCGAGCGGGTGCGCACGGGGTCCAGGGCGGAGGGATCGAGATCGCCCTCGCTGTCGTACGCCCCGAAGACGATCAGCTCGAAATCGCGGTTCTCCAGCGTCGCGGGGACGCCGAGGAGCGCCGAGATCTCGTCGACCAGCTCTTGGTAGTCGCCTCTGTATTCACCGCTCACCCGGGCATTCTCGCGCATATCCGAGGGCTCTTCATACAAATGTCTGAGATCCGGGGCAGGGATGCGTGACAGCTGTCGATGGCCCAGGATCGGAGAGATCCCTAGGTTTCACGGTGGTTCTCCGTGCCGCACCCGAGTCAGTCGGGATCGGCCTCCTGCTGACTTCGTTGTGGAGGTGCCCCGTGCTGGGTCCCGTGATTCTCGCCGCCTCGCGCAGCGACAAGATGCGCCGTCTGATCTCGGCCGCCCCGGTGACCAAGCCGGTCGTCGACCGCTTCATCCCCGGTGAGACCGTCGACCAGGTCGTCCCGATCATCAAGGACCTCACGGGCAAGGGCCTGGAAGTCACGATGGACGTCGTCGGCGAGGACATCACGACCCCCGAGCAGTCGTACGCCGCCCGTGACGCGTACCTGGAGCTGATCGGCCGCCTCAAGGAGCTCGGCCTCGGCACCAAGGCCGAGATGTCGATCAAGCTGTCGATGTTCGGGCAGTCCCTCCCGTCGCCCGCCACCACCCTCAACCGAGGGCCCTCCGGGCCCGCCCCTGCATTCCCGGGCGGTCACGAGCTCGCCCTCGCCAACGTCCGCCCGGTCGTCGAGGCCGCCGCCGCCATCGGCACCACCGTCACGCTGGACGCCGAGGACCACACCACCCTCGACTCGATGTTCGCCATCCACGAGGAGCTGCGGAAGGACTTCCCGCAGACCGGCTGCGTGATCCAGGCCTACCTGTTCCGCACCGAGGCCGACGCCCGCCGCCTCGCCGAGAGCGGCAGCCGCGTCCGGCTGGTGAAGGGCGCCTACAAGGAGCCCGCCGAGGTCGCGTACCAGCAGAAGGCCGAGACCGACAAGGCGTACGTCCGCATCCTGAAGATCCTGATGGAGGGCGAGGGGTACCCGATGATCGGGTCCCACGACCCGCGGCTCATCTCGATCGCCCAGGAGCTCGCTCGGACGGCCGGGCGCAAACTGGACGAGTACGAGTTCCAGATGCTCTACGGCATCCGCAGCGACGAGCACGTGCGGCTCGCCGCCGAGGGCCACCGGATGCGTGTCTACACCGCGTACGGCACCGACTGGTACGGCTACTTCATGCGCCGCCTCGCCGAGAAGCCGGCCAACCTCGTGTTCTTCCTGCGAAGCATGATCACACGTGGCTGATTCCACTTGGCTGTGCCGCGGCTTCGGCCGGGGGTCCGGGGGTTGTCCCCCGGACCGGCACAGTGCTCGTTCCATCCTCACCAAGGGCTGAGACCGAACCACCCGCTCGACTCAAGGAGTTACGGACAATATGGACGCTGTGACCCAGGTCCCCACCCCCGTCAACGAGCCGGTGCACGGCTACGCCCCCGGCTCGCCCGAGCGGGTCCGTCTGGAGGCCAGGCTCAAGGAGCTGGCCGAGAACCCGATCGACCTGCCGATGACGATCGGCGGCGAGCGGCGCATGGGCGGCGGCGACCGTTTCGACGTCGTGCAGCCGCACAACCACAAGGCGCGCATCGGCACCTACGCCAACGCCACCCAGCAGGACGCCCAGGACGCCGTCGACGCGGCCCTCGCCGCCGCTCCGGCCTGGCGCGCGATGGCCTTCGACGACCGTGCCGCGATCATCCTGCGCGCCGCCGAGCTGCTGGCCGGTCCCTGGCGCGAGACGCTGGCCGCCTCCACCATGCTCGGCCAGTCGAAGACCGCCCAGCAGGCCGAGATCGACACCCCCTGCGAGCTCGTCGACTTCTGGCGCTTCAACGTCCACTACGCCCGCCAGATCCTCGCCGAGCAGCCGCCGGCGAACTCCCCGGGCGTGTGGAACCGCATGGACCACCGTCCGCTGGAGGGCTTCGTCTACGCGATCACGCCGTTCAACTTCACCGCGATCGCGGGCAACCTGCCCACCGCTCCGGCGCTCATGGGCAACGTCGTCGTCTGGAAGCCGTCCCCGACGCAGACCCACGCCGCCGTGCTGCTGATGCAGCTCCTGGAGGAGGCGGGCCTGCCCAAGGGCGTCATCAACCTCGTCACCGGCGACGGCATCGAGGTCTCCAAGGTCGCCCTGGAGCACCGCGACCTCGCCGGCATCCACTTCACCGGCTCGACCAAGACCTTCCAGTACCTGTGGAAGACGGTCGGCAACAACATCGAGAAGTACCGCTCCTACCCGCGTCTGGTCGGCGAGACCGGCGGCAAGGACTTCGTGGTCGCCCACCCGTCGGCGGACCGCGCGGTCCTCAAGACCGCCCTGACCCGCGGTTCCTTCGAGTACCAGGGCCAGAAGTGCTCGGCGAGCTCCCGCGCCTACGTCCCGGCCTCCATCTGGAACTCCGGTTTCAAGGACGAGTTCGCGGCCGAGGTCGACGGGCTGACCATGGGTGACGTCACCGACCTGTCGAACTTCATCGGCGCGGTCATCGACGAGCGGTCGTTCGCCAAGAACAAGGCGGCCATCGACCGCGCGAAGGCGGACCCGACCTGCACGATCGTCGCGGGCGGCTCGTACGACGACTCCGTCGGCTACTTCGTGCGCCCGACCGTCGTCGAGTGCTCGGACCCGGAGAACGAGGTCTTCACGACCGAGTACTTCGGCCCCTTCCTCGCCGTGCACGTCTACGAGGACGACAAGTACGACGAGATGCTGACCCAGATGGAGTCGGCGTCCGCCTACGCCCTCACCGGCGCTGTCATCTCCGGCGACCGCGCGGCGGCCGCTTACACGATGGAGAAGCTCCGCTACGCGGCGGGCAACTTCTACATCAACGACAAGTCGACCGGCGCCGTCGTCGGCCAGCAGCCCTTCGGCGGCGGCCGTGCCTCCGGCACCAACGACAAGGCCGGGGCCCCGCAGAACCTGATGCGCTGGACGCTGACCCGCGCCATCAAGGAGACGCTGGTTCCGCCGACCGACTACGGCTACCCCCACATGGGCTGACAGCCCGACGCGGCCGCCGGCCCCCGGGCCGGCCGCCCGTCACCCACTCCGCCCCCGCCTCACGGTCTCCCCCGTCCGTGGAGCGGGGGCGGTTCCAAATCCACGGGCGCGCCCGTGCCCCGCGGCACGCGCCGCCCTCTCACACGTGCCGGCCGAGGGAGTCCCGGATCAGCGCGGCCGCCTGGTCCGCGTGCGTCTCCAGGGCGAACTTCCCCCGGGCTGCTGATCGCGCGGACCGGTGCCTCGCTCTCGGGCGTGCGCTCCGCGATCAGCGCCGGCACCCAGGCCTCGGCGCCCAGCCCCTCCTCGTACGCGTCGCCGTTCTGCGTGAGATCGCGGTCACCCGTTCCGGGTGCGCGAGTGGCAGGCGCAGCCCGATCGGGGCGCCGTGGTCCTGAAAGGGCTGGATCGATGCGGGGGCCGGAAGGCTGTGCGTATCGGCCGTCGTCCGCGTGGCCGACGAGGTAGGAGGGCTGGGATTCCAGGCCCGCGTGTGAATACTGGCCGCATGGCCACCCGACTGCGGACCGCCCATACGGCGGATCTCGAACCCGCCGAACTCCGCGCCGCCCGCGCCCTGTTGGAGGACGCCTTCGACGGTGACTTCAGGGACGAGGACTGGGATCACGGACTCGGCGGCCTGCACGTCCTGGTCCACGACGACCGGGGTCTGGCGGCGCACGGCTCGGTGATCCAGCGGCGCGTCCTGCACCGCGGCCGCTCGCTGCGGGTCGGGTACGTGGAGGCGGTCGGCGTACGCGAGGACGTGCGCCGCACGGGGCTCGGCGGACGGGTGATGGGCGAGCTGGAGCGGATCATCGAGGGCGCGTACGGGCTCGGCGCTCTCTCCGCGAGCGAGGACGGGGCCGCCCTGTACGCGGTGCGGGGCTGGCGGCTCTGGCCGGGCCACATCTGCGTGCTCACTCCGGGCGGAGCCGTCCGGCTCCCCGACGAGGAGGGCACCACCTTCGTCCGCCCCGGCGCGGCCGTGGGCCCCCTCGACCCGGCGTACGCGCTGGTCTTCGACTGGCGGGAGGGTGACGTGCTCTGACCGAAAGCGCAGGTCGGAGTGGTGTGACGTAATCCGCCGTCTCAGATAGTAGGAAGTCCGAGTAATTGTGGAGACAGATGCCCGGTCCTCGCCTAGCTTTGTAGGAGCCGAACGTCTCGCTCGACCAAGCGAATGGCGGTCGTGAGCCGGAGCCCCGTGCAGGCAACCCCTGCGGCACCGCTCCCCGCCCCTTCCGGCGTCTCGCACACCCCTCACCGCACTTCCGGCCGCCCGCGTGGGTCCCGCCGGAGGCAAGGAGTCGATTCATCATGGCCGAGACGACCGTCCGCCGAGTCCGTCACCTCTCTCGCACGAGCAGCGAGTCCGACCGCAAGAACGCCGCCGCAGCGCTCCAGCGCGCCCTCGACCGCAGGGACAACGGCGGAGCGACGGGCCACTGAGGCCCGCCGCCCTCTCGACCGGGAGCCGCACCCGAAGGGGTGCGGCGCGGGGTCATGCCCCGCGCCGCACCTCGAAGTACGTCCTCACGCGCGGGTGCTCAGCTCCCGCGCCGCACCTCGAAGTGGTCGATGCGCTCGCCGCTCTGGGCCAGCGCCGACACCTTGAGCCGGGGTGAGGGACCGGCCTCCGCCTCCACCGAGAGGAAGGAGAAGCCGGTGTACCGCACCCGTGACCACTCCACGGTGTCCGGCTTCCGCTGCTTCGACTTCGTCCAGTGGAAGGTCTCCACGGACTCGCTCCGCGTGACCTTGCCCTCGTAGCTGTCCTTCACCCCGACGGGGAAGCGGTAGAGGCTCTTGCCCGCCCCGCCCGCCGTGACGTAGACGATCCCGTCCCGGGTCGGATCGGTCGAGGCGCCCACCGGTACCTGTTTGCCCACCTTGCCGCCCTTGATGGCGTCGGTGCGCTCGTACACGTGGTTGTGCCCGTTGATCACCAGGTCCACCTGGTGCTTGGCGAACAGCGGCACCCAGGCGTCGCGGACACCGCCGTCGGAGGCGTGCGTCGAGGTCGAGTAGGCGCAGTGGTGGAAGAAGACGACGACGAAATCAACCTGCCCGCGCAGCTCCCCGAGCCGCTTGTCGAGCCAGGCCGTCTGCCGGCCGCCCGAGTAGCCCTTGTTGGCGGGGATCTCGTACGACACGTCGTTGGCGTCCAGGGCGACGATGCCGACGTTGCCGTAGACGAACGAGTAGACCCCCGGCGCGTGCCGGGCGTCGAAGCCGTTGCCGGGGAGCGTCCAGCGCGCGGACTGGCCGCCGTAGCCGTTCGGCGCGTACCAGGCCTCCATGTCGTGGTTGCCGGTCGTCACCATCCACGGCACCGACTTCGCCACCGTCTCGGTCTGCCGGAGGAACAGGTCCCAGGCGGCCGGGTCGTAGATGTCCGAGGTCTGGCCGAGTCCGAGGCCGTCCGCGTAGCAGATGTCGCCCGCGTGCAGATGGAAGGCCGGCCCGCGGCCGAGGAGCACCTTGTCGTTGGCCAGCGCGTCGGGGGTGACGCCCTGGTCCCCGAAAGCGGTGAACACGAACGTCCCGGGGTGCGCGGGCGCCGTGCGGAAATGGCCGATCGTGGCGTGCCGCTCCTTGCTCGCCGGGTCGAAGCCCTCGTGGCCGACGCCGTAGTAGTACGTCGTCCCGGGGCGCAGCCCGTCGAGCGCCGCGTGCAGGTAGTACTGGTCCAATGCCGCCCGCTGCCCGGCGAGACCCGGGGTGTGCAGCGCGCGGACCTCGGCCTCGATCCTGCGGCTCAGCGCCCAGGGCGTCGGGCCCACCCGGATGTACGGCTTCCTGACCGCGAACGGCACCTGCCAGGAGATCCGCATCTGGGTCTTCGGGTCCGCGCCGAAGGCCAGATGGCGGCCGAACGGCGTGACGGCGGAGCCGGGTGCCCGGCTGGTGGCAGGGTTCGGCGAGGAGCCGGACGTCCGCCGGGAGGGGATGCTGGTGCCCGGGGCGCAGCCGGCCACCAGCCCGCCGCCCGCGAACGCGCTCGCCGCCACGAGCGCCCGGCGCCGGGTGAGCCGCGTCCTCAGGTACTCGTACTGCTCCGCCATGCTCAGGTCGCGTGCGAGCTCGTGCGGGATGCCGACATCGGGGACGGGGAGCCCGGGGGAAGTCCCCCTGGAAGGAGCGGTCATGTCTGGAAAGTTCCCATCGTGCGCCAACGGCGTTCATACGTACGGGTGAACTCCCGTCGAAGGGTAGACGTGCCGCGACACCGGCCTGTCCGTATGGCGGACATTGCGTGTCATCCCATGGGACAAGGAGTACGGTGCCGTCATGTCTCGCAGCATCGATCTCGCAGTGATCCCCGGTGACGGCATCGGCCAGGAAGTCGTGGCCCAGGGGCTCAAAGTCCTCTCCGCCGTCCTTCCGCAGGACGTGAAGCTGGAGACCAAGGAGTTCGACTTCGGCGCCCGGCGCTACCACGCCACCGGTGAGACCCTCACCGACGCCGACCTCGACGCCCTGAAGGGGCACGACGCCATCCTGCTCGGCGCGATCGGCGACCCCTCGGTCCCGTCCGGTGTCCTGGAGCGCGGCTTCCTGCTCAAGCTCCGCTTCGCCTTCGACCACCACGTCAACCTGCGTCCGTCGAAGCTCCTGCCCGGCGTCGAGACCCCGCTCGCCGGTCAGCCCGCGATCGACTTCGTCGTGGTCCGCGAGGGCACCGAGGGTCCGTACACCGGCAACGGCGGCAGCATCCGCAAGGGCACCCCGCACGAGGTCGCCACCGAGGTCTCCGTCAACACGGCGTTCGGTGTCGAGCGGGTCGTCCGTGACGCGTTCGCCCGTGCGCAGGCCCGCCCGCGCAAGAAGCTGACGCTGGTCCACAAGAACAACGTGCTGACCTTCGCGGGCCACCTCTGGACCAACGTCTTCAACAAGGTGGCCGAGGAGTTCCCCGAGGTCACCACCGACTACATCCACGTGGACGCGGCGACGATCTTCCTCGTCACGCAGCCCGAGCGCTTCGACGTGATCGTCACCGACAACCTCTTCGGCGACATCATCACCGACCTCGCCGCGGCCGTCTCCGGCGGCATCGGCGTCGCCGCCTCCGGCAACATCAACCCGAGCGGCGAGTTCCCCTCGATGTTCGAGCCCGTGCACGGCTCGGCGCCCGACATCGCGGGCCAGGGCAAGGCCGACCCCAGCGCCACCGTCCTGTCCGTCGCCCTCCTGCTGCGCCACCTCGGCTACGAGGCCGAGGCCGCCCGCATCGAGGACGCCGTCTCCGTCGATCTCGCCGAGCGGGTCGGCAAGCCCGCCCGCAGCACCGAGGAAATCGGCGACGCGCTGGCCGTGCGAGTAGCCGGCTGACCCGCCGCTCCGCCTACGTTCCGTAGCAGCCGCCGGGTCGCATCCGCACCCGGCGGCTTTTGCTGTGCCCTCGCCGGGTGACACCATCAATCCCTGGGTCATCCCTGGGTCAAACCTGGGCCGTATTCACACCGTTTCGTCCACGGTTCCGCGCGCGCGATAATCGAGGGCGGAGCCGCGGAATGAGGGAATGCTCGGACGTCCTGACACTGGCCACTGGCAGTTCGGGCGTGAGCGCGGCCCGTCACATACAACCGGTGAAGGACAAAACCACTCATGACGCAGCCCACGATCGAGCTCAAGCCCTCCGCCAGTCCGCTCTCCGCCGCCGAGCGCGAGGCGATTCTGGTCAACCCCGGGTTCGGCCGGCACTTCACCGATCACATGGTGACCATCAAGTGGACCGAGGGCCGCGGCTGGCACGACGGCCAGCTCGTTCCGTACGGACCGCTGTCCCTCGACCCGGCGAACATGACCCTGCACTACGCGCAGGAGATCTTCGAGGGCCTCAAGGCCTACCGCCGGCCCGACGGCTCCGTCGCCACCTTCCGTCCCGACAAGAACGCCAAGCGTTTCCAGGCCTCCGCCCGCCGGCTCGGCATGCCGGAGCTGCCGGTGGAGACCTTCATCGAGGCCTGTGACGCGCTGGTCCGCCAGGACCGGGACTGGGTTCCCGCGCACGGTGGCGAGGAGTCCCTGTACCTGCGCCCCTTCATGATCGCGACCGAGGTCGGCCTCGGTGTGAAGCCCGCCAACGAGTACCTCTTCCTCGTCATCGCCTCGCCCGCCGGCGCCTACTTCGCCGGCGGTGTGAAGCCGGTGTCGATCTGGCTCTCCGAGGACCGCGTCCGCGCCGTTCCCGGTGGCATGGGCGACGCGAAGACGGGCGGCAACTACGCCGCCTCGCTCCTCGCCCAGAAGGAGGCCGCCGCCAAGGGCTGCGACCAGGTCTGCTACCTCGACGCGGTCGAGCACAAGTGGATCGAGGAACTGGGCGGCATGAACCTGTACTTCGTGTACGGCGACAGGATCGTCACCCCGTCCCTCACCGGCTCCATCCTGGAGGGCGTCACCCGTGACTCCCTGCTGACCGTCGCCCGTGACCTCGGCTACACCGCCGAGGAGGGCCGCGTCTCCATCGACCAGTGGCAGGCCGACGCCGAGAACGGCACCCTCACCGAGGTCTTCGCCTGCGGCACGGCCGCCGTCATCACCCCCGTCGGCAATGTCAAGCGCGACGGCATCGAGTGGCACCAGTCCGGCGGCGAGCCCGGCAAGGTCACCCTCCGCCTCCGCGAGGCCCTGCTCGACATCCAGCGCGGCATCACCGAGGACCAGCACGGCTGGATGCACCCGCTGGGCTAGGCATTCCGCGGCCCCCGCAGGTCCCCGTCACCCCAACAGGGTTACGGGGACCTGCTGTTCACCCTCAACCTCGGCACCGACATCGTCGGCGTTCACCGTCTTCGTGATCGGCCCGCTGATCAGCCGCGCCCAGGAGGGCAGGGTCCTCGACCAGAGGCCCCTGGTCGAGGGCGTGCCGGGTACGTTCTGCGTGGACGGGACGGCGGAGGTGGCCGGTGGGCGGCTCTTCTTCGCCGCGTACGACGAGTGCGCCACCTGGTTCAGCGATCTAAAGCCGGCTTTCGGCGCGAGCCGGTTCCTGCCCGGACTCGACGCCGTGTGACGCCTGCTTCGGTGTGAGCGTCAGGTAGACGATGCCGCCGACCAGACCGGACAGGACGAAGCTGCAGTCGACCCCGCCGGTCAGGGACAGCAGCGGACCCTCGTACGACGGCAGGGACACGGCCAGCAGACCGACGAAGGCGCCCAGGGCCCAGGCCGCCGTGGCCCGGATGTTCCAGCCGGCCCGGTACCAGTAGACGCCGCCGCGGGAACGGCGGTTGAAGACCTGGAGGGCGTCGGGGTCGTACACGCCGCGGCAGCGGACGAAGCCGATCAGCGTGATGACCGCCCACGGGGTGCCGATCGCGGTCAGCAGCAGGACGAAGGAGGTCATCGCGGACTGGGCGTTCCAGGCGTAGTGGCCGACGAACACGCAGAGCATGGCGACGACGGCGACCGCGCAGGTGGCACGGGCGCGCGAGGCGCGGGGCAGGATCGCGTCGAGGTCGAGGCCCATCGAGTAGAGCATCAGACCGGCGTTGCCCACCGAGCCCGCGGAGGCGGCGAGCAGCAGCGGGACCAGGTACCAGCCGGGGGAGGCGGACACCAGCGGGCCCGCGTAGTCGAGGGCCGCGCGGGCCCCGTACGCCGTGAAGGTGCCGAAGAGCTGCGGGACCAGCAGGCCGGCGATCAGGCCAAGCCAGGTGCCGTGCAGGACCGTACGGGAGGAGTGGCGCGCGGGGGAGATGTAGCGGGTGTAGTCGCCGAGCAGGGTGATGAACGCGATCGGTCCTGACAGGCCCGCCGCCACCGCCGCGAGCAGCCAGGTGGGCCAGAACGAGCCGAGCAGATAGCCGCCGGCCTCCGGGAGCGCCGCGGTGCTGAAGTGCGGGGCGTACGCGATCACACCGACCACCAGCAGGGCCGTCATGCCGATCGAGAGGGCCCGGGACATGGCGAGCAGCACGCGGTAGCCGTAGACGGCGCCCGCGACGGTGGCGGCGGCCAGCAGCGCGTACACGACCGCGTACGCCAGGCCGTTCGCCTGCAGACCGAAGAGACGGCCGAGGACGCCCACCATCACGTCGCCGCCGATCCACACCGTCAGCGCCGTGTAGCCGAGCGCCAGGAGCAGGCCGACGACCGAGCCGACCAGCCGTCCGCGGACGCCGAACTGCGCACCGGAGGAGGTGGAGAGGTTCGTGCCGGTGCGCAGCGAGACCAGGGCCAGCGGCGCGGTGAGCGCCGTCCCGACGACCGTGCCTGCCACGATCGAGCTCACGGAGGACCACCAGTCGAGCCCGAACGAGGGCGGCAGCCAGCCGAAGATGATCACCCCGAGGCAGAGGTTGGAACCGAGCAGGATCGACACGAGGTCGCGGGGTCCGCTGGTGCGTTCCTCGTCCGGGATCGTGTCGACTCCGCGCTGTTCGATCGGCATGGCTGGTCTCCTTTGACGGCCGCCTGGCGTGGTGCGGGAAGCACCAAGGGTTAGAGCGGCGTTCAATGTGCCGTCTCCGATGGTTGCCCGTCAATGTTTCGCTTCCATGAATCCGACGTTTAGAGTGATGCTCTAACTGGAGGAAAGCGAGGAGGTGTCGTGGCGTGAGACTGACCCCCACGGAACGTGACCGACTGCTGCTGTTCTCGGCCGCCGAGCTGGCCCGTGCGCGCAGGGCGCGCGGACTGCGGCTCAACGTGCCGGAGGCCACCGCGCTGATCGCGGACACCGTCTGCGAGGCCGCCCGCGACGGCAGGCGGCTGGCCGAGGCCATCGAGGCGGCCCGGTCCGTCCTCGGCCCCGAGGACGTGCTGCCCGGCGTCGCGGACGTCGTCACCGAGGTGCACGTCGAGGCCGTCTTCGACGACGGCTCCCGCCTCGCGGTCGTCTCCGACCCCATCGGCGGCGGACTCGGCGACCTGGCCCCGGGCGCGCTGCTGCCGGGGGCCGCGCACACCGAGCCCGCGGCGGTCCTGCGGCTCACGGTCACCAACACCGCGAGCGTGCCCGTCTCCGTCACCTCCCACTTCCACTTCTTCGAGGCCAACCCGCGGCTCGCCTTCGACCGGGCGGCCGTCTACGGGATGCGGCTCGCCGTGCCCGCGGGGTCCTCGGTCCGCTTCGGCCCCGGCGAGAGCGCCGAGGTCGGCTTCGTGCCGATCGGCGGGGAACGGATCGCGATCGGCTTCGCCGGTCTGGTCGACGGCCCGCTGGACGCGCCCGGAGCGAAGGAAGAGGCCCTGCGCAGGGCCGCCGCCTGCGGATATCTCGGAGTCGTAGGAGCTGTCGGGCACTCCGGGGCCGCCGGAGCTGCCGGTCACTCCGGGGCCGCCGGAGTCGCCGGGCACTCCGGAACCGCCGGAACCGCCGGAGCTGCCGGGGCCGCCGGGGCCGCCGGGGCCGCCGGAACCGCCGGAACCGCCGGAACCGCCGGAGCTGCTGAGGCTGCCGGAGCTGTCGGGGCCGCCGGACAGCCCGGAGCGGAAGGAGCCGACGCATGCCCCGGGTTCGAGGGACCCGGCGCACGCCCCGGAGCCAAGGGACCCGGCGGACGCCGCGGTATCGAGGGGCCCGGCAGACGCCCCGGAGCCGAAGGAGACGGCCGATGAGCATCGATCCCCATGCCTACGCCGCCACCCACGGTCCCCGGGCCGGCGACCGGGTCCGGCTCGGTGACTCGGGGCTGGTCGTCCGCGTCGAGTCCGACTCCCAGCTGCACGGCGACGAGTTCCTCGCCGGATTCGGCAAGACCGCGCGCGACGGGCTGCACCTCAAGGCCGCCGCCGTCCGGGACACCTGTGACGTCGTCATCAGCAACGTCGTGGTGATCGACGCCGTCCAGGGGATCCGCAAGGTGTCCATCGGCATCCGCGAGGGCCGGATCTGCTCGATCGGGCGGGCGGGCAACCCCGACACCCTCGACGGCGTCGACGTCGTCGTCGGCACCGGCACGTCCATCGTCTCCGGCGAGGGACTCATCGCCACCGCCGGAGCCGTCGACACCCACGTCCATCTGCTCTCGCCGCGCATCATGGAGGCCTCGCTCGCCTCCGGGGTGACGACGATCATCGGCCAGGAGTTCGGGCCGGTCTGGGGCGTCGGCGTCAACTCGCCCTGGGCGCTGCGCCATGCCTTCGGCGCCTTCGACGCCTGGCCAGTCAACATCGGCTTCCTGGGCCGGGGTTCGTCCTCCGACAGCGCGCCCCTGATCGAGGCGCTCGCCGAGGGCGGGGCGAGCGGCTTCAAGGTCCACGAGGACATGGGCGCCCACACCCGGGCCCTGGACACGGCGTTGCGGGTCGCCGAGGAACACGACGTCCAAGTAGCCCTGCACAGCGACGGGTTGAACGAGTGCCTGTCGGTCGAGGACACCCTCAGGGTGCTCGAAGGGCGCACCATCCACGCCTTCCACATCGAGGGCTGCGGCGGCGGCCACGTCCCGAACGTGCTGAAGATGGCGGGCGTGCCGAACGTCATCGGCTCCTCCACCAACCCGACCCTGCCCTTCGGCCGGGACGCGGTCGCCGAGCACTACGGCATGATCGTCTCCGTCCACGACCTGAAGACCGACCTGCCCGGCGACGCCGCCATGGCCCGCGACCGCATCCGCGCGGGGACCATGGGCGCCGAGGACGTGCTGCACGACCTGGGTGCCATCGGGATCACCTCCTCGGACGCGCAGGGCATGGGCCGCGCCGGTGAGACCGTGCGCCGCACCTTCGCCATGGCCGGGAAGATGAAGGCCCAGTTCGGCGCGCCCGAGGACCACGACAACGAACGCGTCCTGCGCTACATGGCCAAACTGACCATCAACCCGGCCATCGCGCACGGTCTCGCCCACGAGGTCGGCTCCATCGAGGTGGGCAAGCTCGCCGACATCGTGCTGTGGCGCCCCGAGTACTTCGGCGCCAAACCGCAGCTCGTCCTGAAGTCCGGCTTCCCGGCCTACGGAGTCGTCGGCGATCCCAACGCCGCCACCGACACCTGCGAACCCCTGGTCCTCGGACCGCAGTTCGGGGCGCACGGCGCGACGCCCGCCGAGATCTCGGTGGCCTTCGTGGCCCAGGCGGCGCTCGACCAGGGCAACGACAGCATGCCGACCCGCCGTCGCCGCGTGGCGGTTCGCGGCACCCGCGGCATCGGCCCCGCCGACCTGCGCCTCAACTCCCGTACCGGAGCGGTCGACGTGGACCAGCGCACCGGCCTTGTCACCCTCGACGGCGACCCGCTGCGCTCCGGCCCCGCCGACTCGGTCTCCCTCAACCGCCTGTACTTCTTGTAATAGACACAGCCTGTAAGGATCACCCATGTCTGCTGCCGCCGACGGCTTCCGTATGCCCGCCGAGTGGACCCCGCACGAGCGCACCTGGATGGCGTGGCCGGGCCCCAACCCCACCTTCGACAACCCGGAGGACCTCGCCGAGTCGCGTGCCGCCTGGGCGGCGGTCGCCCGCGCGGTCCGCCGCTTCGAACCGGTCACCGTCGTGTGCGGCCCCGGCCAGTCCGGGCCCGCCGCCGACCTCCTCGGTCCCGGCGTCGACACCGTCGAGCGGGAACTCGACGACGCCTGGATGCGCGACATCGGCCCCACCTTCCTGACCAACGGGCACGGCGGACTCGCCGCCGTGGACTGGACGTTCAACGGCTGGGGCGCCCAGAGCTGGGCCCGCTGGGAGCACGACTCCAAGATCGGCGCCGAGCTCGCGGACCTGGCCGGCGCGAAGACGTACGCCTCGCGGCTGGTCAACGAGGGCGGCGCGATCCACGTCGACGGCGAGGGCACCGTGCTGCTCACCGAGACCGTGCAGCTCGGCCCCGAGCGCAACCCCGGCTGGACCCGCGAGCAGGTCGAGGCGGAGATCCACGCCCAGCTCGGCACCACGAAGGCCATCTGGCTGCCGCGCGGTCTGACCGGCGACTACCCCCCGTACGGCTTCGGCACGCTCGGCCACGTCGACATCGTCGCCGCCTTCGCCCGGCCCGGCGTGATCGTCGCGCACTCCCAGCAGGACCCCGCGCACCCCGACCACGAGGTGAGCCGGGAGGTCATCGGGCTGCTCAAGGCGCAGACCGACGCGCGCGGACGCCGTATCGAGGTCGTCGAGGTGCCGGCCCCGACCGTCCTGGAGGCCGACGGCCACTGGGCCGACTACTCGTACATCAACCACTACCTGTGCAACGACGGCGTCGTCCTGTGCGGCTTCGACGACCCGCGCGACGAGATCGCGGCGGGCATCTTCCGACGGCTCTTCCCCGAGCGGACCGTGACACTGGTGGACGCACGTACGATCTTCGCGGGGGGCGGTGGCATTCACTGCATCACCCAGCAGCAGCCGAAGGTCTGAAAACGGGAGTCACGGATGGCCGGTGCGCGGAAGAACGCGCCACCGCGCGAGGAGGTCCTCGCCGTCGCCATGGAGATGATCGCCGAGCGCGGTCTGGAGAAGCTCACCATGGCGGCGCTCGGCCGTGAGGTCGGCATGAGCAGCGGCCATCTCCTCTACTACTTCCGCTCCAAGGACGAGCTGCTGCTGCGCACCCTGGAGTGGAGCGAGGGCCGCCTCGGCGCCGAGCGCGGCCGGCTGCTCGCCGCGCACGGAACCGCCCGCGAGCGCCTGGACGCCTACGTCGAGCTGTACGTCCCCGACGGCCACCGGGACCCGCACTGGACCCTCTGGCTGGAGGTCTGGAACCACTCCCAGAACGCGGACGACGACGCCCGCGAACGACAGGTCGCCATCGAGGGCGCCTGGCACCGGGACCTCGTCGCGCTGCTCGCCGAGGGTGTCTCGCGCGGCGAGTTCCGCGCCGTCGACCCGGACCGCTTCGGCTCCCGGCTGCGCGCCCTGCTCGACGGCTTCTCCATTCATGTGGCGATCGGCCTGCGCGGCACCGGACGGGACCAAGTCCTGTCCCACGTACGGGAGTTCCTCGACGAGTCGCTGGGCTGAACGGCGTTCGCGGACGGTCGGCCGGACGTCTGGGCCGGACCGGCGGGGGCGACCGCCCTGCCGGGCGCGGCGACCCGGAACGGCCGAGCCGTCGACCTCGCCTCCACCGCCGAGGATCTGGTACCCGGCGACACCGACGGCGTCGCCGACGTGTTCGTCGTACGTCCACGCTGTCCCGTAGCCCAGTGCTCGCATCCTGAGACACCCTGTGATCACGGGGGTGGTATGTGCCAGACTGCCCCCGTGCTCTCGTTCGCCACGATTATTGGCAGCAGGCGCGCCGGTCCGCAGTGACCGCCACGTACGACCAGGTACGGGCGGACACCGTCGTCCTCGACCCGCGCGCAGACCTCTCGCACCCGCGAGGGGTTTTTCGCATTTCTGGCCCACCTTCAGCCGGGAGCGCAGCGCGAGGGATCATTGGGGGACGGTGGAGCCGGTCATTCCGGTAGACCGAGTTTCAATACAGGAGCCTTGAGACCATGACGGAAACCAGCGAAGTCGACGATTCCTTCCACGTCTTCGACACGACGCTGCGCGACGGCGCGCAGCGCGAGGGCATCAACCTCACCGTGGCGGACAAGCTGGCCATCACGCGGCACCTGGACGACTTCGGGGTGGGCTTCATCGAGGGCGGCTGGCCCGGCGCCAACCCCCGCGACACCGAGTTCTTCGTCCGCGCCCAGGCAGAGATCGACTTCCAGCACGCCCAACTCGTGGCCTTCGGAGCGACCCGCCGGGCCGGTGCCAAGGCCTCGGAGGACCCCCAGGTCAAGGCACTCCTGGCCTCGGGGGCTCCGGTGATCACCCTGGTCGCCAAGTCCCACGACCGGCACGTCGAGCTCGCGCTGCGCACCACGCTGGAGGAGAACCTGGAGATGGTGCGCGACACCGTCTCCCACCTGGTCGCCCAGGGCCGCCGGGTCTTCGTCGACTGCGAGCACTTCTTCGACGGCTACCGCGCCAACCCCGAGTACGCGAAGGCCGTGGTGCGCGCCGCGCACGAGGCCGGCGCCTCCGTCGTCGTCCTGTGCGACACCAACGGCGGCATGCTCCCGGCGCAGATCCAGGCCGTGGTCGCCACCGTCCTCGCGGACACCGGCGCCCGGCTCGGCATCCACGCCCAGGACGACACCGGCTGCGCCGTCGCCAACACCCTGGCGGCCGTCGACGCGGGCGCCACCCACGTCCAGTGCACCGCCAACGGCTACGGCGAGCGCGTGGGCAACTCCAACCTGTTCCCGGTCGTCGCCGCCCTGGAGCTGAAGTACGGCAAGAAGGTGCTGCCCGAGGGCAAGCTCCGCGAGATGACCCGGATCTCGCACGCCATCGCCGAGGTCGTCAACCTGACGCCCTCCACCCACCAGCCCTATGTGGGTGTTTCCGCGTTCGCCCACAAGGCGGGCCTGCATGCCTCGGCGATCAAGGTCGACCCGGACCTGTACCAGCACATCGACCCCGAGCAGGTCGGCAACACCATGCGGATGCTGGTCTCCGACATGGCCGGCCGCGCCTCCATCGAGCTCAAGGGCAAGGAACTGGGCGTCGACATCAGCGACGACCGCGAACTGGTCGGCCGGGTCGTCGAGCGGG
Source organism: Streptomyces sp. NPDC091209 (assembly GCF_044757755.1). NCBI lineage: Bacteria > Bacillati > Actinomycetota > Actinomycetes > Kitasatosporales > Streptomycetaceae > Streptomyces > Streptomyces sp. NPDC091209. The sequence goes on along the minus strand of NZ_JBIVVR010000011.1, from coordinate 220,307 downwards.
TCAAGGAACGCGAGCTCAAGGGCTACACGTACGAGGCGGCCGACGCGAGCTTCGAACTCCTGCTGCGCGCCGAGGCCGAGGGCAAGGCACGCACGTACTTCGAGGTCGAGTCCTGGCGGGCCATCGTCGAGGACCGCCCCGACGGCAGCCACGCCAACGAGGCCACGGTCAAGCTCTTCGCCAAGGGCGAGCGCATCGTCGCCACCGCCGAGGGCAACGGCCCCGTCAACGCCCTCGACCGTGCCCTGCGCGTCGCCCTGGAGACGCTCTACCCCCAGCTCGCCAAGCTGGAACTGGTCGACTACAAGGTCCGCATCCTGGAGGGCAAGCACGGCACGTCCTCCACCACCCGCGTCCTCATCTCCACGTCCGACGGCACGGGGGAGTGGTCCACGGTCGGCGTCGCGGAGAACGTCATCGCCGCGTCCTGGCAGGCCCTGGAGGACGCGTACACCTACGGACTGCTGCGCGCGGGGGTGGAACCCGCGTCGTAACCGTCCGCGAACGCGGGAGGGCGCGTGCCCCACGCCGGAGGGGCGCGTGCCCGAACGCTCCAGGCGGCGGATGCGCGAAACGCCGGAGGGCCGAGAACCGCGCCTCTCCGGCGTTCACCACGCTTCGGCCGCCCGGCGGGCCGGGCGTACCCGTCGTACCGGACGGCTACTGCAAGTGCCACTTCTGGTTGGCGGCTCCCGTGCACGACCAGATCTGTGCCCGCGCGCCGTTCGCCGACGAGTTGTCCGTGACGTCCAGGCACTTGTTGGCCGCGGTATTCACCACATCACCGGTCGCGGAGTTGTACGACCACTGCTGGGCGGCGGTTCCATTGCAGTCGTACAGCTGCACCTTCGCGCCGTCGGCCGTCGACCCCGAGGTGACGTCGAGGCACTTGCCGAGCGAGCGCACCGATCCGTCGGCCTGCACGGTCCAGGACTGCGCGGCGGACCCGTTGCAGTCGTAGAGTTGCACCGCCGTGCCGTTGGCGCTCGAACCGCCCGCCACGTCCAGGCACTTGGCTGCCAGACCGACGAACGCCCCCGACCCGCTGCCCCCGCCCGACTGTGTCCCGTTCCAGGTGAACGTCGCCGAGGTCTTGCCCGGCAGTGAATACGTCGCGTGCTGGCCACCCCAGTTGATGGTGACCGACTTGGCGGCCGAGCCGTCGTTGTAGGCGATCAGCGCCTTCGAACCGTCCGGGTTGCGCCAGGCGACGTTCGGGACCGCCGAGGACGCCGTGGAGGCGATCCGCTGCGCCCCGGGCCGCACGAACTTCGTCAGATGGCCCATCGTGTAGTACTCGACCGTGTAGTCGACGGTCCCGCTCGCCCCGTCCCCGTTGTGCACGGTGATCAGCCCGGTGCAGGTGCCGCAACCCCCGTTGTGCGGGCCCTTGTTCTGGTCCACGGCGAGCGACCACTTGGTCACCGACTTCGCCCAGTTGCGGGTGTAGTCGACGATGTTGAGCATGTCCTCGCGCTGCTGGTTGGCGATCCAGGTGCCGCCGGAGTGCTCGGTGCCGAACGCGTCCACGGTGGGGTACTGGTTGTGGACGGTGGTCTGCTTGGTGACGTCACCGCCGTATCCGTGCCAGGCGATCCCGCCGAAGTTGGGGTTCGAGCGGACCGCCGCGTCGTCGACGGTCTGGGCGGCGTAGGAGTCGTACACGTCCCAGTTCCAGTCGTGCGCCAGCACCTTCGTCGACAGACCGGACGCGTTGAGCTTCGGCAGCAGCTCGCTCTTCGTGAAGTAGGCGAGGCCCGAGGCGTTCCAGCTCATCGACGGATAGCCGGAGCAGCACGTCGGCTCGTTCTGGGCGGTCACGTACGACACGGGAACGCCCTGATCCTTGTACGCCTGAAGGTACTTGACGAAGTACGAGGCGTACGCGCCGTAGTCCTCGGACTTGAGCCAGCCGCCGTTCAGCGAGCCGCTGTCCTTCATCCAGGCCGGTGCCGTCCACGGCGAGGCCATCACCGTCAGGGCGGGATCGAGCTGCAGCGCCTGCTTGGTCAGCGGTACCACGTCGGCCAGGTCGTGCGCGACGGAGAACTGCGCCAGGTTCGGGTCGCTCTGCCCGGCCGGCACGTCGTCGTAGGTGTAGCCGTAGCGCGCGAGGTCCGAGGCGCCCATCGGGTTGCGCAGGAAGGACAGCCCGATCCCGTCCGTCGGCGAGAACAGCTTGCGCATCGTCGCGTCTCGGGTGCTCTGCGACAGCGCGCCGCTGCTGTTCATCAGCCAGGCCGCGGTGTCGGTGAAGGAGGCGCCCCCGCCGGTGAAGGTCTGGTACCGGGTGTTCTCGTCGACGGTGATGTTCTCGCCGCCGCCGCCGCTGCCCGACTGGAAGGCGAACGGCGCCTGGGCCTGGAGCCCCCGCACGACATGGCGTCCGCCGTCGTCGTCCGTGGTCGTCAGATAGGCCGTGACCTGCTCGCCCGCGGCGTGCGCGGGCGCGGCCGCCGTGAATCCCGCGGTGGCCAGCAGCCCGGCGACGATCAGCCGGCCCGCCCGGGTGGATCTTCTGGTGGATCTCCTCATGGAGCGCCGCCCTTCTGGGGTGGGGGGTGGGGGGCGTGCGAGGCGTGAGTAAATGACGGCTGGGAGCCCGCGTCAAGGGGTTGCGCGTTCATATTTTGAAGGAACAACTGCCCTGATCCAGACGTGACTTGAGTGTGTACCGGTTCTGACGTGAAGTCTTGACGGGTTGCCGGGACGTCAGTTAACTCACGCCGTGATCTAAGTCGTAAGAAGAGCGAGTGATCGCGAGAAGCACGTGGTCAAGAAGCACGTCATCAGGAGAAGCACGTCGTCAGAAGAACGTGAGAGTCGAGGGGGGACCCCATTGACCGGGCTCGATCGGAACTCCGTACGAAGAACCGCTCTGCTGGCCGGTGCCGCGCTGATCGCCGGACTGCTTCCGCTCGCTTCGGCGGGAGCGGCGGCGGCCGATGATCCGGCGCCCGTGCCGGTCGACCGCTTCGAGGGCGAGGTGCCCTTCGCGAGCCAGCCCGCCGACGGCATCTTCACCTGGGGCGGCGACAGCGACGACCCGCCGAAACTCGCCCTGACCGCGCGGTCCGACGCGCCCGAGGGCGCCAAGGTCCTCACCGGCGACTACGACATCAGCGGCTACGGCGGGTTCACCCACGACTTCGCCGCCGGACAGCCGGCCCACGACTGGTCGGCGCACAAGGGCGTCCGCTTCTGGTGGGACGGCCGGGACAACGCCAAGAAGGTCGCCTTCGAGATCAAGGACGGCGGCGCCAACGGCGAGGCCTCCGAGCTGTGGACGACCTCCTTCACCGATGACTTCACCGGCTGGAAACAGATCGAGATCCCGTTCACCGACTTCACTTATCGCACGGACTACCAGCCGGTCGGCGGTATCGACCAGGTCCTCGGCCTGACGCAGATGTGGGGGTACGCCGTCACCCTCCCGGTCGGCGTCCAGGGGCAGTTCGCCATGGACGACGTCGAGTTGTACGGCAAGGCCGACCAGTCCCTGCGGGCCTCCGTCACCACCGACGCCGCCGTCTACCCGGTCCGGGAGGGCGGCACCGCCACCGTGAAGGTCTCCGTCGCCACCACCGGCTCCGCCCCGATCGACGAGCCCGTGACCGTCGGGTACGAGAGCGCGGGCGGCACCGCCGAGCCGGGCAAGGACTACACCCAGGTCAAGGGCGAGGTCACCTTCCCGGCGGGCACGACGTCCGGCACGAGCCGCACCATCAAGGTCCCGACCCTGCGCGACCGGTCCGCCGAGGCGGCCGAGACGATCCCCCTCAAGCTCACGGTGACCGGCGCCAAGGCCCCCGCCGAGACCCCGCAGGTCGTCATCGACGCCCACGGACTCCCGTACCTGGACCCGAAACTGCCCGTGAAGAAACGGGTCGCCGACCTCGTCTCCCGGATGTCCCTGGAGGAGAAGGCCGGACAGATGACCCAGGCCGAGCGCGGCGCGATCGGCGCGGGCGGCGACATCGCCTCCTACGACCTCGGGTCGCTGCTCTCCGGCGGCGGCTCCACGCCGACCCCCAACACCCCGGAAGCCTGGGCGAAGATGGTCGACGGCTACCAACTCAGGGCGCAGGCCACCCGGTTCCAGATCCCGCTGATCTACGGCGTGGACGCGGTGCACGGCCACAACAACCTGGCCGGCGCGACGATCATGCCCCACAACATCGGCATCGGCGCCACCCGTGATCCCCGACTGGCAGAGAAGACAGGCGCGGTGACCGCGTCCGAGGTCCGTGCCACCGGCATCCCCTGGGACTTCGCCCCCTGCCTGTGCGTGTCCCGCGACGAACGCTGGGGCCGCTCCTACGAGTCCTTCGGCGAGGACCCGGCGCTCGTCCAGTCCATGGAGACGATCGTCCAGGGCCTCCAAGGCGCCCGCAACGGCAAGGACTTGAAGGACGACGACAAGGTCCTCGCCACCGCCAAGCACTTCGTCGGCGACGGCGGCACCGGGTACGGCACGTCCACGACGGGCTCGTACACGCTCGACCAGGGCGTCACCAAGGTCACCCGGCAGCAGCTGGAGGCCGTGCACCTGGCGCCCTTCCAGACAGCGGTCGACCGCGGTATCGGCTCGGTCATGCCGTCCTACTCCTCGCTCGACATCATCGGCGACGGCCAGGGCCCGGTGAAGATGCACGCCCGCGCCGACATGATCAACGGCGTGCTCAAGGGCCGGATGGGCTTCGACGGCTTCGTCATCAGCGACTGGAACGCCATCGACCAGCTCCCCGGCGACTACGCCTCGCACGTCCGCACGTCGGTCAACGCGGGCGTCGACATGATGATGGTGCCGTACTCGTACAAGGACTTCCGCACGACGCTCATGGCCGAGGCGAACGCCGGGCGCGTCAGCGAGCGGCGGATCGACGACGCCGTGTCGCGCATCCTGACCCAGAAGTTCAAGCTGGGCCTCTTCGAGAAGCCCTACGCGGACACGAGCGGTGCGTCGAAGATCGGCTCCACCGCGCACCGGGCCGTGGCCCGGCAGGCGGCCGCCGAGTCCCAGGTCCTGCTGAAGAACGCGGACGGCGTACTGCCGCTGAAGAAGTCCCAGAAGGTGTACGTCGCCGGTTCGAACGCCGATGACCTCGGCAACCAGACCGGCGGCTGGACCCTCACCTGGCAGGGCTCGTCCGGCAACAACACCAAGGGCACCACGATCCTCCAGGGCATGCGGAACGCCGGCGGTGACGTCACCTACTCCAAGGACGCCTCGGCGCCGACCGGCGGTTACGACGTCGGTGTGGTCGTCGTCGGCGAGACCCCGTACGCGGAGGGCGTCGGCGATGTCGGCAACGGCAACGACCTGGAGCTGACCGCCGCCGACAAGGCCGCCGTCGACAAGGTGTGCGCGGCCATGAAGTGCGCGGTGCTGATCGTCTCGGGCCGCCCGCAGCTCATCGGCGACCGGCTCGGCGCCGTCGACGCCCTCGTCGCCTCCTGGCTGCCGGGCACCGAGGGCGACGGTGTCGCGGACGTCCTCTACGGAAAGCGCGCCTTCACCGGGCAGCTCCCGGTCACCTGGCCGAAGTCGGAGGCCCAGTTGCCGATCAACGTCGGTGACACCCCCTACGACCCGCAGTTCCCGTACGGCTGGGGTCTCACGACGCTCACGGACGTACCGGGCGGCGGCACCGCCGCCCTGCGGACGCTCGCCCTGGTGGCGTCGGCTGCGGAGCGGCACGGTGCCGACGGGATCGCCCGGACGGCCGTGACGAAGGCCCGCCTGCTCGTCCAGCGGAAGATCGGCTCCTCGATCACCGCTGCGAACGCGGGACCCTTCGCGGACGCGGACCATCTCCTGCTGACGGGCCACTACGCCGAGGCGGTGGCCAAGCTGACGGAGGCGTACCGAGCGGGGTGAGAAAACGCGTGGAGGGCCGGCCGGGGCTGGACATCAGCCCCGGCCGGCCCGCGTTCCGGGCCATGTTTTTTTACGGTGCCGTCGGTGCCGTCGGTGCCGTCGGTTCGGCCGCCGCGGCGGGTGCCGTCGCCGCGGCGCTCCGGAGTTCCTTGGCCAGTTTGCGGGCCTGCAGCGCCTTGACCACGACGTACACGCGGAACACGCTGACCAGGAGCATCACGACACCGAGGAGCGCGGCGAAGGCCGACCCGTCCCGCGCCGCGCCATAGAAGAGAGCGCCGCTGAAGGGGAAGCCGACGACGATGAGCAGCGGCTCGCGAACCCAGAACGGGAGAACGCGAAGGATGAGTCCGACCATCCGGTTACTTCATCAGGTCCATGCCAGAAATCGCTGTGACGGAGGTCACGATTCCGGATGGTGGAATCGGATCGTTGCGGGGTGTCGGCCCGATGGTGTGCGCCCCGACGGGCAGGCCCCGCGCCGAGCGGTCGGGCCGGGCCCCGGCCGGAGCGGGACGCCACCCTCCCGATGTCCAGTTTTGCTCTGGTTCGGGTAGCTTCAAAGGCATGAGGGCCGCACGCACCCGAGGACTTCCAGGCCTGTTGGTCGCACTGACACTCGCGGCCCTGGCGATGGTGTGGTTCCCGGCGCCCCCGGCGCACGCGGCCACCGACGTCTCCACCGTGGCGGCGGCCCTCCGCAAGGGCCCTGTCTATGTGGACCCGGCGGCCTCCGCCCAGCTCTCCTCGTCGGAGGCCGACGCTCTCGCCGCCAAGATCAAGAAGGCGGACAAGCCGGTGTTCGTCGCCGTGCTCCCCGCGAACTACCCCACTCAGAACCTCTTCCAGAACCTGCGCACCGCCACCGGCATCACCGGTCTCTACGCGATCAGGCTCGGCGACCGCTTCGACGCCCGCGCGGACTCCTCGGTGATGTCCCGCTCCGCCGTGCAGAACCTGGTCACCAGCGTCCAGGGCGTGTCGGACGCGAACGCCCAGCTCAACGAATTCACCGACCGCGCGCTCGCCAACATCCACGGTTCGGCCCCCGCGAGCTGGGGCGGCGGCGCGAACGGCACAGGCGTCTCGGCGGGAGCGCTGATCGCGGTCGGCGCGGTGGCCATCGTCGGCGGCGCGGGCGCCTACACGGTCGTGCGGCGCAAGCGGCGCCGCAAGGAGGACGAACAGCGGGCGGCGCTCGACAGGCTCCGCGTGGTCGTGGACGAGGACATCACCGCCTTCGGCGAGGAACTGGACCGGCTCGACTTCCACCCCGCGGAGGCGGGCGCCGACGACGCGATGCGCGCGGACTACGAACGCGGTCTGGACGCCTACGAACAGGCGAAGTCCTTCATGGCCAAGGCCCAGCGCCCCGAGGACGTACGCGCCGTCACCCGGTCCCTGGAGGAGGGCCGCTTCTCGCTCGCCGTGCTCGCCGCGCGCCGCGAGGGCCGCCCGGTCCCCGAACGCCGGGCACCCTGCTTCTTCGACCCCCGGCACGGCCCGTCCGTCGCCGACGCGGCCTGGACACCGGCCGGGGGCGCGCCCCGCGAGGTGCCGGTCTGCAAAGCGGACTGGATCCGCCTCGTCGACGGCGAGGACCCGGCGATCCGCGAGGTCGAGACCGACCTCGGACGCCGCCCGTACTGGGACGCGGGCCCGGCGTACGGTCCCTGGGCGGGCGGCTACTTCGGCGGCGGCGTGCTGCCGGGCCTCCTCGTCGGGACCGTGCTCGGCAGCATGATGGCCAGCCCCGGGTACGGGGCCGCCTACGGCACCGGTTACGGAGACTTCGGCGGTGGATACGACGGCGGCGACGTCTCCGGTGCCGACTTCGACCCCGGCGACTTCGGCGGCGGCTTCGGGGGTGGCGGGGGAGGCGACTTCGGTGGCGGGGGAGACTTCGGCGGCGGCTTCTGAGGGGCGCCGCGCACGGGCGTGCCCTGCCGGCCGCCCGCCACCGCTCGCCTGCCGTGACGCCGCCCGGTGCCTGCCGTGAAGCCGACAGCCGCCCAGCGTCTGCCGCGCCGCCCGCCGACTGCCGCCCAGCGTCAGTCGTGACGCCACCCGCCACCGCTCGCCTGCCGTGACGCTGCCCGGCCCCCGGCCTCCGCTGCCCGGCCCCCGGCCCCCGGCGCCCGCCGTCCGCCCTGGAGCGGCCGGGCGGGAGAAGTGGCCGCGTGCGGACATGGGAGCGCCCGCCCTCTCCGTACGGGGAGGGCGGGCGGGCGCGCTCGGGGTGCCGCCGCGGCGAACGGGTCGGCCGGTGCCGGCCGACGCGGCCCGGCGGAAGCCGGTGACTCAGCCGGCGTTCTTGATCGCCGAGATGTCGAAGTTCAGCTTGATCTTGTCGGAGACGAGGACGCCGCCGGTCTCCAGGGCCGCGTTCCAGGTGAGGCCCCAGTCGGAGCGCAGGATCTCGGCCTTGCCCTCGAAGCCAACGCGCTCGTTGCCGAACGGGTCCTTCGCGGAACCGTTGAACTCCAGGTCGATGGCGATCTCGCGGGTGGTGCCGAGGATCTCCAGGTCGCCGGTGATCCGGTAGTCGTCGCCGCCCAGGGCCTCCGCCTTGGTGGAGCGGAAGGTCATCGCCGGGAACTCGTCGATCTTGAAGAAGTCGGCGCTCTTGAGGTGACCGTCGCGGTCCGCGGACCCGGTGTCGATGCTGTCCATCTTGACGTCGAGGGTCGCCGTCGACTTGGCCGGGTCGCCGCCGTCCAGGTGCAGCGTGCCCTCGAAGTCGTTGAACTTGCCCTTGACGTTGGTCACCATCGCGTGCCGGGCGACGAAGCCGAGCGTCGAGTGGGCCGGGTCGATGGTGTAGTCGCCGGTCAGCGCGGCCAGGTCCGGGCTGACGGCGGTGGCCGTCGCGGTGCCCGCGGACTCGGCGGTGTCGGTGGTCTTGCGGCCGAAGATGCCCATGACGTGCTCCTTTGGGGACGGGCCGCGGTTCCCGGAGGGGCCACGGCGTCATTCTGTTTAACGTTCAACGAGCTCAACAAGGGCAACCGTAGACCTATTCCGTTCAACTTTCAACATCATCCGGAGAGTGTCTCGCGCGTCACGGTGGGTTACACGTGTCCGGCCTCTGGCGAACGCGCGGAGAACTCGGGCACCATCTGCGTGCACCCCCTGCACAGCCGCCCCACAGGAATCACGGCCGTATGTCCCTACGGCCGCCCGACGGTCCTCCGCAGGAAAGGTCCCCCCTCAGATGAAGTTCAGGTCCGCGCTGACCGCTCTCGCCCTCGTCGTGGCTCCCGGTGTCGCCGTCGTCGGCACCGCGACCGATGCCTTCGCCGTCACCAAGATCAGTCACGCCACCGCCACCTCGATGTTCCGGCAGGCCGGCATCACCTGGTCCTCCTCCGGCAACTGCTCCGACCGCAACAACTCCACGTGTACGTCGTTCGAGCAGCTGAACCTCGCCACCGCGCAGGGCGCCCAGACCCTCAAGGGGGCCGGCGGCTGCGCGCTCAACATCACCGGCGGCACCGAGACCGGTCACGCGAGCGGCACCTACTCGCACTGGAACGGCTACAAGCTGGACTACGGCAAGAACACCTGCGTCACCGCCTACATCAAGAACACCTTCACCTACATCGGTCTGCGCGGTGACGGCGCGCCGCAGTACCAGTCCGGTGCCGGCAACATCTATGCCGACGAGGGCAACCACTGGGACGTCCTCTACTACAACTGCGGCGGCTGCTGAGCCGGCGCCCCGGGGGTGCGCGGACCGCCGAACGGGGGTCCGTGTCACCCTGGCGATGGCATGCGCCCCTCATGAATGTGAGGTGGCTCTCGGCCGAACGGTTTGTGTGAACTCAACAAGCCCAAGCCCCCCTGGGCAGTCGGATCGCCTGCATGTGATGGCGGTTCTGTTCAGGGGCACCAGGAAAACGGTCCGGAGACTGTGCAGAGTCGACGGGCCTGTTTCCTTGGTGGACTTCGTATGGTCGCTACATGACCGTTTTGGACGAGGCCGACACCGCGAGCTCCACGATCCCCGCAGGCGAACCGACGGACGCGCGTGGCCGTGTGGCAGAACTGCACGCCATCCGTGCGGAGGCGCTGCGGGGTCCCAGTGAGAAGGCGACCGAGGCGCAGCACGCCAAGGGCAAGCTGACCGCCCGGGAGCGCATCGAGCTGCTGCTGGACGCGGGCTCGTTCCAGGAGGTCGAGCAGCTGCGCCGGCACCGGGCGACCGGTTTCGGCCTGGAGGCCAAGAGGCCGTACACGGACGGTGTCATCACCGGCTGGGGCACGGTCGAGGGCCGCACGGTCTTCGTCTACGCCCACGACTTCCGGATCTTCGGCGGCGCGCTGGGCGAGGCCCACGCCACGAAGATCCACAAGATCATGGACATGGCCATCGCGGCGGGTGCGCCGCTGGTGTCCCTGAACGACGGCGCGGGCGCCCGTATCCAGGAGGGCGTCTCCGCCCTCGCCGGCTACGGCGGCATCTTCCAGCGCAACACCAAAGCCTCGGGTGTCATCCCGCAGATCTCCGTGATGCTCGGCCCGTGCGCCGGCGGCGCGGCCTACAGCCCCGCGCTCACCGACTTCGTCTTCATGGTCCGCGAGACCTCGCAGATGTTCATCACCGGCCCGGACGTGGTCAAGGCGGTGACGGGCGAGGAGATCACCCAGAACGGCCTGGGCGGCGCCGACGTCCACGCGGAGACCTCCGGCGTCTGTCACTTCGCGTACGACGACGAGGAGACCTGCATCGCCGAGGTCCGCTACCTCCTGTCGATGCTCCCGCAGAACAACCGCGAGAACCCGCCGCGGGCCGCCTCCGCCGACCCGGCCGACCGCCGCAGCGAGGTGCTGCTGGACCTGGTCCCGGCCGACGGCAACCGCCCGTACGACATGACCAAGGTCATCGAGGAGCTCGTCGACGACGGCGACTACCTGGAGGTCCACGAGCGCTGGGCCCGCAACATCATCTGCGCGCTGGCCCGCCTCGACGGCCAGGTGGTGGGCATCGTCGCCAACCAGCCCCAGAGCCTGGCGGGTGTCCTCGACATCGAGGCATCCGAAAAAGCTGCACGCTTTGTCCAGATGTGTGACGCTTTCAATATCCCGATCATCACGTTGCTGGACGTGCCTGGGTTCCTCCCGGGTGTCGACCAGGAGCACGGCGGGATCATCCGGCACGGCGCGAAGCTGCTCTACGCGTACTGCAACGCGACGGTGCCGCGGATCTCTCTCATCCTGCGCAAGGCGTACGGAGGTGCCTACATCGTCATGGACAGCCAGTCCATCGGGGCGGACCTCACCTACGCCTGGCCGACGAACGAGATCGCCGTCATGGGCGCCGAGGGTGCCGCCAACGTCATCTTCCGCCGTCAGATCGCCGATGCCGCCGATCCCGAGGCGATGCGCGTCCGCATGGTCAAGGAGTACAAGGCCGAGCTGATGCACCCGTACTACGCGGCGGAGCGCGGTCTGGTCGACGACGTCATCGACCCCGCCGAGACCCGCGAGGTCCTGATCAAGTCGCTCGCGATGCTGCACACCAAGCACGCGGACCTGCCCTCCCGCAAGCACGGCAACCCCCCGCAGTAACCCTGCGGATTCTCCGCGGTACCGCCGCGGAAACCTCTCTCATGGAGACTGAAACCTATGAGCAACGCTGACATCCGCGTCGAGAAGGGTCACGCCGAGCCCGAAGAGGTCGCCGCCATCACGGCGATCCTCCTGGCCCGTGCCGCGGCCGCTCCCACTGATGCCGCTCCTGCCCACCGCGCCCACCGCAAGGCGGGCTGGCGCCGACTGGAGCGGGAGCCCGGCTTCCGGGCACCGCACAGCTGGCACTGAGGGTCTGACGCCGACAGCCCCGTCCTCCCGATGGAGGGCGGGGCTGCGGTGCGTCCTGGAGGCCGTCGGCGCCCTCCAGGGCCAACAGGGAGCTTTCCGGCGGGTGTTCGAGTGTCCCCGGCCGTCCCGCCGTCCAACGGGGCTGTACGGGCCAGGAGTTCGGCCGGAGACCGTTCGACGTGTACCGGGCGGGCGCACGCGGACCACGCGCGCACGCCGACCGCGGACGGCTGACGACGGGCGGGCGACAACGGACAACGGCCCCCGCTTCTCCGGGAGGAGAAGCGGGGGCCGTTGTCGCCGAAGCGGGAGACGCTAGCGGAGGCGCGCCATGAGGGCGTGCTCGACCAGCGTGATCAGTGCCGACTTCGCGTCCGCGCGGTGGCGGGCGTCCGTCGTGATGATCGGGGCGTCCGGGCCGATCTGGAGGGCCTCGCGGACTTCCTCGGGCTGGTACGGCTGGTTGCCGTCGAAGCCGTTGAGGGCGATGACGAACGGCAGGCCGCTGTTCTCGAAGTAGTCGACCGCGGGGAAGCAGTCGGCGAGACGCCGGGTGTCCACCAGGACGATGGCGCCGATGGCGCCGCGGACCAGGTCGTCCCACATGAACCAGAAGCGGTCCTGGCCCGGCGTACCGAAGAGGTACAGGATCAGGTCCTGGTCGAGGGTGATACGGCCGAAGTCCATGGCGACGGTCGTCGTCTTCTTGTCACCGGTGTGCGTGAGGTCGTCGATGCCCGCCGAGGCGGACGTCATGACGGCCTCGGTACGCAGCGGGTTGATCTCCGAGACGGCGCCGACGAACGTGGTCTTGCCCACGCCGAAGCCGCCCGCCACCACGATCTTCGCGGACGTGGTGGAGCGGGAAGGCCCTCCGCTAGAGCTTGCGAAGTCCACTGAGCACCCTTTCGAGCAATGTCACGGCTGGCTGGCCGCCGGCGCTCTCGTCGCCGCCCGGCTGATGAATGGCGACCAGGCCCGCTTCCGCCAAGTCGGCGACGAGGATCCTGGCTACACCGAGAGGGATGGTCAGCAGGGCCGAGATCTCGGCCACCGACTTGATCTCCCGGCAGAGGTTGCAGATGCGCTGATGCTCGGGCAACTGGCCCTGCATCTGGTGCGGCTGCGCGGTGGTGTGCACCAGTGCCTCGATGGCGAGCTGGTAGCGGGGCCTGGTGCGGCCACCCGTCATGGCGTAGGGACGCACCAGGGGATTGCTCGCCGACCCGGCGGGCGACGGCTCGGGTGAGCGTCGCTGCGGCTGCACGGGCTGGATACGCGGTGCCGACGGCTGGTCGTACGGGGACGGCCCGGGGCCCTGCGGACCCTGGGGCGGGTAAGGCTGCCGCGGCTGGCTGGGTGCGGAGGGAAAGTTGTACCGGTTCGGGTTCTGAGAACCGTCACCCTGGCCGCCCTGCCCCTGGCCGGGGCCGTACGACCAATTGCCCGAAGACGAACCGCCTGGGGGTGTTACCACTTTCTCTCCTCCTCCGACTGCGCCGGGCACCCAACGTGTGGGACCGCGTCCCGAAACCTTACGGCCCCGGGACGCCAATTCGCACCGTCTGTCTATTAGTTGAGAAGGCTGCCCTGGAGCTCCGCACGAAGATCCGGAGTGAGGACCGTGCCCGCACGGTCCACCAGAAGCGCCATCTCGTACCCAATGAGACCGATGTCCGCCTCAGGGTGTGCAAGTACTGCGAGTGAAGAACCATCCGAAACGGACATGAGGAAAAGGAACCCTCGCTCCATCTCCACAACCGTCTGGTTCACATGGCCGCCCTCGAAGATACGGGACGCGCCCGCGGTCAATGAGGTCAGACCGGACGCGACGGCCGCCAACTGGTCGGCGCGGTCGCGGGGAAAGCCTTCGGACATGGCCAGAAGGAGTCCGTCGGCGGAGACCACCACTGTGTGGGACACCCCGGGGGTGTTGTCCACGAAGTTGGTGATCAACCAGTTCAGGTTCTGTGCCGCCTGGCTCATCGGGCTCACAACTAACGCTCCTGGTTGTAGGTGCTGTCAGGACCGAGGCCCTGACCGTTCGTCTCACTACCTGCATTACGTCCCCGCTCCACGCCGCGACGCAGGTTGCTCAGCCTGCCCCGGACGTCCTCAGGAGCACGGGAGACCTGGGGGCCGCCCTGGGGGGTCGACTCCGCGGTTCCCTCGACCAGGTTGGCCTTGGGCACCCGCCGCGGCAGACCGGACGAGGTGACCCCGCCCGCCTTGGGCTTCTTGAGCTGCTCGGCGCGCTGCCAACGATCGTCGTTGGACGATCGCCAGTCGTCGCCCGCGTTCCCGGAGGAGGCGGGCGCCGCCTCACGGGCCGGCTCCGCGGGGCGCCGGCCGTTGCCGGCGGCAGCTGCTCCGCGACGGGGCAGTCCCGCGTCGGTCATCGTGTGGGCGGCCGAGGGGGCCGGTCCCGGACGACTGAAGCCTACGCTGTCCGGCTGGGCCGCGTCGGCGACCTGCGGAGATTCCGCTTGCGGAGCGTAGTCGGACCGGTACCCGCCCTGGTACGCGTCCTGCTGCGGCCAGTCGTCCTGGTAGGACGGCTCACCGAAGGCCGAAAGCGACTCCGGGGCGGCGCCGCCCAGTCCCGCGTGCTCCTGCTGGACCGGCTCCGTGTAGGAGGGTTCAGGGTAGCCGCCGTTGGACGGGAAGTACGCCTCGTCGTACGCAGCCTGCTGCGGCTCCTCGTACGTCGTCTGCTGGTCGTAGGTGGTCTGCTGCTCCTCGTGCACACCCTGAGCGCCGTCGAACGCCGGGGCGCCGTTGAAGGACGCCTGTCCGTTGTCGTACGCGGGCTGGGCCTCGAAGCCGTCGCTGAAGGCCTGGGGGCCCTCGATGGCCTCCACGCCCTGCGCCTGGGCCTCCAGGGCCGCACGGCGCTCCTCGCGCATCAGGGAGCGGCCCACGGGGTCCAGATCCCGGGCGTCGTCCGGGACCTCGTAGCGGCTGTCGTCGAAACCGAGGTCCGCGGCGGTCAGGACCGGCTTCTGCTGCTGCTGGCCGCCGAAGCTCTCGCCCTGGAACGACTGCTGCTGCTGCTGCTCGGGAATGATCTGGGACACGGTGAACTCGTCGCGCATCGGCTGGTGCTCGCCGCCGCCACCGTGGGTGATGGCGTCGGGAAGCATGACCAGCGAGGTCGTACCGGCCTGCTCGCCGGAGGGGCGGAGCTGGACGCGGATGCCGTGGCGGTCGGACAGCCGGCCGACCACGAACAGGCCCATGCGCTGAGAGATCGCGGCGTCCACGGTCGGCGGGTTGGCCAGCTTGTGGTTGATGTCCGCGAAGTCCTCGGCGGTGAGGCCGATGCCCTTGTCGTGGATCTCGACCATGATGCGGCCGTCGGGCAGACGGGTCGCGGTGACGCGGACCTTGGTCTGCGGGGAGGAGAACGTGGTCGCGTTCTCCAGGAGCTCGGCGAGCAGGTGCACGAGGTCGGTCACGGAGCGGCCGTGGATCTCGGCCTCCGGGACGCCGGAGAGCTCGATGCGCTCGTACTGCTCCACCTCGGAGGAGGCGGCGCGCAGCACGTCGACCAGCGGGACCGGCTGGTCCCAGCGGCGGCCGGGCTCCTCGCCGGCGAGGACCAGGAGGTTCTCGCCGTTGCGGCGCATACGGGTCGCGAGGTGGTCCAGGCGGAAGAGGTTCTCCAGCTGGTCCGGGTCGGCCTCGTTGTTCTCCAGGTCGGTGATCAGGGTCAGCTGGCCCTCGATCAGCGACTGGTTGCGGCGCGAGAGGTTGGTGAAGATCGCGTTGATGTTGCCTCGCAGGAGGGCCTGCTCGGCGGCCAGTCGTACGGCCTCGCGGTGGACCTGGTCGAAGGCGCGGGCGACTTCGCCGATCTCGTCCGTGGTGGTGATCGGGATCGGCTGCACGCGGGTGTCGACCCGGCCGGGGTCGGTGCGCGAGAGCTGGTCGACCAGCATCGGCAGACGCTGCTCGGCGACGTTGAAGGCGGCGTTGCGGAGCTGGCGCATCGCGCGGCTCATCTGGCGGGCCACCATGCCGGCCAGGATGAACGCGGCGAGCAGGGCGATCACGACGACGGCGCCGGTGATGAAGGCGTCGGTCTTGGCCGTGTCCGAGATGTCAGCGGCCTCGGCCACCGCCTTGTCGGCGAGGTCCGACTCGATCTGCCGGTAGGCGTTGTACTTGGCGGTGTTGACCGCCATCCAGTTCTGCGCGGTGACGCCCTTCGCGGCCAACGCGGCGCGGTCGCTCTCCAGCGGGGACGGGAGCGTCGCCAGAGCCGTGACCATGCCGTTCGCTTCCGCGGGCGGCTTCACGTAGTTCGGGTCGGCGGCCGCGGCATCCCGCGCCTGCGCCGTCAGATCCGACTTGATCCGCGACTGGGCAGCCTCGAGCTTGCTCGCGTCGGCCTCGGTGCCACCACCGATGTACTCCTCGACGGCGATGCCTTCGAGGTAGGCGTACGAGGAGAGGGCGACGCGCTGGCTGGCGAGGCTGCTCAGACCGGGACCCGGCTTGATCAGCATGTGCATGCCGATGGACCGCTCCAGCGACAGCGCGGCCTTGGACAGCGAGATCGCGTAGACCGTACGGCCGTAGCTGGTGATGTTTCCGGTGCCCAGACCGAGCTCGTTGGCGAACTCCATCAGCGGGTGCTGGATCTGGAGGTAGCCCTCTTCGGTGCTCACACCGGGACGCTTGTTGGTGTACGCCTCGTTGCGCAGCTTCTCGAGACCGGGCTCGACGTTGCGGAAGACGGCCAGGCGGCGTTCCAGGCCCGGCGTCTTGGGCATGTTCTGGGCGGCCTGGTCGAACTCGTCGGCGGCCAGGTCCGTCTGCTTGCGGACCTTGACGACGGTGGCGTCCTTCGTGCCGGCGCCGGTCAGCAGCGGATAGGCGCTGAGGTCGCGCTCGACGAACAGTTTGTCGCCGTAGTTCAGCGCGGCCTGGACCAGGCGGGCCGTCTTCTCGGCGTCCTGGGCTTCCTGCCAGGTGTCGATCGAGCTCTTCACCTGGAAGCCGCCCATGACGAGGCCGACCACCACGGGTATGAGCAGGATCGCGTTCAGCCTGGTCGGCACGCGCCAGTTGCGCGGGGAGAAACGACTGCCGCTCGGCGCGGGCGCCGGTACGGGCTCCGGGCCGGGCACCTGTACGGGCGCCGCTCCGCGCTGCGGCGGGGTGAAGTTGCCCCGTGCCGACGGCTCGGGACCGTTCATGCTTCGCCTCACTCGACCAACAACCTCTCGGCGTCGGCACCTACGTTGTGCCGCGGTATCTACCAGCGCCCTTGACTACTGGGCAGTTCAGCGCATTCCAGCACGTCGAGCGGCGCCCTTCCAAACACTCGGAATCGATGATTCCGAGTGGCTCCGGCCACACATAAAACGGTCATAAAGAGCGAGCCCCGCCAAAAGGCGGGGCTTTCATGAGCGCAGTGGTACCGGGTGACCGCGATGCGTGTCGGGGTCGGTGAAATTCTCTGTCGAAACGTTATGAACACTGACGCCGACCGTGTCAAACGACACAGTCGGCTCCAATGCGTCTACGACAACTTCCATACGGAGCTGTCTACTTGCTGCTACCGCAGCCGGGCCATGAGGGCGTGCTCGACCAGGGTGATCAGAGCGCTCTTCGCATCTGCACGGTGTCGCGCGTCCGTCGTGATGATCGGAGCGTCCGGGCCGATCTGAAGGGCCTCGCGCACTTCCTCCGGGTTGTACGGCTGGTGTCCGTCGAAGCCGTTGAGGGCGATGACGAACGGCAGGCCGCTGTTCTCGAAGTAGTCGACCGCCGGGAAGCAGTCGGCGAGACGCCGGGTGTCCACCAGGACCACGGCGCCGATGGCGCCGCGGACCAGGTCGTCCCACATGAACCAGAAGCGGTCCTGGCCCGGCGTACCGAAGAGGTACAGGATCAGGTCCTGGTCAAGGGTGATACGGCCGAAGTCCATGGCCACCGTGGTGGTCGTCTTGTCCCCGGTGTGGGTGAGGTCGTCGATGCCCGCCGAAGCGGAGGTCATGACGGCCTCGGTACGCAGCGGGTTGATCTCCGAGACGGCACCCACGAACGTGGTCTTGCCGACACCGAAGCCACCCGCTACGACGATCTTCGCGGAGGTGGTCGCCCGGCCTCCGTCAGAGCTTGCGAAGTCCACTGAGCACCCTTTCGAGCAGTGTCACGGCCGGCACGCCGCCGTTGTTCTCATCGCCGCCAGGCTGGTGAATGGCGACGAGTCCGGCCTCCGCGAGGTCCGCGACGAGGATCCTGGCCACACCGAGAGGCATGGACAGGAGGGCCGACACCTCGGCCACCGACTTCACTTCCCGGCACAGGTGGCAGATGCGCTGGTGTTCGGGGAGCAGTCCCATCAGCTGGGCCGGATCGGCCGTGGTGCTGATCAGGGCCTCTATGGCGAGTTGGTACCGCGGCCGGGTCCGGCCGCCGGTCATCGCGTACGGACGTACCAGCGGCTGGTCGCCTTCGTCCCCGTACGGCTCAGCGTACGGATCATGAGAGGCGGTGGGCGGTGTCATGAATCCTCCGGGCGGGACAGCAAGTCGGTCAGTCGTGCCGTCTGTTGGGGCCGGTGGGGGGATTGTGGCGGCCGGACGGTGATTTCGTGCGGTGTCTGGATCCGGCGGCGGTCAGTGAAGCAGACTGCCTTGTAGCTCGGCACGCAGGTCCGGCGTGAGGACAGCGCCCGCACGATCGACGAGCAGTGCCATCTCGTAGCCGACGAGACCGATGTCGCACTCCGGGTGGGAGAGGACCGCGAGGGACGATCCGTCCGAAACCGACATCAGGAAGAGGAAACCGCGTTCCATCTCCACGACCGTCTGGGCAACGGCCCCACCTTCGAAGATCCGGGAGGCCCCGGCGGTCAGCGAGGTGAGTCCGGAGGCGACGGCCGCCAGTTGGTCCGCGCGGTCGCGGGGAAAGCCTTCGGACATTGCCAGAAGGAGTCCGTCGGCGGACACGACGACGGTGTGGGACACCCCGGGGGTGTTGTCCACAAAGTTGGTGATCAACCAGTTGAGGTTCTGTGCCGCCTGGCTCATCGGGCTCAACTAACGCTCCTGCTGGTGAGTGGGGCTGGGGAAGCTGCCGGTCTGGCCGTTGGGAGCGGCCTGTCGACCTTGCTGAATGCCCCTACGGAGATTGGTCAGCCGGCCGCGTACGTCATCAGGCGCACGCGAGACCTGCGGACCGCTTTGGTGCTGTTGCTGCTGTGCCGTGCCCGCGACGAGGTTGGCTCGCGGGACGCGGCGCGGCAGGCCTGAGGTGGTGACCCCGCCTGCCGACGGTTTACGGGCTCGCTCCGCCTGCTTGACGAGATCGTCGTTCGGAGAGCTGCGCCACGTGGTAGCGGCCGGTGCGGCGGCCGGCCGCTGCTGCGGAGCCGGGGGAGTCTGCGGCTGCTGGGGGACAGCCGGCGCGAATCCCTGGGACCCGTTGTTCTGGGGAGTGCCGTTGGTGGGAGCACCGTCCGAGCCGTTCGCCTGACCGTGGAACCAGTTGGTCTCCAGCGTGTCGTACAGCGGGGTACGGCCGTCACCGGGGTTCGAGGCCGGCGGAAGCGCCTCGGGCTCCTGACGGACGGGCGGCTGAGGGGAGGCCGGCCGTTCGTACTGTCCGGTGGACGACGAGCCCTGCCCGTTGCCGTACCCGGGCATCGCGAACTGCCCGGTGGACGAGGGGTCCTGGGAAGGCGCGTAGCCCGGCTGGGCGAACTGGCCGGTGGACGACGGGTCCTGGGAGGCACCGTAGCCCGGGGTGGCGAACTGCCCCGTGCCGGCCGGGTTCTGGCCGACGGAGGACTGGTTGCCGGAGCCGTAGCCGTACTGGCCGTTGTTCTGGCCGTTGTTCTGCGGCGCACCCGTGCCGGGGCGCGGGGCGTCGAAGTCGGGACGGGCGAACTCCGCGGTGGAGGCGGGGCCCTGGCGATCGTCGATCCGCGGCATGCGCGAAGTGGCGTCGTGGTCCTCGTGACCGCGCGGGGTGTCGGCGGACGTACGCGGAACCGGCGGCTGCGCGTTGTCGTCGCTCCAGCTCGGCGTGCGGGAAGCCGTGTTGCCACCGGGAAGCTCGGCGCGTGCGCCACCGCGGCCCGGAAGCTGCGGCCGGCGACGGCTGCCCTTGCCACTGGCCGGTGCCTGCGCGGGCGCCGGAGCGGCGGGCGCGGGGTTGCTGTCGCCGAAGGCGTTCTGCCCGGCGCCGGATCCGTTGCCGAACGAGTTCTGCTGGCCGCCGGACGTGTCACCGAAGGCGTTCGGAGAAGCCGATCCGCCGCCGAATCCCTGCTGGCCGCCGTTGCCGGACTGGTAGCCCTGCGGGCTCTGCCCGAAGGCGTTCGCACCGGCCGGAGCCTGCCTGCCCTGCTGACCGGCACCCTGGCCCTGCGGACCACGTGCTCCGCCGGGAGTACCGGGGCGACCGCCCTGGTTGCTTCCGGGCAGTGCGGCCCGCGCACCCTGGCCGGCGCCGACCTGTCCGCGCTGAGGCGGGGCCCCGAGGGGGCCACCGGGAGCGGAGGGGGCTCCGGCACCGAGCGAGGGACCGTTCGGCGTGCCGTTCGAGCGACGGGCCGCGGCCACACCGGCCGAAGCCTGCGCCGCCGCGGGGCCGCCACCGGGGGCACCCTGGCCCGGCTTGTTCGGCATGGGCTTCTTGCCGCCCTGCGCGACGTCCACCGGCAGCATGACCAGTGCGGTCGTACCGCCGGAGTCGGACGGACGGAGCTGGATGCGGATGCCGTGACGCTGGGACAGACGACCGACCACGAACAGACCCATGCGGCGGGAGACGGAGACGTCCACCGTGGGCGGAGCGGCGAGCCGCTCGTTGATCGCGGCCAGGTCCTCGGGCGACAGACCGATACCGGTGTCGTGGATCTCGATCAGCACCCGGCCGTCGGGCAGGGCGTGACCGGTGACCTTGACCTTGGTCTGCGGGGAGGAGAACGACGTGGCGTTCTCCAGCAGCTCGGCGAGCAGGTGGACGAGGTCGTTGACGACCCGGCCGGCGACCTCGGTGGTCGGGACCGAGGCGAGTTCGATGCGCTCGTACTGCTCCACCTCGGAGGCGGCGGCGCGGAGCACGTCGACCAGCGGGACCGGACGGGTCCAGCGGCGACCGGGCTCTTCACCGGCGAGAACGAGGAGGTTTTCACCGTTACGGCGCATGCGGGTCGCGAGGTGGTCGAGCTTGAACAGCGAGGAGAGCTGGTCGGGGTCGGCCTCACGGGACTCCAGCTCGGAAATGAGCGAGAGCTGACGCTGGATAAGACCCTGGGAACGGCGCGAGAGGTTGGTGAACATCGCGTTGACGTTGCCTCGCAGAAGGGCCTGCTCGGCGGCGAGGCGGACGGCCTCGCGGTGCACGTCGTCGAAGGCCGCGGCCACCTGGCCGATCTCGTCCCGGGAGTGCACACCGACCGACTCGACGGAGGTGTCGACGTCCTGCGGGTCCGACTCCGAGAGCTGCTTGACCAGCTCGGGCAGGCGGTCCTGGGCGACCCGGGTCGCGGTGTCCTGGAGGCGGCGCAGCGAGCGGATCATGGAGCGGGCCACCACGAAGGCGCCGACGAGCGAGACACCGAGGACGAGCAGGATCAGTACACCGGAGACGATCGCCTCGCTCTGGGACTGGTTGCGCAGCTCACGGGCCTTCTGCTCCATCTCGCCGAGCAGCGTGGTCTCGATCTTCGCCATCTGGTCGATCTTGGCGGAGTCGTCGTCGACCCAGTCCCTGTAAGAGCGCTTGTTCTGCGTCTTCAGACCGTCGGCGTTGCTCAGTACGCGCTTGGCGTACTGGTCGGCGGACTTGATCGTCGGGTTGTCGCCCTCGATCGGCTGGAGCAGTTCCGCGTTGCCAACACCGTAGATGTTCTTGAAGGAGTCCACTTCCGAGGACTGGCTCTGCTGCGCGGAGAGCGCGTACTGCTGGTCGTTCTTGGAGAGGGAACCGAAGGTCTTCGGCTGCTCGGGAAGCGCGGCGGCGATGACGGCCCGCTGGACGGAGGCGTACTCCTTGGCCGCGGAGAAGGCCGACAGCGCACGGGTGCGCTGGATCATCTCCGGGTTGCTGGTCGCCTCGGCCATGTCCTGAGAGAGCGCGAGGAGCTCGGTCACCAGGCGGTGGTACGCGTCCACCGTCTGGGTCGAGTTCTGGGGGTCGGCGTAGGCGTCGCGGCGGATCGTGTTGAGGTTGTACAGCTCACTGACGACACCGACGAGGCTGTCGTGCACACCGGCCAGCTGGCCCGTGGCCGTGGCGTCGTCGACCTGCTGCGTGCCCTGGAGGAAGTTCTTCTTCGCGACGTCCGTTTTGTCGCGCACCTGCTTGACGGTGTAGTCGTTGGCCAGGGCACCGTGTGCCAGCGGACCGGCCGACTCGTCGCGCTCCGCCTGGAGCGCGGCGGCGAGTTCGGTGGCCTGCTTGGTCATCTCGGTCAGCAGTCGCATGTTGTCGAGCTGCTGGATGTTGTCCATCGACTGGTTGATGCGGAGCGCACCCAGCGAGGTCGCGGCGACCACGGGGAGAGCAAGCAGTGACACCAGTCGTGTCGAGATGCGCCAGTTCCGCAGGGCTACGCGCGAGCCGGGGCCCGGTGTGCTCTTCGGTGTGGCGTCCGTTGTCGTGGCGGGAGCCTTGGCCTTCGAGCCGGCGCGAGCGGAGTGTTCACCGCTGCCGCCGACCTCTGCCGGTCCCGGGTTCTGGGCGTGCTGGGGCGAGGAACCGCGGTCGGTCCCGCCGCGCGGCTCCGGCTCCGCCGAAGCGCTGCCATCCCTCTTGAAACGTCCCTGCACTAGCGTCGCAACCTCTGGACCAGGCGCCCCTCCGCTGGAACGGCGGGACGGTGTCGGCGTTGTACGGGATACGCAGATGCGCATCTCGTATGTGGTCTGAGTGACCGGCGCAGGCTCCCCCTATCCCGCCGCCACTCGGCGCTGCGAAGCGCCCCTGCGCGCCGGATTCGTGATTCCGCGGCGGTCCGAGGAATTCCAGCACAGTGCAGGATCTCCAACAAGGGCCGAGTACCAGGCTGTGACCTCCGTGACAGCATGTGAGGGCCACGTCACGAGGTGTGTAAGGGGATCCCGTACATACCGGGCGTATACCTACGAGCCGTTGGCGTATATACCCTGTCCCAGTCGCGATGATCAGGAGCGGAATGATTGGTTCAGTGGAGCAATGTCCGTTTGGTCGGCCCAGGTTGAGGGTCGTGATTGACCGGTTTGTTCCTCGGTGAGTGAGGAAACTCACACGGCGATCATGGCGTCTTCACGGCATCGCCCGGGAATTGAATGTTTAGCCTGACGCTTTACAGGGATGGCGAATCCGACAACCCGCGCCTATGTGGGGCTCTTTGACCCCGACCGGCGCCCAGGACGACAAGGTCGAGCAAAACGGTGAAGACGACGATGATGTTCCGCAACATAGCCAATCCGCGACGCACGACGCTGGCGCACCTCGAGGACGCCGATGCCCTGCGGACGCCGGAGCGGCCGGAGCACTCGGTCCACCTCCCCCTGCAGACGGCCAACCCCCGCCGCACCGTCCTGATGGACATCCCGGCCGCGGCCTCCGCCGCGGAGTGAGCGAAGCGGACGGTCCCCGACCCGAGGGGCCCCGCGCCCGGCGCGCGGTCCCCTCGGGTCGTCCACGGCCCGGACGGACCCGCCCCGCTCCCCGCCCTGCCCGCCGCCCCGCTCACCGTCTCGGCGGATATACGCGAAGCCCACAGCCCTTGCCGCGTTAGCCTGGAGCGTCAGACTCCAGCCAGCTCAGTGAGGGGCGCAAGGATCCCGTGCGCATCGCCAGATTCTCCATCGACGGCAACGTCGCTTTCGGCGCGGTCGAGGGCGACAAGCCGGACGAGCTCGTCCTCGACATCATCAAGGGCATCCCGTTCGCGGACTTCGAGCTCTCCGGTACGAAGGTCCCGCTGAGCAAGGTCCGGCTGCTGCCGCCGGTGCTCCCGAACAAGGTCGTGGCCTTCGGCCGCAACTACGCGGAGCACGCCAAGGAGCTCGGCAACGAGGTGCCCGACGCCCCGTTCGCCTTCTTCAAGCCGTCGACCTCGGTGATTGGTCCCGGCGACCCGATCCAGTACCCCTCCTTCTCCAGCGAGCTGCACCACGAGGCCGAGCTCGCGGTCGTCATCGGCCGCATGTGCCGCGAGGTCCCGCGCGAGCGGGTCAAGGACGTCATCCTCGGCTACACCTGCGCCAACGACGTCACCGCCCGCGACGTCCAGAAGCGTGAGAAGCAGTGGGCCCGGGCCAAGGGCTTCGACAGCTCGTGCCCGCTCGGCCCCTGGGTGGAGACGGACCTGGACCCCGCCGACCTCACGATCCAGTGCACGGTCAACGGGCAGCAGCGGCAGCTCGGCCGCACCAGCGAGATGATCCACTCCATCGAGGACCTGATCGTCAACATCACCGAGGCCATGACGCTGCTCCCCGGCGACGTGATCCTCACCGGCACCCCGGCTGGGGTCGGCCCCCTGAACGTCGGCGACGAGGTCGCCGTCACCATCGAAGGCATCGGCACTCTCACCAACAAGGTGATCAAGCGTGGCTAACGCGACTGTCCGCGTACGTTTCTGTCCCTCCCCGACCGGCAACCCCCACGTGGGCCTGGTCCGCACCGCCCTGTTCAACTGGGCGTTCGCCCGGCACAACGAAGGCACCCTGGTCTTCCGCATCGAGGACACCGACGCGGCCCGCGACTCCGAGGAGTCGTACGACCAGCTGCTCGACTCGATGCGCTGGCTGGGCTTCGACTGGGACGAGGGCCCCGAGATCGGCGGCCCGCACGCGCCGTACCGCCAGTCGCAGCGCATGGACATCTACCGGGATGTCGCCCGCAAGCTGCAGGACGCGGGCCACGCGTACCACTGCTACTGCTCCACCGAGGAGCTGGACACCCGCCGCGACGCCGCCCGCGCCGCCGGCAAGCCCTCCGGCTACGACGGCCACTGCCGCGACCTCTCCGCCGAGCAGAAGGCTGCGTACGAGGCCGAGGGCCGCGAGCCCATCGTCCGCTTCCGGATGCCCGACGAGGCGATCACCTTCGACGACCTGGTCCGCGGCGAGATCACGTACCTCCCGGAGAACGTCCCGGACTACGGCATCGTCCGGGCCAACGGCGCGCCGCTGTACACGCTGGTCAACCCCGTCGACGACGCCCTGATGGAGATCACCCACGTCCTGCGCGGCGAGGACCTGCTCTCCTCGACCCCCCGGCAGATCGCCCTCTACAAGGCGCTGACCGAGCTGGGCATCGCCAAGGAGACCCCGGCCTTCGGCCACCTCCCGTACGTGATGGGCGAGGGCAACAAGAAGCTCTCCAAGCGCGACCCGGAGTCCTCGCTCAACCTCTACCGGGAGCGCGGTTTCCTTCCCGAGGGCCTGCTGAACTACCTGTCCCTGCTCGGCTGGTCGCTCGCGGCGGACCGCGACATCTTCTCCATCGACGAGATGGTCGCCGCGTTCGAGGTCACGGACGTGAACCCGAACCCGGCCCGCTTCGACCTGAAGAAGTGCGAGGCGATCAACGCCGACCACATCCGCATGCTCGACGTGAAGGACTTCACCGAGCGCTGCGCCCCGTGGCTGCGCGCCCCCTTCGCGCCCTGGGCGCCGGAGGACTTCGACGAGGCGAAGTGGCAGGCGATCGCCCCGCACGCCCAGTCGCGGATGAAGGTGCTCTCCGAGATCACGGACAACGTCGACTTCCTGTTCCTGCCGGAGCCGGCCGTCGACGAGGCGTCCTGGACGAAGGCCATGAAGGACGGCAGCGACGCCCTGCTCCGCACGGCCCGCGAGAAGCTGGACGCGGCCGACTGGTCCTCCCCGGAGTCCCTCAAGGAGGCCGTCCTGGCCGCCGGCGAGGAGCACGGCCTCAAGCTCGGCAAGGCGCAGGCCCCGGTCCGCGTCGCCGTCACCGGCCGCACGGTCGGCCTGCCGCTCTTCGAGTCCCTGGAGGTCCTGGGCAAGGAGAAGACGCTGGCCCGCGTCGACGCCGCGCTGGAGCGGCTCGCCGCGTAGCCGGAACACGTGGAGGAAGGAGGGGGGTGGTGCCCGGACCGGGCACCACCCCCCCTTCGCGTGTCGTGTGTCGCGCGGCGCGTACGGCGGCCCGTCGCCCCGGACCCGTGGCGGCCGGCCCGGCGGCCGAGCGCGTACGAACTGGACCGGCGGCCGAGCACGTACGAACTGGACCGGCCGGGGGACAGCGGGCCGCGCCCGGGGATACGGTCGGTCCATGGGCATCGACGCCGTGGTCTGGGACATCGACGACACGCTCTTCGACTACACCGCCGCGGACCGGGCGGGCATGCGGGACCATCTCGCGGCCGAGGGCCTGCTCGACGGCCGTACGCCCGTCGAGCAGGCCCTCGCGCGCTGGCGGGAGGTCACCGACGCTCAGTGGGCGAGGTACTCGGCAGGCGAGACGGACTGGCCGGGCCAGCGCCGTGAACGCGTCCGGGTGTTCCTGGGGAAGCCGCTGAGCGACACCGAGGCCGACGCGTGGTTCGACCGGTACATCACGCACTACGAATGCGCCTGGACCCTCTTCCCGGACGTCCTGCCCGCCCTGGACGCGCTCGGCGCCAGCCACCGGCACGCCGTCCTGTCCAACTCCAGCCTCCTCGTGCAGGACCGCAAGCTGCGCGTCCTCGGCGTGCACGACCGCTTCGAGGCGATCCTGTGCGCCGCCGAGCTGGGCGTCTCCAAACCCGCCGCGGAGGCCTTCCACGCGGCCTGCGACGCCCTGGGTCTGCCGCCGCACCGGGTCGCCTACGTCGGGGACCATCCGGAGATCGACGGACAGGGCGCGGCCGACGCGGGTCTGCTCTCGGTCTGGATCGACCGTGGCGGCGCTCACACCGCCGGCGCCGTCGGGGGGACGGGTCCGCGTCGCATCCACTCGCTGGCCGAGTTGCCCGCGGTCCTCGGCTCGGATACCCGTTTTGGAGCGTGGTCCACCTTCGGGTAATGTTCCTTCTGCGCCGCCGGGAGCGGGCCGAAAGGCCGGAGCCCGGAGGAGCTAGCTAAAACAAAATCCCCTTGTGGGGTTGCGTTTCAGTGGCCTATGGTGTAATTGGCAACACTACGGTTTCTGGTACCGTCATTCTAGGTTCGAGTCCTGGTAGGCCAGCTCGCAGAGCTCATCTGCACACGCGGAGATCCAGATCCGCAACGCCCCCGTTGTGTAGCGGCCTAGCACGCTGCCCTCTCACGGCAGTAGCGCCGGTTCGAATCCGGTCGGGGGTACAGATCCTTCCCAGGGAGGCAGTTCGGGTCGCACCCGCTGCCCCTCATGCAGGATCGCTAGGGCCCCCGTTGTGTAGCGGCCTAGCACGCTGCCCTCTCACGGCAGTAGCGCCGGTTCGAATCCGGTCGGGGGTACGGTCTCAACCACCATGGGCTATGGTGTAATTGGCAACACTACGGTTTCTGGTACCGTCATTCTAGGTTCGAGTCCTGGTAGCCCAGCTTCTGATCTGCGGAAACGCACGATTCAGGCCCCCGTTGTGTAGCGGCCTAGCACGCTGCCCTCTCACGGCAGTAGCGCCGGTTCGAATCCGGTCGGGGGTACACGGTCCGAAAGGGTCTCCACTTCGGTGGGGGCCCTTTCGGCGTTCCCGGACGCGTTCCCGTGCCGCGCCGGCCGTCGAGACCGGCTTCGCCCGCACCGGCTGTCGGCCGGGGACCGGCTTCGCCCGCGCCGGCCGGAGATCAACTCGGCGTACACCGTCATGAGTTCGGTCACGCCGGACAGGACGGCGCGGGGTGCGCCGGGCCTCGGGGGCCGGCACACCCCGCGTACGGGACGTGCGCTTCGGGGAGGGCCTGCCGCGGCGTTGAGGCCGGCCCGTCCCGTCACGCGCGGGAGTGGAGCGGTGGAGCGAAGGTTCAGCCGGTGCGGCGCAGGGCCTCGGAGAGGCGGCCTGCGGCGTCGATGACGGCCTGGGCGTGCATACGGCCCGGGTGACGGGTCAGACGCTCGATCGGTCCGGAGACCGAGACGGCGGCCACGACCCGGTTCGAGGGACCGCGGACCGGCGCGGAGACGGACGCCACGCCCGGCTCGCGCTCACCGATCGACTGGGCCCAGCCCCGGCGCCGTACCCCCGACAGGGCGGTGGCGGTGAAGCGGGCGCCCTGCAGACCGCGGTGCAGCCGCTCCGGCTCTTCCCAGGCCATCAGGATCTGCGCGGAGGAACCCGCCTTCATGGTCAGGGTGGAGCCGACCGGGACGGTGTCCCGCAGACCGGACAGCCGCTCGGCCGCGGCGACGCAGATGCGCATGTCGCCCTGGCGGCGGTAGAGCTGCGCGCTCTCGCCCGTGATGTCCCGCAGATGCGTGAGCACCGGGCCCGCCGTCGCGAGGAGACGATCCTCACCCGCCGCTGCCGCCAGTTCGGCGAGCCGGGGTCCGAGAATGAAACGGCCCTGCATGTCGCGCGCCACCATGCGGTGGTGTTCAAGTGCCACGGCGAGGCGATGTGCCGTGGGTCGTGCCAGTCCGGTCGCCGCGACCAGGCCCGCGAGGGTGGCCGGACCGGACTCCAGAGCGCTCAGGACAAGGGCTGCCTTGTCCAGAACGCCGACGCCGCTACTGTTGTCCATGAAACGATATTCGCGTCTCACTCTGTGAAACGCAAGTTCAATTTCCGGTGGAACGCGCCACCCTTGTAGACACAGCGGCCCGCGAACCAACGGGCCCGGCGGACGACGTCCGGTACGAGGGGTACGGACGTTCAACCGCCCCGGAAATCTCTAGTTGGGCCGGCGCCACACAAGCCGGCCGGAGGGAAAGCGATGGGTAGGACACTCGCGGAGAAGGTCTGGGACGACCATGTCGTCCGGCGCGCCGATGGCGAACCCGACCTCCTCTTCATCGATCTGCACCTGCTGCACGAGGTGACCAGCCCGCAGGCCTTCGACGGTCTGCGTCAGGCGGGACGCCCGGTGCGCCGCCTCGACCTCACCATCGCCACCGAGGACCACAACACCCCGACCCTCGACATCGACAAGCCCATCGCGGACCCGGTCTCCCGGGTCCAGCTGGAGACGCTGCGCAAGAACGCCGCCGAGTTCGGCGTGCGGCTGCACTCGCTGGGCGACGTCGAGCAGGGCGTGGTGCACGTGGTGGGACCGCAGCTGGGTCTGACCCAGCCGGGCACCACGGTGGTCTGCGGTGACTCCCACACCTCCACGCACGGTGCCTTCGGCGCCCTGGCGTTCGGCATCGGCACCTCGCAGGTCGAGCATGTGCTGGCCACCCAGACGCTGCCGCTGGCCCGCCCGAAGACCATGGCCATCACGGTCGAGGGCGAGCTGCCCGACGGCGTCAGCGCCAAGGACCTGATCCTGGCGATCATCGCCAAGATCGGTACCGGCGGCGGCCAGGGCTACATCCTGGAATACCGCGGCTCCGCCATCGAGAAGCTCTCGATGGAGGCCCGGATGACCATCTGCAACATGTCGATCGAGGCCGGCGCCCGCGCGGGCATGATCGCCCCCGACGAGACCGCCTTCGCGTACCTCAAGGGCCGTGCGCACGCCCCCGAGGGCGAGGAGTGGGACGCCGCGGTCGCGTACTGGAAGACCCTGAAGTCCGACGACGACGCCGAATTCGACGCGGAGGTCGTCATCGACGCCGCCTCCCTGTCGCCGTTCGTCACCTGGGGCACCAACCCCGGCCAGGGCGCGCCGCTTTCGGCGAACGTCCCCGACCCGGCTTCGTACGAAGACGCTTCGGAGCGCATGGCCGCCGAAAAGGCCCTGGAATACATGGGGTTGACCGCCGGACAGCCGCTGCGTGACATCAAGGTCGACACGGTCTTCGTAGGTTCGTGCACCAACGGCCGTATCGAGGACCTGCGTGCGGCCGCCGCGGTCGTCGAGGGCCGCAAAGTCGCCGACGGCGTACGGATGCTGGTCGTCCCCGGTTCCGCGCGGGTCGGTCTGCAGGCCGTTTCCGAGGGCCTGGACGTGGTCTTCAAGGAGGCCGGCGCCGAGTGGCGGCACGCGGGCTGCTCGATGTGTCTGGGCATGAACCCCGACCAGCTCGCCCCCGGTGAGCGCTCCGCCTCCACCTCGAACCGCAACTTCGAGGGCAGGCAGGGCAAGGGCGGCCGTACGCACCTGGTCTCGCCCGAGGTCGCCGCCGCCTCGGCGGTCGCCGGCCGCCTGGCCGCCCCGGCCGACCTGTCCGACGCCCCTGTGCCCGCTGGAGTCTGAGAGCCATGGAAGCATTCACCACGCACACCGGCCGGGCCGTCCCGCTGCGCCGCAGCAACGTCGACACCGACCAGATCATCCCCGCCCACTGGCTCAAGAAGGTGACCAGGGACGGTTTCGAGGACGGTCTCTTCGAGGCCTGGCGCAAGGACGCGTCCTTCATCCTCAACCAGCCCGAGCGCAAGGGCGCCACTGTTCTGGTGGCAGGCCCCGACTTCGGTACGGGGTCCTCCCGCGAGCACGCCGTCTGGGCGCTCCAGAACTACGGCTTCAAGGCCGTCATCTCGTCCCGTTTCGCCGACATCTTCCGCGGCAACTCACTCAAGAACGGCCTGCTCACGGTGGTTCTGGAGCAGAAGATCGTGGACGCGCTCCAGGAGCTCTCGGAGCGGGACCCCGAGGCCGAGATCACGGTGGACCTGGAGGCGCGTGAGGTGCGCGCCGAGGGCATCACCGCGGCCTTCGAGCTCGACGAGAACGCCCGCTGGCGGCTGCTGAACGGGCTGGACGACATCTCCATCACCCTCCAGAACGAGGGCGACATCGCGGCGTACGAGGCCAAGCGGCCGTCGCACAAGCCGAAGACGCTGCAGGTCTGACCTCCCGGCCGTCGCGGCCGGGTCAAGACGGATTTCAGCCACCGCAACACCCCTCTGTACCCCCAATCGTGGACGGTTGGGGGTACAGCTGTTTCCGCTTCCGGACAGGTCCCGCGTGCCCTTGAGAACCATGTCAACTCCCTTAGTTACAAGGGAGGTTGCCTGGGTATGCGCACGCAGGGGCGACTTCCGGCCAGGGTGGTCAGGAGGCTTCCGGGGGGCGGCAGTTACCCCCTGCGCAGGCGACAACTCGCCCCAGATGGCACAATCTGTGCATGGAAGGTGACGGCCAACTCGAGCTCTACACGGCAGTCGCCGCCCAACTCAAGGAAGCGCACACAAGAGTGCGCGCACTGCAAGTCCCGGAGGGCGTACGGATGGCGCTGACCCGGAAGCTGCTGGTCATTACGGCCGCGGCCAAGCACGATCTCGCCGATGCGGCAAGGCGTCTGGAGCGGTTCACCAACGACCTCGACGAGGGCCGATTCCTCGAAGAGGAACGCTGACGGACTTCGCTGCGGCCCGAGTTCGTTGCGGCACAAGGGTGATTAGCCCGTTTCGTGTTTGATTTGCGGTATATATCTGCCTAACGTGCGAAAAAGCTTGAACGCATTCGTTCGGGCAATGTCTCCGAAGGGGAAGACGTGAACAAGGCGCAGCTCGTAGAAGCGATTGCCGACAAGGTCGGCGGGCGTCAGCAGGCCGCCGACGCGGTCGACGCGGTACTGGACGCCATCGTCCGTGCGGTTGTCGGCGGAGACCGGGTCTCGGTCACCGGCTTCGGTTCCTTCGAGAAGGTCGACCGTCCGGCTCGCTACGCCCGCAACCCGCAGACCGGTGAGCGTGTTCGGGTCAAGAAGACCTCCGTGCCGCGCTTCCGTGCCGGCCAGGGCTTCAAGGACCTGGTGAGCGGTTCGAAGAAGCTCCCGAAGAACGATGTCGCGGTCAAGAAGGCCCCGAAGGGCAGCCTCTCCGGCGGAGCTTCCGCGACGGTGAAGAAGGCCGCGGCCAAGAAGGCCACCACCGCCAAGAAGGCGGCGGTCAGGAAGACCACGGCGAAGAAGACGGTCGCGAAGAAGACCACGGCCGCCGTGAAGAAGACGGCGGCGAAGAAGACGACGGCGAAGACGGCCGCCGCGAAGAAGACCGCGGCCAAGACGACCACCGCCAAGAAGACCGCGGCCAAGACGACCCCGGCGACGAAGGCCACCGCCAAGAAGGCCCCCGCCAAGAAGTCGACGGCTCGCAAGACCACCGCCAAGAAGGCCACCGCCCGCTAGAAGCCGGGCGCAGGGGCACCTCACGCGCCGGGCCGGGCTCCCACCGGGAGCCCGGCCCGCGGCACGTTCAGAATGTCTGCGTCAGAACGTCTGCAGCGTGATCAGGGTGATCCGGCGCTCCGCGCCCTCGCCCTCGGTCTCGATCCGCACACGCTGGCCCGGCCGCAGCAGCCGCAGCCCGCCGGCGTCGAACGCCGGCCCGTCGAAGGGCACCGGAGTGCCGTCGTCGAGCAGCACCTGTCCGCTGCGGGTCTCGGGGTCGTACGTGTACGAGGTCGCCTGCATGGGGGCAGCCTACTGACCCCGCCGCGCGGGGCGCCGTGCGAGGGACGCGGGATCGCCCGGCCGCACGGACCCCGAATCGGCCCGCACGGCCCCCGAATCGGCGCGCGGACCCCCGGCCCGGTCCTGCCGCCGGCTACTGCCCGGGAATCAGCAGGCGCGCCGCCGCTGCGGCCGTGCGCGGCCCCACGCCGAGGGTCAGCGCCGCCCGCAGATCGTCCCGGGTGTCCACGTCCTGGCGTACGGAATCCACCGCGTCGAGACGGAGTTCCGCGGCTCCCGAGGCGCGATGACGGGCCCGGGAATCGCCGCCGAAAGCGGGGAGCAATTGCATGCCCGGGGAAGCGGCCAGGAGAGTGGTGCCGATTGCGGCGGCATCGGCCAGAAAAGCGCGGGGGAATTCACCGGCGGCGGCCAGTACCCGGGCCAATTCCAAAGGCCGCAGAGCGGGCAGATCGGCGTTCAGGGCCGCAACCGCGCTTTCGGGATCCCGGGCCCGTACGACCCCCGCGCCGTGCGCCAGCGCCGCGTTGAGACCCCCTCCCGGCTCGTCCGCGACGATGTGGGCGCCCAGCGCGGACAACTCCCGCCCGGCCAGCGCGTCGCCCGTGACGACCGCCACATCCCGTACCGCGGCGCAGGCCAGCGCCGCCGCCACGGTGTCCTGCGCGAACGCCAGGGCGAGGCCGGGGCGCAGTACGTCGGAGGCGGTGTCCGCCAGCCTGCTCTTGGCCCGCGCCAAAGGTTTGAGGGGTACGACCAAGGTCCACCGCACGAGCGCTCCGCCCTCTCCAGTCACGCCCTATTGTGACCCGGTCACCCTGGCGGTCCGGGCGCCGGGGCGTACGGTGTTCTCGACAGACAGGCGGCCTCGGGCGACACTTGTGCGGCCCCCCAGGCTCTAGAGGAAGGTGTCCGCGTGCCCCGCCGCAGAATCGGCTTCTGGTACCGCTTCGCAGCGGTTCTCTGCAAACCGCCGCTGGTGGTTCTGATCAAGCGGGACTGGCAAGGAATGGAGAACATTCCGGCCGAGGGCGGATTTATCACCGCGGTGAACCACAATTCCCACGTGGACCCGTTCGCGTATGCGCACTACCAGTACAACACCGGGCGTGTTCCGCGCTTCCTGGCGAAGGCCGGTCTTTTCAAGAAGGGATTCGTCGGTGCCGCGATGCGGGGCACCGGACAGATTCCCGTCTACCGCGAGAGCACCGACGCGCTGAGCGCCTTCCGGGCCGCGATCGACGCCGTGGACCGCGGCGAGTGCGTCGCGTTCTACCCCGAGGGCACGCTCACCCGTGACCCCGACGGCTGGCCGATGACCGGCAAGACCGGTGCGGCCAGGGTCGCCCTGCAGACCAAGTGCCCGGTGATCCCGGTCGCCCAGTGGGGCGCCAACGAACTGCTGCCCCCCTATGCCAAGAAGCCCAACGTCCTTCCGCGCAAGACCCACCACGTGCTCGCGGGGCCGCCGGTGGACCTCTCGCGCTTCTACGACAGGGAGATGAACCCGGACCTCCTGAAGGAGGCCACCGAGGTCATCATGGCCGCCGTCACCGCGCAGCTGGAGCTGATCCGCGGCGAGAAGGCGCCCGAGAACGTGTACGACCCGCGCGAGGTGCGTATCGCGCAGCGCCGCAAGGCCGCGGCCAAGGGCAAAGCACAACAGGAAGAAGGGCAGGGCACGTGAGCAAGCCGGTCAGGGCGGCCGTCTTCGGGACCGGATCGTGGGGTACGGCCTTCGGCATGGTGCTCGCCGACGCGGGGTGCGACGTCACCCTGTGGGCGCGCCGTCCCGAACTCGCCGACGCGGTCAACTCCACGCGGATGAACCCGGACTACCTCCCGGGGATCGAACTCCCCGAGAACCTGCGGGCCACCGCCGACCCGGCCGAGGCCGCGCGCGACGCCGACTTCACCGTGCTCGCCGTGCCCTCCCAGACCCTGCGCGGGAACCTCGCGGAATGGGTGCCGCTGCTCGCCCCGGACACCGTGCTCGTCTCGCTCATGAAGGGCGTCGAACTCGGCACCGTGAAGCGGATGAGCGAGGTCATCGAGGAGGTCGCCAAGGTCTCCGCGGACCGCGTCGCCGTGGTCACCGGACCCAACCTCGCCAAGGAGATCGCGCAGCGGATGCCCGCCGCCGCGGTCGTCGCCTGCCGCGACGAGGCGGTGGCCCGGCGCATCCAGACCGCCAGCCACACGCCGTACTTCCGCCCGTACACGAACACCGACGTGGTGGGCTGCGAACTCGGCGGCGCCGTCAAGAACGTGATCGGTCTCGCCGTCGGCATCGCCGACGGCATGGGTCTGGGCGACAACGCCAAGGGCTCGCTGATCACCCGCGGCCTGGCCGAGACCACCCGGCTCGGGCTCGTCATGGGCGCGGACCCGATGACGTTCTCCGGCCTCGCCGGCCTCGGCGACCTCGCCGCGACCTGCTCCTCGCCGCTCTCCCGCAACCACACCTTCGGCATCAACCTCGGCAGGGGAATGACCCTCCAGGAGACCATCGCGGTCACCCGGCAGACCGCGGAGGGCGTCAAGTCCTGTGAGTCCGTCCTGGATCTGGCCCGCAGGCACGGCGTCGACATGCCGATCACCGAGACGGTCGTCAGCATCGTCCACGAGGGCAAGCCCCCGGTGGTCGCCCTCAAGGAGCTGATGTCGCGCAGCGCCAAGTCCGAACGCCGCTGAACCGGCCAGGCCGAACCCCCAGGTGGGCGACGCTCCGCAACGGTGGGTGCGACGCTGAGCAACGGCCGCCGTGGGGCGCTGACTCAGCGCCGTACCACCGGGTACTCTCAACCCGATATGAGCACCGAGAACCTCTCCCAGAACCCTGAGCAGCCGCCTCGCAAGCCGCGCGTGGCCGTCGTGTTCGGCGGCCGCAGCTCCGAACACGGGATCTCCGTGGTCACGGCCGGCGCCGTCCTCAGCGCCATCGACCGTACGAAGTACGACGTACTGCCGATCGGCATCACCCAGGACGGCCGTTGGGCGCTCACCGCGGACGAGCCGGAACGCATGGCGATCGTCGACCGCAAGCAGCCCAGCGTCGAGCAGCTCGCCGAGTCCAGCGAGGGCGGCGTGGTGCTCCCCGTCGACCCGGCCAACCGCGAGGTCGTCTACAACGCACCCGGTTCGGTCCCCAAGGCGCTCGGCGAGGTCGACGTCGTCTTCCCCATGCTGCACGGCCCGTACGGCGAGGACGGCACCCTCCAGGGCCTCCTCGAACTGTCCGGCGTCCCCTATGTCGGCTCGGGCGTGCTCGCCTCGGCCGTCGGCCAGGACAAGGACTACATGAAGCGGGTGTTCACCTCGTTCGGCCTGAAGGTGGGCCCGTACGTGGTGATCCGGCCGCGCGAGTGGCAGCAGGACGAGTCCGCCGCCCGCAAGAAGATCGTCGACTTCGCGGGTGAGCACGGCTGGCCGCTCTTCGTGAAGCCCGCGCGCGCGGGTTCCTCGTTCGGCATCACCAAGGTCGACGACCTCTCGGGCCTCGACGAGGCCATCGCGGAGGCCCAGCGGCACGACCCGAAGATCATCGTGGAGGCGCTGCTGCGCGGCCGCGAGATCGAGTGCGGCGTCCTGGAGTTCGAGGACGGGCCGCGCGCCTCGGTCCCGGCCGAGATCCCGCCCGTGCAGTCGCACGCGTTCTACGACTTCGAGGCCAAGTACATCGACGCGGCCGACGGGATCGTGCCCGCGCCGCTCACCGAGGAGCAGACCGCCGAGGTCCGCCGGCTGGCCGTCGAGGCCTTCGAAGCGGCCTCCTGCGAGGGCCTGGTCCGCGCGGACTTCTTCCTCACCGAGGACGGCGAGTTCGTGATCAACGAGATCAACACGATGCCGGGCTTCACGCCGATCTCCATGTACCCGCGCATGTGGCGGGAGACGGGCGTCGGTTACCAGGAGCTCGTCGACCGCCTGATCCAGGCGGCGCTGCGGCGGTCCACGGGACTGCGCTGAGCATCCCGCGGGACCACGGTGTCAGTCGGCGATCCCCTTGGGGATCGCCTTCTTGACGGATGCGGCCAGGTCGACGAGCACCCCGGAGACATCGACACTTCCGGGCACCGTGACCTGGACGTACGCCAGACGCGAAGCGGTGGTGAGGCGGGTCGTCCCGTCGTCCTGCTTCTCCATCAGCCAGTCGACGCCGTTCACACCTCCGCCGACCGCCTTCGGGTCGTCGCCCGTCGCCACCTTCGGGTCGACCATCTTCGGAGGCCGTTCGACACCGCAGCGCAGTATGATCGCCGGGCTTCCCCAGCCCGCGGTCAGCGCGGACCGGGGCTCCGGGTCCTCACGGCTCTGGCCGTCCACTGTCCGCGGCAGCACCTTGTCCAGGTTCTGGCACAGCTCGGTGACCTTCGTGTCCGGGCTCGGAACCGCGACGGACGCGCTGTCGTCTGCTGAGGAGCAGCCCGCGATCGCGATCAGCGCCGCGAGAGCGGGCGGCCCGAGGAGAGCGGTGTGCCGGTGACGGAAGGAGTTCACCGGCCAAGGGTAGACGGGGGCTACAGGTGCACGACCGGGCAGGTCAGGGTGCGGGTGATGCCGTCCACTTGCTGGACCTTGGCGACCACCATGCGACCCAGGTCGTCGACGGTGTCGGCCTGGGCGCGCACGATCACGTCGTACGGTCCTGTCACGTCCTCGGCCGTGATCACCCCCGGGATCTTGCTGATCGTCTCGGCGACGGTCGACGCTTTGCCGACCTCCGTCTGGATCAGGATGTACGCCTGTACCACGGAACCTCCAGGGCGGCCACGAGGATCATGTGGGGAAAAGGAACGCCACGGTATCGCGTTGCCGCTCGCCGCGGGGAGACCCGCGGTGACTGGGGCTCGCGCGCCGGGGTGGAGGGACTGCGCAAGTTGACGGTCAACTCGACCGTACCGAGTACTCAGACGGCTCGCGACCGGGCACGGGCAGCGACAGAGGGAGCACGACGATCATGAAGGGCACCGTGGGCGAGTTGGGGGAGTTCGGGCTCATCCGAGAGCTCACCTCGCGTCTCACCACCACCCCGGCGGTCCGGGTCGGTCCCGGCGACGACGCCGCGGTGGTGGCAGCGCCGGACCGCAGGGTCGTGGCGAGCACCGACATCCTCCTCGAGGGACGGCACTTCCGCCGCGACTGGTCCACGGCGTACGACGTCGGCCGCAAGGCGGCGGCACAGAACCTCGCCGACATCGCCGCGATGGGCGCCGTCCCGACCGCGTTGCTGCTCGGCCTGGTCGTGCCCGCCGAGCTCCCGGCCACCTGGCCCTCCGAGCTGATGGACGGGCTGCGTGACGAGTGCCAGGTCGCGGGGGCGGCCGTGGTCGGCGGGGATGTCGTACGGGGCGAGACCATCACGATCGCGATCACCGCGCTCGGTGATCTGCGCAACCACGAGCCGGTCACCCGGGGCGGCGCGCAGCCCGGCGACGTCGTCGCCGTGACCGGCTGGCTGGGCTGGTCCGCGGCCGGGTTCGCGGTGCTCTCCCGGGGCTTCCGCTCGCCGCGCGCCTTCGTCGAGGCCCATCGCCGGCCCGAGCCGCCGTACCACGCGGGTCCGGCCGCCGCCGGGCTCGGCGCGACCTCGATGACGGACGTCAGCGACGGCCTGATCGCCGACCTCGGACACATCGCCGAGGCGAGCAAGGTGCGCATCGACGTCCGCTCCGGGGACATCGACATCCCCTCCCAGATGAACGACATCGGGCAGGCCGTCGGGGTCGACCCCATCCAGTGGGTGCTCACCGGTGGCGAGGATCACGCGATCGTCGCGACCTTCCCGCCGGACGTGAAGCTGCCCGCGCGCTGGAAGGTGATCGGTGAGGTCCTCAATCCGTCGGCCCTGCCCCAGGTCACCGTGGACGGTGCGCCCTGGACGAGCAAGGGCGGCTGGGACCACTTCGGGGACATCGAGTCCTGAGGCCGCGGCGCCGGGGCGTGACTCCGGCGCCCAGCGGTGCCGCCCAACGTGCCGTCCGAGGGATGGACTTCGGGGTCCGGAGAATGAAATGACGCGGGCCGTCGGCCCGCTGGGCGGATCGCCGTGGAACTGCTCCGGACCGTGCCCGAGTTACCCGCGCCCCGGTCGATCATGAGTGTGGGGCCGGCCCGTGGTGGATCCGGCCCCTGGTCCACGGGCGCGGACGGTCCCGCTGGGCGCACGCGGTGTGACGCACGAGGTGTGACGCACGAGGGCAGCAAAAAACCCGCCCACCGTGAGGTGGACGGGTTCAGTGCAGACGTACCAGCAGTGGCCGCGCGCTAGCGGTTGTCAGCGCGTGACCTTGCCGGCCTTGATGCACGAGGTGCAAGCGTTCACGCGCTTCGGCGTCCCGCTCACCACGGTACGAACGCGCTGGATGTTGGGGTTCCAGCGACGCGGTGTACGGCGGTGCGAGTGCGAGATGTTGTTGCCGAAGCCCGGCCCCTTGCCGCAGACGTCGCAGTTGGCAGCCACGGGTCACTCCAAAGACTTCAGATGCACTTACGGTTGATCCCGGCATGCCGAGAATCAAGATCTAGGATCTGAGTGGCGGTGCCAGGGGATGGCCCGATCGGATCGGGCAACTGGAGCAGCATACAACGACTGCGTCCGGAGAACGAAACTACCATGACCTGCCGGTTGCCACTGCGCCCACCTCGGGGCCCACTACCGGCAGTAACCCTTTCTGGGTCTACGCTGCGTCCCACGTCCAGCAGCTCAAGGAGGCGCAGGTGCCGCAGGTGCCGCAGACATTCGATGCTCTCGCGGTGCGCACCTGGTGCGGGCTCGCGCTGGAGGCCCTGGGCCGCGCGCGCGAGGAGATCGACGCGATCAATGTCTACCCGGTCGCGGACGGGGACACCGGGACGAACCTGTATCTGACGGTGGAGTCGGCGGCGGCGGCGGTCGAGGCGGTGTTCGCGGGGTACGAGGCGGTGGCCGCTCCGGCGTCCGAGGCCGACGGAGGGAACGGGGCGGCCGGCGGAACAGGGACCGCCCGAGCGCCCGGGGCCGCCGGAGGGAGCGGTGTCTCCCTCGCCGACGCCGCTCGGGCCATGGCGCACGGAGCCCTGATCGGGGCCCGTGGCAACTCCGGAACCATCCTCGCCCAGCTTCTGCGCGGCATGGCACAGGTGCTCGCCGCCGACGGTGAGAGGGCTCACACCGACGGCGGGAGCATGCGCCTCGCCCTGCGGAACGC
The DNA here is from genome assembly GCF_044757755.1 of Streptomyces sp. NPDC091209. Lineage (NCBI taxonomy): Bacteria > Bacillati > Actinomycetota > Actinomycetes > Kitasatosporales > Streptomycetaceae > Streptomyces > Streptomyces sp. NPDC091209. The sequence goes on along the minus strand of NZ_JBIVVR010000011.1, from coordinate 181,001 downwards.
CGCCGATTCCGCCCGCGAGGCCGTCGCGCACCCCGTCGAGGGCACGGTCCTCACGGTCGCCTCCGCCGCCGCCGACGCCGCATCCGGCGCCGACGGGGACTGCGGCACGGTCGCGCTCGCGGCGTACGAGGGAGCGAGCGCGGCGCTCACCGCGACCACCCGCCAGCTCGCCGTCCTGGAGCGGGCCGGTGTGGTCGACGCGGGCGGGCGAGGACTGGTGGCGGTGCTCGCGGCCCTGGTGGAGACGTTCACGGGGGAGGCCCCGAGGACACCCGCGGGGGCTGCCGCCCGCCATGAACCGGGGAAGGAGACCGTTCCCGGCGCCAGGGGCGCGGCCGGTACGGCCGTCATCCCGGCGCCCGGAACCGTCGACCCCTCGGACACCCGTCCCGGAGCCGCTGGAACCGGTGGAGCCGGTGCAGGCGGGCCCTCCGGTCCGCGCGGGTACGGGGCCGATCGGCCGGACGTGCCGGAGGGCGGAGTGGCCGACGTGGCGGGCACCTGCGCGGACGGGGTGGCGGAGGACGGTCATCCCGCCTTCGAGGTGATCTACCTCCTGGAGGCGGAGGACGCCGCCGTGGACCGTCTCCGGGCCCGGCTCGACGGACTCGGCGACTCCCTCGTGGTGGTCGGCGGCGACGGGCTGTGGAACGTCCACGTGCACGTCGACGACGCGGGCGCGGCCGTCGAGGCGGGCGTCGAGGCGGGGCGGCCGTACCGCATCCGGATCACCCACTTCGGGCTCGGTGACGTGCACACCGGAGCCGGGGTCGGGCGTCCGCCCCGGGAACGGGCGCAGCGAGCCGTGGTGGCCGTCGTGCCGGGCGAGGGGCTGGCCGGGCTGTACACGGAGGCAGGGGCGACCACCGTGCTGGCCCGGCCGGGGGAGCCGCCGGCCAGCGGGGAGCTCGTGGAGGCCGTACGGCGGGCCCACGCGCGCGAGGTGGTGCTGCTGCCCAACGACGCCGATCTGCGGCACACCGCGGCGGCGGCCGCCGAACAGGCCCGCGCCGAGGGCGTCCGGGTCGCGCTGATCCCGACCCGCTCCGCCGTCCAGGGCATCGCCGCGCTGGCCGTGCACGAACCGGAGCGCCGCTTCGACGAGGACGTCGTCGCGATGACCTCGGCGGCCGGCGCCACCCGCTATGCCGAGGTCGCCGTCGCCGAGCGGCAGTCCTGGACCATGGCCGGGATCTGCCAGGCCGGGGACGTCCTCGGCCTGATCGACGGCGACGTCGCCGTCATCGGGGCCGACCTCACCACCACGGCCGAGACCGTCCTCGACCGCATGCTCTCGGCGGGCGGTGAGATGGTCACCCTCGTCCTGGGCGACGAGGCCCCCGAGACCATCGCCGCGCATCTGGAGTCCCGGGTACGGGAGTCGTACCTCGCGGTGGACACCGTGGTGTACCGGGGCGGGCGCCAGGGCGCGCTGCTGCTGATCGGGGTCGAGTAGCGGCGGGAGACCCGCCCGGGGCGATCAGACGCCCACGGGAAGCGTGTCCCGCGGGGAGGACTCCCCGCGTACGGCCGTCCGGTGGGCGCGTTCGACGGCCTGCCCCCAGTAGGTCCCGGCGACCATGAGCACGGCGCCGAGGGCGGTCAGGGCTGTGAGGCGTTCGCCGCCCAGGCCGATGCCGACCGCGACGGCCCAGACCGGCTCGGTGCCCAGCAGCAGACTGGCCCGGCTGGCGGAACCGCGCTGCACCGCCCAGGTCTGGGCGAGGAAGGCGAACACGCTGCAGAACAGGGCGAGATAGAGAAGCCGCGCCCAGCCCGCGGCATCGACCCCGCCCAGCGTCGGAAGGGTGCCGGCGACGGGCACCGCGAACAGGGCGGTGCCGACGACCGTCTGGACGGCGGTGACGTGCAGCGGCCGTACGGTGCGGCGGGCCGTGAGCCGCCCGACGAGCGCCACGTGGGCCGCGCGGACCAGCGCGGCGGCGAGGATCAGCAGGTCACCGCTCCGGGGTGAGTGGAAACCGCTGCCGGACACCAGGAGCCCGACGGCCAGCAGACACAGGCCGGTGGCGGCGAAGTAGCGAAGCGGCAGCCCCGCCGCGCCGGACGCGCGGTCCAGCAGCGGGGTGAGGACGACGGTGAGGCTGATGATCAGGCCCGCGTTGGCCGCGCTGGTGTGCGCGACACCGTACGTCTCCAGGACCAGGACCGCGGCCTGGGTGATCCCCAGGACCGATCCGACACGGAGTTCGTCACGCGTGCAGCGCCTCGTCCGGCGCCGGGCGGCGAGGAGGGCGACACAGGCGGCGGCCGAGATGCCGTACCGCACGAACAGGACGAGGAGGACGGGGAGCGCCGAAGTGGCTGTCTTGGCGGCCAGATAACTGGAACCCCAGACGGCGGCGACAAGGAGAAGCACCGTGTCGGTGCTGCGGACTCGGGACACGCCCACACGCTCTCCCACCCCGACTCTGAAGCCCAGAGCCAAGTTCTTCACCGTCTTTTAAGCATCACTACAATGCGCGGATGAACGAGCGGCAGTTGCGGATCCTTCGTGAACTCGGTGAGCTGGGCAGTGTCACCGCCGTGGCGGAGGCGCTGCTGATGACCCCCTCGGCCATCTCGCAGCACTTGCGGCTGCTGCAACGCTCGATCCCCGTCCCGCTCACCGAACGCGACGGACGACGGCTGGTGCTGACGGACGCCGGGCGGGCGCTGGCCGGCGCGGCGATCGAGGTGGAGAGTGCCCTCGCCCGGGCGCGGCACTCCGTGGACGAGTTCGTCGACGAGCCGGCCGGAGACGTGTCGGTGGCCGCCTTCCACAGCGCGGCCGCCACCTTCTTCCCGGTCCTGCTGCGCGGCCGGGACCCGCGGGCGCCACGCCTCTCGCTCGCCGACGAGGACGTGGCACAGGACCACTTTCCCCGGCTGACGCGGGACTACGACCTCGTGCTCGCCCATCACCTCGCGCACGCGCAGCCCTGGCCGCGCACCGTCACCGCGACCACGCTGCTGCGCGAACCGCTCGACGTCGCCATGCCGGCCGACCACCCGCTGGCCCGCGCGGAGCGGCTGACCCCGCGTGATGTCGCGGACCTGCCCTGGATCACCGTGCACGACGGATTTCCGCTGATGGCCACCATCGACGCCATCGCGACGGCCGCGAACCGGCGGCTCGACATCGTCCACCGCATCAACGAGTTCGCGGTCGTCGCGGAGACCGTCGCCGCGGGCGGCGGGCTCGCCCTGATGCCCCGCTGGACCACGCCCGCGCATCCCGCCCTGGTCCTCAGACCGCTCAGCGGGGTCCACGCCATACGGCGCATCGACGTGCTCCACCGTCCCGAACGCGTGGCACGCAAGGCCGTACGGACGGTGCTCGACGAACTGCGCCGCGCGGCGGAGGCGATCCGCGGCGGCGACGCGGCGGCTTCCGACGCCGCCGGGACAACTCCCGCCACCGGTCCTAGGTGAGCCCCGCCATCCGCCGGTGAGCTCCGCCATCCGCCGGTGAGACCCGCGCAGCGGTCCGCGACACCCGGGTTGGCCGAGGCGCAGGGACCCGACCCCGAGGCGCGGGGATCCCGCGCCTCGGCACCGGTCAGGCCTTGCCGGCCTTCTCCACCAGCGTGAGCATCCTCTCGGCGTCGGCCCGCCGGGCCTCGGCGACCTCCCCGTCCAGCCGCTCGCACGCGGCGAGGACCGTGCGCGCGCGTGCCGTGGCGGCGTCGTGCCGCCCCAGGTCGGCCTCCAGCCAGCCGGCCGCCAACTCGGCGCCCGTCCGGGCGTCGAGCAGGGCGTCCCCGAGGGAGGCGAACACGGAGATCGCCCGGGTGAGGTGTTCGACGGCCTCCTCGAACGCGTCCCGCGAAGCGCCCTCCTCCGCGTCGTTCGGCACGGAACGGGCCACCAGATCCCCGAACTGACGGTGGGTGTGCCCGAGTTCGGCGACGATACGGCGCCGCGCCTCCTCGTCTCCGAGCCCATCGCCGAGTCCGAGTCCGAGTCCGAGTCCGAGTCCGAGTCCGATTCCGGATTCGGCTTCGACTTCGGACTCGGTGCCGGAGCCCGCTTCGGCCCCGGAAGCGGCGGAGCCGTCCGGCGCGCCCGAGGGTTCGCCCACCGGCGAGCCCGGCGAGACCGGTGCAGCCGCCCAGCCCTCCATCGCGGACTCGCACTCCTGGACCGCCGCGCCCATCAGCTCCCGCGCCCCGTCGAGCCGCCCGTCCCGCATGGCCGCGCCCCAGGCGCGTGCCCGGAGCGCCCGGACCAGCCCGTGGACGTTGCCCATTTCGCGCCAGAGGTCGCCCGCGCGGGCGTACGCCTGATCCGCCTGGGCGGTCATCCCGGCGTGCCCGAGGGCCTCGGCCGCGAGGTGCGCGAGCGTCGCGTGGTCGCGCTGCTCGGGCCAGTGCCGGGCGATGTCGGCGGCACGAAGCCAGTGCTCGGCGGCCTCGCGGTGCCCGCCGAGCTCGGTGAGGCAGTCGCCGAGCCACCAGCGCGTCTGCACGATCACGCCGTCGCCGTGCATCTCGCCGGTCAGATCCGGCAGCGCCGACTCCAGGATCTCGGCGGCCTCCGCCCACCGCCCCCGCCGGACCAGGAAACCACCGAGCTGGTGGCGCGCCCAGGCACCGAAGGTGGCGGCCTCTCCCGCCTCGTCGGCCCAGTGCGCGGCCTCCAGGGCGTGCTCCGAGGCGGGGCCGAACCGCCCGGTCGCGGCGAGTGTCTCGGCGAGCCGGAGATGCAGCTGCGCGTGGCCGGCCGGCTCCAGGTGGGACCCTCCGTGGTCCAGCGCCGCGCGTGTCGCCCGCTCGGCCGCCTCGGTGTCGCCGAGGTGCATCGCGATCCCGGCGAGCCGGGAGTCGTACTCGACGGCGAACCACGGGAGTCCGGCCGCCACGAACCCGTCGACGGCGCGCGAGAGGAATTCGGCGGCTCCTTCGGCGTCGTCGGCCCGGGCCGCGAGCTCCCCGAGCATCGCGTACGCCTCCGCGGCCCGCGACGCCAGTGCCACGTCGTCCCCGGCATGCGGCTCCGCGAGGGCCAGCAGCTCCCGCGCGGCCTCCTCCGCGGCGACCATGACCTCGCCCTCGGAACCGAAGTCGGTGCCGGAAGCGGAGCCGGTGTCGGCGAGCGGCTGCCCGTCCTCCGCACCCGCCTCCAGCTCGTCCACCCGATGCATCAGCGTCCGCGCCCGTCCCACCAGCACGGACGCCGTCTGCGACACCCCGGTCCCGCCCTCCGCGAAGAGGACCAGCACCCGCTCGCGCAGCTCCGCGACGGTGCCCAGGGCCTCCGCGGCCCCGCCGGACAGCGCCCGGACGTACGCGGCGCGGGAACGCGCCGCCAGCGCCTCGCCGGGGTCGCCCGCCTCGGCGTACAGCTCGGCCGCGTGGAGGAAGAGGTCGGCGCCCTGCGGCCCTCGGCCCATCGCCGCGTGATCGGCGATCTCCGCGCGGTCGCGGACCTGCAGCTCCTGGCCCTCGGCGGCGCGCGACACCGCCGCCCACGCCTCCACCGCGTCCGGGTTCCGCCGCGCCGAGAGCCGCCGGGCCTCGGCGAGCAGCGCGTCCAGATCGGGTACGGCGTCCTCGGTCACGGCCTGCGGCACGGGAGCGGGGGCCGTCGACGGAACGGGAAGTCCGGTGCGCGCCGGGCGCGTGGATCGCACGCCCAGCGGCAGCCGGTCCACGAGCGCGGGCTGGTCCATGCGCGCGACGGCGCGTTCGCTGACGTACGACGTGCCGTTGCGGTCGTCGAACCGCGCGGCCAGCGCGAGCGCCTCCCCGCGCGCGTGGACGGCGAGTTCCGCCGCCGTCCAGCCACGCCCCGCGGGCCCGGGAACCGGCTGCGCGCCGAGCCCGAGGGCGGTCAGCCGGTCCATCGTGAGCGCCACCACCGCCATGAAGTCCAGCTTGCTGCGCGGGTCCCCGGAGTCCGTGAAGTAGGCCGGGCGCTCCGCGAGCAGTTCCAGGGCGCGCGCCTCGTTGCCGGTGAGGGCGCAGAACTCCACATGGTCCGCGTACGCGGACCGCATGCTCTCCATGGCCCGCACCAGCCGGAAACCCCGCAGATGATGGGCGCGCGCTTCGTCGGCCCGCCCCAGGCGCAGCAGCGGCAGCAGGGAGGACGCGAGGACGGTGTGCGGCTCGTGGACGCACGTGTACTGGCCCTCCAGTACCGGCGCCCACAGCTCCAGCGCCTCCCCGTCCGCGCCACGCACCGCCCGCCACCAGCCCTGCCCGTGCAGCTCGCACGCGTGGCAGTCGGCCATGGAGTCACGGTCCGCGGCCATCCAGGCGGTGTACGCCCGCTCGGCGCGCTCCAGGTCGCCCAGATGGGCGGCGACGCTGAACTCGGCACTGCGCACGGCTCGTTCGGAGTGACCGGCGAGACGGTAGCGCCGCTCCATCTCGCCGAGCCACTTCTCTATGGAGGCGAGCGGAACGTGCGGCTGGTCGAGCATGCCCGCCGACATCCACTTGAAGACCCAGTGCAGCGAGTGGATCTCGAACTCGTCGAAGTCCTCGGGGCGTTCGTCCCACATGCGCAGCAGCCGCGCGAAGGGGACGAACCTCTTGTCCTTCTCGGAGCTGTAGCTGTAGACCTTCAGCTGGTGTCCGAGCGCCTCGATGACGGCGAGCGGGATGTTCAGCCGCTCGGCCTCCACGAGCAGTTGCTCCGCGCGCGCGTTGCGGCCGGGCCCCTCCGGCTGCTCGTAGTTGTCCGCCATCGCCCGGCGCAGCGTGTCGAAGTCCATGGCCGGGTTCATCGGCGGTCGTCCCTTCCGGGGTCGGTGTGCGTGGCCCACTCCAGGAGGCCGATGAAGGCACGGTTGAGGAGCGCCGAGTCCGCGGGCCGCAGCGGACGCTGGGACATCAGCAGGGCCTGTCCGTAGAGGGACTCCGTCGCGGTGCCTATCAGGTCCGGATCGCCGAGTGAACTGATCCTGCGGATCAGCGGGTTGAGGTGGTTGAGGACCAGACGCGCGCGCGGGGCGCTGCCGCGCAGCGAGCCGAGAATGCCCGCCCACAGATCGTCCGCCTGCTCCTCGGCCTCCGCGCGGGCCTGTTCGTGGCGGGCCGCCCGGTCGTCCAGGTGCAGGGCCGGCACCGACAGGGGGTGGAAGGCGCGCAGGACCACATCGCAGTTCAGCGGGTCGAGTCTGGCCCGCGCGACCCCCAGGAAGGCCGACAGGGCCAGCTCCTCGGCCGGGTCCACCGCGTCCAGGTGAGCCGTCACGGTGTCCGCGTCCAGCTCCGAGACGACCGTCCCCGGGCGCACGGCCGGCAACGCCTCGATCAGCTCGCTGTCGTACGTGTAGCCGCCGTTGACCACTCCGACGCCCTGCGCGGAGGCGATCGGCGCGACCTGCCGGTACTCCTCCACGGTCCGGGTGAAGTGCACCACCGGGTGACGCTGCGCGAACTCCTCCAGGGACAGCCGTCCGTCGGTCGTCTCGAAGGGCAGCCACGGCAGCATCGTGCGCAGCATCTCCGCGTCGTGCCGCGCCAGCGACTTAACGCCCAGGTGGTGCACCGACAGGAACGCGGCCAGTCGCTCCGGATCGCCCGCCGCGAGCCCCGTCAGCCAGGACCGGATGCGCTCGCCCAGCGCCTCCCGTACGGCGGCGAGGGTCTCGTCCTCGTACAGCGACTCGCGCGAAGCGGTGGGCCGCAGACTGTCCGTGTCGAGGACGCAGCGCACGAAGAACGCCCAGTCGGGCAGCAGTTGTTCGGCCCGCTCGGTGAGCAGCATGCCCTTCAGGTGCACGCGATGGCTCGCGCGCTGGGCCGGGCTGACCGCCGACGGCAGGACGTAGGCCACGCCCCGGATCCCGGCGACCGGCACGTCCAGGTCGATCGAGTCCAGCGGAGTGAACCCGAACAGGTCGTGGCAGTGCCGGGCCAGCGCGACCCTTCGGCCCGCGGGACTCGGATAGGGCCGGTCCCAGGGCGCCGGAAGGTCCGCGATCGGCTCGTCGCCGACCCGCACGTCGTACGGCAGCAGCGCCCCGAAGTCGCGCGCCAGCGAGCGGACCCGCTCCTCGCTCAGCCACTCGCCGGCCCCGGCGCGCGCCACCAGGTACACGGTGGTGCCCGGTTCGGTGCGCGCCTCGTGCGGCAACGTGCGCACGGTGTACGAGCCGTCGTCGGCCGCCGTCCACTCGACCGGCGCCGCGTCGGGCGTCCGGGCGCTGCGGCTGACCACCCGGATACGCTCGGCGACGACGAAACACGCCAGCAGCCCGATGCCGAACTGGCCCAGGAAGTCCGAACGCGCCGACTCCAGGCCGTCGTTCCGCTTGGAACTTCGGCCGATGGTCGCCAGCAGGCTGTGCACGTCGGACTCGGTCAGCCCGATGCCGGAGTCCTCCACGCGCAGGGCGCCACCCTCGGCGTACAGGCGCACGGTGGCCGGGGCGTCCGGCTGCTCGGCGCGTCGCGCGGTGATCGCGTCGACGGCGTTCTGCAGCAGCTCGCGCAGATAGACCTTGGGACTGGAGTAGAGGTGATGGGAGAGGAGGTCGACCAGACCGCGCAGGTCGACCTGGAACGTATGAGGAGACGGGGAGGCCTGGGACGGCTGTGAGGTCTGGGATTCCATCGTCGCTGCGCCGGTGGGTGGGGGGACGTGCGACGGCGCGGGGTCGGGCGGTCCCGGGGGACGGTGACCGCGAAGAGGGCCGGAGCGCGTCATCCTAGGCCCGGAACGAGCCGTCTGACCAGCGGATTTCCGGGACGTATACGGCAATGTCAGTGCCGTGGTGTGCAATGGATCTCGTGCCCGTGCTCGAAGAACCACTGAAGAAGGCGCTCGGTCCCGCCACCGCGAAGGTGATGGCCGAGCACCTCGGCCTGCACACCGTCGGCGACCTGCTGCACCACTACCCGCGCAGATACGAGGAGCGCGGGCAGCTCACGCACCTCGCCGACCTGCCGCTGGACGAGCACGTGACCGTGGTCGCCCAGGTCGCCGACGCGCGCCTGGCCACCTTCGCCTCGTCGAAGGCGCCCCGCGGCAAGGGCCAGCGCCTCGAAGTCACGATCACGGACGGCAGCGGCCGCCTCCAGCTCGTCTTCTTCGGGCACGGCGTGCACAAGCCCCACAAGGACCTGCTCCCCGGCACCCGCGCGATGTTCTCCGGCAAGGTGTCCGTCTTCAACCGCCGCCTCCAACTGGCCCACCCGGCGTACGAACTGCTGCGCGGCGAGGGCGACGAGGCCGTGGAGAGCGTCGACAGCTGGGCGGGCGCCCTCATCCCGATCTACCCGGCCACCGCCAAACTGGAGTCCTGGAAGATCGCCAAGTCCGTGCAGACGGTGCTGCCGAGCGCGCAGGAAGCCGTCGACCCCCTCCCGGACTCGCTCCGGGACGGCCGCGGCCTGGTCACCCTCCCCGAGGCCCTCCTCAAGATCCACCGCCCGCACACCAAGGCCGACATCCACGACGCCCGCGCCCGCCTCAAGTGGGACGAGGCCTTCGTCCTCCAGGTCGCCCTGGCCCGCCGCCGCCACGCCGACGCCCAGCTCCCGGCCGTCGCCCGCGTCCGCGCACCGGACGGCCTGCTGACCGCCTTGGACGCCAAACTGCCCTTCACGCTCACCGAGGGCCAGCAGAAGGTCTCCAAGGAGATCTTCGACGACCTCGGCACCGAACACCCGATGCACCGGCTGTTGCAGGGGGAGGTGGGCAGCGGGAAGACCTTGGTCGCCCTCCGTGCCATGCTCGCCGTCGTCGACGCCCGCGGGCAGGCCGCGATGCTCGCGCCCACCGAGGTGCTCGCCCAGCAGCACCACCGGTCGATCACCGAGATGATGGGCGAGCTGGCCGAGGGCGGCATGCTCGGCGGGGCCGAGCACTCCACGAAGGTCGTGCTGCTCACCGGCTCCATGGGAGCGGCGGGCCGCAGGCAGGCGCTGCTCGACCTGGTCACCGGCGAGGCCGGGATCGTGATCGGCACCCACGCGCTGATCGAGGACAAGGTGCAGTTCCACGACCTGGGCCTGGTAGTCGTCGACGAGCAGCACCGCTTCGGGGTCGAGCAGCGCGACGCCCTGCGCGGCAAGGGCAAGCAGCCCCCGCACCTCCTGGTGATGACCGCCACCCCCATCCCGCGCACGGTCGCGATGACGGTCTTCGGCGACCTGGAGACCTCCGTGCTCGACCAGCTCCCCGCAGGGCGTTCCCCGATCGCCAGCCATGTCGTCCCGGCCGCGGACAAACCGCACTTCCTTTCGCGCGCGTGGGAGCGCGTGCGCGAGGAAGTGGAGAACGGCCATCAGGCGTACGTCGTCTGCCCCCGCATCGGTGACGAGGAGGACGACCCGAAGAAGGGCGCCAAGAAGAAGACCCCCGAGGACGAGGCGGAGAAGCGTCCGCCGCTGGCCGTCCTCGACGTCGCCGCCCAACTCGCCGAGGGCCCCCTCCAGGGCCTCAAGGTCGAAGTGCTGCACGGCCGGATGCACCCCGACGACAAGGACGCCGTCATGCGCCGCTTCGCCGCGGGCGAGACGGACGTCCTGGTCGCGACGACGGTGATCGAGGTCGGGGTGAACGTACCGAACGCCACCGCCATGGTGATCATGGACGCCGACCGGTTCGGCGTATCCCAGCTCCACCAGCTCCGGGGCCGCGTCGGCCGTGGCTCGGCGGCCGGGCTCTGTCTCCTGGTCTCCGAGATGCCGGAGGCGAGCCCGGCCCGGCAGCGGCTGAACGCGGTGGCCTCGACCCTGGACGGCTTCGAGCTCTCCCGCATCGACCTCGAACAGCGCCGCGAGGGCGACGTCCTCGGCCAGGCCCAGTCCGGCGTCCGCTCCTCGCTGCGCATGCTCGCCGTCATCGAGGACGAGGAGATCATCGCGGAGGCCCGCGAGGAGGCCACCGCGGTCGTCGCGGCGGACCCGGACCTGACGGGCCTCCCCGGTCTGCGCACCGCCCTGGACGCCCTGCTGGACGAGGAACGGGAGCAGTACCTGGACAAGGGCTGAGCGGCGGCGACCCGCCCGCGGCTGAGAGACTGGGAGGAACCGACCCACCCCCAGCGCAAAGGACCCTCATGACCCGCGTGATCGCCGGCCGGGCCGGCGGACGCCGTCTGGCCGTCCCGCCGGGCACCGGCACCCGCCCCACCTCCGACCGGGCGCGCGAGGGCCTCTTCTCCACGTGGCAGTCCCTGCTGGGCGGCCCGCTGGAGGGCGAGCGCGTGCTCGACCTGTACGCCGGCTCGGGCGCCGTCGGCCTGGAGGCGCTCAGCCGCGGCGCCGGGCACACCCTGCTGGTCGAGGCGGACGCGCGCGCGGCCAGGATCATCCGCGACAACGTGACGACCCTCGGCCTGCCGGGCGCCGAGGTCAGAGCGGGCAAAACGGAGCAGATCGTCCGGACGGCGGCACCGGAGTCACCGTACGACCTGGTCTTCCTCGACCCCCCGTACGCCGTCCCGGACGACGATCTTCGGGAGATCCTGCTCACACTCCGGACCGGGGGCTGGCTCGCGGAGGATGCGCTCGTCACCGTGGAGCGCAGCACCAGAGGCGGTGAATTCGGTTGGCCGGACGGTTTCGAAGCCGTCAGGGCCCGTCGATACGGCGAGGGCACGTTTTGGTACGGTCGCGCCGCCTCTACGTGCGAAGACGCACGATGACCGGACCGGAGAGCGAGGGACCACTGTTGCGCCGCGCCGTCTGTCCGGGGTCATTCGACCCCATCACCAATGGACACCTCGACATCATCGCCCGAGCCTCCCCGCTGTACGACGTCGTGCACGTCGTGGTGATGATCAATCAGTCGAAGAAGGGCCTGTTCACGGTCGACGAGCGGATCGAGCTGATCCGCGAGGTCACGGCCGAGTTCGGCAACGTCCAGGTCGAGGCCTACCACGGCCTCCTCGTCGACTACTGCAAGCAGCGGGACATCCCGGCCATCGTCAAGGGCCTGCGCGCGGTCAGCGACTTCGACTACGAACTCCAGATGGCCCAGATGAACTACGGCCTCTCGGGCGTCGAGACCCTGTTCATCCCGACCAGCCCCACCTACAGCTTCCTGTCCTCCTCGCTGGTCAAGGAAGTCGCGAACTGGGGTGGCGACATCTCCCATCTGGTGCCGCCGGTGGTGCTGGCGGCGCTCAAGAAGCGGCTGGGCCAGGACTGAGCGACTGACAGTCCGTCACCCGGTGTCGGACGGTGCGGGAGTGGTCGTACAGTCGACCCGTCCGTCTCCATCACAGCTGTAGAGAGTGGCGAGCACACGGTGGACGTACAGAAGAAGCTCGATGAGATCGTCGCGGCGGTCGGCAGTGCCCGTTCCATGCCCATGTCGGCCTCGTGCGTGGTCAACCGCGCCGACCTGCTGTCGATGCTGGAAGAGGTGCGCCAGGCGCTGCCCGGCTCCCTCGCCCAGGCGCAGGAGCTGATCGGCGGCCGCGAGGAAATGGTCGAGCGGGCCCGTCAGGAGGCCGAGCGGATCATCGAGACCGCGCACGCCGAGCGGGGCTCCCTGATCTCCGACACCGAGGTCGCCCGCCGCTCGCAGAACGAGGCGGACCGGATCCTCGCAGAGGCCCGCCAGGAGGCCGAGGAGGTCCGCGCCGAGGCCGACGACTACGTCGACTCCAAGCTCGCCAACTTCGAGGTCGTCCTCACCAAGACGCTCGGCTCCGTCGGCCGCGGCCGCGAGAAGCTCCTCGGCACCGGCCCGGGCGTCGACGAGCAGGGGTACGAGGACGAGGACGCCCCGGAGCGCAGTTACGACCCGGAGACCCTGCGCCGCAACGCCGACGAATACGTCGACGTCAAGCTCGGCGCCTTCGAGGCGGTCCTCGCCAAGACCCTGGAAGCCGTCGGCCACGGCCGGCAGAAGCTGCACGGCCGGATCGCCAGCGACGACCTCGGCGACCTGAGCGCCTTCGGGGAGGACGGAACGCCCGGCGCGCACACCAGTGACGCCGACTACCTGGCAGGCCTCGCCGAGCTCGCCGACGCCCCCGAGCGGCCCGCCCAGGCCCCGGAGCCGGCCGCCCAGCCGTCCTACGGGCAGCAGCAGGAGGCGTACGCCTACCAGCAGCAGGCCGACCCGTACGGCTACCAGCAGCAGTACGCCCCGCAGCAGGACGCGTACGGCTATCAGCAGGCCGACCCCTACGCCGCCTACCAGCAGCAGGGCTACGACCAGCAGCAGGCGTACGACCAGGGCCAGCAGCAGGTCTACGCCCAGCAGCAGGCCCATGCCATGGACCAGCAGCACGCCCTCGACGAGGCCAGCCTCTTCGACACCAGCATGATCAGCGCGGAGCAGCTCAGGGCGTACGAGCAGGGGCGCGGCGGCCACTGACCACGGGGTCAGGAGGGGCGCGCACCGCCGGCCGGGAACGGCGGTACGGACCGGATTGGGCCGAGAGCGAAAGGTCCAGTATCCTGGCTCTTCGGTCGCGTGTACGTCCGCGATCCACGCTGCCCGCGGGACACCAAGGGCGGCGTTCCCTTGAGTTCGAAGATCGAAAGCAGGAATGGCTCTGAACGCCCGCCTCGACCACCGCAATCCTCTCGTGTTCGACACGCACGAGCTGGGGCGGCGTCCTGGCGCGCTCCAGCGCCTGACCCGCACGATCGACGCTCCCAAGGATCTGGGAATCCAGGGTGTCATCGGAGTGCCGGAAGGCGCCCCGATGGAACTCGCGCTCCGTCTGGAGTCGGTCATGGAAGGGGTGCTTGTCACAGGCACCGCCCGTGCATCGGCCAAGGGGGAGTGCGTAAGGTGTCTGGAGCCGCTCGAGCAGGTGCTCACAGCGGATTTCCAGGAGATGTTCTCGTACCCTGACGCCGATGACCGGGGCCGCCCCAAGGCGGAGCCGGTCGACGACGCCGAGGACGACGAGGACACGCTCTTCCTCGAGGACGGCCTGTTCGACCTCGAACCCGTGCTGCGTGATGCGGTGGTGCTCGCACTGCCGATGCAGCCGGTGTGCCAGGACGACTGCCCGGGCCTGTGCTCCGAATGCGGAGCCCGGCTCGCGGACGACCCGGAGCACCACCATGACGCCGTCGACATCCGTTGGGCGGCACTGCAGGGACTCGCCGGTTCACTCGAAGATGGCGAGAAGGACGAGTTGAGCGGCGCCGAACCTGGCGTCGACGAGAAGCAGGAGAAGTAGCCGTGGCTGTTCCGAAGCGGAAGATGTCGCGCAGCAACACGCGCCACCGCCGGTCGCAGTGGAAGGCTGCGGTCCCCACCCTGGTTGCGTGCGAGCGCTGCCACGAGCCCAAGCTGCAGCACATCGCGTGCCCGGCCTGTGGCACCTATAACAAGCGCCAGGTCCTCGAGGTCTGAGCGGCTGGTGAGAGGTCTGATGTCTGACGCCAAGGCGGATCCAACCGCCAAGAAAAAGGCGGACAACACAGCCTCGTCCCACACGCTTCTGGAAGGGCGGCTCGGCTACAAGCTCGAGTCCGCCCTTCTGGTGCGTGCGCTGACCCACCGTTCCTACGCGTACGAGAACGGCGGTCTGCCGACCAACGAGCGTCTGGAGTTCCTCGGGGACTCCGTACTGGGCCTCGTGGTCACGGACACGCTGTACCGCACCCACCCCGACCTGCCCGAAGGCCAGCTGGCCAAGTTGCGGGCCGCGGTGGTCAATTCTCGTGCGCTGGCGGAAGTGGGCCGCGGCCTCGAACTCGGCTCCTTCATCCGGCTCGGCCGGGGCGAGGAAGGCACGGGAGGCCGGGACAAGGCGTCCATCCTCGCCGACACCCTTGAAGCGGTGATCGGCGCTGTCTATCTCGACCAGGGACTGGAGGCGGCGGGCGAACTCGTCCACCGGCTCTTCGACCCGTTGATCGAGAAGTCCTCGAATCTTGGTGCCGGCCTGGACTGGAAGACCAGTCTCCAGGAGCTCACGGCGACCGAGGGGCTCGGAGTTCCCGAGTACCTGGTCTCGGAGACCGGCCCGGACCACGAGAAGGTCTTCACGGCTGCCGCCCGCGTCGGAGGCGTCTCGTACGGCACCGGCACCGGCCGCAGCAAGAAGGAGGCGGAGCAGCAGGCCGCGGAGTCCGCGTGGCGTGCGATCCACTCCGCCGCGGACGAACGCGCGAAGTCGGCCCAGGCCGCCGAACAGGTGGCTCGTGCCGCCCGGCAGGCGGCTCAGGACGTCGAGGAGACCGCCGACGTCTCCTCGACGCCGACCACCGACACGGCCACGGCCTGAATCCTTCATGCACCTGAAGTACCGGCAGTACCTGTAGTACCCAGCAGTACCAGCGGTACCGGACCCCGTCGCAGCGCTCGCGCGCCGCGGCGGGGTCCGCGCGTTGCCCGGCCCCGGCCCCGTCCCCGCCCGGTGCGGTGCGGTGCGGGCGCGGACCGGCCCAACTCCTCGGCGGTCGCGTGCCGGTGGGCCGGACGAACCGCTCGCCGACGGCCGCCGCCGAGCGCGATGTACCCTTCCCGCATCACCCGCTCAGCCCGCCCCTCAGGAGGAGTCCCGTGCCCGAGCTGCCCGAAGTCGAAGTCGTGCGGCGGGGCTTGGAGCGCTGGGTCACCGGGCGGATCGTGGAAGCGGTGGACGTACGGCATCCGCGGGCCGTGCGGCGGCACCTGGCGGGGCCCGACGATTTCGCGAAGGCGCTCGCCGGACACCGGGTGGGTGAGGCGATGCGCCGCGGCAAGTACCTGTGGCTGCCGCTCGACGACTCGCCGTTCTCCGTCCTCGCGCACCTCGGTATGAGCGGCCAGCTTCTCGTGCAGCCGCAGGACGCCCCCGAGGAGAAGCACCTGCGCATCCGCGTCCGCTTCGAGGACGACCGGGGCACCGAGCTGCGCTTCGTCGACCAGCGCACGTTCGGCGGGCTGTCGCTGCACGAGAACACCCCGGACGGCCTCCCCGACGTCATCGCGCACATCGCCCGCGACCCGCTCGACCCCCTCTTCGACGACGCCGCGTTCCACACCGCGCTGCGGGCCCGCCGTACGACGGTCAAACGCGCCCTGCTCGACCAGTCACTGATCAGCGGCGTCGGGAACATCTACGCGGACGAGGCGCTGTGGCGCTCCAAGCTGCACTACGAACGCCCTACGGGAACCATGACCCGGCCGCGCACCGCCGAACTCCTCGGCCATATCCGCGACGTCATGAACGACGCCCTCGCAGCCGGCGGCACCAGCTTCGACAGCCTGTACGTCAACGTCAACGGTGAGTCGGGCTACTTCGACCGCTCGCTCGACGCGTACGGGCGCGAGGGGGAACCCTGCCGCCGCTGCGGGACGCCGATGCGCCGACGGGCCTGGATGAACCGCTCCAGCTACTTCTGCCCGCGCTGCCAGCGGGCACCCCGCCCCGGAGTCTGACGTCCCGGGCCTCGTCCTCGCCCGGTCCGACTTCTACGCCCGGCGGGTCTCGTCGTAGCGCCCGCGGGCCTCCAGGACATCGTCCATGCGGCCCTCGACGAAGGTGATGAGGGCCAGCAGCCGCTCGGCGACCTCGCGGCCCAGCGGCGTGAGGGTGTAGTCGACGCGCGGCGGGTTCGTGGGCCGTGCGTCGCGGTGCACCAGACCGTCGCGCTCCAGCGCGTGCAGGGTCTGCGAGAGCATCTTCTCGCTGACGCCGTCGACCCGGCGGCGCAGTTCGTTGAACCGGAACGTGCCGTCGTACAGCGCTCCCAGCGTGAGCGAGCCCCAGCGGCCGGTGACGTGCTCCAGCGTGCCCCGGGACGGGCAACCGCGGGCGAACACGTTGTACGCGAGGTCCTTGCCGTCGGCGTACACGGTGCTCTCGTCGTTCTCGGCGCGCTCCGTGATCCGCGCGGACGATTCCATACGACAAGCATACCGAGCCACAGCGCTGCCCTGAGGATTGCACTGACTTCTGGTTAGCGCTCGGCCCCGGCGAAGAGATCCGAAGCCGAGGTGTGTACCCGCCCCGTGGGGGCCGGGTCCTGAGCCGCGTGGCCCGGCACCCGGCCGCGGGACGCTACGGCAGGTCGACGGCGTTGACGGACAGGCCGTTGTCGACCGTGTAGTACGGCCGTACCCGGGCGCGTCCGCGCGGAGAGTCCTCGCACACCGTGACGGGGTACACGTAGACCTTCTTGCGGTCCTTGACGTCGCCGAACCAGCCGCCGACGCGCACCGGTTCGGCCCGGCCGGCGACGCGGACCGACAGGTCCCACAGGTCCTGCTCGGCGTGGTGGTGCCGGCCGACGTCCGCGCAGACGACGCGCGCGTGCAGCAGCCCGTCCGCGTCGCGGCGCCAGGAAGGCTCCAGGGCCGGGGAGTCGGCGTTGTCGCGGTGCCGCAACACGAAGCCCTCGACGTCGGCGTCGGTCCCGAACAGGCGCACCGCCACGCCGATCTCATCGCCGTCGACGGCGATGCCCTGCACCTCGGCGTGTACATCGGCCTCACGGGTGCCCAAGGCGACGAACCCGTCCACGGTCGTATACGGCAGCAGCGCCCGCACCGGGGAGAGCCGAGGCTCGGGCAGGAAGCCCATCAGACCCCGCAGGTCGAGCAGGTCGCTGCGCAGCCGCTTGCGCGCCCCCTTCGCCGGGGCGATCCACAGGTCCCACACCGCGTTCCCCAGGGGCAGCGTGCGCTCGACGGCAGCCGAGACCCGGCCGCCGTCGTCGTGGACGAGCGGGACGCGCAGCGTCGTACGGTCCTTGCCGCCGCGGCTGATCAGCAGCAGGTCGCCCGCCTTGACCGTCGTGGTGGGCGCCAGTACGACCTGCAGCGAGCCGTCGGTGTCGGTACGGACCGACCCGCTCGTCGCGGCCGACGGATCCGACGCCGCCTGCGCCGCGGCCGCCTGTCCGGTGCCGGTGCGCCGCAGACGGCTCCACAAGGAGGGACGCGCGGGCGTCGTGGTGGAGCTGCCGGCACCGAGCTCGCGGAACAGTTCCTCGTAGCGCACGGCGATCGTGGCGGGGTCGAACCGCTCGGCGTTGCGGAGAGCCGCGGCACCCATCGCGGCCCGCTCGCCGTCGTTGTCGATCAAGCGCAGCAGGCCCGCGGCGATGGAGTCGACGTCTCCCGGCCGTACCAGCAGGCCGTCCTCGCCGTCGCGGATGATCTCACGCGGGCCGAGGGGGCAGTCGGTGCTCACGACCGGGAGGCCGCAGCGCATCGCTTCCACGATGGTCATGCCGAAGGACTCGCTGTCCGAGGTGACCGCGGCGATCGAACCCTTGGCCCACTCGGCCTCGATCGGCGAGGCGAGTCCCATCAGATGAACCTGGTTGTACAGGCCGAGGTCGTTGATCAGGGAGCGCAACCTGCCGCGCTGGCTGCCTTCGCCGTAGATCCGCAGCTGCCAGTCGGGATGCTTGTCGGCGACCGTCGCGAAGGCCTGCACGAGCAGGTCGTACCGCTTGATGACCGCCAGCCGCCCCGCGGCGACGACCGTCTTGACGTCCGGGTCGGCCGGGGACACCGACGGCGCCGGGACGCTGTTGGGTATGGAGACGACGGGCAGCCCCGGAATGGCCATGTCGCTGCGGTAGTTGGCCGCGTCGGCCTCGGAGACCGTGACGAAGCCGTTCAGGCGGGCATAGGCCTTCTTCATCTCCGACCGCAGGGCCTCCGAATGGGAGTCGAGCGTGATGTGTTCCTGGCCGATGCGCAGCGTGTGGTCGCCGCCATGGCGCGCGACGTACACGTTCAGTCCGGGGCGCGTCCCGATGAGCACGTCCGGGCTGTTCCGGCGGAAGTACGTGGCGGCCCGCTCGTCGGTCACCGTGCTGTACTGGCGGTAGCGGGTCTCGGCGGCGGGGAAGACGCGGGCCGGAACGGACCGGTCCTTCTCGGGGACTTCACGCGTGTCGACGAGAGCGGTCAGCTTGATCCGCGGGTCCACGGCGAACAGCGGTTTGTCCGTCGACCGGAACACCGACACGATCTCGACCTCGTGGCGTTCGGCCAGAGCGGAGGCGAGATTGATCGTTGTCCTATTTGTTCCACCCAGGCCATACACGTTGTGGATGAGGAACGAGATCTTCACGCAGTTCTCCTGCTCGCACGGCATGGGTGAAGCTGCCGCAACGGTCGGGCCGAAGCCTCCGCCGGGCAGTCATAGAGTTTCCACTGATTTTTCACGCTGTTCACAAAGGATAGAGCCGTTGAGTCTCCTCCGGGCCCAGTGCCGTGACTCTGCCGGCGATCTCGCCGGGGTCGGCTGAGGGTGCGGAAGCGGCGGGGCGCCCACCGTGGGCGGGCCGGTTCGACGATCCGGTCGGCGACGCGTTCGCCCGGAGCCGACGGTCTCTCCGAAGGGCGGCAAGGAGCGCGGCAAGGAGCGCGGCAAGGAACCGGACAAGGAGCGTGACGTGTCCTTGCCCGAGTCGGTCGCCTTCGTGCCGGCCGAGGAGCACCTCGAGCGGTACCCGGCGGCACGTCCACGCCCGGGTGCCGCTGGACGCGGGGGAGTCCGTCAAGGCGGTCGATGAGTATCGGGGTCACCACGACCCGGGCCTCGCGATGCGGATCTGCACGCACCTGCGGCGTCGAGCGGGACCCGGACCCGGGCCGCCGTGGAGGGTGTCTTCAGCGATGAAGAACGCACAGCGGACGGCCCGGACATGTTCCAGGAGGGCGCTCAGCCCTCCTGGCCTGCGGTTGTCTCAGTAGCCGAAGAAGTGAGGGGCCGGTTCTCTGGCCTGCGCCCCTGTAATCGATCAACGCTGTGACCTGCGACTTAGCCGTCAATGGTTGTCAGCGTTGGTAGTCGTTGAGCACCCTCGGACGGCCCGGAGACGGCCCGAGGGGGGCGCCGTGTGCTGCACCTCAACGCGAACGTGCCAGTGCTGCACGGCCAAGGTGTGCCGAGGGCGGTGGCGATGCCCCAAAGCAGCAGCGGAGGCCATTGGCATATGCGGCGAAGTCGAGCGCGCCCTCAGCGTGATTACTCAATGTTACTGATTCAATCCACTTGGTGACTAGTCGTGACGTGCACGACGCCCGTAACCAAGGAGAGAACCCTCATGCGACGCGTGCTCATCAGGGCGGCCGGCTTGGCCGCCGTCGGCGTGCTGGCCTTCGCCACGGCACAGCCCACTCAGGCCAACACCCTCAGCAAGCAGCCCGGTCACGCCGCCGCCGAGAGCGCCGCGTACTTCGTGATGACCGACATCACGCGGGAGCAATTCGTCATCAAGCTGACCAAGCCCGGGGACATCGAGCACGCCCGGGAACTCGTCAGCGGGGAGACCACCGACCGTCCCCACGTGCTCACGCGGATCGTCAAGCGGCAGGCCCCCTACAACCCGCGCTGGAGCTACCACAACAACCCCGACAACACGGATTTCTTCGACCAGGCCATCGAAGTCTGTGACGCGACCATCCCGTACGTCGAAGACCACACCGACGAAGCCGGCGGCCCCTTCCTGCCCGGCCTGATCTGGTGCGACTGGTCCTCGCGCCTCATCAGGGAAATCCCCGCCCCGTAGGTGACCGACAAGGCCGGCCGGCGCCGTACCCTCACGACGCCCCGGCCCACGCAGGGCTGCTCGGGCCGACCGTTCGTGGTCGGCCCGGGCACTCCCCGGTGTTCCCCGCCCGTTCTTGCACGGTCGTGGCACGCGCCGTGAGCTTGATCGTGTGGTCGGCTGGAGGCCCCCAGCCCTCTCGATGGGAACTATGGGCGCGACGGTTGTTGAGGTCTGCCGGGCTGGTGAACCGGTCGCCAAGCGCTGGTGGCGGTCGGCTGCGGTCATGCTGGTTGCTGTACTTCGCTGCTGTACAGCAACCAGTTTGGAAGATCGCGTTTGTGAGTGCGGCCGACCTGCGCCCGCGCCGCACGCGACCTGCCAGCACCCGAATGCATCAGCGGCGTTCGTCGGCCTGGGATGCCCGGTTGCGTAGGGTGACCGAAGAGCCGGGCAGGCGAGTGAACCGGCCCCGGACGCGGGAAGGGTCGTGCGGTGGGCGAGGCTGAGCACGGGGACGTTCCGAACGGCGGTAAGCCGGACGCGGCAGCGGGCCCGGTCAAGCAGTCGGGCGCCCGCAGGTGGCTGCACATTCTTGGCGCTGTCGTGGTGGCGATCGTGCTGCCGGTCGCGGTGGCCGGGATCGTTGCCGGGCAACTGGGTGCCCGGGCCGTGTTCCTCGGACTGCTCCTCGGCGTTGTCGGGGCGAAGCTGGGCGGAAGCCGTCGCATGCTGTACCTCGCCCCCGCGGTGGGGGTCGCGGTCGGCCTGGGCTCGTTCACCGCCTACGACTGGTGGTGGGTGGCGCTCCTCGCGGTGACCGGCGCCGTCGTGGGGGCGGGGATCGGCTTCGGCTGGTTCCCGCCGCTGCTGACGCTCGCCTTCGCTGCCACATTCGCGGCACCGACGCCGTCCGGCACCGACGCGCTGATCTCCGGCATTATGGCCGCCCTCGGTGTGGGCTACGGCATCGTGATCGCCCACCGCTTCGGCGCCACCCCCGTCGTCGAAGGCGACCGCCTGCCCGCCGGGGTGGCCGCCGTGGTGGCGCTCGTGTTCGGCGTCGCCCTCGGTGCCGGGGCCGCACTCGGGGTCGCACTCGGGTGGACCGAGCCCTACTGGGTGCCGGAGCCGATCATCATCCTCGCGCTGTACATCGTCACAGGAAAACGCGACCGGATCCGGGGCAAGGCCATCGGCACCGCAGTCGGTATCGCCGCCGCCCTGCCCGTGGCGATCCTCGCCCCGTCCGTCTGGGTCACCTCGGCCATCGCCACCGCTGCGTTCATCGCCGCTCTCACTCAGGCCGACAAGTACTGGCTGATGTACGGCCTCTACACCTTCGCCTTCGTCCTCGCACTCGCTTCCCCCGGCCAGGTCGCCGTCGAGGCCGAGCACCGGGGCTTCGAAATCCTCGCCGGCGTCGCCATCCTCGTCATCGGCCTCGCCGTCGTCCACGCCATCGGCAACCGCCTCCTGCGGCAAAGCCCACAACCCGAACTCGCAACCGGCAATCACAGCATCTGACGGCTGCCACACCTCGCTCACCCCTGCGGACCCCAGTTCCCCGTGAGTTTCTGTCCGTTCTGGCACGAGAGTGGCACGGCTCGGAGACCGTCCAGCATCTCGCCTGCCGAGGGCTGACGACCGCCCCATCAGCGTGTTTACCGTTCTCGGCTCGGGCCCGCACTCGCTGCGGCCCAGGGCTTGGCCCCGGCGCCGAAGGCGCAGAGGGGCCAAAGCCCAAGGGCCAGCCCGCGCTCGCGCGGGCACTTGATGAGGTAGAGAAATCTGTAACAACATCGACTAGATGACCGCGCTCCGCTCGGCCAAGCCGCGCAGGGACTCAGGAACACGAGGTTCTGAGAGCTGCACCAGGTCGCGGATGACGTCGCGGGCCAAGTGATGATCGTGGATCTGTTCGGGCGCCAAAGCCTCGGATTCCAAGAGTGCGGCTGTGGCCTCGCCGACGTGTCGCCGCTGCGCGTGCGCTCGCGCTACGTCAAGCAGGAAACGTGACTGACGCTCGGGTGAAAGCCCAGATGCGTCGACCCGCTCGGCTACCTCCAGCGCAAGCCCCGCATCCCCCAACTCGACGGCCGTGCTGACCGCGTGGATCTCCACATCTGGGTACGCGCCCGATGGGATCGTTCACCCCGTCCCACCTGCGGCTCTGGCTGCGGACCCTGGAAGACCGTGGGCTACCGGCGCGGCATCTTCGCGCACGTCTCGACGGTTTTCACGGCCGCGGTCGAGGACCGGGTCATCCGGGTCAACCCGTGCCGGGCTCGCTCTGTGCGGGCTCCTCGCCTGGAGCCGCGCAAGGTCAAGCCGTGGTCGGCCGGGAGGATCCGGGCCGTGCGATCGGAGCTGCCGGACCGCTATCAGGCTCTCGTCGACGTCGCGGCCGGATGCGGGCTGCGTCAGGGGGAGGCGTTCGGCTTGGCCGTGGAGGACGTGGACTTCCTCGGGGGTGTGGTGCACGTCGTGCGGCAGGTCAAGTTGCTGCGGCTGCATCGCCCGGTGTTCGCCCCGCCGAAGGGTGGTAAGGAACGCGCCGTGCCTCTGCCGGAGTCCGTCGCCTTCGCGCTGGCCAAGCACCTCAAGCGGTACCCGGCCGTCAGGATCACGCTGCCTTGGAAGACGCTCGACGGTCCGCCCGTCACGGCATCGCTGATCTTCACCGGGCCCATGGGGCTATCGCTGGACCGGAACCGCTTCAACGACCGCGAATGGCGGCCGGCGCTTCGGGCCGCGGGCGTCGAGACCGGGCGGGACAACGGTATGCACGCGCTGCGGCACTTCTACGCCTCGGTGCTGCTGGACGCGGGGGAGAGCATCAAGGCTGTGAGCGAGTACCTGGGGCACCATGACCCCGGCTTCACTCTGCGGACGTACACGCACCTGATGCCGTCGAGCGGGAAACGGACCCGGGCCGCCGTGGACGGCGTCTTCACGGATGAAGATTCCGTTCACGACGGCCCGGACACGGCCCAGGAGCGCTTAGCCCTCTGACCTGCGGTTAGTTCAGTAGCCGAAGTCCTGCGTCCACCAAGGGCCGCCGGTGGCGAAGTGGACTCCGACACCGAGGGTCTTGAAGTCGCAGTTCAGGATGTTGGCCTTGTGGCCGGGGCTGTTCATCCAGGCGTCCATGACGGCGGCCGCGTCGGCCTGGCCGCGGGCTATGTTCTCGCCGCCGAGGCTGGCTATCCCGGCCTTCGCCGCACGGTCCCAGGGGGTCAGCCCGCTCGGGTCGGTGTGGTCGAAGAAGTCCCGTGCCGCCATGTCCTCGCTGAAGGCCTGGGCCAGGTCCGACAGGGCGCTGTTCGCGGCCACCGGGCTGCAACCGACCTTGGCCCGCTCGTCGTTGACGAGCTTGAGCACCTCGGCCTCGGCGACGGCCTCCACGGACACGTTCACCGGGGACGTGGTGACCGGCGCCTCGGTGGCGGTCTGGGAGGGCTTCGGCGCCTCGGGGGCCGGCGCTTCCTCGGTGGGCTTGGCGGTCGGCGCCTTCGAAGGCGGCGTCGTGGTCGGGGCGGCCGACGGCGAGGTGGAGGTCGAGGTCGAAGGGGCCGTGGGGGCGGCCGAGGGCGTGGCCGCGCGATTCGCGCCACGGCTCGTCGACGTGTCGTCGCGGGAGTCCGCGCTGCCCGAGGTTCCGCCCTGCTGGGTGTTCCCGCTGGACGGCGAGCCCACGGCCTGAACGCTGTCGGAGTTGTTGCCGCCACCGCCGAGCGCGTAGTTGTCGGCGCCGGGCATGACACCGGCGGCGACGGCCACGGTGCCGAGGGCCACGGCCGCAGAGACGCCGAGCAGTCCCGTCTTGACCGGGCTCGGACCCTTCCGCTTGCGGTGCGAGCGGTTGGTGGCCGCGGACGGGAGATCGGCGACGGCCGCATAGCCGTACAGGTTCTCCGGACCGTAGCTTTCCGTGTGGGGCTCGATCGTTTCTGTGACTCCGGTGGCGCGCCCTGTGGCGGCGCGGCCGGCGTCGGAGCGTCGGTGGCGTCCCATCTCTTGGGCCTTCCTCGATCTTGAGTCAGCGATCCTCACCTGAACCTCACCCGAAAGAGTGAGTTTCTAGTGAGACTCATTGGGTCGGGACGGTACCCCATGGCGCGAGGGGAGGATGTGCTCCGCGAGACATTGTCCGGTTAGCGTGCAGCCATGAACGACGTTGTACGGCTGGTCGTCTGGGTGCGCGGACGGGTCCAGGGCGTGGGTTTCCGCTGGTTTACGCGGGCCACGGCACTGGAGATCGGCGGCCTGAGTGGTTTTGCTCTCAATCTCGACGACGGACGCGTCCAAGTGGTCGCGGAAGGCCCCCGGGCCGGCTGTCAGAGCCTGCTCGACTGGCTCCAGGGAGACGACACGCCCGGCCGGGTGGACGGAGTCACTGAGATCTGGGACACGCCCCGGGGGATCTACGACGGCTTCGCGATCCGGTGACGACGACGGCCCCGAGGGCTCGCGAAGGTGTCATGGCGTATGCCCCCGGCACCCGTCAGTAGCGGAAACGGCCTGGTGGTTGCCAAGAACGGCGCGAAGTGGCAGGCTCCCGAGGTAACGATGATCTCGACGCCCTGAGGGCCCCGCAGGAGTCGCAGCGCCGCCGCTTCAGAAGCCGCGCGACAGTGGGTTGCCCGCCGATACGGGGCGTGATCGTGTTGACCGTCAAACTTTTTGGTGAGACGCTGAAAGCCCCGCGCACCTTAGCTGTTTGGCATGTGGAACGGCAGCAGGACATCAGCAGTGTCAAGCATCGCGGGTGCGATTCCCTCACGACCCACACCGCTTCGGTCGGTCACTCAGTGTGGAGGACCATCCATCATGGCAAAGGCGCTTCTCGGTTACGTCGGCGGTTCCGATCCGCGACTCATTGCCGAGATGCGACGGCTCCAGCAGCGCGTCCAGGACCTCGAATCCGAGCTTGTACGGATTCAGGCCGAGAACGACGCGCTCGCGGCTGCCGCTTCTCACGACTCGCTTCTCGAGAGCATCGACGTACCCCAGGCGGAGCCTGCGCTCACCTGATCACTGCACCGCACCACGACAGCAGTGGTTGGGCAGCCCGAATCAACCGCTAAGTTGTCAGATTTGCAAGGGACGCCCTCAGGCGTCCCTTCTTTCTTTCCCCCGGGCACCCTTCCCCCTCTTTAACGTCTGGTGTGCCCTGCGCGTTCATGGGTGAAACCGCACGTTCATGGAGTGAGACCGGCCCGAAAGGTAGAGTCCAGCGGCGTGCACCTCAAGGCCCTGACCCTGCGCGGGTTCAAGTCGTTCGCCTCCGCGACCACCCTGCGGTTCGAGCCGGGCATCACCTGTGTCGTGGGCCCCAACGGCTCGGGCAAGTCCAACGTCGTGGACGCGCTCAGCTGGGTCATGGGCGAGCAGGGGGCCAAGTCGCTGCGCGGCGGCAAGATGGAGGACGTCATCTTCGCCGGCACCACCGGGCGCCCCCCGCTCGGCCGTGCCGAGGTGTCCCTCACCATCGACAACTCCGACGGCGCCCTGCCCATCGAGTACGCCGAGGTCACCATCACGCGGATCATGTTCCGCAACGGCGGCAGCGAGTACCAGATCAATGGCGACACGTGTCGGCTGCTGGACATCCAGGAGCTGTTGTCCGACTCCGGCATCGGCCGGGAGATGCACGTCATCGTCGGACAGGGCCAGCTCGACTCCGTCCTGCACGCCGACCCGATGGGCCGCCGCGCCTTCATCGAGGAGGCGGCGGGCGTCCTCAAGCACCGCAAGCGCAAGGAGAAGGCGCTGCGGAAGCTGGACGCCATGAAGGCGAACATGGCCCGCGTCCAGGACCTCACCGACGAACTGCGCCGCCAGTTGAAACCGCTCGGCCGGCAGGCCGCCGTTGCACGCCGCGCCGCCGTCATCCAGGCCGACCTGCGCGACGCCCGGCTGCGCCTGCTCGCCGACGACCTCGTACGGCTGCGAGGGGCGCTCCAGTCGGAGATCGCCGACGAGGCCGAGCTCAAGCAGCGCAAGGAATCCGCCGAGGCCGAACTGAAGAAGGCGCTCCAGCGGGAGGCCCTCCTCGAGGACGAGGTGCGGCAGCTGACACCGCGTCTCCAGCGCGCCCAGCAGACCTGGTACGAACTCTCCCAGCTCGCCGAGCGGGTGCGCGGCACCGTCTCGCTGGCCGACGCGCGCGTGAAGAGCGCCACCTCGGTGCCCGCCGAGGAACGGCGCGGGCGCGACCCCGAGGACATGGAGCGCGAGGCCGCCCGCGTCCGCGAGCAGGAGGCCGAACTCGAAGCGGCCCTGGAGGCGGCCGAGCGGGCCCTGGAGGACACCGTCGCGCACCGCGCCGAACTGGAGCGCGAGCTCACCGTCGAGGAGCGCCGGCTCAAGGACGTGGCCCGCGCCATCGCCGACCGCCGCGAGGGCCTCGCCCGCCTCAACGGCCAGGTCAACGCCGCCCGTTCACGCGCCGCCTCCGCGCAGGCCGAGATCGACCGGCTGGCCGCCGCCCGCGACGAGGCCCAGGAGCGCGCCGTCACCGCCCAGGAGGAGTACGAGCAGCTGAAGGCCGAGGTCGACGGCCTCGACGCGGGCGACGCCGACCTCGGCGAACAGCACGAGGCGGCCAGACGGGCCCTGTCCGACGCGGAGGCCGCGCTGAGCACGGCCCGCGAGGCGGCCACCGCGGCCGAACGCAAGCGGGCCGCCACCCAGGCCCGCCGCGATGCCCTGTCCCTCGGCCTGCGGCGCAAGGACGGCACGGGAGCCCTGCTCGGCGCCACCGACCGGCTCACCGGTGTCCTCGGTCCCGCCGCCGGACTGCTGTCGGTCACTCCCGGTTTCGAGGTCCCGCTCGCCGCCGCGTTCGGCGCCGCCGCCGACGCCATCGCGGTCACCACGCCCGCCTCCGCAGCGGAGGCCATCCGTCTGCTGCGCAAGCAGGACGCGGGCCGCGCCGCGCTGCTGCTCGCCGGAGCACCCGAGGAACCCCGCGCCGACACCGGACCGTCGGGCGGCGCCTCCACGGACGTACGCCTTCACGCCAGGGACCAGGACAGGGGTCCGGTCCTGGACCAGGACAGGGACGGGAACGGGGCCGGGGAGCGGAGCGACGGGCCGCCGTACGCCGCCGATCTCGTCCGGGGTCCCGCCGAGCTGATGCCCGCCGTGCGCCGGCTGCTGCGCGGGATCGTCGTCGTGGGGACCCTCGAAGAGGCCGAGGACCTGGTCTACGCGCGGCCCGGACTCACCGCGGTGACCGCCGAGGGCGACCTGCTCGCGGCGCACTTCGCGCACGGCGGGTCCGCCGGGGCGCCCAGCCTGCTCGAAGTGCAGGCCTCCGTGGACGAGGCGGCGGCCGAGCTCGAGGAACTGGCCGTGCGCTGCGAGGAGTTGACCGAGGCACAGCGTCTGGCGGC
Organism: Streptomyces sp. NPDC091209; assembly: GCF_044757755.1. Lineage (NCBI taxonomy): Bacteria > Bacillati > Actinomycetota > Actinomycetes > Kitasatosporales > Streptomycetaceae > Streptomyces > Streptomyces sp. NPDC091209. The sequence goes on along the minus strand of NZ_JBIVVR010000011.1, from coordinate 153,217 downwards.
CGGGCTGCGCACGGAGCGCGCCGCGCTCGTCGAGGAGCTGGGGGAGCGGCGACGGGCCGCGGAGCGGGAGAAGTCGCAGGTCGCGCAGCAGCTCGGACGGCTGGCCGGACAGGCGCGGGGCGCCGCGGGCGAGGCGGAGCGGAGCACCGCGGCCGCCGCCCGCGCGCAGGAAGCGCTCGACCGTGCCGTGGAGGAGGCCGAGGAACTGGCCGAACGGCTCGCCGTGGCCGAGGAGATGCCCGTCGAGGAGGAGCCCGACACCTCGGTACGGGACCGGCTCGCCGCCGACGGCGCCAACGCGCGCCAGACGGAGATGGAGGCCCGCCTCCAGGTCCGTACGCACGAGGAGCGGGTCAAGGGACTCGCCGGACGGGCCGACTCGCTCGACCGGGCCGCCCGCGCCGAACGCGAGGCACGCGCGCGTGCCGAGCAGCGCAGGGCCCGGCTCCGCCACGAGGCGGCCGTCGCCGAGGCCGTCGCGTCCGGTGCGCGGCAGTTGCTCGCGCACGTCGAGGTCTCGCTCGGCCGGGCCGAGGAGGAGCGCACCGCCGCCGACCGTGCCAAGGCCCGCCGCGAGCAGGAGCTCGTGACCGCGCGGAACCAGGGCCGCGACCTCAAGGCGGAGCTCGACAAGCTCACCGACTCGGTGCACCGGGGCGAGGTGCTCGGCGCGGAGAAGCGGATGCGCATAGAGCAGCTCGAGGCCAGGGCGCTGGACGAACTCGGCGTCGAACCGGCGGGACTCGTCGCGGACTACGGCCCCGATCAGCTCGTACCGCCGTCGCTGCCGGCCGAGGGCGAGGAACTGCCCGAGGACCCGGAGCACCCGCGCAACCAGCCCCGGCAGTTCCACCGTGCCGAGCAGGAGAAGCGGCTCAAGTCGGCCGAGCGGGCGTATCAGCAGCTCGGCAAGGTCAATCCGCTCGCCCTGGAGGAGTTCGCCGCGCTGGAGGAGCGCCACAAGTTCCTCAGCGAGCAGTTGGAGGACCTCAGGAAGACGCGCGCCGATCTCCTCCAGGTGATCAAGGAGGTCGACGAGCGCGTCGAGCAGGTCTTCACCGAGGCGTACCGGGACACCGCCCGGGAGTTCGAGGGCGTGTTCAGCCGGCTGTTCCCGGGCGGGGACGGGCGGCTCATCCTGACCGACCCCGACAACATGCTCACCACGGGCGTCGACGTGGAGGCCAGGCCGCCCGGCAAGAAGGTCAAGCGGCTCAGCCTGCTCTCCGGCGGCGAGCGGTCGCTGACCGCCGTCGCGCTCCTCGTGTCGATCTTCAAGGCGCGCCCCAGCCCGTTCTACGTGATGGACGAGGTCGAGGCGGCGCTCGACGACACCAACCTCCAGCGGCTGATCAGGATCATGCAGGAGCTGCAGGAGGCCTCCCAGCTGATCGTGATCACGCATCAGAAGCGCACGATGGAGGTCGCCGACGCCCTGTACGGCGTCTCCATGCAGGGCGACGGCGTCTCGAAGGTCATCAGCCAGCGGCTGCGGTAGCACCTAGGGTTCGTCCGGCTCCGGGAGGTCCTCGCCCACGCCCTCGTCGGCGAGTTCGGCGAGCACCTCCGCGTGGCAGCGCTCGGGGACGCACCAGCAGCCGAGCCGGTGGCCGCGCAGGGCGGGGAGCCGGGCCAGCAGCTCCGGACGCGCCAGCAGATAGGCGCGGTACATCTCGACGACCTCCTCCCGGGTGCCGTCGTGACCCGGCCGGAACGGGCTCGCCAGCGGGGAGCCGCCCAGGTGCCAGCCGCCCCGGTGCATGGGGCGGCCGACGTACACCACATCGGCGTACGCCGGATCGTCGCGGTGACCCTTGAGGTTGACGACCGTCGTGGGCGGCATGACCGGATCCTCGCCGTTCGGGCCGCCACGGGCAACGCGAAACACGGCCGGGACGGTGGCGGCGCGGGCCCACCCCCCGGTCGGCCGTCCGCGGTGTTCCCGGGATTCCCTGGTATTCGCCGGTGTTCCACGGGTGTTCCGTGTGTCACACCCGGGCGCTTCATTCACGCATCGCACACGGCGACAGTCGCCGGGGCAACCGCGGCGCCCGCCGGGGCCGGAGATCTCCAGGGGCCCGATCGCCCCCGTGGCCGGGCCACGAGCAAGCCGACACGCTGCGGATTCCGCCGTTCCGCCGCGGTCCGGTGATCGCGCGACGCGGTGCGCAAGGGGACCTTTGGTGGGCCATTCGGGTACTGAATGTTCAAGTCTTGAACACAAATGCGTCACATCTGACTCGGAAGTTCATAGAGACCCAAGTTTGACTTCGAAACTTGAAGGAATAGTCTCTCCGGCGTTGCTTTTACCTTCAGGTGGTGGCCCGCGTGAACATGTGCGCCACTGGTACCACCAGCGAAGGGTTTCGCCCCCCACCCCCGGCAGCGAGGCCGGTGGCCCGAGGAGTTTTACGTGACCAGCGCATCGCAGGCACCTAAGTCAGAAGCCAAGTTGGCTCACCCCGAACATCTCGGGCATGTCATCTTCATCGCGGCTGCGGCCGCGATGGGCGGCTTCCTGTTCGGCTACGACAGTGCCGTGATCAACGGCGCCGTCGAGGCCATCCGCAGCCGCTACAACATCGGCTCCGCGGCCCTGGCCCAGGTCATCGCCATCGCCCTGATCGGCTGCGCCATCGGCGCCGCGACCGCCGGCCGCATGGCCGACCGCATCGGCCGTATCCGCTGCATGCAGATCTCCGCGACGCTCTTCACCATCAGCGCCGTCGGCTCGGCGCTGCCCTTCGCGCTGTGGGACCTCGCCTTCTGGCGCATCGTCGGCGGATTCGCCATCGGCATGGCCTCCGTCATCGGCCCCGCCTACATCGCCGAGGTCTCCCCGGCCGCGTACCGCGGACGGCTCGGCTCGTTCCAGCAGGCCGCGATCGTCATCGGCATCGCCATCTCGCAGCTCGTCAACTACGCCATCCTGAACGCCGCAGGCGGCGAACAGCGGGGCAAGCTCCTGGGCGTGGAAGCCTGGCAGGTCATGCTCGGCGTCATGGTCATCCCGGCCGTCCTCTACGGTCTGCTCTCCTTCGCCATCCCCGAGTCGCCGCGCTTCCTGCTCGAGGTCGGCCGCCGGGACCGCGCCCGTGAGGTGCTCAAGGAGGTCGAGGGCGACAAGATCGACCTGGACGCCCGCGTCGCCGAGATCGAGCACGCCATGAAGCGCGAGCACAAGTCGACCTTCAAGGACCTGCTCGGCGGTTCCGTCTTCTTCAAGCGGATCGTCTGGGTCGGCATCGGCCTCTCGGTCTTCCAGCAGTTCGTCGGCATCAACATCGCGTTCTACTACTCCGCGACGCTGTGGCAGTCGGTCGGCGTCGACCCGACGGACTCGTTCTTCTACTCGTTCACCACGTCGATCATCAACATCATCGGCACCGTGATCGCCATGATCTTCGTGGACCGCATCGGCCGTAAGCCGCTCGCCCTCATCGGCTCCGTGGGTATGGCCATCGGTCTCGGCGCGGAGGCCTGGGCCTTCTCCTACGACCTGGTCGACGGCAAGCTGCCGGACACCCAGGGCTGGGTCGCCCTGATCGCCGCCCACGTCTTCGTCCTCTTCTTCGCCCTCTCCTGGGGTGTCGTGGTCTGGGTCTTCCTCGGCGAGATGTTCCCGAACCACATCCGCGCCGCCGCGCTCGGTGTCGCCGCCTCCGCGCAGTGGATCGCCAACTGGGCCATCACCGCGAGCTTCCCGTCGCTGGCCGACTGGAACCTCTCCGGCACCTATGTGATCTACACGTGCTTCGCCGTGCTCTCCATCCCCTTCGTGCTCTTGTTCGTCAAGGAGACGAAGGGGAAGACCCTGGAGGAGATGGGCTGACCGCCCACGTCACCGGCGGCTCCTCGCGAGCCCCGGTGACTCCCCGGAACTCGGGGAGAAGGGCCAAGTCCCCGCTGCCCCTCTCCTCGTACTCGTCAAGAGGGCGTGCTGCCCCGGCTCGGACCGTCCAGGTCAGTCGAGCCGGGGCAGCACGCTTTCGCAGAACAGCCGCAGACTGCGCCAGCCCTCGTCCACGGGCATCCCGCCGGACAGCGGATGCAGGACGAGGTTGTCGAGGCCCTGCGCCACGCACTGGTCGGGCGTCAGGATGCGGTAGACGCCCTCGGCGCGCAGCTCCTCGACCGTCGTGGCCGCCGACTTCACCGCCGAGCGGATGTCACCCGACTGCCAGGAGGCGTACGTCCGCGCCTCGTGCAGGAAATGGGAGCCGTACGCGGCCCAGGCCCGGTCCGGGTCCTCGGCGATGTGCAGCAGCGGCGTCTCGGCACCGGGCATCATGGTCCAGCCCTCGGTGCCGTACTCGATGAGCCGCTCCTTGTAGTAGGCCTCCAGCTCGGGCAGGTGGGCGCTCGGGAAGAACGGCAGCCCGAGCCGGGCGGCGCGCCGGGCCGCCGCCCGGGAGGAACCGCCCACCAGCAGCAGGGGGTGCGGATCCGAGAACGGACGCGGGGTGACCCGTACGGTGCGGCCCCGATAGGTGAACTCCTCGCCGGTCCACGCCTTCAGCACCGTCTCCAGCAGCTCGTCCTGGAGCTCGCCGCGCCGCTTCCAGTCGACGTCGAACAGCGCGTACTCCTCGGGCCGGTAGCCGATGCCGGCCACCGTCACCAGACGTCCGCCGCTGAGAAGATCGAGTACGGCGATGTCCTCGGCGAGGCGCAGCGGGTCGTGCAGCGGGCCGATGACCGCCGAGACGGTCACCGCGAGACGCCGGGTCGCCCCGAAGACCGCGCCCGCGAAGGCGAACGGCGAGGGCAGCCAGTTGTTGGCGACGCCGTGGTGCTCCTCGGTCTGCACCGTGGTGATCCCGTGTTCGTCGGCGTACGCGGCCATCTCGACGGCCGTCCGGTAGCGGGCGCCGAGCGAGGCGGGGGTGGCATCGGGTTCGACGAGGTTGAAGCGCACGACCGTTACGGGCATGGGAGCCCCCCTTCGTGTGTGGAGGGGGACGGTAGCTGACGGTGCGTCAGGTTGCTATAGCCGTGGACGCCGGGGCCGGGCCGGAGCGCCGGTCGGATCGGCTGGCCGGAGGGGGACCGGGCGTGACCCGCGCCCACCGGTGCGGACCCGCGCGCTCCCGGAGGTGCGCAGGGGGCGCCCGGGCCCGCCCAGGAGCTCCAAGTGTTCGTACAAACCTACAAGAGTTCCCCTGTGTGGGAGGAAACCCTCCCACGCAAGGGATGACTGATACTGGGTTCGTTATGGAAACCATCATCCTTGCTGTAGTCATCGCCGTGGTGGTGATCGGCGCGCTCGGTGGGCTCGTCGTCGGCAGTCGCAAGCGGAAGCAGCTGCCCCCGCCGCCCCCCGCCGCCCCCGACATCACCGCCCCTCCGGCCGAACCGCACGTCGGCGACGAGGCCGAGGCGCCACACGACGAACCGCGCCGCACGATAGACGAGGTGGATCTCCCCGACGGCTCGGCCGCCCCGTCGGTCGCCGTCGAGGAACCTCCGGTCGCCCCCGAGATCGAGATCGAGATCCCGGAACCGACCGCGGGCCGCCTGGTGCGCCTGCGCACCCGCCTCTCCCGCTCGCAGAACGCGCTCGGCAAGGGGCTGCTCACGCTGCTCTCGCGCGAGCACCTCGACGAGGACACCTGGGAGGAGATCGAGGACACGCTGCTCGTCGCCGACGTCGGTGTGCAGCCCACCCAGGAACTGGTCGAGCGGCTGCGCGAGCGCGTGAAGGTGCTCGGCACCCGGACCCCGGTCGAACTGCGCGCCCTGCTGCGCGAGGAACTGCTCACGCTGCTCGTCCCGGAGTTCGACCGCACGGTCAGGACCGACTCGAACCTCGACACCCCGGGCATCGTGATGGTCGTCGGCGTCAACGGCACCGGCAAGACCACCACCACCGGCAAGCTCGCGCGCGTGCTCGTCGCCGACGGCAAGAACGTCGTGCTGGGCGCGGCCGACACCTTCCGCGCCGCCGCGGCCGACCAGCTCCAGACCTGGGGGGAGCGTGTGGGTGCCCGTACCGTCCGCGGCCCCGAGGGCGGCGACCCCGCCTCGATCGCGTTCGACGCGGTCAAGGAGGGCATCGAGGAGGGCGCGGACGTCGTCCTCATCGACACCGCGGGCCGGCTCCACACCAAGACCGGTCTCATGGACGAGCTCGGCAAGGTCAAGCGCGTCGTCGAGAAGCACGCCCCGCTCGACGAGGTGCTGCTCGTCCTCGACGCGACCACCGGCCAGAACGGTCTGGTCCAGGCGCGCGTGTTCGCCGAGGTCGTGGACATCACCGGCATCGTGCTGACCAAGCTCGACGGCACGGCCAAGGGCGGCATCGTCATCGCGGTGCAGCGCGAGCTGGGTGTCCCGGTCAAGCTGGTGGGGCTCGGCGAGGGCGCGGACGACCTGGCGCCGTTCGAGCCGGAGGCGTTCGTTGACGCCCTTATCGGAGAGTGACCACCCGCGCGAACGTGTAGGTGCCCGAAGAAGCGCCCGCCCCCACGACACTGTCGGGGGACGGGCGCTTCGTCCTGTGCGGCCGGTGTCGTGGACGGCGAGGGCCGTCGCCTCCCGTGGGGTGAGGCGACGGCGGACGGACCTGTGGGGGAAGGCTCGGGCCGGAGCCTCAGGCCCGCGAACGGTGGGCCACGTAGGCGAGGGTGCCCAGCAGCAGCCGGGCCGGCGGCGGTTTGGTGGCGGAGTCGAGGGCGGGGGAGCGCAGCCAGCGGACCGGGCCGAGTCCCGCGCGGTCGGAGGGCGGGGCCGTGATGAACGTACCGGGGCCCAGGCCGTGCAGGTCGAGTGAGGCGTCGTCCCAGCCTGTCCGGTAGAGCAGTTCCGGAAGCTCGGCGGCGGAGCCGGGGGAGACGAAGAAGTGCGCGCGCCCGTCCGCCGTGGCCGTGACCGGACCGAGGGGGAGACCCATGCGCTCCAGGCGGGCGAGCGCGCGGCGACCCGCCGGCTCCGCCACCTCGATCACGTCGAACGCCCGGCCGACCGGCAGCATCACCGCGGCACCGGGGAACTCGGACCAGATGCCCGTCGCCTCGTTCAGTGTCGCGCCCGCCGGGATCGTCGGGGCGAAACCGAGGGGATGCGCACCCGGCGCGGCGCAGTCGGCCCTGCCGCACGAGCACGCCCCCGCGGCGGCTCGGGCGCCCGGGACCACGTCCCACCCCCACAGTCCGGTGAACTCGGCGACGGCCGTGCCCTCCGACGAGCGGCCGCGGCGACGAGCGCCGGTCCGGATGTCGCGCATCGCCCGACTACTGCCGATCGTGAAGCCCATGCCCCCTCCAACGGGTCCGATGCGCGGGTGGTTACGTGACGGAACCGGATTGTCACCCTCTGTTCCTTGCTGCCCGGTATCGCGCGCTCCAGACGGCGCCTTGCGGTGTGCGGGGTAGTGCGTGCCGCTCCGTGCGCCCTGGAGTGCACCTCTCCGCCCACCCTTGGTGTTCTGTGTCAAGTGAATCGCGGCCAGGGTGAACGGAGTTCATTCGAAGGGGTGGCGAATGGTGGCGTTTCACGGATCGCCATGGCTGGGCGCGTGATCGTAGGATTACTTTGTGTGCACGAGTCCTGTGCGTTGTCTGTACTCGTGGGTATGCCAAGGGCAAGCCGGTTTGCCGTTCGAAGGGTGAGAACTGCCGGACGCGCGGCGGTATTTACCGGCATTCTGATAGGGCTTGGCGCAGAGCGGCGGCAAGTGGTCTCGGGGAGTGGGGGCGTTCCAGTGGGCGGCAACGGCGGAGGCGGGACGAACGCTGACAAGCGCCCCAACGACATGCTCGGCTCGTGGTTCGTGCGCAGCGGCTGGTCGAAGGGCGAGCTGGCGCGTCAAGTGAACCGCCGGGCCCGGCAGTTGGGTGCCAACCACATCTCCACGGACACCTCGCGGGTGCGTCGCTGGCTGGACGGGGAGAACCCGCGCGAGCCGATCCCGCGGATCCTGTCGGAGCTCTTCTCCGAGCGGTTCGGCTGCGTCGTCGCCGTGGAGGACCTCGGTCTGCGCGCGGCCCACCAGGCACCCTCCGTGTCCGGCATCGACCTGCCGTGGACAGGCCCCCAGACCGTCGCGCTGATCAGTGAATACTCGCGCAGCGACCTGATGTTGGCGCGGCGCGGCTTCCTCGGCAGCTCGCTGGCGCTCTCCGCGGGCCCGGCTCTCATCGAGCCCATGCAGCGCTGGCTCGTCCCCACGCCCATGGCGTCGTACGAGGAGAGCGAACCCCCGGCCTCGACGCGCCGCGGCGGCCGGCTCTCCCAGCCGGAGCTGGACCTCCTGGAGTCCACCACCGTGATGTTCCGTCAGTGGGACGCCCAGTGCGGCGGCGGACTGCGCCGCAAGGCGGTCGTCGGGCAGTTGCACGAGGTGACGGACCTCCTCCAGGAACCGCAGCCCGCCGCCACCGAGAGGCGCCTGTTCAAGGTCGCGGCCGAACTGGCCGAGCTGGCGGGCTGGATGAGCTACGACGTGGGCCTCCAGCCCACCGCGCAGAAGTACTTCGTGCTCGCCCTGCACGCCTCGAAGGAGGCCGGCGACAAGCCGCTCGGCTCGTACATCCTCTCCAGCATGAGCCGCCAGATGATCCACCTCGGGCGGCCCGAGGACGCGCTGGAACTGATCCATCTCGCGCAGTACGGCAGCCGCGACTGCGCGAGCCCGCGTACCCAGTCGATGCTGTATGCGATGGAGGCCCGCGCCTACGCCAACATGGGCCAGCCCGGAAAGTGCAAGCGAGCCGTCCGGATGGCCGAGGACACCTTCGCCGACGTGCACGAGTGGGACGACCCGGACCCCGACTGGATCCGCTTCTTCTCCCAGGCCGAGCTGTACGGCGAGAACTCGCACTCCTACCGTGATCTCGCCTATGTCGCCGGGCGCAGCCCCACGTACGCCTCCATGGCCGAGCCCCTGATGCAGCAGGCGGTCGACCGTTTCGGCAAGGATTCCGAGCACCAGCGTTCGTACGCACTCAACCTCATCGGCATGGCCACCGTGCACCTTCTGCAGCGCGAGCCCGAGCGGAGTGCGGTCCTGGCCAAGGAAGCGCTGAGGATCGGCAAGAAGGTGCGCTCGGAGCGCGTCAACACTCGTATCCGAAAGACGGTCGACGCCGCGGTCCGCGACTTCGGGGACCTCGCCGAGGTCATCGACCTCACCGACCAGCTCGCCGTCGACCTGCCCGAGACCGCCGAGGCGGTCTGACACCCGGCCGCCCAGGCGGCCGCGCCCCGTACCCCGGCTGCGGCCGGTCGTCCCGAACTGCCCGACTCGGCTCCCCCATGCCAGGTCATCGGACGACCAGCCGTGGCCGGTTCCGCTGTATGCGGCCCCGGCCGGCCCCGCTCCCGCGGACATGGCTGGTCACCGCGGGAATCGCGCGCACGGTGGGCGCCGCCGTCCTCGTCGAGGAGGCCGCGAGCGCCCTGCCGGAGATTGCGTCACGATAACGATCGGTTCGACCGCAATCCGGCAGTTCATGAATGCGTAACACGCGGAGCGCCTTCGTCACTGGTGCGAAACATCGAGGGGCTTCCACGGAAACCGCGCTGCGTCAATCTCATGGCGCATAACCGGCCCACCCCTCACGACCACTCAGGCTTCGCCCGCACGGGGCCGTACCAACGACGAGGAGACGCCGATGGCACCAGCCATCACCCTTGCCGCAGAGGCACCCAAGCTGTCTGCCGCCAACACAGGGTTCATGCTCATCTGTTCCGCCCTGGTGCTCATCATGACGCCCGGACTCGCCTTCTTCTACGGAGGCATGGTCCGCGTCAAGAGCACTCTCAACATGCTGATGATGAGCTTCATCAGCATCGGGATCATCACCATCCTGTGGGTGCTGTACGGCTTCTCGCTCGCCTTCGGCACCGACAAGGGATCGTTCATCGGCTGGGACTCGCACTGGGTCGGCCTGAGCGACATCGGCCTGACGCAGCTCTGGCCCGGCTACACCATCCCGGTGTTCGTGTTCATGGTCTTCCAGATGATGTTCGCCATCATCACTCCCGCGCTCATAAGCGGTGCGCTCGCCGACCGGGTGAAGTTCACGGCGTGGTCGCTCTTCATCACGCTGTGGGCCACGCTCGTCTACTTCCCCGTCGCCCACTGGGTGTGGGGCACCGGCGGCTGGGCCTTCGACCTCGGTGTGATCGACTTCGCCGGTGGTACGGCGGTCCACATCAACGCGGGCGCCGCGGCGCTCGGCGTGATCCTGGTCATCGGCAAGCGCGTCGGCTTCAAGAAGGACCCGATGCGTCCGCACAGCCTTCCGCTGGTGATGCTCGGCTCCGGTCTGCTGTGGTTCGGCTGGTTCGGATTCAACGCCGGCTCGTGGCTCGGCAACGACGACGGCGTCGGCGCGCTGATGTTCGTCAACACGCAGGTCGCCACCGCGGCCGCCATGCTGGCCTGGCTCATCTACGAGAAGATCCGGCACGGCGCGTTCACCACGCTGGGCGCCGCCTCCGGCGCGGTCGCCGGTCTGGTCGCCATCACCCCGTCCGGTGGCTGTGTCTCCCCGCTCGGCGCGATCGCCGTCGGCGCCATCGCCGGTGTCCTGTGCGCCATGGCCGTGGGCCTGAAGTACCGGTTCGGCTACGACGACTCCCTGGACGTCGTCGGTGTCCACCTCGTCGGCGGTGTCATCGGCTCCCTGCTGATCGGCTTCTTCGCCAGCGGCAAGGGCCAGTCCACGGCCGAGGGCCTCTTCTACGGCGGCGGCCTGACCCAGTTCTGGAAGCAGTGCGCCGCGGTCTTCGCCGTCCTCGGCTACTCCCTGGTCGTCTCCGCCATCCTCGCCTTCCTCATCGACAAGACGATGGGCATGAGGGTCACCGAGGACGAGGAGATCTCCGGCATCGACCAGGCCCAGCACGCCGAGACCGCATACGACTTCAGCGGGGCCGGTGGCGGCACCGCACGGACCGCCGCGCCAGCCTCGGCCGACGCGGATGCCAAGAAGGTGGACGCATGAAGCTCATCACCGCCGTCGTGAAGCCTCACCGGCTCGACGAGATCAAGGAGGCCCTGCAGGCCTTCGGGGTTCACGGACTGACGGTCACCGAAGCGAGCGGCTACGGTCGGCAGCGGGGACACACCGAGGTCTACCGCGGTGCCGAGTACACCGTCGACCTCGTCCCCAAGATCCGCATAGAGGTGCTGGTCGAGGACGACGACGCCGAACAGCTCATCGACATCGTCGTGAAGGCGGCCCGTACCGGCAAGATCGGTGACGGCAAGGTGTGGTCCATCCCGGTCGATACGGCCGTCCGGGTCCGGACCGGCGAGCGCGGCCCGGACGCGCTCTGACCGGACCGGCCCGCCAGAAGAAAGACAGGAGTCGCTGGGTGACGAGTACGGACACACGAGTGGAAGCAGAGGACTCGGGACCCAGCGGCTATGCGGCGGCCCGGCTGCGCCTCCTCCAAGAGGGGGCGCGGTCCGGGCCGCCGCGCCGTGCCGCCCTCGCCGAACTGACGGACGACTGGCTGACCGGCCTGTTCGCCGCCGGATCCGAGGGCCTGCGCGGGGTCTCCCTCGTCGCCGTCGGCGGCTACGGCCGCGGTGAGCTCTCCCCCCGCAGCGACCTCGACCTGCTCCTCCTGCACGACGGCGCCGACTCAGGAGCCGTCGCCGCCCTCGCCGACCGCATCTGGTACCCCGTCTGGGACCTGGGCCTCGACCTCGACCACTCGGTCCGTACGCCGGCCGAGGCCCGCAAGACGGCCGCCGACGACCTCAAGGTCCAGCTCGGCCTCCTCGACGCCCGCCATCTCGCGGGCGATCTCGGCCTCACCGCCGGATTGCGTACGGCCGTCCTCGCCGACTGGCGCAACCAGGCGCCCAAGCGGCTGCCCGAACTCCAGGAGCTGTGCGCGGAGCGCGCCGAACGCCAGGGCGAACTCCAGTACCTCCTCGAACCGGACCTGAAGGAAGCCCGCGGCGGACTGCGCGACGCCACCGCGCTGCGCGCCGTCGCCGCGTCCTGGCTCGCCGACGCACCCCGCGAAGGCCTCTCCGACGCCCGCCGCAGACTCCTGGACGTCCGCGACGCCCTGCACCTCGCCACCGGGCGCGCCACCGACCGCCTCGCCCTCCAGGAACAGGACCAGGTCGCCGCCGAACTCGGACTGCTGGACGCCGACACGCTGCTGCGCCAGGTCTACGAGGCCGCGCGCGTCGTGTCGTACGCCAGTGACGTCACCTGGCGCGAGGTGGGCCGCGTACTGCGCTCGCGTGCCGTACGGCCGCGGCTGCGCGCGATGCTGGGCGGCGGCAAACCGGCCGCCGAGCGGTCCCCCCTCGCCGAGGGCGTGGTCGAACAGGACGGCGAGGTGGGGCTGGCCCGCACCGCGCGTCCCGAACGCGACCCCGTGCTCCCGCTCCGCGCGGCCGCCGCGGCCGCGCAGGCCGATCTCCCGCTCTCCCTGCACGCCGTGCGGCGCATGGCCGCCGCCACGCGCCCCCTCCCCACGCCCTGGCCCGCCGAGGCCCGCCAACAACTCGTCACGCTGCTCGGCTCGGGCCACCCGACCATCGAGGTCTGGGAGGCACTGGAGGCGGAAGGGCTGATCACCCGGCTGCTGCCCGACTGGGAGCGGGTGCGCTGCCGGCCGCAGCGCAACGCCGTCCACATCTGGACCGTCGACCGGCACCTCATCGAGACGGCCGTCCGGGCCTCCGAACTGACCCGTCGTGTCGGCCGCCCCGACCTCCTCCTCGTCGCCTCCCTGCTGCACGACATCGGCAAGGGCTGGCCCGGCGACCACTCCGTGGCCGGCGAGATCATCGCCCGCGACGTGGCCACCCGCATCGGCTTCGACCGCACGGACGTGGCGGTGCTCGCCACCCTCGTACGGCACCATCTGCTGCTCATCGACACCGCGACCCGGCGTGACCTGGAGGACCCGGCCACCGTCCGCTCGGTCGCCGAGGCCGTCGGATCGCAGGGCACCCTGGAACTGCTGCACGCGCTCACCGAGGCGGACGCGCTGGCCACCGGGCCCGCCGCCTGGTCCTCCTGGCGCGGCTCCCTCGTCACCGACCTGGTCAAAAGGGTCTCGGCCGTCCTCGCCGGGGACGCCCCCGAGGAGCCCGAGGCCGCCGCGCCGACCGCCGAGCAGGAACGGCTCGCGATCGAGGCGTGCCGCACCGGCGGGCCCGTCCTGGCCCTGCGCGCGCAGACGGAACCGGTCGACACCGACGCCGACGCCGCCTCCCCGGAGGACCCGGAGCCGCTCGGGGTGGAACTCCTCATCGCCGTCCCGGACCAGCCCGGCGTGCTCCCCTCGGTGGCCGGCGTCCTCGCCATGCACCGGCTGACCGTCCGCACCGCCGAGCTGCGCGCCCTGGACCTGCCCGACGGGGTCGAGGGCTCGGTCCTGCTGCTCAACTGGCGGGTCGCCGCCGAGTACGGCTCCCTGCCCCAGGCCGCCCGCCTGCGCGCCGACCTCGTCCGCGCCCTCGACGGCTCCCTCGACATCACCGCGCGCCTCGCCGAACGCGACGCCGCCTACCCGCGCCGCCGCGGAACGATCGCGCCGCCGCCCCGCGTGACGGTCGCCCCGGCCGCCTCACGGCACGCCACGGTCATAGAGGTCCGCGCCCACGACGCCCCTGGCCTGTTGCACCGCATCGGGCGGGCCCTGGAGGACGCGCACGTCCGGGTGCGGAGCATGCATGTCTCGACCCTCGGCGCGAACGCCGTGGACGCCTTCTACGTGACCGGCACGAAGGGGGCGCCGCTGCCGGGCACGGAGGCGGCCTCACTGGCGCGCGCCCTGGAGGAGACGCTGCGGGGGTGACCCCGCGGTCGATTTGCGCGGTGAGCGGACAGGTGATCCCCGCGCCGCGGGCTTGCTCCGGTCGGCGAAAGCCGCTCCGGGAGAGTTTCCGGGCCCGCTCCTCGCGGCCGTGGGGGCTCCGCCGCTTCCGTCCCGCCCGCAGAATGCGGCGGGCGGGGACGATTCGCTTGCCGGGCCGGATACCCTGGAGGGCAGCCCAAAACGCCCCCGACTCCGAGGACCGAAGCCACCGTGTTCGACACCCTCTCCGACCGCCTCAGCGCGACGTTCAAAAACCTCCGCGGCAAGGGGCGCCTCAGTGAGGCGGACATCGACGCCACGGCCCGGGAAATCCGCATCGCGCTTCTCGAAGCGGACGTCGCCCTTCCGGTCGTCCGCACGTTCATCAAGAACGTCAAGGAACGCGCGCTCGGTTCCGAGGTCTCCAAGGCTCTGAACCCCGCCCAGCAGGTCCTGAAGATCGTGAACGACGAGCTCGTCACGATCCTCGGTGGCGAGACGCGCCGCCTCCGGTTCGCCAAGAACCCGCCCACCGTGATCATGCTCGCGGGCCTCCAGGGCGCGGGCAAGACCACGCTCGCCGGAAAGCTCGGCAAGTGGCTCAAGGACCAGGGTCACTCCCCACTCCTCGTCGCCGCCGACCTCCAGCGCCCGAACGCGGTGAACCAGCTCAGCGTCGTCGCCCAGCGCGCGGGCGTCGCCGTCTACGCCCCCGAGCCGGGCAACGGCGTCGGCGATCCGGTCAAGGTCGCCAAGGACTCCATGGAGTTCGCGAGGACCAAGGTCCACGACATCGTGATCGTGGACACCGCCGGCCGCCTCGGTATCGACCAGGAGCTGATGCAGCAGGCCGCGGACATCCGCGACGCCGTCAGCCCCGACGAGATCCTCTTCGTCGTCGACGCGATGATCGGCCAGGACGCGGTCAACACGGCGGAGTCCTTCCGCGACGGTGTCGGCTTCGACGGCGTGGTGCTCTCCAAGCTCGACGGTGACGCCCGCGGTGGTGCGGCCCTGTCGATCGCCTCGGTCACCGGCAAGCCGATCATGTTCGCGTCGAACGGCGAGAAGCTCGACGACTTCGACGCCTTCCACCCGGACCGGATGGCCTCCCGCATCCTCGACATGGGTGACCTGCTCACCCTGATCGAGCAGGCGGAGAAGACGTTCAGCCAAGAAGAGGCCGAGAAGATGGCCTCCAAGCTGGCGTCGAAGAAGGGCCAGGACTTCACCCTGGACGACTTCCTGTCCCAGATGGAGCAGGTCCGCAAGATGGGCAGCATCAGCAAGCTGCTCGGCATGCTCCCGGGCATGGGCCAGATCAAGGACCAGATCAACAACCTGGACGAGCGCGACGTCGACCGTACGGCCGCCATCATCAAGTCGATGACCCCGGCCGAGCGCCAGGAGCCGACGATCATCAACGGCTCGCGCCGTGCCCGTATCGCCAAGGGCTCCGGCGTCGAGGTCAGCGCGGTCAAGGGCCTGGTCGAGCGCTTCTTCGAGGCCCGCAAGATGATGTCCCGCATGGCCCAGGGCGGCGGGATGCCGGGCATGCCCGGGATGCCGGGCATGGGCGGCGGCCCCGGCCGCGCCAAGAAGAAGCAGAAGCAGGCCAAGGGCAAGCAGCGCTCCGGCAACCCGATGAAGCGCAAGCTCCAGGAGGAAGAGGAGGCCGCTCGCCGCGAGGCCGGCGCGCAGGGCGGCAACGCCTTCGGCCTCCCGCAGCAGGGTGCCCAGGACGACTTCGAGCTGCCGGACGAGTTCAAGAAGTTCATGGGCTGACCTGCCGACCGACCTGCCGTACCGGCCTCCCGTCCCGTACGGGAGCGCCGTTCGTGACGCCCACTGGGGGCGCCTCTCACCGCGAGGGGCGCCCCCAGTGGCATGGGTGCGGGTGCCGGTGTCCGCCATCTGACGTAACGTCCCCTTATGAGCAATGCCGTGCCGCCGCGCAAGGCTCCTGATCAGCCGTGGCGTACCGAGGGCACGCCGCCCGAGCCGACCCCGCCGCCGGGCGGCCGGCGAAAGCTGCCCGGCGGCTGGTGGAGCCTGGCCCTGGCCGCGCTCATCGTGTTCCTGATCGCCAACCTGGTGCTGTCCTTCTACAACCAGGGCAACGAGCCGACGATCTCGTACACGGAGTTCAGCAGGCAGGTGAGCGACGGCAACGTCTCCAAGATCTACTCCAAGGGCGACGCGATCCAGGGGCAGCTCAAGAACTCCCAGGAGAAGCCCGACGGCGGCGGGAAGTACACCAAGTTCAAGACCCAGCGCCCGGCCTTCGCGGACGACAAGCTCTGGGAGAACCTGCAGACGCACGACGTCACGGTGACCGCCTCGCCGGTGGTCCAGGAACGCAGCGTCCTCTTCAATCTGCTGATCTCGCTCGCCCCGATGATCCTGCTCGTCGTCCTGTGGATCTTCATCGCCCGGCGGATGGGCTCCGGCATGGGCGGCGCCGGCGGCATGCTCGGCCGCAAGACGCCTCCGAAGCCGGTCGAACTCGTGCCCGGCGGCAAACGCACGACGTTCGCGGACGTGGCCGGCATCGACGAGGTCGCCGGCGAGCTCAACGATGTCGTGGACTTCCTCAAGAACCCCGACGCGTACCGCAGGATGGGCGCGAAGATGCCGCGCGGTGTGCTGCTGGCGGGCCCGCCCGGCACCGGGAAGACGCTGCTCGCGCGGGCGGTCGCGGGGGAGGCGGGTGTCCCGTTCTTCTCCGCCTCCGCCTCCGAGTTCATCGAGATGATCGTGGGTGTCGGCGCCTCGCGCGTGCGCGAACTGTTCGCCGAGGCCCGCAAGGTGGCCCCGTCCATCATCTTCATCGACGAGATCGACACCATCGGACGGTCGCGGTCGGGCGGCTCCGCCATGGGCGGCCACGACGAGCGCGAGCAGACGCTGAACCAGATCCTCACCGAGATGGACGGCTTCTCCGGTTCGGAGGGCGTCATCGTCATCGCCGCGACCAACCGCGCGGACATCCTGGACGCGGCGCTCACCCGCCCCGGCCGCTTCGACCGCGTCGTCACCGTCTCGCCCCCCGACCGCGGCGGCCGTGAGGCGATCCTGGAGATCCACACCCGCGACATCCCGCTCGCCCCCGGCGTGGACCTGACCCAGGTGGCCCGTTCGACCCCGGGCATGACCGGCGCCGACCTCGCGAACCTCGCCAACGAGGCGGCCCTCCTGGCGGTCAAGCGCAAGCAGGAGGAGGTGACGCAGGGCGACCTCTCCGAAGCGCTGGAGAAGGTCCAACTCGGCGCCGAACGCTCCCTGGTCATGCCCTACGAGGAACGCCGCCGCACCGCGTACCACGAGAGCGGCCACGCCCTCCTCGGAATGCTGCGGCCCGGCGCCGACCCGGTCCGCAAGATCACCATCGTCCCGCGCGGCCGAGCCCTCGGCGTCACGCTCTCCACGCCGGACGCGGACCGGTACGCGTACACCGAGGAGTATCTGCGCGGCCGGATCATCGGCGCCCTCGGCGGCATGGCCGCCGAGCACGTCGTCTACGACGTCATCACCACGGGCTCGGAGAACGACCTGGAACAGGTCACGAACCTCGCCCGCGGCATGGTGGCCCGCTGGGGCATGAGCGAACGGGTGGGCAGGCTGTCCGCGCTGCCCAACGACGCCCAGCAGGCCTACGGCCTCGCGGCGGCCCCCGGCACCCTCGACTCGATCGACCACGAGATGCGCCGCATCGTCGACGAGTGCTACGAGGAGGCCTGCCGGAAACTCCGCGAGCACCGAGGACAACTGGACGCCCTGGCCGAGGCGCTCCTCGCGAACGAGACGCTGGAGGAGGCGGAGGCGTACCGGATCGCCGGGGTGCCCCGGACACCGAAGGAGGTGTGAACCCCCGGGACCGGCCTCGGCGGGTCGTCCTCAGCGGTCCGTCTCCGACCGGCCGTCCGCGACAGTCCGTCTCGGCGGCGAGCAGCCCGTCTCCGGCAGCGCGTTTCCAGCAGCAAGTCTTCGGCGGTGCGTCCTCGGCCGTCCTCGGCCGTCCTCAGACCGTACGGGCGATCAGATACCGGAACACGTTCGGCATCCAGACGGTCCCGTCCCGCCGCAGATGAGGATGGAGCGCCTCGGCCACTTCCTTGTCGACCTGGGCCTGATCGGTGGCGTCGACCGCGGCGTCGAAGAGGCCCGTGGAGAGCAGCCCGCGTACGGCGCTGTCCACATCGGCGTAGCCGAACGGGCAGGCCACCCGCCCCGAGCCGTCCGGTCGCAGCCCGGCCCGCTCGGCGACCTCCTCCAGGTCGTCCCGGCGGGCGGCACGCCAGCTCGCCGCGCCACGCAGGGGATCGGCCAGCTTGGTGGCGACCCGCAGCACGGCCGAGGTGCTGCACCGCTCCGGCGGCCCCCACCCGACCAGCACCACGGGAGTGCCCCGGCCGGTCAGCGGCGCCGCCGCCGCGAGGAGCGAACCGAGCCCTTCGGAGTCGCCGGCCGCGCAGCCGATCGGCTCGAACGCCGTCACCAGGTTGTACGCCGGCTCTCCCGCGACGGCCGCGTCCCCGGGAGCCCCGGACACCAGCCGGATTTCGGCGCGCGGGCGCGTGTCCCGTTCCTGCGGCAGAAGACGTTCCCGTGCGAGGGCCAGCCGTTCGGGTGACGAGGAGTCGACACCCGTGACCGCGGCCCCGCGGGAGGCCGCCATCAACAGGGCGAGCCCCGTCCCGCAGCCGAGCCCGAGCAGCCGTGTCCCGCCGCCCACTTCGAGTCGCTCGTGGACGGCCTCGTAGAGCGGTACCAGCATCCGCTCCTGGATCTCGGCCCAGTCACGCGCGCGTGCACCCCGGTCCGCGCGGGGCGATGGGCCCGCATGAGGAAGGTGCTGCCGCACGAGCGTAGGTGTCATCGAAAGTGCCCCAATCCGCCGAGAGTTGCCGCCGGGCCCCCTTGTCCTCCGCCCCCGCGCACGAGGCCCGCACTCCCCCCGTATGTCAGGTAACTCCCCGCTCGACGTGCCGTCCAGGGTTTGCGGGGCCCCGTTTGTGCCCCGGCCGCAAAGGGCGCGAGAATTCACATACCGGCAACGTGGGCCCGTACCATCACCCGCATGGCAAAGGCACCCGTTCTCACGCCCCAGGCGGACGACTTCCCGCGCTGGTACCAGGACTTGATCAACAAGGCCGAGCTCGCCGACAACGGGCCGGTGCGCGGGACCATGGTCATCCGGCCGTACGGGTACGGGCTGTGGGAGCGGATGCAGCAGGAGATGGACGCCCGCATCAAGGAAGCGGGTGCCCAGAACGCGTACTTCCCGCTGTTCATCCCGCAGTCCTACCTGACGCGGGAGGCGGAGCACGTCGAGGGCTTCGCGCCCGAACTCGCGGTCGTCACGCACGGCGGCGGCAAGGAGCTGGAGGAGCCGGTCGTCGTCCGCCCCACCTCCGAGACGATCATCAACGAGTACTTCTCCAAGTGGGTGCAGAGCTACCGCGATCTGCCGCTGCTGATCAACCAGTGGGCGAACGTGGTCCGTTGGGAGATGCGCCCGCGGGTGTTCCTGCGGACGACCGAATTCCTCTGGCAGGAGGGGCACACCGCGCACGCCACCTACGAGGACGCCCGCGACTACGCGGCGCACATCCACAAGGAGGTGTACGCCGACTTCATGACCGACGTCCTCGGCATCGATGTCGTCCTTGGCCGGAAGACGGCGAGCGAGCGGTTCGCGGGCGCCATCAACACCCTCACCCTCGAAGCCATGATGGGTGACGGCAAGGCACTCCAGATGGGCACCAGCCACGAGCTGGGGCAGAACTTCGCGAAGGCGTTCAACACCCGGTACCTGTCCAAGGACGGGAAGCAGGAGCTCGTCTGGCAGACCTCCTGGGGGTCCTCGACCCGCATGGTGGGTGGCCTGATCATGTCGCACGGCGATGACAGTGGGTTGCGGGTGCCGCCCCGGCTCGCTCCAGTACAGGTCGTCGTCCTCGCGATCAAGGGGGACGAGGCGGTTCTGGCCAAGGTCCGCGAAATCGGCGACCGGCTGAAGGCGGCGGGTGTAAAGGTCCAGGTCGACGACCGTACGGACACCCCCTTCGGGCGCCGCGCCGTCGACTGGGAGCTCAAGGGCGTCCCCGTACGCGTCGAGGTCGGCCCCCGTGACCTGGAGAACGGCACGGCGATGCTGGTCCGCCGGATCCCCGGCGGCAAGGAGCCCGTGGCCCTCGACGCGCTGGCGGCCCTGCTCCCCGGACTCCTCGAAGAGGACCAGGCGCTGCTCCTGAGGCAGTCGCGTGAGCGCCGCGAGTCCCGTACGTCGGACGTGTCGACGGTCGACGCGGCCGTGGAGGCCGCCGTCGCGGGCGGCTGGGCGCGCATTCCCTGGGCCGACCTCGGCGAAGAGGGCGAGGCCCGGCTCGCCGAGCACGCGGTGACCGTACGGTGTCTGGTCGCCGAGGACGGGTCGGTGCCGGACGCCGAGGACACACCCGGTAACGTCGCCGTCGTCGCCCGCGCCTACTGAGTGGGACGCGAGGGCGGCCGAAACACCTCTTGCGCATCTGCCGACCACAGGTGCCCCGGCGTGCGGATTCCGTCTACGCGCCGGGGCGTACGTGTGCGTACGTACCGCCTTGGTATGAGCTGGGATGCTTCTCCGCAGATCAGCGCACCCGCCCTCGTCAGGACGCATCAGGGGCAACTGACGGGTACGTGCAAATTATTTGGGATGCCCCGGAATAGGAACACAGGGGCACCTCCGCTCGTTGTCATTACGTGAGCACGACACCACCTGTTCTCGCCGCAGAGCTGGCAGGGGCGTGGGCCGACATTCAGCGGCACCACCCCGAACTGCCCGATCTTGCCGCGCCAGAGTCCCTGATCGGAGAATCGTCGTCCGCCTGCGGACACGAGCTCTCCTTCGAACGACTGCTTCACGAAGCAGTCCACGGCATCGCCGCCGCCCGCGGAGTCCGCGACACCTCGCGCGCCGGCCGGTATCACAACCGCAGATTCCTCGCGATCGCCGAGGAGCTGGGCCTGGACCACCCCGAGGAGCCGCATCCCAGCAGTGGCTTCTCGCTGGTCACGCTCAACCCCGAGGCGAAGCGCCGCTACCGCCCGACCATCGAGCGGCTCCAGCGGGCGCTGAAGGCCCACACGGCCGCCACGTCCGCGGACACCGCCCGCTCGTTCCGCGGCCCGGCCGCCCGCCACGGCTCCTCCGGGGGCGGTGTGCGGGTCAAGGCCGTCTGTGACTGCGGGCGCAATGTGCGCGTGGTCCCGTCGGTCCTCGCACAGGCGCCGATCGTGTGCGGAGGATGCGGTAAACCCTTCCGGATTCCGGAGGTGGTCGGGGCGGCCGTCGGCTGAGGCGTGTGCCACACCGGCGTCTCGTGGGTGCCGGACGAGTACGCGCGGCCCGTGAGCAGTCGTGCCTCCCCCACTGCCCTTGGGGAAGTGGGGGAATTCAGGAGGCACGAGTGCGCGCGGGCGCAGCTCGCCGACGCCCCGGACGGCCGATCCGCGCCGGTCCATGCCTGACGGGCACCCGGAACGCCGGGTGCCCGTCAGGCATGGGCCCGCACACCCTTCGGTCCGGGTGGACCCCAGGATGTGGCAGAATGGCTAGCTGTACTCGACAGCCGCATAGGACCCCTCTCTCCTCCGGCTGACGCGTCCATCGGGCACTCGGGTACCGCAACCCCACGCGGCCATCTCTGCGTGCCCAACCCCGTCAAGACCAGGAGACACCACTTCCGTGGCAGTCAAGATCAAGCTGAAGCGTCTGGGCAAGATCCGTTCGCCTCACTACCGCATCGTCGTCGCCGACTCCCGTACCCGCCGTGATGGCCGGGCCATCGAGGAGATCGGTCTGTACCACCCGGTGCAGAACCCTTCGCGCATCGAGGTCGACACGGACCGTGCGCAGTACTGGCTGAGTGTCGGCGCGCAGCCGACCGAGCCCGTGCTCGCCATCCTGAAGCTGACCGGCGACTGGCAGAAGTTCAAGGGCCTGCCGGCCCCGGCTCCGCTGCTCGTGGCCGAGCCGAAGGCCGCGCGCCCGCTGTTCGACGCCCTCGGTGGCGACGACTCGGGCAAGGGTGAGGCCATCACCCAGAAGAAGAAGGCTGAGAAGAAGGACGAGGCTCCGGCCGAGTCCGAGTCGACCGAGGCCTGAGCATGCTCGAGGAGGCTCTCGAGCACCTCGTGAAGGGCATCGTCGACAACCCCGACGATGTGCAGGTCGCCTCGCGCAACCTGCGCCGCGGGCGCGTTCTCGAGGTTCGGGTCCACCCCGACGACCTCGGCAAGGTGATCGGCCGCAACGGCCGCACCGCGCGCGCTCTGCGCACCGTCGTGGGCGCCATCGGCGGCCGCGGTGTCCGCGTCGACCTCGTCGACGTGGATCACGTCCGCTGACGTAACAGGCAGCACACCGGCTCGGGCCGGGGAGGGCTTACGAGCCGTCCCCGGCCCGTAGTCGTCCCCGAACCCTCGCGGGCGGCCCCGGACCGCGTGGACGTCCACGCACCCCCGGCGTCCGCGCACCCGCGGCCGTCCATGAGGCATCACCGTCGGCACACGACAGGAGATCAAGCACAGTGCAGCTGGTAGTCGCTCGCGTCGGCCGCGCCCACGGCATCAAGGGCGAGGTCACCGTGGAGGTCCGCACCGACGAGCCGGAGCTCCGGCTCGGGCCCGGTGCCGTCCTGCTCACCGATCCGGCCTCCACCGGACCACTGACCATCGAGACGGGCCGTGTCCACAGCGGCCGTCTTCTGCTGCGCTTCGCGGGGGTGCGCGACCGCAACGCCGCCGAGGCGCTGCGCAACACCCTGCTGATCGCCGAGGTCGACCCGAACGAGGTCCCGGAGGACCCGGACGAGTACTACGACCACCAGCTCATGGACCTGGACGTGGTCACCAAGGACGGCGCCGAGGTCGGACGCATCACCGAGATCTCGCACCTGCCCTCGCAGGACCTGTTCGTGGTGGAGCGCCCGGACGGGACCGAGGTGCTGATCCCGTTCGTGGAGGAGATCGTCGTCGAGATCGACATCGAGGAGCAGCGGGCCGTCATCGACCCGCCGCCCGGACTGATCGACGACCGGGCGGAGGTCGCCTCCGCCAGGGACGCGGAGGACGGCTCCCCGAAGGACGGCGAGGGCGACGAGGACGCGGCGGGGGCCGACGCCTGATGCGGCTCGACGTGGTCACGATCTTCCCCGAGTACCTGGAGCCCCTGAACGTCTCGCTCGTCGGCAAGGCCCGCGCGCGCGGACAGCTGAACGTGCACGTGCACGATCTGCGGGAATGGACGTACGACCGTCACAACACGGTCGACGACACTCCCTACGGCGGCGGCCCCGGCATGGTCATGAAGACCGAGCCCTGGGGTGACGCCCTGGACTCCGCCCTCGCGGACGGCTACGAGACGGGCGCCCACGGACCCGTCCTGGTGGTCCCGACCCCCAGCGGGCGGCCGTTCACCCAGGAACTCGCCCTGGAGCTCTCCGAGCGGCCCTGGCTGGTCTTCACGCCCGCGCGCTACGAGGGCATCGACCGCCGTGTCATCGACGAGTACGCGACGCGGATGCCGGTCTACGAGGTGTCCATCGGCGACTACGTCCTGGCAGGCGGCGAGGCGGCCGTCCTGGTCGTCACCGAGGCCGTGGCCCGGCTGCTGCCGGGTGTCCTCGGCAACGCCGAGTCCCACCGGGACGACTCCTTCGCCCCCGGGGCCATGGCCAACCTCCTGGAGGGGCCGGTGTACACTAAGCCCCCGCGGTGGCGCGGCCTTGAGATCCCCGACGTGCTGGTCAGCGGGCACCATGGGAAGATCGCCCGGTGGCGCCGCGACGAGGCCCTGCGTCGCACAGCGGCCAACCGGCCCGACCTCATCGAGCGCTGCGACGCCTCCGCCTTCGACAAGAAGGACCGCGAGATGCTCTCGATCCTGGGCTGGCAGCCGGAACCCGGCGGCCGATTTTGGCGCAGGCCAGAGGCCGTGGAAGAATAGGCCGCTGCTCTACGTCGTCCGGCGCGCGCCCCTGCCACAGGGGGACACGACGCCCGCCCCGACGAGGCAGCACCATCCTCGAACCTCTCTCCCGTTGATGACCTGTGGCATCAGCGAAGAAAGCAGACAAAATGACTCACCTGCTCGACTCCGTCGACGGCGCGTCGCTGCGCACCGACATCCCGGCCTTCCGCCCGGGTGACACCGTCAACGTCCACGTCCGCGTCATCGAGGGCAACCGCTCCCGTGTGCAGCAGTTCAAGGGCGTAGTCATCCGCCGCCAGGGCGCCGGTGTCCGCGAGACCTTCTCGGTCCGCAAGGTCTCGTTCTCCGTCGGCGTCGAGCGCACCTTCCCGGTGCACACCCCGATCGTCGAGAAGATCGAGGTCGTCACCCGCGGTGACGTGCGTCGCGCCAAGCTGTACTACCTCCGTGACCTGCGCGGCAAGGCCGCGAAGATCAAGGAGAAGCGCGACCGCTGAGCCGGTGCCGCCGCGGTGATCCGTCGGCGACCGAGCCGGTAAGAAGGTGTCTCATGAAGGCCGGATAGCATCTGGCCCCGATGGACACCGAAGCACAGCCCGTGGAGCGCGACCGCTCCTCCCGCCCTTCCGCTTCCGAGGAGATCTCGGACACAGCGGGGCCGGAGGACCGGTCGCGTTTTGCGTTCGCCGACAAGGTCGCCGACCGGCTCCCCGGGGGCCGGATCACCCTCACCGTGCTGATCTGTCTGGTATTCGTCCTGCTGGTCAGCCGCTTCGTGATGCAGCCGTTCGAAATTCCCAGCGGCTCCATGGAGTCCGGATTGAGGATCGGGGACCGCGTTCTCGTAAATAAGTTGGCGTACCGTTTCGGTTCCGAGCCGCAGCGGGGCGATGTCGTCGTGTTCGACGGCACCGGTTATTTCGGGAACGCGGACTACGTCAAGCGCGTCGTCGGGGTAGGGGGAGACCACGTGGTCTGCTGCGACAAGGAGGGGAGACTCGAAGTGAACGGCCGATCGGTCGACGAGTCGACATTTCTCTATCGGGGCGACAGTCCGTCCGAGGTGCCCTTCGACATCGTCGTGCCCGAGCGGTCTCTGTTCCTCCTGGGTGATCACCGCAGCCGCTCCAGCGACTCCCGCGACCATCTGGGCTCGCCCGGCGGCGGCATGGTCCCCGTCGGCGATGTCATCGGCAGGGCCGATTGGATCGCCTGGCCCGCCGGCCACTGGACCCGTCTGACACGCCCCCACGCCTACGCGGGTGTGCCCGCCGCCGGGGGTGCCCGTGGGTAACCGCGGACGGGCGCGCGGGGTCTCCGCAAGTGCCGCTGAGAACCTGCTGCCCACCGGGGCCCGGCGCGCCTCCGGAGGCGCCGCCCGGCCCAGCCGGGTCGAGCGGCGCAAGCTCGCGCGCAAGATCAAGCGGCGCAGGCGGCGCTCGGCGGTCAAGGAGATACCCCTCCTGGTCGGCGTCGCCGTGCTGATAGCCCTGGTCCTCAAGACGTTCCTCGTCCAGGCCTTCGTGATTCCGTCCGGCTCGATGGAGAACACGATCCAGATCGGCGACCGCGTCCTGGTGGACAAGTTCACCCCGTGGTTCGGCTCCCAGCCCAAGCGCGGTGACGTCGTCGTCTTCAAGGACCCCGGGGGCTGGCTCACCGCCGAGGACGCCCATAAGAAGAACGACCCCGTGGTCGTCAAGCAGTTCAAGGAGGGGCTGACCTTCATCGGCCTGCTGCCGTCCGACAACGAGAAGGACCTGATCAAGCGGGTCGTCGGGCTCGGCGGGGACATCGTCAAGTGCTGCGACGCGCAGGGCCGGGTGACCGTGAACGGCACCCCCCTGACCGAGCCGTACATCTACGCCGGCGACAAACCGTCGGAGTTCGCCTTCGAGGTGAAGGTGCCCGCGGGCCGCCTGTTCGTGCTGGGCGACCACCGGGGCAACTCCGCGGACTCCCGTTACCACCGCACCGACAAGTTCAGCGGTACCGTCTCCCTGAAGTCGATCGTGGGGCGGGCGATGGTCATCGGTTGGCCCATCGGCCACTGGACCCGGCTGCAGGAGCCGAACACGTTCTCGACGGTGGCCGACGCGCCTGGAGGGTCGGCCTCCGCTCTGTCTCTGTCGCATAGGGTGGCCTCTGCGGATCCAGATGGATTGATCCCGCTCCCGAGCCCTGCGGAACTCCCGCTCGTTATGGGAGTGGTGGGCCTGCGCCGAATACGGCGCGGGCGGCGGCACGGAGTGAGGAGTGGATGTGGGGGATGTGGCGGTCGGCGCGCGGTCTGGGCACGAGGGTCCCGAAGGGCAGCCGGAGCGGCCCGACGATGCGGCTGCCCCTGCCGTAGAGGACGGTTCGGGTTCTGGGAGCGGCTCCGAGGACGGGGACGTCTCGACCGGGCGCGCCGAGCAGGACCCGAAGTCGACCAAGCAGCGCTCCTTCTGGAAGGAGCTGCCGATCCTGATCGGCATCGCTCTGGTCCTCGCGCTGATTATCAAGACCTTCCTGGTGCAGGCGTTCTCGATCCCCTCGGACTCGATGCAGAACACCCTCCAGCAGGGTGACCGTGTCCTGGTCGACAAGCTGACTCCGTGGTTCGGCTCCGAGCCGCAGCGCGGTGAGGTCGTCGTCTTCCATGACCCGGACAACTGGCTGGCGGGCGAGCCCACGGCCAACCCGAACGCCCTGCAGACGGTCCTCAGCTGGATCGGCCTGATGCCGTCCGCCGAGGAGAAGGACCTCATCAAGCGGGTCATCGGTGTCGGCGGCGACACGGTCGAGTGCAAGAACACCGGCCCGCTGATGGTCAACGGCAAGGCTCTGAACGAGTCGTCGTACGTGTACGCCGGGAACACCCCGTGCAGCCAGGACGAGGACGGCGGCCAGTTCAAGGTCAAGGTCCCCAAGGGCATGATCTGGGTGATGGGTGACCACCGCCAGAACTCGCGGGACTCGCGCTACAACCAGGCGGACAAGCACCACGGCATGGTGCCCGTGAACGAAGTCGTCGGCCGTGCCATCGTCAAGGCCTGGCCCATCAACCGCTGGGGCACGCTCCCGGTCCCGGACACCTTCGACCAGTCCGGTCTCGGGAACCAGGCCGCCGCGGCGGTCACCTCGCCGGGTGCCGTGGCCCTTCTGGGCGCGGCTCCGCTCGTGCTGGTGCGGCGCAGGCGCAAGGCGTCCAAGGACGACTGAGTCACCTCTCGGCCTTCGGGGCCGGCCGCTCCGGGTCTCCGGGGTGGCCGGCCCCGCTCGTTTTCCGGCGGAAGCCGGACCGCCGACCCGGAAACCCGGAAACACCCGACGGCGGGCGGGCCGACGGACGACGGGGGGACGGACCAGCGCACGGCACGGGCCCGACGGATCGGCGGATCCGGTCCTCGCCGGGGATCGTGATCAGGACGGGGGCTGACCCCGGACCGTACCCCCGGGTAAGGTGCGGCCCCATGGGTGGCGAGAGCGCAACACGGACGGCCCCGCGCAGCGGCGGCGCAGGCAAGGCCCCGGTGGGCAGCAGGACCGGACAGCGGTTGTCGGGGCTGGCCGTCGCGCTGGGCCTGGTGCTGTTCCTGGGCGGATTCGGCTGGGCGGCGGTGGTCTATCTGCCGTACACCGTGCCGACGAGTTCGATGGCTCCGACGATCAACATCGGCGACCGGGTGCTGGCTCAGCGCGTCGACGGAAGCGAGATCCGGCGGGGTGACGTCGTCGTCTTCAAGGACAAGACGTGGGTCACCAACTCGTCCGTGGTCAAGCGCGTGGTCGCCGTCGGCGGTGACACCGTCTCCTGCTGCACGAACGGCAAGCTGACCGTCAACGGCAAGCAGATCGACGAGCCGTATCTGGCCGCGGGAAGCCTCGCCGAGATCACGAACTTCCCGACCGTGAAGGTCCCGCAGGGGCGGCTGTTCCTGCTCGGCGACGAGCGGCAGGGCTCCCTGGACTCCACCGCGCATCTGACGGACGCGGCCAGCGGCACCGTGGCGCGCAGCGCCGTGACGGCCCGGGTCGACGCCATCGCCTGGCCGATGAACGGCATGCTCGAACGCCCCACCGGTTTCAAGGCGCTCGGCGGCCTGTCCCAGCCGGGACCGCTCCCCACGATGATCGTCCTGGTGATCGCCGGCGCCGTGCTCGTGCTGGGCGGCGGGGCGTACGGGCCCGTCGCCAAGCTGGCCGGACGCTCCCGCGCCCGCGGGGAGTCCGCCGGTGCCCGCTGAGGCGGCCGACCGGGACGAGGGCCCGAACCGGGACGGGCTGCGCAGGGTCGCCCGGGTCGTCCTCCTGGACCCGCAGGACCGCGTCCTGCTGCTGCACGGCCACGAGCCGGACGATCCCTCCGACGACTGGTGGTTCACGCCGGGCGGCGGCCTGGAGGGCGACGAGACCCGGGAGCAGGCGGCCCTGCGCGAACTCGTGGAGGAGACCGGTATCACAGAGGTCGACCTGGGCCCGGTCCTGTGGCGGCGGATCTGCTCGTTCCCGTTCGCGGGGCGGCGCTGGGACCAGGACGAGTGGTACTTCCTGGCCCGTACGACCCAGACCGTCACGGCGGCCGCGGGGCTGACGGACCTGGAGCGGCGCAGCGTCGCCGGAGCGCGCTGGTGGACGTGCCAGGAACTGACCGAGGCACATGAGACGGTGTATCCGACCAAGCTCGCCGGGCTGCTGCGCAGGGTGCTCGACGAGGGTCCCCCGGCCACACCCGAGGTCCTCGACACGGAAATCGTCTAGGGGCTCTCGGGGCTGGCGCACAATAGGGGGACGCACGGCTGAAGGGGAACATGCCATGAGCGCCGAGGACCTCGAGAAGTACGAGACCGAGATGGAGCTGAAGCTCTATCGGGAGTACCGCGACGTCGTCGGTCTGTTCAAATATGTGATCGAGACCGAACGGCGCTTCTACCTCACCAACGACTACGAGATGCAGGTGCACTCGGTCCAGGGCGAGGTGTTTTTCGAGGTGTCCATGGCGGATGCCTGGGTGTGGGACATGTACCGGCCCGCCCGCTTCGTGAAACAGGTACGCGTTCTTACATTCAAGGACGTGAACATCGAGGAACTGAACAAGAGCGACCTGGAGCTGCCGGGCGGCTGAACTCAGGGCCGCTGAGATCCGGACGGCCGGCCCGCGGGCCGGCCGGGCGGCCGATGACGGGCGGCGGTCGTGGTGACGGCTCGTGCGGCGGTCGTGACGGTGGTTCGTGCGGCGATCGTGGTGATGCCTCGTGCGGGTGACGGAGATCTCCACAGTCGCCCGCTCGTCCACCAAGATCCAATAGCTGGGTGACACGGCCTCAGTGTCGGTGCCGGAGGTGGTGCCGACATGAAGACATCCGAGGCACGCAACGCACTGGGCGCGTACGGCGAGGAACTGGCCGCACGGCGGCTGACCGGGGCCGGCATGACGGTCCTGGCACGCAACTGGCGCTGCGGCAGGACCGGCGAGATCGACATCGTGGCCCGGGACGACGACGCGCTGGTCGTCTGCGAGGTCAAGACCCGCAGGGCGGGCGCGTTCCAGCATCCGATGGAGGCCGTCACACCGGCGAAGGCCCTGCGCCTGCGCGGCCTGGCCGAACGCTGGCTCCAGGAACACGGCGGAGCCCCGCCCGGCGGCGTCCGCATCGACCTGATCGGCGTCCTGATCCCCGAACGCGGCGCGCCCGTGGTCGAGCACGCGCGGGGGGTGGCCTGATGGGATTCGCGCGTACGTGTTCGGTGGCCCTGGTGGGTGTGGAGGGCGTCGTCGTCGAGGTCCAGGCGGACCTGGAGCCGGGCATCGCGGCCTTCACGCTGGTGGGACTCCCCGACAAGAGCCTGACGGAGAGCCGGGACCGGGTCAGGGCCGCCGTGGTGAACTCCGGTGCGTCCTGGCCGCAGAAGAAACTGACGGTGGGGCTGAGCCCGGCCTCCGTGCCCAAGGGCGGTTCGGGTTTCGATCTCGCCGTGGCCTGCGCGGTGCTGGGCGCCGCCGAGCGGATCGATCCCCGCGTGCTCGCCGACATCGTGATGATCGGGGAGCTGGGGCTCGACGGCAGGGTGCGGCCGGTCCGGGGCATCCTGCCGGCCGTGCTGGCCGCGGCGGACGCCGGGTACGAGCAGGTGGTGGTGCCGGAGTGCGCGGCGGCCGAGGCCTCACTGGTACCGGGGGTATCGGTGCTCGGGGTCCGCAGCCTGCGCCAGCTGATCGCGGTGCTGGCGGACGAACCGGTGCCCGAGGAGGAACCGGACGAGCAGGGCCGGCCGGACCCGCTGCTGGCCGGCCTGCGCGTGCCCGGCACGGGCGAGGCCACCGGTCTGTGCGGCATCGCCGTTCCGGAACACGACCGGGGCCACGACCTCGGCGACGTCGTCGGCCAGTTGTCGGCACGCACCGCGATGGAGGTGGCGGCGGCCGGCGGCCACCACGTCTTCCTCCAGGGGCCACCGGGTGCGGGCAAGACGATGCTGGCCGAGCGGATGCCCTCGATCATGCCGCGGCTGTCCCGGCAGGAATCCCTGGAGGTGACGGCGATCCACTCCGTCGCCGGCCTGCTGCCGCCCGGCAAACCGATGGTGGACGTCGCGCCGTACTGCGCACCCCACCATTCCGCGACCATGCAGTCCCTCGTCGGCGGCGGCAAGGGACTCGCACGGCCCGGCGCGGTGTCCCTGTCGCATCGCGGTGTGCTCTTCCTCGACGAGGCTCCCGAGTTCAGCGGCTTCGCGCTGGACGCCCTGCGGCAGCCGCTGGAGGCGGGGCACGTGGTGATCGCGCGCAGCGCCGGCGTCGTACGGTTCCCCGCGAAGTTCCTGATGGTCCTGGCCGCCAACCCCTGCCCCTGCGGGCGCTTCAGCACGACGAACGACTTCTGCGAGTGCCCGCCCTCCGTCATCCGCCGCTATCAGGCGAGGCTCTCCGGGCCGCTGCTCGACCGGGTCGATCTGCGGGTGGAGGTCGAGCCGGTGACCCGGGCCGAACTCACCGCGCGCGGCGCGCGGGGCGAGTCGACGAAGACGGTCGCGGACCGGGTGCGCGCCGCCCGCGAGCGGGCCGCGGAGCGCCTGACGGGAACGCCCTGGCACACCAACAGCGAGGTACCGGGACGCGAGCTGCGCGGTCGCTGGCAGGCACGGGCGGGAGCGATGGACGAGGCCGAGCGCGGCCTGGAGCGCGGGCTGCTGACGGCCCGCGGGCTGGACCGGGTGCTCCGTGTCGCGTGGACGGTCGCGGATCTGTCGGGACACGACCGGCCCGACGCCGGGGATGTCGCCCTGGCCCTCCAGTTGCGCACCGGGGTCCCCCGCGGGGTACCGATGGCGATCGGCTCGCCGGCATGACGGGTGACGTCGAGCGCGAGGCCCGCGTCAGGCTCGCCCGGGTCGTCGAACCGGGTGACGAGGTCTGTGGGCGCTGGATTCGAGAAGTCGGGGCCCCGGAGGCCGTTCGCCGGCTCTACGGGGACCTGGGGCAGCCGCGGGGCATGACCGACAAGCGGTGGGCGGGGCTGCGGGCCAGGGCCGGGCGGGCCGACCCGGAGGGGGACCTCGCCCGGGCGCGGGACGCCGGGGTGCGGTTCGTCTGTCCCGGTGAATCCGAATGGCCCGCGCAGCTCGACGACCTGGGGGATGCCCGGCCCGTCGGACTGTGGGTGCGAGGGCGGCCCGGCCTGCGGTTGTGGGCGCTGCGGTCCGTGGCCGTCGTCGGCGCCCGGGCCTGCACCGAGTACGGCGCGCACATGGCCGCCACCCTCGGCGCCGGGCTCGCCGAGCGGGGCTGGGTGGTGGTGTCCGGCGGGGCCTACGGCATCGACGGCGCGGCGCACCGGGGCGCTCTCGGGGCGGGCGGTGCCACCGTCGCCGTGCTGGCCTGCGGCGTCGACCGGCCCTACCCGCGCGGACACACCCAGTTGATCACCAGAATCGCGGAACAGGGTCTCGTGGTCGGGGAGTTGCCGCCCGGCGAGCACCCGACGCCGAGCAGATTCATCCTCCGGAACCGGGTCATCGCGGCGCTCACCCGGGGCACCGTGGTCGTCGAGGCGGCGTACCGCAGCGGAGCGCTCGTCACGGCCCGCGCGGCACAGCGGCTGGGGCGCTTCACGATGGGTGTGCCCGGACCCGTCACCAGCGGACTGTCGGCCGGGGTGCACGAACTGCTGCGCGGGGAGGCGGTCCTGGTCTCCGACGCCGCGGAAGTGGCCGAACTGGTCGGTGACATGGGTGAGCTGGCCCCGGACCGGAGCGGACCCGTGCTGCCGCGCGACCTGCTGCACCCGGGTGCGGGGTGCGTGCTGGCCGCTCTGCCGGCGCGGGATCCGGCGGGTGCCGAGGAGATCGCCCGGAGAGCGGCGACCAGTACGGACGACGCGGTCGGGAGACTGTACGAACTCCGAGCACTTGGATTCGTCGAACGACACGGCGACGGCTGGAAGTTGACACGCCAGGCGATGATCTCCGTCCGAGGCGATCGGGAGGGATTCTGACCGAGCGTGTTCGGCCGTCCGGGGGAACGCCGACACGCCTGGGAATCCTTGCAGTTGGCGGCCTTCGATGGTCACACTGGGCAACCACCGTGACTCCGCGAGATGCCCCGGGGAAAGTTTTCGCGTGCGGGTGACAGCCCGCTCTTCGCACACTGCGACAGCTCAGTCACGCTACGCTCACAAGAATCCGAAGCACGCACGCGATCTCGGCATGAGGCCGACAGGACACCCAGGCACTCCCGGTTCACGGCAGAACGGCACAAGGCGACGAATGCCCCAGCACACCTCCGGGTCCGACCGGACGGCGATTCCGCCAGCCGCCCGCGACGGCGGCAGCGTGCGCCCGCCCGCGCCCTCGACACTCGACGAGCTGTGGCGGTCGTACAAGTCGACCGGTGACGAGCGGCTGCGGGAGCAGCTGATCCTGCACTACTCACCGCTGGTGAAGTACGTCGCGGGCCGGGTCAGCGTGGGCCTGCCGGCCAATGTCGAGCAGGCGGACTTCGTCTCGTCGGGGGTGTTCGGGCTGATCGACGCGATCGAGAAGTTCGACATCGAACGGGAGATCAAGTTCGAGACGTACGCGATCACCCGTATCCGCGGCGCGATGATCGACGAACTGCGGGCGCTGGACTGGATCCCGCGGTCGGTGCGGCAGAAGGCGCGCAATGTGGAGCGCGCCTACGCGACGCTGGAGGCGCGGCTGCGGCGCACCCCCTCGGAGGGCGAGGTGGCCGCCGAGATGGGCATCGGCGTGGAGGAACTCCACGCGGTGTTCAGTCAGTTGTCGCTGGCCAATGTGGTCGCTCTGGAGGAGCTGCTGCACGTCGGCGGCGAGGGCGGCGACCGGCTGAGCCTGATGGACACGCTGGAGGACACCGCCGCCGACAACCCGGTCGAGGTGGCCGAGGACCGGGAGCTGCGCCGGCTCCTGGCCCGGGCGATCAACACGCTGCCCGACCGGGAGAAGACCGTGGTCACGCTCTACTACTACGAAGGGCTCACGCTCGCGGAGATCGGCAATGTGCTCGGGGTGACCGAGAGCCGGGTGAGCCAGATCCACACCAAGTCGGTGCTCCAGCTGCGCGCCAAGCTGGCCAGTTTCGGACGCTGAGCCGGGCGGTGCCCTGGTGCCCCGCCGTGCCGCCGTGCAGTCCCGGCGCCGGGACCACTGCGGCGGACGCCACTGCGGTCGGCTCGGTGGAGTGGTTCCCGTCCGAGGCGGTGCGTCCGTACAGTGGTTGACGTGCCAAGGATTCGAGCGGCCTCCGTGGCCGAGCACCGGTCGATGCAGCGAGCCGCCCTGCTGGACGCGGCGCGGTCCCTGTTGTCCGAGGGCGGTACGGAGGCGCTGACCTTCCCGGCGCTGGCCGAGCGCACCGGGCTCGCGCGTTCCTCCGTGTACGAGTACTTCCGCTCCAGGGCGGCCGTCGTCGAGGAACTGTGCGAGGTCGACTTCCCCGTCTGGGCGGCCGAGGTCTCGGCCGCGATGGCCGGGGCGGACGGCCCCGAGGGGACGGTCGAGGCGTACGTGCGCCGGCAGCTGGCCCTGGTCGGGGACCGGCGGCACCGGGCCGTGGTCGCCATCTCCGCCAGCGAACTCGACGCGGGTGCCCGGGACAAGATCCGGGCGGCGCACGGCGGTCTGGTCACGATGATCGGCGAGGCGCTCGCCGAGATGGGGCACGCCGAGCCGCGGCTGGCCGCCATGCTCCTGCAGGGCGTCGTCGACGCCGCGGTGCGGCGCATCGAGCTGGGCGCCGCCGAGGATCCCTCCGCGATCACGGAGGCGGCCGTGGCGATGGCCCTCCGAGGCGTTCGAGGCTGACCCCCGCCGACGTCGACGCGAGCCCCTGGCTCACCGTCCGGAGCGCGGGCCGGTCGGCTTCCGGCCGGCGGCGCGGCCTCTCGGGTGCCGCCCTCGGTGCGGCCCGTTTCCCCGACCTGCCGACCTGCCGACTTGTGACTCGTCAAGGCCGGAGTAGGCCGGAGCCGAGCGGTAGCAGGCGGGACGGGCCCGTGTTCAGGAGCCACGGGGGGAGCAGGGACAGCGGGTTCAGGTAGGCCGTGCCTCTGAGCAGGCCCCAGTGCAGACAGGCTGTCGGCCCGCAGTGCGCGCCCGCCGCCTCCAGCGTTCCGAGGACCTCACCCGCGAGGACCTCGTCGCCCTCGCGCACCGACGCCCGTACCGGACCGTACGTCGTCCGCAGCGGGGGTGTCCCGGTGCCCGACAGCTCCACCGAGACGACCCCGCGGCCCGCGACGGGGCCCGCGAAGGACACCCGGCCGGGTGCGACGGCCCGCACCGGGGCGCCGGGCACGGATGCCAGGTCGACACCGCGATGACCCCGGGAGTAGGCCGTCGCCGGCGGTTCCCAGCCCCGTACGACGAACGGCCGGACCCCCACCGGCCAGAGGCGGGCGAGCGCTGGGACGGACGGGTCGGTCCCGGGCGGGGCGGCCGGGACGGGCGGCGCGCCTGCCGACCGGGCGGCCGGGACGGCGGGGCCGGGCGTCGGCGGGGCGGCCGGGGACGGTGGCGCCGGGCCGCTTCCGCGGGCCGGGGCCACCGGGGCCGCGACGCCCAGGACGGTCACGGAGAGGCACAGGAGGAGGCCCGGCCACGTACGCGCACATCGGTTCACTCGCATGCGGGAACGGTCCCGCATCGGGCGGATCATGGCCGGGATCTGTGGAGTACCGCCCGGTTGTGGACAGCGGCGTCACCTGCCCCCTCTCGGGTCCCGTACACTTCTGATGGCGATTCGGGTCACCGAGTCGACTTCGCACGCCCCGGCACCTGGTCATCACAGACCGGTGTCAGCGCCTCTCGGTCCTTTGTGGCAAGGCGCAGCGCGGGCGTCAGGCGCGGGTGCCGTCCGGCACACGCGGTACAACCGAGAAAACCGAGGAGAACGGCCATGGCCGTCGTCACGATGCGGGAGCTGCTGGAAAGCGGCGTCCACTTCGGTCACCAGACCCGTCGTTGGAACCCGAAGATGAAGCGCTTCATCTTCACGGAGCGCAACGGCATCTACATCATCGACCTGCTCCAGTCGCTGTCGTACATCGACCGCGCCTACGAGTTCGTCAAGGAGACCGTCGCCCACGGCGGCACGGTCATGTTCGTCGGCACGAAGAAGCAGGCGCAGGAGGCCATCGCCGAGCAGGCCACCCGCGTCGGCATGCCTTACGTCAACCAGCGCTGGCTGGGCGGCATGCTCACCAACTTCTCCACCGTCTACAAGCGTCTGCAGCGCCTCAAGGAGCTCGAGCAGATCGACTTCGAGGACGTCGCGGCCTCGGGCCTCACCAAGAAGGAGCTTCTCGTGCTCTCGCGCGAGAAGGCCAAGCTGGAGAAGACCCTCGGTGGTATCCGCGAGATGCAGAAGGTGCCCAGCGCCGTCTGGATCGTGGACACCAAGAAGGAGCACATCGCGGTCGGCGAGGCCCGGAAGCTCAACATCCCGGTCGTCGCCATCCTCGACACCAACTGTGACCCCGACGAGGTCGACTACAAGATCCCGGGCAACGACGACGCGATCCGCTCCGTCACCCTGCTCACCCGCGTGATCGCCGACGCCGTCGCCGAGGGCCTCATCTCCCGCTCCGGCGCCGGTAAGGCCGCGGGCGACAAGGCCGCGGGCGAGCCGCTCGCCGCGTGGGAGCGCGACCTGCTCGAGGGCGAGAAGAAGGCCGACGACGCCGAGGTCCAGACCTCCGCCGAGACGGAGAAGGTCGCCGACGCCGAGCAGGCCGAGGCCCCCGCCGAGGCTGAGGCCGTCGAGGCCCCCGCCGCCGAGGCCGAGGTTGTTGCCGAGGCGCCCGCCGCCGAGGCCCCCGCCGCGGACGCCGAGCAGGCCTGACCCCTCACCCCTTCGGGTTTGTGAACGGCGGGGGCCCACAAAGCCCCCGCCGTTCGTCCCGTAGATCTTCAGACTTCGAGAGAGATTCCAGGAATCATGGCGAACT
The DNA here is from genome assembly GCF_044757755.1 of Streptomyces sp. NPDC091209. Taxonomy (NCBI): domain Bacteria; kingdom Bacillati; phylum Actinomycetota; class Actinomycetes; order Kitasatosporales; family Streptomycetaceae; genus Streptomyces; species Streptomyces sp. NPDC091209. The sequence continues at coordinate 117,007 of NZ_JBIVVR010000011.1, read as the reverse complement.
ACACCGCCGCCGACGTCAAGAAGCTCCGTGAGCTCACCGGCGCCGGCATGATGGACTGCAAGAAGGCGCTGGACGAGGCCGACGGCAACGTCGACAAGGCCGTCGAGGCGCTGCGGATCAAGGGCCAGAAGGGCGTCGCCAAGCGCGAGGGCCGCTCCGCCGAGAACGGCGCCGTGGTCTCCATCATCGCTGACGACAACACCTCCGGTGTCCTGGTCGAGCTGAAGTGCGAGACGGACTTCGTCGCCAAGGGCGAGAAGTTCCAGGCCGTCGCCAACGAGATCGCCCAGCACGTCGTCAAGACGTCGCCGGCCGACATCGAGGCGCTCCTCGGCTCCGAGATCGAGCCCGGCAAGACGGTTCAGGCGTTCGTCGACGAGGCCAACGCCAACCTGGGCGAGAAGATCGTCCTGGACCGCTTCGCCCAGTTCTCCGGCGCGTTCGTGTCCGCGTACATGCACCGCACCATGCCCGACCTGCCCCCGCAGATCGGTGTTCTGGTCGAGCTGGACAAGGCCGACGCCGACCTCGCCAAGGGCATCGCGCAGCACATCGCCGCCTTCGCGCCGAAGTACCTCTCCAAGGAGGACGTTCCGGCCGAGGTCGTCGAGACCGAGCGTCGCGTCGCCGAGGAGACCACCCGCGCCGAGGGTAAGCCCGAGGCCGCCCTCCCGAAGATCGTCGAGGGTCGCGTCAACGGCTTCTTCAAGGAGGCCACCCTCCTCGGTCAGCCGTACGCGCTCGACAACAAGAAGTCCGTCCAGAAGGTTCTGGACGAGGCCGGTGTCACCCTGAAGCGCTTCTCGCGCATCAAGGTCGGCATCTGAGTCCGTACCGCGATCGACGCGCGACCCCTATAGGGTCGACAGCAGTCGTCCGCGTGCGCCGGCACCCACGCGTGTGTGCCGGACGACAGCAGATCTGACGAGGAGGCCATTGCCGAGCATGGGATGCGAACAACACCCCACCGGCAATGGCCTTCTTCGTATGTGCACCATGAGGAGATCTCCATGACCACCACCCAGGCCGACAAGGGCGAGAAGAGCGACGACGGCAAAGGCGCGGGACGCTTTCTGCTGAAGCTTTCCGGCGAGGCGTTCGCCGGTGGCGGCGGACTGGGCGTCGACCCCGACGTGGTGCACAAGATCGCCCGCGAGATCGCGGCCGTCGTGCGCGGCGGAGCCCAGATCGCCGTCGTCATCGGCGGCGGCAACTTCTTCCGCGGGGCCGAACTCCAGCAGCGCGGCATGGACCGGGCGCGCTCCGACTACATGGGCATGCTCGGCACGGTCATGAACTGCCTCGCCCTCCAGGACTTCCTGGAGAAGGAGGGCATCGACAGCCGCGTCCAGACCGCCATCACCATGGGCCAGGTCGCGGAGCCGTACATCCCGCTGCGCGGCGTGCGGCACCTGGAGAAGGGCCGCGTGGTCATCTTCGGTGCCGGTATGGGCATGCCGTACTTCTCCACCGACACCACCGCCGCCCAGCGCGCCCTGGAGATCGACGCCGAGGCGCTCCTCATGGGCAAGAACGGTGTGGACGGTGTCTACGACTCCGACCCGAAGACCAACCCCGAGGCCGTCAAGTTCGACGCGCTCAGCTACGGCGAGGTCATCACCCGGGACCTCAAGGTCGCCGACATGACCGCGATCACGCTGTGCCGCGACAACAAGCTGCCGATCCTGGTCTTCGAGCTCCTGGCGGAGGGCAATATCGCGCGGGCGGTCAAGGGTGAGAAGATCGGCACACTCGTGGGTGACCAGAGCGGCCGAGCCTGACGGGGAACGCTTCGGACCGGGTACGCCCCCGGTCCGTGACGGACCCCGACCGGGGGATGGACAATGTCCTGCCGGTCCGGAACCGTGCAGGAACAAGACGCGACGCAGCCGGCCGCCGAACCCCGACGAGGAATCAGCTGCCGGGCCTACTCAAGACACGCAGGAGCAAGTGGTGATCGAAGAGACCCTCCTCGAGGCCGAGGAGAAGATGGAGAAGGCCGTCGTGGTCGCCAAGGAGGACTTCGCCGCGATCCGCACCGGCCGTGCGCACCCGGCGATGTTCAACAAGATCGTGGCCGACTACTACGGCGCGCTGACGCCGATCAACCAGCTGGCCTCGTTCTCCGTTCCGGAGCCGCGCATGGCCGTGGTGACCCCGTTCGACAAGAGCGCGCTGCGCAACATCGAGCAGGCGATCCGGGACTCCGACCTGGGCGTCAACCCCAGCAACGACGGCAACATCATCCGGGTGACGTTCCCCGAGCTCACGGAAGAGCGTCGCAAGGACTACATCAAGGTCGCGCGGACCAAGGGCGAGGACGCCAAGGTCTCGATCCGCGCCGTGCGCCGCAAGGCCAAGGACGCTCTCGACAAGCTCGTCAAGGACAAGGAGTCCGGCGAGGACGAGGTCCGCCGCGCGGAGAAGGAGCTCGACGACACCACGGCGAAGTACGTCGCCCAGGTGGACGAGCTCCTGAAGCACAAGGAAGCGGAGCTGCTCGAGGTCTGATGAACGACTCTTCCTGGGGGGCGCCGCCACAAGCCGGGTACTGGGGGCCGTCCGAGCAGGGGCCTGTCCAGGGGGCAGCCCCGGCGGGTCCCACGTACGATGCGCATGACGCGCAGCACACTCGGCCCATGCCCACCGTGCCCGATGGACCCGCACTTGGCGGAGACCAGGATGACGACAGGGGGGCCGCTCGGCCGAGCGGCCCCTCCGTCCGCAACGACACACCGTCGGCGGCGCCCTACGGGGATCCGTCGCACAACCCGCAGAGCCCGCAGGAGCCCATGCCCAGCACCGCCCCCGAGCCCGCCCCCGCACCTCAGAAGAAGAGTGCGGGACGCGACCTCGGCGCGGCCATAGGAGTGGGCGTCGGGCTGGGCGCGGTGATCGTCGCGTCGTTGTTCGTCGTCAAGGCCGTCTTCGTCGGTGTCATAGCGGTCGCCGTGGTGGTGGGGCTCTGGGAGCTCACCTCACGGCTGGAGGAACGCAAGGGCATCAAGGCGCCGCTCGTGCCGCTCGCGCTCGGCGGGGCCGCCATGGTCGTCTCCGGGTACGTGCGCGGTGCCGAGGGCGCCTGGGTGGCCATGGCGCTCACCGCGCTGGCCGTGCTGGTCTGGCGGATGACGGAACCTCCCGAGGGCTATCTCAAGGACGTCACGGCGGGGGTCTTCGCGGCCTTCTACGTGCCGTTCCTGGCGACCTTCGTGGCCATGATGCTCACGGCCGACGACGGCCCGCGCCGCGTTCTGACCTTCCTGCTCCTGACGGTCGTCAGCGACACGGGCGCGTACGCCGTCGGCTGGCGCTTCGGCAAGCACAAGCTGGCGCCGCGGATCAGCCCCGGAAAGACCCGCGAGGGTCTGATCGGAGCGGTCAGCTTCGCGATGGTGGCGGGTGCGCTGTGCATGCAGTTCCTGATCGACGACGGCACCTGGTGGCAGGGTCTGATCCTCGGCCTCGCGGTCGCGGCCAGCGCCACGCTCGGTGACCTCGGCGAGTCCATGATCAAGCGTGACCTCGGCATCAAGGACATGGGCACCTTGCTGCCGGGCCACGGCGGCATCATGGACCGGCTGGACTCGCTGCTCCCGACGGCTCCGGTCGTCTGGCTGCTGCTCGTGCTCTTCGTCGGATCCGGCTGATCGTTTTTCCGCACGCACCCGCGATATGCGTACGTGCGACGCACACACGTGCGACGTACGCACCTACGATGCGCGCCTCTACGAGACCACCCCTTCCGGTCATCCGATCACCTCACCGTGATCCCCGTGACCGGGAGGGGTGGTCTCGTACGTGTGGGGCCGGCCGTCCTGCCATTCCACCCAGCGCGAATCGTCCAGGAGCTCCCCCGCGTCCGGGAGGCCCGCGCGGCGCAGGAACTCGACCACGTCGGCGTCGCTGTGGGCGACGCCGGCGCTCCGGCCGCGGATCGTCACGCGACGGCCGCCTGTCCCTGCCGGGCGGCCGACGGTGATGGGCGCGGTGGACACGCCGTCGGGCTGTGTCTGTTCCTGCTCTTCGTGCTGTTCCTGCTGTTCGTGGTTCGGCTGCGCGTGTTCGTGGTTCACAGGACACCCAGATCCGTGTCGGGGCGGCAGTACGGGCATGCCGTGACGCCGTCTTCGGTGATCGCCCGGAGAGCCTGCTCGCGTGCGAGTGGCTTCGTGTTCTTCCCGGCCAAGCCGCAGTCGCCCGTGTGGACGGCGTCGGGGGTGGCCTTGGTGCCGCCTGTCCGTCGCATCGCGAGTTTCCATCCCCGGGGCGGCGGGGGCGACGTAAGGGCCGCGCGAGTGGCGGCGACCTCCTGCCGCTCCAGCTCGGCGATGGTGTCGTCGGTGCGGCGCAGTTGCCAGAGCAGCCAGGCGCGGACGCTGCGCAGATGCTCCAGGCGGGACACGTTTTCGTACACGTATTCGATTCTAGGGCTTGGCGTGACGTCGCGGCAGCATCCGGCCGCGCCTGTCCGCCCCTGTCCGTCCGTCTCCCTCCGTCTCCCGCCGTCTTCCTCCGACTGTCTCCCCCTGTGCCCCCTGTGTCCCTCGGAGTCCTGCCTTTGAACCTCGCCGAGGGGGATCGTCGCGGCGCCGCGGGTGGGAGACGCAGGTCACATTCGGTCGTGTCACATCGTGCGGAGCTGTTCCGTCATTGAGGTGTAGCCACGAACAACGACACAGGAGCGCACCATGGAAGCTCGGTTGAACCTCTTCGCCAGCCCGGTCGCGGCCAAGTTCACGAAGCACATCGTCGCCGCGGGCAGGGCGCTCGAGGACTCGACGCTGCCGGCCGCGACGCAGGAGCTGGTGAAGCTGCGCGCCAGCCAGATCAACGGCTGCGGATTCTGCACCGACATGCACACCAAGGACGCCACCGCGGAGGGCGAGACCTCGGTACGCCTCAACCTGGTCGCGGCCTGGCGGGAGGCGACGGTGTTCTCGGACGCCGAGCGGGCCGCCCTGGAGCTGACGGAGCAGGGCACGCGCATCGCGGACGCGGCCGGCGGTGTCACGGACGAGTGCTGGGCGAACGCCGCCAAGTACTACGACGAGGAGCAGCTCGCCGCCCTGGTGTGCTGCATCTCCATCATCAACGCCTTCAACCGCGGCAACGTCATCGTCCAGCAGCCCGCCGGCGCCTACCGGCCCGGCCAGTTCGCGTAAGGATGGGGTGCCTCGGCCGGACCTGCCGGGTCCGGCCGAGGCCCGCCGCGGGCCCCGAGGTGACCGCAGGCCGCCGCCTCCCTTGTTCGGCCCCTGGTGCCGGGCGGAGGCGTACGACTTACCGGGTCCGGGCGTCGGTACATCCCGGCGCCCGGCACGTCACCAGCTGGTCCAGGGCAGGCGGGTACACGCCGTGCGCCAGTTCCGAGCCCGATGAGCAGCCCCGTCCTGGCTCCCCAGGCCCCTCCCTGATGGGTCGCGCTCGATGGTCGTCGCACCAGGGCCACCGGCACTGGAATCGCCAGGAGGGTCCGGCCGTGGGCCGGGACGGGCCGTCCCCAGGTCGTGCGAGGTCGGTCGGAGCTGACAGGTGGCGCCCGCGGGTGATCGCCCCCACCCCGTTGTGGCCTGGGCCGGTGGTGTTGATCTGCGACACTGGAAGGGTTATGCCGAAGCCCGGAGAACTCACTTTTGTCGCGCCGCGCGGAGCCAAGAAGCCGCCGCGGCACCTTGCCGATCTCACGCCCGCCGAGCGCAAAGAGGCGGTTGCCGCGATCGGTGAGAAGCCGTTTCGTGCCAAGCAGCTCTCGCAGCACTACTTCGCCCGGTACGCGCACGACCCCGCCGAGTGGACGGACATCCCGGCCGCCTCGCGCGGCAAGCTCCAGGAGGCCCTGCTTCCCGAGCTGATGTCGGTCGTACGTCACCTGTCGACCGACCAGGACACCACCCGCAAGACCCTGTGGCGGCTCTTCGACGGCACGCTCGTCGAGTCCGTCCTGATGCGCTACCCGGACCGGGTGACCATGTGCATCAGCTCGCAGGCCGGCTGCGGGATGAACTGCCCGTTCTGTGCCACCGGACAGGCCGGTCTCGACCGGAACCTGTCGACCGCCGAGATCGTGCACCAGATCGTCGACGGTATGCGGGCGCTTCGCGACGGCGAGATCCCCGGGGGTCCGGCGCGGCTGAGCAACATCGTCTTCATGGGGATGGGCGAGCCGCTCGCCAACTACAAGCGGGTGGTCGGCGCGATCCGGGCCCTCACCGACCCCGAGCCGGACGGGCTCGGGCTCTCGCAGCGCGGTATCACCGTGTCGACGGTCGGGCTGGTCCCCGCCATCAACCGGTTCTCCGACGAGGGCTTCAAGTGCCGCCTCGCGATCTCCCTGCACGCCCCGGACGACGAGCTGCGCGACACCCTCGTCCCCGTGAACACGCGGTGGAAGGTGCGCGAGGTGCTGGACGCCGGCTGGGAGTACGCGGCGAAGTCCGGGCGGCGCCTGTCCATCGAGTACGCCCTGATCCGGGACATCAACGATCAGGCGTGGCGTGGTGACCGGCTCGGGCGGATGCTCAAGGGCAAGCCCGTGCATGTCAACCTCATCCCGCTGAACCCGACCCCGGGGTCGAAGTGGACCGCCTCGCGGCCCGAGGACGAGAAGGCGTTCGTCGAGGCCATCGCGGCCCATGGCGTGCCGGTGACCGTCCGGGACACCCGTGGCCAGGAGATCGACGGCGCTTGTGGTCAGCTCGCCGCGACCGAGCGGTAGTCTGAGCCGAGTCAGTCCATCTCATAGTCCGACATCTTCATATTCCGACAGGGGAGCGCCACAGCGCTGAGAGTGCGGGACAGACCGCAGACCCTCTGAACCTTGCCCAGGTCATTCTGGGTAGGAAGTTCGGTCCTTACTCAAGCTGTTGCGCCCTGCCCGGGAACCGTCAGAGGTCCCGGGTGGGGCCGCGTCTCTTCCTGGTCACCCAGGAGGAATCAGTGAGCACCACCAGCAGCAGGCGGTTCGCGGTCTTGGCCGTCGGGCTCGGTCTCGTCGCGCTCCCCGCGCTGTCCGCGTGCGGCTCGTCCGGCGCCGCCGGCTCGGGCGACTCGAAGACGATCACGCTCGTCAGCCACGACTCGTGGCTCGTGTCGAAGAACGTGCTCCACGACTTCGAGAAGCAGTCCGGCTACAAGGTCCGCGTCCTCAAGGACGGCGACGCCGGGCAGGCCGTCAACAAGGCGATCCTGACCAAGGACAACCCGCAGGGCGATGTCTTCTTCGGCGTCGACAACACCCTGCTCTCCCGTGCGCTCGACAACGGGCTGTTCCAGCCGTACGCGGCCAAGGGCGCCGACCAGGTGCTGCCCCAGTACCGGACGGACCAGGACAAGCACCGGGTCACGCCCATCGACACCGGTGACATCTGCGTCAACTACGACAAGGCCTACTTCACCAAGCACAAGCTGGCGCCGCCGCAGTCTTTCGACGACCTGGTCAAGCCCGCGTACAAGAACCTCCTCGTCACCGAGAACGCCGCCACGTCCTCGCCCGGCCTCGGCTTCCTGCTCGGCTCCGCCGCCCATTACGGGGACAGCAACTGGCAGGGCTACTGGAAGAAGCTCAAGGCCAACGGGGTGAAGGTAGTCGACGGCTGGGAGCAGGCGTACAACGACGAGTTCTCCGGGTCCGCCGGGGGCAAGAAGGCCAAGGCCGACCGGCCGCTGGTCGTCTCGTACGCCTCCTCGCCGCCCGCCGAGGTCATCTACGCCGACCCGAAGCCCACCACCGCCCCGACCGGGGTCGCGGCCGGTACCTGCTTCCGGCAGGTGGAGTACGCGGGTCTGCTCAGCCACGCCCAGAACGCCAAGGGCGGCAAGGCGTTCCTGGACTTCCTGCTGACCAAGGAGTTCCAGGAGGACATGCCGCTCAACATGTTCGTCTACCCGGTGCGTGAGGGTGCGCGGGTGCCGGCGGAGTTCACCCGGTTCGGTCCGCAGGCCAAGGATCCCGAGACCCTGGCGCCCGCGAAGATCGCCGCCGACCGCGACCAGTGGGTCAAGTCGTGGACCTCACTCGTACTGAAGTAGCCGACCGAGCCGACGGAACCGACCAGGGCGGAGAGGTCGGCGGGGTCGGCCGGGCTTCGCGAAAGGCGCGCGGGCAGGGCGCGACACGGTTCGCGCTGATGGTCCTGCCCGTCGCGTTCTTCGCGGTGTTCTTCGCCTACCCCGTCGCCGCGATCGTCTCGCGCGGCCTCCACGGGGACGGCGGCTGGCGACCGGGCCGGATCTGGGACGTGGCGACCCGGCCGGACATCCGGCACGTGCTGTGGTTCACCACCTGGCAGGCGTTCGCCTCGACGGCCCTCACGCTGTTGATCGCGCTCCCCGGCGCGTACGTCTTCGCCCGCTTCGAGTTCAGGGGCAAACAGATCCTCCGGGCCGTGGTGACGGTGCCCTTCGTGCTGCCGACCGTGGTCGTCGGCACGGCGTTCCTCGCGCTGGTCGGCCGGGGCGGGCTGCTCGACGAGCTGTGGGGCGTACGCCTGGACACCACGGTGTGGGCGATCCTGATCGCGCATGTCTTCTTCAACTACGCGGTCGTCGTACGGACCGTCGGCGGGCTCTGGTCGCAGCTCGACCCGCGCCAGGAAGAGGCCGCCCGCGTGCTCGGCGCCTCCCGCTTCGCGGCCTGGCGCAGGGTGACGCTGCCGGCGCTCGGGCCGGCCGTGGCCGCCGCCGCCCTCATGGTCTTCCTCTTCACCTTCACCTCGTTCGGCGTGGTGCAGATCCTCGGCGGTCCCACCTTCTCGACCCTCGAGGTCGAGATCTACCGGCAGACCTCCGAGATCTTCGATCTGGAGACGGCGGCGGTGCTCACGATCGTCCAGTTCGTGGCGGTGGGGGCGATCCTCGTCGTGCACGCGGCGACCGTACGCCGCCGGGAGACCGCCCTGCGTCTGGTGGCCCCGGAGACGACCGCGCGCCGGCCGCGCGGGGCCGGGCAGTGGGCGCTCCTCGCGGGCGTGCTGGCGAGCGTCGCGGTCCTCCTGGTGCTGCCGCTCGCGGTCCTCGTGCAGCGGTCCCTCGGCGCACCGGGATTCGGTTACTACACGGCGCTGGCCCACGACGACGGAGGCGTCTTCCTCGTCGCCCCGATCGAGGCGGTCGGCAACTCGCTGGAGTACGCGCTCGCCGCCACCGCCATCGCCGTGCTGATCGGCGGTCTGGCCGCCGCGGCACTCACCCGGCGCGCCGGTCGTCTCATGCGGGGCTTCGACGCGCTGCTGATGCTGCCGCTGGGCGTTTCCGCGGTGACCGTGGGGTTCGGGTTCCTGATCGCCCTGGACGAGCCGCCGCTGGATCTGCGTGCCAGCTGGATCCTGGTGCCGCTGGCCCAGGCGCTGGTGGGGGTCCCCTTCGTCGTCCGCACGATGCTGCCGGTGCTGCGGGCGGTGGACGGAAGGCTGCGGGAGGCCGCGGCCGTGCTCGGGGCGTCGCCGTGGCGGGTGTGGCGCGAGGTCGATCTGCCGATGGTGCGGCGGGCGCTGCTGATCGCGGCCGGGTTCGCCTTCGCCGTCTCCCTCGGGGAGTTCGGGGCGACCGTCTTCATCGCACGGCCCGACAACCCGACACTGCCGGTCGCCGTGGCCCGGCTGCTCGGGCGTGCGGGCGATCTCAACTACGGCCAGGCCATGGCCCTCTCGACCATCCTGATGGTGGTGTGCGCCGTGGCGCTGCTGCTGTTGGAGCGGGTACGGACCGACCGGACCGGGGAGTTCTAGATGCTGCTGAGCCTGCAGGGCGCGACCGTACGCTTCGGCGGGCGGCCCGTGCTCGACGCCGTCGACCTCGATGTCGCCGAGCACGAGATCGTCTGCGTGCTCGGGCCGAGCGGCAGCGGCAAGTCCACGCTGCTGCGGACCGTGGCGGGACTGCAGCCGCTGGACGCGGGCCGTGTGGTGCTGGACGGACGGGACCAGGCGGACGTTCCCGCGCACAAGCGGGGCGTCGGCCTGATGTTCCAGGACCATCAGCTCTTCCCGCAGCGGGATGTGGGCGGCAACGTGGCCTTCGGGCTGCGGATGCACGGCACCGCGAAGAGCGGACAGGCGGCCCGGGTGGGGGAGTTGCTCGATCTGGTCGGTCTGCCCGGAGCCCGGGACCGCGCCGTCGCCTCGCTCTCCGGCGGCGAGCAGCAGCGGGTGGCACTGGCCCGCGCCCTCGCGCCGCGCCCCCGGCTGCTGATGCTCGACGAACCGCTCGGCCAGCTCGACCGCTCGCTGCGCGAACGGCTGGTCGTCGAACTCCGCGGCCTCTTCGGCGCGTTGGGTACGACCGTGCTCGCCGTCACGCACGACCAGGGCGAGGCCTTCGCGCTCGCGGACCGGGTCGTGGTGATGCGCGACGGGCGGATCGCCCAGTCCGGTACGCCCCTTGAGGTCTGGCAGCGTCCCGTGGACGCCTTCGTGGCCCGTTTCCTCGGCTTCGACAACGTGGTCGAGGCGACGGTGAGCGCGACGGTCGCGGACACCCCGTGGGGCAAGCTCCCGGTGCCCGAGGGCGCCCCCCAGGGGCCCGGCACGCTCCTCGTACGGCCCGCCGGGGTACGGCTCGTGGCCGCGGCGGACGGGCTGCGCTGCACGGTGGCCGCCCGCACCTTCCGGGGCACGCACGTCGCCGTACAGCTCCAGCCGCAGGACGCGCCCCGGCTGGAGGCGGCGTGCGCGCTGCGGGACGCGCCGGAGCCCGGGGACGTGGTCGGGGTGGAGTTCGACGCCGACGAGATCGTCGTCCTCGGCGCGTAGGCGCCGCCAGTGCTCCCGGGAATCAGGCCAGTTGGCCGAGGAGCCGCCCGGACAGACGTGTGGCCCGCCCCCTCGACGGGGGCGGGCCACACGGTCGTACAGGCTGCGGGTCAGCCGGCCTTCGAGGCGCCACGGCGGCGCATGCCGAAGAAGACCGCTCCGCCACCGACGATGACGAACGCGGCGGCGACGCCGGCGATCATCGGGGTGTTGGAGTTCGCACCGGTCTCGGCGAGGTTGGACTCACCGGCGGCGGCGGACGGCTGGTTGTCGCCCGGGGTGGCCGGGGCGGCACTGCTCGCGGAGTCCGACGGGCTCGCCGAGTCCGAGGGGGTGTCCGAGGCGGAGGGGGTGTCCGACGGCTTCGGGCTCTCCGACGGGGACGGCGACTCCGACTTCGTGGCGCAGGCCTCGGCCTGCGTCACCAGGTTCGGCGTGATGTCCTTGTCCACGAGGTTCGGGACATTGACGTGGACGCGGTACTCGGCCTTGGGGGCCCAGTCCTCCGCGAACGAGACGGTGGCACCGTTCTTGCTGCCGGTGACCTTCTGGGCAGCGCCGACCTGGTGGTCGTCGGCGCCGTTCGACTCGAGGAAGACCGTGACGGTGGCCTCCCTGGCGGAGGAGTCGATGTCGGTCACCGTGATGATGCCCTTCCCGTTGCCGTCACAGGTGGCGGCGGCCGAGAAGTCCCGGATGTTGCAAGCGAGTGCGTTGCCGGCGACGCCGAGCGCGAGCGCGGCAGAGGCGGAGGCAACGCCGAGGATTCGCACGGAACGTGCGGTGCGTCGAGATATGGACACGATTGCCCTTCACAGGTTGCGCAACTGCGGGGGGTGTTGGGGGATTTGCTGTGAATCATTCCAGCAACAGCTCCCCCGGGAGTCTCACAGGTTTATAAGCGCAGCCTAAGGGCTGTCAATGCATATGCCCTGCCCGGCTGTTGGCTTTACCCAGTCGTTAACCTCCGAAGTGTTTGAGTGCCTCCGGAGCGTCATCGATCCGGTCGACGAGCGCGATCCGCGACTCCATCGCCCGTTCGCAGGCCAGCGACTTGAGCAGCTCCCAGGCGGGGTACTTCTCGGTCCAGTGCGCCCGGTCGACCAGGACCATGGGAGTGGGCTCGCCCCTCGACTCGTAGTAGTTGGGGGTCGCGTTGTCGAAGATCTCCTGTACGGTCCCGGCGGCGCCCGGCAGGAAGACGACACCCGCGTTCGAGCGGGCCAACAGCCCTTCCTCGCGCGTCGCGTTGGCAAAGTACTTGGCCGTGTGCGCGGCGAAGGCGTTCGGCGGCTCGTGGCCGTAGAACCACGTGGGGATGCCGACCGAGGGACCACCCGACGGCCATTGCCTGCGCACCTCGAACGCCGCGCGCGCCCAGTCGGTGACGGAGGGGGTGAACGACGGGACGGCGGCCAGGACGCGCAGCGCCTCGTCGAGCATGCCGTCGTCGAAGGGAGCCGCGTACGCGCCGAGGTTCGCCGCCTCCATGGCGCCGGGGCCACCGCCGGTGGCGACCATGAGACCGGAGCGGGCGAGCGTGCGGCCGAGCCGCGCGGCACCCGCGTACGCCTCCGTGCCGCGCGCCATCGCGTGGCCGCCCATCACGCCGACCACCCGTACACCGGCGAGGAGTTCGTCGAGCGCGTCCGAGACGGAGTCGTCGTGGACCGCGCGCACCATCGACGCGAATATGTCGCCGTCGGCCTTGGTCTGCTGGAACCAGGCGTACGCGCGGGCGTCGGGGGTCGCCTCGTACCCCGCGTCGAGCGAGGCGAAGAGCTCGTCGGGGGAGTAGAGACGACCTCGGTAGGGGTCGAGGGGGAGGCCCGGCACGGGCGGGAAGACGAGGGCGCCCGAGGTCCGGACGCGCTCGGCCGCCGCCGGCTCCATCGGGCAGCCGAGGAAGACGGCACCCGTGGTGTCCACGGCGAGCAGATCCCGCGTACGGTCCGTCAGATCGACGGCCTGGACGCGGAAACGGGCGAGCGAGCCGCCCGCCGAGACGACTTCGTCGAACTCGGCGAGGGATTCGATCTCATGGTCATGGGATGAGTGAAGAGGCGTCGGCTGCACGCGGCCATGCTAGGGGCTGCCCTTCGCCGCACAGCCGGGTCCCGCCATCCGGCACCACGACCCGCGCCCGGGTGCGTGGCGCCCGTCAGGCGGGTCTGCCGTGTCGGCGCCGGCGGACCGGCCCGGCTTTGCGGTGTGGTGCGGGAGTTCGCCCTGTTGTCGTGTCACCCGGGTCTCTCCGGTGCGTGGGTCGGGTGATGGTCCGCCAGGTGACGCGCCCGGCGGCGAGGGCGCGGCCGGGCGCCGCCGGAGACGCCGCGGGGCCGGCGCGCGGACCCCTGTACCGCGCGCCGGCCCCGGAACGTCGACCGGGTCGGGAGACTCAGCCCTGGACCGCCGCCGGGTCCATCCACATGACCTCCCACGTGTGGCCGTCCGGGTCGTCGAAGGCGCGGCCGTACATGAAGCCCTGGTCCTGCGCTTCACCGGTGCCCGAGCCGCCCGCCGCGATGGCGGCGTCGACCAGCTCGTCGACCTTCTCGCGGCTCTCGGCGCTCAGACACAGCAGCACCTCGCTGGTCTTCGTCGCGTCCGCGATCTGCTTCTTGGTGAAGTCCGCGTACCGCTGCTTGCTGAGCATCATCGCGATGATCGTGTCGCTGATCACCACGCAGGCGCAGTCGTCGGTGGAGAACTGCGGGTTGATCGTGTAGCCGAGCTCCGTGAAGAACTTCTTCGAGGTGTCCACATCGGACACCGGCAGGTTCACGAAGATCATCTGCTGGTACATGCGAGGGTCTCCCGTCAGTGTTGTGCCGTTCGCAGGGATAGACCGGGGGCCGGCCCGGAACTCATCGCCCGGAGCGGACCATTTCCCCGGGGATCGCGCCGAGCCGTCCGCGGGCGGATCAACTGATCAGCGGAATCGCGGCCAGCTCGGCGACCGCCCAGGTCAGCGGGGCGAACGCGACGAACAGCGCCCCGGCGCGCAGGGCCGCGGCACCCCGCAGCATCGTCGCGGGCGCCCCCAGCCGCAGCAGCGCCGCCGTGGTGTCCGCACGGGCCTGCTTCGCCTCGACGGCGGCGGTCGCCAGCGTCAGCAGCGTGCACCCGGCGACCAGCAGGGCGCCGAGGGTGGTCAGCGGGCCGAACGCGGGCCGGGCACCGGTGTACAGCGTCGTCATGGCGAACCCGCCCGACGCCACCGCGCACACCACCCCCAGCGGCTGCCCGATGCGCCGTGCCTCCGCCTGGAGCACCCGTCCTGCCAGCAGCCGCAGCGCGCCCGGACGTACGGCCTGGAGCAGGCGTCCGCACAGATACGTGATCGCGGGTCCGGCGAGGGCCAGACCGACCGCCGTCAGCACCCAGCCGAGCAGCACCCCGGCCGGCCCGCCGACGAATCCGCCGGGCAGCGCGAGCGCGGGCGCGGGTCCCGAACGGCTCGCGTACGTCTCCACGGCCAGCCCGGCCGCCAGCGTGGCCGCGCCCCAGGGGAGCCCGTTCGGGGAGGCGTCCGGGGGTGGCAGCGGACGGGAGCCGGCCTCGGCGGCCCGCCGCCGGTCCGGGCGTGCCCCGGGCTTGTCCACGCCCTCGTAGGACACGGCCGCGTCCTCGTACGACACGGCCGTGTCCTCGTACGAGGCGGGCATCCCGGGGTTCCCGTGGGCGACGGCGCCCGAACGGTCCTGGGTGCCCACCCGGTGGGGGGTCTCCCCACCGGCGTACGCCTCGGCGGTCCAGTGGAAGTCGAGGCCGTCGGAACCGTCGAAGCCGTCGGTTCCCCGGACTCGCGGGTCGGGATGCGGCAGGGCGGCGCCGTCGACGTCCGCCGACCCGTCCCGGAACCCGTCGCCCGTGCCGGTCACCGTGCATCCGTCGGCCGTACCCGTGGTGGCGCCGGAGGCGACGGTCGTGCCGGTCGGCTCCGAGACGGCCGTCATGCCGGTCGCGGTGGAGGCGGCGGACGTGCCGCGGCCGGCGGCCGCGGGCCGGTCGCCGCTCCGGGTCCCGCGCCGCGGAGCGCTCGCGATCGCGTTCTGCCGTGCCGAGATCCAGCTGCGGCCGTACGACCACGCGGTGCGCTGCGGCCCGTCGCGCCGCGGGCGCAGGGCCACGGCCGCCGCGCCGGAGGCCGCGACCGGCACCAGGGTGAGCAGCGTCAGGGCCGCGGGGAGGGGCAGGGACCGGCCGGAGGCGAGGAAGTCCGTCGCCGCGCCGCCGAACGGGATGCCGGTCAGGTCGCCGCGCAGGTGCAGGAAGAGGAGCAGGGCGAGCAACGAGCCGAGGAGCGTGGACAGGGCCGTGGTGACGGCGGAGATCGCCATCAGCCGGCCGGGACCGAGGCCGATGGCGGACAGGCCGGGCCGGGGCCGGGTGGCGGGGTCGGTGCGGGCCACCGCGACGGCGAAGTAGACCGTGGCGGCGAGGGGAGCGACGCACCAGGCCAGGCGCAGCGCGCCGGCGGCCGAGGCGTCCGGATGGCTCATCGCGTAACCCAGCGTGCACAGCAGCAGGAACCCGGTGCCCGCGGAGGCGGCGGCGACCAGGAGCCGGCGGAGCTGGACGAGGGGGTGGCCCCCGCGGGCTAGACGGAGAGCGAGCACGCGGCCCGGCCTTCCGTCTCGGTGACCGGGGGCAGGTGGACGGTGTTCACACGCCGTCCGTCGAGCAGGGACACCGTGCGGTCGGCGAGCGCCGCGGTGTCCGCGTCGTGGGTGGCGAGGACGACGGTGATGCCGTGCGAGCGGGCCGCCGTGGTGAGCGTGCGCAGTACGAGGGCGCGGTCGGCGCGGTGCAGCGGGGCCGTCGGCTCGTCGGCGAACAGCACGGTGGGGATGGGGGCGATCGCGCGGGCGATGGCCACGCGCTGCCGCTCGGCCTGGAGCAGGGCGTGCGGGCGCTTGCGGGCGCAGCCGCCGATGTCCAGGCGCTCCAGCCACTCCAGGGCGGCGGTCTTGGCCGCCCGGCGGGCCCAGCCGCGCAGCATCAGCGGGAGGGCGGCGTTCTCCCAGGCGTTCAGCTCGGGGACCAGCATCGGGACCGGGTCGATCCAGCCGAACCGGTCCCGGCGCAGTCGCTCGCGGGTGAGCGGGCCCATGGTGTGCACGGGCGAGCTGTTGAACCAGACCTCGCCCCGCCGCGGCAGCAGCTGGCCGGACAGGCACTGGAGGAGGGTCGTCTTGCCGCTCCCGCGTGGGCCGCCGACGGCGAGGATCTCGCCCTCACGGACGCCGAGCGAGACACCGCTGAGCGCGGGCGATCCGTTGTGCTCGACGTGCAGGGCGCGTGCCCAGAGCACGTCGTTGTCAGGCGGGGCCACCATCGCGTACACCTCGTTCAGATCTGACTGTGCCGTGCCCGGCGATCTCTTCGAGGTCGCTCGGTCCCCCGGACGGGGGAACGAAGGCAGGGCCGATCGGTCACATGGCACGCTAGGGAGTCGGGGCCGGGAGGCCGGACAGCACGCGGCCCCGGGCCGCCCATTCTCACTCGAACGGGCGGCACCGGGGCCGGTGTTGATCAGTCGGACCGCTGTTGATCAGGCGGACGAAGGCCCGGGGCCCGCCGACAGGACATCGGCGGAGCCGGGCCGGCGGCGCGGGATCAGAGCTTGGTCCACGCCTCCGTCAGGACCTGACGGACGATTCCCTCGATCTCGTCGAAGGTCGACTGGTCGGAGATCAGCGGCGGCGAGAGCTGGATGACCGGGTCACCGCGGTCGTCGGCGCGGCAGTAGAGGCCGTACTCGAAGAGCTTCTTGGAGACGAAGCCGTAGAGCACGCGCTCCGACTCCTCGTCCGTGAAGGTCTCCTTGGTGGCCTTGTCCTTCACCAGCTCGATGCCGTAGAAGAAGCCGTTGCCGCGGACGTCGCCGACGATCGGCAGGTCGTGCAGCTTCTGCAGGGTCTGCAGGAAGTTGGCCTCGTTGTCCAGCACGTGCTGGTTCAGGCCCTCACGCTCGAAGATGTCGAGGTTGGTGAGCGCCACGGCCGCGGAGACCGGGTGGCCGCCGAAGGTGTAGCCGTGCAGGAAGGTGTTGTCGCCCTTGTAGAACGGCTCGGCGATGCGGTCGGAGACGATGCACGCGCCGATCGGGGAGTAGCCCGAGGTCATGCCCTTGGCGCAGGTGATCATGTCCGGTACGTAGCCGAACTTGTCGCAGCCGAACATCGTGCCGAGGCGGCCGAAGGCGCAGATGACCTCGTCCGAGACCAGCAGCACGTCGTACTGGTCGCAGATCTCGCGCACGCGCTGGAAGTAGCCGGGCGGCGGCGGGAAGCAGCCACCGGCGTTCTGCACCGGCTCAAGGAACACCGCGGCGACGGTCTCCGGGCCCTCGAAGAGGATCTCCTGCTCGATCTGGTCGGCGGCCCAGCGGCCGTAGGCCTCGGGGTCGTCGCCGAAGAGCGGGGCGCGGTAGATGTTGGTGTTGGGGACCTTGTGGGCACCCGGGACCAGCGGCTCGAAGGGGGCCTTCAGGGCCGGCAGGCCGGTGATCGACAGGGCGCCCTGCGGGGTGCCGTGGTAGGCGACCGCACGCGAGATGACCTTGTACTTGGTGGGCTTGCCCTGCAGCTTGAAGTACTGCTTGGCCAGCTTCCACGCGGTCTCGACGGCCTCGCCGCCACCGGTGGTGAAGAACACCTTGTTCAGGTCGCCCGGCGCGTGGTGCGCGAGGCGCTCGGCCAGCTCGATGGCCTTGGGGTGGGCGTAGGACCACACCGGGAAGAAGGCCAGCTCCTGGGCCTGCTTGAAGGCCGTCTCGGCCAGCTCGGTGCGGCCGTGGCCGGCCTGGACCACGAACAGGCCCGCGAGACCGTCGAGGTAGCGCTTGCCCTTGTCGTCGTAGATGTAGGTGCCCTCACCCTTGACGATGGTGGGAACGGGCGCGTTCTCGTACGAGGACATGCGGGTGAAGTGCATCCACAGGTGGTCGTACGCGGTCTTGCTGAGGTCCTTGGTGCTCACGGTTATCGGGTTCCCCACATGTAGGTCTGCTTCTTGAGCTTCAGGTAGACGAAGCTCTCGGTGGAGCGCACCGCGGGCAGGGCCCGGATGCGTTTGTTGATGACGTCCAGCAGGTGGTCGTCGTCCTCGCAGACGATCTCGGCGAGGATGTCGAACGAGCCCGCGGTCATCACCACGTACTCGACTTCCGACATGGCAGTCAGCGCTTCGGCCACCGGGTCGAGGTCGCCCTCGACCGTGATGCCGACCATCGCCTGCCTGCGGAAGCCCACGGTGAGCGGGTCCGTGACGGCGACGATCTGCATGACGCCCTGGTCGAGCAGCTTCTGGACCCGCTGGCGGACGGCCGCCTCGGAGAGGCCCACGGCCTTGCCGATCGCGGCGTACGGGCGGCGTCCGTCCTGCTGGAGCTGCTCGATGATGGCGAGGGAGACGGTGTCCACCTGGGGACTGCCGTTCCTGGACTCGCGGGAGTCCCTTGGTTCCGCGCTTCGACTGACCACGGCCCCACTGTGCACGACGTCTCGATAGTTCCGCAAGGTTCGGGCGATGAAATTCGTTGTTTACGGGTACGCGTCTTGCGGATTTCGCAGTTCTGAGCCGTTCGGGGGTGTTGAAAACGTGGAGCCACGGATTAGGGTGGGGCCCAGGCATCTCAGGTAGTGGACACCTGAGTCGTTGGACATCCGACAGGAGGGCCGGGCAGTGAGCACCGAGCTGCGTCGTCTGCGCAATTACATCGACGGAGAGTTCCGCGATGCCGCCGATGGACGGACCACGGAGGTGGTCAACCCCGCGACCGGCGAGGCGTACGCGACCGCGCCGCTCTCCGGCCAGGCGGACGTCGACGCCGCGATGGCGGCCGCCGCCGCGGCATTCCCGGAGTGGCGGGACAAGACCCCCTCCGAGCGCCAGAAGGCCCTCCTGAAGATCGCGGACGCGTTCGAGGAGCGGGCCGAGGAGCTGATCGCGGCCGAGGTGGAGAACACCGGCAAGCCGATCGGTCTGACCCGGTCCGAGGAAATCCCGCCGATGGTCGACCAGATCCGCTTCTTCGCGGGTGCCGCCCGCATGCTCGAGGGCCGCTCGGCCGGCGAGTACATGGAGGGCATGACCTCCATCGTCCGTCGCGAGCCGGTCGGCGTCTGCGCCCAGGTCGCGCCGTGGAACTACCCGATGATGATGGCGGTGTGGAAGTTCGCGCCGGCCCTCGCGGCGGGCAACACGGTCGTCCTGAAGCCCTCGGACACCACCCCGGCCTCCACGGTCCTGATCGCCGACATCCTCGGCGGCATCCTGCCCAAGGGCGTCTTCAACGTCATCTGCGGAGACCGTGACACCGGCCGCGCGATGGTCGAGCACCCGACCCCGGCGATGGCCTCCATCACCGGCTCCGTCCGCGCGGGCATCTCGGTCGCCGAGTCGGCGGCCAAGGACGTCAAGCGCGTCCACCTGGAGCTCGGCGGCAAGGCCCCGGTCGTCGTCTTCGAGGACACCGACATCGCCAAGGCCGTCGAGGACATCTCGGTCGCGGGCTTCTTCAACGCCGGCCAGGACTGCACGGCCGCCACCCGCGTCCTCGTCCAGGAGTCGATCCACGACGAGTTCGTCACCGCGCTCGCCAAGGCCGCCGCCGAGACGAAGACCGGCCAGCCGGACGACGAGGACGTGCTCTACGGCCCGCTGAACAACCCGAACCAGCTCAAGCAGGTCGCCGGGTTCATCGAGCGGCTGCCCGCGCACGCCAAGGTCGAGGCGGGCGGCAAGCAGGTCGGCGACAAGGGCTACTTCTACGCCGCGACCGTCGTCTCCGGGCTCAAGCAGGACGACGAGATCATCCAGAACGAGGTCTTCGGCCCGGTCATCACCGTCCAGTCCTTCTCGGACGAGGCCCAGGCCATCGAGTGGGCCAACGGCGTCGACTACGCGCTGGCCTCCTCGGTGTGGACCAAGGACCACGGCCGCGCGATGCGTCTGTCCAAGTCCCTCGACTTCGGCTGCGTGTGGATCAACACCCACATCCCGCTGGTCGCCGAGATGCCGCACGGCGGCTTCAAGAGGTCCGGCTACGGCAAGGACCTGTCGGGCTACGGCTTCGAGGACTACACGCGCATCAAGCACGTGATGACGTCCCTCGACGGCTGACCGCAGCGCACCGGCCGTGTGAACAGCCTGGCCCCGGACGGGAGTTGATCCCGGCCCGGGGCCACGCTGTTTCCCCCTCCGCGGCGGCTCAGGCGCTCTCGGTCACGACGGAGAGCGAGGGCAGGTCACGTACGCCCGGCTGTCCCTTCTCCGTGTGGAGGCGGGGCGGCAACGTGCGGGATCCGGCACCGGATCCGCCGACGGACCCGCCAGGGGTTCCACCGACGGATCCGGCACCGGACCCGGCAGCGGGTCCGCCGACAGACCCGCCGACAGACCCGCCGACGGCGGCCCTACGGCGCCGGCGCGCGCCGAGGTCGACGGGTACGACGTCGTCGTGCTCGACCGCGATCTGCCCGGCGTCCACGGCGACCGTCCTGCGGATCGACAACGCCGGCCCGGTGATCCCGCGCGACCAAGTGGCCGGACTCTTCCAGCCGTTCCGGCGTCCGGGCGCGGAACGGATCCGTACGCGTCCCCGGCCCAGGCCGGGCGGAAAGGGGCACCGGCGCGAGGGCCTGGGCCTCGGACTGTCCATCGTCACGGCCGTCTCCACCGCCCACGGCGGCACGGTCGAGGCGTGGCCGCGCCCGCGGGGCGGCCTGACGGTGAGAGTCACGTTCCCGCCCTGCGCACCGCCCGTTCCCCCGCGAGGGCCGGCCGACGCGCCCGCAGGCCGCGTACGGCCGACCGAGGGGGGCCGCTCCCCGAGCGAAGCAGCCCGACGGGCAGGCTCCCCCCGTGTCCCCGGCCGACGGCCACACGCCCGGAATGCTCGAAGCGCTCGGAAACTGATCGACAGGGTGTCGGGTCGGCGGGCGACTGGTCGACGCAGCGTCCATTGTCCGGACCGAGCCAGGGTCGGCATGCTCGGCGCGTGCCAGTGAATCGGAAGACCTCGCCCCTGTCCCGCCGGTCCCTGCTGCGCGCCCTGGGCGGTGGGGCCGCGCTCGGAGGCCTGGCGGGATGCGGGGTGCCGGCGGCGTACGTGGGACCGGGCGACCGGGCCGGAGCCGACCTCTCCGCCACGGACAAGCGGCTGACCTGGGCGAACTGGCCGCTCTACATCGACACCGACGACAAGGACACCACCCGGCGGCCGACGCTGGAGGCCTTCGAGAAGCGCACCGGTATCTCCGTCGACTACATCGAGGAGATCAACGACAACGACGAGTTCTTCGGCAAGATCAGCCCCTCCCTGATGAACCACCAGCGGACCGGCCGCGACCTCATCACCATCAGCGACTGGATGTGCGCCCGGTTCGTGCGGCTCGGCTGGGTCCAGGAGATGGACCGGGCCAACCAGCCCAACGTCACCAAGTACCTCGACCCGCTGCTGAGTTCGCCCGCCTTCGACCCCGGCCGCACGTCCTCGGTGCCCTGGCAGTCGGGGATCACCGGCATCGCGTACAACCGCCGCAAGGTCGGCCGCGAGATCAAGCACGTGTCCGATCTGTGGGCCGACGACCTCAAAGGCCGGGTCACCCTGCTCTCCGGACTGGACGAGGCGTTCGCGCTGCTCATGCAGGCCAACGGCGTCGACATCAGGCGGTGGAAGGCGGACGACTTCCACCAGGTGTGCGACCAGGTCGAGAAGCGGGTGCGCGGCGGCCAGATCCGCCGCTTCACCGGCAACGACTACATCAAGGACCTCGCCGGCGGCGACGTCCTGGCCTGCCAGGCCTACTCGGGCGATGTGATCCAGCTCCAGGCCGACGACCCGGACATCCGTTTCGTCGTCCCCGAGGAGGGCGCCGAGCTGTGGGCGGAGTCGCTGATGATCCCCAACCTGGCCCGGCACAAGGCCAACGCGGAGAAGCTCATCGACTACTACTACGAGCCCGAGGTCGCCGCCGAGCTGGCCGCCTGGGTCAACTACGTCTGTCCGGTCCCCGCCGCCCGGGACGTTCTCGCCTCCTCCAAGGACAAGGACACCGCCGCCCTCGCCGAGGCCCCCCTGATCTTCCCGGACGCGACCCTGCGCAGGCGCCTCGCGATCGCCCGCGACATCACCTCCACCGAACGCACGGAGTTCGCCAAGCGCTGGAACGCGATAGCGGGGTTGTGAGCACGGAGTCCGCGGGATCCGCCGTCCCGGACGGCGGCCTGCGGCACGGAGCAGCCGGTGGCGGTGCGCGTCGGACCCGGCTGTGTGTAACAGCAATGTATTAGGGGGCGGTCGGGCGGAACGGTGCCTCGGCCGGGCGGCTCTTGGTGGTCAGAAACGTCCGCTCGTACCGATGTGCACAGGCTCGCCAAGAATTGTGGAGACTTGTGCGAATCGTGCCGAGCGGCCGACACCGCTGACCGATACGGGGAAGAAAACGATGCGCGTCCACAAGCTCACCTTCGCGGCCCTGGCCGTAGCCGCGGGTCTCTCGCTCACCGCCTGCCAGAACGGCGATGACGGCAAGGACGGGAGCAACTCGTCGTCCGGGTCCACCGCGTCGTCCGCGTCTCCCTCGGGCGGCGCTTCGGACGCGGGCGGTTCGGCTCCGAGCGGAGGGAAGGCGTCCGCCGGGACGGGCTCCGGCGGGACGAGCTCGGACGGGACGGGCGCCGGTGGGAAGGGCGCGACCGCCGGGACCGGCTCCGCCAAGAGCGGCAAGGCCGGCCAGTGCCGTACCGACGACCTGGAGATCACGGCGAAGGACGGCACCATCGACGGCGACCCCGACGGCACCGTCACGGTGGTGCTGAAGAACCGCGGCGGCCGGGACTGCGCGATCTCCGGGTACGCGGGCGTCGACCTGAAGACCAGCGCGGGGTCGCTGTCCGCGAAGCGAACCGGCGAGAAGGCCAATCCGGCCGTCCTCAAGAACGGCCGGTCGACGGCCTTCGGCATCAACTACCCGCTCAACAAGTCGGGCGGCTCGGGCGTCCGCATCACGGGTCTGCTGGTGACCCCGCCGAACGAGACGAAGACGGTCACCCTCGCCTGGCCGGGCGCCGCCACGCTGCCCGTCACGGACGGCACCGGCTCCCCGGTGAAGGTCGGCCCGGTCGGCAACGCCGGCCAGGGCGGCTGACCCGCACTCACCAGGGCGTTCGTCACACGTCCCGGCGCCAGGGGCTCCCAGCCGCCGGACCACACGGCACCCGCGAAGGGAAGGTGAGGCGGACACCTGCCGGGGAGCCGAGCCGGCGGCCCGGACGGGAGTCGGCGTACCGGGCGGGGGCCGGCGTCCTGCCGGGGAGCCGGCGGTCCGCCCGGGAGGGGGCGGTCCGCCCGGGAGGGGGCGGGCCGTCGGCGGGCAGTCACCGCTGCCGGCGACCGGCGCGGTTCGCCCGGGTCACCCCTGGTGGGCGGCGGCCTGCTTGATCAGCTCCGCCACGGCTTCCGGCCGGGAGACGTAGACGGCGTGGCTCCCCGCGGTCTCGGTCACGGTGGCTCCGGCGCGCTCGGCCATCGTGCGCTGTGCCGGCGGCGGGATCATGCGGTCGTCGGCCGAGACGAGGTACCAGCTCGGCTTGGCACGCCAGGCGGCCTCCGCCACTGTCCCGTTGAGGGCCTCCACGCCCCAGGGAACCTGCGAGTCCGCCATGAACTGAGCGTCCTCGGGCGCCACATCGCCCGCGAACGACGCGGCGAACTTCTCCCGGTCCAGCAGGAGGAAGCCGTCCTGGGGCGGCAGGATCGGGGGAACGGGCGCACCGGGAGCCGGGTCGGCGATCAGGGTGCCCACGGACTCGCCCTTGTCCGGAGCGAAGGCCGCGATGTAGACGAGCGCGGTCACCTTCGCGTGCCGGCCGGCCTCGGTGATCACAGCGCCGCCGTACGAGTGACCGACGAGCACGGTCGGTCCGTCCTGGGCGTCGAGGACCCTCCGGGTGACCTCCGCGTCGCCCTCGAGGGAGAGGGTCGGGTTCTGCACGACGCTGACGGCGAAGCCGTCACGGGTGAGGAGGCGGTGGACCGACTGCCAGCCGGAACCGTCGACGAATCCGCCGTGCACGAGAACGACATTCTTCGCGGCACTCATGTGATTGCTCCTTGCTCGTCTGCGTTGGTGTGCGTTGGTCATCGTTGGTCGGTGTTGGTCTGCTTTTGTCGCACCTTTCGGGGCGGTTTCACGCTAGGCCGAACTGCCCGTTTCGGCTTCGACCGAATGACCTAGTTCCGCGGCCGGCGAGGCATACCGGACGGCGCGACCGCACCCCGTTCGCCTTTGCCTTCCCTTTACAACCCGGTCCGCCGCCCGGTCGTCTCTCCGCTCGATCCGTAACGCAGCCCGCCGTGCCAACGGGCGGGCGGACCGACGAAAGAGAGCTATTCATGCGCCGAACCGTCTTCAGTGCCACGGCACTCGCGTGCACCGCCGTGCTGGTGGGCACGGTGCCCGCGTTCGCCGACGGGGCCTCCCCGACCCCCTCGACCCGTCCGACCGTCACCGCCGCGCCGGCCCCGGCCAGCCCCGCCGTGACCCGGAAGCCCTCGACCGCCCCCAGCTCCGTACCGACGCGGGCGCCGGCCTCCGGGCAGGTCTCCGTCCGGCCCAGCGGAGCGCCCGACACCGGCGTGGCGCCGGCCGCCGCGCAGTCCTCGGGGTCGGGCGGGCTGATCGGCGGAAGTGCCGCCGCGTTGTTCCTCGCGGGCGGGGCGGTCCTCGTCGTACGCCGCCGCCGGGCGACCGGGGAATGACCCCCTTCTCCAGGCGCGCGTTCGTCACCGCGGCGATGGCCGCGCTGCTCGTGGGCTGCGGCGGCCACCCGGCCGGTCCGCCCGCGACCGCGCGGCCCGGGAGCACGTCTTCGGCCGCGCGAACCGGTGGCACGCCTGCGGCCTCGCGGCCCGCCGCGCGGCCGGCGCACGCGCTGGGGCGTTCGGTCCCGGTCGGGCTGCGGATACCTGCCATCGGGGTCGACACCCCGCTCATCGGGCTCGGGCTGGCCCCGGACGGCAGTGTGCAGGTGCCGCCGATCGCGGCGCACGACCGGGCCGGCTGGTACCGCCACTCACCGACGCCGGGCCAGAAGGGTCCGTCGGTGATCCTCGGTCATGTCACGGTCGGCGCGTACGGGGACGGTGTCTTCCGCCACCTCGCGCGGCTGCGCCACGGCGACCGGATCGTGGTGCGCCTGGAGAACGGCAGGTCGGCGGTGTTCAGCGTGAGCGGCGTCCGTACGGTCGCCAAGGCCGACTTCCCGACGGACGCGGTCTACGGAGACGTGGACGGCCCGGAACTGCGGCTCATCACGTGCGGCGGTCCCCGTTCCGGAAGCGGCTACCTCGACAACGTGATCGTGTTCGCGGCGCTGAGCTCCGCGAGCCCCTGACAGGCGACCGCCGTTTCCTGTCACGGCCTCCGGGTCCGCCGTGGACCCGGAGGCCGGATCCTGGGCCGATGGACCGTACGTCCGCGACCCGGGATCCTTCCCTTCGAGTGCCGTCACGACCATGGAGAATGTTGAAAGGGTCCCGCGAGAAGGCAGCGTCCGAGCTGTTCGCCGCCCTCTACCCGCGCCTCGCCGGCTGGTGCCGCCGTCTCGTCGACGACGACGGGACGGCCCACGAGATCGCCTCGGAGGCGTTCACCCGGCTCTGGGCCCGCTGGACCACCGTGGACGAGCCGCGGGGGTTCCTCTACGTCACCGCGGCCAACCTGGTCCGGGACCACTGGCGCAAGCTGGAGCGGGAGCGCCGTGCCGTGCACCGGGCCACCGCCGAAGCCGTCGTCGGCCCGCGGAACGAACAGGCCGATCCGTCCGTACGCCTGCTCGTGCAGTCGCTCCCCGAACGGCTGCGCGTCCCGATCCTGCTGCACTACTACGCTGACATGCCGATCCGGGAGGTGTCCGCGCTGACCGGGCGCAAGGAAGGAACCGTCAAGGCCGATCTCCACGCGGCCCGCGAAATGCTCCGCGCCCACCTGAGGAGAAGTCTTGATCACACACTCTGACGACGGTCCGGACTTCGGCCCCGACGACCCGCTGGCCGTCATCATGCGGCCCCCCTCCGACTACCTCGGTCCACCGCCCGGCCGCTACGAGGCGATCCGCCGGGGTGCGGCCCGGCGCCGGCTGCTGCGCGCGGCGGCCGGGGTCGGAATGGCGTGTGCCGTCGGCGTTCTCGTCGCGCTGCCGCTCCGGTCGGCCGCACCGGAGTCACCCGTGTCCCCGGTGGTCCCGCTGGCCCCGCCGCCCGCGAGCAGTCCGTCGGCCGAGCCCACCCCGTCCGTGTCGCCGGGGCGTGCCAGTCCCCGCCCCAGCGGGAGCGGCCGTTCCGACAGCAGGACCTCGGCGCCGAGAACCGTACCCACGTCCACGCCCACGAGCCGGCCCCGCTCGCCCGCCCGCACCGGCGCTCCGTCGGCGACACGAGCCTCCGCGAGCGTCGCGCCGTCCACGGCCGGGACCGGGACGGACCCCACCCCGTCGGCCGCGGTCAAGCGATAGGCGGGGCGGGGTGGGGCGACGGCCGTGACGTGAGGAGAGGCGTAGGGAAGGGAGGATGGGGAGGGGACGGGGGAGGGGGGTACGGTCGAGCCCTTGTCCGATCCTGCCTGCCGTGCCCGCAGGGAGCCTTCCGCGCTTTCCGGCCCCGCATTCAGGCCACCCATAAAGCGGCCCTTCATCACCCATAAGTCGGCCTTATGAGGTCATAGCCCGGACCCGCCTACTGACTTAGGTTTGCCTCAGTTTAGGCTTCCCGTCGAGTCCCCTGCCCCTGCTCGAAGGGAATCTGATCATGCCTCGCCCTCTGCGGGTAGCCATTGTCGGAGCCGGCCCCGCCGGAATCTACGCCGCCGACGCGCTGCTGAAATCCGCAGTGGCCGCCGAGCCCGGTGTCTCCATCGACCTGTTCGAGCGGATGCCGGCCCCGTTCGGTCTCATCCGTTACGGCGTCGCCCCCGATCACCCCCGGATCAAGGGCATCATCACCGCCCTGCACCAGGTGCTCGACAAGCCGCAGATCCGCCTCTTCGGCAACGTCGACTACCCGCGCGACATCAGCCTCGACGATCTGCGCGCCTTCTACGACGCGGTGATCTTCTCCACGGGCGCGACGGCCGACCGGGCGCTCGACATCCCCGGCCTCGACCTCGACGGCTCGTACGGCGCGGCGGACTTCGTCTCCTGGTACGACGGTCACCCGGACGTTCCGCGCACCTGGCCGCTGGAGGCGGAGAAGGTCGCCGTCCTCGGCGTCGGCAACGTCGCGCTGGACGTGGCGCGCATCCTCGCCAAGACCGCCGACGAGCTGCTGCCCACCGAGATCCCGCCGAACGTGTACGAGGGGCTCAAGGCCAACAAGGCCCTGGAGGTCCACGTCTTCGGCCGCCGTGGCCCGGCGCAGGCGAAGTTCAGCCCGATGGAGCTGCGCGAGCTGGACCACTCGCCGAACATCGAGGTCATCGTCGACCCCGAGGACATCGACTACGACGAGGGCTCGATCGCCACCCGGCGCGGCAACAAGCAGGCCGACATGGTCGCCAAGACCCTGGAGAACTGGGCGATCCGCGACACCGGCGACCGCCCGCACAAGCTGTTCCTGCACTTCTTCGAGTCGCCCACCGAGATCCTCGGCGAGAACGGCGAGGTCGTCGGCCTGCGCACCGAGCGCACCGCCCTCGACGGCACCGGGAACGTCAAGGGCACCGGCGAGTTCAAGGACTGGGACGTCACCGCGGTCTACCGCGCCGTGGGCTACCTCTCCGACAGCCTGCCCAAGCTGCCCTGGGACGTCGACTCGGGCACGGTGCCGGACGCGGCCGGCCGGGTGCTGGAGGACTCGGGCGAGCACCTGCGGTCCACGTACGTCACCGGCTGGATCCGGCGCGGCCCCATCGGCCTGATCGGCCACACCAAGGGCGACGCCAACGAGACGGTGGCGAGCCTTCTCGACGACCACGCGAACGGCCGTCTGCACACGCCCACTTCACCCGACCCGGCCGCCGTCGACGCCTTCCTCGGCGAGCGGGAGGTCCGTTTCACCACGTGGGAGGGCTGGCACCGGCTCGACGCGGCCGAGAAGGCGCTGGGCGAACCGCAGGGCCGTGAGCGCGTGAAGCTCGTCGAACGCGAGGACATGCTGAGGGAGAGCGGCGCCTGAGTCGCAGCGCCCCTGGGCGGGCACGGACCCTCAGCGGCAGTGTCCGTGGGCAAGGGCGGTTTTGAACGCGTTCAAGTCGGAGTGTACGCTCCAGGCATGAGCGACAGAGCCGCCCTGCTCAAGGGCATCCGCGCGTGGCTTGTCCTCTTCGTCGTCAGCCTGGTGCTCAGTGGCGCCACGGCCTTCCCGCTGGTGCATGAACTCCACTGGGCCGAGGACCTGTTGAGGTCACTGTCCGTGCCGGAGCACCTGCCCGTCCTGATGGACTGGATCGAGCGCGTGCGGCACGGCCTCGACGCCGCCGACGCCCAATACCCCTTCCTGCTCTACGGAACGGACTGGCTGGCGTTCGCGCATCTGGTGATCGCGGTCGCCTTCTACGGTCCGTACCGCGATCCGGTCCGCAACATCTGGGTCGTCGAGTTCGGGATGATCGCCTGCGCGGGCATCGTCCCGCTGGCCCTGATCTGCGGACCGATCCGCGGAATTCCCTTCTGGTGGACGGTCGTCGACCTGTCCTTCGGGATCTTCGGGGTGATCCCGCTGTACGTCGTTCGGCAGAGGACAAAGCGCTTGGAGGCACTTCTCCCGGACCGGACGACCGGACCGGCACCGGCTGCTTGACCGCATCGGTACGGGCCACGCGGCCCCTCCGGTACCCGCTGCTTGAGGGCAGCCGGGGCGATCCGCTGGGCGACGGGGTTCATCGCCTCCCCCTTGCCGTGGGTGAAGCCGACGACGGTGACCCGCAGCCCGCGTCCGCCGAACAGTGTCCGGCTCAGTCCTCGCGCAGGCCCGTCAGCGCCTCGATGCGGTTGGTCGTGATCGAGTCGACCCCCGCGTCGAGCAGCCGGCGCATGGAACGGCTTGTGTCCGGGGTCCATACGGAGACCAGGTAGCCGTCGCGGTGGACGCGGGCGGTGAGGTCCCGGTTCACCAGCGGGAAGCGGTAGTTGAGCCAGCGCGGCTGTACGGCTTCGAGCAGCCCCAGGCGCGGCGGCGCCACGGTCGTCCAGGTCAGCGCGATCTCCGCGGACGGGTCCGCGGCCCGCACCGCGAGCATGGCGGGGGCCGCGGCGCAGTAGTACACGCGCTCCCCGGCCCCGCACGCCCGCACCACGTCCACGACCTCGCGGGCGACCCTCGTGTCCACCGATCCGGGCAGATCGACCATGACCCGGCTGTCGCCGGTCGCTCCGAGGGCCTCCGCCAGGGTCGGCACCCCGCCCTCCGTGAGCCCGCGCACCTCGTCGGCGGAGAGCGAGCGCAGCGGCCGGTCGTGTCCCCACAGACGTTTGAGCGTCTCGTCGTGCAGGAGTACGGGGACGCGGTCGCGGGTCAGCCGTACGTCGATCTCGACGGCGTCCGCGCCCCGGTGGAGCGCGGAACGCAACGAGTCGATCGTGTTCTCACGGGCGCGATAGGGGTCGCCGCGATGGGCGACTGCGGTCACGGTGCGCATGGGCCCATTGTGCTGGGTCAGAGCGCGAGCCAGGTCGCGGCGTACGTGTCGATCTCCGCGACGAGTTCCGCCTTCCCGGCCTCGTCGAGGAACGACGCCCGCACCGCGTTCTTGGCGAGCTCCGCGAGGCCCGGCTCGTCGAGGCCGAGGAGCCGTGCGGCGACCGCGTACTCGGTGTTGAGATCGGTGCCGAACATCGGCGGGTCGTCGGAGTTGACGGTGACCGTCACCCCGGCCGCCACGAACTCCTTGACGGGGTGTTCGTCGAGGGTGCGGACCGCGCGGGTGGCGATGTTCGAGGTCGGGCAGACCTCCAGGGCGATGCCGTGCTCGGCGAGATGGGCGAGCAGCTTCGGGTCCCGCGCGGAACTCGTGCCGTGGCCGATGCGCTCGGCGCCGAGGAAGTTCAGCGCGTCCCAGACCGTCTCCGGGCCCGTCGTCTCACCGGCGTGCGGCACCGACCGCAGTCCCGCCGCGCGGGCCTGGTCGAAGTACGGCTTGAACTGCGGCCTCGGAACGCCGACTTCGGGGCCGCCGAGCCCGAAGGAGACGAGCCCCTCCGGCCGCAGCCGGTCGTCGGTCGCGAGCCGCACGGTCTCCTCGGCCGCCTCCAGACCGGCCTCGCCCGGGATGTCGAAGCACCAGCGCAGGACGACACCGAGCTCGGCCTCGGCGGCCTTGCGGGCGTCCTCGATCGCCTCCATGAAGGCGCGCTCGTCGATTCCGCGCCGCGTGGAGGACCACGGAGTGATCGTCAACTCGGCGTAGCGCACCTGCTGGCGCGCCATGTCCCGGGCGACCTCGAACGTCAGCAGCCGTACGTCCTCGGGTGTGCGGACGAGGTCGACGACGGACAGATACACCTGGATGAAGTGGGCGAAGTCCGTGAACGTGAAGTAGTCCGCGAGCGCCTCGGGGTCGGTCGGCACCCGGGAGTCGGGGTGGCGGGCGGCGAGGGCGGACACGATGCGCGGGGAGGCGGAGCCGATGTGGTGGACGTGCAGTTCGGCCTTGGGCAGCCCGGCGATGAAGGTGTGCAGGTCGCGGGCGTCGGCGTGGGCGGTGATGTGGTCGGTCAACGGGTTCCTCCCCGGAACGGCGTCCCCTGACCGTGACCGGCGGGACGCGGGTGATCGGCTGATCGATGGCTCGGGGATCATCGTAGGCGGCCCCCGCCGGCCGGGCCCGGTGCGCCCGGCGCGGCCCGTTGTACGGCCGAGATCCCCTGGAGCCGAACGGGCCGTAGCATGACGGAACCACGAGAGAGGGGACCTCGCGCATGTCCGACGACGCCCAGAGGCCGACAGCCCCACGCGACACGGGCGCGTGGACTCCGCCGGGCGAGGCGAACCCGCCGAACGGGGCCCCGGTGACAGGCACCGGGTCGGATTCCGGTCCGACGGACGCGATACCCGAAGCGGGTCCCGGGGCCGCCGTCGACGCGGACCGCGACGTACCTCCGTCGGACGGCGACCACGCGGTACCCCCGTCGCACGGCGACCGGGACGGCGGTCCGGGTTCCGGGTTCGAGGAGCGTGCGCGATGGGTGGATCGCGCCTTCGGTGACGGAGCGGAGCAGGCGGCCCCCGCGGGGGACGACGCCGTGTCCGGTGACGGGCCGAGGGGGTCCGTGCCCGCGCAGGGCGCGGCGCCCTTCGCAGCCCCCGTTCCCGACGCCCGGGTCTCCCTCGGGAAGCGCGCCGCCGAGCGGGAACCCGAGCTCGACCCCTGGGCGCCGCCCGAGGAGATCGCCTCGCCGGGGGGAGCCGGACGGGGGAGTGCCACGCACCCTCCGGCGTACGGCCTGCCGACGGTCACCTCGCTGCCCGGCGCACCGGTCCCGCCCGGACACGGAGGCACGGGCGGCCCCTCCTGGGACAACCCCTTCGCCCCGCCGGCGGCCCGCAGTCCCTACCCGCAGCCCGTTCACGGCGAGCCCGTCCCCCCGCCGCCGGTCGCGCCCGGCGGCCCGGGCCTCCCGTACGGCTACGGCGGCTACCCGCAGTACCCCGGCGCTCCCGCGGGTAGTGCCTATCCGGGCGTACCGGGCTACGGCTGGCCCATGATTCAGCCCCCGCCGAGCAACGGTATGGGGACTGCCGCGCTCGTGCTGGGGATCATCGCGGTGGTCCTGTTCATCGTGTCGCCGTTGGCGATCCTGCTGGGCATCCTCGCCGTGATCTTCGGTCTGATCGGCCGGGCCAAGGCCCGCCGGGGCGAGGCCACGAACTCCGGGGTGGCGCTGGCCGGGGTCATCTGCGGAGCCGTCGGCATCGTGCTCGCCGTCGGCCTGCTCGTCTTCCTCATCGTCGTCGTTCCGGACGACAGCGGCAGCAGTGACCCCGGTGCCGGAGACGGCTTCTCCACGTCCCTGGGAGTGCACCAGCGCTAGGTCCTGTCGCCCGCTGTCCGGGGCCGACCGCACCGGGGGACGGAGGGCCGGAGACCGGGGGCCGTGTCAGTCCGCGGCCGGGGGTTCGTCGTCCTCGGCCGCCGTGCCGCGGCCTCCGGGGTGGCGCAGGGCGCAGAGGAATCCGACGGCGAGCGCGAAGGCCATACCGTAGAAGACCCGTTGGTTGGCCTCGGCGAAGTCAGTCCGCACGCTCGCCATCACATCGCGCATGGTCGACGCGGCGGTGCCGGTGCCCGTGGGCTGCCGGGCGTCGGAATTGCCCGTGACCGCCTGGGCGATGTCGTCGGCCACGTTGTGGGCCTCGTCCGAGGACAGGCCGTGGGACCGGAGCGTCGCGACGACCTTGTCCGTCATCGTGTGGGTCAGGATGGTCCCGAAGACCGCCAGGCCCACACTCGCCGCGTAGTTGCGGACCGTCTGCGTGATGCCGGTGACCTCGCCGTACGAGGCTCCGATGGACCGGTTGACGGCGTCCGTGGAGGCGGGAGCGAGGATGAAGCCGATGCCGGCCCCCGCGAGGGCGACATACGGCCACTGGTCGTGCAGGGACAGGTCGGTCAGCTTGTGGGCCCAGAGGGCGAACCCGACCGCGCCCAGGGCGGTACCGATCTTCATGGCGGGCCGCGCGCCCTGTCTGTCCAGCATGCGGCCGCCCCATTGCGAGGCGATCGCGAAGCCCGCGAAGAAGTACAGCAGGTAGAGCGCCGCCTGGTCCGGGGAGGCGCTGAGGGACACCTGCGCGTACACCGAGGCGAAGAAGAAGACCGGCACGAAGGCGAGCATGGCGAAGAAGAGCACCATGGAGTCCACGGTGAACGCCTTGTCCTGGAAGACCGCCAGGTTGACCAGCGGGTGGCGCTTGTCCCGCTCGTAGCGCCAGAAGAGGATCAGGACGGCGAGGCCGCCGGCGATGCAGCCCCAGGTCGCCGCGCTGTCCCAGCCCCAGGACGCGGCCTGCTGGAAACCGAGGACGCTCAGGCCCATGCCCACCGCGATCAGGAGCGCCCCGACGCCGTCCAGCGACTCGTCGCGCCGCCGGTCGGGAATGTGCGCCATCACGGTGAGGACGAGGGCTACGACGGCTACGGGCACGTTGACCCAGAAGATCGCTCTCCAGGTCCATGCCGTGAGCCAGCCGCCCAGCAGCGGGCCGATGGCCGTGAGCGCGCCGGACAGCCCGAAGAACAACGCCAGGGCCCGGCCGCGCCGCTCGATGGGGAACACGGCCACGACCACGGCGAGTGCCGCGGGGAAGAGGAGCGCGGCCCCCAGTCCCTGGGCCGCCCTGAAAACGATCAGCCAGGTCTGGGCGAAGTCTCCGGTGGGCACGCATCCGCAGAGCACCGAGGAGATGACGAACACGAGGGTGCCGACGACGACGACACGGCGTGGGCCGAGCAGGTCCGCGAGGCGTCCGCCGAGGGCGAAGAACGCGGCCAGCGAGAGCAGATAGGCGTTCACCACCCATTGCATGCCGGAGGCCGACAGTCCCAGCTCGCGGACGATGTCCGGGGCCGCGATGGAGACGATCGTCTGGTCGATGAACGTCATCGCCACGGCGAAGAGCATGGCCGCCAGTGCCAGCGACTGGTGCGGGGTGCGTCCCGCTGTCGGCGCGGCCTTGTCCCGCGCCGCAGAGGTGCCACTCACCCGGCCAGTGTCGGCCGGAGCGCCCGCCGTCGCACCCGCAGGTCAGGGCACCCGTCGCCGGGTGTCCCGCCGGGCAGCGGCGGGCGCGGCCGTCGGTGACCGCAGTCCTTCCTGGGGAGCGCCGGCCCCCAGGCGTCTTCCTAGGGGCCGGCCCCTAGGCGGGGCGCGTGTCAGCTCTCGGCCTCGGGGTCACCCGCGGCCGGCGAACGCAACCGGTCCCGTGCCTTCATCAGGGCGAAGCCCAGCAGGTTCGGGCCGCGCCAGCGGCGGGGGTCCGAGGCGCCGGGGTCGGTCGCGGCGAGCCCGATGCCCCAGACCCGGTCCATCGGGCTCGCCTCGACCAGGACCCTCCCGCAGCCTTCGGCCGGGGAGACCCCCATCTCGCTGCGCTCGCCCGTGCCCAGCAGGAACGCCCGCAGGCCGGGGTGGGCGGAGAACTTGTGGACGCTGCCCTCGACGACGATCTCGAAGCGCTCGCGCTCCCACACGGCCTCGTCGAAGCCGCGCACCAGCCGGCCCGCCTTCTTGGCGAGCGCGGGGCTCGGCGCCTCGATCGCCTGCCGCTCGGCCTCGGCGTCGCCGAAGAGGCGTGCCTTGGACGCCATCATCCAGTGCTCCGCCGTCGCGTATTCGACTCCTTCGACCACGAAGGGTGACGGCCACCACTGGCTGAGACAGCTCGACCCCACCCGGCCGTCTGCCCTCGGGCGGTGCCCCCAGAAGTGCAGGTACTTCACCCGCGCCCCCGACTCCACCGCACTGACCAGTGCTTCCCGCGAATCGATCTTCCCCATGCACGCCACTGTGGCACGCACCACTGACAATCCGTCCCGCCTTTTCCAGGAGGACTCGACACCTGGTCGAAGGATTCCGTCGCGTAACCAAAAGGCAACAACGGAATCACTTGTTGGAGTCCCTTTGCTCTGTCAGGATCGGCACTCAAATCGAGCTGGAGCTACGCCGACCCCCGTCTCGACGGGGAGGACGGCGGAGGAGAGCGACATGCACAAACCGGGCCATCGCTTCCAGGCGCAGGACCGCCTCGCGGACGGCGCGCAGTACATCGGAGGACGTCTCACCAAGGGCACCTCCGGTCGTACGCACGCCGTCGTGAACCCCGCCACGGGCGAGGAGGTGTACACGTACGAGCTGGCGAGCACCGCCGACGTGGACGCGGCCGTCGCGGCCGCCCGCGCGGCGTTCCCCGGCTGGGCGGGCACCACCCCCGGGGAGCGTTCCGACGCGCTGCACCGCTTCGCCGCCGTGCTCGCCGAGCGTGCCGAGGAGTTCGCCCAGGCCGAGTCGCTGCAGTGCGGGAAGCCGCTCAAGCTGACCCGCGAGTTCGACGTGCCGGGAACGATCGACAACACCGCGTTCTTCGCGGGTGCCGCCCGGCATCTGCAGGGCCAGTCGGCCGGTGAGTACTCCGGCGACCACACCTCCTACGTACGCCGCGAACCCATCGGCGTCGTCGGCTCCATCGCGCCCTGGAACTACCCGCTCCAGATGGCCGCCTGGAAGATCCTCCCGGCCGTCGCGGCCGGCAACACGATCGTGCTGAAGCCCGCCGAACTGACCCCGCTCACCTCGCTGCTGTTCGCCGAGGCGGCCACCCACGCGGGCATCCCGGACGGGGTCATCAACATCGTCACCGGGCTGGGCAAGGAGGCCGGTGAGCATCTCGTCGGGCACCCCGACGTCGCCATGACCTCCTTCACCGGGTCGACCGCCGTCGGCAGGCGCGTCGCCGAGATCGCCACCTCGACCGTCAAGCGCCTCCACCTGGAACTCGGCGGCAAGGCCCCCTTCCTCGTCTTCGACGACGCCGACCTCGAGGCCGCCGTGCACGGCGCGGTCGCCGGCTCGCTCATCAACACGGGCCAGGACTGCACGGCCGCCACGCGCGCGTACGTGCAGCGGCCGCTCTACGAGGCGTTCGTGGAGCGCACCGGCGCCCTGATGGCGAGCGTCCGCGTGGGCGATCCCTTCGCGTCCGACACCGACCTCGGCCCGCTGATCTCGCACGCCCAGCGCGACCGCGTCGCCGGATTCGTCGACCGGGCCCGCGGCTACGCGCGCGTGGTCACCGGCGGTGAGGCCCCCCAGGGCGAGCTCAAGAGCGGCGCGTACTATGCGCCCACGCTCGTCGCCGACGCCGGGCAGGACAGCGAGATCGTGCAGGCCGAGATCTTCGGCCCGGTGCTCGTGGTGCTCCCCTTCGACACCGACGACGAGGGCATCGCGCTGGCCAACGACACACCGTACGGACTCGCGGCCTCCGCCTGGACCCGCGATGTCTACCGCGCCAACCGCGCGACCCGCGAGATCAAGGCCGGCTGCGTCTGGGTCAACGACCACATTCCGATCATCAGCGAGATGCCGCACGGCGGTTACAAGGCCTCCGGCTTCGGCAAGGACATGTCCGCCTACTCCTTCGAGGAGTACACGCAGGTCAAGCACGTCATGTTCGACAACACCGCGGTCGCCAGGAAGGACTGGCACCGCACGGTCTTCGGGGACCGGCCGTAGCCGACCGACCGGCTACGGCCCTGTGGCACACCAGGCCGCGACCACGGCCGCGACCCTTCCGAAAGGGCATCAGAGCATGGAGCAGTACGAGCCCGAACGCCTGTCCCCGGTGCAACTGGCCGCCCTGCGGCGCAGCTTCCGGAACGGCAGGGCGTCCCTCACCCGCCGGTCACTGCTGCGCGCCTCGGCAGGCGGCGCGCTGGCCGTCGGCGGTCTCGGGGCGCTGAGCGCCTGTGGGATCCCCGCGGCGGGCAGGACACAGGGCGGCACGTCCGCCCAGGACCACTCGGCCACGGAGAAGACCCTCAACTTCTCCAACTGGACCGAGTACATCGACCTCGACGACAGCGGCAAGCACCATCCGACGCTGGACACCTTCCGCAAGCGGACGGGAATCTCGGTCAAGTACACCGAGGACATCAACGACAACAACGAGTTCTTCGCCAAGATCAAGCCGCAGCTCGCCGCGGGCCAGGACACCGGCCGCGACCTGATGGTCCTCACCGACTGGCTGGCCGCGCGCGTGATCCGCCTGGGCTGGGTGCAGAAACTCGACCCCTCCAACCTGCCGCACGCCTACACCAACCTGTCGTCGCAGTTCCGCAACCCCGACTGGGACCCGGGACGCGCCTACTCGTACCCGTGGCAGGGCATCCCCACCATCGTCGCCTTCAACAAGAAGGCGCTCGACGGGATCGAGGTGAAGTCGGTCTCCGACCTCCTCGACAACCCGAAGCTGAAGGGCCGCGTCTCCTTCCTGTCCGAGATGCGCGACACCATGGGCATGACCCTGCTCGACATGGGCAAGGACCCGGCGAAGTTCACCGACGACGACTTCGACGCGGCGATCGCCCGGCTCCAGAAGGCCGTCGACAAGGGCCAGATCCGCCGCTTCACGGGCAACGACTACACGTCCGACCTGACCAAGGGCGACATCGCGGCCTGTGTCGCCTGGGCCGGCGACATCGTCCAGCTCAAGAACGACAGCCCGGACGTCGACTTCGTCATCCCCGACAGCGGCTACCTGACGTCGACCGACAACCTGCTGGTCCCCAACAAGGCGCGTCACAAGACGAACGCCGAGCGGCTGATCGACTTCTACTACGAGCCCCAGCAGGCCGCCGAGCTCGCCGCGTACATCAACTACGCGACACCGGTCGAGGGCGTGAAGCCCTACCTTGCCAAGATCGACCAGGACGCGGCGAACAACCCGCTGATCGTCCCCGACAAGGCCATGCAGGCCAGGTCCCACTCCTTCCGAGCACTGAGCCAGAAGGAAGAGACCGCCTACGAAGAGAAGTTCGCGAAGCTCACAGGGGCGTGATGATGATGACGACAGAGAACAGCGGCGATGTCCGCCTCACCGGGATCAGCAAGACCTACGGCTCCTTCACCGCCGTGCAGCCGCTCGACCTGACCGTGCCACAGGGCTCCTTCTTCGCCCTGCTCGGCGCCTCGGGCTGCGGCAAGACCACCACCCTGCGCATGATCGCCGGTCTGGAGGAACCTTCCTCCGGCACCGTGCACCTCGGCGACCAGGAGGTGACGCATCTGCCGCCGTACAAGCGGCCGGTGAACACCGTCTTCCAGTCGTACGCGCTCTTCCCGCACCTGGACATCTTCGAGAACGTCGCCTTCGGCCTGCGCCGGCGCGGGATCAAGAGCGTCAAGAAGCAGGTCGAGGACATGCTCGACCTCGTCCAGCTCGGTGAGCAGGCGCGCAAGAAACCCCACCAGCTCTCCGGCGGCCAGCAGCAGCGCGTCGCGGTCGCCCGTGCGCTGATCAACCATCCCAAGGTGCTGCTCCTGGACGAGCCCCTCGGCGCCCTCGACCTCAAGCTGCGCCGTCAGATGCAGCTGGAGCTCAAGCGCATCCAGACCGAGGTCGGCATCACCTTCGTCCATGTCACGCACGACCAGGAGGAGGCCATGACCATGGCCGACACGGTCGCCGTGATGAACGCGGGCCGTGTCGAACAGCTCGGCGCGCCCGCCGACCTCTACGAGAACCCGAACACCACCTTCGTCGCCAACTTCCTCGGCACCTCCAACCTCATCGAGGCCGAGGTCGACTCCCGCAGCGGCGACGACATCGTGCTCAAGGCGGGCGGCGGCAAGCTGGTGCTGCCCCAGGCGCGATGCTCCGCCCCGGCGCAGGCCGGCGGCAAGGTGCTCGTCGGTGTCCGTCCGGAGAAGATCTCCCTCACGCACGCCGACGACGCGGGCGAGATACCCGCCGGCCGCAACCGGATCACCGGCAAGATCGCCGACTCCAGCTTCATCGGCGTCTCCACGCAGTACGTCATCGACAGCGCCGTCTGCCCCGAGTTCGAGGTCTACGCCCAGAACATCGACCGGGACTCCCGCCTGGTCCCCGGCGCGGACGTCGTCCTGCACTGGAGCCCGGCGCACACCTTCGGCCTCGACGCCGCCCAGGACATCGATGCGGGCGTCGATCTGGCCGAGGAGGAGGCCGCCTGATGGCCACCGTCACCGAGGTGGAGGCGCCACCGATCGCGCCGGAGCCCACCCGGAAGCCGCCCAAAAAGCGTGGCCGCCTGGTCCCGTACTGGCTGCTGCTGCCCGGTCTGCTCTGGCTGGTCGTCTTCTTCGCGCTGCCGATGATCTACCAGGCCTCCACGTCCGTGCAGACGGGCTCCCTGGAGGAGGGCTACAAGGTCACCTGGCACTTCGCGACCTACTGGGACTCGCTCGCCGAGTACTGGCCGCAGTTCCTGCGCTCGGTCTCCTACGCGGCCGCCGCCACGGTCCTGTGCCTGCTGCTCGGCTACCCGCTGGCCTATCTGATCGCCTTCCGCGCGGGCCGCTGGCGCAACCTGATCATGATCCTGGTGATCGCGCCCTTCTTCACCAGCTTCCTGATCCGCACCCTGGCCTGGAAGACGATCCTCGCCGACAGCGGCCCGGTCGTGCACGTGCTGAACTCGTTGCACGTCCTGAGCGTCACCGACTGGCTCGGCTGGACCGCGGGCGACCGCGTCCTCGCGACACCACTGGCCGTGGTGTGCGGTCTGACGTACAACTTCCTGCCGTTCATGATCCTCCCGCTCTACACCTCGCTGGAGCGCATCGACGGCCGGCTGCACGAGGCCGCGGGCGACCTGTACGCCAGGCCCTGGACGACCTTCCGCAAGGTCACCTTCCCGCTGTCGATGCCGGGCGTGGTCTCCGGAACGCTGCTGACCTTCATCCCGGCGGCCGGTGACTACGTCAACGCCGAGCTCCTCGGCTCGACCGACACCCGCATGATCGGCAACGTCATCCAGACCCAGTTCCTGAGGATCCTGGACTATCCGACGGCCGCCGCGCTCTCCTTCATTCTCATGGCCGCGATTCTCCTCATGGTCACGGTCTACATCCGCCGGTCCGGGACGGAGGATCTGGTTTAAATGCCCTTCGTCAACTGGCTCAAGCGCCATCTCGTCGTGATCGCGGGACTGCTGACGCTGTCCTATCTGCTGCTGCCGAACATCGTCGTCACCGTGTTCTCCTTCAACAAACCGAAGGGGCGCTTCAATTACGAGTGGCAGCAGTTCTCCACGGACGCCTGGAAGGACCCGTGCGGCGTCGCCGACATGTGCGGCTCGCTCGGGCTCAGCCTCCAGATCGCCGTCTGGGCGACGATCGGGGCCACCGTCCTCGGCACGATGATCGCCTTCGCGCTGGTCCGCTACCGCTTCCGCGCGCGCGGCGCCGTGAACTCGCTGATCTTCCTGCCGATGGCGATGCCCGAGGTCGTCATGGCCGCCTCGCTGCTCACCCTGTTCCTCAACATGGGCGCGCAGCTCGGCTTCTGGACGATTCTGATCGCCCACATCATGTTCTGCCTCAGCTTCGTCGTGACGGCCGTCAAGGCCCGTGTCATGTCGATGGACCCGAGGCTGGAACAGGCGGCCCAGGACCTCTACGCCGGCCCCGCGCAGACCTTCCTGCGCGTCACCCTGCCCATCGCGGCCCCCGGAATCGCCGCGGGCGCGCTGCTCGCCTTCGCGCTCTCCTTCGACGATTTCATCATCACCAATTTCAACGCGGGCTCGACCGTCACGTTCCCCATGTTCGTCTGGGGTTCGGCACAGCGCGGAACACCCGTTCAGATCAACGTCATCGGTACGGCCATGTTCCTCGTCGCCGTACTCTTCGTCCTGTTCGGAATGATCATCGGAAATCGCCGGAACAGGCAAAAGGCATAACGCTCGTCACCTTTGTAGGGAGTTGAAATCATGGCCCCAAGCGCCATGACCCGTGGTAATCAGTGGACGAAATCCCTTTCCGACGCCCAGCCGGTCCCGTACTGGCTGGACGACCCCGGCAGACCACGCCCCGAGCCCGCGCTCACCGGCGCCGAGACCTGCGACCTGCTCGTCGTCG
This sequence comes from Streptomyces sp. NPDC091209, assembly GCF_044757755.1. Taxonomy (NCBI): domain Bacteria; kingdom Bacillati; phylum Actinomycetota; class Actinomycetes; order Kitasatosporales; family Streptomycetaceae; genus Streptomyces; species Streptomyces sp. NPDC091209. The sequence continues at coordinate 76,628 of NZ_JBIVVR010000011.1, read as the reverse complement.
GCGGCGGCTACAGCGGACTGTGGACCGCGCTGATCGCCAAGGAGCGTGACCCCGGGCGGGATGTCGTCCTGGTGGAGGGCCGCGAGGTGGGCTGGGCCGCCTCGGGCCGCAACGGCGGCTTCTGCGCCGCGTCCCTCACCCATGGCCTGTCCAACGGGCTCACCCGCTGGCCGGACGAGATCGGGAAGCTGGAGGAGTTGGGCGCCCGCAACCTCGACGAGATCGAGGCGGCCGTCGCCCGCTACTCCCTCGACTGCGACTTCGAGCGCAGCGGTGAGATCGACGTCGCCACCGAGCCGCACCAGGCGGCCGAACTGCGCGACTGGCACCAGGAGCTGGAGCGCGCGGGCCTCGCCGAGGGCATCGAGTTCCTCGACACCGAGGCCGTACGGGAGCAGGTGGACTCCCCGACCTTCCTGGCCGGGCTGCACGACCGCCGCGGTGTCGCCATGCTCCACCCCGCGAAACTGGCCTGGGGTCTGAAGCGGGCGTGCGTGGAGCTCGGAGTGCGGGTGTACGAGCACACGCCCGCCCTCGCGCTGAAGCCGTCCGGCGCCGGCATGGCCGTCCGCACGCCGTACGGCTCGGTCCGGGCCCGCCGGGTGGCCCTCGGCACCAACATCTTCCCGAACCTGGTCAAGCGTGTCCGCCCGTACACCGTCCCGGTCTACGACTACGCGCTGATGACCGAGCCGCTGAGCGCCGACCAGCTCGCGTCCGTCGGCTGGAAGAACCGCCAGGGGCTCGGCGACTCGGCCAACCAGTTCCACTACTTCCGGCTGTCGGCCGACAACCGGATCCTGTGGGGCGGCTACGACGCGATCTACCCCTACGGCGGCCAGCTGAACGCCGAGCACGACGACCGCCCCGAGACGTACGCCAAGCTCGCCGGGCACTTCTTCACCTGCTTCCCGCAGCTCGAGGGCGTCCGTTTCTCCCACGCCTGGGGCGGCGCGATCGACACCTGCTCGCGGTTCTCGGCCTTCTTCGGCAGCGCACACGGGGGCAAGGTCGCCTACGCGGCGGGCTATACGGGCCTCGGTGTGGGCGCCACCCGGTTCGGCGCGGATGTGATGCTCGACCTGCTCGCGGGGGAGCGCACCGAACGCACCGAGCTGGAGATGGTCCGCCGGAAGCCGCTCCCGTTCCCGCCCGAGCCGTTCGCCTGGACCGGCATCGCGCTCACCAAGTGGTCGCTGGCCCGGGCGGACACGCACGGCGGCCGGCGCAACCTGTGGCTGAAGACGATGGACAAACTGGGCCTCGGCTTCGACAGCTGAGGCTCGCGCCCGCACGTCCACCGGCGTGCGGGCCCGGACCTGATCCACCGGCGCGCCCGGCGTCGGGCGGCTTCCTGAATCTTTGTCAACTGGTAGCCGGAACTCGCGTAATGACCGGCCCTGACCTCCCTCTCCTCTGTGACGCGAACAGCGTCGACACGAGAGGGAGGTTCCGTCATGACAGGGCCCAAGGCGGCGGTCGAGTGGCTGACATCCGTGGCACCGGATCCCGAGGCCTGCCGCTGGGAGTGGGAGCGCAATCCCCGCGGGATCGCGCTGCTGCCTGCGGGAAGGGCCTGGGACGTCCTCATTCTGCCCGCCGAGCTCGGTTATCCGACCCTCGACGTACTGACCCGGGTCATCGACCAACCCGGTCCGGTGCTCGTCGACTTCGGCGACGCCCGGATGGGCTTCTTCGTGCCCGCGGGCACCGCGGCCCGATGGCTCGGCACGGGGGTGCGCACAGCGGGTCACGGCACCTGGATCGTGGTGCCCTACCCGGGGCGGTCCACCGGCGGGGTCCGCTGGCTGGTCCCGCCGGACGGCTCGGGCACGCTCACCGACCCGGCCCTGCTCGAACTGGCCATGCACGAGGCCGCGGCGGGCCTCGCCGGCAACGAGGACCGACGGGGGTGAGGGTCCGTGCCCGGCGGCCGTCCGAAGTCCTCCCCCGGTGGCGGTCCGGCGAAGGTCCGGGAGCCGGGCCCGGTGACGGCCGGGAGGGCGGCCCGCTGGCGGTCCGGAAGGCGGCGCAGCAGCCGTCCGGCAGGCGGCGCGGTGACCGTCCGGGAGCCGAGGCGTGACCGTCCAGGAGCCGGGGCGGTGAAGGCCCGGGAGCCGGCGCGTTCGACCGTTCGGAAGTCGGCTCGGTGGCGGTCCGAACTCCGTTGCCTGCCGGAGGACTTGACAACCGAATTGGTCTGGACCAAGTTGGGCGCGCCCCATCCTCCAACTCCCCCATGCCCGGAGGCAGTCGTGGATCCCATCAGACACAACAGACCGTTCGCGCGCGGTCGCCGAAGGCTGCTCGCCGTGTGTACGGCCACCGCCCTGGCCGTCCCCGGCCTGGTCGTGCTCTCGTCCGCCGCCCGTGCGGCCGACGCGGACCTCGCCAGGAACGGCGGATTCGAGTCGGGCCTGACCGGCTGGACCTGTACGGCGGCGAGCACCGTCAATTCCCCCGTCCGAAGCGGAAGTTCGGCGCTGATGGCGACCCCGGCCGGCAGCGACTACGCGCAGTGCTCGCAGACCGTGACCGTGCAGCCCGACGCGCAGTACACCCTCTCCGGATACGTCCGCGGCAGTTACGTCTACCTGGGCGCGACCGGCACGGGTACGACCGACGTCAGCACCTGGACCCCGTCCGCCGCCGACTGGCAGCAGCTGAGCACCACCTTCCGCACCGGCGCCGCCACCACCCAGGTCACGATCTACACGCACGGCTGGTACGGCACCGGCACCTACTACGCCGACGACCTCTCGCTGACCGGCCCCGGCGTCGACGCCGGGCAGCCGCCGGCCGCGCCCACCGGACTGACGGTCGGCACGGTCACCTCCTCGGCGGTCGGCCTGTCCTGGACGGCGGTGCCCGGCGCGACCGGGTACGCCGTCTACCGCGACGGAGCGAAGGTCCAGACGGCCACCGGCACCTCGGCGACCGTGAGCGGTCTGTCCGCGTCCACCGCGTACTCCTTCCAGGTGGCCGCGACGAACGCGGCGGGCGAGTCGGCGAAGTCGGCCGCGGTCACCGCGACCACCTCGGCGGGCTCCGGCGGGGGCGGCGGAGGCTCCTCCGACCTGCCCACGCACGCCCTCGTCGGCTACCTCCACGCGAGCTTCGCCAACGGCGCCGGCTACACGCGCATGGCCGACGTGCCCGACAGCTGGGACGTCATCGACCTGGCCTTCGGTGAGCCGACCTCCGCCACCTCGGGCGACATCCGCTTCAACCGCTGCCCCGTCACCGAGTGCGCAACGGTGGAGAGCGACGCCGACTTCAAGGCGGCGATCAAGGCCAAGCAGGCGGCAGGCAAGAAGGTGCTGATCTCGATCGGCGGCCAGAACGGCCAGGTCCAGCTCACCACCACGGCCGCCCGCGACACCTTCGTCTCCTCGGTCTCGAAGATCATCGACACCTACGGTCTGGACGGCCTCGACATCGACTTCGAGGGCCACTCGCTCTCCCTGGACGCGAGCGACACGAACTTCAAGAGCCCGACCACCCCGGTGATCGTCAACCTCATCTCGGCCCTGAAGACCCTGAAGGCCAAGTACGGGTCGAAGTTCGTCCTGAGCATGGCCCCGGAGACGTTCTTCGTCCAGCTCGGGTACCAGTACTACGGGACCGGGAAGTGGGGCGGCCAGGACCCCCGCGCCGGCGCCTACCTCCCGGTGATCTACGCGCTGCGTGACGACCTGACGCTGCTGCACGTCCAGGACTACAACTCCGGGTCGATCATGGGCCTCGACAACCAGTACCACTCCATGGGCGGTGCCGACTTCCATATCGCGATGACCGACATGCTGCTGACGGGCTTCCCGGTCGCGGGTGACGCGAACAACGTCTTCCCGCCCCTGCGCCCCGACCAGATAGCGATCGGCATGCCCGCCACCACCAACGCCGGAAACGGCTATGTGGCCCCGGCCGAGGTCACCAAGACGCTCGACTGCCTCACGAAGAAGACGAACTGCGGCTCGTACGCGACCCACGGCACCTGGCCGGGCCTGCGCGGCCTGATGACCTGGTCGGTCAACTGGGACCGGTTCGGAGGATGGGAGTTCTCGCGGAACTTCGACGCGTACTTCGGCTGACGAACAGCCGCAGGGAGTACAGCAGCACCGCGCAGAGGCACCAACTGGCCACCACATCCAGTGGCCAGTGGTAGCCGCGCCTGACCAGGCCGAAAGCCACGCACGCGTTCACGGCCGCACAGACGCTCAGCAGCGCGCCGCGGGCACCCGCGGTGCGGAGCAGGGGGAGGAGGAGCAGCGTCGCGGCGCCGTACGCGATGGCGGCGGTGGCGGTGTGTCCCGAGGGATAGAAGCCGGTGCCGGGTCCCATGACCGGGGGGCCCGGCCGGGCGACGAGGTTCTTCAGCGGCACGATCACCGCGGGGACGAGGGCCATCAGGACCGCGGCGGCGGCCGGGGGCAGCCACCAGCGGTCCAGACCGGTGGCGCGGCCTCGCAGGGCGACGTACAGCAGCGTCAGGGCGAGGACCGGAACCGCCACCTGGACACTGCCCAGGTCGGCGAGCACCTCGGAGAACCGGTCCGGGTGGACGACGGCGCCGCTGATCCGCCGGTCCAGGCTCACCAGCGGGCCGCCCGCCAGGACCTGCCAGGTGATGAGCAGGAAGCAGAGGGCGGGCAGGCCGAACAGGAGGGGCGAGCGGGGCATGGGGGACAGCCTGCCATTGTCCGACGCTGTCGCGGCACCACCCGCCCGCCTCGGCGGGCCGAAGAACGGGCCCGGCGGAGGAGGAGGGAAGAAGGGGGGTCGGCCGCCCCGGAACAGGGGGGGTGGTTCCGAGGCGGCCGACCGGACCGGAATGCCGCGCGCCCCGGGGGGTTTGGGGCGGGCGACTGTCCGATCGGTGAGGAGAACCGGAGCCGGAAGCTCCGGGTGTGTGCGCGAGGGCACGGCCAGGGCGAGGCCGGGGAAGCCTCGGCCCGGTGTCACCCACAGTCCCCTGTGGGCGGGTGTATCGCTGATCTGGTTAGAACCTACGGCAGGGTGTGCGGCTCCGACAGGAGGAATCGCGTCCCGCCATGCACCTCGCACACCTTCTTCACACGCCCCGACCCGGAACGCCGCGGCACCGGAACCGGGCGGAATCCGCCCCTGGGACGGTATCCCGGACTCCGGCGCCGCGGTGTCTCGGGCGTCAGATGCGCGAGAAGGCCTGCTCGATGATGTCGAGGCCCTCGTTCAGGAGGTCCTCGCCGATGACCAGCGGGGGCAGGAAGCGGAGGACGTTGCCGTAGGTGCCACAGGTCAGGACCAGCAGGCCCTCCTGGTGGCAGGCCTTGGCGAGCGCGCCGGCCGCCTCCGGGTTCGGCTCCTTGGTGGCGGGGTCCTTGACCAGCTCGATGGCGATCATGGCGCCGCGTCCGCGAACCTCGCCGATGATGTCGAACTTCTCGGCCATGGCGCCGAGGCGGGTCTTCATGACCGACTCGATGTGCTTCGCCTTGGCGTTGAGGTCGAGCTCCTTCATCGTCTCGATCGCGCCGAGCGCACCGGCGCAGGCCACCGGGTTGCCGCCGTAGGTGCCGCCCAGGCCGCCGGAGTGCGCGGCGTCCATGATCTCGGCGCGGCCCGTCACGGCGGCGAGCGGCAGACCGCCCGCGATGCCCTTGGCGGTGGTGATCAGGTCCGGGACGATGCCCTCGTCCTCGCAGGCGAACCACTGGCCGGTACGGCAGAAGCCGGACTGGATCTCGTCCGCGACGAACACGATGCCGTTGTCCTTGGCGAACTGGCTGATGGCCGGCAGGAAGCCCTTCGCGGGCTCGATGAAGCCGCCCTCGCCGAGCACCGGCTCGATGATGATCGCGGCGACGTTGTCGGCGCCGATCTGCTTGTTGATCATGTCGATGGCCTGCGCGGACGCCTCGGCACCGGCGTTCTCCGGGCCGGTCAGCCAGCGGTAGCCGTAGGCCACCGGCACGCGGTAGACCTCGGGCGCGAACGGGCCGAAGCCGTTCTTGTACGGCATGTTCTTGGCGGTCAGCGCCATCGTGAGGTTCGTCCGGCCGTGGTAGCCGTGGTCGAAGACGACGACGGCCTGGCGCTTGGTGTACGCGCGGGCGATCTTGACGGCGTTCTCGACGGCCTCGGCGCCCGAGTTGAACAGGGCGGACTTCTTGGCGTGGTCACCCGGGGTCAGCTCGGCGAGCGCCTCGGCGACGGCTACGTACCCCTCGTACGGCGTGACCATGAAACAGGTGTGGGTGAAGTCCTGGAGCTGGGCGGAGGCCCGGCGCACGACGGCCTCGGCGCTCGCGCCGACCGACGTCACGGCGATGCCGGAGCCGAAGTCGATGAGCCGGTTGCCGTCTACGTCCTCGATGATCCCGCCGCCGGCGCGCGTGGTGAAGACAGGGAGCACCGACCCCACACCGGCCGCGACCACGGCGGTGCGGCGGGCCTGCAGCTCCTGCGACTTCGGGCCGGGAATGGCGGTGACGACGCGGCGCTCCTGCGGAAGTGCGGTCATGAGGGGCTCCCTGATGATCTTGCGAACCGGACGGTCCCCGGCGAACGCGGGGTGGTCCGGGCGGGGGGTTTTCGGACACTTGCCTTCTTTCCACGCAGGCTAGAGCCGAGAAGGGGGGGTCGGCATGCGCCATGTGGGCGCTGTCGGAGGAATCGGTTGTCCGCGGTGGACATAGAGGAGCCGGTCCGACGCGGCCCGCCGCCGCGGCCGGCCCGGCCGCGTAAACGGTGAACTCCCCCCGCGGGACCACTAGATTGGCCTGAGAGCGACAAGCGGACTGGCTGGTCAGGGGGCGCACACGATGGACTTCGACGGTACGCGCGACGCACGTGGCACGCATGCCGATCCCGTGCCTCGTCCGGCCGCGCCCCCCGGGACTCCCGCCACTCCCGGCGGTGCTCCGCCCAGGCCCTCGGGACCGCCGTCCGTGCCGGGCCAGGCGGCGTCGCCCCGGCCGGCCGTGCGCGACTGGCTCAACGCGCCGCGCCCCGACGCCGCACTGGGGATCTGGCGGTACGGATACGTCGCCCCCCGGGAGCCGAAGGAGCGGAAGCGGCTCGCCTCCGTGACGATCGTCGGCCTGGTGATCCCCCTGGTGATCGGGCTGATCGTCTGGTCGCTGTGGCGCCGGGGGGCCGTTCCCTATCAGCTCGTCGTGCTGAAACTGTTCACGCCGGGCGACTGGTGGTGGGGCGGGACGACCTCCCCGAAGTCCTGGCAGGGCGTGGACGCCATCGTCGTCTACGACGGTCTCTTCTTCGGCGCGCTGATCTACGCGATGGGCCGTCTCGGAAGCTGGCGCGAGGTCGCCCACCACTTCGTCGTCAGGCGAGCGCAGCCCGGCCGGGCCGTCATCGCGGCCCTGGCGGCCCTGGTGACCCTGACGTTCGTCTGGCCGGACGCCTTCCCGGGCGTCGGGTGGGACCCCCTGCCCGTCGTCAACCCGGTGCTGTCCCTCGTGGCGCTGATCGCCGGCGGGGACGATGTGTTCCAGTCGCTCGCTCTCAGCTACGGCGTCTACACGCTGATCACCGTGCTGGTCCTGCTGCCCTTCGCCAAGCTGGGCGGATGGTGGCCGCTCGCCAAGGAGCGGTTCGGCTCGCGGCCGGCTCCGGCGGGCACGCCGGCCGCCTCGGCCGAGCCCGCGGAGACGTCCGGCCCTCCGGCCGAATGGCCCGAGCTGAGGGCGACCGGACAGCACAAAGCGGCGGAACTGCTGTCCTCCGAGGTGCTGACCGGCCGTATGAACGACGTGGACTGCGCGAGGATCCTGCGTGCCTGGACCTCGGCGAAGCGGGACGGACAGCTCGCCGTCTTCAGCGACTCCGTGCTGCGCCGGGGCGCCGCGGCCTGGACCCATCCGTCCGGAGACCGCGATCTGCCCTCCCGCGCCGCCTCCCACGACCTGCTCGCGGCCCAGGTGCGGCTCGGCCGGTGGGTCGCCCGGGAACGCACCCCGCTCGCCTACTCCGGCGCCGGTGCCGCCCTCGATCCGGCGACCCTCGGCACCTCGCTCCTCGCGGTCGGACCGGCGGGCTCCGGGAAGACACGCCATCTCGTCAGGCCGGTCGTCGAGTCGCTGGGGCTGCAGGCACTCACCGCCCGGTGCGCGGTCGTCGTGGTGGCCGCCACCGGGACGCCGGTCGGCCCGGACACGTCGTACGACGTCGTCGTGAAGCTCGGCCATCCGGAGTCGGTCCATGACCTGGACCTGTACGCCGACTCCGACGACCCCGACGAGGCGGCCGCGTTTCTCGCGGAGGGCCTGGTCGGGAGCGTCGACAGCGTCGACGTCCGGCGTGCCGCCACCGCACTCGCCCAGCTCCTCGGCCCCTACCGCGCCGTGCACGGCACGTTCCCGACGATTCCCGTGCTGCGCGAACTGCTCGAAGGCGTGCCCGCCGTACTGGAGCCGTTGCGGCAGGGACTGTCGGCCGGGGGGCACCCCGCGATGCTCCGTGAACTGGAGGCGCGGCTGCGGCAGACGGGCGGCGCCAACGACCCGGGCCCGGCGCTGGCCGACCGGCTGGCGCTGCTGGACCGGCCCGTCTTCGCGGACTTCTTCGGCGCGGGCGGGAGCGCCCGGCCGTTCTCGCTCCGGGCGGTCGCCCATCATCCGCTGCGCGTCCGGATCGACCTCCCGGAACGTGGTTACGAAGAGGCGTCCCAGCTGATCACCCGGCTGCTGCTCGCCCAGTTCGCCGCCGTCGTCCGCGGCGGCGGCGAGCGCGGGCACTTCGCCTGCCTGGTGCTCGACGACGCGACCGGGGCCCTGACCGCCGAGACGGTCCGCCGCATCCAGGGCTTCCGGGCGCAGAACGCGGGAGTGGTCCTCGCCCTGCGAACGATCGGGGACATCCCCGAGGCACTGCACGGTCCGCTGTACGGAGCGGTCGGCTGCCGCATGGCCTTCTCCGGCGTCACGACGTGGGACGGCGGCCGCTTCGCCGAGTCCTGGGGCACCGAGTGGGTGGAGGCGCGCGACGTGGCCCAGCACACCGTCTTCGCCGACCAGCCCATGACCCGGGCCATCCACGCGCTGCGCAAGCTGGTGACCGGCAAGGCCGTGACCACCGACGCCGTCACCGTGCGCCAGGTCGAGCGGGAGCGCTGGTCCGCGTCCGAACTGGCCCACGCGGTGCCGCCCGGCCACGCGGTGCTGTCGCTGACCAGCGTGAAGGGCGAACACACCCCGCCCCTGCTGGTGGACCTGCGGGGCTGACGGACGGCTGCGGGGCTGACCAGGACATATGGACGGGAACGTACGCGGCGACCGTACGGTGAGGCAGAATCGACAGAGGCCGTTCATACGCCGCGGCCAAAAGATCACAGAGATCACACCGACCTGAAGGCATCATGCCCCCCACGCTCGCCTCGCTCGTCCACCACTCCGCGCTCAAGCTCACGGTGCGCGCGGGCGAGGACCGCCTGGACGTGCCCGTCCGCTGGGCCCATGTCAGCGAGCTCGCCGACCCCGTGCCGTACATGGAGGGCGGGGAGCTGCTGCTGATCACGGCGCTGAAGCTGGACGCGGACGATCCCGACGTCATGCGGCGCTACGTGAAGCGGCTGGCCGGTGCCGGAGTCGTCGGGATCGGCTTCGCCGTCGGGGTCAACTACGACGAGATCCCGAAGGCGCTCGTCGACGCCGCCGACGAGGCGGGGCTGCCGCTCCTCGAAGTGCCCCGGCGCACCCCCTTCCTCGCCATCAGCAAGGCCGTGTCCGCCGCCATCGCCGCGGATCAGTACCGGGCCGTCACCGCCGGGTTCGCCGCACAGCGCGAACTCACCAAGCAGGCGCTGAACGGCGGACCGGAGGGCCTGCTCGGCGCACTCGCCGGACAGGTCGACGGCTGGGCCGCGCTCTACGACGCGTCCGGTGCCGTCGTCGCCACCGCGCCGGACTGGGCGGGGCGCCGTGCCGCGCGGCTCACCCCGGACGTGGAGCGGCTGCGCGAACGGCCCGCGCCCGCGAGCTCGGTGGTCGGCGGGGAGGACCGCGTCGAACTGCACTCCCTCGGAACGGGACGCAGGCCGCGCGCCGCGCTCGCCGTCGGGACCGCCGGGCCCCTCGGCACCGCCGAGCGCTACGCCGTCCACTCGGCGATCGCCCTGCTCACGCTCACCACCGAACGCTCGCGGTCCCTGCACGCCGCCGAACAGCGGATCGGCGCGGCCGTGCTGGGGATGCTGCTCGCGGGAGAGTCCGACCACGCACGCGCCGTCGCCGGGGACCTGTACGGCGAACTGCTCGACGCGCCGTTCCGGCTGATCATCGCCGAGTCGGTGTCCGCGTCGGCCGGGCGGGCGCACGCCGAGGGGCACGCGCGCGCGGGCTCCGCCGCGCCCTCCAAGACGCCCGTCGCGGTGCCCGACGTCAACGGCGATCCGCTGGGCGCTCTCGCCGAGGTCGTCGAATCCGCCGCCGCGCGTTCCGGGGAGTCCGTCCTCGTGGTGCCCGACGGGGAGCGGCTGGTCGTCCTGGCGGTGGACGGCGGCGCCGCGGTCGCGGCCTGCGGGGACTACGCCCTGGTGCTGGAATCGGCGCGGGCCGTCCCGCGCGAGCAGCCCGCCGGGGCCGCCGGAGCCGCCGGAATCGAGGACGAACTCGTCGTCGGGCTGTCGGCGCCCGCGGGTCCGATCGCCGCCCGTGCCGCCTACAAGCAGGCCGAACAAGCCCTGTCCGTCGCCCGGCGGCGGGGCCGGTTCCTCGTCGAGCACGAGGAACTGGCGGCCGGGTCCGTTCTGCCGCTGCTCGCGGACGACGCGGTGCGGGCCTTCGCGGACGGGCTCCTGCGGGCGCTCCACGATCACGACGCCACCGGCCGCGGGGACCTGGTCGCCTCCCTGCGGGCGTGGCTGTCGCGCCACGGCCAGTGGGACGCGGCGGCCGCCGACCTGGGGGTCCACCGGCACACGCTGCGCTACCGGATGCGCAGGGTCGAGGAGATCCTCGGCCGATCGCTGGACGATCCCGACGTCCGGATGGAACTCTGGCTGGCCCTGAAGGCCACGACCACGCCGGGAGAGTGAGACCACCGCCTCCGGCGGTGGTCCCCCGGCCGTGCGGCACGGGGCCCGGCACGCGGGCCGCGGGGCGCGGGTCATGAGGTACGGGTCATGAGGTACGGGGTCACGGGCAGGAGGCCACGGGTCATGGGGCCGCGGGGCAGGAGGCCCGGGCCCGCGGCGCAGGCATCGGGCATCGGGCATCGGACATCAGCACCGGGCATCGGGCATCGGGCACGAGATATGAGGCACGAGGCGCGGTTGCCTCGGTGACCTTCCCGCACGGGGTACGGGCCACCTCGGCCCCGTCGTCCGGCGACCCTGGGCGATCAGGCCAAACCGGCGCACCCCACCCCCCGACTGCTACGCACCGGACAAACCGTCGACCGTGGTCCCGGCCCTACCGTGGACGGGAAAGCGCAGCACCGCCAGAAACACCCTCGTCGTCACCCCCATACGGAAGGGCCGGGACTCGCACATGCCTCAGGAAGAAATTGTGGGGGCCACCCACGCCTTCTGGCTCGCCGGCCGCCAGGCCACCGGCGACACCACGTTCGACGTCACCTCGCCGTGGGACGGCCGGGTCGTCGGGCAGGTCAGCGTGCCCACCGAGGCCCAGGTCGAGGAGGCCGTGGCCGCCGCGTACGCCGTGCGCGACGAGTTCGCCGCCACCCCGGCCCACGTACGCGCCGCCGCCCTCGACCACGTCTCGCGCCGTCTCGCCGAGCGCACCGAGGAGATCGCGCAGCTCATCTCCGCCGAGAACGGCAAGCCGATCAAGTGGGCCCGGGGCGAGGTCGGCCGCGCGGTGTCCGTGTTCCGGTTCGCCGCGGAGGAGGCCCGCCGCTTCAACGGCGGCGAGGCGCAGCGCCTCGACACCGACCTGGGCGGTCAGGGCCGGCTCGCCCTCACGCGCCGCTTCCCCAAGGGTGTCGTCCTCGGTATCGCGCCCTTCAACTTCCCGCTGAACCTGTGCGCCCACAAGGTCGCGCCGGCCATCGCCGCGGGTGCCCCGATCATCCTGAAGCCGGCGCCCGCGACCCCGCTGTCCGGTCTGATCATCGGTGACCTGCTGGCCGAGACCGATCTCCCGGCCGGTTCGTGGAGCATCCTGCCGGTCGCCAACGACAAGATGCCCGCCCTGGTCCAGGACGAGCGCCTTCCGGTCATCTCCTTCACCGGGTCCGAGACGGTCGGCTACGCGATCATGGACTCGGTGCCGCGCAAGCACTGCACGCTGGAGCTGGGCGGCAACGGCGCGGCCGTCGTCCTCGCCGACTTCGCGAGCGACGCGGACCTGGACTGGGCCGCGACCCGCATCGCGACCTTCTCCAACTACCAGGGCGGCCAGTCCTGCATCTCGGTGCAGCGCGTGATCGCGGACGCCGCGGTGTACGAGCGGCTGCTGCCGCGCATCGTCGCCGCCGTCGAGGCCCAGGTCACCGGCGACCCGTCCGACGCCACCACGGATGTCGGCCCGCTGGTCAGCGAGGCCGCCGCCGAGCGCGTCGAGTCGTGGGTGGACGAGGCCGTCGAGGCCGGCGCCACGCTGCTCACCGGTGGCAAGCGCGACGGCGCCTCGTACGCGCCGACCGTCCTCGCCGATGTGCCGGCCGATGTCACGATCTCCCGCGAGGAGGTCTTCGGACCGGTCCTGACCGTGCAGAGGGTGGAGGGCGAGGCAGCCGCCTTCGCCGCCGTCAACAGCTCCAAGTACGGCCTCCAGGCAGGCGTGTTCACGCACGACCTGCAGACCGCGTTCCGCGCGCACCGCGCCCTGGAGGTGGGCGGCGTCGTGATCGGCGACGTGCCGTCCTACCGTGCCGACCAGATGCCGTACGGCGGCGCCAAGCAGTCCGGTGTCGGCCGCGAGGGCGTCACGTTCGCGATGGACGACTACACGTACGAGCGTGTGCTGGTCCTGACGGGTCTCGCCCTCTGACGAGAACCTCATCGAGGCCGACGGCCGGAGCCCGAGTGTGCGGGGGCTCCGGCCGTCGGCGTATCCGGCGTCGCGGGCCCGGAGCGCCGCGAGCACCGGGTTCCGCGGCGGCGGTGGGGCCGGTCGAGGCCCGGACATCGAAAAAGACCCTGTCCCGGACAACACGGGACAGGGTCTTCACGGAGCGCCGGGCAGGCCTTGCACCTGCATTTCCCCGCAGGAAGCGGGACGTCTTTCCTTGGACCACCAACGCATCGCGAACCGGCGTGATCTCCGCCGATCTGCTGAAGATCATGTTAGCGCACGGGCCGGTGCGCGCACCACCCCGGCCCGGTGCCGAGCGACGCGTGGGCGCCGCTCGGCTCAGGGACGGCCGGGTCCTGCGTGAGGGGCCTACTTGAGGTAGACGAGTCCGTCGGTGGTGACGGTCGGGCGCCCCGAGGTGCCCACGACCACGATCTTGACCGTGTGGGTGCCGCTCGTGGACCAGGTCTTGGTCCACTGCACCGCGCGGTACGCGGTGGTGGCCGACTTCATGTCCACGGTGGTGGCCTTGACGCCGTCGACGTAGATGTCCGCCTGGCCGGAGCCGGTGGCGCGGGAGACCACCCAGGCCGCCGAGCGGCCGGTGAACTTCCAGGTGAGCGAGGCGTTCTTGGACGTGCTGCTGTAGGACTTGCCGCCCAGGTAACTGCTGGAGGACTTGGCCGTCCAGGTGCCGGTCCGGGTGGCGGACGTCTCCTGAAGGATCACCGGGGTGGCCGTGACGGAGGCCGCGGCGGTGTTGCCGGCGTAGTCGTAGGCGGTCATCGACCAGGTGCCGGCCGTGCCGGAGGCCGAGGTCAGCGCGGCGCTGGTGACGGTCGGTCCGTAGCTCTGCGCGGACGGCTTGGTCAGGCGGACCTCCTTCAGCGCGCCGCTGTCGGCGGCCTTCCAGTTCAGCGTCACGGGGACGGCGGTGGTGTTGACCGTTCCGGTGCGCAGCGACAGGGACGGCTTGGTGGTGAAGGAGGGCGCGGTGGTCTCGGCGACCACGGTGGAGTCGGGCGTCACCGTGGTCTTCCCCGAGATGTGCGTGACGCGCACGGCGAGGGTGTGCGTGCCCGGGGTGAGGGTCAGCGGGGCGGACGTGGCGGTCGGCCCGCCGGTCGCGGCGGCCTTCCCGTCCACGAGCACCTCGAAGCGCCGGATGAAGGCCGACGGCGTCGTCGTCGTCCAGTTCACCGTGAGGGTGCTCTTGGTGTAGGCGGTGGTGCCGGAGACACCGACGCCGGTGAAGGGGTTGAGGGCGAGCCCGGTGACGGGGCCGCCGGCCAGGGCGCGGATCTGGGACAGGGAGGCGTACAGCTTGTCGCCGGGGCACTCGGTGGAGTAGCCGTCGCGGTGGCCCGAGATGCGGTAGAACGACGCGGTCTGGCCGAGCGCGAACTTGCCGTTGGCTATACCGGCCGTCAGGTCGACCTTGCCCGTCGCGTCGTAGCCGTACTGACCGAGTTTCCATGCGGCGATCTGCGCGACCGAGGCCTTGGCGGCGGCGGAAGCGTCGATCGAGGTGTACTCACCGAGGACGGCGATGCCGGTGGTGTTGGTGTTGAAGCCCGGATTGTGGGCCCCGACCACCGGCAGGTCCACACCGCCCTTGCGGCCCTCGAAGATGGTGCCGCACTTGTCCACCAGGAAGTTGTAGCCGATGTCCTTCCACCCGTTGCTCACGATGTGATAGGCGCGGATGGCGCGGACCATGGCGGCGGAGTCGGCGCAGCTGTAGTCGTTGGCGTCCACGGTGTGGTGGACGAAGACGGCCTTGATCTCCGTGCCGTAGCCGGGCGCTTCGTCGTTCATCGATTCGTCGGCGCCCCACTGGGCCCGGCTCACGATGGTGGGCTTCGGGGCCGTCGACGTCGGCGCCGGCGGCACCGTCTCGGTGGGTGAGGCGCTGACCGAGGCGCTGGCCGAGGCGCTGGGGGTGTCCGTCGCCGTCGGGGCGCCGCTCGACACGCTGTCCGAGGGCGAGGGCGACGAGGAGTCCTCCACCGGCGGGGCGGTGGTGGTCTGGGTCTCCTCCGGTGCGGTGGTCGTCGTGTCCGGCGCGGCCGTGGTCACCTCGGCGCTGGGATCGTCGGTGGCATACGCCACGGGGGCCGGGCCCCTCGCGACGGTGCCCTCACCCGGGTCGACCATCTCCAGTCGCAGTCCGGCCGGAAGCGCGGATCCCTTGCCGTCGACGCGCACCTGCACACCGTCCGACGTGCCCACCCAGGCCGGTTCGGTGGCTCCGTGCCGGCTCTCCTCCGCCGCGGCGCCGTGGCCTCCGACGTCCAGGGAACGCCAGGATCCCCAGTCGCCGCTGCGGGTGCTGCGGGCGCGGACCTCGATGGTGCCGGGCAGTTCGGCTGTCGGCTTCGTCCACGACAGGCCCACCAGACTGAACGGGGCGGTGTCGTGCTGGGGGATCACGGCGTGGTCGCCGTTCACCTGGAGCGCCGCGGAGCGCACGTGCGCCCGCACCGGTCCGGTGACCGGCTTGTCCTGGCCCGCGTCGTTCCCCTCGGATCCCCCCGAAAAGCCCTGAACGACGGCGACGCCGGTCAGCGCCGCCGTCACCGCGGCGGCGGTGACCCACACTCTTCGCTTGCTCATATTCCTCGGACGCCCCTCCACGTCTGACGGCATCGCACGCCGGGAGTTCTCCTCAACCGGCGTGTGCCGCTGTTATCGGCCGTCAGAATAACGGAAAACGGAGGGGCTCATTGCGACCCGAAATGGACACGGGGTGGCGGTGCCGGTGCCGCCTCGCGCGATATCCGGGCAGGGGCAATTCCCTTGCCGTATCGGGACCCGGCCTTCGAATCGACGCACGGTACGGCGGGTTCGCGGGGGACGGGCGACTTCTTTACCGCGCTGTGCGGCTTTATGTGAATTCAGGGCGGGTAAAAGGCCAACGGTTCTTAAAAGAGCACAAAGACACCCGTGCTCCGGCCGTCCGTCTGCCGTCTGTCTGCCGTCCGTCTGTCGGGACGTGACCGAAAACGACATGTCTAGTGACAATCGTTTTCAGCTAACGTCGTCAAGGAAGGGGCCCGGCACCGATGCCTTCCGGTGCCGGGCCCCTGTGCCGGCTCCTCCGGACCCTCAGCCGGAGAAGCCGACGTGCGCGAGCCGGACGGGGCCGCGCAGTCTGAGGTGGACGTCGTGCACGCCGCCGGCGGTGAACGCGGCGGTGAGGGTGCGGTAGTCGTAGGGCCCCCGCGTTCCGCTCGCCGTGAGTTCGGTGACCGGCCTGCCGCCCGGCGGCGGTTCGGCGGCCGACGCCCCGTCCGACCGGATCGCGGAGGCTGTCGGGTCACGGTCCAGGATGACCTCGACCACGCCCTCGCCCGCCACCTCCACGGCGATCCCGGTGACGCCCGCGCCGAAATCGCAGTCCCGGTAGAGGAGTTCGCCCGTGCCGCCGTCCACGGGGGTGACCGCGTCGCCCGCCGTCCTAGTGCGGTCGACGATGCCGGTGTTCCGCTGCTCGTCGAAGTCGGCCGCGTTCAGGCCGCGTTCGCGGACGGGGCGGGGAGTGCCGGGTTCGCCGTCGAGTTCGACCCGCGCGCCGAGCCGGATGTCCTCGCAGGACGCGCCGACCAGCAGTTCGTACGGGCCCGGCTCCAGACGCCGGCGGCCGTGCGCCACGTCCCAGAACTCCAGGGCGGAGAGCGGCAGTTCGAAGGAGACGGCGGCCGAGGCGCCCGGGGCGAGGCGGACCCGCCGGTGCGCCGCCAGTTCGCGGCGCGGTCGGGGTACGGACGGGGCGACCGCGCGGGTGTAGAGCTGGACGACCTCGTCGGCGGTCACGGTCGCGGTGTTGGTGACCTTGCACGAGAGGGTCAACGCGTCCGTGTCCCGGCGGACGTGAAGGTCCGCGTAGGCGAACGAGGCGTAGGACAGGCCGTGTCCGAAGGGGAACAGCGGAGTCCCCTCGAAGTAGAGATAGGTCTGCCGTCCGCTGATCACGTCGTAGTCGAGCAGGCTGGGAAGGTCGTCGTCCCCGGCGTACCAGGTCTGCGGGAGGCGGCCCGCGGGGGATACGTCCCCGGCGAGGACGCGGGCCAGCGCGGTGCCCGCCGCCTGGCCGCCGTGCGCGGTCCACAGCAGGGCCGGCAGATCGGCGTGGTCGAGCGCGTACGGGTAGGCGGAGACCAGGGCCAGCACCGTGTCCGGGTTCGCCGCGCGGGCGGCCCGCAGCAGCCGCTCCTGATGGGCGGGCAGCCGCAGCGTCGTACGGTCCTCGGTCTCGCGGCCGTTGATGTGCGGGTCGTTGCCCGCGACGACGAGGACCACGTCGGCCGAGGCGGCGGCACGGGCCACCGCGTCCTCGCCGCGTTCGCCGAACTCCAGCCGGAAGATCTCGGCGTTCCCGGTGTCCTCCTCGGCAACCTTCACGCCGTCAGCGGCGACAGAGACGTACCTGCCCGTCCCCAGGTGCTTCAGGAGGTGGCCGTTCTCATGGGATGCGGAGGGCTCCAGCCGGAAGGTCTCCTGGACGACCCAGCCGCCCGGCTGGTCGGCGGAGGCACGGACGAAGCCGTCGTCGGCGACCGAGAGATAGCGCCCGTCGGGAGCGCGCAGGGTGAGGATCCCCTCGCCCCAGTCGATCAGCGCCAGTTCGGTGCCGGCGGCGTCGGCGGTCAGCGGGGGCAGGTCCGTACGCCCCGCGAGCAGCGCCGGGTCGAGGGCGCCCCCGGCACCGCGTACCTCCTGCGCCGTGTCATCGGCGGCCGGCACCGCGAGATACCTGCCCGACGACATCCTCAGACGTACGCGGTCCACGCCCTCGGCGAAGTCCACGCGCTCGGCGCCGAACCGCTCGTACAGGCCCTCCAGCGGGGTCGAACGGTGGATGAGCGTGCCGCTGTACCAGTCGAGCTTGCACTCGTCGGCGAGCAGGCCGACGACGGCGACCCGGACGCCGGGGCGCAGCGGCAGCAGACCGTCGTTCTTGAGCAGGACGATCGCCTGTTCCGCGGCCTCCTGGGCGAGCGCGCGGTGGGCGGGCGTGTCGAAGTCCCCGGTTCCGGCGTACGGGTCGAGGCCCGGGTCGAACTCGCCCAGCCGGAAGCGCACCGCGAGCTGACGGCGGACCGCGGTGTCGATGTCGGCCTCGGTCAGCAGGCCCCGCTCCAGCGCGCCCCGGACGCGTCCGGCGATCCGCGAGCCGTCCGTGCCGTGGTCGGTGAAGCTGTCGACGCCGGCCAGGAGCGCGGCGGCGGTGGCCTCCTCGTGCGTGTCGAAGTAGTGCTCGGAGTCGACCAGGTTGGAGGGCGCTCCCGCGTCCGAGCAGACCAGCAGCTCCTGGTCGGTCCAGGCCCGCAGGTGCTCGCGCAGATACGGCGAGACATGGTTGGGGCGGCCGTTGACCAGGTTGTACGCGGGCATCACTCCGGAGACGGCGCCCGCCACCACGGTGTCGCGGAACGCGCGCAGGTCGTACTCGTGCAGCACGCGCGGGCGGACGGACGAGGACGAGGTGTCCCTGCGCGTCTCGTTGTTGTGCGCGAGCCAGTGCTTGAGCACGGGCGCCGTGCGCCAGTAGGCGGGGTGATCGCCGCGCATCCCGCGGGTGTACGCGGTGGCGATGGCGGAGGTGAGCGCCGGGTCCTCCGAGTAGCCCTCCTCGTTGCGGCCCCACAGCGGGTGGCGCAGCAGATTGACCGTGGGGGACCAGACGTTGAGGCCCACCCGGTCGTCGCGGGCGCGCATCGCGCGGACCTCCGTCGAGACGGCCTCCCCGACCCGGCGCACGAGATCCTCGTTCCAGGTCGCGCCGAGTCCGACGGCCTGCGGGAACACCGTCGCCGGACCCATCCAGGCGACCCCGTGCAGGGCCTCCTGGCCGGTGCGGAACGCCCGCACGCCGAGTCGATCGACGGCGGGCCCGAACTGGTGCAGGAACGCGATCCGTTCGTCGAGGGTGAGCCGCGCCAGCAGGTCGTCGATGCGCTTCGCGAACGGCAGGCTCGCGTCACGGAAGGGCGGCATGGGTGGCGTCTCTGCGGTCACGTGGTGATCCCTTTGCGGTGGAGCGGCGACATACTTTCGAAGCGCTTCGATGCTCGTTCGACCGAGGGCAGGTGTCAAGACACCCCGAGGCAACAACTCCTTTTCCCGCCATGGATCTCAAGTGCCAGGCGGAGCAAGCCTGTTGCGTGACCCCACCGAGGAATCTTGGGATCGACCCTTGTGCACCCCCAGGCGTTCACTTAACCTCGCAGCAACATCGAAGCGCTTCGACTGATGGGCTTTCCTCCTCGGAGGGCACAGTCCTCCGAGGTCCGCTTCAGCTCAGGCAGATCCACTCAAGACACCGCAGCCGACGGCTCCACCGCCGGGTGTCCTGCTGTGCGCCATGAAGGGTTGACGCAATGACGCCGAACTCCGCCACCTCCGCCCCCAGCCGGAGAAGCTTCCTCGCCTCCACGGCGGTCGCAGCGGCCGCCGTGGCCGGCGGAATGCCCCTGCTCGCCGCCTGCGGCGGTGGACAGGACGGCAACAAGGACGGCACCACCTCGGGGAAGGACGCGCAGAAGATCCTTCCGACGTTCGTGGCGTCGAGCGTCGTCACGCCCGACATCCCCTCGAAGAACGGATCAGCGGCGGGCTTCACCCAGCCGATCGACCTGAACGCGCTGAAGACCGCCGTCCCGAAGAAGCTGGGCGGCGGCAGCGGCCTGAAGATCATGTCGCCGTTCTGGGGCACACCGCCGGCCGACGACAACGCGTACTACACGGCCATGAACGCGGCCATCGGCATCAAGGCGACCTGGCAGAACCAGGACGGCAACACCTATGACGAGAAGCTGGGCGCGATCCTCGCCTCCAGCGACATCCCGGACGTGGTGGTCGTCCCCGGCTGGAACCTGAACGGCAAGATACCGACCGCCATCAACGCCAAGTTCGCCGACCTCGGCCCGTACCTGTCCGGCGACAAGGTCAAGGACTACCCGAACCTCGCGGCCGTACCGACCGACGCCTGGCAGCGCTCCATCTTCGGCGGCCTGCTCCGCGCGATCCCGATGCCGGCCTCGTACGTCACGAACATCGCGGCCTTCTACCGCAAGGACATCTTCGCCAAGAAGGGCTACACGCTGCCCAAGTCGCCCGACGAGTTCCTGTCCTGGGCGAAGGAAGCCACCGACGCCAAGGCGAAGGTGTGGGCCTGCGACGACCTCAAGTGGACCGCGCTCAACATCTACGGCGTCCTCAACGGCAGCGACAAGGCGCTGTGGTGGGACCTGCGGGACGGCAAACTGGTCAACCGGATCGAGACCGCCGAGTACCTGGAAGCCCTGGAGTGGACGCGCAAGCTGTACGCGGCGGGCGTCGTCCACCCCGACGCCAAGGCCGTCAAGGGCGACGCCTCCAACCGCTTCACCGCGGGCCAGTCCCTCGTCTTCAACGGCGACCTGTCCTACTGGTACGGCCTGACGGCCGAACAGCGCACCCAGAAGACGGACTTCGAGATGGGCGCGTTCGACATCTTCGGCCCCGACGGCGGCGACCCCGCGCTCTGGGCGACCCAGCCCGCGGGCATCTTCACCTTCGTCAGCAAGAAGGCGTCCAAGCAGCAGATCAAGGACTTCCTCGCGCTCGCCGACTTCTGCGCGGCGCCGTACGGCACCAAGGAGTACATGCTCACGGCGTACGGCGTCGAGGGCACCGACTACACGGTCAAGGACGGCCTGCCCACCAAGACCACCAAGGGCACGAACGAGGTCAACGGCGCCTACGACTACACCGGCGACCCGGCTGCCTACCTCGCCCACCCCGATCTCCCGGACATCGCCAAGCTCCAGGTCGAGTGGCAGCAGCGTATGGGCGCCTTCACCAAGAAGTCCTCCTTCTACGGGCTGACCATCACCGAGCCCAACCGCTGGACCAACCTCGCCAACGACTTCGAGCAGTTGGAGGACGACATCGTCCGCGGCCGCAAGAAGATCAGCGACATGCAGCAGGCCGTCGCGGACTGGAAGCAGAAGGGCGGCGACGACCTGCGGGCCTGGTACAAGAAGCTGCTCGACGACAACGGCTCCGCGGCCAAGTGACCCAGGGCTGAGGCAAGGAGAAGGCCGTGTCGCACAGCACGGTGCCTCGGAGCGGGGCCGGGGCCAAGACGGGCAAGAGGACCCCGGACGGGAGTCCACCGGACGGCGACGCCCGGCGATCCACCGGACGGCGGGCCCGGAGGAACGCCGGACAGGACGCCGGAAAGCCGGGCTTCCGGCTGCGGTTCGGACGCGACCGCACCCTGATCCTGATGACCCTCCCGGCGGTCGCGCTCGTCCTCGTCTTCACCTACATACCGGTGCTGGGCAATGTCGTCGCCTTCCAGGACTACGACCCCTATCTGAGCGACAACGGCTTCGTCGCGATCTTCGAGAGCCCGTGGATCGGCCTGGAGAACTTCCAGCGGATCTTCGCCGACTCGGAGTTCTGGCACGCCGTGCAGAACACGTTCGTGCTGTTCTTCCTCCAGCTCGTGCTGTACTTCCCGATCCCGGTCGGTCTCGCGCTGCTCATCAACAGCGTGGTCAGGCCGCGGGTCCGGGCGGTCGCCCAGGCGGTCATGTACCTCCCGCACTTCTTCTCCTGGGTCCTCGTCGTCACCGTCTTCCAGCAGATCTTCGGCGGGGCCGGCATCATCGCGCAGACCCTGCGCCAACACGGCCACCAGGGCATCGACCTGATGACCGATCCGGGGATCTTCAAGTTCCTGGTGACGGCCGAGGGCGTCTGGAAGGACGCGGGCTGGGGCATCATCGTGTTCCTCGCGGCCCTGTCGTCCGTCTCGCCCGATCTCTACGAGGCCGCCGCCATGGACGGGGCCGGACGCTGGCGCCGCATGTGGCACATCACCCTGCCCGCCCTGCGCCCGGTGATCGCCCTGCTCCTGGTGCTGCGCGTCGGCGACGCGCTCACCGTCGGCTTCGAGCAACTGCTGCTCCAGCGCGACTCGGTGGGCCCCGGCGCCTCCGACGTCCTGGACACCTACGTGTGGTGGAACGGCATCCGCAACCAGGACTTCGGCTACGCCGCGGCCGCCGGACTGATCAAGGGCGTGGTCGGCCTGGGGCTCGTCCTGACCGCCAACAAGGTCGCCCATCTCATGGGTGAGCAGGGGGTGTACGAGAAATGACCGCCGTCACCTACGAACCGCGCGACAAGCCCGGCCGCTGGACGGCGCCGCCCCGGCCGGCCTGGGAGGAGGAACCGTCGAAGGCCGGCCTCACGGCCAAGGGGTTCACCCTGACCCTCGCCGCCTTCGCGATCCTCTTCCCGCTCTGGATCGTGGTCGTCACCAGCCTCCAGTCGAAGAAGACCATCGACGCGGCCGGCGGGCTGGTCGTCATCCCCAGGAGCTTCACCCTCGTCGCCTACCAGGAGCTGCTCACCGGCGGCCAGGTGCAGCGCGCCGCGCTCGTCAGCGTCGGCGTGACCCTGGCCGGCACCCTGTTCAGCATGGCGGTCTCGGTCCTGTGCGCCTACGGCCTCTCGCGCACCGGATCGCTGGGCCATCGCTGGCTGCTGATGCTGCTGCTCGCCACGATGTTCTTCGGCGCCGGACTCATCCCCACCTATCTGCTGGTGCAGGCGCTCGGCCTCACCGACAGCTATCTCGCGCTGATCCTCCCCAGCGCGGTGAGCGTCTTCAACATCCTGGTGCTGCGCGCGTTCTTCATGGGCATCTCGCCCGAACTGATCGACAGCGCCCGCATCGACGGGGCGGGCGACTGGCGCATCCTGTGGCAGATCGTGATGCCGCTCTCCCGGGCGGTCCTCGCGGTCATCTCACTGTTCTACGCGGTCGGTTACTGGAGCGCCTGGTTCAACGCCTCCATCTACCTGACCGACCAGAACATGATGCCGCTGCAGAACGTCATGATCCAGCTCGTGCAGAAGCAGGAGCGCCCGGTCGGACTCGCCACGCAGATCAATACCGGTCAACTGTCGCCGCTCGCCGTCCAGATGGCCGTCATGGTGATGGCGCTGCTGCCGGTCGCGGTCCTCTCGCCCTTCGTCCAGCGGCACTTCAAGAAGGGCATGCTCACCGGCGCCGTGAAGGGCTGACCCCGGCCGGCCCTCCGCGCACCCCGCACCTCTCCGTACCTCCGTGTTCCTCCGTACGGCCCCTGCTCCGCCGCCCCCAGCCCGCCGCGGCCGACCTGCTCCTGACCAGCGGTCGGCCGCGGCGATCCACTCTCCTCACCCCGATCGAGGTAGGTCATGCGCACGCCCCGCGGAACCGGTCCCGAGTCCGGTCGGCCGAGTCTGAGCGACGCCACCCGGGGCCGCGTCCTCTTCGGCGGCGACTACAACCCCGAGCAGTGGCCCGAGGAGACCTGGCACGAGGACGTCCGCCTCATGAAGGAGGCCGGCGTCAACTCCGTCACCCTCGGGGTCTTCTCCTGGGCCAGGCTGGAACCACGCCCAGGAGCAAGGGAGTTCGGCTGGCTGGACCGGCTGATGGACCTGATGCACGAGCACGGCATCGGCGTCGTGCTCGCCACCCCCACCTCCTCGCCGCCCCCCTGGATGGGACGGCTGCACCCCGAGACGCTGCCCCGGGACGAGGACGGCCGCATCGAATGGTGGGGATCGCGGCAGCACTTCTCGCACTCCAGCGCCGTCTACCGGGCCCGCGCCGCCGCCATCACCGAGGACCTGGCCGCCCGCTACGGGAGCCACCCCGCGCTCACGATGTGGCACATCAACAACGAGTACTGCACCTTCGACTACGGCGACGAGGCCGCCGCCGCCTTCCGCCGCTGGCTCCAGGACAGGTACGGCAGCGTCGAGGCCCTCAACACGGCCTGGGGAACGGCCTTCTGGGGCCAGGGGTACGACGGCTGGCACGAGGTGATCCCACCGCGTCACGCGCATTACATGAAGAACCCGACGCATGTGCTCGACTTCAAACGGTTCACCTCCGACATGCTTCTGGAGTGTTACACCGCCGAGCGGGACATCGTGCGCCGCCACAGCCCGCACACCCCGGTGACCAGCAACTTCATGCCGATGTGGGTCGGCCAGGACGCCTGGCGGTGGGCCGCGGAGGAGGACGTCGTCTCCGTCGACCTCTATCCGGATCCGCGTGACCCCCTCGGCGCGCAGAACGGCGCGCTCATCCAGGACATGACGCGCTCCCAGGCCGGGGGCGGTCCCTGGATGCTCATGGAACAGGCGGCCGGAGCGGTCAACTGGCGCGGTGTGAACCACCCCAAGCCGCGCGGGCTGAACCGGCTGTGGTCGCTGCAGGCCGTGGCGCGCGGCGCCGACGCCGTCTGCTATTTCCAGTGGCGCCCGTCACGGCAGGGCGCCGAGAAGTTCCACTCGGGCATGATCGGCCACGCGGGGGAGCGGGGCCGCACCTTCCAGGAGATCAAGCAGATCGGCGCCGAAATCGCGCTCCTCGGCAGTCATGTGACAGATCGTCATGTCGTGTCGGACATCGCGATCCTGCACGACTGGAACTCCTGGTGGGCGGGAGCGCAGGACGGCCGTCTGTCCTCGGAGACCGACTACGCCGAGCTGGTACGGGCCTGGCACCGCGCCCTGTGGGAGGCCCACCTCAGCACCGCGTTCGCGCATCCCGAGCACGACCTCTCCGCCTACCGGATGGTCGTCGTGCCCCAGCTCTATCTGCTCACGGACGCGGCGATCGAGAACATCCTCGCCCACGTACGAGCCGGCGGCACGCTCGTGTGCGGCTTCCTCACCGGCGTCGCCGACGAGGACGACCGGGTGCGGCCGGGCGGCATGGACGAGCGGCTGCGGGAACTGTTCGGCATCCGCACGCTGCACGAATGGTGGCCGCTGGACGCGGGGGAGACCGTCGGATGCGACGGCTTCCGGGGCACGCTCTGGTCCGAGGAGATCGAGCCCGACGGCACCGCGACCGTCGAGACGCGGTACCGGGGCGGCGAACTGGACGGACTGCCCGCCGTGCTCCGCAAGGGCGGCGCCCGCTACCTCTCCACCCTTCCCGAACCGGCCGCCCTGCGCGTACTGCTGGCGAAGGCGGCGGACGGTGCGGGCGTCCGGCCGGTGCTCGACGGGCTGCCCGACGGTGTCGAGGCCGTCCGGCGCGGCGACCTGCTCTTCCTGCTCAACCACGGGCGCGACCCGGTGACCGTCGAGGTCCCGGGCCGCCACCGCGACCTGCTCGGCGGCGCGCCCGTGCTCGACTCCGTACGACTGGAGCGCTACGGAGCGGTGGTGCTCGCCCCATGACGGACAAGGATCGCGCCGACGCCCGCTCCCTCCGCACCGACGTCGACGGCACCGGAGGCGAGGCCGCCCCGGGTGACGGCGCGCCCACCCCCGGCACCCGAACGCATGGCGGCCGTGGCGCCGCCCCCGTCCACGGCACCTGGGAGCCCCTGCCCGCCGCCCGCTGGGAGGACGCCTTCCTGAGCGGGAACGGCACCCACGGCGCCCTGGTGTTCGGTGATCCGAACGATGACCGGGTGATCGTCAATCATCACCGCCTGGTCCGCCCGAACGGCAGCGCGGACGCCCGCCCGCCCGAGCTCGCCGAGCGCCTCGCCGACGTACAGGACCGGCTGCTGACCGGAGACGTGAACGCCGGGGAGGACTTCACCGACGGACGCCCGCTGCTGTGGGTGCAGCCCTTCCACCCGGCCTTCCAGGTGCGGCTGCGCCGCCCCGGTGACCTCGCCCATCCGGAGGGTGTGCGGCGCCCCGCCGAGGAGTGGCACGCCTACCGGCGCGAGGCCGACTTCACCACCGGGGTCGTCCGCGCCGTGTGCGCCGACCGGCGCAGCGAGGTCTTCGTCTCCCGCGCCGACGACGTGATCGCGCAGTACGTGACCGCCCCCGGCCTCGCGGCCGAGGTGACGCTCGACCACCGGCTGCCGGGAGCGCCCGCCGGCCTCGCGGTGGGCCACGGAGCCGTCCGCACCCCCGAGGGCGCCCTCCTCACCCTGCGCGCCCGCTATCCGGGCAGCGATCTCGCGTACACGGGGGTCACGCTCCTGGTCACCGACGGCCGGACCCGTCCCGCTCTTCCCGGCGTACGGGTCGACGGCGCCCGCTCCCTGCTGCTGCTCACCCGGGTACGCCGGCACCCGGGCGAGACGGACGTCCTCGCCGAGGTCCGCGCGCTGCGCGAGCTGCTGCCCGAGGCCGGCCGCGGCGCCGAGGACATCGAGCGCGCCTACGCCCACCTGCTCGCCCGCCACACCGCCCTGCACCGGGCCGCCTACCTCCGCGTCACCCTCGACCTGCACGCCGATCCCGCCGAACGGGCCCTTCCCGGATCGGAGTTGGCCCGGCGACCGAAGAGCCCCGCTCTCCTGGAGCGGCTGTTCGCCGCCGGCCGTTATCACCTGCTCTCCGCGGCCGGGACCCTGCCGCCCCGGCTGACCGGGCTCTGGACCGGCGACTGGGACACCGCCTGGTCCGGGGCGTTCACCACGGACGCCAACCTCAATCTGCAGACCGCGTCGGCCGCCGCCGCCGCGCTCCCCGAGGTCACCGAGGCGCAGGCGGCCCTGATCCACGGCCAGTTGCCGCACTGGCGGGACAACGCCCGAGCCGTCTTCGGCGCACGCGGCGTCGTGGCCCCCGCCCACACCGACGGCGAGTCCGGCCACATCCACCACCTCAGCCGTGAGTACCCGCTGCACGTATGGACCGCCGGCGCCGACTGGCTCCTCAAGCCCCTGGTGGACCACGACGAGACCCGCGGCGAGCGCGACCCGAGGCTGGCCGTCGCGCTCGCCGAAGTGGCCCGTTTCTACGAGGACTTCCTCACCCGGACCGACGACGACGGCCACCTGGTGATCGTGCCGTCCTACTCCCCGGAGAACCGCCCCGCGAACGCCGGCTGGGTCACCGTCAACGCCGCCATGGACCTCTCGGCGGCCCGGCACGCCCTGCGCACGGCCGCCGCATACCACCCGGGACCCGACGCCGAGCGCTGGCTCGCACTCGCCGACCGGCTGCCGCCGCACCGCGTCAACGCCGAGGGCGCGCTCGCCGAATGGGCCCGGCCCGGACTCATCGACACCTACGACCACCGGCACCTCAGCCACCTCTACGGCGTGTGGCCGCTCGACGAGATCAACCCGTACGACACCCCCGGACTCGCCGCGGCGGCCCATCGCGCCCTCGAACTGCGCGGCGCCGAGAACGACTCGGCGCACGGCCACCTCCATCACGCCCTGGTGGCCGCCCGGCTGCGGGACGCGGAGCGTGTGGCCGCGGCCCTCGACAACGTCCTGGCCGGGGACTACTTCCACGTCTCCCTGATGAGCGGCCACTACCCGAACCGGCACGTCTACAACGCCGACGCCGCCCACACCCTGCCCGCCGTGCTCATCGAGGCGCTGATCCAGTCCACACCGGACCGGCTCGTCCTGCTCCCCGCCCTCCCCGCAGGCCTTTCGAGCGGCGAACTCCGGGGCATCCGCACGAGGTTCGGCGCTACGGCCGACCTCACCTGGACCCCCGAGGGTGCCAGGGCCGTGCTGCGGCCGGGCCGCACCTGCCGCGTCGAACTCCAGACTTCCACCGGCGCGCGACCGCTCTCACTGAGCGCCGGAGAAGACGGCGTCCTCACCCTGGGGCCGCGGTAGACCCCCGCACTTCCCCCCCCACCCATGGAAGGGACTCCCATGGCACTTCGCACGCTGAACAGGATCACCAAGGCCCTCGTCGCCCCCGCGCTCGCGCTCGGCGCGACGATCGGCCTCGCCTCGGCCCCCGCCCAGGCCGCCGTCTGGTCCTCCTGCGACCAGTGGGGCAGTACCACCCTCAACGGGTACACGCTCTACAACGACATCTGGGGCTCCGGAGCGGGCAGCCAGTGCATCTGGGCCAACTCCGGCACCAACTGGGGAGTCTGGGCCGACCACCCCAACACCGGCGGCATCAAGTCCTACCCCAACTCCAAGAAGTACGTGGGCAAGACGATCGCGGGGCTCTCCACCCTCACCAGCACCTACAACGTCACCGTCCCGTCCTCCGGCGCGTACGACACCTCGTACGACATCTGGGACACCGGCTACGCCCACGAGATCATGCTCTGGGTCAACTACAACGGCGCCGTCGGCGCGCTCGGCACCTCGCAGGGCACGCTCACCCTGAACGGCAACACCTGGACCGTCTACAAGGGCAACAACGGCGCGAACGACGTCTTCTCTTTCCTGCGCACCTCGGACTCCACCTCCGGCACCCTCAACATCCTCCCGATCCTGAAGTGGATCGCGAACACCAAGGGCTGGATGTCGAGCGGCGCGACCATCGGAGACGTGCAGTTCGGCTTCGAGATCACCTCGTCCGCGGGCGGTCTCGACTTCACCACCAACAACCTGACGGTGAGCAGCAGTTGACCTGTACCTGAGCGTGCGGCCGGTCCCTGGCGGGGGCCGGCCGCACCCGGCCGGACAGGGCCTGCCCCGGCCGGCCGCACCCGTCCCGGGCAGGCCCTACCCGGCCACCGGCAGCCGCGCACCGTCCCGCAGGAACAGCGGGATCCGGTCCAGCGGCGCGTCGACCGTCACGGCCGCGCCCCCCTCGTACGTCGTCCCGGTCCACGCGTCCGTCCAGCGCGCACCCGCCGGGAGGTACGCCGTACGGGCCGTCGCGCCCGCGGTGAGCACCGGCGCGACCAGCAGGTCCGGGCCGAGGAGATACGCGTCGTCCACCGACCAGGCCGCCGGGTCGTCCGGGAACTCCAGGAGCAGCGGACGCATCACCGGCAGCCCCTCCTCGTGGGCCTCCCGCATGACGTCCAGGAGATACGGCTTCAGACGCTCACGCAGCCGCAGGTACTTCTCCATGACGGCCCCGGCCTCCTCGCCGTACGACCAGACCTCGTTCGGGCCGCCGGTCATGTCGGGGCCGAGCGGCAGCCCGGGGTCACGGAAGCCGTGCAGCCGCATCAACGGGGACAGCGCGCCGAACTGGAACCAGCGGACCATGACCTCGCGGTACGCGGGGTCGTCCGGGTCTCCGCCGTGGAAGCCGCCGATGTCGGTGTTCCACCAGGGGATGCCGGACAGCGCGGTGTTGAGACCCGCGGCGATCTGGCGGCGCAGGGTCGCGAAGTCGGTTCCGATGTCGCCCGACCACAGCGCGGCCCCGTAGCGCTGGCTGCCCGCCCAGGCCGAACGGTTGAGGGAGACGATCTCGGTCTCCCCGGCGGCGACCAGCCCCTCGTAGAAGGTACGGGCGTTCTCGCGCGGGTAGAGGTTGCCCACTTCGAGACCCGGGCCCGCGTGGTAGCGCAGGTTCGCGGAGAAGCCCGGCTTGAGCTCCGGCTCGCAGGCGTCCAGCCAGAAGGCCGAGATGCCGTACGGGTCCAGGTAGTTGTCCTTCACCCGCGACCACAGGAATTCGCGCGCCTCGGGATTCGTGGCGTCGTAGAAGGCCACCTGGACGGTCGACGCGACCTCCTTGTCCGGCCAGTCGGCGTGCGCCATCGGTCCGTACTCGGTGCCGATGAAGTAGCCCCGTTGCTCCATGAGCCGGTGGTTCTCGGACAGCGGGGAGACCGACGGCCAGACCGACACCACCAGCTTGACGCCGAGGCCCGCGAGTTCGGCCTGCATCGCCGCCGGGTCGGGCCACTCGGCCGGGTCGAACTTCCAGTCGCCGAGATGGGTCCAGTGGAAGAAGTCGCAGACGATGACCGACAGCGGCAGGCCTCTGCGCCTGTACTCCCGTGCCACCTCGAGGAGTTCGTCCTGCGTGCGGTAGCGCAGCTTGCACTGCCAGAATCCGGCCGCCCACTCGGGCAGCATCGGCGTCCGGCCGGTCGCCGCGCTGTAGCGGCGCTGGGCGTCGGCCGGAGTGCCCGCGGTGATCCAGTAGTCGATCTGGCGGGCCGAGTCGGCCACCCAGCGGGTGCCGTTGCCCGCGAGCTCCACCCGGCCGATGGCCGGACTGTTCCACAGGAGCGTGTAGCCGCGGCTGGAGGTGAGGACGGGAATGGTGACCTCGGCGTTGCGCTGGATCAGGTCCAGGACCGCGCCCTTCTGGTCGAACAGGCCGTGCTGGTGCTGCCCGAGGCCGTACAGCCTCTCGCCCTCGTACGCGGCGAAGCGCTGCTCCAGACGGTGGTGGCCGTTCCCGGTGGGAGTGTAGAGCCGTGAGCCGGGCCACCAGAAGTGGGCGCGCTCCTCGGCGAGGAGTTCGCCGCCGTCCGCGGTGCGGGTGAAGCGGAGCATTCCCTCGGCGCTCACCTCGACGGTCAGCGCCCCGACCGTCAACCGGGCCTCGCCTCGCGTGAGTTCGACCGTGCTCGCGGTGGCCTCCCGCTCGTCGAGCAGGGCTCCCGGCAGGCCTTCGAGCACGGGACCGCCGAGCCGCGCGCGGACCCGGACCGCGTCGGGGCCCCAGGGCTCGATCCGGACGGTCTCGGTACGGCCGCTCCACTCCAGCGCGCCGTCCCGCTCGCGGAACGTGCCGACGGTCGGGGAGGACTGCGCGAGGCTGACCTGGGGCTGGGTTTCGGCAGGCTGATTCACGTTGAGTGCTCCTGAAGGAGTGCAGACATGAAGGAGTGCAGACACGAAGGAGTGCAGAGCGAGAAGGAGTGCGGACAGAGGGGTGCCCCGGCACAGGGACACGAGGTCCGGGAGGGGACCGGCCCGGAAGCGGCGCGCCGGGAACGGTCCCCGGTGAGGTCAGGGAGCGGCAGGCGCCGGGCCCGTGCTCGCCCGGACCGTCAACTCCGGTGCGATGAGGACGACTTCGTCCTTGCCGCGCCCTTCGAGCTTGGCGATCAGATGCTCGACGGCGTGCCGTCCCATGTCCTGCGCCGGGATGGCGACCGAGGTCAGCCGCACCGAGGCCTGGGTGGCGACCTGGTCCGGGCAGATCGCGATCACCGAAACGTCCTCGGGCACGGCGCGGCCCTCCCGGCGCAGCAGCGCGAGCAGCGGTTCGACCGCGGACTCGTTCTGCACGACGAAGCCCGTGGTGCCCGGACGCTCGTCGAGGATGCGGGCGAGGGTGAGGGCCATCGCGTCATAGCCGCCCTCGCAGGGCCGGTGCAGGACGCGCAGGCCCAACTCCCGCGAGCGGGATCGGAGTCCGTCGAGCGTGCGCTCGGCGAAGCCGGTGTGCCGCTCGTAGACGGCGGGCGCCTCGCCGATGACAGCGATGTCACGGTGGCCGAGCAGTGCCAGATGCTCGGCGCACAGCGCGCCCGTCGCCCCGAAGTCGAGGTCGACGCAGGTCAGGCCCGTGGTGTCGGCGGGCAGGCCGATGAGCACGGACGGCTGGTCCGTCTCACGCAGCAACGGCAGCCGCTCGTCGTCGAGTTCGACGTCCATCAGGATCATCGCGTCGGCGAGCCCGCTGCCGGTGACCCGGCGCACCGCGTCGGGACCCTCCTCGCCGGTGAGCAGCAGGACGTCGTAGCCGTGTGTCCGGGCGTTCGTGGCCACCGCGATGGCGATCTCCATCATCACGGGTACGTACATGTCGGTCCGGAGCGGAACCATCAGCGCGATGATGTTGGACCGGCTGCTCGCCAGGGCGCGGGCGCCCGCGTTCGGGTGGTAGCCGAGCTCCTGGATGCTCCGCTCGACCCGCTGCCGGGTGCCCGCGGAGATGGACCGCTTGCCGCTGAGGACATAGCTCACCGTGCTCGCCGAGACTCCGGCGTGCTGGGCGACCTCGGCGAGGGTGACCATCCAGCTCTCCAAGCTTTGTGAAGCGCTTCGACAGTGCGCGCGATACGGATAGGGGCGAGTGAGGGTGGCTCGACACTAGCCCGGTGGAGGAATCGTGTCCATAGGTTGTCGAAGCGCTTCGACAGCGAAATTCCTGAACTTCGACCACGGCATCCCTGAACCTGGTTCAGCACCCTCGTGAAACGCGCGGCGGCCCCCTGACCGGCGCACCCAGACCGTCCCCCGGAAGGCGTCTCCGGTGCAACACCGTCGACCGGGCCCGTCCCGGCGGGTGAGCGGCCGGGTGGGCGCCCGGGCGAGGGGGTGGTGCCGGCCGGGGTTCCGGGGGCGGCCATTGGGCCGAACGCTGCGCCAGGACTGGTGGGGTCAACCGGAATCAGGTAAATACGATCGAGTAGAACCGATCGGTAACGAACAGTCCCAAGATCCCTCTTCGCGGCGAGGTGAGCCTCATGTCCGCAACACCCCACCAGCCCACAGTCACCGAACGTGAGGCCCGACAGGTCGCCGAGGCCGCGCGCGAACAGGACTGGCGAAAGCCCAGCTTCGCCAAGGAACTCTTCCTCGGCCGCCTCCGGCTCGACCTGATCCACCCCCACCCGCTCCCCGCCGACGAGGACACCCAGCGCGGCGAGGAGTTCCTGGCCAAACTGCGCGACTTCTGCGAGACGAAGATCGACTCCGCCCGGATCGAACGCGAGGCGCGGATCCCGGACGAGACGATCACCGGGCTCAAGGAGATCGGCGCCCTCGGCATGAAGATCGACACCAAGTACGGCGGTCTCGGCCTCACCCAGGTGTACTACAACAAGGCCCTCGCGCTGGTCGGCTCCGTGAACCCGGCGCTCGGCGCGCTGCTCTCCGCCCATCAGTCGATCGGCGTACCGCAGCCGCTGAAACTCTTCGGCACCCAGGAGCAGCGGGACACCTTCCTGCCGCGCTGCGCCCGCACCGACATCTCCGCCTTCCTGCTCACCGAGCCGGACGTCGGCTCCGACCCGGCGCGGCTCGCCACGACCGCCGTACCGGAGGGCGACGACTACATCCTCGACGGGGTGAAGCTGTGGACGACCAACGGCGTCGTCGCGGATCTCCTCGTCGTCATGGCGCGCGTCCCGAAGTCCGAGGACCGCAAGGGCGGCATCACGGCCTTCGTGGTGGAAGCCGCCTCGGAGGGCGTCACGGTCGAGAACCGCAACGCGTTCATGGGCCTGCGCGGCCTGGAGAACGGCGTCACCCGCTTCCACCGGGTGCGGGTGCCGGCCGCCAACCGCATCGGCCCCGAGGGCGCGGGCCTGAAGATCGCCCTCACCACTCTCAACACCGGCCGCCTCTCGCTGCCCGCCATGTGCGTGGGCGCCGGCAAGTGGTGCCTGAAGATCGCCCGTGAGTGGTCGGCGGTGCGCGAGCAGTGGGGCAAGCCGGTCGCCTTCCACGAGGCCGTCGGCTCCAAGATCTCCTTCATCGCGGCCACCACCTTCGCGCTCGAAGCCGTGCTCGACCTGTCGTCGCAGATGGCCGACGAGAACCGCAACGACATCCGCATCGAGGCCGCCCTCGCCAAGCTGTACGGCTCCGAGATGGCCTGCCTGATGGCCGACGAACTGGTCCAGATCCGCGGTGGCCGGGGCTTCGAGACGGCCGCGTCGCTGGCCGCCCGCGGCGAACGCGCCGTCCCCGCCGAGCAGGTCCTGCGCGACCTGCGCATCAACCGCATCTTCGAGGGCTCCACGGAGATCATGCACCTGCTGATCGCCCGCGAGGCCGTCGACGCCCATCTCAAGGTGGCGGGCGACCTCATCGACCCCGACAAGTCCCTCTCGGACAAGGCGAAGGCGGGCGCGAACGCCGGGGTCTTCTACGCCAAGTGGCTGCCGAAGCTCATCGCGGGCGCCGGTCAACTCCCGCGCTCGTACAACGAGTTCGACCACGACGTGCACCTCTCGACGCATCTGCGCTACGTCGAGCGCAGCGCCCGCAAGCTCGCCCGGTCCACCTTCTACGCGATGTCGCGCTGGCAGGGCCGCATGGAGACCAAACAGGGCTTCCTGGGCCGGATCGTCGACATCGGCGCCGAACTCTTCGCGATGAGCGCGGCCTGCGTACGGGCCGAACTCCTGCGCACCACAGGGGAGCACGGCCGCGAGGCCTACCAGCTCGCCGACGCCTTCTGCCGCCAGTCCCGCGTCCGCGTCGACGAACTCTTCGGACGCCTGTGGACCAACACCGACGACGTCGACCGCAAGGTCGTCAAGGGCGTCCTGTCGGGCACCTACACCTGGCTGGAGGAAGGCGTCCTCGATCCGTCCGGCGAAGGTCCCTGGATCGCCGACGCGACACCCGGCCCGAGCACCCGGGAGAACGTCCACCGGCCCATCCGCTGACGACCGTCCCGGTGACGCCCGAGGACCCCGTCCGCCACCGCGCTGCTTGCCGCGCCGCACCAGGGCGCCGACAATGAACGCAACGGCGAACGGGGACCTCCACCACGACGCCCTGGCGGTTCTCCCCGGCATCGACCGCGCCGGACTGCGAGGGAATTCCCATGTCAGGAAAAGGTCTCGACGCCATCACCGGCAGGATCATGCGGGCGGGCGAGGGCCGGGTGCTGCACCGCCTCGAACGGCTCGCCGCGCAGGTGGGCTCCCTGGAGGAGGAGTTCAGGGCCCTGACCGACGAGGAACTCCAGTCGCTCACACCGGAGTTCAAGGAACGTCACGCCGCCGGCGAGAGCCTCGACGACCTGCTGCCGGAAGCCTTCGCCGCGATGCGCGAGGCGTCCCGCCGCGTCCTCGGCATGCGCCACTTCGACGTACAGATCATGGGCGGAGCGGCACTGCACCTCGGCAACGTCGCCGAGATGCAGACCGGTGAGGGAAAGACCCTCGTCGGCACCCTGCCGGTGTATCTGAACGCCCTCGCCGGAGAGGGAGTCCACCTCGTCACCGTCAACGACTACCTGGCCCGGCGCGACGCCGAGTGGATGGGGCGCGCGTACCGCTACCTGGGCCTGACCGTCGGCGTCGTCAAGGCGGAGTCGACCCCCGCCGAACGCCGTGCCCAGTACGCCTGCGACGTCACCTACGGCACCAACACCGAGTTCGGCTTCGACTATCTGCGCGACAACATGGCCTGGTCGCGGGACGAACTCGTCCAGCGCGGCCACCACTTCGCGATCGTCGACGAGGCCGACTCGATCCTCATCGACGAGGCCCGCACCCCGCTGATCATCTCCGGCCCGGCCGACCAGCCCACCCACTGGTACGAGGCCTTCGCCGCGTTCGCCCAGCACATGAAGGGCGTACGGGTGCAGGAGGAGCAGTTCACCACGCAGGCCGACAAGGACCGCCTCGCCGAACTGCGGATGCGGCACGACTACGAGTACGACCCCAAGAAGCGCACGGTCTCGATCCTCGACTCCGGCGTCGATTTCCTCCAGGACCAGCTCGGCATCGACAGCCTCTACGAGTCCGACCACACCCCGCTGATCGGCCACCTCAACAACGCCCTCAAGGCCAAGGAGCACTTCAAGAAGGACAAGGACTACGTCGTCGTGGACGGCGAGGTGCTGATCGTCGACGAGCACACCGGCCGCATCCTCGACGGCCGCCGGTACAACGAGGGCCTGCACCAGGCCATCGAGGCCAAGGAAGGCGTCACGATCAAGGACGAGAACCAGACCCTCGCCACGATCACCCTGCAGAACTTCTTCCGCCTCTACGACAAGCTCGCCGGCATGACCGGCACCGCCATGACCGAGGCCGCCGAGTTCCACCAGATCTACCAGCTCCACGTCGTCCCGATCCCCACCAACCGGCCCATGGTCCGGCGCGACGACCCCGACCAGATCTACCGCACCGAGGAGGCGAAGTACGCCGCGATCCTCACCGACATCGCCGAGAAGCACGACCTCGGCCAGCCCGTCCTGGTCGGCACCACCTCCGTCGAGAAATCCGAGCTGCTCTCCGCCCTGCTGCGCGGACAGGGCATCCGGCACGAGGTCCTCAACGCCAAGAACCACCGGCGCGAGGCCCAGATCGTCGCCCAGGCGGGACGCTGGGGCGCCGTCACCGTCGCCACCAACATGGCGGGCCGCGGCACCGACATCATGCTCGGCGGCAACCCCGAGGCCATGGCACTGGCCGAGACGGGCGAGGACGCGGACCCGGAGGAACGGCGGAGGGTGCTCGACCGGATCACCTCCGCGGTCGCGGCCGAGCACGACGAGGTCAAGGAACTCGGCGGCCTCTACGTACTCGGCACCGAACGCCACGAGTCACGGCGCATCGACAACCAGCTCCGCGGCCGCTCAGGCCGTCAGGGCGACCCCGGCGCCTCCCGCTTCTACCTCTCGCTGGAGGACGACCTGATGCGGCTCTTCCGGGCCAACGTCGTGGACCGTGTGATGTCCATGGCGAACGTCCCCGACGACGTACCCATCGAGAACAAGATGGTCACCCGCGCCATCGCCTCCGCCCAGGCACAGCTCGAACAGCAGCACTTCGAGTCCCGCAAGGACGTCCTGAAGTTCGACGAGGTCCTCAACAGGCAGCGCACGCTCATCTACGCCGAACGCCGCCGTGTCCTGGCCGGCGAGGACCTGCGCGAACAGATCGTCCACTTCATGGAGGACACCGTCCGGGCGTACGTCGAGCAGGAGACCGGCGAGGGCTTCGGCGAGGAGTGGGACCTCGATCGCCTGTGGGGCGCGCTCGGGCAGCTCTACCCCGTGGGGATCACCGTCGGGGAGCTGGAGGACCGCCACGGCGGCCGTGACGACCTCACCACCGAACGGATCGTCGAGGCGGTGACCGAGGACATCCGCACCCGCTACGAGGACCGTGAGACGGAACTCGGCCCCGACACCCTGCGTGACCTGGAACGCCTGGTCGTCCTCTCCGTCCTCGACCGCAAGTGGCGCGAGCACCTGTACGAGATGGACTACCTGCGCGACGGCATCGGTCTGCGCTGGACGCTCGGCCGCGAACCGATCATCGAGTACGAGCGCGAGGGCTTCGACATGTACGGAGCCATGACCGACGCCATCAAGGAGGAATCCGTCGGATACGTCTTCAACCTCGACACCACCGGCCCGGCCACCGAGACCCTGGACCGGCGCGACCGCACCGACGGCCTCCTGTTCACCGCACCGACGCTCGACACGGCCGACGGGGTGATCGAAGGCGCGTTCGCCCGGACACGGCCGCCCGGGACCGTGCCGACGGCACCCGGACCCGCCGACGACACCGCCGACGGACCGCCCGCGCGGAACCGTCCCAAGCGGCCGAGGTCCGGATCCGGACGCCGTCGTAAGCGCTGACCTGCGGTTCAGTACGGCGGCGGGGCAGGCCGGAATCCCAGCGGACCGGCACGCGCCCACCGGCGCCCGTACAGGGCCTCCCCGCCCCGCGGAGGCCCCTCGACGCGGCCGGGCACCGGGAAACGAGGGGGAGACGGCGTGAATGAGGGACGCGCTGTCCTTCGGCGGACCCGATGCGGCCACAATGGGGGGATGAGCGACAGTCCAGCCCCCCTCGCTGATCCGCATCACGTCTTCGACCCCGTGGACGGAGTCCGCGATGTCGTGATCCTCGGATCCACCGGCTCGATCGGCACCCAGGCCATCGACCTCGTGCTGCGCAACCCCGACCGCTTCCGGGTCACCGCGCTGTCCGCCGCCGGAGGCAGGGTCGCCCTGCTCGCCGAGCAGGCCCACCGACTGCGGGTACGGACGGTCGCCGTCGCGCGCGAGGACGCCGTCCCGGCGCTCAGGGAGGCCCTCGCGGCCCACTACGCCCCCGGTGAGACCCTTCCCGACATCCTCGCCGGACCCGAGGCGGCCACACAGGTCGCCGCCTCCGACTGCCACACCGTCCTCAACGGCATCACCGGTTCCATCGGCCTCGCGCCCACCCTCGCCGCCCTGGAGGCGGGCCGCACCCTCGCGCTCGCCAACAAGGAGTCGCTCATCGTCGGCGGCCCGCTCGTCAAGGCGCTGGCCAAGCCGGGCCAGATCATCCCGGTCGACTCCGAGCACGCCGCCCTGTTCCAGGCGCTGGCCTCCGGTACCCGCGCGGACGTGCGCAAGCTCGTCGTGACCGCCTCCGGGGGTCCGTTCCGCGGCCGTACGAAGGCCGAGCTGGCGGACGTCGCACCGGCCGACGCGCTCGCGCACCCCACCTGGGCCATGGGCCCGGTCATCACGGTCAACTCCGCGACCCTGGTCAACAAGGGACTGGAAGTCATCGAGGCGCACCTCCTCTACGACATTCCCTTCGATCGGATTGAGGTGGTCGTGCACCCTCAGTCGTATGTCCACTCGATGGTGGAATTCACGGACGGCTCGACGATCGCCCAGGCGACGCCCCCCGACATGCGGGGGCCCATCGCCATCGGCATCGGCTGGCCCGAGCGCGTCCCCGACGCGGCTCCCGCGTTCGACTGGACGAAGGCGTCGAGCTGGGAGTTCTTCCCGCTCGACAACGACGCCTTCCCGGCCGTGGGGCTCGCCCGGCACGTGGGGCAGCTCGCGGGTACGGCCCCGGCGGTGTTCAATGCCGCCAACGAGGAGTGCGTGGACGCGTTCCTGAACGGCACACTGCCGTTCAACGGGATCATGGAGACCGTCACCCGGGTCGTCGAGGAACACGGCACACCGCGTACGGGAACTTCCCTGACCCTCGCGGACGTCCTCGAAGCGGAGACCTGGGCGCGCGCCCGGGCCCGTGAACTGACGGCACAGACGACAATCGCGGAGGCTCGTGCATGACGACCCTGATGATGATCCTCGGCATAGTCGTCTTCGTGCTCGGGCTGCTGATCTCGATCGCGTGGCACGAGCTGGGACATCTGTCGACGGCCAAGCTCTTCGGCATCCGGGTGCCGCAGTACATGGTCGGCTTCGGCCCGACCATCTGGTCGCGCAAGAAGGGTGACACCGAGTACGGCATCAAGGCCGTCCCGCTCGGCGGCTACATCCGCATGATCGGCATGTTCCCGCCCGGCCCGGACGGCCGGATCGAGGCGCGCTCGACCTCCCCCTTCCGGGGCATGATCGAGGACGCCCGGTCGGCGGCCTTCGAGGAACTGCAGCCCGGCGACGAGACCCGCCTCTTCTACACGCGCAAGCCGTGGAAGCGCGTGATCGTGATGTTCGCCGGTCCCTTCATGAACCTGATCCTGGCCGTCGCGATCTTCCTCGGCGTGATGATGACGTTCGGCGTCCAGACCCAGACCACCACGGTCGGCAAGGTGTCGGACTGCGTCATCCAGCAGAGCGAGAACCGTACGAAGTGCGCGAACAACGACGAGGCGGCGCCCGCCAAGGCCGCGGGCCTCAAGGGCGGCGACAAGATCGTCGCGTTCGACGGCAAGCC
Source organism: Streptomyces sp. NPDC091209 (assembly GCF_044757755.1). Taxonomy (NCBI): domain Bacteria; kingdom Bacillati; phylum Actinomycetota; class Actinomycetes; order Kitasatosporales; family Streptomycetaceae; genus Streptomyces; species Streptomyces sp. NPDC091209. The sequence goes on along the minus strand of NZ_JBIVVR010000011.1, from coordinate 37,589 downwards.
GGTCGGTGACTGGTCGGCGCTCCAGTCCGACATCCGGGCCAACCCCGGCAAGGACGTCATGATCACCGTCGAGCGCAAGGGGCAGCAGCTCGCCCTGAAGGCCCACCTGATCAAGAACCAGGTGAGCAAGACCGACGGCAACGGCGGCTATGTCGAGGGCAAGTACGTGTACGCCGGCTTCCTCGGCTTCACGCCCGCCTCCGGCATCGTCCAGCAGTCCCTCGGCGAGTCCGTGAACCGCATGGGCGACATGATGCAGAACGGCGTCGAGTCCCTGGTCTCGCTGCCCGGCAAGGTCCCCGACCTGTGGAACGCGGCCTTCGGCGACGGCCCGCGCAAGGCCGACTCCCCGATGGGCGTGGTCGGCGCGGCCCGCATCGGCGGCGACGTCTTCACCCTGGACATCCCCGCGTCGCAGCAGGTCGCGATGATGCTCCTGCTGGTCGCCGGCTTCAACCTCTCGCTGTTCCTGTTCAACATGCTCCCGCTGCTCCCGCTAGACGGCGGGCACATCGCGGGCGCACTGTGGGAGGCCCTGCGCCGCAACACGGCGAAGGTCCTCAAGCGACCCGACCCGGGCCCCTTCGACGTGGCGAAGCTGATGCCGGTGGCCTACGTGGTGGCCGGAATCTTCGTCTGCTTCACGCTTCTGGTCCTCGTGGCGGACGTGGTTAACCCGGTCAAAATCTCCTAGTAAGCCTGCGTTGGCGGCGGCCGGGCACCCTGGGTGTCCGGCCGCCTTCCATTGAGTGGGTTTAGGGGCGGGGGCGTGATGTGCTCGGTGGCGCGCCCGTACCGTAATCTCGAAGCCTGGAGCCCACGATTCCGGGACCTTGATCCACAACTTGGGGTTGCACAGCAGATGACTGCGATTTCTCTCGGCATGCCGTCCGTTCCGACCAAGCTGGCCGAGCGCCGGAAGACCCGGCAGATCCAGGTCGGAACCGTGGCCGTGGGCGGAGACGCACCCGTCTCGGTGCAGTCGATGACGACCACGCGTACGTCGGACGTCGGCGCCACGCTTCAGCAGATCGCCGAGCTGACCGCCTCCGGCTGTCAGATCGTGCGCGTCGCCTGTCCCACCCAGGACGACGCCGACGCGCTCGCCACGATCGCCAAGAAGTCCCAGATCCCGGTCATCGCGGACATCCACTTCCAGCCGAAGTACGTCTTCGCCGCGATCGACGCCGGCTGCGCGGCCGTCCGCGTCAACCCCGGCAACATCAAGCAGTTCGACGACCAGGTCAAGGAGATCGCGCGGGCCGCGAAGGACACCGGCACCCCGATCCGCATCGGCGTCAACGCGGGCTCGCTCGACAGGCGCCTGCTCCAGAAGTACGGCAAGGCCACGCCCGAGGCGCTGGTCGAGTCCGCGCTCTGGGAGGCCTCCCTCTTCGAGGAGCACGACTTCCGGGACATCAAGATCTCGGTCAAGCACAACGACCCGGTCGTCATGGTCAACGCCTACCGTCAGCTCTCCGCCGCCTGCGACTACCCGCTGCACCTCGGCGTGACCGAGGCCGGCCCCGCCTTCCAGGGCACCATCAAGTCGGCCGTCGCGTTCGGTGCCCTGCTCTCCGAGGGCATCGGTGACACCATCCGCGTCTCCCTGTCGGCCCCGCCGGTGGAGGAGGTCAAGGTCGGCCTGCAGATCCTGGAGTCGCTGAACCTCAAGCAGCGCGGCCTGGAGATCGTCTCCTGCCCGTCCTGCGGCCGCGCCCAGGTCGACGTCTACAAGCTGGCCGAGGAAGTCACCGCGGGCCTCACCGGCATGGAGGTCCCGCTGCGCGTCGCCGTCATGGGCTGTGTCGTGAACGGTCCGGGCGAGGCCCGCGAGGCCGACCTCGGCGTCGCCTCCGGCAACGGCAAGGGCCAGATCTTCGTCAAGGGCGAGGTCATCAAGACCGTCCCCGAGTCGAAGATCGTGGAGACCCTGATCGAGGAGGCGATGAAGCTCGCCGAGCAGATGGAGGCCGAGGGCATCGCCTCCGGCGAGCCGTCCGTATCCGTCGCCGGCTGACCTCCCCCCGGACTCCGCTCCCCACGCCCGCCCTTGGACGACCCCACCTTCACGGAGAACCCCGAAACAAGCCGAACCCCCGCCGAATCCCGGTCCGGCGGGGGTTCCCGGTGCCCCCGGGTCCGGCCGAGGTCTGCTCATCGGGCATCCCCTACGAGTACGACGACCAGGTCCCTGGCGAGCTCCGGTCCGGTCCTGACTCCCGGTCGATCGGGTCCGGCAGGCGTTCCCTGTGAACTCCCGACCGACCGGCCTGGACTCCCGGTGAACCGCGGACGGGCTGAGGTTCCTGGCGAACTCGGGTTCGGCCGACGCTTCCGGGGGCCAGGGCCGGGCTCGGTGACCCCGGGTCCGGCACCGGTTCCCGGGTGGATCCGGGCCGGGCGGGTTCCCCGCGCGGCTCGCACCGGGCCCATGCCCCCGAGAGCGCGGGGCCCGGGCGAGCGGCCCCCGCGTGTCGGGTGGCCGGTCCGCCCGGCACGGGCGCGCCTGCCCCGGCCGATCCGCCCGTGCAAGAGGGCGGGCGGGGCACAACCTCGCCAGGTACAGTGCGGAGATCAGCAGACCCCAGGGTGAGGCCTCCGTACGTGTTGACCCAGACCACCACCAGGGTCCTCGAACCGAGTGACCTGGACGCCGCGCTCGCCGTTCTCGGCCGCGAGCCGGTGGCGAACGCTTTCGTCGCCTCCCGTGTACAGGTCGCCGGGCTGGACCCATGGCGGCTCGGCGGCGAGATGTGGGGCTGGTACGAGGACGGCATGCTGCAGTCCCTCTGCTACGCGGGCGCCAACCTCGTCCCGATCTGCGCCACCCAGCGCGCGGTGCGCGGTTTCGCCGACCGGGCCCGCAGGGGCGGCCGCCGCTGCTCCTCGATCGTCGGGCCCGCCGGACCCACCGCCCAGCTGTGGCGGCTGCTCCAACCGAGCTGGGGACCCGCCCGCGAAGTCCGCGCCCACCAGCCGCTGATGGTGACCGACCGGCTGCCCGCCGCCATCGCCCCGGATCCGTTCGTCCGCCGCATCCGCAAGGACGAGATGGAGACGATCATGCCGGCCTGTGTCGCCATGTTCACCGAGGAGGTCGGCGTCTCGCCGATGGCCGGCGACGGCGGCCTGCTCTACCAGGCCCGGGTGGCCGAACTCGTCGGCTCCGGCCGGTCCTTCGCCCGCCTCGACCAGCACGGCAAGGTCGTCTTCAAGGCGGAGATCGGCGCCGCGACCGGCCAGGCCTGCCAGATCCAGGGCGTGTGGGTGGCCCCCGAGTACCGCGGCCAGGGAGTGGCGGCCCCGGGCATGGCGGCCGTGCTGCGCTACGCCCTCGCCGATGTCGCCCCGGTCGTCAGCCTCTACGTCAACGACTTCAACACCGCGGCGCGGGCGACGTACCGCCGTGTCGGGTTCCAGGAGGTCGGCGCGTTCATGAGCGTCCTGTTCTGACGCCTGGCGCGGGCCCACCGGGACCTCACATGTCCCACTGTTCGCCAGGTAGTCTCCCGGCATGCTGCGCTTCCCCGGTCAGGGCCCCCGCGACTCCCACGACGTGGTCATCGGCCCGCTGGATCTCACCGCGCGCGTCGACGAGGCGCTCGCCGTGCAGGCGCTGGCCTTCGGGCTCGGCGCCGACGAGATCGCCGTACGACGTCAGATCGTGCTGCGCCACCTCACCTACCCGGGAGCCCACGCGCTCGGCGCGACCACGCCCGACGGACGGCTCGTCGGCTTCGTCTACGGCATGCCCAACGACCGGGCGCACTGGTGGTCCACCGTCGTCGAACCGTATCTGCGCGGCCGGGGCCACGACGGCTGGCTCGACGACTCCTTCGTGATCACCGAACTGCACGTCCACCCCCGCTTCCAGAACCGGGGTGTGGGCCGTGCCCTGATCACCTCCATCACGGACACCGCGGCCGAACCCCGCTCGATCCTCTCCGCGATCGACTTCGACAGCCCGGCCCGCGGCCTGTACCGCTCGCTCGGCTACGAGGACCTCGCACGGCAGGTCCTGTTCCCCAGCGCACCCAAGCCGTACGCCGTGATGGGCGCCCCGCTTCCGCTGCGACACAGATAACGGATTTCCGGGGACGGCCGCTGCCCGGCTAACCTCCAGACATCACCCTCACGCAGCAGGAGTCGAGAATCATGGCCCAGGTCCAGCGCATGTCCCGTTTGATGGTCAAGACATTGCGTGACGACCCGGCGGACGCCGAGACGCTCAGCCACAAGCTGCTCGTCCGTGCCGGCTACGTACGGCGCAACGCCGCGGGCATCTGGACCTGGCTGCCGCTCGGCAAGAAGGTCCTCGACAACATCTCCCGGGTGGTCCGCGAGGAGATGGACGCGATCGGCGCGCAGGAGGTCCTCCTCCCGGCCCTGCTGCCCAAGGAGCCCTATGAGGCCTCGGCCCGCTGGGAGGAGTACGGCGACCTCCTCTTCCGCCTCAAGGACCGCAAGGGCGCCGAGTACCTGCTCGGCCCGACGCACGAGGAGATCTTCACGTTGATCGTGAAGGACCAGGTGGCCTCGTACAAGGACCTGCCGGTCATGCTCTACCAGATCCAGACGAAGTACCGCGACGAGGCCCGCCCGCGTTCCGGCGTGCTGCGCGGCCGCGAGTTCCAGATGAAGGACTCGTACTCCTTCGACATCACGGACGAGGGTCTCGCCGAGTCCTACGGGCTGCACCGCGAGGCCTACCAGAAGATCTTCGCTCGCATCGGTCTCGACTACCGCATCGTGTCCGCCGTCTCCGGCGCCATGGGCGGCTCGGCCTCCGAGGAGTTCCTCGCGCCCGCCGCCGCCGGTGAGGACACCTTCGTGGACTGCCCGGCCTGCGACTACGCCGCCAACACGGAGGCCGTGACCTTCACGCTCACGCCCGTCTCCGCGGAGCACGGCCCGGTCGAGGAGCTGGACACCCCCGACACCCCGACCATCGAGACGCTCGCCGAGCACCTGGGCGTGCCCGCCTCCGCGACCCTGAAGAACCTGCTGGTCAAGGTCGACGGCGAGATCGTGGCCGTGGGTGTCCCCGGCGACCGCGAGGTCGACCTCGGCAAGCTGGGCGAGCACCTCGCACCGGCCGTCGTCGAGCTCGTCACGGCCGAGGACTTCGAGGGCCGGGGCGATCTCGTACGCGGCTACGTGGGCCCGCAGGGTCTGGAGAAGGTCCGCTACATCGCCGACCCGCGCGTCGCGCCCGGCACGGCCTGGATCACCGGCGCCAACAAGATCAACACGCATGCGAAGAACGTCGTGGCCGGCCGTGACTTCGAGGTCGACGACTACCTCGACGTCGTCGTGGTGGAAGAGGGCGACCCCTGCCCGGCCTGCGGCACCGGCCTCAAGATGGACCGTGCCATCGAGATCGGTCACATCTTCCAGCTCGGCCGCAAGTACGCCGACACCTTCGGCCTCGATGTCCTGGGGCAGCAGGGCAAGCCGGTCCGCGTGACCATGGGCTCGTACGGCATCGGCGTCTCCCGCGCGGTCGCAGCGCTGGCCGAGCAGTCGGCGGACGGGCAGGGCCTGTGCTGGCCCAAGGAGGTCGCGCCCGCCGATGTGCACGTGGTCGCCGCCGGCAAGGCCCTCCAGACCGAGCTGGCGCTCGACGTGTCCGAGAAGCTCGGCGCCGCGGGTGTCCGCGTCCTGGTCGACGACCGTGCCGGCGTCTCCCCGGGCGTGAAGTTCACCGACGCCGAACTCATCGGCGTACCGACGATCCTGGTCGCCGGCCGCCGCTCGGCCGAGGGCGTCGTGGAGCTGAAGGACCGTCGTACCGGCGAGCGCGAGGAACTGACCGTCGAAGAGGCGATCGCCCGCCTGACGGCGTAGCAATTCACCCGGGGGCGCCCCCGACCTCCTCTTCGAGGGGCGGGGGCGCCGCCCCTCGAAGAGGAGGTCGGGGGCGCCGCCGGCCCATTTCTCCCCGACTGCTTCCCGTGCACACGGGACGTTGACGGGCCGTCATGCGCCATGTGCCGTGCGGCGTACGGGTCTTGTGCCGTGCGCACGTGTGAACTGGCGAAGCCGGACGGGGACCCGAGCGGGTGCCGACGGTGGTGCCGAGCGGGTGCCGACGGTGGTGCGCCGGGGATTCGAAACGGGCCCATCGCCGGACCGGCCCGCGACCCCGGCCGGGTCTCCGGTCGTCGTCCGACGGCCTCGAACTCGCCACAGTGGAGCGGGAGTCGGGACGGCCCTCAGAGCCAGCCCGCGAACTCCAGGAGGAGTTCGGCGTCGCGCAGGCGGCCGACCCGGCCCGCCCGGACGCCCGACTCGACGGCGCGGAACAGGGTCCAGCCGCGCAGCCGCTCCTGGTCCACGTCCAGGGACTCGGCGAGCCGCTTGACCCTGCGCCGGGTGTTCGACGGCCCCGAAGGCGACGCGATGAGGTCCTCGACCCGGTCACGGACGAGCCGGGCCAGGTCGAACGCGCACTCGCCGACCACCGGGTCCGGTCCCACGGCCAGCCAGGGCGCGCGCTCCCCGGCGAGCACCTTGCTCTGCCGGAAGGTGCCGTGCAGCAGCCGTGCCTCGGGCGGCCCGGCCAGCAACTCCTCGCGGGCCGCGAGCGCCGCGTCGACCAGGGCCCTCACCTCGGTACCCGCCCCGGCGGCGTCCTCGGCTGTCGCCGTGGCCCGCATGGCCTCGGCCTGACGCCCGGTGCGCTCCGCGACGGTCTCGAAGGCCTGGCCGGCAGGCGGCTCGACCCACAGCCGTCGCAGCGTCCCCGCCGCCTCCAGCAGGGCCTTCGCCTCGGGCAGCGACCGTACGGACAGGTCCGGGTGCAGCCGCTCCAGCAGCAGGACGCCGTGGGTGTCGTGGGCTTCGCGGGTGTCGTCCCGGTCGAGAAGCCGGACCGCGCCGCGTCCGTCCCAGTGGGCGAGCGCGGCCCGTTCGCTCTCCGGACGCGCCCGCCCGGGCGCCAGCTTCAGCACGGCGGGCGTGCCGTCGGCCTGCCGCACCAGGACGACGAGACTGCTGCGCCCACCCGGCGCCTGCACCCGCTCCACGGTCAACTCGCGTAGATCGGCGGCCTGTTGGGCCGTCCCGGGCAGCCGTTCCAGCCACACGTCGGCCTCGTCGGCCCCCTCCGGCCCGCTCCGGCGGGTCTCGCCGAGCGCCCGGAGGAGGCGCTGCGGCGGTTCGAAGGCCATGCGCGAGTCCATGCGCGAGAGGTTCCCTTCCAGGTCGCGTTACGTCGGTGAGGGCGCCGTGGCGGACGGGGCGCCCGCCCGCTCGGCGAGCCCAGGGAAGGCTACGCTCTCGCCGCTCCACCGCACCGCACGGACCGCGGCCTCCCGCAGCGCCCCGGCCGCCATGCGCCGCCGGTCGCCGGTGGCGGCGCGCACGAGGTCGGAGTACACGTCGGCCACCCGCTCCTCCAGTTCGGCCGCGAACCGTACGGCCGTGGCGGTGTCCGTCACCGGGAACGGCAGCATGTACGCGGCCGAGGCGGCGTCGGGTGTGCCGCCCATGTCCTTCACCGCTCGCGCCAGTTCGTCCCGGCGTGCCCGGTGGGCGTCGTACGCCGACCGGGCGTCCGCCTGCCGGGGGGCTCCGATCCGGCCGCCGACGACGCCGTAGCCGTAGACGGCCGCGTGTTCGGCGCCCAGCGCGGCCTGCAGGGCCTTGAGCTCGGCTTCCTCGGTCCTGTTCCGCTCGTTCCGCTTGCTCACTTCGCCGCCTTCGTCAGCAGAAACGCGTGGGCCGCACCGGCCGCCGCCACGGAGGCGAGCAGTCGGGCGAGCTCGCCGGGAACCTCCACCAGGGCCTGCGTCCGTTCGTCCGCGAGCGCCAGTTCGGCGGTGGCGAGGTCGGCGAGCGCGTCCTTGGGCCGGGCCGCCACACCGGGGGAGGCACTGGCCGAAGCCGAAGCCGAAGCCGAACTCGAAGCCGAACTCTGAGCCGGCGCGGACGCGGACGAGGGGGAGGGAGACGCCGACCCCGACGGGGACGCCGACGCCCCCGCGCTGCCGCCTCCGAACGCCGTCACATGGCGCACGACCTCCGCCCGCAGCGGGCCGAGCCGCTCCGCCAGGCCCGGATGGGCGGCGATCACCGCGGTGTACCGGTCGGAGAGCGTCAGGCTGTCGCGGGCCGCCCGCGCGCGGGCCCGGTCCGCGGCCGAGGGGCTGCCGCCCGTCGTGTCGCTGGACGGCTCGGGAGCGGAACAGCCCGCGAGCGCGAAGGCGCCCGCGGCGGCCGCGAGCAGGGTCCTTCGGCGCGGACCCGACGGGGTGCGCGACGGCAGGGGGAACGACACGGCAGACGTCCTCGGAGGGCTCGAACGAAAGTATGGGCGAGCTGCCCGCGATCACGGTACCCGCGCATCGGCCGATCACCGCCCAGCGGCTCTCTCCCATCTGTCTCCGGTCTGTCTCCGGCGCGATTTCGCGGATGCTCCTCGGGACCTGTCCGCGCGAGCACACGCGTCCCGGTGGACGGCAACACCCTCCGCGACCGGATACCCTTTGAGCTGACACGCGACCAACCCACAACAGCACACGCGGCCGAGGAGTCACCCGGATGAGCACGACCCAGAGCGAGAGGCTGCGAGAACTCCTGGATCCGCTCGTGAGCTTCCAGGGCCTCGATCTGGAAGAGATCGAAGTGGAGACCGTAGGCCGCAAGCGTGTTCTGCGCGTCGTCGTCGACTCGGACGAAGGTGCCGACCTGGACGCGATCGCCGATGTGAGCCGTGCGCTCTCGGCGAAGCTCGACGAGACGGACGCGATGGGCGCGGGGGAGTACACCCTCGAAGTCGGAACCCCCGGTGCCGAGCGCGAGCTCAAGGAGCACCGTCACTACGTACGTGCCACCGACCGCCTGGTGAAGTTCCAGCTTTCGGAGGACGAAGAACTGCTCGCCAGGATCCTGCGGGTCGAGGACGACGGTCTTGATGTCGAAGTGCCGGGCGTGAAGGGGCGCAAGCCCACCGCCAAGCGGCTCGCCTTCGCGGACATCGTCAAGGCCCGCGTCCAGGTCGAGTTCAGCCGCAAGGACAAGAAGGAAGAGGAGGCGTAGCCGTGGACATCGACATGAGTGCCCTGCGGGGTTTGGTGCGGGAGAAGGAGATCTCCTTCGACCTGCTGGTCGAGGCGATCGAGTCGGCCCTCCTCATCGCCTACCACCGCACCGAGGGAAGCCGTCGGCGCGCGCGCGTGAAACTCGACCGGGAGACCGGCCATGTGACCGTGTGGGCGAAGGAGGACCCGGAGGACCTGGAGGAGGGGCAGGAGGCGCGCGAGTTCGACGACACCCCGTCGGGGTTCGGCCGGATCGCCGCGACCACCGCCAAGCAGGTGATTCTTCAGCGCCTGCGGGACGCCCAGGACGACGCGACCCTCGGCGAGTACGCGGGCCGCGAGGGCGACATCGTCACCGGTGTGGTCCAGCAGGGCCGTGACCCGAAGAACGTGCTCGTCGACATCGGCAAGTTGGAGGCCATCCTGCCGGTGCAGGAGCAGGTCCCCGGCGAGAACTACGAGCACGGCCTGCGCCTGCGCTCGTACGTCGTACGGGTGGCCAAGGGAGTCCGCGGTCCGTCCGTGACCCTGTCCCGTACGCACCCCAACCTCGTGAAGAAGCTCTTCGCGCTGGAGGTGCCGGAGATCGCCGACGGTTCCGTCGAGATCGCGGCCATCGCCCGTGAGGCCGGCCACCGCACGAAGATCGCCGTCCGGTCCAACCGCAGCGGCCTGAACGCCAAGGGCGCCTGCATCGGCCCGATGGGCGGCCGGGTGCGCAACGTGATGGCCGAACTGAACGGCGAGAAGATCGACATCGTCGACTGGTCGGACGACCCGGCCGACATGGTGGCGAACGCGCTCTCCCCGGCCCGTGTCTCCAAGGTCGAGGTCGTCGACCTCGCGGCCCGCTCCGCGCGCGTGACGGTTCCCGACTACCAGCTGTCGCTGGCGATCGGCAAGGAGGGCCAGAACGCCCGCCTCGCCGCCCGTCTCACCGGCTGGCGGATCGACATCCGTCCGGACACCGAGCAGCCCGCCGAGCAGCGCGGGGAATAGACCGGGAATAGATCCGGCCCGCGGATCGCTTACATCACGACAACAACCGTTCGATTCTTGCCCCAAAGGGGTGAGGTCGGTACGGGGAGGTAGACTCAAGAGTGTCTGGCCGGACGCGAGCCCGCGCATGCCCTGAACGCACCTGTGTGGGGTGCCGGGAGCGAGCGGCCAAGAGAGACTTGCTGCGCATCGTGGCGGTCGAGGGCGAATGCGCCCCCGATCATCGCGGTACGCTGCCCGGCCGGGGTGCGTACGTGCATCCCGTTCCGGTCTGTCTCGATCTGGCGGTCCGCCGCCGGGCGATCCCACGGGCGCTGCGCGCCCCGGGACCGCTCGACACCGAGGCGCTGCGCCTCTACGTCGAGCAGGCAAACCCGTAAGAAAGCGTCGTGCGGAACCCCCGTGCGGCCCTGGTATTCCGCGAGTTGGAAGTAGGTCGAGATTGCGATGAGCACTCGATGAGCACGCGATGAGTACGCCCATGAAGTAGCGACGGTCCGGACGCAGACCCGGACCTAAAAGGAGCGAAGTGGCTAAGGTCCGGGTATACGAACTCGCCAAGGAGTTCGGCGTAGAGAGCAAGGTCGTCATGGCCAAGCTCCAAGAACTCGGTGAATTCGTCCGTTCGGCGTCCTCGACGATCGAGGCCCCCGTCGTACGCAAACTGACAGATGCCCTCCAGCAGGGCAACGGTGGCGGCAAGCCCGCCCCCCGCAAGGCTGCCCCGGCCAAGCCGGGCGCCCCCTCTCCGGCGCAGGCGGCCCGTCCGGCCGCCCCGCGCCCGCCGGCCCCGAAGCCGGCCGCGGCCGAGACGTCCGCGGCTGCTCCGGTCACCCCGGCAGCCCCGGGCCCGCGCCCGACTCCCGGTCCCAAGCCGGCCCCGAAGCCCGCTCCGGCGGCTCCGGCTCCGGTCGCGGCCGAGTTCACCGCGCCCCCGTCGGCTCCGGTCGCGCCGTCGACCCCCTCGGCGGCTCCCGCCGCCGGTGGTCCCCGTCCGGGCGCTCCGCGTCCCGCGGGCCAGGCCCCGCGTCCCGGTGCCCGTCCGGCCGGTGCCCCCGGCCAGGGTGGCCAGGGTCGTGGTGACCGTCCCGAGCGTCCCGAGCGCGGCGACCGTCAGGGAGGCGCTCCGCGTCCCGGCGGCCAGACCTCGCGTCCGGGTGCTCGTCCGGCCGGTCCCCGTCCGGGCAACAACCCGTTCACCTCTGGTGGTTCCACCGGTATGGCGCGCCCGCAGGCGCCCCGTCCCGGCGGTGCCCCGCGTCCCGGTGGCGCCGGCGCCCCCGGCGGCCCGCGCCCGCAGGGTGCCGGCGGCCAGGACCGTGCTCCCCGTCCCCAGGGCGGTCCCGGCGGCGCTCCGCGTCCGCAGGGCGGTCCGGGCGGTGCCCGTCCCACTCCGGGCGGCATGCCCCGTCCGCAGGCTCCGCGTCCCGGCGGCGGTCCGGGCGGTAACCGTCCGAACCCCGGCATGATGCCTCAGCGTCCGGCCGCGGGCTCCCCGCGTCCCGGCGGCGGCCCCGGTGGCCGTGGTCCGGGTGCCGGCGGCGGTCGTCCCGGTGGTCCCGGTGGCGGCGGCGGTCGTCCGGGTGGCGGCGGCTTCGCCGGCCGTCCGGCCGGTCCCGGTGGCGGTGGCGGCGGTTTCGCCGGCCGTCCGGGTGGTCCCGGTGGCGGTGGCGGCGGTTTCGCCGGCCGTCCGGGTGGTCCCGGTGGCGGTGGCGGCGGTCGTCCCGGCTTCGGCGGTCGTCCGGGTGGTCCCGGCGGCCGTGGTGGAACACAGGGTGCGTTCGGCCGTCCCGGCGGTCCGGCGCGTCGTGGTCGCAAGTCGAAGCGGCAGAGGCGCCAGGAGTACGAGGCCATGCAGGCCCCGTCGGTCGGCGGCGTGATGCTGCCTCGCGGCAACGGACAGTCCGTCCGCCTGTCGCGCGGTGCGTCCCTCACCGACTTCGCGGAGAAGATCGGCGCCAACCCGGCGTCGCTCGTCGGCGTGATGATGAACCTCGGCGAGATGGTCACTGCCACGCAGTCCGTCTCCGACGAGACGCTGAAGCTCCTCGCGGACGAGATGAACTTCGTCCTCGAGATCGTCAGCCCCGAGGAGGAGGACCGCGAGCTGCTCGAGTCCTTCGACATCGAGTTCGGCGAGGACGAGGGCGACGAGGACGACCTCGTGGTCCGTCCGCCGGTCGTGACCGTCATGGGTCACGTCGACCACGGTAAGACCCGCCTTCTCGACACCATCCGCAAGACGAACGTCGTCGCGGGCGAGGCCGGCGGTATCACGCAGCACATCGGTGCGTACCAGGTCGCGACCGAGGTCAACGGTGAAGAGCGCAAGATCACCTTCATCGACACCCCCGGTCACGAGGCGTTCACCGCCATGCGTGCCCGTGGTGCCAAGTCGACCGACATCGCGATCCTCGTGGTGGCGGCCAACGACGGCGTGATGCCCCAGACGATCGAGGCGCTGAACCACGCCAAGGCGGCCGACGTGCCGATCGTGGTCGCGGTCAACAAGATCGACGTCGAGGGTGCCGACCCGACCAAGGTGCGCGGTCAGCTCACCGAGTTCGGTCTGGTGGCCGAGGAGTACGGCGGCGACACGATGTTCGTCGACATCTCCGCCAAGCAGGGTCTGAACATCGACGCCCTGCTGGAGGCCGTGGTCCTGACCGCGGACGCCTCGCTCGACCTGCGGGCCAACCCGGAGCAGGACGCTCAGGGTATTGCGATCGAGTCCCACCTCGACCGTGGCCGCGGTGCCGTTTCGACGGTCCTGGTCCAGCGCGGCACGCTGCGCATCGGCGACACCATGGTGGTCGGCGACGCGTACGGCCGTGTCCGGGCGATGCTCGACGACAACGGCAACAACGTCGAGGAAGCGGGTCCGTCGACCCCCGTCCTGGTCCTGGGTCTCACCAACGTCCCGGGCGCCGGCGACAACTTCCTGGTCGTCGACGAGGACCGCACGGCGCGTCAGATCGCCGAGAAGCGGGCGGCGCGCGAGCGCAACGCCAACTTCGCCCGCCGCGGTGTCCGGTTCTCCCTGGAGAACCTGGACGAGGCCCTCAAGGCCGGTCTGGTGCAGGAGCTCAACCTCATCATCAAGGGCGACGCGTCCGGTTCGGTGGAGGCTCTCGAGTCCTCGCTGCTCCAGCTCGACGTCGGCGACGAGGTCGACATCCGTGTCCTGCACCGCGGTGTGGGTGCGGTCACCGAGTCCGACATCAACCTGGCGACCGGCTCCGACGCCATCGTCATCGGCTTCAACGTCCGCGCTGCGGGCCGCGCGGCGCAGATGGCGGAGCGCGAGGGCGTCGACGTCCGGTACTACTCGGTGATCTACCAGGCCATCGAGGAGATCGAAGCGGCCCTCAAGGGCATGCTCAAGCCGGAGTACGAGGAGGTCGAGCTCGGCACGGCGGAGATCCGCGAGGTCTTCAAGTCGTCCAAGCTCGGCAACATCGCCGGTGTCCTGGTCCGCTCGGGCGAGGTCAAGCGCAACACCAAGGCGCGACTCGTCCGCGACGGCAAGGTCATCGCGGAGAGCCTCAACATCTCCGGGCTGCGTCGCTTCAAGGACGACGTCACCGAGATCCGCGAAGGGTTCGAGGGCGGTATCAACCTCGGCAACTTCAACGACATCAAGGTCGACGACGTCATCGCGACGTACGAGATGCGCGAGAAGCCGCGCTCGTAAAGCGGTTCCCAGGCTGGCCGGCGGTGAGCAGTCACCGCCGGCCAGCCTGGCTTTTGCCAGATCACGCAATTCCCCGCGTCCCTCTTCGGGGCGCGGGGAACTGTGTGACCGGCCCCGGTCGGTCACACGGCCGGTCTATCCGGCCGGCGAACGGCCCGGGGGCCCGGAAACCCCGTCGAGCGAGCCGACGGTTCGTTGTACGGTTCTGATGTCCCTGCCAAGTGCATTGGCAGGCCATCTATCCCGTACCGGCGGGACATCCGGTTACACATGTATGTGGGGACGCTGTCCTTCGACCTGCTCCTCGGCGACGTCCACTCGCTCAAGGAGAAACGCTCTCTCGTCCGGCCGATCGTCGCCGAACTCCAGCGGAAGTACGCGGTGAGTGCCGCCGAGACGGGCAACCAGGACCTTCACCGCAGGGCAGAGATCGGCCTGGCGGTGGTCTCCGGGGACACCATGCACCTGACCGACGTACTGGACCGGTGCGAACGGCTGGTCGCGGCGCGACCGGAGGTGGAACTGCTGTCGGTACGGCGCAGAGTCCACACAGACGAAGACTGACGAAACAAGCAAGGCGAAGAAGGAGACGGACCAGTGGCCGACAACGCGCGGGCGAAGAGGCTGGCGGACCTCATCCGAGAGGTGGTGGCCAAGAAGCTGCAGCGCGGGATCAAGGACCCGCGGCTCGGCACTCACGTCACCATCACGGACACCCGGGTCACCGGGGACCTCCGGGAGGCCACCGTCTTCTACACGGTGTACGGGGACGACGAGCAGCGTGCCGAGGCGGCCGCGGGCCTGGAGAGCGCCAAGGGCGTGCTCCGCTCGGCCGTCGGCGCGGCGGCGGGCGTGAAGTTCACGCCGACGCTGACGTTCGTCGCGGACGCCCTGCCGGACACCGCCAAGACCATCGAGGACCTGCTCGACAAGGCGCGGGCCTCGGACGAGAAGGTGCGCGAGGTCTCGGCCGGCGCGTCCTTCGCGGGTGACGCGGACCCGTACAAGAAGCCGGGCGAGGACGACGAGGACGACGCGGCGGAATGACGCAGAAGCCCAACACGCCCGACGGGCTTGTCATTGTCGACAAGCCGTCGGGCTTCACCTCGCACGACGTGGTCGCCAAGATGCGCGGGATCGCCCGGACACGCCGGGTCGGCCACGCGGGCACCCTCGACCCCATGGCGACGGGTGTACTCGTCCTCGGCGTCGAGAAGGCCACCAAGCTCCTCGGGCACCTCGCGCTCACCGAGAAGGAGTACCTCGGCACGATCCGGCTCGGCCAGAACACGCTGACCGACGACGCCGAGGGCGACATCACCTCCTCGACGGATGCCTCCGGTGTGGAACGCGACGCGATCGACGCCGGGGTCGCCAAGCTGACCGGCGCCATCATGCAGGTGCCGTCCAAGGTCAGCGCCATCAAGATCAACGGAGTGCGCTCGTACAAGAGGGCGCGCGAGGGCGAGGAATTCGAGATCCCGGCCCGCCCGGTGACCATCTCGTCGTTCGCGGTGTACGACATCCGTGACGCGGTCGCCGAGGACGGCACCCCGGTGCTCGACCTCGTCGTCTCCGTCGTCTGCTCCTCAGGGACGTACATCCGGGCGATCGCCCGCGACCTCGGCGCGGACCTCGGCGTCGGCGGTCACCTCACCGCCCTGCGCCGCACCCGCGTCGGCCCCTACAAGCTGGACTCCGCGCGCACCCTCGACCAGCTCCAGGAGGAGCTGACGGTGATGCCGATCGCGGAGGCGGCCGCGGCCGCCTTCCCACGCTGGGACGTCGACACCAAGCGGGCCCGGCTGCTGCTGAACGGTGTCCGCCTGGAGATGCCCGACGAGTACACGGGCAGGGGCACCGTCGCGGTCTTCGACGCCGAAGGGCAGTTCCTCGCGCTGGTGGAGGAACAGAAGGGCAAGGCGAAGTCGCTGGCCGTCTTCGGCTGAGGGCTCCCTCCGGCCGGTGCCCCGCGCGCACGCCAGGCGCGATGCCCGCGTGGACGATCCGTCCACGCGGCCTCCAGGCGGACGATCCCTCCACGGGCGGCCGGGTCGACAATCCGCCCGTGGAGCGGCGATCACGGGGTCTCGTGCCCGCCGCTCCACGGTCCCCCCTCGGCTCCCCCACCCATGGGTGTATATCCATCCACTCCCGCGTATTCACCCCATCGGGCAGGCGCTCGGAGTGAACCGAGGGAGTAGAAGGGGGCGCGTTCGCCTCACGATCTGTCCCGCTGATCACCTCGCCCCTACCGTCGGAGCAGGAGCGCGGCGGGGGAGGTCGGAGTATGGCGGGGCGAGGCCCGCGGACCGGGAACGAAGAGGCGGCGGACGACGCCGGACAGGCGCGGGACGACGTCCTCGTACGCGTCTGCGACCTGGCGGGTCGGCCACGCGGCACGGGATTCGCGGCCGACCACCACGGCACCGTGATCACCGGCCACGAGGCCGTCGACGGCCTGGACCGACTCGTCCTGCGAGCCCCCGGCGGCCGCACCTGCCTGGTGACCGCCGACGCCGTCACGCCGCTGCCCGGCATCGGTCTGGCTCTCGTACGCACCGAAGGTCTCGGCCTCGGCCCGCTCCCCGTCACCGTGCGGGACCGCGTCGCGACCGGTACGTACGTCCGGATCGCGGCGGGCGGCTGGCGCGAGGCGCGGGTGCTGGGCGCCTCCGCCGCGATGTACCCGGCCGCCGGTCGCGTCCATCTCCTGCGTGACGTACTGGAGTTGGCGATCGGCACGGCGGGCGCGGACGCGCTCCGGCCGGGCGGCGGAGCGGCCGGGGGACCGGTCCTCGACGCCTCGACCGGCGCCGTGGTGGCGGTCGTCGGCACCGCACTGTCTCCCCGGAACCCGGACGGCAGCGGGCCGGGGGAGACCCCGGCCGGCCATCGCCCGCCCGGCTTCGCCGTCCCCCTGCGGGACGCACCGGGGCCGCTCGCCGACCTGCTGGCCCGCAACGCGGCGACCGTGCCCGCGTACGGCGCCGATCTGAATCTCGCGGGCGCACTCGAACTCACCACGACCTCGGTGGGCTCGGACGGACCCCGTCCACCGGTCCCGTCCGGGGCCGTGGGCACGGACCCCGGCATCGTCGAACGGGCCGACGTCATCAGGGAGTTCGCGGCCTTCGAGAGGGGCCCAGCCCTCGTCCTCGGACTGGTCGGACCGCCCGGCAGCGGTCGTACGACGGAACTGGCCGCCCTCGCCGCCCGCCGCCTGCGGGGCCCCGAACCGGCGCCCACGCTCTGGCTGCGCGGCGCCGACCTCCGCGCCGACGACACCTCGGTGGCGGACGCGGCGACGCGCGCCCTGGAGCGCGCCGGGCGGATCGTGGCCACGTCCCGGCGGAGCCCCGGGGTGCCCCGGACAACGGTCGCCCGGCGATCCGCGGCCGACGCGAGTGCGCTGCCTCCCGAGGGATACGGCGGCGAACTCGGCGACATCGGGCCGGACCGGCTCGCCCAACTGGCCCACGGCGCCGGCCGGCCGCTGCTGCTCCTGCTCGACGGCCCCGAGGAGATGCCACCCGAACTCGCCCACCGGCTCCCCGCCTGGACCGGGGAAACAGCCGCCTGGCTGACGGAGACCGGCACACGGCTGGTGGTCGGCTGCCGGGCGGAGTACTGGGAACGCGCGGGGTCGGAATTCCCGGCGGAACTGCTGCACCGAGCGTCCACCCACCCACCGGCCCACCCGCCCGGACACCCACCGGCCCGTCCTGGCGACCGTCCACCGACGTACCCGGGGCACCGGTCGGCGCCGTACCCGGACGGCGGCTTGCCGCGGCACCTGGGCGGCGGTCGACCGGTGTTCGCGGGTGACCAACCGTCGGCGTGCACGGGTGACCAACCGTCGGCGTCCCCGGGCGGGCAGCCGTCGGCGATCGTCGAGGGGCAGCCGTTGCCTGCCCCGGGCGCCCGATCGGCGGTGCACTCGGGCGAGCAGTCGTTGGCGGAGGTCGGCGGGCGGGTCGCGGCGGGTGCGGGCGGGCAGGTGCCGACGGGTGCGGGTGGGCAGGTGGCGGTGGGCGTCGGTGGGGCCCTGCCCGCTTGTGTGCCGCTCGGTGATCTGACCGAGGAGGAGGCTCTGCGGGCCCGGTCGCGTGCCGGGATTCCCGAGGGCACCCTCGTGCCGGCCGACGCCCGCCATCCGCTGGTGCTCAGGCTGCTCTTCGGGGTGCGGGCCGCGCCGGTGGACCTGCCGGCCCGACCGCTCGACCGCGACGACGTGTTCGCCGCCCACCTCGACCTGATGTGCCTGCGCGTCGCGGTCCGGCTCGCCGTGGCGAACGGGCTGCACGGCACCGCCGTGCGCCGGCTCGCCGCCCGGGTCTCCGGGCAGGCGCACGAGGCCGCCCGACGCTGTCTGGGCCCCGGGCAGGGCCAACTGGACCGGGCTTCCTTCGAAGCCGTCTTTCCCTGGGGGTCCGCCCCGGGACGCCTCGCGGGCATCACAGGCTGGGCGTCCGCGGTACTCACCGAGGGGCTCCTCGTCCCCGCCGGCGACGGCTACCGCTTCGCCCACGAGGAGCTCGCCGACTGGATCCAGGGCACCCACCTCGACCTGGACGCGGCGCTGGACAGCCTCGTCCACCGCGGGCGCGCCGCACCGGACACCCGCTCCGGGCGTACGGGGAGCACGGAGCCCGGCCGCCGGCACACTCGCCGCGCCCGGTCCGCCACGCCTGACTCCGGTGTTCCTGACTGCGCCAAGCCCGACCCCGGGGCGGACACCCCGCCCGTCCCCCGACACAGGATCGGCCCCGTCGTCGAGACCCTGCTCCTGCTGGCCCGTCAACAGGGCACCGCCGAACTGGCGCTCCGTCTGGAGGACCTGGTCCACGCGGTCGACGATCTGCTGCCCGAGGCGCCGGACCGCCTCGACGATCCGGCGGGCGCACCGCAGAGCGCACCGCACGGCGCTCCGCAGGACAGATCGCGGCGCGCACCGCGGAGTGACCCCCTCTGGTGGGCCACCCGCCTCTGCGCCACGGTTCTGCTCCGGGTGCCCGACGCGACCCCGTACACCGGTGTACTGCGACCGCTCACCGCGCGGATCGTGGCGTGGCGGAAGGAGGGCAGGACCGTGCCGGAGGAGTTCGGCCCGGCCTTCTGGGCGGCGCTGCCCGTACCGGACGCGGAACGCTTCGATCTGCTCAGGCGTCTGGTGGCCGCAGACCCCCGCCGGCCTCCGGCACCCGAGCCCCCGCATCCCGGCGAGGCCTCTGCCACCCCGCGCTACCTCGACACCGTCTCCCGTCTCCTCGCCGCCGACCCCACCGCCGTACACCGCCACCTCACCCGCTGGTTCGACGACGAGCGGCCCCTGCCCGCGACCCCCGACGCGACCGTGGCGACGGCCGCGCAGGCGCTGCTGTACGCCCACCGGCGGCGGGCCCCGGACGATCTGGCCGAGGCCCTGGTGACCCGCGCCCACCCGCGCGGCGACGAACTGCTGGCCGTGCTGGCCGAGGAGGAACCCTCGGCCGTCTGCCGGGCGGTGCACCGGTGGGCGCACGACGAACAGCCGGCGCGCCGGGTGGCCGCGGTCGCGTACGGGCTGCGGGCGGCGCCGTTCGCGGGGACCGCCGCCGACCGCGAGCTCCTGCGTCACGCCGCCCTCGCCCTGCTCGCCCGTCCCGCCGACCGCGCGCTGCACGGCGGGGCGTTCGGCATCCTCGTACGGGATCCGCTCACGTGTGCCCAGTTCCTGCCGCAGGCACTGGAACGCTTCGCGGCCGGCGACGCGCGGCTGCCCCCGAGCACCTTGGCCACCGCGCTCACCACTCACCCGGAGCCTGTGCTCGCCGCTTTCCGCGACCGGCTGCGACGCCTCGGCCCCGACACGGCCGAGCTGCTGAGCTGCCTGGCCGACGTCACCACAGCGCCCCTGGCCCGCCGAGTCGCCGCGCTGGTCCGGGAGATCGTGGAGCTGTGCCCCGGAGCCGCTGCGTACCTGGCGGCCCACGTGGACCGGCGCCTCGACCACGCAAGCGCCGCCCAGACCGTGTTGTTCCCCCTGGTCAGCGGCCTGCTGGAGGGGTGCGATGCGCAGGTCCGGACGGCGCTCGCCCAGGTCCTCGCGGCGCCCGGGGACCCGGCGTCCGCCCCGCTGCGGCGCGAGCTGCTCGATCTGCTGCTGGCGCACGAGCGGGATCCGGCCGTGCTCGACGCCGTCCTGCGGGCCGCCGCCGATGGCCTCCATCGGCGGGGTGAGGAGCCCACCCGTGAACTGGTGCACCGCGTCGGCCTCCTCCTCGTCCGGACACCGGCCGGGGCCACCGGCTTCGACCGCGCACTCGTCGACCTGGCCCGGTGCGTCCCGGGCTTCGCCGTCCCGGTCGCCCGCTGGCTGAGCGGCACCCCCGAGGAGTGGTCCGGCATGGTCGGCCCGAGCACCCGACGCATGATCGAGAACCTGGCCGGCGCGAGGGTCCCCGCCTGAACCACGCCCACGCACCGAACTCCGCACAGCGGACGGCACCGTCGCCCCATCGCGCACCGCACACCCCACCGCACCGAGTCGGCGGGGCTGAGCAATCGGTCACAGCCCGATGCCGATGCAAGCCGGGAGCACACGGCATGGCACCCTTAGAGCTGCGAATGAGGCAATCACGGACACGGGTTCGACAAGGAGCGGTCACAGTGCAGCGCTGGCGTGGCTTGGAGGACATCCCCGAGGACTGGGGGCGCAGCGTCGTCACCATCGGTTCCTACGACGGGGTGCACCGCGGACACCAGCTGATCATCCGGCATGCCGTGGACCGCGCCCGTGAGCGGGGCGTTCCCTCCGTCGTGGTCACCTTCGACCCGCATCCCAGTGAGGTGGTCCGCCCCGGCAGCCACCCGCCCTTGCTCGCCCCGCACCACCGCCGCGCGGAACTGATGGCCGAACTGGGCGTGGACGCCCTGCTCATCCTGCCGTTCACGACCGAGTTCTCGAAGCTGTCGCCCGCCGACTTCGTGGTGAAGGTGCTCGTCGACAAGCTGCACGCCAAGGCCGTCGTCGAGGGCCCCAACTTCCGCTTCGGCCACAAGGCCGCGGGCAACGTCGACTTCCTGCGCGAGCAGGGGGAGACGTACGACTTCGAGGTCGAGGTCGTCGACCTGTACGTGACCGGTGAGGCGGGCGGCGGCGAGCCGTTCTCCTCGACCCTCACGCGGCGCCTCGTCGCCGAGGGCGATGTCGAGGGCGCGCGCGAGATCCTCGGACGGCCGCACCGCGTCGAGGGCATCGTCGTCCGCGGCGCCCAGCGCGGCCGTGAACTCGGCTTCCCCACCGCGAACGTCGAGACCCTCCCGCACACCGCGATCCCCGCCGACGGCGTCTACGCCGGCTGGCTGCACGCCCAGGGCGAGGCCATGCCCGCCGCGATCTCCGTCGGCACCAACCCGCAGTTCGACGGCACCGAGCGCACGGTGGAGGCGTACGCCATCGACCGTGTCGGCCTCGACCTCTACGGTCTGCACGTCGCCGTCGACTTCCTCGCCTTCGTCCGCGGCCAGGCCCGGTTCGACTCCATCGAGGCACTGCTCGAAGCCATCACGGACGACGTGAAGCGCTCGCGCGAACTGATCGAGGCGTACGACGGGGAGTAGTCCTCCCCGGTCTCCTCCCCGGTCCGTCCGCCCCTGTCCGCCGTACGGCTGACAGGGGCGGACGTCTCTGTGCCGATGAACGGCGGTCCGGACGCGCGAAAGCCCGCACCGTCCGTGAACGGTGCGGGCCCGAGCGGGAACCGGCCCCTCGACGGGGCCGGTCACCCTTTACTGCTGACCCGGCTGACCCGGCTGGCCCGGCTGGCCCGGCTGGCCCGGCTGGCCCGGCTGGCCCGGCTGACCGGGGTGAGGCGGTGCCGGCGGCGGCGGGGTCTGCCCCTGGTTCGGCTGGTAGGGCTGTCCGGGCTGGAACTGCTGCCCCGGCTGCGGCGGCTGCTGGTAACCGTGCTCCGGCCCCTGCGGATAGGGCTGACCGGGCTGCTGCGGGTACGGCTGTCCCGGCTGGGCGTACGGCTGTCCGGGCTGGGGCTGCTGCGGAACCTGACCTGGCGCGGGCTGACCCGGAACCTGTTGTCCCGGAACCTGCTGACCCTGGACGTACTGTCCGGGAACCTGCTGTCCCGGAACGTACTGGCCCGGCATCGGCGGCGCGGCCACCGGCGGCGGGTTGCCGTCGTTCGTCCACAGCCCGTGCGACTGCTGGTGCCGTGCGATGTCCTCGGCGACCATCGCGGAGAGGTTGAAGTACGCCTCCCGCACCTTGGGGCGCATCATGTCGAGGTCGACCTCGGCGCCCGCGGACAGGTGCTCGTCGAACGGCACGACCACGACACCGCGACAGCGCGTCTCGAAGTGGCTGACGATGTCGTCCACCTTGATCATCTTGCCGGTGTCGCGCACCCCTGAGATGACGGTGACGGACCGCGAGACGAGGTCCGCGTACCCGTGCGCCGAGAGCCAGTCCAGCGTCGTACTGGCGCTGCTCGCCCCGTCCACCGACGGCGTCGAGATGATGATGAGCTGGTCGGCGAGGTCGAGCACCCCGCGCATGGCGCTGTACAGCAGACCCGTACCGGAGTCGGTCAGGATGATCGGGTACTGCTTGCCCAGGACGTCGATCGCGCGCCGGTAGTCCTCGTCGTTGAAGGCCGTGGACACGGCGGGGTCGACGTCGTTGGCGATGATCTCCAGCCCGGAGGGCGCCTGGGAGGTGAACCGCCGGATGTCCATGTACGAGTTGATGTACGGGATCGCCTGTACGAGGTCACGAATGGTGGCGCCGGTCTCGCGGCGCACCCGGCGGCCGAGCGTACCGGCGTCCGGGTTGGCGT
The DNA here is from genome assembly GCF_044757755.1 of Streptomyces sp. NPDC091209. Classification (NCBI taxonomy): domain Bacteria; kingdom Bacillati; phylum Actinomycetota; class Actinomycetes; order Kitasatosporales; family Streptomycetaceae; genus Streptomyces; species Streptomyces sp. NPDC091209. The sequence goes on along the minus strand of NZ_JBIVVR010000011.1, from coordinate 15,012 downwards.
CGATGGCGAGGATCTTGTCCTGCCGCTCGGTGGCGAGCGTGGAGCCGAGCGCGGTGGTCGTGGTCGTCTTGCCCACACCGCCCTTGAGACTGATGACGGCGATCCGGTAGCAGGAGAGCACCGGGGTCCGGATCAGCTCCAACTTCCGCTGCCGCTCGGCGTCTTCCTTCTTCCCGCCCAGCTTGAACCGCGACGACGCGGCGGCCGGACGACCGCTCTTGGCCTTCTGCCTCTTGTTGTTGAGCAGCCGGTCGGAGGACAGTTCCACCGCCGCCGTGTACCCGAGCGGGGCCGCACCGGGATTGGTCGGCTGCCGCTGATCGTGCCGCACGGGCTGCGGCCAGGCGGTACCGGTCCGCGGGTCGACCGGGGCGGCGGGCTGCTGCTGTACGGGCGGGGGGCCCGGCTGGTACGGGGGCTGCGGCTGCGGGCTCTGCGGCTGGGCCGGTGCCGGGTACGGCGGAGCCGCCTGGGCCGGGGGCCGCTGCGACTGCGCGAGGTCGTAACCGGGCTGCGGGACAGGCGAGTCGGCCGCTTGCTGCGGGAATCCGTAGCCCTGCTGAGGGACGGCATCGGAAGCCGGAGCCGGAGCCGGAGCCGGGGCGTGCGGCGGTACGGCGTCCGGCGCGGGCGCGGCGGGCTGCGGGAACCCGTAGCCGGGAGCCTGTGGGGCGGCGGGGTGGGCGACCTGCTGGTCCTGGAACGGGGTGTGCTGCTGGGGGAACCCGTAGCCCGGAGCGGGTGCGTGCTGTTCCGGGGCGGGGGCCTGTGGCTGGTGGGCGGGGGCCTGCTGCTGCGGGAACCCGTAGCCGGGAGCCTGTGGGGCGGCGGGGTGGGCGACCTGCTGGTCCTGGAACGGGGTGTGCTGCTGCGGGAACCCGTAGCCGGGAGCCTGTGGGGCCGCGAGGTGGGCGACCTGCTGGTCCTGGAACGGGGCCTGCTGCTGCGGGAACCCGTATCCCGGAGCCTGTGGGGCGGCGGGGTGGGCGTCCCGCTGGTCCTGGAACGGGGTGTGCTGCTGGGGGAACCCGTAGCCCGGGGCCTCGGTGGGCGGGGCGGACGGAGCCGGGGCGGGCGCGCCGGGCTGCGGGAAGCCGTAGCCGGCCTGCGGGGCGGATGCCGGGTCCGGAGCGCCGGACTGCGGGAACCCGTAACTGCCCTGCGGCGGCGGAGTCTGCGCGGGCGCCTCGGCCGGTGGGGCCGGCGCCCCCGAGGGCTGGGCCTGCGGCGGAGCCGGCACGGGGTTCTGGAGGGCGGCCGACTGCGCGGGCACGGGCCCCTGCGGGGAACCCGCCGAACCGGGCGTGCCGGGGGAGGACCACGCCGTGGGCACGGGCTGTGGCGCCGGGGGCTGGAAGGGCCGGCCCGGAGCGGGTGAGGGTGTCGGCGCGGGCGGCTGGAAGGGCTGACCGGGCGCGGGCGCCGGCGCGGCCGGGGGCTGGAACGGTCGGCCCGGGGCTGGTGCGGCGGGCGCCTGCTGCGGCACCGGTGCCTGGTGCGCCCGGTCCTGCGCGGCCGGTGCGGGCTCCGTGGCGGCGGGCCACTGCGGGGCCGGTGCGGGGGCGGCGGGCTGGTAGGCGGGCGGCAGGGGCGGCAGCCCACCCTGGGGCAGCGGCGGCGGAGCCCAGGCGGGCGGCGAGTCCTGCACGCCCGCGGGCTCCTCCGGCCGGACCACGGGCACCGCGTCCTGCGGCTCACTGTCCTGCGGCTCACTGTCCGGGGGCTCGACATCCTGCGGGGAGGCGTCTTGTCGCTGGAACCCGTCGGCCATGTGGGCATCGCCGACCTCGTCGTCCGCGGACCGCGGCTCCACGACCTCGGCGATCCCGGCCTCGGCAACCTCGCTCTCGACCTGGGCCGAGGCGGCGCTCGGTTCCTCGGCGCCCTCGGCACCCGGGGAGACGACGACGGCCTCGGCCGTTTCGGCGCGATCCGCCACCGGTGCGCCTGGTACCTCGGTCACACCCGCGCGCTGGGAGGCCGCCTCCAGGGACTGGTAGGCGAGCACGGGATCGATGACGGGCGCGGGCGCGGGCGCGGGCGTGGGGCCGGTCGCGGGCTGGAGAGGTGCCATCTGCTCGGGCTGGAGGACGTGTTCGGGCTGGACCACGGCGTCCGCCTCGTCCGCCTCGTCCGCCTCCTCCGCGGCGACGGGCGCGCTCGGGGCCTCAGACCCGGTTCCCTCCTGCACCGCAGGGCCGCTGTCACCGCCGTCGGCCTCGGCGCCGCCCCCGGCGCCATCGTCGGTGGGCGCATCCTCACTGCCGGAGTCGGCCGCAGGCGTGTCCAGCTCCGCGTCCTCGGACTCGGCGGTCTCGGAAATTGCCCGCTCCGCGATCTCCCGCTTCAGCGCGGCGGAGGAGAACCGCATGGTCGCGCCGCTCTCCAGGTCCCCGTTCCCGGAATCCGGTTCGCCGGAAGCCGTGTTGGAAGGGGCGGCGGGCTCGGTGACGTGCACCGGGGAGTCGACGGGCGCCCACGGCGCCTGGAATCCACCCGAAGGAAGGTTGCTGGGCAGAGCGGTCACGCCACCAGCGTCCGAGGCAGGCGCCACGGCCGGAGCCTGGGACTGCGCGGCAAGGGGCTGCGCGGCGGACGGCCGGACCGCCGCGGGGCTCACGACGGGCGCCGGGTCGATCGGAGCCGACTCCGGAACGCCCGGGACCGCCGCGGGGCCCACGACGGGCGCCGAGCCGACCGGAGCCGACTCCGGAACGCCCGTGGCCGCGGGACCACCAGAAGCCGTCGGATTCCCCGAGGGCATCGAGGCACCCGAGGCTGCCAAGTCCTCCGACTCCGCCGAGCCCTCCGACGTCTCCTCGGACTCCTCGGACTCCTCGGACTCGTTCGAGTCCCCGGAACCGCCCGGTCCCTGCGCGTCGTCGCCCGTACCCCCCGAATCGCCGGAACCACCCGAGGCGTTCTGCGTGTACCAGGCCGGCGGCGCGTAGTCGATGGTGAACTCGCCCGTCGTCTCGACGGCGGACTCGGCGTCGGACTGGTCATCGCCGGGCGTGGCCCAGCCCCCGCGGATCCCGTCCCGATCGCTGTTCACAATTCCTCCTGGTGTGGTCGAGCACCCTCAAGTCGAGCCGGGGCGACCGTCTGCTTGTCGTCCGTTGACGTTCACGGACGACCGAGGCCGCCCGAAGTCCGTAGGAGGTCGTCCGAATTGACCGGCCCCCCGGGTAACGCGAGCCACCCGTCCCCGGGTTCAGGCGTCGCGCCCCGTCCCAGCCTAATCACCATGACTGTCCGTAGGGCAGGCCTGTCCACCTCACCGCGGCAGCCCGCTACGGCACACCCTGCCCAGAAGTGGCGTACGCACGCTCACTATTGACCCCGAAACCAGACAAACAACGGCATCAGGAAGGCCACTTGCCTCTCAGGAACGGACCGTCGGACCGTGGCACAGCCAAAAGGGCCGCCACGGAAACCTCTCCGCGCGGCCCTTCGCTTCCCGGCGTTCCCGACGGCCGGCTACTCCGTCGGCAGACCCGCCGTCGGCGGCGCCGGTTCCAGATCGAACTCGCCGTCCCGCGCGCCCAGCACGAAGGCCCGCCATTCCGCCTCCGTGTACCGGAGGACCGTCGCCGGGTCGAGCGAGGACCGCATGGCCACCGCGCCCCCGGGGAGGTACGCGATCTCGACGCGCTCCTCGTGCTCCTCCGTGCCCGGCGCGCTCTGCCATGCGACACCTGAGATGTCGAGCGCGTAGAGCTCGTCCTTCTCCCGCTCCTTGCGCGCCTTGACGTCCTTGTCCGCTTCCTCGGCCATGTTCCGCCGGCCCCTTCCCCACGTACGAATGACCTCTGCCGTCACCCTAGTGGCCTGGTCCGCGCCGTCCGGGAAGGTTCGAAGACCCGGACGGAAGCATCCGGCCAGGCTGGTACCCTGTGAAACGGCCGTTTGTGTACGCACCCCCGGAGCTCCGCTCTGGAGGCCGCGCCCAGCGGATCCCGCCTCCCGAGTAACGGAAGCTCCCCTGAGAATTCGACCAGGGGCACTCGGTGGCAGACACGAGACTACAAGGAGTAAGCGTGCCGCTCGACGCCGCTACGAAGAAGCAGCTCATCAGCGAGTTCGGTCAGAAGGAGGGCGACACCGGCTCCCCCGAGGTCCAGGTCGCCATGCTTTCGCGCCGGATCTCGGACCTGACCGAGCACCTCAAGACCCACAAGCACGACCACCACTCCCGCCGTGGTCTTCTGATCCTGGTCGGCCAGCGTCGCCGCCTGCTTCAGTACCTGGCCAAGAAGGACATCCAGCGCTTCCGTGCGCTGGTCGACCGCCTGGGCATCCGCCGCGGTGCGGCCGGCGGCGCCAAGTAAGACGCCGTGAAGGGAGCGGTTCCCACTTCTTGGGAGCCGCTCCTTTTGCTGTATGTGCTGCCTCAGGTGCTCTCTACGTGCGGAGTGTCACCGACGCTTTGTAGTGTGGTAGCACAACGCAATACGCAGGAAACCGCACGTACGAACACAGCGTGACGACGCCGTACCCGCCGGGTAGGGCATCTCACGACAACGAACGAGGAGAAGCGCGCCTCGCCGCCGCCGGTCCTCGGTAGTGGCCCCCGGGCGAAAGAACCCCGGGTGCTTCGATCGAAGACCGGCCCGCACCAGAAGGACGCTTCTCCGCCACCGTCCCCCTGCCACACGGGCAGGTCGGGACGAAGACGAGGAGAAAACGCTAGTGGAGAACGAGACCCACTACGCCGAGGCCGTTATCGACAACGGTTCCTTCGGCACCCGCACCATCCGCTTCGAGACGGGCAGGCTGGCCAGGCAGGCCGCCGGCTCCGCCGTCGCGTACCTGGACGACGACACCATGGTGCTGTCGGCCACCACCGCTTCGAAGAAGCCCAAGGACCAGCTCGACTTCTTCCCCCTGACGGTGGACGTCGAGGAGCGGATGTACGCCGCCGGCAAGATCCCCGGCAGCTTCTTCCGCCGTGAGGGCCGTCCCTCCGAGGACGCGATCCTCACCTGCCGTCTGATCGACCGCCCGCTGCGTCCGTCCTTCAAGAAGGGCCTTCGCAACGAGATCCAGGTCGTCGCGACGATCATGGCGCTCAACCCCGACCACCTGTACGACGTCGTGGCGATCAACGCCGCCTCCGCGTCCACCCAGCTGGCCGGTCTGCCCTTCTCCGGCCCGGTCGGCGGCGTCCGCGTCGCGCTGATCAACGGCCAGTGGGTCGCGTTCCCGACGCACACCGAGCTCGAGGACGCCGTCTTCGACATGGTCGTCGCCGGTCGCGTCCTCGAGGACGGCGACGTCGCGATCATGATGGTCGAGGCCGAGGCCACCGAGAAGACGATCCAGCTCGTCCAGGGTGGCGCCGAGGCGCCGACCGAGGAGGTCGTGGCCGCCGGCCTCGACGCCGCGAAGCCCTTCATCAAGGTCCTGTGCAAGGCGCAGTCGGACCTCGCCGCGAAGGCCGCCAAGCCGACCGGCGAGTTCCCGATCTTCCTGGACTACCAGGACGACGTCTTCGAGGCCCTCACCGCCGCGGTCACGAGCGAGCTCGCTCAGGCGCTCACCATCGCCGGCAAGCAGGACCGCGAGGCCGAGCTGGACCGCGTCAAGGAGATCGCCGCCGAGAAGCTGCTCCCGCAGTTCGAGGGTCGCGAGAAGGAGATCTCCGCCGCGTACCGCTCGCTCACCAAGAAGCTGGTCCGCGAGCGCGTCATCAAGGACAAGGTCCGCATCGACGGCCGCGGCGTCACGGACATCCGTACGCTGGCCGCCGAGGTCGAGGCCATCCCGCGCGTGCACGGCTCGGCGCTGTTCGAGCGTGGCGAGACCCAGATCCTGGGCGTCACCACCCTCAACATGCTCCGCATGGAGCAGCAGCTGGACACCCTCTCCCCGGTGACCCGCAAGCGCTACATGCACAACTACAACTTCCCGCCGTACTCCGTCGGTGAGACGGGCCGTGTCGGCTCCCCGAAGCGCCGCGAGATCGGCCACGGCGCGCTCGCCGAGCGCGCGATCGTGCCGGTCCTGCCGACCCGCGAGGAGTTCCCCTACGCGATCCGTCAGGTGTCCGAGGCCCTCGGCTCCAACGGCTCGACGTCCATGGGCTCGGTCTGCGCCTCCACCATGTCGCTGCTCAACGCCGGCGTGCCGCTGAAGGCCGCCGTCGCGGGTATCGCCATGGGTCTGATCTCCCAGGAGATCGACGGCCAGACGCACTACGTCGCCCTCACCGACATCCTCGGTGCGGAGGACGCCTTCGGTGACATGGACTTCAAGGTCGCCGGCACCAAGGAGTTCGTGACCGCCCTCCAGCTCGACACCAAGCTGGACGGCATCCCCGCCTCCGTCCTGGCCGCGGCCCTCAAGCAGGCCCGCGACGCCCGCCTCCACATCCTCGACGTGATGATGGAAGCGATCGACACGCCGGACGAGATGTCCCCGAACGCCCCCCGGATCATCACCGTCAAGATCCCGGTGGACAAGATCGGTGAGGTCATCGGCCCCAAGGGCAAGATGATCAACCAGATCCAGGAGGACACCGGCGCCGACATCACGATCGAGGACGACGGCACCATCTACATCGGTGCCCAGCAGGGCTCGCAGGCCGAGGCCGCGCGCGCCACGATCAACGCGATCGCCAACCCGACCATGCCGGAGGTCGGCGAGCGCTACCTGGGAACCGTCGTGAAGACGACGACCTTCGGTGCGTTCGTGTCGCTGCTCCCGGGCAAGGACGGTCTGCTGCACATCTCGCAGATCCGCAAGCTCGCCGGCGGCAAGCGCGTGGAGAACGTCGAGGACGTCGTCGGCGTGGGCTCCAAGGTCCAGGTCGAGATCGCAGAGATCGACTCCCGCGGCAAGCTCTCCCTGATCCCCGTGATCGAGGGCGAAGGCGACGATGAGAAGAAGGACGACACCGACCAGTGACGTCGAGTAGCTCCACGACGACGGCCCGCACCTCTTCGGAGGCGCGGGCCGTCGCCCGTACCCAAACCCTGATCAAGGGCGCGAACGGAATCGGCACGGTCCGCAAGACCACCCTCCCCGGCGGCCTGCGCATCGTCACCGAGACGCTTCCCTCCGTGCGCTCCGCCACGTTCGGCATCTGGGCGCACGTGGGCTCCCGCGACGAGACGCCGACCCTGAACGGCGCGACGCACTACCTGGAGCACCTGCTCTTCAAGGGCACGAACCGCAGGTCCGCCCTGGACATCTCCTCGGCGATCGACGCGGTCGGTGGCGAGATGAACGCGTTCACCGCCAAGGAGTACACGTGCTACTACGCGCGCGTGCTCGACACCGACCTGCCGCTCGCCATCGACGTCGTCTGCGACATGCTGACCGGCTCGCTCATCCTCGAGGACGACGTCAACGTCGAGCGCGGCGCGATCCTCGAAGAGATCGCGATGACCGAGGACGACCCGGGCGACTGCGTGCACGACCTGTTCGCGCACACCATGCTCGGCGACACCCCCCTCGGCCGCCCGGTCCTCGGCACGGTCGACACGGTCAACGCCCTCACCGCGGACCGCATCCGCCGCTTCTACAAGAAGCACTACGACCCGACCCACCTGGTCGTGGCCTGCGCGGGCAACGTCGACCACAACAAGGTCGTACGCCAGGTCCGCGCCGCCTTCGAGAAGGCCGGCGCCTTCAAGAACGCCGAGGCGGCCCCCATCGCCCCGCGCGACGGCCGGCGCGGCATCCGCACCGCGGGCCGCGTCGAACTGCTCGGCCGCAAGACCGAGCAGGCGCATGTCGTCCTCGGCATGCCGGGCCTGGCCCGCACCGACGAGCGCCGCTGGGCTCTCGGCGTGCTGAACACCGCCCTCGGTGGCGGCATGTCCTCGCGCCTGTTCCAGGAGGTCCGCGAGAAGCGCGGACTGGCCTACAGCGTGTACTCGTACACCTCGGGCTTCGCCGACTGCGGCCTCTTCGGCGTCTACGCGGGCTGCCGCCCGAGCCAGGTCCACGACGTCCTCAAGCTCTGCCGCGACGAACTCGACCAGGTCGCCGAGCACGGTCTCTCGGACGACGAGATCGGCCGCGCCATCGGCCAGCTCCAGGGCTCCACGGTCCTCGGCCTGGAGGACACCGGCGCGCTGATGAACCGGATCGGCAAGAGTGAGCTGTGCTGGGGCGAGCAGATGTCGGTCGACGACATGCTGGCCCGGATAGCGTCGGTCACCCCGGACGAGGTCCGCTCGATCGCCAGGGACGTCCTGGGACAGCGGCCCTCGCTGGCGGTCATCGGCCCGCTCAAGGACAAGCAGGCGTCCCGGCTGCACGACGCCGTCGCCTGAATCCCGTCTCGGTAAGGAACGAAGCAATGAGCAAGCTGCGCGTGGCGGTCCTCGGTGCCAAGGGCCGGATCGGAGCCGAGGCGGTACGAGCCGTCGAGGCCGCCGAGGACATGGAGCTGGTGGCCGCGCTGGGCCGCGGCGACAAGCTGGAGACGCTCGTCGACGCGGGTACCCAGGTCGTGGTCGAGCTGACCACTCCGGCCTCGGTGATGGGCAACCTCGACTTCTGCGTCCGGCACGGCATCCACGCCGTGGTCGGGACGACCGGCTGGACCGAGGAGCGGCTCGCGCAGCTCGGCACCTCGCTGGCCGCGTCCCCGGAGACCGGCGTGCTCATCGCGCCCAACTTCTCCATCGGGGCCGTACTGACGATGAAGTTCGCCGAGGTCGCCGCGCCGTACTTCGAGTCCGTCGAGGTCGTCGAGCTGCACCACCCGAACAAGGTGGACGCCCCCAGCGGCACCGCCACGCGCACCGCTCAGCTCATCGCCGCGGCCCGGGAGCGCGCGGGCAGCGCCCCGCAGCCCGACGCCACGGTGACCGCCCTGGACGGCGCCCGCGGCGCCGACGTCGACGGCGTGCCGGTGCACGCGATCCGGCTGCGCGGTCTCCTCGCCCACCAGGAGGTCCTGCTGGGCGGCGAGGGCGAGACCCTGACCATCCGCCACGACTCCCTCCACCACAGCAGCTTCATGCCGGGCATCCTGCTCGGCGCGCGCCGCGTGGTGACCACTCCCGGCCTCACCTTCGGCCTGGAACACTTCCTGGACCTCGGCTGAGCCGGGGAACGTACGACAGTTAGCCGGCAGACATGCGCGCGAAGATCACCTATGCCATCACGGCCGCCGTCCTGGTCGTCTATTTCGTCCTGGTCGGCAGCCGGGGTGTGCTGCTCATCCAGAACGGCACCCTGATCACCGTCACCTTCGGTGTCGCGGTGCTCATCCTGCCGGTCATCGGCGTCTGGTTCCTCTGGATGAACACCCAGTTCGTCAGGAAGGCCAACCGGCTCGCCGCCGTGCTCGACGCCGAGGGCGGGCTGCCCGTCGACGAGCTGCGGCGCACCGAGGGCGGCCGCATCGACCGGGACTCGGCCGACGAGGTCTTCGCCCGCCGCAAGGCCGAGACCGAGGACGCCCCGGACGAGTGGCGCAACTGGTTCCGCCTCGCCGTCGCCTACCACGACGCCCGGGACACCCCGCGCGCCCGCAAGGCCATGCAGCGGGCCATCGCCCTGCACGAGGGCCGCACCCTGGAAGCCTGACCAGGTCGTACGACGAAGGGCCGGCCCGCAGTGCGCGGGCCGGCCCTTCGTCATGGAACAGAGGTGCGCCCGGGGCTACCGGGGCTACCGGGGCGCCGAGGCAGCGTGCTGGTGCTGGTGCTGGTGCTGGTGCTGGTGCCGGTGCCGGTGTCCGTGCCCGTGCCCGGGGCGATGTGCGGAGCGGGAGCCCCCGACCCGGGGCCCGCGCCCGCCGCGGGCACGCGCGGAGCAGACGCCGCGCTGGGGAGCACCTGCCCTGCGCGGAGCCGGGGCCTGACGTGGAGCGAGGGCCGCACACGGAGCCGGGGACTGACGTGGAGCCGGCGCCCGGCGCGGAGCCGAGTCTGACGCGGAACCTGGCCAGGTGCCCGGGGGCGACGGGCTCAGGCCCGCCGGTACTCGTCCGCCCACACCTCGACGACGTCGGCCGCGCGGTCGAAGGCCTCGGTCCGCGCCAGGAAGTCGGCGTTGTGCGTGGTCATCAGGGGCGGCACGTCTCCGGACGCGCGGCTCCGGCTCACGAGCGTCAGGGCCTGGCCCTGAACCGTGCGCGGCAGTCCCAGCCAGCGCACCGGCTGCTGCACCGTGCGCACCGCCACGACCTGCTCCCACCGCGTCGTGTGCGTGACGAAGAAACCCACCCGGCGCAGCCCTCGGGCGCTGACCCACACCCCCATGCGCAGCAGCCGCAGCGCGCACACGATGACGACGGTCGCCACGGCCATGCAGGCCACGGCGCCGGGCAGCGTCCCGGCGACGGCGATTATCACGGCCGCGACGAGCACGTACGAGGCGAGCAGCAGGACGAGCGCGGCCGCGCCCACCCGCCAGGGGCCGGGCCGGTAGGGGCGCCGCCAGCGGTCGCGGTCGTCGAAGGGCAGCGCGACATCCTCCGCCGCCTCGTCAAAGGCGCGGTCCGCCGTCAGGAAGGGCAGGGGCACGACTGATCCTCACTCAATCCACGCATGGGCTGTGCCGGTGAGGTTATCCACCCGGTTGCCGGCTCACCACCCTTGGGGGTCCGGAAGGGTCAGCGGCCGTCCGACGCCTCGGAATGCTGCGTCTGCGCAGGTGACCCATCCTGTGACAGGGCGGGCATTCCGAGGACCAGGGACCCCGCGAGCCCGGCGATCACGGTGAGGCCGATGAGCCACCGGCCGGCTATCTGCCCGGCGGAGGACCGCTCCCGGGGCGGGGGAGCGACATTGCTGCGGAACTGGTCGGCTTCGGCGGTGAAGGCGAACGGGACGGGCTCGCGCCGACGGAACATGGGCGGTGCTTCTCCTCTGGGGGTCGCGGGATGCGGTGATGCGGTGACAAGCGGCTCGAAATGCTCGAACAGGTCAGTCTCACTCATACAGACGGCCGAACGCCCCAAGAGGTGCCCGGAATCACCGAATTCGCAGAACTTCGCCGCCCGATGTCGCGGCACGGTAGCGAACGCCCAGTTGTCGGTGCCGGGCCGTAGAGTGGTCGCCGCCCGAGCCAGTGATGGGAAGGACCCTCCGCACGTGACCGACACCCCAGCCGACCTCAAGCCCAGCTTCCGCGGCGATGTCACCGTCGAGCTGATCAAGCACACGGCCTCCGACGCCGACGTGCTGTTCGCCGCCCGTGTCTCAACCGCCGGGGAGCAGTCGCTGGAAGAGCTGCAGAAGGACCCGGAGCGCTCCAAGGGCCTGATCAACTACCTGATGCGGGACCGGCACGGCAGCCCCTTCGAGCACAACTCGATGACCTTCTTCATCAGCGCCCCGATCTTCGTCTTCCGGGAGTTCATGAGGCACCGTGTCGGGTGGTCCTATAACGAGGAGTCGGGCCGTTACAGGGAGCTGGAGCCCGTCTTCTACGTTCCCGCTGAGGACCGCAAGCTGGTCCAGCAGGGGCGCCCCGGCAAGTACGAGTTCGTCCAGGGCACCCCCGAGCAGTACGGGACCGTCACCGCCGCCATGGAGGAGTCCTACCGCCAGTCGTACGCGGCGTACCAGGAGATGCTGGCTGCCGGTGTCGCCCGCGAGGTCGCCCGTGCCACCCTTCCGGTCGGGCTCTTCTCCTCGATGTACGCCACGTGCAACGCCCGTTCCCTGATGCACTTCCTCGGCCTGCGCACCCAGCACGAGCTCGCCAAGGTCCCGTCCTTCCCGCAGCGGGAGATCGAGATGGTCGGCGAGAAGATGGAGGCGGAGTGGGCCAGGCTCATGCCGCTCACACACGCGGCCTACAACGCCAACGGGCGCGTGGCGCCGTAACACGCCTCCGCGCACCGGCCCGGCACAGATGTACGGATCAGCCGAGCGAAGTGTCCGTATTGCGGCATTTCGCGAAGTTCATCTAGCCTGATCAAACGGACCCGGCACTGCTTGAACCCCCGAGCAGGCAGTGCCGGGTTCCACCTTTGTCAGGCTTTGTCGTGTCTCCCGAGGGCAGACCACGCGTTGAGCAGCGAGTAGCGTGTTACCCATGGCTCCGACCTCCACTCCGCAGACCCCCTTCGGGCGGGTCCTCACCGCCATGGTCACGCCCTTCACGGCGGACGGCGGACTCGACCTCGACGGCGCTCAGCGGCTCGCCACCCACTTGGTGGACGCAGGCAACGACGGCCTGATCATCAACGGCACCACCGGTGAGTCCCCGACCACCAGCAACGCGGAGAAATCGGATCTCGTACGCGCCGTGATCGAGGCGGTGGGCGACCGCGCCCACATCGTCGCCGGCGTCGGCACGAACGACACCCGCCACAGCATCGAGCTGGCCCGCGACGCCGAGAAGACCGGCGCGCACGGCCTGCTCACCGTGACGCCGTACTACAACAAGCCCCCGCAAGAGGGCCTGTACAGGCACTTCTCGGCCATCGCCGACGCGACCGAACTGCCGGTCATGCTCTACGACATCCCCGGCCGCAGCGGCGTCCCGATCAACACCGAAACTCTGGTGCGGCTCGCCGAGCACCCGCGTATCGTCGCGAACAAGGACGCCAAGGGAGACCTCGGCCGGGCCAGCTGGGCCATCGCCCGCTCCGGCCTCGCCTGGTACTCCGGCGACGACATGCTGAACCTGCCGCTGCTCTCCGTCGGCGCGGTGGGCTTCGTCTCCGTAGTCGGCCACGTGGTCACCCCGGAACTGCGCGCGATGCTCGACGCGTACCTCTCGGGCGACGTCCACAAGGCCACCGAGATCCACCAGAAGCTGCTCCCCGTCTTCACCGGCATGTTCCGCACCCAGGGCGTCATGACGACCAAGGCCGCGCTCGCCCTCCAGGGCCTGCCCGCCGGTCCGCTGCGCGCCCCGATGGTCGAACTGTCGCCCGAGGAGACCACCCAGCTCAAGATCGATCTTGGCGCCGGCGGGGTAGAGCTCTAACCACAGACTTCACAACCGAATACGTACGACACAACTGAAGACGCATGATCCGCAGGCCATCGGTCTGCACCCCACACACAACAGCTACTGCACGAACGTCACGCGCGCCACGTGCCTTGCCAGGTACGTGGCGTCCGTGGTGAGGAGAGTCTTTTGAGTCATCCGCATCCTGAACTCGGCGCACCGCCGGTCCTCCCGAAGGGCGGCCTGCGGGTCACCCCGCTCGGTGGCCTCGGCGAGATCGGCCGGAACATGACGGTCTTCGAGTACGGCGGCCGCCTCCTGATCGTCGACTGCGGAGTGCTCTTCCCCGAGGAGGAGCAGCCCGGAATCGACCTGATCCTGCCGGACTTCACGTCCATCAGGGACCGCCTCGACGACATCGAGGGCATCGTGCTCACGCACGGCCACGAGGACCACATCGGCGGCGTCCCGTTCCTCCTGCGCGAGAAGCCGGACATCCCGCTGATCGGCTCCAAGCTGACCCTCGCGCTCATCGAGGCGAAGCTCCAGGAGCACCGCATCCGGCCCTACACGCTCGAAGTGGCCGAGGGCCACCGCGAGCGGATCGGCCCCTTCGACTGCGAGTTCGTCGCGGTCAACCACTCCATCCCGGACGCCCTCGCGGTCGCCATCCGCACCCCCGCGGGCATGGTCGTCCACACCGGCGACTTCAAGATGGACCAGCTCCCGCTGGACGGCCGCCTCACGGACCTGCACGCGTTCGCCCGGCTGAGCGAGGAGGGCATCGACCTCCTCCTCTCGGACTCCACGAACGCCGAGGTCCCGGGATTCGTCCCGCCCGAGCGCGACATCGCGAACGTGCTGCGCCAGGTCTTCGCCGGTGCCAGCAAGCGGATCATCGTGGCGAGCTTCGCCAGCCACGTCCACCGCATCCAGCAGATCCTCGACACCGCCCACGAGTACGGTCGCAGGGTCGCCTTCGTCGGCCGCTCGATGGTCCGCAACATGGGTATCGCGCGGGACCTCGGCTATCTGAAGGTCCCGCCGGGCCTGGTGGTCGACGTCAAGACGCTCGACGACCTCCCGGACCACGAGATCGTCCTCGTCTGTACGGGCTCCCAGGGTGAGCCGATGGCCGCCCTCTCCCGGATGGCGAACCGCGACCACCAGATCCGGATCGTCCAGGGCGACACGGTGATCCTGGCGTCTTCGCTGATCCCGGGCAACGAGAACGCGGTCTACCGCGTCATCAACGGCCTGACCCGCTGGGGCGCGAACGTCGTCCACAAGGGCAACGCCAAGGTGCACGTCTCCGGCCACGCCTCCGCGGGCGAGCTGCTGTACTTCTACAACATCTGCAAGCCGCGCAACCTGATGCCGGTCCACGGCGAATGGCGCCACCTGCGTGCCAACGCCGAGCTCGGCGCCCTGACCGGCGTCCCGCACGACCGGATCGTGATCGCCGAGGACGGCGTCGTCGTCGACCTGATCGAGGGCAAGGCGAAGATCTCCGGCAAGGTCCAGGCGGGATACGTGTACGTCGACGGCCTCTCGGTCGGTGACGTCGGTGAGCCCGCGCTCAAGGACCGGAAGATCCTCGGCGACGAGGGCATCATCTCGGTCTTCGTGGTGATGGACGCCAGCACCGGCAAGCTCACGGCCGGCCCGCACGTGCAGGCACGCGGTTCCGGTATCGACGACTCGGTCTTCGTCGATGTCATCCCGAAGATCAGGGAAGTCCTGGAGCGCTCGGCCCAGGACGGTGTGGTCGAGCCCCACCAGCTGCAGCAACTCATCCGCCGCACGCTGGGCAAGTGGGTGTCCGACACCTACCGCCGGCGCCCGATGATCCTCCCGGTCGTCGTCGAGGTCTGACGTCCGGCAGAGCCCCAACCAGGAGCGGGGCGCCTCGATTTGCATCGGGGCGCTCCGCTCCAGTACGTTTGCGTCTCCGCCTGAACGGGAACCCGGAAGCTTCGTGCTCCGGAGCCAGTCCCCGAACGGGGCGGGAATTCCGACTCAGAGATTCTGATAAAGTCGGAGTCGCTGGAAAGGGAAACGCGAAAGCGGATTACCTGGAAAGCACCGAGGAAATCGGGCCCGAAAGGTTCTGATAGAGTCGGACTCGCCGGAAAGGGA
>NZ_JBIVVR010000010.1:0-371853 GCF_044757755.1 Streptomyces sp. NPDC091209 | reverse complement strand
GGGGCGTACTGCTGGAGGAGCAGGTTCAGAGTCCGGCAAATATCGGAAAAGGATCATTAGCCCGGGGGACCCCGCACCCGGACCGGCCCTGATGACGGTCCGCCCTGTTTCCTGCCGGACGGTAAGGCGGCGTCTGCCTCGGCTACCTCGCCGAGGTGGGGCCAGGTCTGTCAGCCGGGCCAGGTTCCTGTCAGGCTGCGGTGGTGGCGCCGGATCGACGTCCGGCGTCGGGAGCGAGGAGACGGATCGGTTGGCCCGGTTTCCGTGGAGTCTCGGTCCAGGCAGCGTGACGATAGGCGGCACCGTGATCCGCTCGGGCAACGGGACGACAGGGTCTTCACGCCACCATCGCGTTACACCTGGGTGCCACTCGTAGGCGGATTTCCGGCTCGCTCGCAGCCGCCGCGCGACCTCCGGCGGCTTGATCCTCTGCTCGATCAGCTCGGCTGCCTGCATCCGTTGTCCCGGCGCTGACGCCCCGCGGACGCCCGGGATGGTCGGCGAGCCACTGGGCGGCCGCCGACGTCGCGCGGTCCGGCAACAGGTCGACGGGCTGGTGGGATTCGATGTCGACCAGGATCGTGCCGTGGGTGTCTGGGGCCCTTGCGCAGCACGAAGTCGTCCACTCCCAGCACCCGTGGGGTCAAGGTCCATGGTCGACCCGTGTGCTTGGTCGGACCGGTGCCCACCCTTCGGATCCCGCCCATGCGCTTCACCTGACATCCGCTGTAGCATGTCATCCGAACGACGACAAACCCTGATGTCATCGAACCGATGCCGAATTCCGCTCGGACGGTACGACCTGTGAAGGAGAGGCGATGAGCGACGACAACACCCCGGCACCGGCCTCCCTCCTGGCGGCCGCCACCGCGCTCGAGGCCATCGCTCAGGCCATGCGGACGGCACAGACCGCCGAGACCGCCTCCACCGACGACCCCCAGCGAGCCCTGGCGGCCTTGCTGCTCCTGCGCGAAGTGCGCGAACAGCTGGCCCACTGGGAGCCCGGACTGATCGAGACGGCCCGGAAGGCCGGCGCCAGTTGGGCCGACCTGGCCCGCCCCCTCGGCGTCTCCAGCCGCCAAGCCGCTGAGCGGCGCTACCTCCGTGTGCGTCCCGGCGAGGCCGGCACCACCAAGGAGCAGCGTGTGCAGGCCACCCGCGGGCAGCGGGCCGCGGACCGTTCCGTGGCGTCCTGGGCCCACGACCACGCCGCCGCGCTGCGTCAGCTCGCCGGTACGATCACCGCCCTGCCCGACCTTCCGGCCACCGCGACGGACGCGCTCACGGCTCTTCGGACCGCGCTCGGAGACAGTGACCCGGCCCGTCTCCTGAGCCCCCTCGCCGAGACAGGCCCTCACCTGCGCACCGTTCATCCCGACCTGGCCGACCGTGTCAGCGACGTCGGCCGGCATGCCCGGCAGATGCGCGAGAGCGAGCAGCGCCAGCGCTCTTCCGGCGGGCCGTGACGGCTTCGCGACGACCGGCCCGCGTGTGGCATGCCGCCAGTGGACGCACGGACGCACCGGCCGGACATGCCGTCCGCTCGCGTTGAGGTGGCTTCCTGTCGCCCAGTGGCCTTGGCGCATCACGCTCGGGGAGCATCCCCGGCCGGTGTCGTGGTGGAGATAGGTCGGGGCACTCTCAGCTCGTGGCTGGGGGAGACTCTGCGGCTGATTCCTCGCGGAGCGGAGCCCGACTATTTGTGCCTGGACCAGGTGATCAGCGGCATCCTCGACGCGGAAGAGTAGAAGCTCGGTGAGCGTTCCCGCCCTGCGCGACCAGTTGCGTGCCGGCCTGACGGGCGAGCCGCCCGGTGCACCCGAAATACCCAATGGCCATGGACGCGGCGGGCCGTCCCGGCAGCAGGAGCGGGCAGCGGCCGAACCTCATGAGCCCGTCAACCGGATCGCCGTGGGGGTCCTCTCACCGTGGTCGGCCGGCAGGCCCCCTCTGGGATTTGTGGTGTTCCTGGCGCGGCGGAGTCGAACTGAAGCGGGAGAGAGGCAGGATTGGCCGTTCCTCACCCATATGCGCGTAAGTCGGCCTGAAGGGAAGCTTGCATTGATCACGATGGCGGTTGAGCGGCACGGGGGCACGGTTCTGCTCGGCATCACAGGAGAGATCGACGCGGCGGCCGCCCCGCTCCTCCGACGGGCGCTCGACGGGGTCACCCGTGACGCGGGGGTCATCATGATCGATGTGCATGGTGTCGGGTTCATGGATTCCGCCGGCCTCCTGCACTTCCTGGACCTGCACCGGCAGGCGGAGGACCGGGGACCGCGCGTTCTGGTGATCGGCTGGCAGCGTCAGCCTCAGCAGGTCATGGCGCGGGCCGCCGGCACGCGGGTGGCCGGAGCCCAGGCGGGGGAACGCTCCCCACTGGCGGGCTTTCGTCGCCTGATCGAGGATCGTGCGCGGCGGGAAGCCGATCTGGCGGAGCTCGGTGATGCTCTTCTTCGTTGGCGCAGCGTGGGACTCCTGCGCTAACGATCCACCGCTCGGGCAGGACCACGAAGCTCCCACTCCGACGGACACCCGCAGCCCGGCCAGTCCACCGGGACCCCGGCAGCGGTCCCTACAGGCGCTCCTGCTCCAGCATCTCGCGGAGCAGGAGCGCGGCAGTCCGGACCGACGCGAAGTCGTCGCCGGGCGGATCGAGATCGAAGATCAGCCGATCGGGGTGGTCCGGACGGTCCGCCTTCGACAGGAAACGGCGCGGTGTGATGCGGCCCTGGTCGACGAGATGGAGCGGGGTCGGCCTTGGTGATGCCGTCGTCGGGGAACGGCTGCTTGCCGGGCCGACTGACCCGTACGATACGGCCGCCGACCTTGAATCCGCGAGATTCAAGCGATGTCGAACTCATGTGCTTCCCGGGCCGCCGCTGCCCGTGGCGGGACGTGTTCCGACGGGGACGTTCGCTCGGCGGCGCCCGGCGCCGGCTCGACCGGCTGCGCTGACCGGACGGCGCGTCCGGCCTTTTGTGCCGGTCAGTCGCCCGCGCCGAGCGGAATCCGCAGCGCACTGCGTTGCTGCCTCCACGCGGCCAACAGGTGGGCCGCCAGCCGGTCTTCGAGGAAGCCGGTGACCCGGACGCCGAAGGCGACATCGGGTTCGAGTTCGGGTTCGCTCGCCAGCAGACCGCCGATGACGTCCCGGCGTACCACCTGCTCGTGGACGGCGTCGGCCTCGACGTGCTCGTCGTAGAAGCGTTGTGCCGCTTTGCCCGCGCCGACCCTGCGCAGGGCGGCGGCCAGGCGTCTGGACCCCGGCGAGGAGGTGACTTCCACCGCGGCGAAGTGTCCGACCAGAGCGCCCCGAAGGGCTCGATGCAGGCCCAGCAGGGACATGAGATTGACCGTGGTGACCACCTCCGTGGGGGCCGCGTCGACATAGTGGCCGTAGTCCGTGCGCAGGCCGAGGTCGGCCATGAGGTCCGCGAAGAGCCGGGAATGGACGTCCTCCTCGCGGCCGGCACCGAACTCGTCGAACTCGACCGCCACCATGGCCGCCTTGGCGCGGCCGTGCAGGCGTGGAATGACCCAGGCGTGCGGATCGGCCTCCTTGAGGTGGTACAGCGAGCGCAGGGCGGCGTACTCCCGCAGTTGCCACAGTTGGCCGTCGCGTTCGAGGAAATGACTGACACTGCCTTCGTCGTAGCCGACCGGTTCGAGCAGCAGGGCTTCGAGGGCCTTGTCGGCCTCCGGATCGGCTGTCACATCGTCGCGCAGGGCCTTCAGGAAGCGCAGCTCCAGAGACCGGCGCAGGGCCAGGAGTCCGGGGTCCCATTCTCGTTCGTCGCTCACCTCGGCGAAGCCCCGGTAGTGGAGTTCGTACAGTGTGTAGAGAGCGAGCTGGACATCGTCACCGTACGGTCGGGCATCCTCCAAGCCGTGGGGGAGCGCGGGCAGCGGGGTGCCGTAGCGCAGCGTCGAGGCGAGAGAGCGCGATATCTCGCCCCGCGGTGCCGGAAGGAGGGGGCCTCTCACGTCGTTCCCCGCCTCGCACGACGTCGGTGACTGGTGTCGCACCAGGGATAGGTGCGGCTGCGTCGGCAGGTGCAGATCGCCGCCCGGAAACGGCGGGAAGCCGCGACCGTGCCGTCCTCCAGCACCACCTCGACCGGACCCTCGACGAGGAGGGGGCCCTCGCCGTCCACGGTGACGCGACGCGGGCGCTCAGTCTTGCCAGGCACGGATGACCACCAGCTCTTCCCGGTTGTCGTTCTCGTCGGTGACCAGGCCCTGGTGCCGCAGCCAGGTCCGGCGTGAGTTCAGCACGGGGCCGAAGGGGACGAAGACGCGGTCGGTGACCGTCGCCTCGAACCCCGCGCGGGCGAGTCGCCGCAGCGTCGGCCGGGTCCCGCAGAGGGCGGAGTGGACGAGCAGCAGTACGCCTCCCGCGCGCAGAGCGGCGGGCGCCTCGTCACAGACGCGGTTCACGAAGACACGGCCGTCCGGCCCGGCGTCCCAAGCGCGTTCCGGGGATCGGGACGGCAACCGGATCCCTGGCGATGGGACGTAGGGCGGATTACTCACCACGAGGTCGTATGTCCGTCCGTGTACGGCGGCTGTGAGATCGCCGTGGCGGACGGTGACGCGACGCCTGGCGAGGAGCGCGTTGAGGCGCGTGGTGAACACAGCGCGCCAGTCGATGTCGACGGCGGTCACCCGCGCCCCCAGCCCTGCGGCCCGCAGCGCAAGGGCCCCGCTGCCGGTTCCCAGGTCGAGCACGTCGGTGCAGGGGCCCACGCTCTCCCGCGACAAGGCGTGCATCAGGAGCTCGGTGTCCTGTTGAGGCGCGTAGACACCGGGCGGCGTGATGAGCGGGACCTCGCCGGGCATATTCATCCGGCACCTCCCGATTGCGATTGGTCCGATTGATGCCTATATCTGCAACTCTGCTCTCTGGGTTCCCCTCGATCGGAGACATACGCGCGATCTTCGTGGCCGTGTGCGGGGGCGACCGGGCTCGTGTCGTCGGTCCGGTGTCCGCCGAGGCAGGTGGGAGCAGCCGACATCAGGGTGAAGGCGGCATCGTCCAGCGGCTGGGCGACACTGTCGGGCGTCGGTGACCGCTTCGGTACCCCCGCCCGTCGGTCAGTTCCTGGACGGCCCCGACCAGCTCGGCGCCGTAGCGACGTACGTCGAAGCACGTGACTCCGTGCGCGGAGGCCCCGGAGAGCCGGTCGGCGACGGGATCGATCCCGATGACCAGGCGAGCTCCGCGTTACCGCGCGATCCGTGTGGCCATGTCGCCGATGGGGCCGAGACCGAGGTCCTCGAAAAAGGCTTCGCCCTCGTCCGGGGTCGGCACGTCTCCCCTCCACGGGCCCGCCGCAGCACCTGCAGTCAAACACCGGTCGAGCCGGTACGCACGCCGGGTGGCGTCATCGGCCGCGGGTCGGCCGCTGGTCGGGGGACCCGGCAGGTGCTGGGGGTAGCGGCGGGCGGCCCGGTCGTTGAGCACACTGCCCCAACCGCGCACCTTTTCCGTCACCGTATGGGTGGGACGGCCGATGTCGTGGCCCTGTACCGTGCCGCCTTCAGTCGGGCCTTCGCGCCTTCGCCATGCCCGTCCGGCGGGTTCGGGAGCAGTCGGGCGGCGAGCCCGCTCAGACGGGTGACCGTCGCGGGCGCCACACCGTGTGTCACCGACGCGGCACGTGCCGCGGGAGTGAGGATCAAACGGGTCCGTCGCCGCTCCAGAGCTCGCAGAATGCGCTCGGCCGCGCGCTCGGCGTCCATCGAGACGACGGCGGCTCCGGCGAGCGCGGAGAACCAGGCGAACTCCTTGGAGGCCCGACCGCCGAATTCGGCCTGGAGGTGTGATCCGGTGCGCATCAGCCCGGGGCGGACCGTGGTCACGCTGACGTTCTTCCTTGCCGTCTCGGCCCGCAGCCCCTCACCCAGAGTTCCTACGGCGGCCTTGGCACACGAGTAGGGCAGCAGGTGCGGAACGGCCAGCAGACCGCCGACCGAGCCGATGAGGCAGAGACGGCCACAGGCGTCGCTGCGGTACAGAGGGGGCAGCGCGGCCATCGCCGTGTTCACGGTGCCGCCGAAGACGGTCGACATGGCGTCCTCGAAGGCACTGCTGTCGATCGACGCCACCGGAGCGACCTGGATCACCCCCGCGTTGGCGATGACGACGTCCAGGCCGCCCTGCCGACTGTCCGCCTGCTCGACCATGGCGCCGACCGCGGCCCGGTCGCGTACGCCGCACACGGCGGTGGACACCGTCACGCCGGTCCGTTCCTCGACCCAAGCGGCAACGCGCCGCAGCTCGTCCGCGTCCCGTGCCGCGATGGTCACCCGGCAGCGGCGCCGGGCCAGTCGTGCGCACAGCAACAGCCCCAGTCCCCGCGAACCACCCGTGACCAGTGCGGACAGGCCGTCGAGATCCGACCGGCGTGAGGTCGTTGCCATTTTCGTCACCTCGCCCGTGGAAGGCGTTCCGAGTACCCGCGGCGGGCGCGGGCGGACAGCCGACCGCGACGAGACCGCGGTCCGCGTCCGGCCGGGGCTCGCCGCGTCCTCTTCTCCGGTCACCCCGTGAGGATGCCGGGCAGTCCGAGCGCGCCGAGGAGGGCTGTGCCGGCCAGGAGCCAGACCACGTAGTCGCCGATGTGCCCCGAGTGCAGGCGGCGGAGCGGTTTAGTCCAGTGGTACGGCTGCCGGCCGGCCGGGCCGCGGACGCCGGCCGCGGCCAGTCCCGTCGCGAGTGCGGCCGAGGCCGACCCGAGGACGAGACCGGCCGCGGTCCAGTGCGGTGGCTCCTGCGCGCCGAACGCGTCGCCCACGGAGCCGGCGAGCCCTGGAGCCAGACCGGCCGCGAGCGCTCCGACGAGCAGGACGGTGGGGACCGCCGTCATCGTCGTGGGCACTCTGCGGATCGGCCCCTTGGTCTCCGGTTGTTCCTGCGCGCCCTTCGTCTCGTACGCCGATTCGTCGCCGGGCCGCTCCCCGGCGCCGAGGAACACCCGTGCGGCGACGCGGAGCGCTGCTCCCGCGGTGACGGCTGACACGGCGACGTACACGACGGCGAGGAGCCCACCGGCGGCTTCCTCCGTGACCGCTTTGCCGAGGCCTGTCGCAAACGGCGGCAGCCCGGACAGTGCCAGCGCACCCGCCACGAACAGCGAGCCGATCCACCTCAACTCCGTTGCGCGAGCGTACAGTTCGTGTTCGTCGACGCTGCCGTAGCGATCGCGGAGGATGCCCGTACAGGCGAAGAGGGCGGCCTTCGCCGCCGAGTGCCCCACGATGTAGAGCGCGATGCCCGCCGTCGCCTCGGGGTTCAGCAGCCCGATCCCGACGAGGAAGAGCCCGGTGTGGGCGACGGTGGAAAACGCGAGAAGGCGCTTCACGTGCCGTTGCTGCCAGCACATCACCGCGCCGATCAGCGCGGTCAGCACGCCGATCGTGACCAGGACGCGCTCGGCGTCGGGCGCGGGGATGCCGCCGGGCCCGACGAAGACCGTGTGGTAGACCCGCCACACCCCGTACGAGCCGAGTTCCACCATGACCCCCGACAGCAGCATGCAGACGGGCGTCGGCGCCACCGCGTGCGCGTCGGGCAACCAGAAGTGGAACGGGACAGCGGCGGCCTTCACCAGGTCGTAGGAAACCAGCTCCGAGGAGCCTGAGCCGTCGATGGACCTTGCCCACGCCTCACGTCAGGACGAAAGGACCTGTCCGGCCCCGCGCCGGACGGCGGAGGCCGGGCCGTGCGCGCCGGAACCGCTTCCCCTCCGTCACCGCTGACCGGCACCAGGGCGGTTCGGCGGTCACCGGCATCATCGTCGGCGAGAGGGGTACTTGCGCCTCACGCCACGCCCCGCGCGAGGAAGTGAGGACACCGTGAACGAGCGTCACCCGGATGGCCCTGGGACCGGTGGTGGGCCGGAATCGAAGCCCATACCGAGGGATCCGCCCGACCAGCAGGCCACACCCGACGAAGACCCGTGGGACGCCGTGGGTGCACCGGAGCAGTGGACCGAGGGCGAGGGGCCCGAGGCCGGGAATCCCGGTGCCGGGGGTTCCGGGGACGAGACCCCGGATCCGGAGATCCCCGACACGGACGAGGCCGGCACCGGGCGCAGAGGCACCCCTCACTCCGGCAGCCCCCACCCGGAACATCCCGTGCCCGACGAACCGTCCGACTGACGTGTCGGCGCGCCGGGGGAGCCCGGCCGGGTGAGGCTGGGACGACCCCTGACCGCAGCGAGGGCCCGGCCGCGCGAAAGGACCTGTGATGGGTGTGCGCACGTGGGTCAGTGAATGGCCCGTCTACCGTCAGCTGACCGGATCCGACCCGCTGGGACGCGGCCGGGCCGCCATGTCGCCCCGGACCCGGCAGCTGAGGCCGCGCACCGACACCGCCGAACGGGTCGTCTCCTCGGTCTGCCCCTACTGCGCGGTCGGCTGCGGTCAGCAGATCTACGTCAAGGACGACAAGGTCGTCCAGATCGAAGGCGACCCCGGCTCACCCGTCAGCCGGGGGCGCCTCTGCCCGAAGGGCTCGGCCACCCTCCAGCTCACCACCGGCCCCGCCCGTCGCCACGAGGTCCTCTACCGACGCCCGTACGCCACCGACTGGGAGCCCCTCGACCTGGAGACGGCCATGGACATGGTCGCCGACCGGGTGGTCGAGACGCGGCGCCGCACCTGGGAGTGGGAGAAGGACGGGCTGCGCACCGCCCGCACGCTCGGCATCGCCAGCCTCGGCGGCGCCACCCTCGACAACGAAGAGAACTATCTGATCAAGAAGCTGCTCACCGGCCTCGGTGTCGTCCAGGTGGAGAACCAGGCGAGGGTCTGCCACAGCTCCACCGTCGCGGGCCTCGGAACCTCCTTCGGCCGCGGCGGCGCCACCACCTTCATGCAGGACCTCCAGCACGCCGACTGCATCGTCATCCAGGGCTCCAACTACGCCGAGGCGCACCCGGTCGGCTTCCAGTGGGTCATGGAGGCCAAGAAGCGCGGCGCCCGCATCATCCACGTCGACCCGCGCTTCACACGCACCAGCGCCCTCGCCGATCTGCACGTTCCGATCCGGGCGGGCAGCGACATCGCCTTCCTCGGCGCCGTCATCAACCATGTGCTCACGGAGGAGAAGGACTTCCGGGAGTACGTCCTCGCCTACACCAACGCGGCCGCGATCGTCAGCGAGGACTTCCAGGACACCGAGGACCTGGACGGCGTCTTCTCCGGACTCGACGAGGAGGGGCACCACTACGACCCGCGCAGCTGGCAGTACGAAGGGGTTGAGGTCCAGGCGCCCGCGGGCGATGTCGACGAACAGTACGAGCAGAAGACCCAGGGCTCGGGACGCGCCGAGAGCCACGGTTCGGGAGGCGCCCGCACGGGCGCCCGCCCGCCACGCGACGAGACGCTCAGCCACCCGCGCTGCGTCTACCAGATCCTCAAACGGCACTACGCCCGCTACACCCCCGAACTCGTCGAGGAGACCTGCGGAATCCCCCGCGCGACCTTTCTGCGCGTCTGCGACTCCCTGACCGCCAACTCGGGCCGGGACCGCACCAGCGCCTTCGTGTACGCGGTCGGCTGGACCCAGCACTCCACCGGCTCCCAGTACATCCGCGCCGCCTGCATCCTCCAGCTCCTCCTCGGCAACATCGGCCGGCCCGGCGGCGGCATCCAGGCGCTGCGCGGCCACGCCTCGATCCACGGCTCCAGCGACATCCCGACCCTCTACAACCTCCTCCCGGGCTACCTGCCGATGCCGCACGCCCACGCCCACGAGGACCTGGACACGTTCGTCGAGGCGAGCCGGACCGACAAGGGCTTCTGGGGCAACATGCGGGCCTACTTCGTCAGCCTGCTCAAGGCCTACTACGGCGACGCCGCCACCGCCGACAACGACTTCTGCTTCGACCACCTGCCGCGGCTCACCGGCTCCCACTCCACCTACGAGACCGTCATGGCGCAGCTCGAAGGTGTGTGCAAGGGCTACTTCCTGATGGGCGAGAACCCGGCCGTCGGCTCCGCCAACACCCGCCTGCAACGTCTGGGCATGGCCAACCTGGAGTGGCTGGTCGTCCGGGACTTCTCCCTGATCGAGTCCGCGACCTGGTGGCTCGCCGGCCCCGAGATCGAGACCGGCGAGCTGCGCACCGAGGACGTCGGCACCGAGGTCTTCTTCTTCCCGGCCGCCGCGCACACCGAGAAGTCCGGCTCCTTCACCAACACCAACCGGTGGCTCCAGTGGCATCACGCGGCCGTGGAACCGGAAGGGGACGCGCGAAGCGACCTGTGGTTCATGTACCACCTGGGCCGGCGCGTCAAGGAGCGGCTGGCCGGCTCGACCGACCCCATGGACCGGCCCGTTCAGGACCTCACCTGGGACTACCCCGTCGAGGGCCCGCTGCGGGAACCGGTTGCCGCCAGGGTCCTGGCCGAGATCAACGGACACGGTCCCGACGGCGGACCGCTCTCCGCGTACACGGAGCTGAAGGACGACGGGTCCACCCGCTGCGGCTGCTGGATCTACTGCGGGGTGTACGCCGACGGTGTCAACCACGCCGCTCGTCGTACACCCCACACGGAACAGGACTACGTCGCCGCCGACTGGGCCTGGGCCTGGCCCGCCAACCGCCGCATCCTCTACAACCGTGCCTCCGCCGCGCCCGACGGCAGCCCGTGGAGCGACCGCAAGGCGTACGTGTGGTGGGACTCGGCAGAGGGGGAGTGGACCGGCTGTGACGTGCCCGACTTCGTCCCCGACCGGGCGCCCGACTACGTACCGGCAGAGGACGCGACCGGGCCCGACGCTCTACGCGGCGACGATCCGTTCATCATGCAGGCCGACGGCAAGGGCTGGCTGTACGCGCCCGCGGGGCTGGAGGACGGGCCGCTTCCCACTCACTACGAGCCGCAGGACTCGCACTTCCCCAACGCGCTCCACCCGTCGACTCCGCGCTCGCCGGTACGGCAGTTGCTGCCGCGCGAGGGCAATCGCTACCACCCCAGTGGCGACGAGCCGGGCGCGGAGGTCTATCCGTACATCGTCACCACCCACCGTCTCACCGAACACTTCACCGCGGGCGGCATGAGCCGTTGGTCCCCCTATCTGGCGGAGCTCCAGCCCGAGTTCTTCTGCGAGCTCTCCCCGCAGTTGGCCGCCGAGCGCGGGCTGGAGCACGGCGGCTGGGCGACGATCATCACCGCCCGCAACGCCGTCGAGGCGCGTGTCATGGTCACCGAGCGGCTCACACCCCTGACCGTGCACGGGCGGACCGTCCATCAGATCGGGCTGCCCTTCCACTGGGGGCCCAACGGCGTCTCCACAGGCGACGCGGCCAACGAACTCGTGGCCATCGCGCTCGACCCCAACGCCCACATCCAGGAAGACAAGGCACTCACGGCCGACATCCGCCCAGGCCGCCGCCCCCGCGGCCCCGATCTGCCGAAGCTGGTGGCGGAATACCGCCTACGCGCGGGAATCACCGAGACGACGGGGACGGAGACCCGGAAATGACGGAGCGGAACCTGCTGAACGGCCCCGAACCGGACCCGGCTGGCGATTCCGGCCACCTCGAACGCCCGGAACGCGTCGGCTTCTTCACCGACACATCCGTCTGCATCGGCTGCAAGGCCTGCGAAGTGGCCTGCAAGGAGTGGAACGCGATCCCGGACGACGGGATGCGGTTGAGCGGCATGAGCTACGACAACACCCAGGGGCTGGGCGCCTCCACCTGGCGCCATGTCGCCTTCATCGAGCAGAAGGTGCCCGCTCCGGAGGGGCGCACCGAACTCTCGCTCGTCGAGGAGGCGTCGTCCGCTCCCGAACTCCCGCAGGCGCCGGGCGACATGCGCTGGCTGATGTCATCGGACGTATGCAAGCACTGCACGCACGCGGCCTGCCTGGACGTCTGCCCCACCGGCTCGCTGTTCCGCACGGAATTCGGCACGGTCGTCGTACAGGAGGACATCTGCAACGGCTGCGGCTACTGCGTGCCCGCCTGCCCATACGGAGTCATCGAACAACGCCCGCACGACGGGCGGGCGTTCAAGTGCACCATGTGCTACGACCGCCTCGGTGCCGGCCAGGAACCGGCCTGTGCCAAGGCGTGCCCCACCGAGTCCATCCAGTTCGGACCGCTGGACGAACTGCGCGAACGGGCCGCGCTCCGCGTGGATCAGCTCCATGAACAGGGCGTGGATCAGGCCCAGTTGTACGGGCACGACCCGCAGGACGGGGTCGGGGGTGACGGTGCCTTCTTCCTGCTCCTCGACAAGCCGGAGGTGTACGGCCTCCCGCCTGACCCCGTGGTGACCACCCGCGACCTGCCGGTCATGTGGAAACACGCGGGCGGCGCCGCACTCTCCCTCGCGGGCGGAATCGCGCTCGCCTTCGCCGTGGCGGGCCGGACCAAGGGGACCCGATGACCAGGCAGCGGCGCGGCGAACAACTGATGGTTCCCCGCCTGGAATTCGAGTCCTACTACGGGCGTCCGATCATCCACGCCCCGTCCTGGGCGGCCCGTGACATCGCCGGATACTTCTTCCTCGGCGGCCTCGCCGGAGCAGGATCCGTCTTCGCTGCCGGGGCCCACCTCACCGGACGCCCCCGCACCGCCACCGCGATGAAGGTCTCCTCCCTCACCGCGGTGTCACTGTCCGCCGCTGCCCTCATCCACGACCTGGGCAGGCCCGGCCGGTTCGCCAACATGCTGCGCGTCTTCAAGCCCACCTCCCCGATGAGCATGGGCTCCTGGCTGCTCAGCGCCTACGGCCCGGCCGCCGGTGCGGCGGCCCTCAGCGCCGTCACGGGCCGGGCGCCCCGGGCGGGCGCCGTCGCGGCCGCGACAGCCGCGCTGCTCGGGCCGGCGCTGACCTCTTACACCGCGGTCCTCGCCGCCGACACCGCCGTGCCCGCCTGGCACGGCGCCCACCGCGAACTTCCCTATCTGTTCACGGCGTCCGCGACGGCCGCCGCGTCGGGAATGGCGCTGCTCGTGGCACCGCCGCGCGAGAACGGTCCGGCCCGCCTCGCGGCGGTCCTCGCCGCCGCGGCGGAGAGCGCGGCGACCGAGGCGGCCGAGCGACGCCTGGGCATGGTGGCCGAGACCTGGCGCGAAGGACGCGCGGGCACGCTCATGCGGGCCGCCCGTGTCCTGACCCTGACGGGTGCCGCGACGGCTGCGCTGGCCGGCGGACGCAGCAGGCCGGTCGCCGCGCTGGGCGGGTTCGCGCTGCTCGCGGGCTCGGCCTGCACCCGCTTCGGGGTCTTCGCGGCGGGCATCGCCTCCGCAAAGGACCCGAAGTACATCGTCGTACCCCAGCGGAAAGGAGTGTGACTCGATGGTCACCGTGTCTCTCACCGGAGGGTCCAAGGAGGACGTCGCGACCGTGTTCGGCGTCCTGCGGACGGCGTTCCCGACCGACCGGCCCGCCGACGACATCCCTCACGAGCAGCCGGGCGACCGCCCTCCCGTGTGGACCGCGGACTTCGATCCCACCGAGGAACGCATCCCGACCGGTCCCACCCCTCTGGACGGATCGATCAGCGCCACGTTGCAGGGTGGCTACGTCGCCGTGGACCGGCTCCGTGAAGCTCTGAGCGGCTCGTTCGCCGTCCAGGAACAGGGCACGGCGTCGGGAGACCAGGAGAAGGAGGTCGACCTGCGACTCCGCACGAAGCAATAGAGCGACAGAGTGAAAGGGCGGCAGCATCGGCGAGGAAGAAGGCCGCCAACCCACGCCCACTTGGGTTCCGGCCGCTGACAGGACAGGGGATCCCCTGGCCCACCCCAGCGGCGCCCGGCCACGAGGAGGAGAGCGACATGGTGCAGATCGGGTACACGATGATGACGGAACAGGCCGGCCCGCGTGAGCTCGTCGGTCATGTGGCCGGAGCCGAGCGTGCCGGCTTCGACTTCTCGGTCACGTCCGACCACTACTTCCCCTGGCTGGACTCACAGGGGCACGCCCCGTACGCGTGGAGTGTCCTCGGTGCCGCCGCGCAGGCCACCCAGCGCATTCCCCTGATGACGTACGTGACGTGCCCGACCACCCGCTACCACCCCGCGGTCGTCGCCCAGAAGGCCGCCACCGTGCAACTGCTTTCCCAGGGACGCTTCCGCCTGGGCCTCGGCTCCGGCGAGAACCTCAACGAGCATGTGGTGGGCGGCGGATGGCCGGCCGCACACGTCCGGCTGGAGATGCTCGATGAGGCCGTGGAGATCATCCGCTCGCTCTTCGCGGGCGGGAGCGTCAACCACCACGGTGCCCACTTCGACGTGGAGAACGCCCGACTGTGGGATCTGCCCGACAGGCCCCCGCCGATCGGCGTCGCCGTCTCCGGTGAGCGCTCGTGCGCAGTCGCCGGACACCTCGCCGACTTGCTGATCGCCACCGAACCCAAGGCCGAGCTGATCTCCGCGTTCGACCGGCACGGCGGCGCCGGCAAGCCCAAGGTGGGCCAGCTGCCCATCTGTTACGACACGGACCGGGACGCGGCCGTCGCCCGCGCCCATGACCAGTTCCGCTGGTTCGGCGGCGGCTGGCCGGTCAACGCCGAACTGCCCGGCCCCGAAGGATTCGCCGGCGCGACCCAGTTCGTACGTCCCGAGGACGTGGCCGAGTCCATTCCGTGCGGAGACGACGTGGACTCCGTGGTCGACGCCGTACGGTCCTTCGTGGAAGCGGGGTTCACCGAGGTCGCGCTCATCCAGATCGGCGGTGACCACCAGGAGCCGTACCTGGAATGGGCCGAGCGGAAGCTGCTTCCCGCCCTGCGCGGCCTGTGAGAGGGCGAGGACACCCGCGATGACCACCAAACGCGCCGCCGTCTTCGATGTCGACGGAACACTCGTCGACACCAACCACCTGCATGTCGTCACCTGGTGGGAGGCCTTCCGCCAGGCCGGCCACCGCGTCGCCATGCGTGACATCCACCGGGCCGTGGGCCTCGGCGCCGGCGACCTGATCGAGCACCTGCTCGGCAAGGACCGCGACCCCGGGGACGACGAACAGTTCGTCGCGGCCCACCACGCGCTCTACGCAACGTACTTCGACCGGTTGCCGCCACTGGACGCGGCCGGCGAACTGCTGCGTGCCCTCGCCGGCCGGGGATGGGAGATCGTCCTGGCGACCTCGGCGAGCGGTGCGGAACTCTCCGCGCTGCGCCGTGCCATCGACGCGGACGACGTCATCCTCGGCGCGGCCAGCGCTGACGACGTCGCCGAGGGCAAACCAGCCCCCGATCCTGTCGAGCGGGCCAGAAAGCTCGCCGGAGTACCGAGCGGACGGGCGGTGTTCGTCGGCGACACGGTCTGGGACATGCAGGCCGCGGTCCGGGACGGGGTGACACCCCTGGCGGTCCTGTCCGGCGGCATCCCGAGGACGGACCTGGTGTCGGCGGGCGCCCACGCGGTGTACCGAGACCCTGCCGACCTCCTCGACCACCTGGACACCAGCGTCTTCGCGGACCGGGAATGACGGAAGCCGCCCTGGACGTCACCGTTCGGGGTGCTCGCTCCCTCACCAGCATGGCACGACAGCCCCTGTCCCGAGCGGCCGGATTGCCCGGGACAGGGGTGAGCGCACGCCCGATCCGATTCCGCGTTCAGGTGGTCGCGCGACCGAACTCGTGCACCAGGGCCTCGCAGAACGCCTTCAGGTCGTCCGGCTTGCGGCTGGTGACAAGGGTGTTGGGGCCGCCGTCGCAGACCTTGACCTGTTCGTCCACCCAATTCCCGGCAGCGTTGCGGATGTCGGTACGCAGGCTCGGCCACGAGGTGAGGCTGCGCCCGTGCAGCACATCGGCCTCGACGAGAATCCACGGGGCGTGACAAATGGCCGCCACCGGCTTGCCCGCGTCGAAGAAGGCCTTCACGAAGGCCACGGCCCGCTCGTCCAGGCGCAGTTGGTCGGGGTTGGCGACTCCACCGGGCAGCACCAGACCGTCGAAATCGTCCACGGACGTGTCCCGCACCACTTGGTCGACGGGGAAGGTGTCTGCCTTGTCGAGATGCCGGAAGGCCTGCACCTCTCCCGACTCTGTGGACACGAGTACGGGGGTGCCTCCGCTGCCCGCCACAGCGGCCCACGGCTCGGTCAGTTCGATCTGCTCGATGCCTTCCGGCGCCACGAGAAAAGCGATGCGCATGTGCGTGGATCCTTTCCGCGCTGGATGCCCTGAGGAATAGTCGCGTCTGTGCTGGATGCCCTGGGGGATGGTCGCGGTTGATGCGCCGCCGGCTCGGCGGCATTCGATCGACGAAGCGGCTGTGCCCCCGTCGCCGAGGCCCGTATCGATCCACAGGCTCCTTGAGGTGCCGGTACGATCTACCGTTCGGCGCTGGGAACGGCGAGGGGCTCGCTCGGAGCCTCCTTCTTGGCCGATTCCATCTGTTCGCCCAGTTCGGTGAGCCGGTTGCGACCCATGGTCTTGCGTACGTCGGGGAACCATTCCTGCTCCTCTTCCTCGACGTGGTGGCGGACGTTCTCCATGAGGACGGTCATCTTGGCGTCGAACCGTTCGTCCGCCGCATCGAGACCCTTCAGCTCGGAGAGCATCCACAGCACGACGTGATGCTCCTCGACGCTCTCCAGGACGTGGTCCTTGGTGTCGGGGGCGGCCTCCCGGGCGGCAGGGTAGAAGATCTCCTCTTCGATCCAGGTGTGGGTGGTGAGCTCCTCGACCACCTGATCGGCGATCTTCCGCTTTTCCGCGTGGGCGTTGGCCCCCGCCTTCTCGAACCGCTTGAAGAGCTTTTCCACCCTCTTGTGGTCTTCCTTGAGCAGCACGATCCCGTCCACGGCTTCTCCTCCGATCGCATTCGGACGGCTCGTTGCCGCCCGGGACCGAGTACCCCAGCGGCCGCGGATCGTCACAGGAGGCATGAGGTTGCCCGGAAAGTCGGCCCGGGCCGCGGTGTACGCCTATGGGAGGGCTGCTGGTTCGCGCCTGGTTGCTGAAGGGCACGGCTACGGTGCGTGCGGCCCACGGCATCTTCGAGGACCGCGCCGGGCGGCACTCGGTCCAAGCGGCGATGGCACGCTATCCCGGCCGCCTCGCCGCCGCACCGGTCGGCGCCCTGCCGACAGCGACCGCGCTCCGGCGCGGGAGGGGCCGACCAGGGCCGCAGGGAACCCTACGAGGCCGCTGTGCTGTCGTCGCGAGCGAACGCATCGGGGCGATCGGACGCGGATCGCGCGGTCCGCTGCCCGGGCGGGGCTTCAGCGGGGCTCTCGTGCTGGTCGAGAGCCGCCAGGAGGTCGGCCACCGTCAGGCCCGAGTCGGCCGGGTGTCGAAGGCTGGTCCCGGGCTGGATGTGGTAGTGGTTCGTGCGCCCTCGCCGGGTGTGGTCCAGATAGCCGTCCTGCTCCAGATCGGCAATGATCTTCTGGACTGCCCGCTCGGTGAGCCGGCACCGCGCGGCGATGTCGCGGATCCGCGTGCCTTGCGCCCCGGAGGCGATCGCGGCGAGGACTCGTGCGTGGTTGGTCAGAAAGGTCCAGCCGGTGTGTCCCTCGGGTACCTCAGTCATCCCCCCAGACTAGGCCCTTTCGTTCACGCATTCAAAAGGGTGAAAGAGAGTTCATGTATCCCTTGACGTGTAACCGGATGGAGGGCGAACCTGTATGCCATGCGAGAACATCCGCTCTCTCCCCCTGCGGGAAGCGGGGACGAAGCCGCCCACGATGCACTGGCCTGCGGCGCCAGGGTGGGAGGCGCGTCACCCTTCCTCGAGACCGCCGCGTATCCCTCCGGCTCACGGACGCTGGTCGTCGTCGCCGGTGAGATCGACATCGATACCGCGCAGCCGCTCCAACACGACCTGTGTGCCGCCCTGGCCCAGGCGCGCCAGGGACTGGACCTGGACCTCGCGCGGGTCGACTTCTGTGACTGTTCCGGCCTCCGGGTCCTGTTGCGCCTTCGGAGCCTTGCTCTCGCCCAGGGCAAGACGGTCCACATCCACGTTGCTGGACGCGCTGTCGAGCGGCTGCTCATGCTCACGGGCACGGCATCTCTGTTCGCGCCCTCGAACGGTGCCGGTCCTCACTTGGAGGGGAAGTACGAGAAGGACCTGCTCGCCGAGGTCATCGACCTGAAACGGGCGATGCGGACGCGGCCGGTCATCGACCTCGCCCGCGGAGTCCTGATGGCCACGTTCAGGTTGAACGAGGAAGACGCCTGGGGCGTTCTCGTCGAGGTTTCCCAGCGCAGCAACACCAAACTTCGCCTCATCGCCGAGGAGTTGGTCGCGGCAATCACCGGCGATCCGCTGCCCGCCCATCTGAAGCAGCAGATTTCCGCGGAGGTCGCCAAGGTCTCCGACGAAGCGCAGTCACGTTGTCACCACCGGCGCCGCGACTGGGTTCCGTCCGCAGCCAGGGCCGCGCCCCTGGAAAGCCGCAGACCATCGGCATGACCGCTTCCCGGCTACCGCGTCTGGCGGCGACCGCGTCAGCGATGTGGGTTCCGTATGTGCCGGCCCCGCGCCCACCCGCAGACTCATACGACGGCCACGACGACGGTGACGGCCCGTAGGGCGGAGAAGGCCACGAGATCCACCCCTTGCGGACGTCGACGCCTGGTTTGTCATCTGCCCCAGGGCCCGAACGTGCATCCGACCCGCCGTACAAGCGGTGTGGGCTGCCGCCTGTCCGGACGATCCGATACATGTCCACCCCAGTAGCCAACGGTCATTCTTCGCCTTCGTCGAGGCGGCGCAGGTCTTCCTCGTCCCATGTGCGGGTGTCGCGCGGCTGGGTGTAGGGCTCGGCATCGGGCGGGAGCCCGCCGGCGACGGCCCGCTGGCGCACTGCCTCCGCGTCGAATTCCAGACCGAGGAGGATGGCGAGGTTGCTGATCCACAGCCACACCAGGAAGACGACGACGCCGGCCATCGTCCCGTAGGTCTTGTTGTACGAGGCGAAGTTGGCCACGTAGAACGCGAATCCGGCGGAGGCGATCGTCCAGATCACCAGGGCAAGGAAACTGCCCGGAGTGATCCACTTGAAGCCCTTCACCTTCGCGTTCGGGCTCGCCCAGTACAGGATCGCGATCATCACGGTGACCAGCACGACCAGCACGGGCCACTTGGCGATCGACCACACTGTCAGCGCCGTGTCCCCGATCCCCAGTGCCGTGCCGGCCTGGCGGGCGATGCCGCCGGTGAAGACCACGATCAGCGCGCTGACGACCGCCAGCACCATGAGGACGACGGTCACACCGACGCGCACCGGCAGGATCTTCCAGACGGGACGGCCCTCGGGCATGTCGTAGATGGCGTTGGCGGCGCGGATGAAGGCTGCGACGTAGCCCGAGGCGGACCACACCGCCACCACGATGCCGATGACGGCCACGAGTGAGCCGAGGCCGGCGTTGCCCTGCAACTGTTCCACCGCGCCGGTGAGGATGTCGCGGGCCGAGCCGGGGGTGAGCTGTTTGAGATTGTCGAGCACCCGGTCCGCGGTCGACTTGCCGGTGATGCCCAGCAGGGAGACCAGGACCAGCAGGGCCGGGAACAAGGCGAGCACCCCGTAGTACGTGAGCGCGGCTGCCCGGTCGGTCAGTTCGTCCTTCTTGAACTCCCGCAGGCTCCCGGTGAACACCTTGCCCCAGGCTCTGCGGGGCAGCGCTGTCGGCGTGTCCGGGGCCTGTTGCTCGACTTCAGGGGCGGGTCCGGCCTCGTCCGGCGGCGGCTTGTGGCCACTGTCGTGATTGTTTTGTCCTGGAAGATGCATTTTCGCCATGCTCGCCGAGTACCCCGCCCGACGCACCTGAAGTGCTCAGCCGACCCGGGCTGCATCAGCAAAGCGCTCGGAGAACGCGTGGCCGGCGATGCTGCACCGGCTCTGCCGATGCCGGGCCTGCCGTCGACGCCGCGGGCGGGTTGTCAGCGCTGCCCCTTGCGGTCGCGCTGGTGCAGTCGGTTCTGCAGGTGGGACAGGGCGCCCGTGCGCTGGACCGGGCCGCCCGGCGGGCGGCCGACGCCCGGATACGGGCCGGAGGCAGTGAGTTCCCGTTCCGTGTTTTCCCGAGCCGGGCCGGGGGGCTCGGCAGCGTCAGCGTGACGTGGCATTGTGCTGATCATGGACGGCTACGAGCATCTCGACCTCGATGAGATCGACTTCGCTTCCCTCTGCCGGCCTCGGATGGTGCTGCCGATGTCCGCAGCCGAGCCGACCCACGCCTGCCCGATCCCCCGAAGACAGGTGGGTCCCGCGATCAGAAGGGCGCAGCCCAGGTCAGCCGCTGCGGTGCGGTGTTGTGTCAGGTGACCAGCAGGCGGTTGAAGAACGAACGGTAGTGTCGCAGTGCCAGGCGCAGGTCTTCGGTGTTCGCCTGTTCGCCTCGGTTCCACTGTCCTTCCAGTTCCTGTTTGTGGTCGGCGAATGTGGCGGCCAGCTTTTGCATCACGTCGGCGACGAGGGCGTCGGCGGTGTGCACGGCGTCGCGCGGGTCGTCGACGAATCTGTTCTGTACTTCCTGCCAGCGGCTGCGGAACCCTTCTTCGTCCTCAGCGCTGAGTAGCTGCGGGACGTCCTCCTCGGCTTGGGCGCCCTGGCCCGAGCTCTGGGTGCTGACGTCGGCCTCCGCGGTCCTGTCTTCAGGTCGGCCCGGCGTGTCCGTGCTCTCGCCGGGGAAAGTGGGAACATCGGGCTGCTGCTGCTGCTGCTGCTGCGCGCCGGCCGGGCCCTCTTGTGTGGACCGGTCGCGGGGCTGGGCGAGGTCGTCGGTGGACAGGCCGCTCGCGGTGGCGGTGCCAGGTGTGTCTTCGCGTTGCATGTCTCCTCCGGTCCCGGACGCCGGGGTGGCGGCCCGTTCGCTGAGCTGTTCAGGCCGGTGCATGGCGGGATTGCCCGCCGTCGGCGAGCAGTTCGTCGAACAGGGAGCGGTAGTGCACCATCGCCCCCCGCAGCTGTTCTGTGGTCGCCTCGTGGCGGGTGCTGAGGACGTCGACCTCGTGGGCGGACCGATAGTGCTCGAGCGTGCGGCCGTGCTCGACCGAGAGGTCCTTGAGCTGTTGCTCGAAGTCCTGGGTGGGGTAGCCGCGTTCGTGCATCAGGGAGGTCACCAGGTGGTCCGCGTCGTGCACGGCGTCCTCCGGGCGGTCCACGAACTCGTCCTGCACGCTGGTCCAGTCCCGTGTGTACCGCTCCCTGACACTGCTGTCCAGCGGCTTGATGTCCAGCGCGTCGTGCCGCTTCTCGCGGGCTCTGAGTTCGCGCTCTCCGGCCGTGCGGCTGTCGGCGTCCTCCATCGCGCGCGCGTACTCCGGGCCGAAGCGCTCGCGCAGTTTCCGGCGGCGCATGAGGAGCGAAACCGCGACGGCCGCCAAGGCGATCACCACCGCGACGGGAATGACGATTGCCAGAAGTGTCCCTGTTGACATGGGGTCGAACCCCCTCACGGGTGCGCCGTATGTTCTTATTTGGGCGGGTTCCCGCGCTTCTGTCACTGAAACGAGGCCGTGTGGTTGGCATGGGCGGCGGGCGGGTGGCGGCCAACGCGAGCACGGCAGTGAACCGACGCAACGCTCAGCGCTTGCTGGCCGGGACCGACCGTCAGGCGCAGACGGCGCGCTGTCTTCCGGCGAAGCCGTGATCGCTCGTCCGGGTGGCAGCTCGTGATTCCTGTAGGCCTTCGGGCGGGCAGGACGAGGGGCGCGGGCGCCGGCGAGTGAGGGGCTGTCCGGATGTCAGTGCAGGATGCTCACGGCGCGGGCGATGACGAGGAGCGAGGTAAGGAGGGCGGAGATGCTTTCGATGCTCATCATGACTTTGGCGCGGGTGGTGAGCGGCATGGTGTCCGTCGGGCTGAAGGCCGTTGAGTTCGTGACGGACACGTAGAGGTAGTCGACCAGGGTGGGGACCCAGTCGGAGGAGACGCTGGCGCCGTCGGCGACTTCCTCGACAGCGTCGTCGTTCTCGTCTTGGGAGAAACGGAAATCCGCCAGCGGGAGCTCGGCGCGCGGTGCCTGGGTGCGGCTGACGGGGCCGCCTCGGTCCAGTTCCCAGAACGCGAGACCGAAGACGATGATGTTGGTGAGCCAGACCTGCAGGGCGGCCACCAGGAGCTCGCGTCCGTCCTTCACTCCTGCGTGCACCAATTCGTCGATCAGGATGGCGAGCGCGACGAGGTTGCTCGCAGCGATGACGGCGACGAGGGTCAGCGACAGGAGGCGGAACATTCTGGTCTGACGGGTCAGCCGCCTGGGGTTGATCGCGATGAGCGGAATGAGGAGCAGGACCTCAAGAGTGGGCAGCACGTATCGGGGTGCGATGAGCAGTTGCTGCGGCAATGCGAGGTAGAGGGCGATGGCGGCGAGGGTGGCCAATACTCCGGGAAGTCTCGCCTCACCTCGTCGTTCATGACGAGGGTGCCGTGTCCGGGCGTCAGCGCGGCTCTGCGCCATGATCCGCTCCCCCCCCCGTCATCTCTTCACGATCTCGGAGGAGTCTAGCCGGAGGCTGGATGGTGGGGACTTTCCGCGGCTCCGGCCGGGGAATCTGCCTGCAGCTGTGCAGCTGTGCACCCCGGTGGCAGCAACTTCACTCGATCGCCGACCGGTTGACTCCCGAAGGCCCGTGGTACTCACCGTCCAGGGGACGGAGGGGAGGGGAGAGTGCCACAGGCCTGACGGGATGAGGTCTCCACGGTTCGAGGGGACTGCTGTTAATTGGAGTGCAAGAGGGGTACTCAGGGGCCAGGTCGACCAGGTGGCCTTCCCTGTTGGGGACTGGCTCGGCTCAGGTTTCCCTGGTTCGGCCACTTGTGCCGGGGAAACCGTCCAACCGCTGCGCTCGGTGCCTGCCCTGCTGCAAGGAGGAGGTGGAAGCGGAAGGGTCGTCGACGTAGAACTGCGGCAGACTCCGCGCCGGAGCCCTGTGAGTAGGGTGAGAGGCGGACCGAGCTGCGCAGGCGATGAGCGGGTGTCGAGGCAGGCGTACTTGAGTGGCGCCTCAGTGGCTGGAACATCTCGTGCACCCTTGCCGATCCGGCTCTGGACCCGACGCTTGCCGAGGGCATCGGCGTGACGATCGAGCGTGATCCCGCCCTGTGACCGTGGGCCAGCGGGACGAGCGGTCCCCCCGCTGGATGAGAGCCGTCACCGGCATGCCGAGGCCGAGCGGACGATGAAGGAGCTCGAGAGCCTCGACGCGGATGAACCGGGTTCTGACCTCCTGATCGGCGAGCTGGTGACCGGGCTCCGCTCGCACATCCGCGACGAGGAGGACTACCTGTTCCCCCGGCTGCGGCAGACGGCATCTGAGGATGCGCGCATGAAACGGGGTGACCAGGTCCGCCGGGTCAAGAAGACCGCCCC
This sequence comes from Streptomyces sp. NPDC091209, assembly GCF_044757755.1. Taxonomy (NCBI): domain Bacteria; kingdom Bacillati; phylum Actinomycetota; class Actinomycetes; order Kitasatosporales; family Streptomycetaceae; genus Streptomyces; species Streptomyces sp. NPDC091209. The sequence goes on along the minus strand of NZ_JBIVVR010000010.1, from coordinate 348,544 downwards.
GACCCGGCCGCATCCGTCCGCTCCGGATAATCCCGCCCCGCCCGGCGTTTCGCGGTGGTGGGTCGGCCTTTGGCCCGCTCCAGGGAGGCATGGGAACGGGCTTTCCGGGCGCCGGACGGGGTGGGGTGGAGGATGTAGCGCGCAGTCGGGAAAGAGGTGTTTACGGTCATGGCTGAGGGGCACACGAGAATTCGTGCTTCGGACCGAAGGCGCACGCCCCGCGGGGATTCCGTTCTCCCTGCCTGCTGCGGTTTCCTTCGGCGGGCAGGGCAGAACTCCCGCGCGGCGAACCTCTGACAGACACGGTTCAGGCCGCGCTCGGTATCTGGCTCCGGGCCCCGTCCTGAACCCCGCGTTCAGGAGCGATCCCCGTGCTCACTGATATGAACCCAGACTGTTCGCAGGTCGACAGCACCTCTGTCTCCCTTCTCACCGGGAGCGCACGCCGAACCCACGACGACTCCCCCCAGACTGCCGCGCTCTTCGAGCGGCTGGCGGAACTGGGCGAGGGGCCTCAGCGGGATGCCGTGCGCGATGAGCTCGTGAGGGCCTGGCTGCCCATGGCGCACCGTATCGCCGGCCGGTTCCGTGATCGCGGTGAAGCCATGGAAGACCTGCGCCAGGTGGCAGCACTCGGGCTGGTCAAGGCCGTCGACCGCTTCGAGCCCGGCCGGGGAGCCTTCGAGAGTTACGCCGTGCCGACCATCACCGGCGAGGTGAAACGGCACTTCCGGGACCGCACGTGGGCCCTACGGGTGCCCCGCCGGGTGCAGGAGCTGCGCAACCAGGTCCGTCTGGCACGCCGCGAGCTCACCCAACGCCCCGGCAGCCCCCAGCCCACCCCCGCCGACATCGCCGCCCGCACCGGCCTCACCGAGGACGAGGTCGCCACGGGCCTGGAAGCGCTGGAGAGTTACAGCACCCTCTCATTGGACGCCGCACTGGCCACCGACGACGACGCGTACAGCCTCGCCGACATTCTGGGCGTCACCGACCCCTCCTACGACGTCATCGTCGACCGCGAGGCGGCCAGGAAGGCGTTGTGCAGGCTCCCCGAACGTGAGCGGACCGTCCTCTACATGCGCTTCTTCCAGGACATGACACAAAGCCGCATAGCCGATCAGCTGGGGTTCTCCCAGATGCACATCTCCCGGCTCATCACCCGCAGCTGCGCCCATGTACGCAGTGAGGTGCTGGGAGAGTGCGAGTGCCGCAGCCGCTCCGGCGGCGGCTCCGCGGCGTGAGGACTGCTCCACTCCCAGGGCCGGGTGGCCGCTTCCTCAGGCCCCACGCACGCTGCCATGACAGTTCCCACAACACGAGAAGGCCTCAGCCTCAAGGAGTCGCACCGATGTTGATGCCCCTCCCCATCACTCTGTACCAGCTGGTCGCCGAATACGAGTCGCTCCTCGTCGAGGAGTCGCCCGACGGCGCGACTCCCCCCAGCCAGCGCCTGCGGGACCTCGCCTACACCCTGTGCGTGTCCACCGGAACCCGCGAAGTCGCAGACGCCCTCGACACCGCCCGCTCCTACCTGGCCAAGGCGGCGGCCACAGTCACAAACTCCCCGGCCGCCACGAGACTCCGAGCCGAACGCCGACCGGCTTCTGCTGCACTTGCACCCCATGCCGCGGGCGCAGGAATGGCAACGGAGGGTGAGGCCTGAGACCCACCCTCCGGGCCGAGAGGCCGCCCTGTCGTCGAGGAAAGGAAGCCATGCGTATGGGTCGCCGTCCGACGCTCACCCGCTGGCAGCGCTGGCGCTCCGGGCCCACGCTTCGCGTTCCGCCCGGGGCGGACGACGTCGAGAACGCCAACCGCAGGTTCCTGCTCTACGGCGTCCTGCCGTTGTGGTTCGTCCTGGCCGTCGCCGACTGGGTGATGCACCGCCGCGCGGACATCGAGCACACCAGTGGCGTACGGGAATCAGCGGTGCACGCCCTCATGATGACCGAGGCCGGCATCCCGGTGGTCGCGGGCCTGACCGCCAGGGTCAACCCGCTGGTGCTCTCGCTCATGGCCGGCGCGGCCGTCGCACACGGGGCCACCGCACTGTGGGACGTGTCTCTGGCTACCGACAAGCGTGAGGTACGGCCTGTCGAACAGCACATCCACAGCTTTCTGGAAGTGCTGCCCTTGACCGCGGCCGCGTTCACCACGTGCCTGCACTGGGACCAGGTCCGTAAGGTGACGAAGGGCGTCGGCCACACCGACGACTGGAAGCTCCTTCCCAAGCAGCGCCCGCTGCCGGCCCGCTACCTCGCCGCGATCGGCGCCGGGGTCGGACTGTGTGTCGTCCTGCCGTACGCGGAAGAGATGATCCGCTGCGTACGGGCCCGCCGTGACCGTGACACCGACCACCCGCGGTAGCGGCGGGTTTGTTCCTCCCGGGCGGTTCTCCAGAGGTGTCGGCCGCGGTGTGACGCGCACTCTGAATCAATCGAGCGCGGTGGGGAGTTCCCGGTGGAAGGAGGGGTTTGCCTCCTACGGTCGAGGTCATCGTGGCGGCGGTCAGGACGGTCGCCACGCTCCTTCGCTGGCCGACAGCCTGCCCCCCCCGTGATGTCCGGCCGGTGCGGGCGAGGTACGCCGAGCGCCGGCACGGACACGGAGCTTGGCCCAACTCCCCTTGTGCAAGAAAAGGTTGGCATCCTCACGGACCTGGAGGACCGGGATTCCCGCCTGCTCCCACACAAGCCGTGTGGGCTGCTTCGGGTGGTTCCTGCTCCGCTGCGCGGCGCGGGCACAGGTGTCCGTCCTACCTACGCTCCACGGGCTGATAACGCCAGCCCGGCGGCCGGGCGACATCGACCACCTAAACAGATCCAGCCGCTCACGGCAGCCGCCCGCCTGCACCGGGGTGTCGGCCGTCATGAGTTCCGGGGTCAGGCGAGCGCATTCACTCGGTGGTGAGCATGCCGGTCCGGAGTTTGGCGAGGGTGCGGTTGAGGAGGCGCGAGACGTGCATCTGGGAGACGCCGAGGTGTTCGCCGATCTGGGCCTGGGTGAGTTCGTCGACGAAGCGCATGTGGATGATGCGTCGTTCGCGGTCGTCGAGTTCGGCGATCAGCGGGGCGAGGGCGTTGAAGTCCTCGACGAGTTCGAGGGCCTGGTCGTCGGTGCCGATGAAATCGGCGAGCGCAGCCTCACCGTCTTCGCTGGAGTTGATGGCGGCGTCGAGGGAGGAGGAGGTGTAGCCGTTGGAGGCCTTGCGGGCCTCGATGACCTCTTCCTCCGACAGCGACATCAGCTCGGAAAGTTCCCGCGTGCTGGGGGTGCGGCCGAGCCGGCTGCGCAGCTCCTCGGTGGCCTTGGCGAGCGCCACGCGTGCTTCCTGCAGGCGGCGTGGGACATGGACGGCCCACGTGGTGTCGCGGAAGAAGCGCTTGATCTCGCCGACGATGTAGGGAACGGCGAAGGAGGTGAACTCGACCTCACGGGACAGCTCGAAACGGTCGATGGCCTTGATGAGGCCGATCGTGCCGACCTGGACGATGTCCTCCATCTCGTCCTGGCCGCGGCTGCGGAAACGCGAGGCCGCGAACTGGACGAGGGTGATGTTCATTTCGATGAGGGTGTTGCGCGCGTACTGGTACTCGGGCGTGCCCTCTTCCAGGACGGCGAGCTGGTCGAAGAACAGCCTCGACAGCTCACGGGCGTCCTTCGGAGCGACCTGCGACGGGTCGCTGATCTCCGGCAGCACGACGGCCTGCGCCCCGGTCGTCTCGGTCACTGTCATGCTCGTCCCCTCCTACGTGATCCAGCCTCGATGCCGTGCCGCCTGCTCCTGAGCGGCCAGAGACGGGGTACCCCGTCTTGAGGCATGCATGCCAGGTGATTCCACGGTAGACCTGCCGCCCCGTCTCAGGAGTGAAAGCGGAACGGAGGTTGACCCATTGTGCCCGCGAGGTCCGACGTGGGCCTTGCCGGCCCCCGGGATACCGTGCGGGCGAAGCCTCGGGTGGACGATCTCTTCAGCCAGTCCGCCGAGCAGTGCACCACGCGACGTCAGGACTGTTCCTGTGCGGTCGCTTCCCCGGCAAGGAGTGCCACCCGACGCCTGACGCCGTGAGGCGCGGGCGAGGTGGTTGGTCATGGGTCAGCCGAAGCCTCCGGGGCCGTTCAGGTCGAGCCCCTGACGAAGGCCCGGACCCTCTCGCGTGCGCCAGCGGTGGATGCCGCGGGCCGTGTCCGGTGGGGCGTCGGCACTCATCGTGTCCATCAAGGTTGGCCGGGCCCTTCCGTCGTCGCCGTTCGAGGTCGACTTGCTCTCCCTCGAACACGCGAAAATCTATGGTGGCTGGAGTAGACATTAGGAGATCGCGTCATTATGGTTTCTCTCGTAGTCGAAGTCAGCAGGGCCCGGCAGACACGAACTGTCGGGCAGCGGTGCAGGTAGTGGCAGTGCAGGACGGTGCGGTGGTGGAGTCGCGAAGCCAGGCTCGTGCAGGACGGCGACGGGGCTGACGACCGGACCGGGTGGCCCGCAGTGATCAGGGGCCGCCGCGAGCGGGACCGCAGTTGAGGCAAGCGCGTTACCCGTTGGTGCAGTTAGCAGTACTCAGCAGTGAAGTCAGTGCGTGGTACTTCGGTGAAGGCGTCGGCTGCGGGCGCGCGCACCGGGACGTTCGGCAGCGGGGTTTCTAAGCCGGAGCAGTTGTCGCAGGACGGGCGACGGGGCTGGCTGCCGAAGAGCGACGCTTCCTCAGGTCGCAACGAAAAACGCAGTAGAGCAGTGCCGGAAGTACGCAGTCCCCCCTTTGGTAAGTGTTGTCACGAGGGAAAGAACGGAGGGGCCAAAACGCCATCAGGATCGCCCGGGCGTAGTGCTGAGCCCGGGTACCGCAGGACATCGATAGTGAGGTGGTCTCCGGTCAGGCAAGCGCGATCCCCGCACCCCCGACAGCAGTCCGGTCGGGCCCGCGGAAACAGAAGGCCGGCGCGGTATCAGCGCCGGTAGATGGTGTAGCAGTTCCTTCGGGGCCTTGGTGCCGTATGGCACCAAGGCCCCTCCACGCGTTCCGCAGAGAGGTGCAATGACAGCAGACGATTCGTTCGGCCGGCTCGACGATGACGACTACCCCGCTTACACGATGGGCCGGGCCGCCGAACTCCTCGGCACCACCCAGGGCTTCCTCCGCTCGATCGGCGAAGCCCGCCTGATCACCCCGCTGCGCTCCGCGGGCGGACACCGCCGCTACTCCCGCTACCAGCTGCGCATCGCGGCCCGCGCCCGGGAACTCGTCGACCAGGGCATGCCGATCGAGGCCGCCTGCCGCATCGTCATCCTCGAGGACCAGCTCGAAGAGGCCCAGCGCATCAACGACGAACACCGCCGCGCTTCCCAGTCGGCGGATCCAGCGGCCCCGGCCTGAGCGGACTGGCGCCTTGGACTTGCTCGCACCCGCGCGTACGCGAAAGGGGCCGGCCGAAGACACTCCCGGCCGGCCCCTTGGCTTGCGCCAGGGCGCTGATGTCAGATGCCGCGCCGGTCCTGGTAGTAGCTACCGACCTGCTCGTGATAGCCGGCGTCACCGGTGTGCTTGTCCTTGTCGAACTCGGGAGAGTCCTTGATCTGGTCCTTGGTGAGCGCGACGTAGATCTTCCGCTCGGCCTGGTCGACCGACTGCACGGTGCCGGCCGGGAGGAGAACGTGCTTGCCGAAGATCCATACGCCGGTGTCGACGACGAGGTAGGAGGAGTCGACGTCGTCCGAGTGCTTGTCGACCTTCCCGATACTGCCGTCGGTGGCCTCGACTTTGTATCCGGTCAGGTCGGTGCCCGCGGTGTAGCCGGTGGTCGGCTGGTAGCCCCAGATGTTGTCACTCATAGAATCCCTCCTCAAGGAATCAATCGAATGCCGCCCACAGTCGAACTGCGGACTCGTTGAGACGGAGCGTCATCGTTGCTGACGCTCACGGGAGTTCGGGTTCCCAGGCTTCTTGCGCCTATACATAGGCGCTGCGGAAAGAGTGAACGACCGGAGAGGGCGTGCTGGAGGGTCCTGGTTCCTGGCGTCACAGCGGCCTCCGGCCATGGCTTCCAGCTACCCCGAACCGGAAGAATCACCACTTTCGTCCTCCGATCGCCGGGACGGGACATGGGTGGGGCCCGCCGCCGTAGCGTCGGGCCCCACCCATGACGATGTGCTGCTCAGGCCGTCTACCAGCGGTACCAGCGGCCACGCCGGCCGCCGCTTGCTGTCGGACGGATCACGAAGCCGAGGACCCACACGATCAGCACGATCACGGCGATCCACCACAGTGCCTTCAGTGCGAAACCGGCACCGAAGAGGATCAGGGCGAGCAGAAGAACAAGAAGAACGGGAACCATAGTTATCAACCTCCGGACCGTCGTGTGCCCTGCGGATCGATCTCCATTCCTGCGGATCTTATGTATTCCTTAGACGGTCCACGGCTGCGAATGCGTGGCAGTCCTCGGGTTGGTTTGAGGATGCAGGCCCGGGGTGACACGGAGGGCGTAATTGAGTTCCGAATGAGGCGGGGGTGAGTGGTTGTGGCTGCGAACGAGAAGGCTCAGGCCAAGGGCGAGCAGGCCGAAGGCAAGATCAAGAAGGTCGTCGGCGGTGCGGCGGGCAACGAGTCCCTGAAGACCGAGGGACGCGCCGAGGAGTCCAAGGGTGACCTGCGCGCGGCCAAGGAGAAGGCCAAGGACGCCATCCGGCCCAAGTAGGCGCTGAGCACTTCTGATCCCGGCAGCCCGTCGGCTGCCGGGATTTGCGCTGCCGGTGCCGGCTCCGCTTTCGCGACGGATGAACAGAGGGGCTACGTCGTCAGCCCGCGGCGGCACTGCGACCGAGAGGGCGCATGTCTGGGGTTCGACGTGCTCCCGCTGCGGCCGAAACGGTGGCAACTGCGGTCACGACGCAGCGACCACGGACATGTGCGCTGCGTTCTGGGTGCCGGCACCGGACGGTCAGGCGGCCCGGATGAGCTGGGCCCGCCCGAACAGCAGGGCGTAGCCGTCGGGGAGCTGTCCGATGATCCGGGCGGTCAGGTCGTCACCGGCGATGCGACCCACGGCGCCGAGGACCGAGCCGGTGTCCCAACGGGTCGTCGCCGGGGTGCCGCCGGTTCGCTCAGCGAGGTCCTTCACGAAGCCCCAGCCGGTCAGCGGGCTGCTCGTAGGGGGCTGCGAGGAGACGTGGCAGGCCGCTTCCTGAGGGAGGCGAGCGGCGAGTTCCATCCGCTCGCTGCCTGTCAACTGGCGGCCGAGGGCTTCGAGTACTCGGCGTACGACGCCTTCTGCGTGGCGGCGGGTGGGGTACGCGCCGTCATAGCGCACCCTTTCCAGCAGCTGGTCAAAGGTGACGGTTGCCGTTGAGGGAGGGGGCGCGGGGGGAGAGAGAAGAGTCATGAGGGCTTCGGCTTTCCTTGCGTGACCGTCTTCCTGCGGGAGAGCGGCTGTTCCGTGTGAACCGTGTCCTTTGCGGAGGTCGGCTGTCCGGCGTGGAGTGAGGGGGCCGGTGCCGCCGGGGCCCAGGCGGGATTGCGGGCGAACCGTCCTGGGCCCGGCCGGCGGACGCGTGACCGGCGGATCAGCTGTCGAGTACCTTGCGTTCGCCGGTGCCGCGCACGCTGATCTTGCGGGGCTTGGCTCGCTCCGCGATCGGGATGCGGAGGGTCAGGACGCCGGTCTCGTAGTCCGCGGAGATGCGCTCGGTATCGAGGGTGTCGGCCAGGACGAGCTGGCGGGAGAAGACACCCAGAGGCCGCTCGGCCAGTTCCGTCTGGGCGCTTTCCGAGCGCGGCAACGGGCGGCGCTCCGCCTTCACGGTGAGCATGTTCCGCTCGACGTCGATGTCGAGGGCTTCGGGGTCGATGCCCGGCAGGTCGAAGGCGATGACGTACTGGTCACCGTCTCGGTAGGCGTCCATCGGCATCGCGGACGGGCGGGACCACGTTCCCGGACCCATCAGATGCTGGGCCAGCCGGTCGAGTTCCCGGAACGGGTCAGTGCGCATCAACACGGGATACACCTCCAGATGAGTTCAGGCAGTTGCTGCCAATGCGCTTCACCTGACACCGTTGTAACACGTCATCCAAACGACGACAAGTGAAACGTCATCTAGGAGATGACGATGCTGAAGAGGAGGGGAGAGTGGGCGGCAAACTTCCGGCGTCGGCCGCTTCGCGGCGACGGCGCTCGATGCCCTCACGCGGGCCCTGCAGACCGCACGGCGACAGCGACCCGGCCCAACTCTTTGGCCCCCTCGCCGATGCAGGCCCACACCTGCGCGCCGATCACCCGGCCCTGGCCGACCGCCTCACCGAGATGCGCCGCCACACACGAAACGCGCGAGAACGAACAGCGACAACGCTCGTCCCTCGAGTCGTGACCGCGTTGGGTGGCCCTCTGGACGTCTCGCGGCGGTGGATCCGGCGCTGCGGTCGGCAGGCGCAAGCTGGTCCCGGATCATCCGTCATGAGGGGGCGGGGGCGGATGCGCGCAGTCGGCTGTGAGTGCAACGTTTGCCGAGCGATATGCGTATTTCCGTCCTATTTTGTCACTGTCACTGATTTTCCTATGCAAGGAGCAGGGCATGGCTGGCAAGGGCGGCATGGACAAGGCCAAGGGCAAAATGAAGGAAACGGTCGGTAAGGCCACCGGCAACGACCGCATGAAAGCCGAGGGGAAGATGGACCAGGCGGAGGGTGAGGCGAAGGAAGCCCTGGACGACGCCAAGGACTCCATGCGCGGCAAGCACGGCAAGCGCTGAAATCACGGTCCGGCTCCGGTGAAAGGGCCCGCCCTCCGAGGCGGGCCCTTTCACCGGAGCCGGACCGGCATCCGGGCGCTGCGTGCTGACACTGTCGGCCTGCAGAATCCCCATCCGGCCTGAGGAGTCGGAGGCCTTGGCGTGAAGACCCACGCGTATGAGGCGGGCAGCCCTTCGGGGTTGGAGCTCGCCGAGTCCGGTGGACCGCCGCGACACCCGACCGAACGGAAGGCCCGATGGGTGCGCCTTCCGGCAGCCCGCTCCCAGCCCTGGGGCGTCCGGACCGCTCGCTGACCATGGGTGCACCCGGTGGGCTTGGATGAGGTGGGCCGAACTGCCGGTCATCGAGTTCTGAGGGCGTCGCGACGAACTCGCCGTCTGCCGACCCGTGAACCACGCGCAAGTGGACATTTTGTGACTAAGGGTGTGAATAGGGCTAGGCGGTCCGGGTAGTCCGTCAAAGGACTAGCGAACGGAGCGCATCGTGATCATCAAGAAGATGCATGACATGGGTATCCGCAGCGAACATGCGTACCTGGCCGCCATGGCATCCATAGGCCTCACCGTCGTCGCCTGGGCGGGCTCCTTGAAGATAGAGCCCGGCATCGACATCGCCCGAGCCGACCGCTGGGGAATCTACATCGGCGAATGGGCCCCCACCTTCTTCGGTCTTGGCCTTGCACTCTCCCAGTACGAGCAGCAAGAGGACGCCATCGCCAGCGAGTTGCCGGCGCATCAGAGCGCCGGCTGACTGACGGAGGCCCAACTGCGCCCCGGGCAAACGGCGTTCCGTCGAACATCCATGCAGTGGTGCGGCATGCGTATTGCCTGCGAGCGGACCTCTTTGCGCTGATCGGGGTCGAGTCCGTCTCGAAACGGTCACTGCCCAGTGCGGCAGCGAGATCGGCCTGGAGGAGTTCGAACGAGAAGGGGAGCGGCTGCTCGATCGGCTGTAAGTCGAACGGGCCTGTTTCGCGCCCCGAGTGATCGAAGAGGGCACCCTCGTCACTGTCCTGCGCGCCGAACTGGACCTCGTACCGCCCCCGCCGTGCGAAGCCCTCCTGGTCCTCGTCTACGAAGACATCTGCGCGGCGGCCGACGATGCGCCCCGGTTGCTCAAGCACAGCAGTCCGATCCAACTGGAGGCACTCGACGGGCGGATGGCCCAGTTGATGCGCGAGGAAGACGCCTACGTTGACTCGGAGCGTCCACCGCCGCGACGATCCTCGCGAACAAACTGGCCCCCGCCCTGCTGGACCGCTACCTCGCGCGCACCGGCTGCGCGTCGCGGCAGACAGACGACAGTGAATCCGGTACCCGCACGGCCAACCTCTGGCACCCCGCGGACGAAGCCCCGGCACACGACTACGGAGCACACGGCTCCTTCGACGAGACGTCCCATCCCCCCTCGGCCCAGGCGGTACTTGCGCGACACCGTGGGCTTGTGTCGGCCGCCGCGACGGAAGCGGTGGTGGTGGGTCTGGGAGCGGGGATGCGGCGCAGGCGACTGCGTTGGTCGGGGAAGAGGCGTTGCTCAGTTCGCCGGGTGGCCCGGGGTGATGTCATGGGTGTCGTTCAGCGTCAGCAGAGGGGTGCGGCTGCCCGCGAGATTCTCCGCCGCCTCCGGAGCGAGCAGGAAACCGACGTGGTCGCCGCCGTCGATCCGGTTCTCCACGCGGCCGACGAACCAGGCGGGGGCCTCGTCGAGGATCAGTGATCCGCCCGGTCCCGGGTGCCACGGGGCGTCGGTGAACTTGTCCGTACGGTCGCCGGTTTCGCCGCCGAAGAGCCGGGCCAGCCGGTGCTGGTCGCGGCGGAGCAGATGGACCGCGAGCCGTTCGGCGTGTTCGGCCACCCGGTATGTCCGGTTGGCTCTGGACAGCCAGACCATGAACCGGGCGGGCCTGATCGAGCACTGCGAGGCGAATCCGACCAGGCAGGCGGCTCTCTCCCCGTCGGCCTCAGCGGTCACGACGTACATCGGGTAGTCGAGCAGGTCGGTGAAGGGATCGAGATCGGTCACGGTGTTCGGCTCCCGCTTCAAGGGATCGGATGTCGGCCAAGCGTTCACCATTTGCGCGTCTCGGTCGGCTCACGACGCGCTGGGCGGGGCACGGACGCGGTACGAGCGCAGTCCCTGGGTACCCGGATCCGTGCCGCAACGCGTCTCGGACGAAATGCTCGTGGGCGACGGCACAGGGCGGGAGGCGCTCAGGATTCCCGAGTGATGCGCCCCACGCCCGTTCGAGGCAGTCGAGGAGAGGCGTCGCGATGTCTGCGCAGTCCGGGCCCGAGCCCGAGTCCGTTCCGCAGGAGCACGGTGCGGTGGAAGGGACGGGCGTACACGGCTTCGGCTCCGGCCCGGCGGACGTCGTCGAGACGTGGGGGAAGGCGCCTCCGGAGCCACCGCGTCGACATCCACGCGACGGGCGCGGACGGTCGTGGGTGACCGTCGGGTTCGGTCTGGGCCTGGGCGCGAGTCTGGCGTGGCTCGCCGTTCAGACCGTTCTGCGGGTCAGCTCGATGCTGACCTTGCTGCTGCTGGCCGTGTTCATCGCCATCAGTCTGGAACCACTCGTCGTGTGGTTCACGCGCCGGGGTCTGCGGCGCGGCTGGGCCGTCGCGATCGTGCTGACGGGGTTCGTCGTGGTACTCGGCGGGTTCCTGGCTCTGGTCATTCCGCCGGTGACCAAGGAGGTGTCCGCGGTGGTCGACGCGGTGCCCGGCTGGTTGCAGCAGGTCCACGACCATCAGTCGGCGATCGGCCGTCTGGAGGACCGCTACCACCTGGTCGAGAAGGCCAAGCAGCAGATCGGCTCCGGAGGCGGAGCGACCGGCCTGGCGGGGGGTGTCCTGGGCGCAGGCCAGATGGTCCTGAGTACCCTCACGTCGACGGCGATCGTGATCACGGTGACCCTGTACTGCATGGCGGCCTTGCCGGCCATCAAACAGTTCTGCTATCGCTTCGTGGCCGCGAGCCGGCGTGAACGCGTCGAGGGTGTGGCCGAAGAGATCATGAACCGGATCGGGAAGTTCATGCTCGGCAACCTCGTCACCTCGGGGATCGCCGGCTTGGCGACCTTCGCCTGGTGCGCGGGCACCGGCGTCCCCTACGCCGCCGCCCTGGGCATCTTCACCGCCCTGATGGACCTGATCCCGATCGTCGGCTCCACTCTCGCCGGTATCGTCGTCAGCCTCGTCGCGCTGTCCGTGTCCCTGCCCATCGCGATCGCGACCGCGGTCTTCTATGTCCTCTTCCGGGTCGCCGAGGACTACTTCATCGTGCCGAGGGCCATGAAGTTCGCGGTCGACGTCCACCCGCTGGTCACCGTCCTCGCGGTGTTGATCGGCGGGGCGCTCCTCGGCATCATCGGCGCCCTCGTCGCCATCCCGGCGGCCGTCGCCGTCGGCCTGGTCCTCGACGAGTACGTGTTTCCCGACACGGAGCGAAAGTGAAGGCGCGCCGGCCCGGCGCGGCAACGTCTTCGTCGCCTTCCGGGGCACCCGTCGACCCCGGGGGAGGGGCGCCCCGACCGGCTGTGGGGGGCGTGTCCCTGCCCGAGGACCCGCGGCGCGGAGGCCCAGGGGAGGAATCCGAAGGGCTACCGGCCCGCCCCGCCTGGGGAGGCCGGCCCAGCGCCGGCCGATGTCGTGCGCAGCGCGAGCGGGGGCTCCAGCCGCGAGCCGCGTTTCCTCGACCGTGAGCCCGGATCGGCGACCTCGCCGAAGGTCCGCACTCAAGCACGTGAGGCTGCATCGACCAGACCCCGACGGGCACCCGAACGCCATAGAACCAGCCAGCTGCTTCTCACGACAGGCCGCATAGCAGTTGCAGAATATTTGCGGAGGCGGTGATCAGCGTGGCCACGACGCGCCATGAGACGTCCATGCAACGCAATACCCGCGCCAGCGACAGGAAAAGCGACACGAAAGTGGTGAGCGCCCTACTGAAGCGGCAAGAAAGGACCTACGCGGCGCAGGCCGGAATCCGGTTGCGTGACACCCCGGCTCCGCTCTACCAGATGCTCGTACTGGCGAACCTGCTCAGTGCCCGTATCAAGGCGGACATCGCGGTCTCGGCAGCCAGAGCACTGTTCGAAGCCGGGATGCGCGACAGCCGGTCGATGGCGCGGGCGACCTGGCAGGAGCGTGTCGACGCGCTCGGCAAAGGCGGATACCGGCGCTACGACGAGCGCACCTCCACCATGCTCGGTGAGGGAGCGGAACTGCTCCTCGACCGGTACGACGGTGATCTGCGGCGGCTGCGCGAGGAATCCGACCCCGCAAAAGCGCTGCGGTGCTTTCCGGGCATCGGTCCGACGGGGACCGACATCTTCCTCCGCGGCGTACAGGCCGTCTGGCCGGAGTTCCATCCGTACGTGGATCGCAAGGCCCTGGACGGCGCCCGACGGCTCGGACTCCCCGCCTCGCCGGAGAAGCTGGCCGGCCTCGTGCCCCGTCGCGAGGTGCCTTTGCTGGCGGACGGCCTGGTACACGCGGCCCTCGACGAACCCATGGCCGACGCGGTGCTCGCCACCGCGGACCGGGCTTGACGGGGGCTGGCCGGCTCTCGCTGCGCATCGGTGAGCACAAACGCGGCGGTGACTGTTGCGTGTTCAAGGTGACTGTTGCCTGCTCGATCAGGGACGAGCGATCCGAAGAATTGCACCGCCCCGGTACCGAACGAAGCGCACAGACGGTCACATGCGCGATCAGAGGCGGAGACCCTTGCGCCGGGCTGCCGTGCGGGCACGAGCCCACGCCTCGGGGAGCTGCCGTTCCCGGACCCCCGCCGCGGTTCTCTCCTGACCGTGCAGCAGGCCCCAGGTGAAGCCGGCTTCCCCCGCCGCGTGTGCGGCGATCGCAAGACCGCGCAAGGTGTCACGGGCCACGACACTGTCGTGCTGGGCGCCGCTCACCTGCTGTACGGCCTTGACGCGCTTGCCGAGGCGTCGAACAGGCTTGCCCAGGGCGGGACGGGCCGCCTCCGCGGCATAACGAAGCCTCTTGGCGGCCTTGCGGGCGTCGTGGATCCGGGCGTCACGTTCCGGTCCGGACGGCGTGTCGAGTGCACGGTCCATTCGCTGGGCAAGTCGGCCGTATTCCTTCCCAAGCGCCTTGACCATGACCTTCTCCGGTTTTCCAGCCGCCTTCGCGCGCAGCGGCGGCGCCTCGGCCAACCGGTTCAACTGCTCCAGCAGGTTCAGGTAGCGGGGCGTGGCGAGCGCGTCCAGGGTGCGTCGACGGCCCTCGGCCTGCCGCGCCGCGTCCCAGGCCTGCAGCCGTGCGTCGACGGGACCCAGGACCAGTTCACCGGGAAGTTCCCGCACGCCGGAGGTCAGCCGCTCGCGGAGCACCTCATGGTCGCGCTCCACACCGAGTTCGGCGCCGAGCCACCTCAGATCCCGGCGAACGGGGTCGGTGACCTCACGGTCGAGGACGGATCGATAGGAGCGCAGGCAACTGCGCAGACGGCGGGCCGTGGTGCGCATCCGGTGCACGGCGTCGGGCAGGTCGCGACGCACAGCGGGGTCGAGGTCCGTCAGGGCGTCGACCAACCGGCGAACGTACGTGAGCACGTGATCGCCGGCCGACCCTGGGGCGACCCCGGCGCGCGCATCCTCCGTGCCTTCGAGGAGGGACGTCGTCTCGGACAGGGCACGGACGACTTTCGAGGGGTCCTGCGCGCGGTCGACACCGTTCTTCCGGAGTACCTTTTCGATGGCGTCCAGGAGCGCAGGATCACCGTCGTCGGCGAGTTCGACCTCCATCTCCGTCCACTTGGTGTGCGCGTCGTCGTCCAGCAGCGAGTCGGCCCGCACCGCATCAGTAGTCAGCTCGGCCAGGGCGTCACCCCCAGCGCCGAGAAGATGGCACAGGGATCGGGTGGAGCGGATCCGCACGACCGGCCGCAGCTCTGCGCCGCGGGTGCGCGAGACAGCCAGGTCCCGCAGGTCCTCCGGGACCTCTTCTGATGACAGGGGGAGCCGGATCTCCTCCCGGGTGTCTCCCTCCAGGGGCAGCTTCAGGTGCCAGCCGGCGTCGGTTCCGCCCCTTCGGCGCCGCAGGGACGCCCTGGTGCGTGCGAGTCGCAGGTCCTCGGTGTCGTAGTAGACGGCATCCAGCTCCTGCGTCGCAGGTTCTGCGAGATAGGCGACCCGGTCCACCTCCGTCAGCTCGGGCAGCCATGAGATGTCATTCCCCGGCGGCGCCGCATATTTGCGTTCTGTCTCTCGTGTCGAATGGACCATACAGATCGCGTTGACACATTCCCTGGTCTCAAACCCGACGTACGCCACTCCGCAGTTTCACCTTTGCGCGCGTGGTGGATCGGAGGCGGACGCAGACCCGCGGCGTTCCAGCAGCCGGGTGACGGCGCTGTGGTCCAGGCGCATAACCACCCAGGGCGCTGGACGGAGAACAACACCCAGGTCCACCTCGTCGATGGCCTGACCGCACCGCTTCTTCCCCGAGTCCTCGAACTCGCTGCGCGTCTGCGGCGCCAGGGCTGCGCACATCGCCGCCCGGTCGCCTCCGCTGACAGCCCGCTCGAAAAGCCGCGGCTGCGTCGGAGGCGGCATCAACGCGCTGGCCGGGGGCGTCACAGGCGGTGAGGCCGGCGATGAGGGAGCACACGGCGAGGAGTGCCGACGAGGTCGGCCGCCGTGGTCTGTTCACACTCGGCTTCTTCGTGCAGGTCTGGCTGCCATGGTGGGCGGCCTTCTCCCCGGAACAGTGCGCGACAGGCTTCAGTCTTCTTTCATGGTCACGAAGCGTGTCGCGGCTCTTCTCTCCCAGAGGGCTCCCCGCCGCTTCGGGGGAAATGCTCCGAAGCGGCGTGACGGGAGGCGGCATGCGGGTACGCGCAATGCGATCGTCCTTGACGGAGCGGCTCCCTGGCCGCCGGTGTGGAAGGAGAGCGTCATGCCGCGGGGTTCCAACGCGAAGCGTGAGCGTCAGTACGAGCACATCAAGGAAAGCGCCGAGAAGCGCGGCACCTCCGAAGGGCGGGCGAAGGAGATCGCGGCGCGCACGGTGAACAAGGAGCGCGCCCGCTCGGGAGAGTCGAAGTCGGCGAGCAAGACCTCCACGAAGGATCCGAAGTCCGCCTCCCAGCGCGGCGGGGAGCGTTCCCACAGCGGTTCCCAGGGGCCGACGAAGGACCAGCTGTACGCGGAGGCGAAGAAGCGCAACATCGACGGCCGTTCGTCCATGAACAAGAAGGAGCTGGCCAAGGCCCTCGGTCGCTGACCGGCCGGCGCAAAGCCAGCCCCAGCACGCAACCGGTAAGGCGTCCTCGCGTGCGCCTGCCGAGTCAGGAGACCCATGCCTTCCCCCACCCCAAGCCCCGGCGCCCAGCGGGCGAGAAGCATCCGAAAAGAATCGTCAGGGCGTGGCCGCGTTGGGCCCGTCCGTGCCTTCGTGCGGTGCTTGTGTGTGGGGGGCGGCTCCTAGCGTCGCGAGGGGCGCAGCCAGGTCTGTCGCTGTCGTGCAGCACGCCAGGCAGCCGAAGCTGTCTCCAGGTCGTCGCGGGTGCGCACGGTGTGCGGGTGCTCAGGGCCCAGCACACGGACGCGGTCAGCGAGGGTCTGTCGCAGCAGGCGCAGCGCCTCTTCTTGCGCGCCCATCCTGGCCAGTGCGCTGGCGAGGTTGTGGCGGCTGAGCAAGGTGAGGGGGTGTTCGGGGCCCAGCGCACGGATGCGGTCGTCAACGGTCTGCCGGTGCAGGCGGACCGCCTCCGCGTGTTCGCCCATCCCGTCCAGGGCGAGACCGAGGCTGTCACGGCTGGCCAGGGTGTGCGGATGCATGACTCCCAGCACACGGGCACGGTCGGCGAGGGTCTGTCGCAGCAAAGACACCGCTTCTGCATGCTGCCCCGTCCCGTCTAGGGCACAGGCGAGGTCATGACGGCTGATCAGGGTGTCAGGGTGCGCGGGGCCTAGGACACGGTTACGGTCCTCCAGGGTCTGCCGGAGCAGCCGTATCGACTCAGCTGGCTCGCCCATTCCGAACAAGGCGTTGGCCAGGTGGTTGCGGCTGGTCAAGGTGTCGGGGTGCTCGGAGCCCAGGGTGCGGCTCTCGAAGTCGAGGACGCGTTCGTGGACCAGGCGGGCTGCGCTGAAGGCGCCGGCGCTTTCCAGTACTTGCGCGAACGTGCTGAGGGCGGTGCGGTGGTGTGTGGCGGAGCGTGGGTCCGGGAGGTCGAGCAGCACCGGCAGGTGAGGGGCGAGGAGTACGGCGGCAGGCCAACCGGCGCGCCCCCGCTCGTCTACCTCGTGCACGGCCGCGGTCAGCCGCTCGGCAAGGGCTCGGTGCCACGTGGCGAGATGGGATGCCTCGGCCGCTAGAGCGACGGCATTGATCTCTCGGATCAATGGGTGCAGCACCACCTGCGCCGGGCCGCTGATGCCCGATGTCTGCCCGGCGTTGCCGGGAGAGTGAGGAAGGTCAAGCAGGCCATACCGGTGCAGACCTGCAAATGCAGCCTCCAACGCTGGGACGGTGACGTCGTCTCCGGTGACGGCAGACAGCAGGTCCGGGGTGATGAGGGACAGCGGGATGGGAGCTTCGGCCAGTGCTGCTAGTAGTCGCAACACGGGGCGGGCCAAAGCGTTGCCTTCGCGGGCGAGCTGGTCCAGGGACACCTCCCAGGTGTGCCGCACCACAGTGCGGGCGGCTCGCGGATGAGAGGCGTCCGGGTGTTCGGCTCCCAGCAGGAAGGGCAGTTCATGCTCCAGGGCCTGGCGGTAGGTGGTGAAGGTGCGGTAAGCGGCTGGTGGGCCCGGCCAGGTAAGTACCGGCCGCGTGCAGCGCCAGCGGAAGCCCGCCCAGCCGCATGGCCAGGTCCCGAGCCTGCTCGGCTGTGCCAGCTGCGGGCGCAGCGTCGACAAGGATCTGGCCTGCAGGCTGTTCGGGCAGCGGCTTCAAGGGCAGTAGCCGGGCACGCGGCCCCCATGTCTGCGGGCTGCTATCTCGGCTAGTCATCACCAGCAGGCCTCGGCCGTGTGGGCGGATCCAACCGCGGTAATCGGCCAACGGCTCCCCTGCCGGGCCGATCTCTTGCGGCTCGTCGGCGTTGTCCAACACCAGCAGCCACCGCCGCGCCCGGCCCAGCTGTCGCCACACTACATCGGGCAGACTCGCCCGCCCGGCCCGCGCGGACTCCAACTCTGCCTCGGGCAGCCCACAAGCCAGTGCCGTCTGCACCATCTGCTGCGCCAGCTCGGCGGAATCGCGCCAGCGCACCCAAAACACTCGCCAGCCCGCCGCGTTGGCCTGCGAGGCGAACTGCGCGGCTACCGTTGTTTTGCCCATCCCGCCAGCCGCGCACAACACCGCGAACCGTCCTCGTGGCCGCCGAAGCATGCCTGCCAGCTCGGTTTCACGTCCGCGCACGCGCTCCACATGTGGGGAGCGCAAGGAATCCTGCTGGCCCCTGGCCGGTCGGCCCACCGGTCCCAGCCGCGCTGGCGGTCCTGCTGCAACATCCAGCCGTCGGCTCCACAACACCAGCCCGATGCTGGCCGTCACCAGCACGGCGAACAGCGGCCAGATTACCCATGCGTGAGCCGCCCATCCTGGCACGGTGGCACTGGCGTAGTTGGTCACCGGCCCCAGCCCCGCCGCCACGACTGCAGCCGTCCCCGTCACGGCCGACCCAGCCCACGCACCCTGCCTACGCCGCATCGTCGCCACCCCCGGTCCACCGTCATCAGCATGCCCAAACCGAGACCACCTGCGCAGGAGGTTGAAAGACTGGTAGTCAAGCTGGTGAGGCGCCCCTCTCTCACGACCAGCGCACCCGTCCCGAAGGAGCCAGCAATCAGGTAGCCGCGGCGGTCGAACTTGCTGGGTACGTAGCCGTGTACCGGGCTCGCCACTTTCACGCGAACGCCGACATCAGCGCGGGGTGGATCCACAGGGGCCGGCCAACAAGCCCCTGTGCCGTCAGTCCGAAGGTCATGGCGACCACGAGGGGCTGCACCAAGCCAGCACCCGGATAACCACTCAAAGCGGCAACAACCAACCCGACACCGGGTAGATCCCAGCGCACAAAAGGTGACTGCTCCGGAAGAAGAAGCACTCCCTGCCACGGTGCGCAGGAACGCATCGAAGCCGACTACGACTACGACAACAGCGACGAGGACCGGCTGACCTGAGCGACCGGACCCGAAGCTGCCGAGGACCCGGGCCCGATCCCCTGAGGATTCGGGCCCGGGCCGCGTTCAGCAGCTCTCGTTCAGCCCTTCCTGCGGCGGCCGGCCAGCCACAGGACGGTGACGCCCGCCGCGGCGAGCAGCAGCACGGCACGGTGCTCCCGCGTCAGCCGCACGGATCGTGCCGCCTGCTGTCGCAGAGGCTCGGGCGCCTTCTCTTCCCACATCCGTCCCACCTGGGCTGTCGCGGCGCGGGCTTGTCCGGCGGCCTGGGCGGCCTTCTCCTTGACCGGGTCGGGGAGTTTGTCCTGGACCTGGGAGCTGGCCTTCACCGCCTGCGCCTTCAGCTCACCGGCCGTGACGGCTGCCTGCTCCTTCAGCCGGCCGGCCTTTTGCTGGGCGCGGGCCTTGACGTCGGTCTTGTCCGCGAGGGCCTGGACCGTCTCCCCGAGTTCGCGGCGGGTGTGTTCGATCTGCTCGCGGAGCTCGGCGGGTGTAGGGGTGCTGTGCTGGTCGGGGGGCGTGTGGGTCATCGGTGTGCGCTCCTCTTGATCTCGGCCACATCGGCCTTGACGTTTTCGATCGTGCTCTGGGGTGTCGGCGGGGATGCCTTGCCGACCTGCTTCTTGCCGCTGAGGGCCAGGGCCGCGGCGATCGCGCCGAGGACGGCGGTGACGATGAGGGCAGCCGCCCACACCGGCAGCAGCAATGCCACGGCCGCGATCACGCTCGTCACCAGCGCTTGAAGCATCAGGAAACCGGCCAGCGAAGCCCCGCCGAACAGGCCGCCGCTCTTGCCGTAGCGCTTGCCCTTCTCCTTCATCTCGGCCTGCGCCAGCTTCATCTCGCCGCGGACCAATTCAGTCAGCTGCTGAGAGGCCTGCTGGACCAGCTCGCCCACCGGCTCGTGCCCAACGTCGTGCGCAAGTGGGCCCTGCGGTTGTGTACTCGACACGCGATCCCCTCCTGCTCTGTGTCGTTCCTGCCCTTCGAGCCGTGCCACGGCGGCCGGCCCGGCCTTCGGCGAGAAGCCGAGTACCCCGAACCGTGCAGTTCAGGAGGGAAACACTCAGCGGTGAGAAGTGGCTGCGTTGCGGGGCGTTGTGTGGCCACTACAGCAAGTGCCGCAGCAGATGCGGGACATGGCCGAGTAAGCCAGGCGCCGCCCAGCCCGATCAAGGCACCGGCGACGACATCGGTGGGGTAGTGGGCTCCCGACCGCACGCGCTCGACGGCCGGCAGAGCGGCCGGCACCGCGCAGGCGGCAGCGGCCGGCGGCCGGACGGGATCGACGAAGGCACACCGCGGCCGCGGTGTGGCCCGAAGGGAGAGAGGAGGAGTCAGGCCCGGTCCTCAACCTCGTTGTGATCGATCCACTCCTCGGGCGGGCGGGGCCGGTCGACCAGCTACTGACCCACCCGTTTGGAGACCAACTGCGCGACAGCGAGCGCCGCAACCCCCAGCACGGCTGATCTGCGCCCGCGCCGCCCACCGAACGCCGCCATGACGGCGGCTGCACCGCACCACATCTTGCTGCTCTCCGCTGCCTCCTCCACCGCGGACAGCGAACAGCAACCGGCCGATGCCGGGCGGGATACGGCCGGCCGCCCGCTGTGTCAGCCGCCGATCTGCTTTGCGGACATCCGCCGTCAGTTTTCAGGCCCTGCTGTTTTCGCTTGTGAAGATCGGGCACTCAGGGCGCAGGCCGGTCAGGTGGCCTTCACCTTTAGGGACTGGCCGACCGTAGGTTCCCCCGGTTCGGCCACGTGTGCTGGGGGAGCCGCCCTTTCTTCAGGGAGCGGACAGCGCCGGGGGCGCGGGTCGGGGCAGGGAACAGAGCCTTGCGCGTCCTGCGCCGGGTATTCGTACAGATGGATGATCCGTGGCGGCCGGAGGAGGCTGGAAACCTCATGCTGTCGCACTCGTCGGAGCACGGTGTGACGGTCCTGAGGGGACGTTGTTCCAGGGACGGAAGCGGCGCTGATCGGCGACTTGGTCCACGTCCATGCTTCGGCGCCAGGTGGTGATCGTTCTCGGCGCCGGGGCGAGTGCAGGTGTGTCGCAAGCGGTCGCTGATGCGCACCCACATGTGCCGTCTGCGGAGGTCCTGGTATCGGTGGCCACGCCGTCTGCCTTCGCCCGCCGAGTCCTGCAGGCGCAGGCCGCCGCTTCTGGTGCGCCTCTGGTGGTCCACGCTCGTACCGATACAGCCATCACCACCGCGGGTGCCGCCACGGCATAGCCATCCGGCGGCCACCCACTGTTGCGGCGCCGAGTGCGCAGGCGCCGGTGTCCCGGGGCTGGCTGTACTTCTCGATCTGGCGGTCGAGCTCGTCGCGGATATCGGTGAACTCCCGCCCGGCGGGGTGTGTGCAGCGGACTGTGCCCGGTTCGTCTAGCCGGGACCCGCTGCGCGGGCGAGGTCGACGGTGACGGTGAGGCGTTTGCCGTGCAGTGTCACTTCTGTGGTGAGGGACTGGGCGAGGGCGGTGACGATCTCCAGGCCGTGCTGGCCGACGCGCTTGGGATCGGTCGCCCTGGCTGCCGGGAGCACGGGGTTGCCGTCCCACAGGTCGATGCGCAGGACGCTGCCCGCCACGCGCAGACGCAACCGGGCCGGGCCGGGAGCGTATTTGCGGGCGTTGGTGACCAGCTCGCTGACGATCAGTTGGACGATCTCGACCGAGGCCCTGGCCACCGGAATGCCGTGAAACTCCTCTACCGCGGTGAGGAAGTCTTCCGCGAGGTGCCGGGCCTCGGCTATCCGTGCGCCCGCGCCGTCCAACGTAAGCGATGCTTCCAGCGGCGAGGCGGCCCCTGGCCGTACCCCGCCCGCAGCGTCCCGTGATGGATCCATGCCTGCCCGCTTCCGTGTTCCCGCCGGATACCCCCACCGGTAGCGGCCAAGCACGCCCAGAACGTTACCTGCGGCACAGCTATCTGGATGCAACACCCGTAGGATCCAACGGGCCGCCTGGCGAGGGCAGGTGGCCTGTTGGATACCTCAAAAAGAGCTGGTGAAGGGCGTGGCCGACATGCACGACACCGCCGGACGGTTTGCCCGGCTGACGATCACCCGGACCACCACCGCGGGCATCCGCGTGCTGTCCCTGGCCGGTGAACTCGACGCCGACACCGCCGACACCCTGCGACAGGCCCTACACCCAGACAACACCGGCGTGCCGCGGACGGTGCTCGACTTCGGCGCCGTCACCTTCATGGACTCCAGCGCCATCAACGTCCTGGCCGCCGCCCGCCGCGACGCCGTCACGGCCGACGGGTGGATCCGCCTGGCCGTCCTGACCGAGCCGGTCCAGCGCGTCCTGGAGATCGTAGGCCTCGACACGATCATCGCCTGCTATCCCACCCTCGCGCAGGCCCTCACACCCTGATCATGCCCGGGCGTACATGCCGACATGCCGCGCCGACCTCAGTCAGCAGTACCCGACCCTGCGACAGGCTCTCTGTGCAGCGGTGGGACGCTCCGCAGGACGGCGGCCGTGACGGGAAAGGCCGGTGGATCTCGGACCGGGCGGCAGCGAGAAGCGACGCCAGGTATCCCGCGTCGATAGCGATAGCGATAGCGATAGCGATGGCGCTGCCGCTCACGGACCCGTCAGCAGCCACGCGAAGCACGTAGCCCGGCCCGCAGATGGTACGGAGCCGGACCGCAGCTGCGGGGCCGAGACAGGGTGCGGGTCTGCTCAGTTGCAGGAGGGCCGAGGGACCGTGCGGATGCGCCAGGGCCAGGATTCCGTCGGCGGCAGGGTCGGCCACGTGTGACGGCAGCGCGCTGCATGAGCGGCTGCGCCTGGGGAGAGCCCGCGCCGGGGTGGACGCTGCCTCGCATCGGGCCGTCCGGCCGTCGGCCAGACGCACTGCCACCAGCACGCGGTACCCCGCGACGTCCGGCTGGGGCCCGACCGAGGGAAGTCAGCAAGCGCAGAGGCCAATGCTTGGGCGCCTGTTCGGTGACGTGATGCCCGGAGCCGTGGCCGCGGACGTTGCAGGCCCACCGTGCTCCAGGTCGCGCGGGGACATTTGTACGGCGCCGAGTGGCCGAAGAAGGACGACTGTACGGCGTCATGCCGATCACGCTGCAGGAATATCAGCCGCAGAAGGACGTGCGGGTTCTCCGGGACCCGCACGGCCATCCGTTCTGCCTCTCCCTTCCGGGTGCCTGAATGCCAGGGCCTGCACCGGGTCAGCGACGCGCGGCCGAGACCTCAGCGGCGATCAAGGGAAGATGGCCCCGGCCGCTGACGCGGTCACCGCGGCGATCACGGCGGGTGAGATGCGGCGGCCGGGAGGTTGGCTGATCATGAGCTCATGCCTGGGTTTCGTGTGGTCGTCTCTCCGCCGTCCCCGACCGGGGGCCGGCGGGTCCGGGTGGATGGGGAGATCCTCGGGCTGGCGTACTCGGTGCGGGACCTGGTGGAGTTTCTGCGTCGGGTGGGGCTGGAGATGGAGCCGGCCGAGGTGATCGAGTCTCCGATCATCGACTGGCACGGGGTCGGGCCGGACCGGTGGGGTCCCGATCCGTCGTGAGTGGCGTCAGGCTGTTGCGTGGGTACCGTCGCTGGTGACGGCGGCACCTGCGGTGCAGGGTGTGCTCGTCGCTGAACGCCGCGTGCTCGTACGTTGGAAGGTCGGCCGACTGTACGGAACGGCGCTCCGCATCAAGGGGTAGATCCTGTTGAAAGTGCTGGTCACAGGGTTTGCGCGGCGGACGCGATGACAGTTTCGGCCAGAACCTGTACAAGCGCTGTCACGCGGTGAAATCAACGGCCTCAATCAGCGCAGGGCCGTGGTGACTGAGTGCCAGGCATGACGGTGGGGGGCGGGTCAATGCCCGGGCTGTCCGTCGGTGTCGTCGTCAGGTGTCTGCCAGGAATCCTGACGGGGTGCCGTCTGCGGATTTGGCGCCGCCGGCCTGGCGCCGGGATTCTTCCGGTGTGCTGCGCGTCGGCTGCCGTACCAGAACGCGCTGATCAGAAGGGCAGCCACCACTACACCGGCGACGATCAGGAAGAGCGACGACGAGCCGTCGGCCGCGAGGACTTGAGAGGCGATCATGGTGGCCGTGTACCCCGTTCTCCGGCCTTCAGGGCGCGCGGATACTTGAACGTTGCGAACTTGGTCAAATTGCCGTGCTCAGGAACGATCCCGGGTGTGACAAGCCGCTGAGCGGGCTTTTGCCCCGCCGGCGCATGAGCCTGGGTGCGGAGACCGTCTACCGGTTGAGTCGGGGAGACGTCCGGGCAGGCTCAGGGCTGAACGGTCCGAGCGGAGCTCGTCCAGGAGGCGTGCGGCGTCGGCGAGGAGGGTGCCCTGCAGAGTGGATGCTGTCCGCGAAGTATCAGAGCCAGACAGGGAATGCTGCTGGATGAGGCCGAGTGTCGTGGCCGCCTCATCGATCACCTCGGAGAGATGGCCTGGCGCAGTGGTGGAGGCCCGGCTTCTTTACTCCATCGCGGTGGTCACCGTTCGCGGCAGGGAGCTGTAGCTGGGAGGGCGGCGAGCAGGGAGCGCCACAGCAGCGCTTTGCCAGTCACGGCCCTGCGTATGGCTTCGAGTTCGATCAACAGTGCGAGACCGGAGCGGCGCAGTGGACGGCCGTTGGGCTTCACCTGTCCGAGATTCTCGCCCAGCCAGGCTCCGTAGACCTTGTAGCGTCTCGCGGGAAAATGCAGGTCTGTCATCAGCCGCACCAGGGCTCGCCGGTCCTGCGGGATGTCCGTCTCCAGGGCCCGCAGTTCCTGGCCGTAGGGCGAATCGCCGTGCTCCTGGACCATGCGGCACCGGCCGTCGCACCCGCCAGATGATCATTGAGATAGATGCCGCGGATTTTCTGCAGGCCAGGGCCCTCGCTGGAGCTTCGTAGGGGAGCGCTCATGGTGTTCTCGGCGTTCTGACAATCTCGTGGTGGTGCGCGAATGCCCCCGCTGAGGTTGTCAACCGCTCTATGCGCACCCCTGCCTGCCGTCGACGCATGCCGCAGCCGCATCGTGGAGCGCGCCGTCGCCCGCCTGCGCTGGTTCAGGCGCCTGCGAGTCCGCTGGGAGATCCGCGACTACAGGCGGCCGTCTTCGGATGTTCCTGTGACCTTGCGGGCGACTTCTGCCCAGGGCGTTCTGCCCCTCCTGGGACGGGTGATCCGAGGGAACGGAGCGTGAACGGTTGTGATCGTTCCTGCCTGTCGGCAGCAGACGCCGCGGCAGGTGACGGGATCATCGGCAGGTGATTGCGCGGTCCGGCTCTAGCCGGACCGCGCCCGCTCCGATCTTCGGGAAGCAGATGGGGCAGTGTTCGGCAGCCGGGCCATGAACAGGGGGGCGAAGGTACGGGGAGCTCCTGGACAGGCTGCGTGCTTGTGGTGGATGAACGACGATGGAGGTACAGGGGCTGGCCGGTCCTGCGGTATCCGCCCCTAAGGGCGCATACCGCCGTAGTGCGCCGAGGACTGCGCGCGGAGGGAGTTCGCCGTGGACTCGTCTGCCGCCCCCGGCCCGTCAGAGCATGGCAGGCACAAGCTGTACCGCCCTTCGGGCCATGCCGAACGAGCGGAGGACGAGCGGCTGCAGCGCCCTCTCGGGATGCGAAGCCGTCGCCTGCGCCTTTGCGGAGCGTCCCTGCTCCTCCTCCTGGCTGTTCTGATGGCGCCCATCAGCGTCGTCGCCACCTGGGTAAATTCCGAGGTCACCGACGTTGATCGGTATGCGCAGACCGTCTCACCCCTCGCCAGAGATCCCGCCGTCCAGGATCTGATCATCGATCGTGCTACCGATGGCCTGGTCCACAAGATCGACGTTCGCAAGATCACCGACACGCTCGCCGACACCCTGGCCGACCATGACGCACCCCGCTTCCTTGTCGACGAGGCCAGATCACTGGATGGAGAGCTCAAGGGCGGGCTGAGGGCCGGCGTGCGTTATACCGTCGCCAGGGTGGTGACGAGCGACGCCTTTGCCAAGGCGTGGGACAGCATCCATCGCGG
This sequence comes from Streptomyces sp. NPDC091209, assembly GCF_044757755.1. Lineage (NCBI taxonomy): Bacteria > Bacillati > Actinomycetota > Actinomycetes > Kitasatosporales > Streptomycetaceae > Streptomyces > Streptomyces sp. NPDC091209. The sequence goes on along the minus strand of NZ_JBIVVR010000010.1, from coordinate 322,650 downwards.
TGCGCACACCGCCGCGACGAACGTTCTCACCGGGGAGGCAGGCGGAGCGATCGAGGTCAAGGGCGACACCATCACGCTGAACGTCGGCGCTGTCATCGAGGAACTTCAGAAGCAGTTGATCGGTGTGACCCTTGTCGGGGCGGAAGACATTCCCGGGGCAGACAAGTCGATCGTGCTGGTGCACAACGACCATCTGAGTGAGGCCCGTGATGCTGCCCGCTGGCTCAGCGTCGTCGCCCCGTGGTTGCCCTGGACGGTGGTTGTGCTCGCCGGGTTGGGCATCTGGGCGGCACCCTCGCACCGGCTTGCGCTGATGGCCGCAGGCATCGGCATCGGTGCCATGATGTGCGTGCTGCTCATCGCACTCGCCGTGATCCGCCAGATCTGTCTGGACGCGGTGCCTCCGGCAGCCCAGTCGCAGGACGCGGCAGCAGCCCTCTACGACACCCTGGTGAGGTTCCTCCGGCAAACCGTTCTCACCGTGCTCCTCACCGCACTGCTCACCGTGATCGCCGGGTATCTGTACGGACATGGTCGCGGTGCCGTCGCCGTGCGCGCAGCTGCCGCCCGAGGTACCCAGACCGCCGGACACGCCCTTGCCCGGACGGGACTGAAGCCAGGTGCCGTCGGACAGTGGCTGCGCATGCACAGGCCCCTGACCACGGGTGTCGTCATCGCGGCCGGTGCCCTGGCCCTCGTCCTGTGGCGCTACCCCACGCCCGCCTCCGTGGCCCTTGTGCTCCTGGTCGTCGTGGTTGTCCTGGCGACCCTGGGCGTCCTGGCTGCTGCTGACGCTGCGGAGCAACGCTTATCCGGCGAGGGCGGCCCTGGTTTGCCACTGAGAGTCGCAGGGCCCTGAAGCGGCCGATTGCCGCCCCTGACGAAGCACGAGCAACTTCTCTGTCAGTTCAGCGTGTTGAACGAGCTTGGCCTTGGATCCCGAGCCCGCCAGGGGAGCCCAGAGACGCCATGGGCCCTTTGGTGGCCGATGTTTGCTGACGTGACGGCGGGGCATACGCGAATCAGTGCTTCGGACCGGAGGCGCAAGCCGAGCAGGGGATCACCCCGCCTGCTGCGATTTCCTCTGGCCATGCAGATCCCCACACGGCGAACCCTGGCAGCCCGTTCTTGCCATGGTCGGGCGATCCGTTCCCCGTACGGCAGGAGCCCGGTTATCGGCCCAGATCAACGAGGAGGCGAGTCGGATGCGGGAGCTGTTGGCCTCCGGCCACGACCGAAAGGGTGACCCGGACTCCGAGCAGCCGACCACCACGACCATCCCGCGCAGCGCGGCCACCGCACATGAGGCGGGGGTGCTGCCAGAGCGACCGGCCATGCCGCAGAACCCCGGCGCGAACACGGTGAGAGAGCAGGCAGTGGGCATTGTGATGGCGCTCGGACGCCTGCCCGCCGACCAGGCGCGAACCGTGCTGATGGAAGTCTCCCAGCGCGCCGGCGTCACGCTGCTCCGCATCGCCGGACTCCTCACCGCCTGGGTGTCCTGCGGCGAACTCAACCTTGGTATCCGCATCGCCCTGGAGGAAGCGATCCGGGCCCAGCGCCGCACTGCCCGGCCGGCCGGTCCAGCGACCGACTGAGCACCCTGGAGCACCGGACGAAGGTGCGCCGGCCGACCGCTGCCCGAACCTGTGCCGGCGCAGCGCGGTGAAGCGGGAACCCGGCTGCGGTACGGCGTTGTGTCAGGTGACCAGCAGGCGGTTGAAGAACGAAATGGAGGACTGCGGCCAGTGCCCGGTCAAGTCCAGTTGCACCCGCAGCGACCGGCGGACACCGGCCTTCCTGCCGCAGCTGTCGCCGACAGCAGCAACTCTACGAACGGCAGGCTGCCGTCCGGGCCGGCCACGCAGCAGAACCAGTCCCTGGCCGGCGAACTACGCGATGCAGGCCGGTATCGAGAGTAGCTGCGTATCGGGCGATGGAAGCGGTACTTGAATGCTCGCCCTGACGGCGAATCCCAGCCCTCTGCCCTGCTCCGCAGGAGTCCGTTTCTCCCCCGCAAGCGGGAGGTACCACCACACCGACCTGAAGGCCGGGGAATCCAGGGAGGAGTTCCGACGCGGCTTCTTGCCGGCGGCTCCCGGCGTCCTCACGGGCGCTCTGTCGGCTTCGTCGATTCGGTGGCGCGGCGGTATTCGGCGTTGATGCGCTGTGCTTCTTCGAGTTGGTCCTCGAGGACGACGATGCGGCAGGCGGCTTCGATCGGGGTGCCGTTGTCGACGAGTTCCCGGGCGCGGGCGGCGATGCGCAGCTGGTAGCCGGAGTAGCGACGGTGGCCGCCCGCGGAGCGTAGCGGGGTGATCAGGCGGGCTTCGCCGAGGGCACGGAGGAAGCCCTGGGTGGTGTTGAGCATCTCGGCGGCCCGGCCCATCGTGTAGGCGGGGTAGTCGTCATCGTCGAGTCGGCCGAACGAGTCGTCTGCTGTCATCGCACCTCTTCTTGGAACGCGTCGAGGGGCCCTGGTGCCGTACCGGCACCAGGGCCCCGAAGGAACTGCACACCATCTGCCGGCCCTAGAACTTGGCCGGCCTTCTGTTTCCGCGGATCCGACCGTGATGCTGTCGGGTGCGCGGGGATCGCGGTTGCTTGACCGGAGACCACCTCACTATCGATGTCCTGCGGTACCCGGGCTCAGCCATTCCGCCCGGGCGATCCTGATGGCGCGAGATTCCTCCGTTCTTCCCTCTGATCAACATTTACTCATGGGGACTGCGCACTGCTCTGTACTGCGGGTGATGCGTACTGCTGGTGGCCTGGGGGAGCGCCACGCTTCGGCAGCCAGCCCCGTCGCCCGTCGTGCATCTGCTCTGGCTTGGAACCCCACTGCCGAACTTCCCGGCACGCGCGCCCGCAGCCGACGCCATTTACCGGGGAACTACTGACTCTCACTGCGGGTACTGCCACTGCGGTCCTGCTCACGGCGTCCCCTGATCACTGCGGGCCGCCCGGTCCGGTCGTCAGTCCCGTCGCCGTCCTGCAACAACCCTGGCTTCGCAACTCCACCACCGCACCGCGATGCGCACTGCAACTACGTCCTGCTGCCAGGCGGTTCATCTCTGCCCGGCCCTGCGGTCTTCCTGGCTACGAGAGAAACCATATCCAGGTGATCTCTCAATGTCTACTCTGACCAACATAGATTTCGGCGAGTTCTGCAGTGAGGTAATCGGCTTCGAGCGGCAACGGTGCGCCACGCTCCGGGCGCCCCTGGGCATCCCTGCGCATCGGTGCCAACGGCTCTCATGGGCGTGCCCCCGGAAGTGGCGGCGGCCCGCGTGCTGTCGGATGCTGGGCTGGAGGAGCGCGCGTGCCAGGCCCACTCAGCCGACTTTCCCGGCGCCCTGAACGACACCTCCGCAGCCCAAGGCGCGTGGGACCTGCCGGGGCAGGACCTGTGCAGCCAGGTCGGAACCGTATGCCGTCAGCTCCTGGACCGGCTGTGTTGCGTGTTTTGAGCAGGACCCTGCGGATACCCAGACGCCTGCTGACGCTTTTCGACGATGTATGCAGGAGGTCCGCGTGATTGTCACGCCCCCCGAGTCGCCTCATCACCTCCGCACCCCGCAACGGCGCACGGCGGATCTGTTCGCCGACTTCGTCGAACGCGAGGCCCCGAGCGTGCCGCTGCCAGGCCGCTCGACGGCCCGCCGCTTCGCCGTCCTCATGGCCCTGGGGCGGCGGGACCTGTCGCTTGCACGGCTCGCCGAGGGGCACCTGGACGCTGCGGCGATCCTGCACGAACTGGACCACCACCGCCTGCCCGCCGAAGGGGAGCGGTGGGGAGTGTGGGCCGCGCGCCCACCGGGCCCCGGCACGCACGCGACACGCACCGGTCGGGGGTGGACGCTCAGTGGCGTGAAGCCCTACTGCTCCGGTGCCCACGCCTGCACCCACGCTCTGGTGAGCGCGGACGCCGAGGACGGCTACCGGCTGTTCGCCGTCGCGCTGGACCACCCGGGCGCGCAGCCCGTGGAAGGGACGTGGCCGGCGATCGGTATGGCCGGGAGCGACAGCCTGGAGATGTCCTTCACGGATGTCCCCGCGAAGGCCGTCGGCGGGGTGGAGGGCTATCTGGAGCGGCCCGGTTTCCAGCACGGTGGAATCGGTGTCGCGGCCTGCTGGCTGGGCGGTGCCCACGCCGTCGCCGCGCCGTTGTACGAGCGAGGCGCTGCTGGACGGTTGAACGCGCACGCGGCCGCCCATCTCGGAGCCGTTGATGTGCTGCTGCACACGGCGGACGCAATGCTGCGGCAAGCGGGTGAGGACATCGACGCCGATCCTCTCGACGCACGTGACGAAGCGCGGGTGCGCAGTCTGCGCGTGCGGGCCCTCGCCGAAAAGGTGTGCACCGAGGTACTGGACCACGTGGGGCGTGCCACGGGTGCCGGGCCTTTGTGCTCCGACGAACGGCATGCTCGCGCGGTTGCGGACCTGACGGTCTACCTGCGCCAGCACCACGCGGAGGCGGACCTGGCCGAACTCGGCCGCCTGGTCACGGCGGACCCGGCGGAGGCGACACGGTGAGCTCGTCGGAGACCGCTGACGCCGCGAGACTGGCCGCCGCCGCGGCGATCGACTCGCCGGGCACCGACGAGGCGGAGTGGCAGGCGGCGCGACTGCCGGACCATCTGCCCCACCTGGTGCTTCCGACAGGTCCGGTTGTCGTCGTGGCGGCTCACCCTGACGACGAGGTTCTGGGTTTCGGCGGTGCCATGGCCACCCTTCTCGACGCCGCTGTGGCGGTCCACACGGTGTGCCTGAGCGACGGGGAAGCGTCCCACGGTCCTGCGTCGCCGTCGGCCCGGGAACAGTTGGCCGCCCGCCGCCGTGGCGAACTGGCCGCAGCGCTGGGCGAGCTCGGGGACCTGCCTGCCCCGGTGCATGCCGCTCTGCCCGATACGGGCCTCGACGAGTACGAGACCCGGGCGCAAGCCGTGATCGGCGAGGTGCTGGACTCCGTCGGGGCTGCGGTGTGTGTGGCGCCGTGGGTGGGTGACCTGCACAGTGACCACGAGGCCGCCGGCCGAGCCGCCGAACGTGCCGGCCGCGACCGCTCCACGCCGGTGTGGTTCTACCCCGTGTGGATGTGGCACTGGGCTCGTCCCGGCGACCCCCGTGTGCCGTGGAACCGGGCCTGTGTACTTCCTCTGGCCCAGAGGGCGGTCGACCGTAAGAAGGCAGCGCTGTCACGGTTCACCAGCCAACTTGAGCCCCGCGGCTACGGCGTGGGGCCGGTATTGCCGGCGCAGGAGATCGCCCACCACACCCGCACCTTCGAGACGGTGCTGCGTTGAACACCCCCGCCCGCTACTTCGACGACCAGTACGCCCGCGCCGCCGACCCATGGCATCTCGGGGAACGGTGGTACGACCGCCGCAAGTACAACCTCACCGTGGCGGCCCTGCCCCGCCCCCGCTACTTGCGGGCCTTCGAGCCGGGCTGCTCGGTGGGCGTACTGAGCGAACTGCTGGCTGCCCGATGCGATCAACTGCTCTCCACCGACCGCGTCGCCGCGGCCGTCGAAGCCGCGACTCGACGCACCTCGGCTTTGGAGCACGTCACCGTGAAACGGATGACCGTGCCAGAGCAGTGGCCCCAGGATTCCTTCGATCTGATCGTGCTGTCGGAACTCCTCTACTACTTCGATCCCAGCACCCGTACACGGCTGCTCGAGCGGAGTGCGGAGAGCCTGGGGGAGGGCGGTCACCTGGTCACGGTGCACTGGAACCACCCGGTGGCCGAGCACACCTGCACAGGCCGCGACATCGCCGACCGCCTGGACACCCTGACAGGCCTGAGCCGCCTCGCCCGCTACGACGATCCGGACTTCACCCTCACCGTCCACGAACACCGCCCAGGCCCGGGCCCGGTGCCGTCCCCGGCCCGCGCGGAGGGTCTGGCGTGACCCCCGCAGCCCTCGCTGTCGTCATCCCGGCACACAACGAGGAACACCGCATCCATGCCTGTATGCGCAGCGTGCACACGGCCGTCGAGCACGTGGCGCCGATGCCCGTCGTGATCGTGGTGGCGGCGGATGCCTGTACAGACGCCACAGCGACTCTGGCCGCCCGCGCCGGAGCCCATGTCGTCACCACCCCGAGCCGCAATGTCGGAGCCGCACGGGCGGTCGGCATCGACCACGCCCTGAAGCTGCTGGCAGATGCCGGCCCGGACGTATGGCTGGCCATGACGGACGCCGACACCACCGTGCCGGCCACGTGGCTCACCCACCAGGTCGCCTGGGCGCGGCGGGGCTACGACGCCGTTCTGGGCACCATCCGCCTCGCCCCCATCACGGCCGGTGCCTTTCATGTGGCCCGTCACGACGCCGACTACTTCCGCACCCGTCCGCTCAAGGAGACGGAGCAGATATGGGAGCACCAGCACGTCCACGGAGCCAACCTGGGCGTGTCCGCCGCCGCTTACCTGCGGGTGGGCGGCTTCGCACCCCTGCCTACTGGCGAAGACCGCGACCTCGCGGTCCGGCTGGTCGCGGCGGGCTACCGGATCGCCCGTACCGACCGGCATGCCGTGCACACTGCGGCCCGTCTGCGCGGACGGGCTCCCGGCGGCCTCGCGGATCTCCTCGCCTCCCTGCATCCCCCACCGCATAGCCCCGATTCCGTTCGTCACCACAACCCTGAACCACTGGGCCCGGTGAAGCCGGTCTGACACCAGGTACCCCAAGACGCGCGGTCCGCCGAGGCGGGAGGGCTGTCCGGTCCGGAGGAGGCCGCGGTGGTTGTGTCCTTGGATCACGGGTACCGGGAGGGGGCAAACCGCATGAGAACAGGAGACATGGCCATGCCTTCCGAGGTCACCCCCCGCTACACCGTCCCGGGCCTCACCGTGCAGGACGCCGGCTCGCTCATCGAGGTGCTCCAGCAGCGCCTGCATAGCCTCAACGATCTCCACCTCACCCTCAAGCACGTCCACTGGAACGTGGTGGGCCCGCACTTCATCGCCGTGCACGAGATGCTCGACCCGCAGGTCGACCGCGTTCGCGCCATGGCAGACGACGTCGCCGAGCGCCTCGCCGCCCTGGGAGGCATCGCCCACGGCACCCCGGGCGTGCTGGTCGAAGAACGAACCTGGAAGGACTACAGCGTCGGCCGCGCCGACGCCATCGCCCACCTCGGCGCGCTCGACCTCGTGTACACCGGACTGATCGAGGACCTGCGCGTCGCGGTCAAGACAGTGGGGGAGATCGACCCGGCCACCGAGGACCTGCTGATCGAGCAACTGCGCGACCTGGAGCAGTTCCAGTGGTTCGTCCGGGCACATCTGGAGACCGCAGGCGGCACGCTCACCACAGCCGACGCCACCACCGAGACGGAAGCCGCCCAGCAGGTCATGAACCAGTGACATCGACAGCAGAGGCGGCGGGAACGGTTGGCGCCCGGATCACACGAGCGGGATCCGGCGAGCCATCGCGGCGTCCACGGCTTTCACGCCTTCGGCGGGCGTAGGGGGAGTGATCAGGTACGAGAGCTGCTCCGGTCGGTCCGGCTAGGCGGATAGCTATCCGCCTACTGGGCTATTGGGCCTGTCGGGGTGTAGATCTGCATCCCGCGGCCCTACAAGCGAGACCCCGGCCGCCGCGCTTGAACAGGAGCCCGGTTCACGGGTAGGCATGTATCCGGCTGTCGCCGAGGACCTTGTTACCCATGCCCTGGTCATTGACGTAGAGGCAGCAGGCCATCGACGCCTTCGAAACAGATCATTCAGGGCCTGGTTTCCGGGCGGGTTTAGTCCAGTTGCCTTCCACCGCGGTGATATCGCAGTCGGCCCCGGATCGGCGATCCGCCGCATCGCCAGGCCGCCAGGTAGGCGACCTTGCAGCCCGCGTCCTGGTCATCGGGAGCCGGGTGTGCGGCACCTCCAGCTCTGGCGGGGCACGCGGCACGATTTTGGCATCGGCTCGATCGTCGGCATTGCGCTGGCGGTCTGCTCGGCGTCCGGGTAGGTGACGGCGTTCATCCGTACCGCGAACGACGTTCGCGACGGGACCGAGGGCCGCCCGGAGTGGAAGAACCCGCCGGTGTGCGTCGGCGCCTGGGCCGGTGTGATCCCCGCCCAGCGCGGTCCTGCGCCGCCGAGCCGTACGCCGGCGCAGACGACCACGATGCGGGAATGAACGCTCGACTGGCCCACTCAAGGTGCGTCGAACCCGATACGCAACAGACTTGATTCATGGCAGAAGAGCGTCGGCCGCGCCCCAGGAAATCCTCGACGACAAAAGCTCGCCGCACACCGTCCGTGCGTGGAGCGGAAGGCGCTGCGCACGCTGCCTGCCGGAGCCTGGAAGGCTTGATCGGGCATCCCACGGAGGGCGTATCGGCAGTGGGGCGTGAGGGCGACGGTTGGTGTGTCGTCGTCGACGTTCTTGAGTTGCCGCGGATTCCGGACACGACGAGCCTTCTCGCTTCGTACGAGGTGCGGCTCGACGAGGACGGCGAACTCATGGAGTACCGCCGGGTCCGCCGCTATCGGCGGGGGTCCGCCGACGAGTGACCAGTGACTGAGGTCTGCCCGACAACCGGAAGGATTCCCCATGCCTGCGACCACCTACTCCGACGAGGTAGTGGCGTGCCCACCGCGCGCCGGCACGTTGTACGACGTGCTCGAACTCATCCTCGACCGGGGCATGGTGATCGACGTGTTCGTCCGGGTGTCCCTGGTCGGCATCGAGATCCTCAAGATAGATGCGCGCATCGTGGTGGCGAGTGTCGACACGTACCTGCGCTTCGCGGAAGCGTGCAACCGGCTTGACCTGGAGCGTGACTCCGGCAGCACCACCATCCCCGAGCTGCTCAGCGGCGGTGCAGCCAAGTCCATCGGCAAACGCAAGGTGCGCAAGGCAGCGGAAAGTGTGGGGGACACCGTTCGCAAGGTGGTCGGCGGTGGTGACGACGACTCCGACGAGCCGGATGAGGAAGAGGAAGAGCAGCAGGAACGCCCGAGGAAGCGGCGTGCTCCGGCCCGGGGCGGTAGCAGCCGCCGCCGACGACCCGTGGAGGCGTGAACCGTGAACGGCGATGGTGTGTACGTCTACGCGATCATCCGGGCGGGAGTGCCGCTGCCGGTGGACGCGACCGGTGTGGGCAGCCCGGCTGCCCCGCTGCGGGCGATCCGGCAGGGGCATGTCGCCGCTGTTGTGAGCGACGCTCCCCCTGAGCTCCGCGCCAGACGGCGCGATCTGCTCGCTCACCAGGACTTGCTGTTGCGCCTGTCGGAGCAGGGGTCGGTGCTGCCGATGCGGTTCGGCATGGTCGCCTCCGACGAGGAGGCGGTGCGCGCCCAGTTGAAGGCTCGCGAGGCGGACCACGTGGCCGCGCTGGAACACCTCTCCGACGGGGTCGAGGTGAACCTCAAGGCGCTCCCGGCCAAGGACGCCTTGGCAAGCCTCGTGGTGGAGGACAAGACCGTCCGCCGGCTACGGGACGAAGTGCGTCGACGGCCCGGATACGAAGCCAGCCTGCGACTGGGCGAGGCCGTCTCGGCCGCTCTGGAGAGCCGGGCCGTCGAAGCCGGTCGGCGAGTTCTGCGCGAGCTCACGCCCAGGGCCCGTGCGGTGGCCGCGGGTCCCGAAGTCCAGGGATGCGTGCTCAATGCGTCGTTCCTCGTCAATCGCGGGGACGGCGATGCCTTCCGAAGCGCTGCAGAGCATTTCGGCCGTACGCATCGCGACCGTGTGGAACTGCGACTCACGGGCCCGCTGCCGTGTTACAGCTTCGTCTCCGCCGAAGGAACTCCCGGCCGAGCCATTGGAGTCTGAGATGGGACTCATCACCGGCTTGCTCACCCTCCCCATCGCGCCGGTCCGCGGCGTGATCTGGGTGGCGGAGAAGCTCAATGACGCCGCCGAGCGTGAGTTGCACGACCCGGGCGTACTCCGTGCCCAACTGGCTCTGCTGAACCGGGAGCTCGAGGACGGAGACATCAGCCTGGAGGAGTTCGAACGAGAAGAGGAACGACTGCTCGACCGGCTGCATGCCGCACAGACCCGTTCCACGCCGAACGATCGAAGGTGACGAGATCATGAAAGACACGGAGAAGGTGGCTCTCGCGGCTGCGGTAGTGGGCGGCTATGTGCTGGGCCGTACCAAGAAGGGCCGACTGGCGCTGTCCATTGCGACCTACCTGGCGGGCCGGCGATTCGGCCTTGAACCTCGCCAGCTCGCCACCGAAGGGATGCGCAGACTGGGGGAGATCCCACAGGTCGCCGAGTTGCAGGAGCAATTGCGCGGGGAAGTGCTGGAGGCGGGCCGCCAGGCACTGACCGCCGCCGCCGACCGAGGCATGGCCACGCTTGCCGGCACCCTCAGCGACCGTACGGCCCGTCTCCTGGAGCAGGCGGACGAGGGGGAGGGGAACGAGGAGGAGTACGCCCCGGAAGGGGAGGACGCGGAGTACGAGGAGGGAGAGGAGGAAGAGGAGGAAGAAGAGCCGGAGGCCGAGTACGAAGAGGACCAGCCCGAGGAGGAAGAGGAAGAGCCGGAGGACGAGTTCGAGGACGAGGAAGAGCCGGAAGAAGAGGAGCCGGAAGAAGAGCCGGAAGAAGAACCGGAAGAGAAGCCGCGGAGGCGCCGCGGCCCCCGATCGGCTCGGTCCGGCAGGGCACCCGCACGATCGGCGGCCAAGAAGCCTGCGCCGGCGAAGAAGACCACCTCCAGCAAGACGGCTGCGAAGAAGACGGCGCCCAGCAAGAAGACCGCGGAAAGCGACAAGACGGCGTCCAGCAGGACTGCGAAGAAGACCACGGCCAAGAAGACTGCTCCGGCCAAGAAGACCGCCGCGAAGAAGACGGCTCCGAGCAAGAAGACGGCGGCCAAGAAGACTGCTCCGGCCAAGAAGTCCGCGGCGAAGAAGACGGCGTCTTCCAAGCGAGCAGCATCCAAGCGTGCCGATCGTCGGAGGTAGGCAGCGATGACCAAGACCGAAAAGGACGAGTCGGCAGAGGGTACGTCGGGTGTGGACAAGCTCCGTGAGGAGTTGTCCAAGTTCGTGTCCGCGCAGGTGGAGAATCTTGCCGAGAAGGCCGGCGACAAACTGACGGACGTCGCCGGGCAGCTCAGCGATTCGGCCGAGAGTGGCTCGCTTCCCGCCATCGGGTCCCGCATCCTCCAGGGCGACTCACCGGTGAAGGCCTTCGTGTCGGAGAAGGCCAAGGGAGTCAAGGACAACGTCGTAGAAAAGGCCAAGAGCGCCTTTGGAGGCGGGAAAGGGAAGCGGAAGGCCAGCGGCGGCAAGGTCATGAACATCATCGAGGTTCTCGATGTCGGAGTGCCGCTCCGGGACACCTACGACTACTGGACGCAGTACGACAAATTCAGCAGCTTCGCCAAGGGCGTTCGCGACGTCTCCAAGGACGATGAGGGCGGGAGCGACTGGAAGGTCAAAGTCGGCCCTTCGTCGCGCAGCTTCAAGGCGACCGTCCAGGAACAGATTCCTGACGACCGTATCGTGTGGACCTCCGAAGGAGCCAAGGGCTCCACCCGGGGCGCGGTCAGTTTCCATGAGCTGGGGCCCACCCTGACCCGGATTGTCCTTGTAGTGGAGTACTACCCGTCCGGGTTCTTCGAGAAGACGGGCAACCTCTGGCGGGCGCAAGGGCGCCGTATGCGACTGGACTTCAAGAACTTCCAGCGATACGTGACCCTCACCAACGAAGAACCAGAAGGCTGGCGCGGCGAAATCCGTGACGGAGAAGTCGTCGTGTCCCACGATGACGCCGTAGAAGAGGAAGAGGCCGAGCAGGAGGAGTCGGAGGGCGAGGAGCCCGAGGGCGATGCCGAGGAAGGCGCCGACTCCGCATATGAGGACGAGGACGAGGACGAAGACGGAGGCGATGAGGGGGCGGAGGGCTCGTACGAGGACGAGGAGGACGCATACGAAGACGACGGCGAAGAGGGGGCGGACGACGCCTACGAGGGCGAGGACGAAGAGGGGGCGGAGGCCGAAGACGAGACGGAGGACGAGGAGGAAGCTCCCAAGAAGAGAAGAGGACAGAGGCGAAGCCGTGAGTGACGTCGACTTCCGGCAGGGTTCGTACCCCGTCTCCGGCCCTCAGACCACCAACCTGGCCGATATCCTCGAACGCGTTCTGGACAAAGGAATCGTGATTGCCGGGGACATCAAGGTAGATCTCCTCGACATCGAACTCCTCACCATTCGGCTTCGCCTGTTCGTGGCATCCGTGGATACCGCGAAGAAGGCGGGAATCGACTGGTGGGAAAACGACCCGGCACTCAGCTCACGCGCTTCACGCGACGCCTTGCGGGACGAGAACCGTGAATTGCGCGAGCGGCTGGCAGCGCTCGAATCCGAGTTGCCGGAGAAAGCACTCGAATCCGAGACGGCTGAGAAATAGCCTCAACGACGTCCCCACAGGGCAACACCCCGAGGCAGCGAGGAACAAGGAGAACCGAGGCACATGACGGAGCGCGGTCCCGAGCCTTCGGGCGCCAACACCATCTACGTGTTCGCTGTCTGCTGGAACCCGGATCTCTCGGCCGTCGTCGGGCTACCAGGTGTCGGTGACGAGGTGCCTGTGAGCTCACTGTCGCTGGGGGCACTGACGGCGATCGTCCAGACCGTCCGGGCGAGCGACTTCACTGACGAAGCCTGGCAGGCGCGTCTGTCCGACCAGCGGGAACTTGAACGATACGCACGCGCCCACCATGATGTCGTCGCCGCCGTCGCGGCTTGCTGCCCGACAGTTCCGCTGCCCATGGCCACTCTCTACCACGGCGAGGAGAGGGCGCGAGAGGCCCTGGCCAAAGAGGCGGATCGATTCGATGCCGCGCTCAAGCGCATTGCACACCACGCCGAATGGGGTGTGAAGGTCTACGCGCCGCCCTGCCCGCGAGACGACACGGCGCAGGCGCCGGTCCGGCAGGTCACGCCGACTGAGCGGTCTCGCCCGGAACCTGGAGCCGGCCTCGCCTACCTGAACCGCAAACGAGGTGCGCAGGAGCGCCGCGAGCGGATCCAGGACGAGGCCATGAAGACCGCGGAAGCGGTTGATACCGAAGTCCGGGGCCTCGCCGCCGCGTCCCGTAGGTTGCGGCCGCACGCCCAGCCTGCCGGGGAACTCCGGGTCCAGGTCCTCAACGCGACGTATCTGGTGGCCGAACATCGCGCTGAGGAACTGGCCCTGCTGACACGGACATTGCGGGAACGTACCGGGGCGGACATCGAGCTGTCCGGGCCGTGGGTGCCCTACTCATTCGTCGGGGAGGTGTAGACCGTGCCGCACGACGTGGTGCCCTGGGACGCCCCCGGGCCCCTGAGCGGCCCCATCGGGGTACCGCTCGTCGATCTGTTGGACCGTGTCCTGGCAACGGGCGTGGTGATCAGTGGGGATCTGGTCATTGCCATCGCTGACGTTCCGTTGGTGCGACTGTCCCTTCATGCCCTGCTGTCCTCCGTCAACGAGCGTGTCCCGGCTCCCTGGGCGGACGGCGGCCCGCTGTGAGCGGATCCCGACTCGACCTGGACTCCGATCAGATGGGGCGTGACCTGGTCGCCCTGGTCCTCACCGTGGTCGAACTCCTCAGGCAGCTGATGGAGCGCCAGGCGATTCGCCGTGTCGAGCAGGGTGACCTCAGTGATGAGCAGGTCGACGAGATCGGGACCACGCTCATGTTGCTCGACCAGCGGATGGCGGAACTCTGTGAGCAGCACGGAGTGCGTCCGGAAGATCTGAATCTGGACCTCGGCCCGCTGGGAACCCTTTTGCCCAGGAGCTGAAGACGCGGATCCAGCGCTGCTGGATCCGCAGCAACCCTGGCCGCGCCGAAGGACTGCGAGACATTCCGCCCGGCCGGGGTGTCGGCCACGAATCATTGCCGCCGATGGTCAGGCGAATTCCGGGACAAGGGCGGCCCCTACCAGTAGTGCCGTCGTCCGCCGACCTCACGTCCTACCGCGCCCAGAATCCACAGCACGACTCCGATCGCGACCAGGATGATTCCGATGGTCCAAAGGATTCCCATGCCCGCGACGAGGCCGACGACGAGCAGAATGACTCCGAGGATGATCATGGCTTCCTCCGATGACGGGACGTCGTCCGCGGGCGTCCTCGTCCTTGTCGCGAGTCCCCGTCCTGCCGTGAGGCAAACAACGGCTCCGAGACGTCCTCCGAGTGGAGCTCCGGGACTTCCTCCCACTGGAGCGAGCCGTCGGAGTGGTCGTCAGGGTCGTGCATGTCCGGCTGATCGCGGAGTCGGTCAAGGGCGGGCGGGATCGGAGGCGGGGCGTGGCCGGACGCGGTCTGCCTATGCCGTGGGATTCGCTCCTACGGCCTGCCGATACGCCACGTGACCGCCCAGCGCACCGCTCACGGCGACGGCTGTCAAACCGCCCACCGACCACAGCCTGCCCTTCGTCGGATGGCGGCGGAGCCGCGCCGTCAGGGAGGCGGTGTAGAACGCCACCGCGGCCGCGTTCGAGACCGCGTGGGCCAGTCCGACCCGAGCCTGCTCGGGTGGCAGGTCCGCCCAGTCGGCCCAGCCCGCGATGGCCGCCGGGGCGACCCCGGCCAAACCGACGGCCGTGAGGGTGGTGGGCGCATGCCCTCCTCCCGGCACGATGTCCAGTACGGCGGCCGACAGCCAGCAACCGATCGGTACCTGTACCAGAAGGGGATGGACAGGATGGCCCAGTGGCCGGCCGCGCAGCAGGTCGCGTACCTCACCCAGGGGAAGTGAGCGGATTCCGCGTTGGAGAGCTCGGATCGCCGGATCCGCGACCGTCGACCGTTCCATGCGGTCCAGGGTCGTCAGCCACCATGTCGACGCCGAGTCCAGGGGGGAGGCCTTCCTGGCCTGGGTGGGGGTGTCGAAGTCGAAGGCGTGTGTGTTCATGTACAACGGCTACCCGGCGGCACGCCGCCATCTCACCGTGGCGTCGACTGCACCCGAACGGTCTTCCTCTCAACGGTGGAGTCAGGCCGGCGCTGTGCGTCGTGGCAGCCGCACCGACGCCTGAGGTCCTCCCGCGCATGATGCCGGTATGGAGGGGTACTCGCCGATCTCGACCTATTCATCACTCTTCAAGAGGTTTGTCATGGCGATTCGACACCAAGTGATCGAACAGCCCCCTGACGCCGTCTGGGCGGTTCTGGAGAATCCCAGGCTTTACGGCGACTGGGTCGTGGGGACCTCCGCCTCCTGGCCGCTGGACAATCGGTGGCCGCAGGTCGACGCGGCGCTGGCGTATCGAGTGGATCTGGGTCCATGGACGATCGAGGGGCGGACGGTGGTTCGTCGGGCGGAACCGCCGCGCTGGCTGGAGCTCGAGGCCGACAGCGGTCGCCTGGGTACGGCGCGCATCGCCATCGAGGTACGTCCATGGGGCAGACAGGCCTTGGTCCTCGTGGACGAACACCCGCTGCGCGGACCGGGAGGAGCTCTGCACGCCGCACCCCTCGATCTCCTGATCCAGCTACGGCACCGGAGCATGCTGCCCCGCCTGGCCCGAACCGTGGAGCGCGTCGCCGCGGCGGCACCGGGCAGCACATCAAGGGCCACGGCGGGAGACCGTGCGCCCAGTGGCCGGGCTTGAACGGCCGAAGCCCCGCACAGACGTCATGGAATTCGTGACGCTTCTTCAGAAAGCCGGGTGCGTTTCCTCCCAGGCCTCACATTCACGCCGAGAAGAGATATGGATGACCGGAGGTGCCGTGCTGGAGGCCGTGGTTCCTGGCGTCACGGCCGCCTCCGGTCATGACCTCCCGGTACCCCGTAGCGGAAGAACCACCACTTTCATCCCTGCGGTAACAAGGAGACGGAAAACGGGTGGGGCCCGACGCCGTAGCGTCGGGCCCCACCCGTGTTGGTGCGCTGTTCTGGCCCGCTTACCAGCGGTACCAGCGGCCGCGCTTGCCGCCGCTTGCCGCGGGTCGGATCACGAAGCCGAGGACCCACACCACCAGCACGATGACGGCGATCCACCACAGGGCCTTCAGTGCGAAACCGGCACCGAAGAGGATCAGGGCGAGCAGAAGAACAAGAAGAATAGGAACCATGGTTATCAACCTCCGATCCGTCGTGTGCCCTGCGGATCGATCTCCACTCCTGCGGATCTTATTTGGCTTTTAGAGTGCCCATGGCTACGAAGTCTGTGCGGCAGCCTTGCGGTTTAGCAGTGGAATCTGGGGTGACACGGGGGGTGAACCTATTTCGAGTGAGACAGGGTGTGAGTGTTGTGGCTGCGGACGAGAAGGCTCAGGCCAAGGGTGAGCAGGTCGAGGGCAAGGTCAAGAAGGTCGTCGGCGGTGCGGTCGGCAACGAGTCCCTGAAGGCCAAGGGGCAGGCCGAGGAGTCCAAGGGTGACCTGCGCGCCGCCAAGGAGAAGGCCAAGGACGCCATCAAGCCCAAGTAGGCGCACCACCCCTGATCCCGGCGGCTTGTTGGCTGCCGGGATCAGTGCTGTCTGCCCCTCCGCGGAGGGGCAGACAGGCGCCCGCGTCCATCCGGAGTGTGCTCTCTCGGCCGTCAGACGGCGAGTCCGAGTCGCGGATTCCGCACCGTGGCGCGGGGCATTGGTGACGAGCTCCGAGACTTGACGGCTCTCCTCCTGCCGTAGCTGTTCGAGGCCGACTACCTCTCCGTCGGACACGCGAAAATCTATGGTGGACAGAGTAGACATTGGGTGGTGGCGTGGCTATGGTTTCTCTCGTAGCCCAGAGGGACAGCAGGGCCCGGCAGAGACGAACTGCCAGGCAGCGGTACGTAGTTGCAGTGCGCAGGACGGTGCGGTGGTGGAGTTTTCGAAGCCAGGGTGGTTGCAGGACGGCGACGGGACTGACGGCCGGACCGGGTGGCCCGCAGTGATCAGGGGCCGCCGCGAGCAGGACCGCAGTTGATGCAAAGGCAGTACCCGTAAGTGCAGTTCGCGGTACCCAGCAGTGAAGTCAGTGAGCAGCACCTCGGTAAAGGCGTCGGCTGCGGGCGCGCGTACCGGGAAGTTCGGCAGTGGGGTTCCAAGCCAGAGCAGACGCAGGACGGGCGACGGGGCTGGCTGCCGAAGAGTGGCGCTGTCGCAGGCCGCTGAGCAGTTCGCATCACCAGCAGTGCGCAGTAGGGCGGTACCGGCAGTATGCAGTCCCCTGTTCGGTAGGGGATTGATCACCGAGGGAAGAACGGAGGGGCCGATCGCCATCAGGATCGCCCGGGCGGACGATGTGAGCCCGGGTACCGCAGGACATCGATAGTGAGGTGGTCTCCGGTCGAGCAACCGCGATCCCCGCACCCCCGACAGCATCTCGGTCGGGTCTGCGGAAACATGAGGCCGGCGCAGTACCAGGGCCGGCAGATGGTGTAGCAGTTCCTTCGGGGCCCTGGCGCCAATGGCGCCAGGGCCCCTCCACGCGTTCCACAGAGAGGTGCAATGACAGCAGACGACTCGTACGGCCGACTCGATGACGACGACTACCCCGCCTACACCATGGGCCGGGCCGCCGAGATGCTCGGCACCACCCAGGGCTTCCTCCGCGCCCTCGGCGAAGCCCGTCTCATCTCCCCGCTGCGCTCCGCGGGCGGACACCGCCGCTACTCCGGCTACCAGCTGCGCATCGCAGCCCGCGCCCGGGAACTCGTCGATCAGGGCACCCCCATCGAGGCCGCCTGCCGCATCGTCATCCTCGAAGACCAGCTGGAAGAAGCACAGCGCATCAACGCCGAACACCGCCGCGCCGCCGAATCGGCGAACCCGACGGCCGCGGCCTGAGACGGCCAAGACCTAAAACTCCCCAGCAGCTTCGCGGCTGCCGCCCCCGCAGACTGCCCGGAACGCAAAGCGCCCCGGGCGGGTTCGTCTTCTGCGGCGCTTGAGGCTGGGAGCGAGCGGCCCAATGCACGGAGAGCCACTCTCGCGAGAGCCGACTGCCGTACGGGTGGAGCACCACGTGCAGGCGTGCTCGTTCTCGTCCGTGTCGCTGTTGGTGTCGGGCCTGGGTGTCAGGCAGCCCGGACCAGCTCGGCCCGTCCGAACAGCAGGGCGTAGCCGTCGGGGAGCTGTCCGATGATCGGCGGCTGGGCTTGCGGCGACGCTGATGGCGCCGACCGTGCGGGGCTCCCTGCCGCAGTGCTGTGTGACGCCGGCTGTCTCGGCACCCTGCCCGCCCGTGAACGAACCGAAGCATGTGCTCCAACGTTGTCTTATGGCGCTCAGGTTCCGAACGGACGTCGCGGTGGTTCAAGTGCGTGCCGTGTCGGTTTTCCTAAGCTTCGAGGGCAGAGGGAAGACCCGGGCTGTTCCTGGACGGAAAAACACCAAAGACGAGAAACTCGTGAACCAAGAGAATTCCGGCCGCGTGGTCGTCATCGCAGGTACCGGCGCCGATATGGACATCCCCAGCGGGGTGATCGGCAGTGTGCGGATCGCGGGCCCGCGGGATCAAGGTGATCGTTTGTCATCGGGTCACCACGGTGTCCGTCGGCACCGGCAACGCCCACACCAGCAGGGGTGCGTGGCGGGCATCCATCCGGACAGCCAAGCTCCACCGGGGCCCGCTCGCTGTTGATCAGCCGGTTCCACGCCTTCTGCGCGCCGAGCCCGGACGCGGCTGGGCGACCCACAGGGCTGACGCGAAGACAACCATCCTCGCTTTTGGCCCCCTTTAGTGCATAAGCACAATCAGCTCCTTGATCGTCGAGGAGCTGATTTCTGAAATCCGGTGGCCGGACAAGGCTGCCGTGGAAAGCGGAGACATGATGGGCAAGAGTCCTTATGACTATGTCGTGGTGGGAGCGGGGACGGCGGGATGCGTGATTGCCTCCCGGCTTTCGGAACGCCTCGGCGTGCGGGTGTTGCTGCTGGAGGCCGGAGCCCGGGACGCAACCGAGACGATGGCATCTCCTTGGGGCTTCCTGGGGTTTGACCCGTCATCCCTCTGGCTGGGCGCCTCGACCGTGCAGGCCGGTACAGGCAGGGCCGCTGACGTGCTGCGCGGCAAGGCCCTCGGCGGATCGTCGAGCATCAACGGCCTCTACCACCTGCGGGGGCACCGCTCCGGTTACGACGAATGGCCCGGCCTCGGTGCTCCAGGCTGGGGTTTCGACGATCTGCTGCCCTATTTCCGCCGCAGCGAGAGCACGCGCGGCCGCAATGCCTCCGTGCGGGGCACGGACGGGCCGGTCGCGGTCGCCCCGGTCCCGGAACCCCATCCCCTGGCCACGGCGGGCGTCGACGCCGCGGTGGAGGCTGGGTTCGCACGCGCCGATGACATCGGCAGCGGGCTGGAGACCGGGTTCGGGTGGAGTGACATGAATCTGCCCGGCGGCGCCCGCCAGAGCGCGGCCGACGCCTACATCCGTCCGTTCCTCGACCGGCCGAACCTGGACGTCGTCACGGACGCGACCGTGCAGCGGCTGCTCACCACCGCGGGCCGCTGCACCGGCGTCGAGTACACCATCGGTGGGGAGCACCTGTCCGTCGACAGCGCCGAGGTGGTACTGACCGCGGGAGCCATCGGTTCCGCACACCTCCTGATGCTGTCAGGGCTCGGCCCGGCACAACACCTTGAGGAACACGGTATCGACGTCGTCGCCGACCTGTCGGGAGTGGGCTCCCATCTGCAGGACCATCCGATGGCGGGCGTGGTGTACGAGGCCATCCAGCCCGTGCCGTTCGTTCCTGCCAACCCGCCGGCCGAAATGATGGGCCTGCTGTACAGCGACCCCGCCGCGGCCCGGCCGGACCTTCAGGTCTACGTCGTCGCCGCACCGCTCCCGTCGGCATGGGGCCGGCCACCGGCCAACGGCTACTCCATCGCCTTCTCCGCGATGGCTCCGCACAGCAGCGGCACCGTGCGCCTGGCGGACGCCGATCCCGGCAGCGCTCCCGTCGTCGACCCCGGCTACCTGAGCGACGACCGTGACCTGGAGGTCATGCGCAAGGGCCTGGCCCTGGCACGCCGCATCGGGGAGGCCGACGCGTTCGCCGACTGGCGCAAGCAGGAAGCGGTGCCGGGCGCCGGGACGAGCGGCGAATCGGTGGACGAGTTCATCCGCAAGGCCACCGGCCCCTACTTCCACTTCACCGGCACCTGCCGCATGGGAACCGACGCCGATGCCGTCGTCGACCCTGCGAACCTTCGCGTGCACGGAATAGGCGGACTGCGGGTCGCCGATGCCTCGGTGATGCCGTCCATCCCGTCGGCCAACACCAACGCGACCGTCTACGCCATCGCCGAACGGGCCGCCGAACTGATCGACTGAGCCTTCTTCAGCGCCCACGGCGCTTCCGCAACGCGCTCATCCCCGATGCCTGGACCGCCGGCAGCCGGCCGGAGTCTTCGACCAGCTGCCGGCATCCTGCTTGCGAGGGCCCCGCGGGCAGCGCCGGCGAGGTCCCCCGGACCCGCACCCTCGTCGACAACATCCCGCCGCGGTCACATGCCCAGGCCGCCCACAGCGTCGCGCTGCCTTGCCTGGGACACGCTTGGGCGGCATCGGCTGAACTGCGGTCGTACCTTTGGTCATGCGCCTTCGGCCGGCCAGTGGCCCGGCGGGTGCCGGTGCGACGCGAGCGAGGCTGCTCCGGTCGAGCGGGCGTACTCGGTGGGAGTCTGACCGTAGTGCTTCTTGAAGGTCCGGGTGAAGTGGCTGCTGTCGGCGAACTGCCAGTGTGCGGCGATTTCCGAGATGCTCAGGCGACCTGACGGCGCGGTGAGGGCGAGCCGGGCCTCTTGCAGTCGCCGGTGGCGGATGTAGGTGGCCACCTGCTCTCCCACCGCGGCGAATGCCCGGTGCAGCGTACGGACGGAGACGTTGAGTTCACGCGCGAGCATCGCGGGAGAGAGTTCGGGATCAGCGAGCCGGCGGTCCGCGAGGTCCTTGGCCGCCTGGGTGAGCGCGGGAGCCAGCCGGGGTTCCACGTCGTCGAACCGGCCCTTCGTCACCGCCTTGGCCAGCTCGATCAGGGCGGCGTGGGCGGCTTCCACACCGGCCGGGCCGAGGTCGGCCACAGTTGTGTGGATCATGTCCGTGAGGGCCGTCAGCAGGCGTATCTCGGCCGAGTCCGCCGGCCCGGTGATGGCCCGGTTCCCGAGCAGGGGTTTGAGCTCGCCGGGGGGCAGGACGAGGAACTTCGCCGTGAGGTGCGCCGTCGTCTCGAAGGCCGTCAGGGGCCCGAGGTGCCGGACGAGGAACTGCCCGGCCGATACGGTCTGCTCGCCGCAACCGGGCGGGCCACCCAGAGTCCATGCGCCGCGCTGCACCACGTACATGGCCACCAGATCCTGATCGCCGCCCGGGACGTCCGCGGTCCGGGTCGCCGACGCGGCGTGAAGATCGGCGATCGCCGCGCCCTGCACCTTGGTCACGTGGCCCTTGACCCGGAAGTCACCGATCGTGTCCGGGCTGAAGGCCGGCAGTCGGAAGACATCGTCGCCGATCTGCGACTCCCACCCGCGCCGGAAGGCGTCGAGTCCTCGCGGTGCGGCGCCCGGGGCGGTCGAGTCCACTGATAACACCCCGCGCGCGCCGTCGACCTCCGCAGCACTGTTCATCACTCCCCGATCCCTCACATTCATTGCTTCAACGCGGTGCTCGTGTTCCGTACGGACGTCGCGTGGTTCATGTGGGCGCTGTGCCAATCTTCCTGCAGACGGCCCGCATGGCAGCGGTCGAGGGGCAGAGCTGATGCGTTCTGATTCGGCGAGATGAGCAGACCGCCTGCGTACGGGCCGCCGTGGTCGGTTCGCCCGGTTCGGCAACGAGAGACGCGACCCCCTGATGATCAAGCTTCTCGAAGCCTTTGATCACGAACAGGGGGCGCGTTCGCGTGCCATCCTCCCTGATCGGCGTCCATCAACGCCACTGCGCGGACACCGATTCCACCTGCCCGGAACCGTCCCAGCTCACCTGCCTGGCGGCCGTGTTGGGCCGGATACCCGATCCCCGCCGGGTCCGGGGCCGCTACCGCCTACCGAGCGTCGCGGTCGCCAGGACTCGCCCCAAGTTCTCCGCGTCGGCGTCTCGACGGCCGCCTGTGCCCCGCGGACGGGTTCCGGACGCGTCGGTGAAACGGCTCGTTCCTAAGCGACCGTGAGCACGATCTTGCCCTGGATGTGCCCTCGGGCGGCCCGTTCGTGCGCGGCTCGGGCATCCGCGAGCGCAAACGTGCTGTCGATCGCGACGCGGACCGTGCCCGCGTCGAGCAGGTGCCCCAGTTCAGCGAGTTGCGCGCCGTTGGAGCGGACCTGGGCGCTCGAGACCGTGACGCCCAGCTTCGCGGTCTCTTCTTCGTCGAAGTCCCCCGGAAGTACGGGGAACTGGGCGCCGCCGCGCTTGAGCGTGCGCAGGAAGCGTTTGCTGTCGGGGCCGCCGACGGTGTCGAGCACGAGGTCGACGTCGTGCACGAGTTCCTCGGGACGACTCTTGGTGTAGTCGATGAACTGGTCGGCGCCGAGTTCGCTCAGGAACGATTCATGCGGGCCCGACGCCACCGCGATGACACGTGCGCCCTTCCATTTCGCCAGCTGTAGTGCGAAGTGCCCCACGCCGCCCGCGGCGCCGTTGATGAGCACCGTCGTGTCGGCGTCGAGTGCCGTCGGGCGATGCCGTGCCTCCTGGAAGGGCGAGAGGTGATCGTGTCCGACCTCGATCAGGAACTGCCAGGCGGTGAGCCCGGCCATGGGCGCCCCGGCGGCGTGTACGTGGTCGACGCCGGCCGGCTTGCGTGCGAGGTCCGACGCGGGCGCGGCCACGTACTCGGCGTATGCGCTGCCGTTGAAGCTGGGAAAACGCAGAAGCCCGAATACTTCATCACCTACGGCGAGGCAGTCCACGTCCGCGGCGACGGCCTCGATGACGCCCGAGATGTCCGTCCCCGGAATCACCGGCAGGCTGACCGTCGATTCGGTCTCCCCGGGCATCCTGGTCAGCCCGCCGCGCAGGTACCAGTCCGGAGGGTTGATGCCGACCGCGTGAACGCGAACGAGCACTTCGCCCGGCCCCGGCTCGGGAATCGGCACCTCGTCGTGACGCAGAACTTCAGGGCCACCGTGTTCATGGAGCCGGACCGCCCTCATCGTGTGTGTCGGCATCGTGTTCTCCCTGCCCGCGCTGCGGGATAGACTTATCCGGATCAGTGGTCCATATAAACGGATCACTGATCCGAATATATGGACCACTGATCCGGATAGTCAAGGGGGACAGGTGCGGGCCGACGCCAGGAAGAACCGCGACCACCTGCTCGCAGTAGCGGGCACCGCCATCACCGAGCAAGGCGTCGACGTGTCACTGCGCGACATCGCACGCAGGGCCGATGTCGGGCTCGCGACGCTGCTGCGTCACTTCCCGACGCGCGAGGCGCTGCTCGATGCCCTGCTCCGTACGAGCTTCGACGAGTTGGCGGCACAGGCAGCCGAGCTGGAAACGTCGAGCTCACCCGAGGACGCTCTCGTTTCGTGGCTACGCGACTGCGTCGCGTGGACAACCGAGTACCGAGGCGTGACCGTGCTGATGGCAGCCGCCATCGAGGACACCGAATCCGCACTCCACGCTTCGTGCGTCACCCTGCGCGCGGCCGGTGCGCGGCTCCTCACCCGTGCCCAGGCCACGGGCGTGGCGCGGAGCGACATCGATGGCGCCGATCTGTTTGCGCTGGTGGCCATGCTCGCTTGGCTCGGCGATCAACCCTCGCTCGCGCCACGCGCCGACCACCTCTTCGAGGTTGTCGCGAGCGCGATTCTGACGAGCGCAGGGAGCAGCGACGCCGGCGAGGAGCGCCGCCCTCGGGCCCGTAGCTGAAATCATCGCGCACGCGGACCAGCGAACTCGGCCGCGGGTCACCGTGTGCCGGGGCTGCTGCTGCGGCACGGCAAAAGGTCTCCGGAGTTGACCACTCAGCCCAACTCGACACGCTCCAAGCAGAACTGGTTCCGTCGCCCAGATCCGGGCAGTGAGCTTCCTCGACCCGTGCGAACAGGCCAACGTCATCGTCGTACAGCCTTCCCCGGCGGGGGAGTCGAGGGCGGGCGGCCGGCCTGGCTCGGTCTGGTCAACGACCCGGAAGCGACAGGAGACACCGTCGCCCGGGTGCGTGAACGGAGTTCGCCTCCTAGCGTTTCGCCGCGGTGGTTGTGCCGCCGAGTGCGGTGTAGAGGTCTGTCCAGCGTCGGTCGGTGCCGGTTGATGGTTTGCCGTCGCAGAAGGCTTTGGTTCCGTTGGCCGTGTAGTAGCGCAGCATCTGCAGGACGGCCCGGGTGTCGGCCTTGGCGCCCGCGGTGTATCTGTTGCCGGGCGGTTGTTTCTGGTGGACTCGGCACACGGGGGTTGGGTCGTTTGCCTGTACGTCCAGTCGGCCGTCGGCCGAGGTGCCGCATCCGCTGAGGGCGATGGCGCCGAGCAGGGCGGCGACGGGGGCGATCGGTCGGCATGCCATGGGATCTCCCGGGTGCTACAGGACGGTTTGCAGGCTGCGGGCCATCATGCCCAGGCCGACGACGAGAACGAGAGCGGCGGTGAGCAGCGCGGTGTAGGGGGCGATGCGGCGTACCCGGGCGAGCAGCGGGCGGTTGGCGAGGTGTCCGGCCCGGTCGCCGAGGCGGACCAGGAGCAGTCCGACGGCGGTGAGTGTGGCCGCCATGCCGAGGCCGTAGGCCAGCACGAGGGCGGTCCCGAAGACGGTCCGGCTCAGTGCGATCGCGCCGAGGAGGACGACCAGTGCGGACGGGCTGGGGACGAGGCCTCCGGCGACGCCGAGACCGATCAGGCCGCGGGTGGAGAACGGTGGCGCTTCGCCGTCGCCCGGTGGGTGGGCGTGGTGGTGCCCGAACAGTCCGTGGCGATGCGACTCGCTGTGAGTGTGGTCTTGGGTGGGGACGCGATGATCCGCGTGGCCGTGGTGGTGATCGTGTGGCTGGTGGTCGGCATGGCCGTGGGTGTGTCCGTGCTCAGACGCTGTCCGGCTCGCAGCGGCGTCCGGCTCGTTGTTTGCAGGAGTGGGGCTTGGGGCGCCGACCAGGGCCGGGGTCATCTGCAAGGAGCTGGGGCTGTCGGCTGCGGCGGACCGCGGCCGTCGGCGTGAACGTCGTACGGTGTCGGCCAGCAGGGCCCCTCCGACCGCGGCCACCAGCGCGCCGCTGACGACGCCGAGCCAGTTCAGTACAGCGTCGCCGGCCAGCGAGGAGAACGTGGTGAGGCACAGGCCGATCACGAGCACGCCTGCCGTGTGCGTGATGGTCACGGTGGCGCCGACCGTCACCGCGTCGCGGGTCCTGCCGCGCCGGCCGGCCAGGTAGGCGGCCATGACGGTCTTGCCGTGGCCCGGCAGCAGCGCGTGGCCGGCGCCCAGCACGATCGAGAGCAGCACGGCCAGCAAGCCGACCGGAACGGTGAGGTGTTTGGCGCCGGCCAGTGACGTCAGCTGCCGGGACAGGGCCTCGACCCGGCCGATGAGACCGCCGGAACCCGGCCCGGCCGTCGGGTCGGCGGCGCCGGAAGCGCCCTCGCCAGCGACCGCCGTGAAGTGGGCCCGGGTGTCCCCGCGCGGGGTGGACAGCAGGTCACGGGGGTAGTCGCGCAGTTCGTCGGTGACCGAGGCAGCCGGCACGGTGGACTGCCGCAAGTGGGTGCCGTCGCCCTTGGCGGTGATCTCGTTCCAGCCGACCCGGGTCGCGTCCTCGCCGGTGGCCACCTCCAGTGTCGCCGGGCCGCCCGCCAGGTCCAGTGGCCCGTGAAGGCGGCACTCCAGACGGCTGGTGCGCAGTCCGGCCTGGCCCGGCCGGTATGTGAAGGCGGCCGAATCCATCGTCCAGGCCAGGCGCCGCGGTGTGGTGACGGTCAGACGGCGGGTCGTGTCGGCGCAGCGTGCCGCGGCCCACGCGGCGCGTTCGGAAGCGCTCTGGCTGCCGTCCTGGTCGGCGTCGACGGTGGTAGCCGCTTGCAGGGTCGGGATCTCGGCGGTGTCGGTCACGGCGAGCACATCCACCCGGTCGGGGCGGACCGTGAAGCCGGTGTAGTGGTTGATGGAGAAGTTGCCGAGCGGATGGGCCTGCGCCGGGGGCGCAGCCGTGCCGAACAGCCACAGCGCGATGCCAGCCACCGCTGTCACACGCCGACCGAGGTGACGGTGTCTCATGGGACGCCTCCGCGCCGGTGCCGTAGGAGGGACGCCGAACGGCATCCGAAGGCGTCGCCCGCCCTGGTGACCGCAGTGATACCCGTCTGCGCTCCGCGGGGGCCGACCGGCCGGCCCTGTCACCCGCGCGGCTCACCACGGCCACCGAAACGGCCCAACGGGAGACTCCCAGGCCCAGATCTCAGTGCCGCGCCCCGGACGGCCGGGAGAGCGTGGCGCCAAGGCGGCAGCGCGTCTGAGCGCTCCTCGAATGCATCACTCGCACCTGATCTCAAGTCTCAACTGCTCATATATTGCAACAAGGGGCTCCGTGCGGTGCGGATGCTCGTGCCCCGCCACGCGAAAGGCGAGTCCGCCGGGCGAAGCGGTGACCGAATGAGCGGTATCCCCGTAGTCCGCCGCGGCTGGGACGCCCGTTCGGCTTCCCAGCGTTGCAGGCCTGACACGCCCGTGGTGACTTGTTCGTAACTTGAGTCGCATCGCGGACGCATTGCAGTGAGGCCCGCGCCCATGTCGGGCGGGGTCAGGACGGTCCGTTTGGGGCTTCGAGTGTCCACCGCCGTCAGCCTGCCCTCCCGTCCCCGGAGCGGCGGGCTCCCACCCGAAACGGATGGCCCATGGATTGCTCCCGCTCGCGCCGGAGGTCCCCGACCGGCCCGGCCGAACGCGCGCTCGCCACCACCGGCGTCCTCGCCCTGGTGTCCGCCGCCGCCCTCACCGGTCTGACGCCAGGCGTCAGTTCGGCCTCCAGCCACCGCGAGGCGCCGCTGATCGCCGGCGACCCCAAGGCGGACAACACCGACGTCTACGCCTTCACCAGCCCGGACAAGCCCGACACGGTGACGATGGTGGCGAACTGGATCCCGTTCGAGGAACCCAACGGCGGCCCGAACTTCTACCCGTTCGCCAACGACGCCCACTACAACATCAAGATCGACAGCAACGGCGACGGCAAGGCCGACACCACCTACACCTGGTCGTTCACCGACCACATCCGTGACGCCGCCCACCAGTTCCTGTACAACACCGGCGTCGTCAACAAGCTGGACGACCCGACCCTGAACTTCCGCCAGACCTACGACCTGAAGGTCACCGACGCCCGCGGCACCAGGACCCTGCTCAAGGACGCCCCCGCCGCGCCCTCCAATGTCGGCAAGGCCTCGACACCGAACTACGCCTCGCTGCGCAAGCAGGCCACCCTGCAGCTCCCGGACGGCGGACAGACCTACGCCGGGCAGGCGTCCGACCCGTTCTTCGCGGACCTGCGGGTCTTCGACCTTCTCTACGGAGGGAACCTTTCGGAGACCGGCCACAACACGCTTGCGGGCTACAACGTCAACACCGTCACCATCCAGGTGCCCAAGAAGGACCTCGCGCTGGGCGGCGACCCGACCCGCAACCCGGTGATCGGCGTATGGTCCACCACCGACCGCCAGGGCGCTCAGGTCAGCTCGTCCGGGAGCAAGGGCGCGCAAGGCACCTCCTCGAACCGCAACACGGACGCTGTAAACGACGGGAAGGCGTCGGGCAGGGACGGGTCGGGTGCCGGATCCGGATGGCACCAGGTCTCCCGCCTCGGCAACCCACTGGTCAACGAGGTGGTCGTCCCACTGAAGTACAAGGACGCCTTCAACACGCTCAGCCCTTACCAGGACCACACGGTCACCCCGGTCGTCAACGCGGTCAAGGACCCGATCCTCCCCAAGGTCGTACAGAGCATCTACGGCGTGCCGGCCCCCGCGACCCCTCGCAACGACCTGGTGGAGATCTTCCTCTCCGGGATCTGCAAGGCCTGCGGACCGATCAAGGCGGACCTCAACTCCCAGCTCCTCAACGGCGACGTCGACAAGAACGCGTTCACCCCGAGCGAGGAGCTGCGGCTGAACATGTCCGTGGCACCCGCTGCCAAGCCCAACCGCCTCGGCGTCCTCGGCCAGGACCTGGCCGGCTTCCCCAACGGGCGCCGGCTCACCGACGACGTCCTCGACATCGAGCTCCAGGCACTGGAAGGCGCAGCGCAGAGCGGCAAGATCGTGCCCGCCCTCGCGGCCGGCGACGGCGTCAACGCCCCTTACAGCACGCCCGGCGCATCGTTCCCCTACGTCGCACTGCCCAGCACCGCCGCAGTCAACCAGGCAGGTTCCCTGAGCCCCGACGGCGGCGTCGGAGCGGGCTTCGGCGGCACCGCCTTCGGCGGCAACTTCCCTGTCGTCGCGGCGACCGCTGCCGGCGGCGGCGTCCTGCTGGCGGGGGCCGGAGTCCTCGCCTTGCGCCGCCGGCGGACTGACCGGGCGTGACCGCCCCCGTCGCACCGGGTCGCCCGCCCTCCGGACCGGAGGGCGGGCGACCGCGCCGTGTCCGCGGACTCTCCGCAGCCGCCGTGGTCGCCGGCCTGAGCCTGGCCGCGGCCGGCGCCACCGGACTGGTCACCGACCACACCCGGACCCCGGCCCACGTAGACATAGGGGCTCTGCCCCTCCCCGAGGCTCCCGGCCCCCGGCGCACCGCCGACGCGGACGCGTCGGCCGCCCGGCCCGTACGGATACGCATACCCGGCATCGGCGTGGACCGCCCGCTGATCGACCTGCGGGTCCAGTCGGACGGCCACCTGGCCGCCCCGGAAGACCCCGGCCAGGTCGGATGGTGGAGCGACGGTCCACGCCCCGGTGATCCGGGTGCCGCGATCGTGGTCGGCCACGTCGACTCCCTGACCGGTCCGGCCGCCTTCTACGGCATATCCGCACTGCGCCCAGGCGACTCCATATCCATCGACCGGGCCGACCACACACACGCCGACTTCACCGTCCGAGCACTTCGGCAGTACGCGAAGGACGACTTCCCCGACAACGAGGTCTACGCGACCACCGGTCCCCCCGAACTGCGGTTGATCACCTGCGGCGGCACCTACGACCCGGCAGAAGGCGGCTACCTCGACAACGTCGTCGCCTACGCCACACTCGCCCACCCCAGCCCACCACACCCGTCCACAACGCCCCCACGCGCCCAACCCCGGAGCGGGAATTGACCATGGCCCTCCGCCGACGCCCACCGCGCCGACGCATTCTGCTGTCCGCCACTGTCACCGGCGTCCTCGGCGTGGGGCTGTTCCTCGCCGGAGGGCTGGGCCTGGCCCCGTGGCCCACGGCGCCCACCGGCCTCCGCGCCGCCTTGCCCGTCAAAGCGGGCAGCCCGCCGGCCGGGGCCGACCCGCTCGCCGCGGACATCACCCGGCTTCAGGCCAAGCTCACGGAGACGCCACGGGACGAGGTCGCACTGGCCACCCTCGGACTCGACTACGTCCAGCAGGCCAAGAGCACCGCCGACCCGGCGTACTACCCCAAGGCCGAAGCGGTCCTCAAACGCTCACTGGCCCTTCGCGTCGGCGACAACTTCACCGCGATGGGCGGCATGGCCGCTCTCGAAGCCGGTCGCCACCACTTCACCCAGGCGCTGGACTGGTCCCGCAAAGCCGTCGCCGTCAACCCCTACAACTCCTCCCTGTACGGAACCCTTGCCGACGCCTACACCCAGCTCGGCCGCTACTCCGAGGCAGCCGACGCCGTCCAGCGAATGGTCGACCTGCGCCCCGGAGCACCGTCCCTGTCCCGAGCCTCCTACGTCGCTGAACTCAGCGGCGACATCACCACCGCACGCACCGACATGCGCCGAGCCCTCAACGACGCCGCCGGACCCGCCGACGCGGCCTTCGCGCACTACTACCTCGGCGAACTCGCCTTCAACAACGGCGACCCGGCCACCGAACTCACCGAAGCCGAAGCGGGCCTGACCACCGCCCCCGGCTACACCCCCCTGCTCCAGGCCAAGGCACAGGCCGAAGCCGCCCTCGGAAACACCCATGCGGCACTCGCCAACCTCACCCGGGCCGTGCAACGGGTTCCCCAGCCCGAATACGTCCTGCAACTCGGCGAGCTCTACCAGTCCCTCGGCCGCAATCAGGAAGCCACCCAGCAATACCAGGTCTTCCGCGCCGAGCAGAAGCTCTTCACCAGCAACGGAGTCGCCCCCGACTCCGACGCAGCCCTGTTCGAAGCCGACCACGGCGACCCCGGACAGGCCCTGGCCATCGCCCGGCAGGGCCTGAAAACCCGGCCGTTCATGGACACCCACGACGCCCTGGCCTGGGCCCTTCATGCCAATGGTCAGGACCGCGAAGCCCTCACCGAGTCCGACCAAGCCCTCGCCCAGGGCACCCGCAACGCTCTCTTCCACTACCACCGGGCAGTCATCGAACTAGCCCTCCTCGACCAGAACGCCGCACACCGCGACCTCACCAAGGCACTGGCCATCAACCCCCACTTCAACCCTCTCCTCGCCCCCAAGGCGCACACCGCTCTGACCGCCCTGAACAGGTCCGCATAAGCCAAGCGGGTGGAACCGTTGAGCCACTCCGCTACGCCAGCGCCAGCCGCCGCTGCCGAACCCCGTCTACGGCCACCCAGAACAAAGCCTTCCGTAACACGGCGTTGGACCTGACCTGACATGGACTCTCGGTCTCCGAGGGCAGCAGCAGGGATGGCGACAATCTCTGGAACCCGACGTCGCTCTGGCTGAAGCCCGCCGCGGACGTGCTGGCCAGGAGAGCGGGGGAGATGGGCGGGACCGCACGGGGTGGTGGCCCGTTCGGTTGCCGCCCCTCATGCGATGGCGGTCATGAGACGGTCGTCGCGATCCTGCGTATACGCGCCACGCCGACCAGGCCAGCCGTACAGAGATCCGCGGTAGTTGCAGATGGGCACCGGCCTTGGCGATGCGACGGGACCTATCGGACCGTGGGCTCCAAGGAGCTGAGCGCGTCGGCGAGTTGTGTTCGGGTGGTGATGCCGAGCTTGGGGAAGATCCGGTAGAGGTGGGAGCCGATGGTGCGGTGGGAGAGGTAGAGACGCTGGCTGATCTGGCGGTTGGTCAAGCCGGTGGCAGCGAGTGTGGCGATCTGGAGTTCTTGCGGGCTGAGGCGGTCACGGGCAGATGGTGATCGTGGGGTGCTGCTTTCGCCCGCGGAGCGCAGTAGCTGACGAGTGTGGTCGCTCCAGCGTGGTGCGCCGAGGGTGTCGTAGATATCCCTTGCTTCGCGCAAGGGTCCCCTGGATTCGACGGTACGGCGCCTGCGGCGAAGCCAGCGACTGTAGGCGAGAAGGAGGCGTGCGCGGTAGGGCGGCCATCGGCTCGGGTCGCCTGCCAGCGCTTGCTTGAAAGGGAGTTCAGCGTTGTCGTCGTCGGCGAGGACGGCCCGGGTGTAGTGCAGGCACATCTGGATCATGGGTGAGGAAAGCTGGTCGGCGAGGTGCTGGAGGCCGGCCAAGATGATCCGAGCCTCGTCCTGTCGTCCTGTGTGGGCGGCTGCGTCGGCGAGGTCGGGGGCGACCCACCAGCGCATTTCGTGAAAGGTGGCTTCGGCGGGGTCGAAGAGGCGTCGCAGGATGTCGAATGCCTCCTCATAGCGGCCGGTGCCGATCGCCGTGACGGCGCGGACTTGCTGGATGCTGTTGAGAAGGAAGCGCACACCCGTGACGTTGAGGCTGTCCTGTGCGTTCTGCGCGAGCGTCAGGGCGATGTCGTGCTCGCCGCGCAGGGCCGCGAGCATCGCAAGGTTGGTGGTGGCGGAGGTGGCCCAGAAGGTCTCGCCGGTCTCTTTCGCGAGCGCCGCGGCTTCTTCGCTCTCGGAGCGGGCACGGTCCCACTCGCCGGTCCAGATCCTGCCCCAGCTTCCCGCGCCGAGCGTGCGCGCCAGGAGGGCGAGACGACCCTGGGAGCGGCAGGTGTCGGCGGCGACGCTCATGTAGGACGAGGCCGTATGGAAGTCTCCGAGGATGAGGGAGGCGCCGCCGAGGAAGCGCATGACGTCGGGATCGGACCGGTCGGGGGTCAGGGTGGACATGCGGCTGAGTACCGCGTTTCCGTGCGTCCGCGGAAGGGCGTAGGCCAGGACTGCCAGGGTGCGGGGGGCGTCAGGGGGCAGGCCAAGGTGGTCGACCTCTTGCGCGACGGCCGTGCGCAGATCAGTGGGCAGGTTGCCCCACCAGCACCGTGAAGCGGCCCGCCACAGCAGGTCGGCGGCCAGGTCGGGGTGGCCACTGGCCCGGGCGGCACCGGCGGCTTCCAGGAGAGTGCGGATACGGGCTTCGTCGAGCATCTCGCCCGGGTCGACGATCTCTTGGACGACAGCCAGGCGGCCGCGGTCCTCCGGGCCCATCAGCGACGGGTCGGAGCGTTGGACGAGTTCGGCGGCGGCTGTACGTTCTCCGAGTTCGCTGGCGAGCTCCGCGGCCCGCAGCAGGAGCGAGGTGCGTCGCCCAGGAGCGGCGGTCAGGTCGGATCCGCGTTCGAGGGCGGTGACGGCGATGGTGACGGCGCCGCGCGGCCGGGCCCTTGCCGCGAATGCCTCCAGGTCGGAGACGACGTCTTCGTCGGTTCCCAGGGTGGCGGCGGCCCGGTGCCAGACCTGCCGGTCCGGGTCGGTCTCAAGGACGACGGCCAGCGCCGCGTGGATCGCCAGCCGTTCGGCGACCGTGGCCCGGGTGTAGACCGCGGATCGGATCAGCGGGTGGCGGAACTGGACGCGCAGGGTGTCCGGACCGATGAGGGACTTGTCGACGGCGGGCTGGAGCGCCCCGGTACCGACGGGTGTGCCGCCGGCGATCGCCGCGGCGCGCAGCAGTTGGGGCAGGTCGCAGCTGGTGTCGGCGGATGCTGCGAGGAGGAGCGTCCTGCTGTCCGCGGGCAGATCGGTGTAGCGGATCCCGAAGGCCCGCTCGAGACGCTCGTTGAGTGGGAGAAGGCCGCGGGGTTGCCCGGCCGACGGGTTGGATCGGATCAGGGATTTGGGGAGTTCGACCAGGGCCAGCGGGTTGCCGGCCGACTGGCTCAGGATCAGGGAGCGCTGGGTGTCGGTCAGTTGTGGGGCGCTTGCCGCGAGGAGTGCTTGCGCGGCGGTGGATTCCAGCGGATGCAGGGATATCTCACGCAGGCCGCCGCCTCTGAGGGGGTCCGGGTGGCCGGTGCGTGAGGCGGTGAGGATGAGGACGGGGTCGGTGGTCACCCTGCGGGCCACGAAGGCCAGCACGTCGGCGCTCGGCCGGTCGATCCATTGGGTGTCGTCGGCGACCGCCACCACGGGGGTAAGGGCGGCGCACTCCGTCAGGAGCTCCAGGGTGGCCAGTGCGACGCTGAACAGGTCGGGGACAGTACCCTGCGCGTCGAAGGCGGTGCGCAGGGCCCGGCGCTGACCCGGCTCCAGCCGGTGCGCGTGCCGTCGGAGCGGGAGCAGGAGCTGGTGAAGTCCCGCGAAGGGCATCTGGCTCTCGGGTTCGACGCCCAGGGCGGTGAGCACGGTCATGTTCCGGCGGGTGGCATCGGCGCAGGCCCAGGCAAGCAGAGCGGACTTCCCGATACCGGCCCCACCGCTGAGGACCAGCGCGTTTCCCTGCCCGTTCGCCGCCTGATCGAGCAACTGCTCCAGCAGTGCCCTCTCACTCTGTCTTCCCACGAGGTCGCTCTCGCTGCCGCCAAACGGCACGGACTGGGACAGGGGGCCATTCACGGGCTGCTCCGCCGGGGTGTGGGCGTGGTGTACGACGCTCGCCGAGCGCGTAAAGCGGCGTCGGCAGGGAGAACGTACGACGGGGCGGACGGCTCCGGCACGCAGTGCCGGATTTGCCACAATGGCCGTCATGGTGAGGCTGATTGTCAGAGAGGCAGGCACGGTCGGACCGGAGCGACTCGCGGCCAGGGAGGCGAGTCGTGCCGGCTAGGAGGCTTCGCGTTCCTCGGTGGTGACCCGGCGCCATTCGCGTGGGGTGAGGCCGTAGGCCGCCCGGAATCGCCGCGTGAAGTGAGAGGGATCGCGAAAGCCCCAGGAGCGGGCGACATCCGTGATCGAACGCCGCTCCCGCGAGCGGGCAAGATCGGTCCGGGCTCCGGCCAGGCGTCTGGTGACGATCCACTGCTCAAGAGTCGTGTCTGGTGGCTGGATCAGCCGGTAGAGCTGACGCAGCGAAATGTTGTGCGCGGCGGCGATCACCGCGGGCCGTAGCTCCGGGTCACGCAGATGAGTTTCGATGTAGGCATTGATCTGGGCGGGCAATGTGTCATCCAGGGCTGCGGCCGCGTCCCTGTGCTCGCTGTCGGTGGATGCGAGCAGGGCGCGGACCAGGGCGATGCTCGCCTCACCGACGGCCGGCGCCTGGCCGTCACGACTGACAGCGTCGGCCTGCCTCGTGAGCGTGGCCAGGTGGTGGCGGACCAGCGGGAACAGCGCGCTGGCGTGCAGTCTGGGGGCGGCGCGGCGCACCAGGTCGACCGGCAGCCCGAGCCGGTCGTAGGGGACGGACAGAGCACTGGCGCAGCCGAGACCGGACCAGACGTAGTCGTAGGGGGCGGTGAGATCAGAAAGCAGAAGGTCGCCGCGGCCGAGGTCGAGTGTGTGCTCGGCCTGGGTGCGGCGGGCCCGGCCGTACTCCTGAAGCGCCAGCGCGACGGTCTCGGGTGCGTCCCGACGGATGTGCGTGGGGGTGCGGGTCATCCGCATGCCCGTCCCGTCGTGCCGCCACAGGAAGGCATCCCCGAAGTGCCACAGGTCGATCCGGGCGCGAGGACTGCTGCCGGAGTCCTGATGGTGGAGTCTGCAGGCCGGTGTGGCGGTCAGCATCGCGGCGCGGACGGCCTCGCCCCGATCGCGCTCCGGTACGTCCGCGGTGTCGAGAACCAGAACCATGTCGTTCCTCCCCCAGCCGCTCGCAGCGGCTGCCCCTCCCCGATCCCATCGTAATGACCAGCCACGACGGGACGTTGCCTCCAAGCCCTCCGGCAGTCGTACCGCTCCCGTACGACTCAAGGCTCAGCACCGGCCGGGACGACGACTCAAGCGGCAGGCACAGTCGGATGACTCAATCCTGCGCTGGGCCCGGCACGGGAGATTGAGGGCACCAAGCACGACGGACCACCCGGTGTGACAGCGCCGGCCGACCACCGTGCCGGCCCCACCCCACCGACACCTGTTCGCTCACGGAGGACCAGCATGCCCACCATCACCACCCGCGACGGCGCCGAGATCTTCTTCAAGGACTGGGGCAGCGGGCGCCCGGTCGTCTTCAGCCACGGCTGGCCGCTGAACGCCGACGCCTGGGACAACCAGGCCAACCTGGTCGCCTCGCACGGCTTCAGGGCCATCGCTCACGACCGCCGCGGACACGGCCGCTCCTCCCAGACCTGGGACGGCAACCACATGGATCAGTACGCCGACGACCTTGCTGAGCTGATCGAGCAGCTCGACCTGACCGACGCCGTCCTGGTCGGTCACTCCACCGGCGGTGGCGAGGTCGCCCACTACCTCGGCCGCCATGGCACCTCGCGGGTGTCCAAGGCCGTCCTGCTCGGTGCCGTCCCACCACTGATGCTCAAGACCGCCGCGAACCCCGAAGGCACCCCCATCGAGAACTTCGACGCGATCCGGGCCGGCGTCGCCGCCGACCGCTCGCAGTTCTACCAGGACCTCAGTTCCCCGTTCTACGGCGCCAACCGTGACGGCGCGAACGTCTCCCAAGGCCTGCGCGACGCGTTCTGGCTGATGAGCATGCAAGTCGGCATCAAGGGCGCCCTCGACTGCATCAAGGCGTTCTCGGAGACCGACTTCACCGAGGACCTCAAGAGCATCGACATCCCCGTCCTGGTCGCACACGGCGACGACGACCAGATCGTCCCCATCCAGGCCGCCGCCCTGCAGACCGTCAACTTCGTCAAGGACGCACAGCTCAAGGTCTACGCGGGCGCCCCGCACGGCCTGGTCGGCGACTTCGAGAAGGCGTTCAACGCCGACCTGCTCGCCTTCATCACGAGCTGAACCACCTCACCTGCCCGACCGCACCCGGGGCACCGCACGGCCCGCGCGTTCCGCCGTACCGCACGCCGGTGCCCCGGTCTTCCGCCCAACACCTGCTTCGAGGAGCCCCGCATGTCCGATCACCCCGCCCAGATCCCCGCCGCCACCCTGGAGCGCATTGCCGAGGCCAACGCCTCGGGCCGCACACCCGTCGTCTTCATCCACGGCCTTTGGCTCCTGCCCAACAGCTGGGACCGCTGGGCGGCGCTGTTCGAGGCCGCCGGATACGCCCCGCTCTCGCCGGGCTGGCCCGACGACCCGGACACGGTCGAGGAGGCCGCCGCTCACCCGGAGGTCTTCGCGAACAAGTCGGTCGGCCAGGTCGCCGACCACTACAGCGCCGTCATCGGACTCCTCGACCGCAAGCCCGCCGTCATCGGCCATTCCTTCGGCGGTCTCCTCGCCCAGATCGTCGCCGGCCGCGGGCTGGCAGCCGCCACCGTCGCCATCGACGCGGCGCCCTTCCGCGGTGTCCTGCCGCTGCCCGTCTCCGCCCTGCGCTCCTCCCTGCCCGTTCTGGGCAACCCCGCCAACCGGCACCGTGCCGTGCCCCTCACCTTCGAGCAGTTCCGCTACGCCTTCGCCAACGCCGTCGGCGAGGACGAGGCTCGACAGCTTCACGACACCTACGCGGTCCCGGCGCCCGGAGCACCGCTCTTCCAGGCCGCCACCGCGAACTTCAACCCCTGGACCGAAGCCAAGGTCGACGTCGACAACCCCGACCGAGGCCCCTTGCTGGTCGTCTCCGGCGAGAGGGACCACACCGTCCCGCACGCCATCTCCGCGGCCGCCTACAAGCGCCAGCTCCACAACCCCGGCCTCACCGAGTTCACCGAAATCCCGGACCGCGGGCACTCGCTGACCATCGACCGAGGCTGGCGCGACGTCGCCGAGACCGCTCTCACCTTCGTACAGCGATTCACCAAGTAGCCCCAACCCGCCCCGACACCCCGCCTCAGCTGGAGAACCCGATGGCGCACCTGTTCCGCACCATCCGACGCGTCCCGCGTAAGGCCGGCCCCGTCGCCGCACTGACCACGCTGCTCGCCGTCAGCCTGACCCTCACCCCCGCCGCAGCCTCGAACGCCGACCACACCGAAACGGTCAGACCCAAGCCCACCATCGTGCTGGAACACGGCGCGTTCGCCGACGCCTCCGGCTGGAACGCCGTCATCCACGCCCTGCAAAAGCGCGGCTACACCGTCTACGCCCCGGCCAACCCGCTGCGCTCCCTGTCTGGCGACACCGAGTACCTCAAGTCGTTCCTCGCCACCATCCCGGGCCCCGTCATCCTCGTCGGCCACTCCTACGGCGGCGCCGTCATCACCGGCGCCGCCACCGGCGACCCAGCGGTCAAAGCCTTGGTCTACATCGCCGCCTACGCCCCGGACCAGGGCGAAACCGTCGCCCAGGCCACCACCCTCGGCGGCGGAACCACCGAACTGCTGCAGCACATCACCGCCCGCCCCTTCCCCGGCGCCGCCACCGGCGACGCCGACGCCTACATCGACACCGCCTACTTCCGGCAGCTCTTCGCCCAGGACCTACCCGCCGACCAGGCCGCGCAGATGGCCGCCGCACAACGCCCCGCCGCCTTCACCACCCTCTCCCAGCCCGCAGGCACACCCGCCTGGAAGACCATCCCGTCCTGGTACCTGATCGCCCGCAACGACCACACCATCCCCCCGGCCGCCGAGCGCGCCATGGCAGCCCGCGCCAACGCCCACACCATCGAGATCAACAGCTCCCACGCCGCCATGGTCGGCCACCCCCACGCCGTCACCGACCTCATCCTCGACGCCGCCACCGGCTGACCCGGCATCCAAAACTGCGGTGCCCGGTTCAGGCCTGACAGCCCGTGCCGGGCACCGCACTGCCTACAGCGCGGAACAGGGGGTGCCGCGCCCCGATGAGGAGCGTGCCCGTTCGCCCTGACCCAGTTCGTCCGGCTGCGGATCATCGAGCCGGACAGGCGGTCAGTGCTCGCCGGAGAAGATCTCCCACACCTCGCGGACGGCGTAGTAGACCAGCACGTAACCGGCGAGCGGGTCGGCCCACCAAAGACCGGCCAGGGAGTTGAGGACCAGTCCCGCGAGAACGGCGGTGGCGAGCAGGCCGTCGATGAGGGTGACCTGGCCTTCGGTCTTGAGCACCGGGTTGTCGAGCGCTGTTCCGGTGCGGGCCTTGCCTGCCGCCAAGGCGAACATCACGACGGCGGTCACTGCGGTCCAGGCGATGCCGAGAAGGGAGTGGCGTGGGTGGAAGCCGGTGGCCAGCACCACGGTGGACTGCGCGAGCAGGTAGAGCGCGAGCAATGCGAAGCCGACTCCGATCAGCCGCAGCGCGCGCTTTTGACGGGACTCGCCGGTCCCGGAGAGCTCCCAGATCACCACGGTGGACGCGCCGATCTCGATCAGCGAGTCCAGGCCGAAGCCGGCCAGGGCCACCGAGCGGGCGGAGACGGCGGCCGCGGCCAGCACCCCGATGCCGACCACGTTCCAGCCGAGCGTGGCGTACTCCAGGACGAAACCTCGGCGGAGCAGGGACTGGCGGGAAAACTCTTTCACGGTGGGCACCGCACGATTTTCCCAGGCGGCTCAGCCGCGGCGGCAGGCGGCCGGGGTCCGGGCAACGGCGGGCAACCTGGGCGCGGACCGGTCGACGGGCTCACCATGCGCATAGCCACACCGCAGATCGACCACCTCGGTGAAGACGTTCCGGAACTCCTGCAGATCACCGCCGCGGCCGGCGATGACCAGGAGCCGCACTGCGCCGACACACACGGCCCCGTCCACCGCCCCGACCCCCACGACTGACCACACCCTCGGCAGTAGCGGCGAATGGTCAGTCGTGGGGTGGCAGGTGGCCGATCTGGTGGTCCGCCACGTTCAGGGCCTCGTCGACCAGGCGCCGCAGGTGCCCGTGGCGCAGGCCGTAGACCACTCGGCGCCCCTCCTTGCGTGTGGTCACCAGTCCGGCCAGCCGCAGCCGGGCCAGGTGCACACGCACGAGCCACACGGCCACGACGGGCTCGGCCACCGTCACGACCACGGCGAACGTCACCGCCACCCGCACGCGGACGGCGGGCACCGCGGGCATGGCCCGGACGAGCACCGGCACGGCCACGGCGATCACGACCCCGGCCATGAAACCACGACCATGGCGACGGGAGCGGCCGGTGGGCTCGGATACGTCACCAGTTCGGGCACATGGTCACCCCGCACGGCCATGAGGCCATGGACAAGGTCGACTCGGTGCTGGAGACCTCCCGGGAGGGCATGCGGGCCCTTTGGCTGTCGCTCGGCATCCTTGGACTGACCACCGTCGTCCAGGCCGGGGTCGTCGCGTTGTCCGGGTCGGTGGCCTTGCTGGGCGACACCATCCACAACGCTGCGGACGCGCTGACCGCCGTCCCGCTGGGCATCGCGTTCGTCCTCGGCCGCCGCGCGGCGAACCGCCGTTACACCTACGGCTACGGCCGCGCCGAGGACCTGGCCGGCATCGTCATCGTGCTGACCATCGCCGCTTCGTCCGCGCTGGCCGCCTACGAGGCCGTTGACCGGCTGCTCAACCCGCACGGCATCACGCACCTGTGGGCTGTGGCCATCGCCGCGGTGGTCGGGTTCATCGGGAACGAGTGGGTGGCCCGCTACCGCATCCGCACCGGGAAGAAGAT
This sequence comes from Streptomyces sp. NPDC091209, assembly GCF_044757755.1. NCBI lineage: Bacteria > Bacillati > Actinomycetota > Actinomycetes > Kitasatosporales > Streptomycetaceae > Streptomyces > Streptomyces sp. NPDC091209. The sequence goes on along the minus strand of NZ_JBIVVR010000010.1, from coordinate 282,967 downwards.
CGGATCGGCCGCGCTGGCGGACAGGAGCCGTCCCGCGCCGGACGGCCCTTGGCGCCGATGGGTGAGACATGGGTCGCCTCGAGGGCAGGCGTGTTGCCGGGGCGGTGCGGCCAAGGCCTGGACGGCGGTCCTGCGGTGATGCTGTCCGCGTCGCACAGGCTGCCGCGAAACGTGGTGCGCAAGGCGGGCCATCGAGGTGTCTGAGAGTCAAGAGGACGTCAAGTCCCCCTGATTCAGGTGATGTTGCGAGGGAACGCGTTGACATGGCCATGATTGCGCAGCAGAGTGTCGACGTCCTTCAGCACGTCCTGCACGATGTTCGGTTCGGCCGGGCTCCGCCCTCCCTCACAGTGCGGACGTGCGTACGTGGCATGCTCCCGACCCCGCTTCGCCACGCACCGATGCCGGACGTGCCCCTTCTGTGAAAGGGAACGGATCATGTCCCTGGCATCCCTGCTCCAGCGCCTGGCGAGACCCGGCCTGGTGACGGTGGCCCTCGCGGCCGGCGCGCTGGCCCTGTCGACGACCACCGCCAGCGCCGCGCCGGCCCTCACTCAGATCAGCGCCGATCCCTACACCAACTCCACCAGCCAGCACGCCACCGAGGTCGAGCCGGACACGTTCTCCTACGGCTCCACGATCGTCTCCGCCTTCCAGGTCGGCCGGTTCACCGACGGCGGCGCCTCCAACGTCGGCTTCGCCACCTCGACCAACGGCGGCGCCACCTGGACCAAGGGTTTCCTGCCGGGGATCACCACACAGGCGGGCGGCACCTTCCAGAGGGTCAGCGACGCGTCGGTGACCTATGACGCCAAGCACAACGCCTGGCTGATCTCCACCATCCCCATCACCTCGTCCGTCACCGTGCCTGAGGTCTACACCAGCCGCTCGACCGACGGCGGACTGACCTGGAGCAACCCCGTGGTCACCGCGACCGGTTCGAGCCTCGACAAGAACTGGATCGTCTGCGACAACACCGCCACGAGCGCCTTCTACGGCAACTGTTACACCGAGTACGACAACAACGGCGACGGCGACCGCATCAAGATGACCACCTCCTCCGACGGAGGGCTCACCTGGGGTGCCTCGAAGAACACCGGCAACAGCGCCACCGGTCTGGGCGGGCAGCCTGTCGTCCAGCCGAACGGCACCGTGGTGGTCCCGATCGCCAACGCCTCGGAGACCGCGATCCGCGCCTTCACCTCCTCCAATGGCGGCAGTTCCTGGACCAACGCCACCACCGTGGCCACCGTCAGTACGTTCACCGTGCACGGGAGCCTGCGCAGCGGGCCGCTGCCCTCCGCCGAGATCGACGCCGCCGGCAAGGTGTACGTGGTCTGGCAGGACTGCCGCTTCCGCGCCAGCGGGGGCTCCTGCACCTCCAACGACATCGTGTTGGCGACGAGCACCAACGGCACCACCTGGTCGTCGGTGACCCGCATCCCGGTCGACGCGACGACCAGCACAGTCGACCACTTCATCCCCGGCCTCGCCGTCGACCCGGCCACCTCGGGCAGCACCGCGCACCTGGCGCTGACGTACTACTACCACCCGGTCGCCAACTGCACCGCTGCCAACTGCCAGTTGGACGTCGGATATGTCTCCTCGACCGACGCCGGCAGCACCTGGACGGCGCCGACCCAACTGGCCGGACCGATGACCCACTCCTGGCTGGCGAGCACCACGCAGGGCACCATGGTCGGCGACTACATCTCGACGTCCTTCTCCGGCGGAACGGCACACCCGGTGTTCGCCGTCGCCTCGGCCCCCAGCGGGTCGGTCTTCAACGAGGCGATGTACACGCCGACTTCGGGTCTCACCGCGACCGCAGGCACCGTCACCGTCACGACCGCCACCGCACGTGACAACGCCTTCTCGGCCCGCCTGGCCGCCATCGCCTACGCGCAATGGCTCGCCAACGGCGGCGCGGGGGGCGGCGAGGACAGCCCCTGATCGACAGACCCCGATCGCAACAGCCGCCCCGGCGAACTTGCCGGGGCGGCTCCGCGCCAGGTCTCCTTCCGGCCGGAGGGCCATGATCGGGACGTGGCCGCGCCACCGAGCTAGCGACGGCCCCTCGGGCCAGACCAACTGCGCCGGTGAGACTGTCCGGGCGGAAGATGTCGGCGCCCGGCGGCAGCGGGATGCGGAAGTGGCCGTCGACGTCGCTCGCGCTGAGGTTCCATCAGCCAACACGGATGGCGGGAGTCACGCACCGCCAGCCGCCATCGTACGCAGTCGCCGCACCGTTGGGCGGCACAGCGTGCCCAGCACGGGCCCGAACGGTGTGTTGACCCTTCAGAAACCGTTCGATTACAGCGAATTCACCCTTCAACATCTACCCGCGTAGCGCGCCATGGGGTGTCATGGACACGACTCCGACGATCCTCGCCGGGGCAGTCCTCCAGGGAGACCCCCATGCGTTCCATCACCCGAATATCCGCCGTCGGCGGCTCCGTCCTCGCGCTCACCCTCAGCGGCCTCATCGTCGGCGTCAGCGCCGGCACGGCCAACGCCAGCACCTGCTCCCACGCGTACCTGCCACTGCCCGACTCCAGCTGTACCCCCGGCGCCTACAACCCGGATGTCACTCAGTCCACCATCGGCAGCACCATCTGCGTGTCCGGCTGGACCTCCACCGTCCGCCCGCCCACCTCCTACACCAACCCGCTCAAGGCCCAGGGCATCATCGACTACGGCTACGCCGACACCAGCATGTCGTCTTACGAGGAGGACCACCTCGTACCCCTGGAACTCGGCGGGTCCCCCCGCGACCCGGGCAACCTGTGGCCGGAGCCGTACTCCGGGACGAAGACCGCCTACACCAAGGACGGCACCGAGACCAAACTCAAGAACGCCGTCTGCAACGGCACCATCACCCTGTCCGCCGCCCGCAGCGCCATCAAGACCAACTGGACCACCGCCCTCCAGGTCACCGGCATCGGCTGAGAAGACGGACGAGAGCCGATCGCGCGGGCACCGGTCATCACCGGCCAGTGCCACATCCGGGGCACTGGTCTGTTCCGCTGCCGAGGGAATCGGTTACTGGGCGCCGTCACGGTCAGGTCCTGCGTCGCCAGGGGTGGACGCGCGTGTCCCAGGTCTCGGAGAACCTGGCGTGCCGTGAGGGCTTCTACATTCTTGGGATCATGCTTGCCCGAGCGCTGAGCGCGCAGGTGTAGAAGCGCTAGAGGTGATGGAAAAGTATCCGCCTGCGAAGACCGGACAGGAGGACGGCCCGCCTCCACTTCCGATTGCTCCAGCCGACTCTGGGCGGTTTGCGGGTTCCGATCCGATACCGGGCTCGGAGTCCGCAGGCTCGGCCCCTCGTTTCTACGCAGTACGGCTCGGATCGGCCTCGAAGGCCGGCTGGACGACGCTGTGCGCGGCCACATTTGTCGGGCCCGGTGAGGAATCCTCGACGGGCTCGATGGACCGAGTGGGCTGAGCACGTGGCGCGCCGGCAGCGGGCTGGCCTTCGCGTTCTGCGGCGAATTGGCAGTGGCCTGGAGCAGGGTCCGGAGGCGGCTCTTCAGCCGACGCGCACCTCACATGCCGATGATCAGTCGGCTGGCCTGCTTCGGGACGGCCGCAGTGACCTGCGAGGCGCCGCCCTCGGACTCCCATGTCCTCTCCGCGTCCCGCACCTGGTTGGGGACGGGGGAAACGTCGTGCAGGGCCCGGTCGGCGGTGATGAGCGCGCTCGCTGTCAGTGGCGGGCCGCCGTATTCGGATGCCGCCGTCATGAGACGTGCGGCTGCTTCCGGGTCGGTCTCGGGCGGGATCACCAGCAGGTCCCAGCGGCCGGTGCCGTAGGACAGGAGAAGAAGCTTGTGCGGGTCGATCTCCGGAGTGAACCAGCCGACCTTCACGACATGGCCGTTGACGGGCACCTTGTGCGGGATGACCGGCCAGTGCTCGGGGTTGACGGCGACGTGGGTGATGCGGCCCCACAGGGGGTCCAACGCATCGGTCAGTGCCGGCAGTTCGCGCAGCAGGTCGCGGGAGCGCGGCCACCAGGCGCCGTCCAGGAGCCCGCGGGATCGGGCGTCGGCCTTCAGTACGAGACGGGCGGGAGGCGCCGCGACGGGTGCGAGCCGCGGCAGAGTTGCTTCGAAGGTCGCGGTCATGATGAGGACCCGTCTCCGGGCCGCTCCAGAAGTTGCGGCCCGGGTTTCGCCGTTCGCCGGGAACGACCCGGCGTGGAAGCCGGTGTGCGAAATGCCCTCGGTGTCTTCACCGTACTCCTTCTCCTCCTCCTGCCGCGGCCGTCGTACCGGCAGGAGTAGGCTCACGACGTCGGGGGCACCTCGTACGCCGGTGATCACACAGGCCTCGTCCTCGTCGCAGCAGAGACGCGGGCCGACCAGGTCCGGGCAGGTTCCGCCCCGTGACATCCGAAGCCGCGCGCCGCCCACCCCGTTCCGAGGTCACGCACGAGCAGGGCCGGGTGCAAGTCCGTACGGTCGCCGCGGACTGTGAAGCGGTTCGGCGCGTCGCGGACGCGCGCCGGTCGCCTTTCGCCGGGGACGAGCAGCGTCGCGGGCCCCCGGGAAAGGAAGACGCGACCGCACCTCACGCGCGACCGCACCTCACAACCGCACCTCACAGAGGACGCCCCGCACGCCGCGGGTCCACTCCGCTCCTGCCCCGACTTCAGCGGACCGCCCGCCGCTCGCACCCATCCACCCGCCGTCGAATAGGCGCTGCCCAAGACCCCGGCCGCACTGTCGTCACCGAGGTCAAGGACCGCCCATGTCTTTCCCGTCTCCGCGTCCCCCGTCCGCCACTCAGCCGGACATCGCCCCGCCCCTCCTGGAGTACGACGGGAGGGCACCTTTCCCGCGCCGCGGAACGACGTGCGAGCGCACCGGCAACGAACGCCTGTCTCTGACGATCACGGCGTTGATCGTCTTCCTGCCGTTCCTGGCACTCGGCCTGGCCGGCTGGTTGCTCTGGGGGCGCCTGATCCATCCTGTCGATGTCCTGCTCGCCGCGGTGCTCTACACGGTCACGGGCCTCGGCGTCACCGTCGGCTTCCACCGGGGCCTGACCCACGGCGGCTACCGGGCCGTACGGCCACTGCGCATCGCGCTCGCGACCGCCGGGTCGATGAGCTTCCAGGGAGACGTGATCGGCTGGGTCGCCATCCACCGCCGCCACCACGCCTTCACCGACCGGCCGGGCGATCCGCACTCTCCGTACCGCTACGGCACCTCCGTGCGCGGCCAGTTACGGGGTCTGGTGGACGCCCACGTCGGCTGGCTGTTCCGCAACGACCCCACGTCCGCCGCGCGTTACGCTCCCGACCTCGTCGCCGACCGCGACATCCGCGCCGTGTCCAGGGCTTTCCCGGCCCTGTGCGTGCTCACCCTCGTCCTCCCCCTGGCCGCGGGCCGACTGATCGGCGGCACCTGGACATCCGCTCTGACCGCCCTGCTGTGGGCGGGACTTGTCCGCATCGCCCTGCTCCACCACGTCACCTGGAGCGTGAACTCCCTCTGCCATGTGATCGGCGAGCGTCCGTTTCGCACCCGTCGCCACGACCGCGCCACCAACTTGTGGCCTCTGGCCCTGGTCTCCTTCGGCGAGAGTTGGCACAACCTCCACCACGCCGACCCCACCAGCGCCCGGCACGGCGTCGACCGTGGCCAGCTCGACCCCTCCGCCGCCGTCATCCGCCTTTTCGAACGCCTCGGCTGGGTCAGGGACGTGCGCTGGCCCACCCCCGAACGTATCGCCGCCCGCCGCGTGTGAACCCGATCGACCATGTCTCCTTCAGGAGTTCTCATGACACTCGTTCCCCCGCCCCGGCCCCCGCTCTCGTCGTCCGCCCTCCGCCTGCGTCTGAGGGCCCGACCGGCACAGGGCCACCTGCCCCGGCACATCGACGGCGCCTGGTGGCCCCGCTCGACCGATCTGACGTCCGAACTGCCCCAACTGCTGGGCGGACTGCCGGCCGCCTGGGGGCACGTCAGCAGTGTCCTTGTGGGCGAGGCCGTATGGGCCTCCTTCCCGGGCCGGCTGTTCGTCGCCGACCAGGTGGTACGCCTGCGTCGGACGACCAGCCGGCACGCCCCGTCCACCGTCTGCCTGCTGGCGCCCGGTCGCGGCCGGTGGGACCTGCTGGTCGTACCGCCCGCGGCCACGGAGGCGCAGGCCGGGTGGCTCATGGACAGCATGGACACCGCTGTGAAGGACAGCACGGGGTGGGACACCGCTGTCCGTTGACGGTGCCTGTCGGATCGGTTGTGGGCCCGTGGTACCCAGGGATGCCGTGGGCCCGCGGATGCTGTCACCGCACCGGTAGAGGGCCGTCGGCGCCTTCCGTCCGGTACCGAGCGGCGCAGCCTTGAGCGGTGGAAGTCGGTGGAGGTCGGTGGTGCCGCGGTGGCCTCGGCCGGGCGCGGCGGGGTCCTCGTTCCCCGTCCTGCGGCAGCCGTGTTGTCCGGACGCGGAGTCGTCCGGACCCTCGGCGGAGTACGCTCGGTGCTACCGAGGGTATTCCGCGCACCGGCTCCCATGTCCGTGTCGCTTTCGGCGATTTGATCACCTCGGGCCGGTTTCGGTCGGTCCGGAGCCGGGTTCGTGTCATGAATGCGACCGCTACCCCCACGCCGATCCCCGAAAGCACTCCCTCCTCTCCCTTCTCTCCCTCCTCTCCGTCATGCCGGAGGCCTTTCGCTTCCGTTGATTCCTCGCCGACGGCCGTGCTCGATCCGCTGGGGGGTCGGGTCACCGGCGGCCTGGCGGATCACCCGTACCGTCCGGCTGTCCCGGGCGCGGTGCCCGTACGTGGGCAGGTACAGCCGACTCCCGCCTCGGCTCTTTGGCTGATGGCCGCCGGGAAGGACTGCCTGCGCACCTCGCACGCGGTCCGGTTGATGGTGGAGGCGGCGAGCCTGCGCACGGTCTCGGAGACCGACCGGGCCGTTCAGGCGGCCTGGGACGCCGACGGGGACCCTACGGTCCACGAGTCGGACGCCCGCCCGCAGATCCCGGTCGTTTCCGCTCCGCCGACGGCGAGATGAGGGCTGTGGAGCCGGTCCTTCCCCGGCACCGTGGCCCTTCGGATGAAGACGGCAGTGGTCCCTCGGATGAAGAAGACAGCCGAGCACGCGGGACCCTGTGACCGCGCGTGGTGACCGTCGGCACGCGACCTCAAGAGTCAGCCGACATACGACCTTCAGCCGACATACGACCTTCAGCCGACACGCGACCTCAGGAGTCGGTGGTGGCCGCGGACACGCGACCCCAGGAGCCGACAGCGCCTCGACAGCAGCCCGAGACCCCGGCCGCCTCTCGGACGACAGGCCGGGGTCCTCCTGTGCCGTGTGCCTCCCGGACCGCTCGGGTCCGGGGCCGTCATCGACGTAAGGAATGTGGGAATCATGGGTGTTCTGATCACCGTGCTGGTGGTGTTCGCCGTGGCCGGGCTCGTCCTGCTCGCCCTCAGCGTGCGCAACGTCCAGCAGTACGAGAAGGGTGTGGTGTTCCGCTTCGGGCGCCTGCTGCCGGACATCCGCGGGCCCGGCCTGCGGGTCATCCGGCCGATCGGGGACCGGATGCGGAAGGTGTCCGTACAGACCGAGGTCCTCGGTATCCCGCCGCAGGGGTCCATCACCGCCGACAACGTGACACTCACCGTGGACGCGGTCGTCTACTTCAAGGTCATCGACCCCGTCAAAGCCCTGGTGAACGTGCGCAACTACCCCGCCGCGGTCTCCCAGATCGCCCAGACGTCGCTCCGCTCGGTCATCGGCAGGGCCGACCTGGACACGCTGCTCTCCGACCGCGACCACATCAACGCGGAACTCAAGAAGGTGATGGACGCCCCCACCGAGGAGCCCTGGGGCCTGCGCATCGAACGCGTGGAGATCAAGGACATCGCCCTTCCGGAGTCGATGATGCGCTCGATGTCCAAGCAGGCCGAGGCGGAGCGGGAACGCCGTGCCCGGGTCATCGCCGCCGACGGCGAGTTCGAGGCGTCGCAGCGGCTGACCGACGCCGCCGCGACCATGGCCGACACCCCCGGAGCCCTCCAACTACGCCTGCTGCAGACCGTGGTGGACGTCTCCGCCGAGAAGAACAGCACCCTCGTGATGCCGTTCCCCGTGGAGATGCTCCGGTTCTTCGAGCACCAGAGCAGGGACACCGACGGCGCGTCCGACAGGCGGGTCATTCACCGGACCAGCCGGAGCACCCGGAGCACCCGGAGCACCCGGAGCACCCCGAGGCCCGCGGTGCCCGAGGGCGTCGTGATCCCCGAACCCGCCATCCCGTCAACTGCCATCCCTGCACCGGCCATCGCGCCCACCTTCTCGCTGAGCGGGGAACGGGTCGGCTCCGGGGGCAAGCGGATCGGCAACCGTGCTGAGGTGGCCCGGGAGCGACGGGACAACTGGCCGACACGGAAGGACGCCGAGGAGTCACTGAACGGCTGACCGTGCCGCCGCCGGGTGGCGCGGATCGGCCGGCCGATGTTGCGCGGTGCCTCTGATGGCCCCGGTGGCAGTCACCGGGGTCGCAGCGGTCCGCGGTGGCTGAAGCGGCCGGCCCGGCGCTGGATGCGGTGCCGACGCGTTCGGTGGCGCAGCGGTGGATGTGCCGCTCGCGCGTCGGCACGGGCGTAGAAGACGTGCTTGGCACCCTCGATCAGCACCAGGTACAGCACGACCATCAGGGCCAGGGCGAGAAGGAGCCCGAGCGGCAGGGACTGGAAGCCGAGCGGCTCCGCGAGCGGTGACATCGGCAGCGCGACACCGACGGCGACGACGGCGATGGCGCTGACCATCAGGGGGCGGCTGGGCCGGCTGCGGTAGAACGGCACCCGGCGGGTGCGGATCGCGAAGACGACCAGCGCCTGCGTGGCGAGGGACTCCACGAACCAGCCGGAGCGGAACAGATCGGCGCCCGTGTGGAAGATCTCGATCATGACCGCGAAGGTGAGGAAGTCGAAGACGGAGCTGACGGGGCCGAAGAAGAGCATGAAACGGCGGATGAAGGCGATGTCCCAGTGTGAGGGCGCCCGCAGTTGCTCCGCGTCGACGTGGTCGGTGGGGATGGTCAACTGCCCGGCGTCGTAGAGGAGGTTGTTGAGCAGGATCTGCGAGGGCAGCATCGGCAGGAAGGACAGCACCAGGGAGGCTCCGGCGGCGCTGAACATGTTGCCGAAGTTGCTGGAGGTGCCCATCAGGACGTACTTGATGGTGTTGGCGAAGATCCGGCGGCCCTCGGTGACCCCGTCGGCGAGGACGCCGAGGTCCTTCTCCAGGAGCAGGACGTCGGCCGCGTCCTTGGCCACGTCCGTCGCGGTGTCCACGGACAGCCCCACGTCGGCGGCGTGCAGGGCCAGCGCGTCGTTCACCCCGTCGCCGAGGAAGCCGATGGCCCGGCCCCGGCGCCGCAGCGCCCGTACGACCCGGGCCTTGTCCTGGGGCGAGACACGGGCGAAGACGGTGGTGGTCCCGGCCGCCCTGGTCAGCTGCTCGTCGTCCAGTTCCCCGATGTCCCGGCCGGTCAGGGCCAGGCCGGGCGGCAGGCCGAGGTCGGCACAGACCTTCTGCGCGACGAGGGCGTTGTCGCCCGTACAGATCTTGACGGTGATGCCGAGGTCGGCCAGGCGTTTCAGGGAGGCGGCGGCACCGGTCTTGGGCGGGTCGAGGAAGACCAGGAAGCCGGCCAGGCGCAGCCGGTACTCGTCGGCGGCGGTGAGGGACGTCTGCCTGTCCGCGTCCCTGGTGGCCACGGCGACGACCCGGCTGCCCGCCGCGAAGTGTTCCTGGAGCACCGCCGCGGCCTCCTCCGGTACGTCACCGCAGCGGGCCAGGACCGCCTCGGGCGCCCCCTTGGTCACGAGCAGGCGGCTGCCGTCCGTGCGCTCGACCAGCGCGGAGCCGAGCCGCCGGTCGTGGTCGAAGGGCAGCAGCGCGAGCCGGTGGTGACCGGCCGGGGGTGTGCCCGTGGCCTGCCACAGCGCGCTGTCCAACGCGTTCCCGCCCACGTGGTCGAGGCCGCCCTCGGTGGCCAGCAGGCCCAGCGTCAGCACCGTGTCGGAGGGTGCGCCGGCCGGGTCGAGGGCCGCCTCGAAACGGATGCGGCCCTCGGTGAGCGTGCCGGTCTTGTCGGTGACCAGGACGTCCATGTCGCCCAGATCCTCGATGCACACCAGCCGTTTGACGAGGACCTTGCGCCGCGCCAGCTGCCGTGAGCCGGTGGCCAGACTCGTGCTCACCACGGCGGGCAGCAGCTGCGGGGTGATCCCCACCGCGATGGCCAGCGAGAAGAGCAGGGCGTCGAGCAGCGGCCGGTGGAGCAGGAGGTTGATGACGAAGATCCCCGTGGTGAGGGCGGCGGCGACCTTGAGGAGCAGCATGGAGAAGCGGCGCAGCCCCGCCTGGAAGTCGGTCTCCGGCTGCCGTTCTCCCAGTTCCAGGGCGATCCGTCCGAACTCGGCGCGGCCTCCGGTGGCGACGACCACTCCGGTCGCGCCGCCCCCGTGCACCACCGTCCCCATCAGCGCGCAGGAGGTCAGCTCGGCCAGTGCCGCCCCCGCGGCGACCGGTTCCGGGGTCTTGTCGACAGGGGCGGACTCCCCGGTGAGGACGCTCTCGTCGCAGGCGAACGCCGTGCACTCCAGCAGACGCAGGTCCGCGGGCACCACCTGCCCCAGCGTCAGACGTACGACATCGCCCGGCACCAGCTCGGTCACATCGACCTCGGTGGCCGCACCGTCCCTGACCACGACGGCCGTGTGCCGCACCCGCGAGTGCAGGGCCTGCGCCGCCTTCTCCGCCCGGTACTCGTTGACGAATCCCAGCGCCACGCTCAGCACCAGGATCCCCGCGATGACGATCGCGCCGGTCCGCTCGCCGAAGAAGTACGAGACCCCGGCCGTCACCGCCAGCAGGATCAGCAGGGCGCTGCGCAGTTGCCGCCCGAGGAGCGCCAAGACCCGGACGTGGTGCGTGCGTACGGCGTTCGGCCCGACGGCCGCGAGCCGCGCGGCCGCCTCACCTGTCTCGCCCCCCGACAGGCCGTCGGGGCCGCTCGCGAGCGCGGCCAGCACGGCCTTCGCGTCTTCGGCGGAGGCGTCGCCCACCCGCATCTCCGGCACCCGGACGGTCACTGACTCCAGGTCCAATCGGCGACCTCGGGCAGGTCCGCCCCATGGGCGCGGATCCAGTCGTGATGGCGGTAGCGGACGTCGACCATCCGCTGCCGCAGCTCCGCCGCACGGACCGCGAGACCGGGCACCCGGTCGATGACGTCCATGACCAGCCGGTATCGGTCGAGGTCGTTGCGTACGACCATGTCGAACGGGGTCGTGGTGGTCCCCTCCTCCTTGTAGCCGCGCACGTGCAGGTGCGGGTGGTTGGCGCGCCGGTAGGCGAGCCGGTGGATCAGCCACGGATAGCCGTGGTACGCGAAGACGACGGGCTTGTCGGGGGTGAACAGCGCGTCGTACTCGCTCTCGGACATGCCGTGCGGGTGTTCCTCCGCGGGCAGCAGCCGGGCGATGTCGACGACGTTGACCACCCGTACCGCGAGTTCGGGCAGATGGAGACGGAGCAGCGAGGCGGCGGCCAGCACTTCGAGGGTGGGCACGTCGCCCGCGCAGGCGAGCACCACGTCCGGCTCGCCGCGCTCGGACCCGGTGCCGGCCCAGGACCAGATCCCGGCGCCGCGGGCGCAGTGCGCGCGGGCGGCGTCGAGGTCGAGCCAGTCGAAGCAGGGCTGCTTGCCCGCGACGACGACATTGACGTAGTCGCGGCTGCGCAGCACGTGATCCGCCACGGACAGAAGGGTGTTGGTGTCCGGGGGGTAGTAGACCCGCACGACCTCCGGGGACTTGTTGAGTACGTGGTCGACGAAACCGGGGTCCTGGTGGGAGAAGCCGTTGTTGTCCTGACGCCACACGTGCGAGGTGAGCAGGTAGTTGAGGGAGGCGATCGGGCGGCGCCAGGGGAGCCGGCGGGCGACGCGCAGCCACTTGATGTGCTGGTTCGCCATGGAGTCGACGATGTGGACGAAGGCCTCGTAGCAGGAGAACAGGCCGTGCCGTCCCGTCAGGAGATAGCCCTCCAACCAGCCCTGGCAGGTGTGTTCGGACAGGATCTCCATCACCCGGCCACCGCGTTCCAGGTGCTCGTCCGTCGGTAGTACCTGGGCCTCCCACGCCTTGCCGCTCGCCTCGTAGACGGCCTGGAGACGGTTCGAGGCCGTCTCGTCCGGGCCGACCAGCCGGAAGTCCCGCCGCTCGCCCGTGCCGGCCATCACCCGCGCCAGCAGGTCGCCGAGGACACGGGTCGGCTCGTGCGCCGTCGCGCCGGGCTTGTCGACCGGGACGGCGAACCGTTCCAGGGGCGGGAGGGGCAGGTCGTGCAGCAGCAGACCGCCGTTGGTGTGCGGGTTGGCGCCCAGACGGTGCGCGCCGTCGGGGACGCAGGCCAGGACCTGTGCCCGGGGGCGTCCCTGCTCGTCGAAGAGTTCCTCCGGCCGGTAGGAGCGCAGCCATTGCTCCAACTGCCGCAGATGGTCCGGGTTTTCGCGTACGGCCGACAGGGGCACCTGGTGCGCTCGCCAGGTGTCCTCCACCGGGAGGCCGTCGACCTCGGCGGGTCCGGTCCAGCCTTTGGGAGTGCGCAGCACGATCATCGGCCACCGTGGGCGTTCGGTGACGGCGGAGTCGGTGCCCTCGGTGCGGGCGGCGTGCTGGAAGGCGGCGATACGGTCCAACGCCTCGTCCATGGCGCGGGCCATCGCCCGGTGGACGGCGCGGGGGTCGTTCCCGGTGACATGGAGGGGCTCGTGGCCGTATCCCCTGAGCAGGGAGTCGAGTTCGGGCTCCGGTATCCGCGCCAGGACCGTCGGGTTGGCGATCTTGTATCCGTTGAGGTGCAGGATCGGCAGGACGGCACCGTCGTGTACCGGATCGAGGAACTTGTTCGAGTGCCAGGAGGCGGCCAGCGGGCCGGTCTCGGCCTCGCCGTCGCCGATCACGCAGGCCACCAGGAGCCCTGGGTTGTCGAACGCGGCCCCGTAGGCGTGCGAGAGGGAGTAGCCCAGCTCGCCGCCCTCGTGGATCGATCCGGGTGTCTCGGGCGCGACATGACTCGGGATGCCACCCGGGAAGGAGAACTGCCGGAAGAGGCGGGCCATGCCGGCGGCGTCCCGCGTGATGTCCGGGTACATCTCGGTGTAGCTGCCCTCCAGCCAGGAGTTCGCGACCACGGCCGGCCCGCCGTGACCTGGACCCCAGACACAGATCGCGTCCAAGTCCCTTTCCTTCACGACCCTGTTGAGGTGCGTGTGGACCAGATTCAGTCCGGGTGAGGTACCCCAGTGCCCCAGCAGCCGCGGCTTGACGTGCTCGGGTGCCAGGGGCTCGGTCAGCATGGGGTTGGACATGAGGTAGATCTGGCCGACGGCCAGGTAGTTCGCCGCCCGCCAGTGGGCGTCCAGCGCGTTCAGTTCCTCCTCGTCGATGTCGTCGATGCGTACAGGGGTGTCGAGCGAAGTCTCGTGAGGGGGATCGAGTGGCATGACGAACCCTTCTTGAAGAGGGCTGCTCAGAAACTTCGGGAACTGAGACCGGGGAGGAATTCGGTTTCGTCGATGAAGGCGCGGGCGACATCCGAGAGGCGGCGGTTGTGGGAGCGGGCGTAGGCCCTCAGGGTGGTGAAGGCCTGTTCCATGTCCGTGTGGCGGCGCTCGGCGAGTTTTCCCTTGGCCTGTTCGATCAGGACGCGGCTGTTGAGGGCTGACTGCAACTGCTCGTTGAGGAGCGTGTTGCGCTCGGTGGTGCGTTGTTGCAGCAGGCTGATGGTGGCGACGTCGGCGAGGGCCTGGGCGAAGGGGGCGGCGGCGGGGCTGATGGGCGCCGGGGCGGTGTAGAAGAGGTTGAGGGCGCCCACGACCTCGTCGCGCAGGCGCATGGGCAGCGCCTGGACGGCGTTGAAACCGCTGAGCTGAGCCTGGGCGGCGAACAGGGGCCAGCGGGCTGCCTCGTTGCGCAGGTCGTGGACGGTGACCGCGACTCCGGTGTGGAAGCAGTCCAGGCAGGGGCCTTCGTGGTTCTGGAGCTGGAAGAGTTCCAGGAGGCGCACCCGTTCGTCGGAGGCGGCCATGACGCGCAGTACGCCGTCACGGTCGGCGAGCAGGACGCCCGCCGCGCTCGCGTCGAGCAGGTCGACGCAGCGGTCGGTGAGCAGACGCAGGAAGTCCATGAGGTCGAAGTCGGCGACGAGACTGTCGGCGAGCTCGACGAACGTCCGGGCCATGAGCTGTTCCTTCATCGTGCACACCTCTGTGTATGGGGCGTGAGCATCAGGACTCCTCGTCGGGTGGTCGCGCATCCGGCGGTTGGATGTCGGACGGAGCCGTGTCCGGGGGGAGGCGGAGCCGGTGGGCGACCACGTCGGCGGCGACCACCGAGAGCCGTGTCCCTCGGGCGTACGCGTGGGCGCGCAGCCGGATGAAGGCTTCCTCGAAGCCGACGTCGAGCTGGACCATGAGGATGCCGGTGGCCTGGTCGATCTCGGCGCGGTATCCGCCCAGGTCGTCGAAGGGTGCGGCGTCCGGCCGGTCGGTGCCGGCCGCGTCCGCGTCGGGCGCGTGGGTGTCGAACGGGACACCCGTCTCACTGATCCGGGCATCGAGCAGAATCAGCGTGGCGGCGTCGGCGAAGGCCATCGCATCGGCCACCTCCTCCGCGTCCAGCTCGACCGAACTGCTGGAGTACAGGTCGAGTACGCCGGGTCTTACGGCCCCGATCTGCAGGGGGAAGGCGAAGACCGCTCTGGCACCGGCTTCCAGGGCCGCGTCGGTGAACACCGTCCAATGTCGCGGGAGTTCACCGGCCAACAGGTCGGGGCAGAGGACCGTCGAGCCGAGGACGTAGGCGTCCACACACGGTCCCTCGCCCAGGGTGAGCTGGAGTTCTTCCAGATGCTGACTGACGGAGTCGGTGCTGCACAGCGGATGACTCGCCCGGTCGCGAGACATCGCGGACATCCCGGCCCCGCCGACCGGCAGTGCCGCCACTGCCGCCGTGCACACGTCGAGGACGCCGACCCGGGCGCCGCGCAGGGCCGCCTGCTCGGCCACGAGAGCCTGGATCCGCGCCGACCGGCTGCCGGGGACCATGGTCACCACCGGGTCCAGGAGCGGTGATCAAGTCCCATCAGCCTCGCCGCCGTTCGCACCCCCAAGGGGAGAACCGGCGTCAGGAGCACGGTGCCGTCGGCCGCCCCGCGGCCGTCTTCGGCGTCCGTCCGATCCCAGCAGCGGAGAGCGGCCGGGATCGGCTGGTCAGGCCGGTCCGCCAAGGTGACACCGAGTGGTGCCCGGTGCTCGGTGACCGGTCGCTCCTGCGGCCGCCGTGCCTCGTCCCGGCCCCGCGCGTGCGGACGAACCAGGATTCCGGCGAAGGCGAAGGCCAAGGCCCGGCCGGCTCTGGTGAGCCGGCCGACGCCGGCCAGGGTGACAGGCGCCCGGTTGTCCGTGCCGTGCCGGCAGACGTTCAGGATCGGTGGGATACCCATGGACGGGGTGCCTCGGTTCACGAGACCGTACCGGGTACGCGGTACGGTCGTACGGTCGTGCAGACAGGTGAATGACCGATCCAGCAGCCGTTGTTCCGGAGCGTAGGACCCAGCCGGTCACCTAGGGGATGCGCGCGGCGGGCGGACGAGTGATCCGCTTTCCGCAGGCATGTGGGCCAAGCAGTGGTGGCCCGCCGGGGTCTGGGACGTCCGTACGCAGCATAGTCCCGAGGCAGGTCTCCTGGTTGGCCCGGAGAGGGGCACCACGATGTACACGGCGGTGATCGGGCGGCTTCCATGCCGTGCCGGGGCGTTGAACGCGGGTGAGACACCGTCAGCCGGGCCGTCTCCCGTTGTACCGTCCGCTCCGCCGAAGAAGCCTCACCTGCCCGCGCTCGCGGGAGATCTCCCGGAACTGCCTGAACGGGAGCCGTGGTTCGTCGGTCCGCGTCGGTGACCGGGTCCTGCCGGGTGGCAGGTATCGACAGGACCGATGCCGGTCCTCCGGATCGGGGGAAATTCTGACTTCCGCGGAGTCCGGGCGAATCGGAAGGCGGAATGAGCCGTCCGGATGATCCGGAGCGGCATGGCCCACGCCGTACCGTCGGTAGACGCCCGGCTACCTCACTTCCCTGGTCAACGTGGTCTCGACAAGCGGGAGTTCCGCGGGCTGGGCAGGGGCCGCTGGGGCGAACAGAGCCTCGGCGGGAGCGTTCGCCGGCTCGGCCGACGGCGCCGGCAGGATGCGGTCCTCCCACCAGGACAGGCCCATCACGGCAGCGAGCAGGACGAAGGGGGTCGAAGCCGGAACGATCAGCGCGTACATGTGTACCGCCTGCGGTGGTATGCGTGCGACGCGGCGGACAGCACGAGGGTGCCCGCCCGGGGCGCATCGAAGCTGCCAGGGGCCGTAGCGACGGCGCGTGCTGGAACGGCCCGTTGGTTGACGGGACGGAGTCCGGCACTGATGCGTGAGGTGCGCCCCCGAGGGAGCGCGACAGGTGATCGACGCTGCCGGGGGCTGGGGCCTAACCATGCACGTTAGCCCTCGCCGTACTCCCCGGACAGACGTCAAGTGGCCATCCGCTTCCGACCGCTTCCGTCGGACACCGCGGACACGGTGCGCTATCCGCAACCACGTGGAAGGGCTAGGCTGTGTGAACAGGCCCTGGCCCCCGGCAGTGATGGTTCGTTCCGCTCCGGGGAGGCCCGCCGTGTTCGTTCTGCTTCTCGTGCCGATCGTCGTCCTGTTCGGCCTAGGATTTCTCAATCCCCTCTGGTGGGTGGCCGCGGCCGTGTTGTTCTTCGGCGCCACCCGCTACGGCCGCGATCGCGGGGGAGGCTGGATCCGTGGCGACGGTTCCGATCGCAACGGCTACCGGGACTACGAGGAGCGCCGGGACCGCCAGAACCGCTGGGACCGCCGCTACAGCCGTCAGAACCGGGCGCGTTGGAGGCGCGAGGACCGCCGGGACCACGAACACCGCGAGTGACCGGTGAAACGGCCGAACGCCGCGGGTGACCGGTGAACCGGCCTGGCAACAAGAGGTTTTGCGGGGGGCTTTCGGCCACACCGGGCTCGCGGAGATCGCCTTGGCCGGCTCGGCACGGAAACCGCGTCCGTTCGAGGCACACCGGGCACACTGAGCACACGAGCCCGCTCCTCAACTGCTCGCCGGCGCCCGGCCCAGGCCGAGTGCTCCCGCCAACCCCGCACCCGATCAGGGTTCCAGGGTCGACCGGACGCGGCTTCTGGGCTTCGCCGGCGGAACACAGCCCGGGGTGAAGCGCCCGTTCGTCCCCGGAAGCGCCGCGCCCCCGTCGTGCGGCCGACGGTCCTTGTGAGGGGTGCGCCACTCGCGGATCTCGGCTGACCGGATCATGCGCTGTCCCTCTTGGGCGGGACGCCCGTCGTCGCGAGCCGCGCAGCGGACGGTCGCGGCCCGGTCGGGACCGCCGGTTCGGCTCCGGCAACGACTCCGGCGCACACACGCAACGACTCCGGCGCAAACACGCCGGAGTCGCCCTTCCGGGCGGCTGCACGTGAGAGTGAGCCAACCCACCGTCCATGTTACTGCGGGTGGCGCGGCTCGTACTTTTCCTGGGCGTCGCATCAACCGTGCTCTCCTATGGCCTCTCTCGGGCCGACAGCCACCGACCGTGCTCAGCCGACTGCTTGTGGCGTCGTTGCCGTCATCCGATGCCCTCCGAAGGCGGTTGCGCACCGGGAATCCGAAAGCACATCCCACCAGGCCGTCCGTCTCCGCGATCACCATGGCGAAGCCCGGCCGCCGGATGGCGGCGGTGAAACGGTTCAGAAAGTGCCGGCCCGGGCTTTGGTGGCCGCCGCCGCCCCGCCCGGGCCGTCACCGCGCATCACCCGAGAGCACCGAGGCGAGCGGAACAGCCCGGCGCCGCGGGATCCGGGCGGTCGGAGCCGGGACATCCCCGAGCGGAGGTGACGGCTGCCCGAGCGGAGCGTCGAGGAGCAGGAACCCGGAGCCGGTGAGGTCGAGGATCAGCTCCAGTGTCGGTGGCGGGTGGTGCAGCCGCAGGGTCCCGCCGGCCTCGGTGGTCCGCTGCGCGGCGTGGAGGAAGACGTTGAGGCCGGTGCAGTCGCAGAAGGTGACAGGGGTGAGGTCGATGTCGATGGTGCGGATGCCGTCGCTCAGAAATCGCGCCAGTGCCGTGCGTACCAGCGGGGCCGATTCCAGGTCGATCTCACCGGCCAGGGTGATCAGTACCTGCTTCCCCCGGTCATGGCGGCAGACGGTGAGCTGCGGTCGGGGCATGATGCCTCGGTTCGGTGGACCATCCGGCAGTGGACGCGGTGACGCCGGGGATCCGGGCCCCCATGGCGCGCTGCCGGCAGGGCATACGTTCGGCGGAGGCGGAGCAACGGCCGGTCCGACAGCCGGTGCGACAGCACACCGGACCCGCCCAGTTCCCTCCAGGGATGCGCCGGGTCACGGACGAAGAGTCCGCTCCCCGCAGCCATCTGTGTCGAGCAACGACAAGCCGCCAGGGTCTGGGACGCCCGTACGGCAGCATAGTCCTCGACCGGGTCCGGCGGACGTCCGGCAGTCGTCCGTTCCGCGTACCCGGGCGACGCCTGGACATGATGCCGCGCGGGTATGTCCGTGCCCTGCGTGGTTCTTGGGCAGGCGGTGCGAAGCACGGTGACCACCGCGATCCGGGGTGACGGACCGTGCACCGCACAAGGAGGCGGCTTCGCATGACGGAGGCGCACACTTCGACTCTGTAAGCCGCACGGCCCGGACCCGGGCAGCTGTCGGCGACCCGAGGATGGACAACCAGCGCCGACGGGGTGGTTGAGCAGATCGCCGGGATTGCCGCCCGGGGAAGTCCCCGGAGCCGACGCACCGGTCGGCGGATTCACTCGCACCGGGCCGCCTGCGCGACCGGGAACCGGGCGGGCACGCGATGGGGGGCGCGGCGTCACGTGTACCTGGCGGGCGACCGTCGCCGGAAGCCCTCTCCCGAACGGCCTCGGAATCGGGCATGATGGGTCATCCGTACCGGTCAAGCGACTCTACGCCGTTGTCAGAACTGCACCATCAACCGTTCACAAACGTCGAGCGGATGTCGCTCCGTCGTACCCGTCACACGCTGCCCGGCCACACCCGCGCAGCGGTGCGATCCGGTGGCACCGCGACAGCAGCAATGTCGTCATCCTCGGAAGGAAGTCCCGTGGCACCGGTGCTTGTTGGACGCGAAGGAATACTGGCCGGAGAACGCATACCGGTGATCGGCACCCGGGTCACCTTCGGACGTAATCCCGAGAACACCGTCGTCGTCTCCAGCCTGAGCGTCTCGCGCTTCCACGCGGAGATCGTCCTCGATGACACCCAGGGCTACGTTCTGCGCGACTGCGGCAGCAGCAATGGCACGGCGGTGAACGGGGAGGAGATCGACTCCCGGCTCCTCGAGCCCGGGGACGACATCACCATCGGCGACCAGGAGTTCCGGTTCGAGGTCGCGGACGCCATGGAGACGATCATGGCACTCTCCTTGCCGAGGTCCCTGACCCACGGTGACGAGGAGATCGAACGCGGTCCGGTGCTGCGGGTCACCATCGCGGGCGGAGGCCCCGTCGGCCTGTCACTCGCCCTCCTGCTGGAGCACTTTCTCGGCGCCCAGGTGGACATCACCGTCTACGACGGCCGTTGGCGCAAGCAGGGGCGCCGGATCGTCTGGAAGGACCTGAGCCAGGGCAATGTGCGGCGCCAACAGGTCGTGACCGTACAGAGTCGGCAGTACCTCAGCCTGCCCGAGGAGACGCAGGCCCGGCTCTTCGACCCGGACCACTACACGGAGATGTGGCCCTCCGGCCCCGACTCGATCGGCGATCACCACCCGCGCAACATGCGCATCGCCTACATCGAGGACCGGCTTCTGGAGGTGGCCAACGAGAAGTCGGGCCGGATCCGACTCGTCCCCGCCCGGTTCAGCATCGACGAGCAACAGGACGCCCTGACCACCCAGCACGTACTGGCGATCTGTGACGGCGGGCGGTCTCACACCCGTGAGCACTTCGCCGCCAAGTTCGGCAAAGCGGACGAGTCCATCTACTCGCTGAACGACCGTCACCTCCAGGACGTCATCCTCGGACTGCGCGTGAAGTCGGCTCTGGCCGACCCCATGGCGGTCCTGCTGACCGTCGGGCAGAACCGGTTCCTGCTGAACTCCCTGCGTGGCGAGGGCTTCCTCAACATGCGCCTGACGGACGCGGAGGCCGCGGAGGTCGTCGGCATCGATCCGGTCCGCCGCGTCTTCGAGGAGTGCATCGCCTCTCGTCCCTGCCTGATGGGGCGCGACGAGCACGGCGACTTCCAGTGCTCCACGCACAGCACCCTGTTCCTGCCGGCCCTCATCAAGGGCTCGGCCCTGTGGAAGCGGGTGGGCGAAGGGCTGCGCCTGTTCGGCGTCGAGCCCGACGAACTGAGCGCGGTCACCTCCTTCCGGCTGGACATGGTGCAACGCCCCCGTTTCACCGCTGAGTTGCTGCCACCAACGGCCAACTCAACGGGTACGTACGGCTTTTTGCTGGGCGATGCCGCCAACGCCATCCACTTCTGGCCGGGGCGGGGGCTCAACAGCGGCCTGGCCTCGGCGATCTCGCTCGCACGGTCGCTGAACGGGGCGTGGAACGGGAAACCCTTCCGGGACGCGGACTTCCTGCGCCACGAGGCCGCCATGTCGATGCTCCAGTACCGCCACAAGAGCCGCGCGTGGAAGGCGATGGTGACCACCGACGACCAGGGTGCCACCTGGGCCATCAAGGACATCATCGCGCACGGCATCGACGGGATCGCCGAGGAGCCGGACCGCGAGGCCGACACCGCGACGCTGCTGGAGCGGCTGCGCGGGATCCGCTCCCGGCTGGAGAAGCGCATGTCCGGACTGCCGGACGACGAGGCCATCCTGGAACGGCTGGGGACCCTGGAGAGCGGCACGCTGCGCATGCTGGTCCTCAGCGGTGCCTGGGACACGCTCACCATGGGCGGCGAGGAGGTCGACATCGACATCTTCTACGGGCAGGACTCCGCCGCCGCGGCAGCGGCCGTCGAGGCCCTGGAGCCGGCCGCGCAGCTCTGAGGGGTGCCGAACCTGTCCGCGCCGGGTCCACGCCGGTGACGACGCCGGTGTGGACCCGGCGAGCGGGGTCCGGCCGGCGCGGGTGGCGATCTCGCTGGTGGTGATCAGCGGCGCGGCCGAGCCCCGGCCGGCTCCGGAACCGGCCTCCGGCGCCGGAGGCCGGAGTCCGGTTCGTGCTGCGCCGCTACGGTCCGATGGACGGCTTGCCGACCGCGACCTACGACAGGTCCGGACTCGTGCGTGTCCGCTGATCCGCCGGACCGGTTCGGCATCCCCGCCGGTACAGGCCCGGGCCAAGGGACATGTGTGCGGGTACCCTGAAATCGGGTACCGACTACCCGCTCACGACACGAACGGCCCGCAGCAGGCACACCCGGAGTAGCTCCATGGCATCGCACCCGTCGCCCGGCCACCGTTCCAGCAGCAGTCGTTCCGTCTGGCTCGCGTCCTCGCTGGCTCTGTCGTTGGCGGCGGCCGGAGTGGGCGGTGTGGAGGTCTCTCAGGCCGCCACGATCAGCACGTCCGCCGCGAGCACCAGATTCGCGGTGCCGACGTGCGCCGACAGGACGTTCAGGGGGATGACCGTCCCCCAGCGGGTCGGTCAGCTCTTCATGGGATCGGTCACGCCGTCGGCTCCCGACAGCAAGCGGATCCAGCTCATGCGCCAGTACCACGTCGGCTCGGTGTTCCTGGCCGGGCGGAGCAAGGCCGGGACGAAGGCGACGAAGACCCTGGTCGACAGCCTTCAGGCGAAGGCGGACAGCGCGGCAGGACATCGTGTGGGCCTCCTGGTCTCGACCGACCAGGAGGGCGGACAGGTGCAGGTGCTGTCCGGCCCCGGGTTCTCGACCATCCCGAGCGCCCTGACGCAGGGAAGCTGGACGACGGAGAAACTGCGCGGTGAAGCCGCCGTGTGGGCCAAGGAGCTCAAGTCGGCCGGCGTGAACCTGAACCTCGCGCCCGTCGCGGATGTCGTACCGGCGAGTCTGGGAACGGCCAACGCTCCGATCGGTCGGTACAACCGCGAGTTCGGTCATACCGCTGCGACGGTGGCTCCCCACAGCGACGCGTTCCTCGTGGGCTCCGCCCAGTCCGGGGTGCTGGCCACGCTCAAGCACTTCCCCGGACTCGGCAACGTCCGTGGTAACACCGACACCACGGCCAACGTCGTGGACACCGTGACGACGAGCAAGAGTTCGAGCATCGCACCGTTCAAGTCCGGCATCCAGGCCGGGGCGCCCTTCGTCATGATCTCCTCCGCCACCTACAGCAAGATCGACCCGAAGAACCGGGCCGCGTTCTCCCCGACGGTGATCCAGACACTGCTGCGCAAGGATCTGGGTTTCAAGGGCGTGGTCGTGTCGGACGACCTCGGCATCGCGGTGGCGGTCAAGGCCGTGTCCCCGGGCGACCGCGCGGTCAAGTTCCTGTCGGCCGGCGGTGACGTGGTTCTGACCGTCGAACCGAATCTGATCCCGGCCATGACCAATGCGGTACGGGCTCGGATGGCGCAGAGCGCGACCTTCCGCGGGCAAGTGGAACAGAGCGTCCATCGCGTCCTCGACGCCAAGCAGAAAGCGGGCCTGCTGTCCTGCGGCTGACCTGGACGACGCCGACCACGCCGACGATGCCGTGGGGCGGCCGTACGCGGCCGGGGCCAGGCTTCAGGTGCCCTGCCTTGCGGTAAGCCGGCCGGAACGGCCTCCGGCCCGGGAATCCAGGTGACCGCCGAGGGCGGCGCTGCTTACCATCGGGCGCCGCAGTCCTCTTTCTCCTTTTCCTGATCGGTCACCGCGTGAAGTCCCTGGTTCCTGGCGTGCTGCGTGACGAGCCGCAGTTCGCCCGCCTGTTCGTCGGGCAGTCCCTGTCGGTGGTGGGCGATCGTATGTCGTTCGTGGCGGTACCCTTCGCCGTGCTCTCGGTGGGCGGGTCCGCCTCCGACGTGGGGCTGCTGGCGGCGGCGGGGGTCCTGCCCATGCTGCTGTTCGCCCTGGTGGGCGGGGTCTGGGCGGACCGGTTCCAGCGGCACCGCATCATGCTCGTCTCGGACCTCGTGCGGTTCGTCGTGCAGGGGCTCGCCGCGGTCCTGCTGCTGACCGGTGTTGCCGAGGTGTCGCATCTTGTGCTGCTGATGATCGTGTTCGGCACGGCGGACGCGTTCTTCATGCCCGCGGCCACAGGACTGATCCCCCTGGTCGTCGGGGCTGACCGATTGCGCGAGGCGAACGCCCTGCGCGGGTTCGTCCAGTCGTCCGGGCTGGTCGTCGGTCCGGCCCTGGCCGGGGTGCTGGTCGCGTCGGCCGGCCCCGGCGGCGCCCTGGCGGCGGACGCCCTGACCTTCGCGGTGAGTGCCGCGTTCCTGGCCCGGCTGAGACCCCGCGGCACGGCACCCGAGGCGATGGGGGGCACCCCCGGAGGAAGCTTCCTCGGCGAACTGCGCGCCGGCTGGGCGCAGGTGCGCGGCCGGACGTGGGTGTGGTCCGGCATGGCCGCCATTGCGGTCTACCACGTCGTCGTACTGCCGTCCGTGTTCGTGCTGGGGCCTGTCCTGGCGGAGGACCAGTGGGGTGGTGCGGCAAGCTGGTCGGTCGTGACCGTGGGCTTCGGCATCGGCTCCGTCGTCGGAGATGTGTGCGCCTACCGGCTCAAGGTCGGCCGTCCCATGGCGCTGGCCGCCGCGGCGCTCGCCGTGGGCTCCTGTCAGGCGCTCATCATCGGGTCCGGCGCGCCGCTCGCTCTGATAGCGATTCTTGAAGCGGTGACCGGTGTCGCCGTCTCCCTCTTCTTCGTCATCTGGGAAACCGCGCTCCAGACGCACATTCCCGAATCCGCCCTGTCCCGCGTGAGTTCGTACGACTATCTGCTGTCGACGGGACTCATGCCGCTGGGTCTTGTGCTCGCCGGTCCGCTGTCCGAGTCCCTCGGCGTGCGGCCCACGCTCTACGCGATGAGCCTCATCGCGGTCCCCGCCGCCCTCGCACTGCTCTGTGTCCCGGCCGTACGGCGCCTCCCGGCCGATGCTTCGGACGCGACACCCCTGGGCGGCGGCAGCATCCACGCCGGCCCGGAGGTCAGCGTGCCGTGAGGCCGGCGAGCGGTCGCCGGAACCCGCGTTTCCTCCTGGGCGGCGCTGGTTCGGCCCTCGGCCGGTGATCCGTTACGCTGCGGGCCGTCGATCGCAAAGGAAGACATGTTCAAGCGACTTGTGACGGCCGCGGTGACGGCGGTACTGATAGCCGGGCTCGGCGCGTGCGGCAGCGGGGGTGACGCCCACGACGGCACGGACCACTCGGCCGACGGTGGCCGGAACAGCGGGGGCGTTGCCGACGAGTCCCGGCCGGACCCGGCCACCACGACGGACGCGAGCGTCTTCGGGCTCCGGGACGAGGTCCGCCACCTCGCCGCCAGGACCACCCGGGCCACGCGGCCGCGGACGACCAGGAAGTGCACCTCGACCACGCGGCGTGTCAAACACACCACCAGCACCGGCTCGGGCACCAAGCGGCACACCCGCACCTGGTACTCCACCGAGCAGTCCAGGAACTGCAAGCAGGTCCGCAGCGGAACCGAGACCTACACGCGCGTCGTCCGTCCGGAACACTGGTGCGTCAGCCTGGACGACCTCGACGGCGACGCCACACAGGACGACGTCTGGTTCCAGGTCGGCAGAACGACCTACGACGCGGCCATCGGCACGGACAGGCACACCCGCATGGACTTCACCCCCAAGGGCAACGGCTGCTGACCGGAAACGCGCCGGCCGTCTCCTGCCCGCCTTGCTACCGCCTCTGTCGGCGACATCACATGACGTGACGAACGACGCCTCGACATAGCCGAGTTGACGTACGGCGGGCTCCACCGTCGCCTCACCTCTTCGGGCGCGGTCCGGGACGGGTGGTGCTGATGGAACGGAAGTGACCTGGTGCCCGTCTTCCTGCGGAGGGGGCCGCGCGGCCCGTGCTTCCCGCGGGCCGGACGGTCGTATCCGGACCGGCCCGGTCGAGCCGCGGGTGCGCGGCGGTGTCGGGTGAACCCGTCCGGCGCGTGCGGCGTCCCGGGGCGGGCGCCCCGCCGTTCGCGTCGCTTCACGCGTTCTGACGCACCATCAGCATCATGTGCACCAAGGGAACTTCGAATGAGCTTCATCGCGTTTGTGTTCGCCGCCGTCATTTCTCTGTTCGTGCTCGCCCCCATCGCCATGGCGGTGACGTCGGTGAACAGGGTCCGCCGGCGGACCCGGGCGCAGCGGCACGGTCTGCGGACCGAGGGCAGATGCATAAGAATCGAGACGGTGCGGCGCTCCGGCGGCGGGCGTCCCTCCTCCTTGCGACGGCACCACCTCTTCGAGTTCGTCACGCGGGACGGCCGACAGGTCCGGTTCGAGGACACCGCTCCGGACACCACCGTCCCCGGTGACCTGTTCACCGTCTCCTATCTGCCGGAGCGCCCGGACAAGGCCACGGTCGCCCTGCCCGGCGACCGCCGCGCCCAGCGGGAACTTGGCTGCCTTCTGGTGTTCCTGGCCTTCTTCCTCACCACGTCACTGGTCATCGCCGGTGCCGGGATCGGCATGCTCTCCCTGTTCGCGGCTGGCGGCTAGCACTCCGTGATCATGGTTACGGGACGGGGGAATCGGTGATGGCGGACGGTGCGAGGGGGACGACGGTGCGCGTTCTGGTGATGACCACGGCGTGGGCGCCGGCCCTCGGCGGGGTCAGCGCGTTCAACCGGCAGCTGTGCGCGGCGCTGGCCGCGGCCGGGGCGCAGGTGTTCTGTGCGGCGCTGGGCGAGCAGGGCCAATGGCAGTGGGACGACGCACGGGCGCTCGGTGTGACGCTGCTGGAGCTCCCGCGGGTCTCCGGTGCCGGCGACGGAGCGGGGACGGGCCATGTTCCCGTACTGCCCGGTGGGGTCGTGCCGGACATCATCGTGGGACACGGCCGGATCACCGGACCGTCGGCGCTGAGACTGAAGCGAACCGCCTACCCCGCGGCGCGGCTGGTCCAGTTGGTGCACATGGCATCGAACGCGTCGGAGTGGGGCGGCACCGAGGAGGCGGCGCCGGAGGAGGAACACGCCCGGTTCGAGGTCGAGTTGGCCTCACAGGCCGACCATGTGCTCGCGGTGGGAACGCGTTTAGCCGCCTGGCTGCTCAGGGAGCTTCCCGCGCGGAAGCCGGGCGAGGTGGTCCGGCTCGACCCCGGCTTCGACGACACCGATGCGCCGGAGGTCTGGGCGGCGCTGCCCGAGTGGAAGCCGCCGGAGTCGCATCTGCCGCGGGTGCTGCTCGTGGGCCGGCCGGAGGACTGGCAGGCCACGGGCACGGACATCGCCGCGCGGGCGCTGGCGTACGCACTGGACCGGCTGCCGCCCGGCAGGTACGTCGACCTGGTGCTGTACGACGCGCATCCGGGCGAGCGCGGGGACGGGAACGAGGGTCTGCGCGAGCGGGCCCTGGAGTGGGCCTCCCGGCCCGCGTGGTTGGAGGTGAGCATGCGTCACTACGCCACCGAGGGGGCGTGGCTGCGCCAGGAGCGGGAGAGCGCCGACCTGGTGCTGATGCCGTCGCGGGCCGAGGTGTTCGGCCTGGCAGGACTGGAAGCCGTCACGGCCGGGGTTCCGCTGCTTGTCTCCGACCGGAGTGGTCTGGGCGTGCTGCTGCGTGAAGTCCTGCCGGCACAGGACGCGGACCGGACGGTCGTCCCCGTCACGGGTCACGAGGAGGCGGATGCGGCGGAGTGGGGCCGCCGGATCGCCGAGGTGCTGGAGGACCGGGAAGCGGCGTTCGGGCAGGCCGCCCGGGTGCGCCGGACCTGTGCGGCGGAGCGGACCTGGGCGGCCGCGGCCGCGCTGGTCCTCGCGGCGTCCCCCGTGACGGATCCGTCGGCCGCTCCGGAGGAGGACGCGGCGGTGCCGGACGGCGCCGCCGCGGCGGCCGTGGCCGGGACCCCGGCGGGGGACGGGCGGCCCGCCGAGCCGGTCGGGACGGAGACGAACGGCCGGTGCGCGGCGCGGACACGCCGGAACCACGAGCACGTCGGCCCCGCGGCACCGCCCGTGGATCCGGCCGACTCCGAGCCCGACCATGTCGCCGGCACCCCGCTCGGAGACAGTCCGGACCGGGTCCGCGGTCTCGTGGCGACCGCCCAAAACGCTGCCGACCGCAGCCAGTTCCTGGAGTATCTCGCGGACACCTGGCCCGAGCACCCCGAGACCCTGGCCGCCGTCCAGACCGCCGCGACCGACCCCAGCCACGAGGTTCGCCACACCGCCCTGCGGGCGCTGGGGAGGCACTGGCCCGACCGCTACGAGTCCCTGGCCGCCATTCAGGAGGCCGTCACCGACCCCGAGGCCGAGGTCCGCGAACTGGCCCTGCCGCTGCTGGCGGAGTACTGGTCCGGCCACCCCGAGACGCTGCCGACCGTCCACGAGGCCGTCACCGATCCCGAGGGCGAGACCCGTGTCGTGTGCCTGCCGCTGCTGGCGAGGTACTGGCCCGATCACCCCGAGGTTCTGGCCACCGTCCGGGCCGCCACGATGGACCCGAGCCCGTATGTGCGTCTCACCGCACTGGAGACGCTGGGCGAGTGCTGGCCCGACCACCCCGAGACCCTGGCCGTCATCCAGACGGCCACCACCACCCCTGACCCCTTTGTGCGGCGGACCGCGCTGCAGACGCTGGGGAAGTACTGGCCCGACCGTCCGGAGGCCGTCGCCACCCTCCAGGCCACCACCAACCATCCCAACCGCGAGGCCCGCGAAGCCTCCCTGTGGACGCTGGCGCAGTACCGCCCCGACCGCCCCGAGACCCTGGCTGCCGTCCTGGCCGCCAGGGCCGATTCCGACCCGGACGTCCGCCGTACCGCCCGACGGATGCTGGCGAGGCAGTGGCCCGACCGCCCCGAAGGCCCGGCCGCCGTGGAGGGCTCCGACGGGTGGGCCGACCGATGAGCCGTCGGCGGACGCGCGGTTGCGGAGCGGATCGCTCCGAGGCGGATCGGGAGCCGCTGTCTCGTCACGTCGCCCCGGACCCCGGTGCCGCGTCCGGAACCGTTCGCTTCGCGTACCGCCGAGTTTCACGCAAGGGATACAGGGCCCTTTCCTGACGTTTGGTGCGCTTGGAACACTCCCTTCGCGCACGTTCCATCAGCCTCCGGCCGCAAGGCCCGTCAGGACAAGAGGTCACCCACTCATGCCTCACGTGAATCGACGTCGATTCCTCCAACTCGCCGGTGGTACAGCGGCGTTCACCACGCTGTCCGGCATCATCCAGCGTGCGGCGGCTCTGCCCGCGCACCGCCGTTCGGGCACGATCGAGGATGTCGAGCACATCGTCGTCCTGATGCAGGAGAACCGTTCGTTCGACCACTACTTCGGCTCGATGCGCGGTGTCCGCGGCTTCGGCGACCCGCGCCCGGCCACCACGACGGGCACCAAGTCGGTCTGGTACCAGTCGGACGGCACCAAGGACGTGCTCCCCTTCCACCCGGAGGCGGACGACCTCGGTCTCGCGTTCATCCAGGACCTCCCGCACGGCTGGAGCGACGGGCACACCGCGTTCAACAAGGGCAAGTACGACAAGTGGGTGCCCGCCAAGTCGGCGACGACGATGGCCTACCTGACGCGTGACGACATCCCGTTCCACTACGCGCTGGCCGACTCGTTCACCATCTGTGACGCGTACCACTGCTCGTTCATCGGCTCCACGGACCCCAACCGCTACTACATGTGGACGGGTTACACGGGCAACGACGGCAAGGGCGGCGGCCCGGTCCTCGGCAACGACGAGGCGGGGTACGGCTGGACGACGTACCCGGAGCGGCTGGAGGCGGCCGGGATCTCCTGGAAGGTCTACCAGGACGTCGGCGACGGGCTCGACGCGAACGGCTCCTGGGGCTGGATCCCCGACGCCTACCGGGGCAACTACGGCGACAACTCGCTGCTGTACTTCAACCAGTACCGCAACGCCAAGCCGGGCGAACCGCTGTACGACAAGGCCCGCACCGGCACCGACGCCCGCAAGGGCGAGTGCTTCTTCGACCAGCTCCGGGCCGACGTGCAGGGCGGGACGCTGCCGCAGATCTCCTGGATCGCCGCTCCCGAGGCGTTCACCGAGCACCCCAACTGGCCCGCCAACTACGGCGCCTGGTACATCTCCCAGGTGCTGGACGCGCTCACCTCGAACCCCGAGGTGTGGGGCAGGACGGCGCTGTTCATCACGTACGACGAGAACGACGGCTTCTTCGACCACCTGGTGCCGCCGTTCCCGCCGCAGTCCGCCGCGCAGGGCAGGTCGACCGTCGACGTCGGTCCGGACCTCTACGCGGGTGACGTGAGCCGTGCCGCCGGACCCTACGGACTGGGCCAGCGGGTGCCGATGCTCGTCGTCTCGCCCTGGAGCAAGGGCGGTTACGTCTGCTCCGAGACGCTCGACCACACCTCGATCATCCGGTTCATGGAAGCCCGGTTCGGGGTGCGCGAGCCCAACATCTCGCCCTGGCGGCGCGCCATCAGCGGCGACCTCACGGCCGCCTTCGACTTCGCGCACAAGGACACCGAACCGGTCGTGCTGCCCGACACCGACGGCTACCGGCCGCCGGACACCAACCGCCACCCCGACTACGTGCCCACCCCGCCGGCCAGCCCCGCCCTGCCCCGGCAGGAGCGCGGTTCGCGCCCGTCGCGCCCCCTCAAGTACGCGCCTCTCGTGGACGGTTCGGCGGACACCGCGGCCGGCAAGTTCACGCTGACCTTCGGCTCCGGCGCCAAGGCCGGCGCGGCCTTCCTCGTGACCTCCGGCAACCGCACCGACGGCCCCTGGACGTACACCACCGAAGCCGGCAAGACCATCTCGGACACCTGGAACTCGGCGTACTCCGGCGGCTCGTACGACCTCACGGTGCACGGTCCGAACGGCTTCCTGCGCACGTTCAAGGGCGTCGGCAAGGCGGCGGGACCCGAGGTCACCGCCCGCCACACCGGCTGTGACGTGGAGCTCACCCTCGTCAACAAGGGCTCCGCCACGGCGACGCTCACGCTCACGAACGGCTACGGCGGACAGTCTCAGGTCCTCCGGGTGCGGGCGGGCGCGACCGTGAAGCACACGGTGGACCTGCGGGCGAGCAAGTGCTGGTACGACCTGACCGTCGTCTCCGACACGGAAGCGGGCTTCCTGCGGCGATTCGCCGGACATGTCGAGAATGGCCGGCCCGGCGTCAGCGACCCTGCCCTCATCACCGTCTGATGGTTACCCGACCGCCGGTCCACGTTGTGGCGTGTCGCGGTAGTGTGCCCCGGTGACCACGCATTCGAACACTCCTGCAGGTTGGTATCCGGACCCGAACGGGAAGCCCCAGACGCAGCGTTACTGGGACGGCTCGCAGTGGACCGACCAGGAGGCTCCGGCCGCCCAGCAGATACCGCAGCAGGCCCAGCCGCCGCAGCAGGCGTTTCCTCGGCAGGCTGCGGCTTCCGACCCGCGCGTCCAGCGTCAGGTGCAGCAGCAGGCCGGGGTGGCCCCGAGCGGCGCCGGCGGTGGCACGCTGTTCACCGAGCCGGTCCTGGTGGTGAACCAGAAGGCCAAGCTGATCGAGCTGACCAACGAGTACAAGGTCATGGACCAGCAGGGCGGCCTGATCGGCTCGGTCGTCGAGGTCGGGCAGGGCGTGCTCAGGAAGATCCTGCGTTTCGTCTCCGACCTCGACCAGTACCTGACGCACCGGCTGGAGATCCGTGACGCGCACGGTCAGCCGCAGTTGCTGCTCACGCGTCCCGCGAAGATATTCAAGTCGCGGGTGATCGTGACGCGTCCGGACGGTTCGCCCGTCGGCGAGATCGTGCAGCAGAACATGATCGGCAAGATCAACTTCGCGATGAACGTCGACGGCCAGAAGGTCGGTGCGATCAAGGCGGAGAACTGGCGTGCCTGGAACTTCGCGATCGTCGACCACACCGACAAGGAGGTGGCCCGGATCACGAAGACCTGGGAAGGCCTCGCCAAGACGATGTTCACCACCGCGGACAACTACGTCCTGCAGATTCACTTCCAGCTCCCCGAGCCGCTGCTGAGCCTCGTCGTCGCGACGGCGCTCACCGTCGACACGGCGCTCAAGCAGGATTCCCGCGGACTGGGCTGACCGGTCCCGGTTGTGCGGAAGGGCGGTCGCGGATCTCTCCGCGACCGCCCTTCTCGCTTGTTCCCGCCGTTGGCAGCCGAACGCGAACCGCCTGTTCCTACAGTGACGTCAGATGGCCCGAGTTGGGCTGCCGGGGCACCAACGAGGGTTCGTACGCCGCCGATCCCGGCTCCAGCGCCAGCACCGCGGCGACCGGGTGGTCGTCGTCCACGAGGGTGTCCATGGGAGCGTCCATCGGGACGGCGGCCGACTCGGGCGCCGAGCGGGACAGCGTCACCACGCCCCACCCGGCGATCGACGCCCCCGCGAGCGCGAGCAACAGGCCTTCCGCGCCGCCCTGGAGGCGTTCGCCGAGCAGCGACAGCCCGATCAGCGCCGCGGCCAGCGGGTTGGCGAGCGTCACGACGGCCAGCGGGGCACCGAGTCCGCCTTGGTAGGCGGTCTGCGAGAGCAGCAGTCCGCCCGCGGCGAAGACGGCCACGAGCAGTGCCACCAGGACGACTTGGGCGCTCAGCAGCGAGTTCGAGCGGTCCGTCGCGGCCACGGTGACGGTCTGGGTGAGCGCCGACGCCACGCCCGAGGCGAACCCGGAGGCCGTGGCGTGCCGCAGACCCGGCCGAGCTCCGCGCGACAGCCCGCCGATGACCAGGGCGGTCGTTCCCGCGACGGCCAACGCCTGCGGCAGGCTCAGCACATCGTCCGGCGCGGGCCCGGACGCGGTGACGAGCAGAGCGGCAAGGCCGATCAGTGTGAGCGCCGTTCCGCGCCACTCGACCGCGCTGACCCGCCGTCCGGCGATCCGCGCGCCCAGCGGCACGGCGGCCACGAGGGTGAGCGCCCCGAGCGGCTGGACCAGTGTGAGCGTTCCGTACTTGAGGGCCGCGACGTGCAGCAGCGCGGCCCCGGCGTTCAGCGACACCGACCACCACCAGGCGCCGCGGGCCAGCAGGCGCAGCGTGCCCGTACCGGAAGAACGGGCCGCCAGCCGCTCCTGTGCGACGGCCGCGGAGGCGTACGCGACGGCGGAGAAGAGGGACAGGACGACGGCGGTGAGCGTCGGGTTCATCGCCCCGCTCCCACGAGTTCGGGCAGATCCCGCACGGGGGCCTCGGCGTACGCGCGCCCCCGGCCGGCCTTCGCGGTCGTCACCGCCCGGTGCGGCGGATGGACCACGGCGAGGGCGACGCAGAGCAGCGCGGTCGCGACGATCGCGTCGAGCCAGTAGTGGTTCGCGGTGCCCACGATCACCAGCAGGGTGAGCAGCGGATGCAGCAGCCACAGCGCGCGCAGCCGCGACCGGGTCGCCGCGATCAGGCCGATCGCGACCATCAGCGCCCAGCCGAAGTGCAGCGACGGCATCGCCGCGAACTGGTTCGCCAGGGTGTCGGCCGCCGGGTGGGCCCCGTACACCGTGGGCCCGTAGACCTGACCGGTGTCGACGAGACCCGCCTCGGCGAGCAGCCGCGGCGGTGCGAGCGGGAAGGCGAGATGGCCGACCAGGGCGGCGGCGGTGACCAGGGCGAGGACCCGGCGGGCCCAGACGTAGTGCGCGGGGCGTCGCAGGTACAGCCACACCAGGAAGGCGACGGTGGCCGGGAAGTGGACGGTCGCGTAATAGGTGTTCGCGAGGTGCACGAGTGTGTCGCTGTGCAGCAGGGTGCCCTGTACGGCGCCCTCGCCCGGCAGGTGCAGGGACCGTTCCCAGCCCCAGACGCGGCGCGCGTTGGCGAAGGCCTCGTCCGTGCGGCCGGTGGCCAGCAGCCGGCCGGCCTTGTAGACGACGAAGAGCCCGACCACGAGCAGCAGCTCCCGCAGGAGGGGCGGGCGCGCCGCGATGTCGTCCGGACGCGGACCCGGGTCCGCGCGCGGGTCCGGACGTGGCTGTGCCCGGGCGGTCGCGTCGCGCGGCGCGGCGGCGGGTATGGCCGCGTCGGGCGGCTCCGGTTCTGATGCGGACTCGGCTACGGAATCTGCAGGCTCGGTTCGGGAATCCATCCCCCGGCCCCCTTGCTGACGGTTTTGTGTCGGGTGGTGCGCGGTGAGCCCAGGACAGGATCCACTCGGCCTCCGCGTGGGAGGAGTGGATCCTGTCCGAGGCTCATCGATACGGCAGTGTACCGATACGTAAGAGTACCGATACGGACGCGTACCGGTACCCTTGCGTATCGATTACACTGGGCGCAAGACCGCACCGGTGTGAGCCGGCTCGAGCGAGGAGAAGCGCCATGACGTCGCAGGCCGCGGACGGACCGGAGACGGTCGTCGCCTCGCGCCGCTCCAAGATCACGCCCGAGCGTGAGCAGGAGTTCTACGACGCCGTGCTCGAACAGATCCGGGAATGCGGGTACGAGGCGCTCACCATGGAGGGCGTCGCCGCCAGCACCCGGTGCAGCAAGTCCACGCTCTACCGGCAGTGGAAGACGAAGCCCCAGTTCGTCGCCGCCGCGCTGCGCAACAACCGCTGTCCGCGGTTCACCGGGATCGACACCGGCTCGCTCGCGGGAGACCTGCGCGAGGCGGCCAGGGCCGCGGGCGAATGGTCGGCGCGGGACAACACACAGTTGCTGCAGGGCCTTGGCAACGCCGTGATGCAGGACAAGGAGCTCCAGCAGGCGCTCCGTGACGCGCTCGTCGAACCCGAGGTCGCCGAGCTGCGGCAGATGGTCAGCCGTGGCGTCGAGCGCGGCGAGGTCGCCGCCGGACACCCGGCGCTGGAGTTCATTCCGGCCCAGATGCTCGGCGTCCTGCGGGTGCGCCCCCTTCTTGAGGGGCAGTACGCGGACGCGGCGTATCTCACACGGTTCGTGGAGGCCGTCGTGCTGCCGACACTCGGGCTCACCTGAGACTCAGGCCGCCGTCCGTGGGATGACCGGACGTCGGCCTGTAACGCGCCGCACCGTGGGGACGGGGGCGGCGCGCACCCCCCGGCCGGGTGGGGTTCCCCTTGAGCGGAGGGGCGCTCCACCCGGCCGATCCATGTCCGGGGTGTCGGGCGGGGCCGGGACGGGGGGAGGACGCGCCCGGCGGGAGTCGTTCTACACGTTCTGCCCGTTGCCGCCGGTCCCGGCCGCCACCTTGATGCCCTTGGTGATCGTGTCGATGATCGACTGCTGGGGCGCCTTGGAGCCGGCGTCGACGCCGAAGCGGACGACGACGAGGGAGGCGGGGTCGGCGGGGGAGGGGAAGACGAGCGACTCGACGTAACCGTCGTCGCCCTTGCTCGTCACGACCTTCCAGCGGACCAGATAGCCCTTCTCACCGGCCACCGTGACCGCCTTCGAGGCGAGCTCCGTGTGCGAGGTGATCGAGCCGTACCCCTTGCCGTACGACTCGGTGGCGTTCTTGGAGATGTCCTCCTTGGCCGCCGCCTCCGCCGTCGTGGACTTCAGCTTCTGCGCCGTCGCCGGGGCCGAGTAGGCGCCGCCGCGCTGGCAGTTCTGGGAGGTGTCGCCGGGGCATTTGTAGGTGTCCTTGGTGGACACCGCGGCGGTGCCCGCGCCGCTCTGGCCGGTCCAGCCGTCCGGAACCGGGATGCTGATGCCGTTGTAGACGTCCGTGGCGTAGCCGGCCTCGGTCTGCGGCTGACCCGACGCGCCGGGCGCGGGCGTCCGGCCGCCGGGACCACCGGAGCCTCCGGAGCCGCCGGGAGCACCGCTCGGACCGCCCGAACCGCCCTGGCCACCGCCGGGTCCGCCCGGTCCACCCTGGCCGTTCGCCCCGGCTGGGCCCTGGGAAGCCGCGCTACCGCCGTCTCCGCCGTTGGTGGTCAGCGCGTACACGCCGCCGACGATGCCCGCGAGGACGGCGATCGCCGCCGCGACGGCTATGCCCGTGCGCAGCCCGCGCCGCGGGCCGCCAGGGGCATGCGGGGCATACGGTCCGGGCTCCGGCGGGTATCCCGGGGGACCCCATACGGCCGCCGACCCGACGGGGCGGATCTGGTCCGTCCATGCCTTACCGTCCCACCAGCGCTCGGTGGCGGGAGCGTCACTTGTCTGCCCGGGGTCGGGGTACCAGCCGGGGGGAGTCACCTGCGTCATGGGCCCACCGTATGAGCTCAGGGTGAAAGGCGGATGAGAGGGCTCCCCCGAAGCCCGCTCGGAGGCCCGCCACGGGCAAGCCCGGACCTGACGGGGGCATGCCGGGACCTGCCACAGGCGGGCCTGGATCTGACGCGAGCATGCCCGGACCGGTGAGTCGTCAGGGGCGGCCCGCCTCGCTCGGGGTGCGATCGACCCGAGCGAGGCGGGCACGCGGACCGGCCCCGGTGCTCGCCACCCCGGGGGGTCGGAAGGCCGGTGCCGAAAGGCCGGGGGCGGACGGCCGGGGGCGGACGGCCGGGGTCGGACGGCCGGGATCGGGAAGCAGGGCCGGACAGTCGGGGCCGCGAACGGGTGGGCGTCCTTCGCGGCCCACCGGACGGATGAAGAACGTCAGTGCCAAGGGCGCGCACGTCACACGTGCGCCTCGGCCTCGCCGCCGTCCTCCGGGGTGAAGAGCGGGCCGCGTGGACGCCGATAGGCGCATCGCTCGGCGAAGTGGCCCACGGCGTGCGGGGCGAGGGTCCGCGGGAATGCCGGACCCGAGGGCGCGCAGGTCACAGTCGCGCGCGGGGGCGCCCGTGCCGGATCCTGCCGGGGAGCGCGGAGGTCGGTCGATCGCGGATCGGCGGCGCGACCGAAGACGGAAAATTACCTTCATTTTCCGCGCAGTTGACTGTCCATCACATTCGCCCCGGACTGCCGGGCGCCCGGTGGCCTCGTCTCCGCTGCGACACCGTCGTCCGTCCCGGCAACTGCTCCCGGGTCCCCCCTCCGCCGGGGCTTCCATGAGGCTAGGCTCATTGGAGTCACGTCGTTTGGGCGGCCTGGGGAGGTAGTGGGATGACGGAGGTACGACCCGGAGCGGTCGCCTCGGCCTCCCTGTGGGAGCGCGACGAGGAGGTCGCCATCCTCGAGGAGGCGATCGCCGCCCTGGGCGCGGACTCCGCGACCTCGGGCACCCTGCTGGTTCTCAGCGGCGAGGCGGGGCTCGGCAAGACCGCCCTCCTCGCCGAGACGCGCCGGATCGCGGAGAGCAAGGGGTGTGCGGTGTGGTCGGCGCGCGGCGGCGAGACCGTCACGGCCGTCCCCTTCAACGTCGTACGGCAGTTACTCCAGCCGGCCCTCGTCTCGCTGCTTCCGGAGGAGGCGCGCGAATACCTGGGCGACTGGTACGACATCGCCGGTCCCGCCCTCGGCGTAGCCGAACCAGGTGACCGGCAGCCCGACCCGCAGGGCGTCTGCGACGGTCTGGTCGCCGCGGTGCGGCGGCTCGCGAAGCGGGACTGGCCGCTCGTCCTGCTCATCGACGACGCGCACTGGGCCGACCAGGAGACCCTGCGCTGGCTCGCCGCGTTCGCCGAGCGCCTCGACGACCTGTCCGTCCTCCTCGTCGTCGCCCGCAGGCCCGGCGGGGTCACCGGCGAGAGCGCCCGGCTGCTCGACGCCGTGGCCGCCGCGGCCCGTCCGATCTCCACCCTGAGCGCGCTGACTCCGGCAGCCGCCGAGGGACTCACCCGCGCCACACTCGGCGAGCACGCCGACGCGCCCTTCTGCCGTGAGGTGTGGGCGGTCACCGGCGGCAACCCGTACGAGACGGTCGAACTGCTAGCCAAGGTCCAGGACAGCGAACTGGAGCCGAGCGAGGGCTCGGCCGCCGAACTGCGCGACCTGAACCGCTCGGCCCGCGGCCGCGGGCTCGTGGCCCGTCTCGAAGGACTCGGCATCGACGCCACCCGGTTCGCCTGGGCGGCCGCCATCCTCGGCACCGGGATCTCCCTCGACCTCGCCGCCCAACTCGCCGGAATGCCCGACGAAGAGGCCTCTCGCTGCGCCGAACTACTCGGCGCGGCCCGCATCTTGACCGCGGCCGGGTCCGCGAACGGCCAAGGGCCCGACGGCGACCTGGAGTTCGTGCACCCGCTGATCGCGACAGCGGTCTACCGATCGATCCCGGACGCCCTGCGCACGGCGATGCACGGTCAGGCGGCCTGGGCGGTCACCGAGTCCGGACGCGGCGCGGCCGCGGCCTCCCGCCACCTCCTCGAAGTGCATCCGGACGACGATCCCGAACTCGTCGAGCAGATGCGCGAGGCGGCCCGCGAACACCTCGCCGTCGGCGCTCCGGACGCGGCCCGGCGCTGTCTGGAGCGCGCGCTGAAGGAGCCACCGCTTCCCGAGGTGCACGCGCGGGTCCTCTACGAGCTGGGCTGCGCCACGCTCCTGACCGCGCCGTCCACGACCATCGCGCATCTGCGTGCCGCGCTCGAACGGCCCGGCCTCGAAGCCGCAGACCGGGTGGACGCGGTCATCCGGCTCTCCCAAGCGCTGGTCCACAACAACCAGTTGGACGAGGCCGTCCGCACGGTCGAAGCCGAGGCCGAGCGGCTGGAGCCGGGACCCGCCCGGATGCGGCTCCAGGCCGTGCACTACATGTGGGAGGGCATCCACGCGGGCGAGGAGCGCGCCGGGCACTCCAGCGGTCTCGCCGAACTCGTCACGACCTGTACCGGGCGCGACAACTCCGAGCGCGCGCTCCTCATACTGCGCGGCTTCGATGCCATGACCCGCGGGGAGAGCGCCGAGGAGGTCGTGGAGCTCTGCGACCGGGCCCTCGTCAACGGCCGCCTCGCACCCGGACTCGCCTGGACCGACACCGAGTGGGGCGTCGAACTCCTCCTCATGCTGGGCAGCGCGTACGCCTACGCGGACCGGCTCGACCGGGCCGAGAGCCTGTTCAGCGAGGCCCTGCACGCCTATGTGAAGGCGGGCTGGAGCGGCGGTCATCTGTCCCTGGCCAACGCGTATCTCGGCCTCGCCCACCGCAGACGAGGCCGCCTCGCCGACGCGGAGCACTATCAGCGTGAATCACTGCGCCTCGCCGAGCGGGTCGGACGCGGGCTGCCCCTGTACTGGTCGGCCACCTGCGGGCTGATCGACACGCTGCTGGCCCGCGGGCACGTCCAACAGGCCGCGGAGACCGCCGAACGCCATGGCTTCGCACCTCCGTACCCCTCCACCATCGTCCTTCCCGACACCCGCTCCGTACGCGGCCGCCTGCTGCTCGCCGTCGGCCGCACCAAGGAGGGCATCAACGAACTGGAGGCGGCGGAGAAGGCCGCCGCGGCCCGCGGCCACCACAACACGGTGCTCGCCCCCTGGGCCGTCGACCTCGCGAGAGCCCTCGCCACCGAGGACCCGTCACGCGCAGCCGCCCTGGCCGGTGACGCCCGCCGCCGGGCCGAGCGGTTCGGCACCGACACGGCGATCGGCGAAGCGCTCCGCTGCGCCGCCGCGCTCGAGACCGGCCAGCGCGCGGTCCGGCTGGCAGCCCAGGCCGTCACCTACCTGGAAGCCTCTCCCTGCCAGTACGAACACGCGGCGGCCCGCATCGAGTACGGCATCGTGTCCCGCTCGGTGATGGAGCTGAACAAGGGTCTGACCCTGGCCCGTACCAGCGCGGCGGACGGCCTGGTGGCCAAGGCGGAGGCGGCACTGGCGGGCCTGTAGCCAGGTGTCGGGTGCCCGGTCTCCTGGGCCGGGCCCGGGCGACTGGTCCACCGGCCCGGGCGACTGGTCCACCGGCCCGGGGCGCCCCGCGACGCGCCGAGTCCGGCTGCGTGCCTCAGCGGCCCGGCACCCGGGGCCCACACCCCGGGACGGACCGAGCGGGCCGTCCGGGCCGGTGCCCCGGGCCGTACGGAGCTGTCGAGCCGGGCCGCACGGCGAGGTGGAGGGTGGAGCCGGACCGCACGGCGGGGCACAGCCGGCCGCGAGGAGCCGGCGAGCCGAACCGTACGGGGTGGTCGAGCCCGGGTGGCGCGCCCCCGTTCGCCGACGGCACTTCGAGTGGGGTCGAGCCGGGGTGACGCCCCCCCGGTTGGCAGGTTCACCCCGAGTGGGGTCCTTCCCCCGGGTCCTCCTCCGCCAGCACCCGCTGGGCCACCGCGAACGCCGAATTGGCCGCCGGGACACCGCAGTAGACCGCCGTCTGCAACAGCACCGCGCCGATCTCCTCCGGGGTGAGCCCGTTGCGCCGGGCCGCGCGGACATGCATCGCCAGTTCGTCGAGATGGCCGTGCGCCACCAGCGCGGTCAGCGTGATCATGCTGCGCTCGCGGCGCGTCAGCGTCGTATCGGTCCAGATCTCGCCCCAGGCGTAGCGCGAGATGAAGTCCTGGAACCGGGCCGTGAACGGGCTCTGGCGCGCCTGCGCGCGGTCCACGTGCGCGTCGCCGAGAACCTGACGGCGCACCTCCATGCCACGCCGGGCGCCTCCCGCCGAGAAGTGCGCCCGCAGGGCCGTCAGGACGGCCTCCGGGCACTGCGCGGGCGCCAGGTGCGAGGCGCCCGGGATCTCGACGAGCGCCGCGCCCTGCACCGCGTCCGCGATCTCCCGCAGATGCGCGGGCGGTGTCGCGGGGTCCTCGCGGCCCGCGATCAGCAGCGTGGGCACGGTGATCGAAGCGAGTCGGTCCCGGATGTCGAACGCGGCCAGGGCGTCGCAACAGGCGGCGTACGCCTCCGGGTCGGCGGCGCGGTGGTCCTCGACCAGCTCAGGCACGGAGAATCCCGCGGTGAACCACCGGGTTTCGGCGGTCGCGGCGACAGGCCCCAGGCCTTCGCGGCGCACCAGTTCGGCCCGCTCCTCCCACGGCTTCGACCCGTTGAAGTGGGCCGAGGAACAGATGACGGCGAGGGACGAGAGCCGCTCGGGGTGGTGGACCGCGAGGTGCAGGCCCACCGCGCCGCCCAGCGACACGCCCGCGTACGAGAAGCGCTCGATGCCCAGGGAGTCGGCGAGTTCCAGTACGAGCGCGGCCAGGTCGGCGACCGTCGCCCCGGGGCCGATCAGGCCGGCCGGTGAGCCGCCGTGCCCGGGAAGATTCCAGCGCACCACCCGGTGGGTGACGGACAGTTCGGGTGCGACCCTGTCCCACAGGGCGTACGAGGTCCCGAGCGAGGGACCGAGGAGCAGCGGGGGAGCGGTGGCGGATCCCTCGGAGCGGTGGGTCAGCAGTCTCGCGGTCAACGTCGCTCCAGAGCACGGTCGGTGAGGACTCCGGCGGAGCCCGTGTAGTGGTTCGGGTCGGTGAGGTCCGCGAGGTCGACGCCCGGCAGGTCCTTGAGATCCGGCTCCTCGCCGAGGACCTCCGCGAGGGGCCGCCGCTCGACGACGGCCCGCTCGGCGGCGCGCGTCAGCAGCTCCTTGGCACGCGCCCTGCCGAGGACGGGGGCGAGTTCGGCGGCCAGCCGTTCGGACACGATCAACCCGTGGGTGAGATCCAGGTGTTGACGCATCGCCTCGGCGTTCACCCTTAGTCCTTCGGTCAGTTCGGCCGCGTCACGCGCCGCCCCGCCGACCAGCCGGAGCAGATCGCGCAGGGGTTCCCACTCGGCGTGCCAGGCCCCGGCCGGCCGCTCGTCCTCCGCCGCCATCGCGCCGTACAGGGTGGCCGCGAGCAGCGGAGCGCGCCGGGCCGCGGCGGCCACGAGGGTGGCCCGCACCGGGTTCGCCTTGTGCGGCATCGCGGACGAACCGCCCCCTGCCCCCTCGGCCAGCTCGGCGATCTCCGTGCGCGAGAGGGTGAGTACGTCGACGGCCGTCTTGCCGAGCGCGCCGGCCGTGAACGCCAGCGCGCCGGCCAGGTCGGCGATCGGCGTGCGCAGGGTGTGCCAGGGCAATGCGGGCTCGGCGAGGCCCAGTTCGCGGGCGTACGCGGCGGTCAGGGCCCGGGTGTCGTCCGCGCCGAAGGCGGTGAAGGCGGCCAAGGTGCCTGCCGCGCCGCCGAGTTGAGCGGGCAGGGCGGACCGTACGGCGTGCAGCCGGTCCCTGGCGTCGAGCACCAGCGACCGCCACCCCGCCGCCTTCAGCCCGAAGGTCGTCGGCACCGCGTGCTGGGTGAGCGTGCGTCCCGGCAACACGGTGTCCCGGTGTTCCGCCGCGAGGCGGGCCAGCGCCCGCCCGGTCCGGTCCAGGTCGCTCAGGACCAGGTCCAGGGTGCGGGCCGCGACGAGCATCGCGGCCGAGTCCAGGATGTCCTGACTCGTCGCGCCCCGGTGGACGTACGGGCCGAACTCTGCGGCGACGGCGGCCGTCAGGTCCGCGACCAGGGGAATCACCGGATTGCCGCCGCCCCGGGCGCGCAGCGCGATCGACGCGAGGTCGAAGTCCGCGCCACCGGCCGCGAAGGTCACGGCCGTCGCGGCCTCGGCCGGGACCAGTCCCAGTGCGGACTGGGCCCGGGTCAGCGCGGCCTCCGCGTCGAGCAGGGCCCGCAGGTACGCGGTGTCGCTCGTCGCGTCCGACGCCGGGGAACCCGCCCGGCCGGGAGCGAGCAGACCGGTGTCGGACGCGACGGGGTCGGCAGCTGTCACTGGAACTCCAGGAAGACCGTTTCGCCTTCGCCCTGAAGGCGGATGTCGAAACGGTACGTCCGCGGCGCGTCCTCGGCCGCGATCAGCGTGGCGCGCCGCTCGGCGGGCAGCCCGTCGAG
The DNA here is from genome assembly GCF_044757755.1 of Streptomyces sp. NPDC091209. Classification (NCBI taxonomy): domain Bacteria; kingdom Bacillati; phylum Actinomycetota; class Actinomycetes; order Kitasatosporales; family Streptomycetaceae; genus Streptomyces; species Streptomyces sp. NPDC091209. The sequence continues at coordinate 241,130 of NZ_JBIVVR010000010.1, read as the reverse complement.
CAGCGGGTCCGTGCCGTCGGCCAGATAGGCGCGGGTGAACAGGTGGTGCGTCAGTCCCCGCGCGAACACGCACACGCCGATGTACGGCGGTCCCGCGTTGCCGGGCGGCAGTGTGCGCAGCGCGTAGTGGCCGTCGGCGTCGGTGGCGACGCGGCCGTAGCCGGTGAAGTCGATGCCGTTGCGGCCGAGGAAGCCGCCCGTCGAGGGGTCGCGGCGAAGCGAGCCGGGGGCGCCGGTGAGGGAGCCGTCGGGGGCGGCCTGCCAGAAGTCCAGCAGGGCGTCGGGGACCGGGGCGCCCGCGCCGTCGAGGACGTGGCCGTGCAGGGTGATCGTGTCGGGGTGACCCTGGGGCGCGATGTCGCCGCCGCCGGGGAAGGGCAGCGCGTGGCCGTAGAACGGGCCGATGGTGTGGGAGGGGGTGGGGAGCAAGCGCTCGGTCATGATCGACGGCCTTCCTCGATCCAGGTGGCGGAGGGACCGTCGAGGACGATGTCCCACTCGTAGCCCAGGGAGAACTCGGGCCGCGAGAGTTCATGGTTGTAGGCGGCGATCAGCCGGTCACGGGCCGCCTCGTCCGTCACGGACCGCAGGATCGGGTCGTAGCGGAAGAGCGGGTCGCCCGGGAAGTACATCTGGGTCACCAGCCGCTGGGTGAACGCCGTGCCGAAGACCGAGAAGTGGATGTGCGCGGGCCGCCACGCGTTGGCGTGATTACCCCACGGGTAAGGTCCCGGCTTGACGGTGGTGAAGGTGTACCGGCCCTGATCGTCCGTCAGAGTGCGCCCCACACCGGTGAAGTTGGGGTCGAGCGGCGCCGGGTGCTGCTCGCGCAGATGGGCGTACCGTCCCGCGGCGTTGGCCTGCCAGATCTCGACGAGCTGGCCGCGCACCGGACGGCCCTCGCGGTCGAGCAGCCGGCCCGAGACGGTCATCCGCTCACCGATCGGCTCGCCCCGGTGCTGGAGTGTGAGGTCGTTGTCGATCTCGGTGATGTCGGTGACCCCGAAGACCGGCCCGGAGAGTTCGACCGTCTCCGGGTCGCCGCCGCTCACGGCGACCAGCGGCTGCTTCGGGTGGCGGAGCCGGGAACTGCGGTACGGGGGGTAGTCGCGCGCGGGGTGGTGGCGTACGGGCGCGCCGCCGGCGACCGCCTTGTCGTACGCGTCCTGGAGATCCTTGATCTCGACGTCGATGTCCGACTGAGTGAGAGCCATGGTCGACTTCCTAGCGTTCGAGGACGAGGGCGAGGCCCTGGCCCACGCCGATACAGAGGGTGGCGACGCCAACACCCGTGCCCTTGCGGGCGAGTTGGTGGGCGACGGTTCCGGCGAGCCGGGCACCGGAGGCGCCGAGGGGGTGGCCGAGGGCGATGGCGCCGCCCTGCGGGTTGAGGATCCCGGTGTCGAACTCGGGCCATTCGGCGACGCAGCCGAGGACCTGGGCGGCGAAGGCCTCGTTCAGCTCCAGAGTCGACAGATCGTCAAATCTCTTGCCCGACCTGGCGAGTGCCCGGTTCACGGCCTCGACGGGGGCGAGCCCGAAGTACCGCGGGTCGACGGCGGACACGCCGGTCGCCGAGACCCGGGCGAGGGGTTCACGGCCGGTGGCCTTCAGCCCCTCCGCGTCCACCAGTAGCAGGGCCGCGGCTCCGTCGTTCAGGGGTGAGGCGTTGCCCGCTGTCACCGTGCCCGACTCGGTGCGGAAGGACGGCTTCAGCCGGGCCATGGCGTCGAGGGACGCGTCGGCGCGTACGCATTCGTCCGCGTCGAACACGACCGGGTCGCCCTTGCGCCGGGGAAGGGTCAGCGGGGCGATCTCGGCGTCGAACAGGCCCTCCGCCCGGGCTCGGGCCGCCTTCCGATGGCTGGCGAGGGCGAACTCGTCCTGCTGCTCGCGGGTGATCTCGTGCTTGTCGGCGATGAGTTCGGCGGATTCGCCGAGCGGGATCGTCCACTGCGGGTCCATCCGCGGATTGACCATGCGCCAGCCGAGGGTCGTGGAGTACAGCTCGGCGTGCCCGGCGGGGAACGGCCGGTCGCTCTTGGGCAGGACGTAGGGCGCGCGGGTCATCGACTCCACGCCGCCCGCCAGGGCGATCGAGGCGTCGCCGAGCGCGATGGCGCGGGCCGCCTGGATGACGGCTTCGAGTCCGGAGGCGCACAGCCGGTTGACGGTCACGCCCGGCACGGAGGTGGGCAGACCGGCGAGAAGGGCGGCCATCCGTCCCACGTTCCGGTTCTCCTCGCCCGCGCCGTTGGCGTTGCCGAAGTACACGTCATCGATCAGCGCCGGGTCCAGGCCGGGGGTCCGGGCGAGGAGTTCACGGATGGCGTGGGCCGCGAGGTCGTCCGGGCGGACGGCGGCGAGCGAGCCGTTGTACTTGCCGACCGGCGTCCGGACGGCATCGACGATGTAGACGTCTCTCACGACGGGACCCCCTCGGCGACACGGACGTCGGCGGCGGTCTTCGCCGCGATCTCCTCGGCCGTGACACCCGGCGCGGTCTCCACCAGGAGCAGACCCTCGGCCGTGACGTCGAGGACGCCCAGGTCGGTGATGATCCGGTTCACGCACGCCTTCCCGGTGAGCGGCAGCGCGCACTCCTCAAGGATCTTGGGCGAGCCGTCCTTGGCGGTGTGGGTCATCACGACGATCACCGTGCGGGCGCCGTGGACGAGGTCCATCGCGCCGCCGATGCCGGTGATCATCTTGCCGGGGACGGCCCAGTTGGCGAGATCGCCGCCGGCCGAGACCTGCATCGCGCCGAGCACGGCGACGTCGATGTGCCCGCCGCGGATCATCCCGAAGGACAGCGCGGAGTCGAAGTACGAGGCGCCCGGCAGGACCGTGACGGTCTCCTTGCCCGCGTTGATGAGGTCGGGGTCGACCTGGTCCTCGGCCGGGTAGGGGCCGGTGCCCAGGATGCCGTTCTCCGACTCCAGGATCACCTCGACGCCCGCGGGGAGGTGATTGGGGATCAGCGTCGGCAGGCCGATGCCGAGGTTCACGTACTGGCCGTCCGCGAGTTCACGCGCGGCGCGGGCTGCCATCTCTTCCCTGCTCCAGGCCATTACTCGCTCACCGTTCCGTCCGCCGCGGACGCCGAGACCGTCCGCTTCTCGATCATCTTGGCGTTCGCCTGCTCGCGGGTCAGAGCTACGACGCGCTGTACGAAGATGCCCGGCAGATGCACCGCGTCCGGATCGATCCCGCCCGGCTCCACGAGTTCCTCGACCTCGGCGATCGTCACCCGGCCCGCCATCGCGGCCAGCGGGTTGAAGTTCCGGGAGGACTTGTTGAAGACGAGATTGCCGTGCCGGTCGCCCTTCGCGGCGCGCACCAGGGCGAAGTCGGTGCGGATGCCGTGCTCCAGGACGTACGGGGTGCCGTCGAACTCGCGCACCTCCTTCGGCGGGGAGGCCACGGTGACGCCGCCCCGGCCGTCGTACCGCCACGGCAGCCCGCCGTCGGCGACCTGCGTGCCGACCCCGGCGGGTGTGTAGAAGGCGGGGATCCCGGCGCCGCCCGCGCGCAGCCGCTCGGCCAGCGTGCCCTGCGGGATCATCTCGACCTCCAGCTCGCCGGCCAGGTACTGCCGGGCGAACTCCTTGTTGCCGCCGATGTACGAGCCGGTGACCCGGGCGACGCGTCCGGCGGCGAGCAGGGTCGCGAGCCCGGAGTCCATGGCCCCGCAGTTGTTGGAGACCACCCCGAGCCCCTGGACGCCACGCTCGTGGAGCGCTTCGATCAGCACGTTCGGTACACCGCTGAGGCCGAATCCGCCGACCGCGAGCGTCGCGCCGTCCGGTACATCGGCCACCGCCTCCAGTGCCGTGGCGACCACCTTGTCCATCCGTGAAGCCTCATCTCTCCCGAGTGCCCAGCGGCCGAATTAATCAGGGCACTGATTAATTGTCCGAGGTTTCCGACACGCTGCCACCCAGAGTTCGCTCCGTCAAGACCCCAGATGGGGGAGGGGATCAACAGGACGTCCGGGGTGTCGGAGGTCGGGACAGCCGACCGGGAGGGCGGGTATCGTTCAGTGCACCGATGAATTCGATGCATCAACGCCTACGACCCTGGTGCCGCGGTCACCAGCGCGTACCGGACCCGAGGAGCGCACATGGCCGCGGTGGACCTCTCCACCCACCCCGGGCACCTGGCCCGGCGACTGCAGCAGGCGCACTACCTGCTGTGGAACACGATGGTCTCCGAGGAGACCACCTCGCCCCAGTTCGCGGTCCTGAACGCCCTCGTCGCCGAGCCCGGCCTCGACCAGCGGACGGTGGGGGAGCGGGTCGGGCTCGACCGGTCCACGATCGCCGAGGTCATCAGCCGGCTCGGGCGCCGCGCCCTGCTGGACAAGGTGCGTGATCCGCAGGACGGACGGCGCTTCCTGCTCCGCCTCACGGACGACGGGCTGCGGGTCCACCGCAAACTGACCGTCCGCACCGCGCGGATGAACCAGGTCCTCCTGGCCCCCCTCTCCGCCGACGAGCAGACCCTCTTCTTCGACCTCATCCAGCGGGTCTCGGACGCCGCCGAGGGTCTCCGCCACCCTGCCGAACCCCTCGGCGCGCGGCGCTGAGGGGTTCGGCAGGGCGAAGCGGCCGTGGCCCCGGCGCGGGGGCCTGGATGCCGGGCCTGCGGGAGCCCGCCCGGGGTGTGGTGCGGACGCGGGGCCGGTGGGGGTCGGACCCCGCTCGCCGTCTCACGCCTTGGCGAAGACCACCCACACCTGGCCCTTGGCGAAGTTCATCGGCGCGCCGTCCGGGGTCGTGAACCGCGTGCCGTCCGCCGCTTCGGGCCGCGTCCAGTTCGCGTCGTAGGAACGGCCGTCGCGCAGCACCTTCGCCGTGCCCGAGCCCACCGACTCCGTGTACGGCGTGTTGTTGCCGAGGACGTCGTGGTACTTGGAGGTGCGCACCTTCACGTACTGGATGACCACCGTCGCCGGTGCCACCGAGGTGCCGTCGGTCGTCACGGTCGGCGTGCCGTCCATGGCCACCAGCCAGCGGTCGCGGTCGGCGGACCAGGTGAAGGTGAAGCGGGCCGAAGGGAAGCGGACCGTGCGGGAGGTCTCGGGGGTGCCGCCCGCGGGCGCCGCACCGAACCGGAATCCCGTGGTCAGCGCGGTGTCGCCCGGCGCGGACCCCACAAGCCGCTGCGGGCGCAGATACAGATTGTGCGGCGCCGCCTTGCCCGCGCCCCGGTACCAGGCGTCGGACACCTTCCCCGGCGGCTCGGGATTCAGGGGAGCGCTGTCGATCAGCGGCAGCAGCCTGCGCTGGGCCCCGGAGAAGGCGAGCGTCGGCTCGTGGAACTGTCTCAGCACCTCCAGATCCGACTCGCGGGCGCTGCGTACGGGTCCGACGGCCTTGGGCAGCGTGCTCGCGAAGATCGCCATCAGCCGGCTGAGGCCGCCCTCGACCTGCTCCGCGTACACCACGTCCGCCGCGTCGAGTCCCGTCTGGGGGCGGGCCTCGGGCACATTGTCGATCTTCACCGCGAGTACCGAGCCGGCGTTCGAGAGGCCGTTCCCGGTGTCGCTCGGGCTCGGGGTCCGGCCCCGGCCGTCGTCGGCCCGTCCGCCCCCCGAGGTGCAGCCCGTCATCAGGGAGCCCGTCACCGTGACGGCCAGCAGCGCCGCCGTCCATGCGCCGCGCCGTATTCGCACCATCTGTCGCCTGCCCACCGTGCCACCTGTCCCGTGCCATCGATTGTGCGCTCATCAGTTCATCGGTGCTCGTACCCGATCGTTTCTGGCTGCGCGCGTCGACTGAGGTGATCGGCTCCGCGGGATGATCCGGGCCGGGCGAAACGGAATCGCGGACGGAACCGTTCCGGGCCCGGCGCGTCAGTCCTGCGGGCCCAGGATCTCCGCGAGGTCGTAGCCGACCGGCTCGTCCAGTTGTCCGTACGTGCAGCTCTCGGCGGTGCGGTCGGGGCGCCAGCGGCGGAAGCGGGCCGTGTGGCGGAACCGTGCCCCGTTCTCCATGTGGTCGTACGCCACCTCGGCCACCCGCTCCGGCCTGATCGGGATCCAGGACAGGTCCTTCTTCGCCGACCATCTGCTGGGCGCGCCCGGCAACCGCGCCGTCTCGTGCGCGGACTCCTGCGCCCAGGCCGCCCACGGGTGCTCGGCCGCGTCCTCCAGCCGCAAGGGCTCCAGTTCCTCCACCAGTTCCGCGCGGCGCTTCATCGTGAACGCGGCGCTCACGCCCACGTGCTGCAGCGTGCCCCCGCTGTCGTACAGGCCGAGCAGCAGCGACCCGACGACGGGTCCGCTCTTGTGGAAGCGGTAACCGGCGACGACGACGTCCGCCGTCCGCTCGTGCTTGATCTTGAACATGGCCCGCTCGTCCCGCAGGTACGGCAGCGTGAGCGGCTTCGCCATGACCCCGTCGAGCCCCGCCCCCTCGTACTGCTCGAACCACCGCCGCGCCACCTCGCGGTCCGTGGTCGCCGGCGCCACGTGCACCGGCGCGGTCACCCCGGACAGCGCCGTCACCAGCAGTGCGCGCCGGTCGCCCAGCGGAACGTCGAGCAGCGACTCGTCGGCCAGTGCCAGCAGGTCGAAGGCCACGAACGAGGCGGGCGTCTTCTCGGCCAGCATCCGCACCCGTGAGTCCGCCGGATGGATCCGCTCGGTGAGCGCGTCGAAGTCGAGCCGTCCGTCCCTGGCGATCACGATCTCCCCGTCCATCACACAGCGCTCCGGCAACCGCTCCCGCAACGCCTCGACGAGCTCGGGGAAATACCTGGTCAGCGGCTTTCCGGTGCGGCTCCCGACCTCGATCTCCTCGCCGTCGCGGAACACGATGGCCCGGAAGCCGTCCCATTTGGCCTCGTAGTGCATGTCCGGCGGGATCTTCGCCACGGACTTGGCGAGCATCGGTTTCACGGGTGGCATCACCGGCAGGTCCATGCTTCGATTCTGCGCGGCGGCGCGGGCATCCGCCCGGTGTGCGTGGTCCGCGCGGTGCGCTTACCGTGGCTCGCATGGGCGATGCTGTGGAACTCGAAGCGGCCGGCAGGAGCGTACGGCTGTCCAGCCCGGACAAGATCTTCTTCCCGGAGCGCGGCTTCACGAAGCTGGACCTGGCCCAGTACTACCTGGCCGTCGGTGACGGCATCCTGCGCGCTCTCCGCAACCGCCCCACCACTCTGGAGCGCTACCCCGACGGAGTGACCGGCGAGTCCTTCTTCCAGAAGCGGGCGCCCAAGAACATGCCCGACTGGATCCCGACCGCCCACATCACCTTCCCCAGCGGCCGGAGCGCCGACGAGATGTGCCCCACCGAGCCGGCGGCCGTGCTGTGGGCCGCGCAGTACGGCACGCTCACGTTCCACCCGTGGCCGGTCCGCCGCGACGACGTGGACCGCCCCGACGAACTGCGCATCGACCTCGACCCGCAGCCGGGCACGGACTACGCCGACGCGGTGCGCGCCGCCCACGAACTGCGCGAGGTCCTCCACGAGTACGGCGACCTGCGGGGCTGGCCCAAGACCTCCGGGGGCCGCGGGCTGCACGTCTTCGTGCCGATCCAGCCGCGCTGGACCTTCACCCAGGTGCGCCGGGCCGCCATCGCCGTGGGGCGCGAGCTCGAACGCCGTATGCCCGATCGGGTGACCACCGCGTGGTGGAAGGAGGAGAGAGGCGAAAAGATCTTCGTGGACTACAACCAGACCGCGCGGGACCGCACCATCGCCTCCGCCTACTCCGTACGTCCCCGCCCGCACGCCCCCGTCTCCGCGCCGCTGCGCTGGGACGAGGTGGAGGACGCCAGACCCCGGGACTTCGACCTGGCGACCATGCCGGGCCGCTTCGCCGAACTCGGCGATGTGCACGCCGACATGGACGACCACGCCTTCTCGCTGGAGGCCCTGCTGGAACTCGCCAGCCGCGACGAGCACGACCACGGTCTCGGCGATCTCCCGTACCCGCCCGAGTATCCGAAGATGCCGGGCGAGCCCAAACGGGTCCAGCCGAGCCGAGCCAAGCACGAGGACGCCCGGCCGCCGAGCGGCTGACCACCGGCGGCCGGACCGCCCGCCCGGGCGCGATCCCCGTGCGGCCGGATCCCGCGGTGCGCCTCGGCTGCGGGCGGCGACACCCGCGGTGCCTGATCCGGCGAGCCCTCCGGCGGCAAATTCGGTGCGCTGCACGTGAGTTGGGTGAGCGTCGTCATGCGCAGCTCGGCGTCCGCCGCGCGGTCCGTGATGTCCCACAGGGGCGGTGTCGCCTCCGCGCCGAACGGGTCGGCGCGGTCTCCCGTGGCCATGGCACACCCTCGCCACTGACCACGGCATGCCGAACGCCACGGACAACGGGCCTCGGTCGGACCGCCGTACGCCCGATGCCGGACGTCCGGCGGCCCAGGGTCGGCCCCTTCCGCCCAGGGGCCCTCGATGTGATCGGTTCGAGCCGCTCCCGGTGATCGGGGAGCGCTCTCACGGAGCGGCGGTCGCGCGGTTATCCTGATCCGCATCCGCCGAGGAGGTGCCCTGAGGTGACCGAGACAGTGTCGCGCCCCACGCTGGAGGCCGTGGCCGCGCGCGCCGGGGTCTCCCGGGCCACCGTGTCGAGGGTCGTGAACGGTGGGGACGGGGTCCGTGAGCCGCTCGTCGAGCGGGTGCGCCGGGCCGTCGAAGAGCTCGGGTACGTGCCGAACCAGGCCGCACGCAGCCTCGTCACCCGGCGCCACGACGCGGTCGCCGTCGTGATCGCCGAGCCGGAGACCAGGGTCTTCGCCGACCCCTTCTTCGCACTCCAACTCCGGGGCATCAGCAAGGAACTGACGGCGCACGACTCACAGCTCGTCCTGCTGCTCACGGAGGGCCGCGACGACCACGCCCGCGTCGCACGCTATCTCGCCGGAGGCCATGTCGACGGCGCGCTCGTCTTCTCGCTGCACCTCGACGACCCGCTGCCCGGCCTGATCCACGGCGCGGGCGTGCCCACGGTGTTCGGCGGGCGGCCCGGCTGGGGCGAGGGAGACCGCGAGGCGGTCTACGTCGACTGCGACAACCGGGGCGGTGCCCGGCAGGCCGTACGGTACCTCCTCGGGCTCGGGCGGACGCGTATCGCCCACATCACCGGCGCCCTCGACCAGACGTCAGCGGTCGACCGGCTCGACGGCTTCCGGGACGTCATGGCCGACGCCGGTCCGGAGGTCGTCGCGCAGGGCGATTTCACCCCCGCGGGCGGCGAACGCGCGATGCGGGAGCTGCTGGAGCGACGCCCCGACCTGGACGCGGTGTTCGTGGCGAACGACCTGTCGGCCCTCGGCGTGCTGCGGGTGCTGCGTGAGCACGGACGACGGGTGCCCGAGGACGTCGCCGTGATCGGTTTCGACGACATGCTGCCGATCGCCGAGCAGACGGATCCGCCGCTGACGACGGTACGTCAGGACATAGAGGAAATGGGCCGGTTGATGGCCCGGCTGCTGATCCGTGGCCTGGAGGGCGGGGCGGACGCGGAAGGACCGGCGTCCGAGCCCTCCGGCGTGGTCCTGCCGACGACGGTGGTCCGAAGGGCTTCCGCGTAGAGCCCCGCTCGGCGGAGGCCCGACGGGCCTCGCCGGAGGTCTCCTCACTCCCGGCGACACCAAGACGCTGGGGACCTCGGCGAGTTGAGCCCGGGTGCGGGCCGACCGGCCGCCCCCGCGGCATCGGCGGATCGTCGCGATCGCACCGATTCCCTGGGCGGTCGGCCCGCACCCGAACCCTGCTCGGCCGGGTGAGGTCTCGACGGGGCACATAAGGGTGACGCCCCCTCGGGGCGCGTAAGCGTGACGGCATCGGCGGGACTCCATGTGCCCGGGGCCCGCCGATCGGGGACGTCAGCTCTGCTGCGGTGCGCTCTTGATCACCGCGAAGCGGGCCCCGTACGGATCGGCGAGCTTGGCCATGCGGCCGACGCCCTCCATGTCCGTCGCGGGCATACGGACCGTGCCGCCGAGCTCCTGGGCCTTGGCCACCACGGCGTCGGTGTCGGGGACCTCGACGTACGGCAGCCAGTACGCGCCGGACTTCGCCTCGACCGGGTCGTCGGCGAGCGGCATCACACCGCCGAACATGCTCTCCTCCTCGGTCCCCTCGGGGTTGATACAGGTGTAGGTGCCGCCGGGGAACGGAACCGCCGAGGTGTTCCACCCGAAGACCGCGTTGTAGAACGCGGCGGCCGCCGCGATGTCCGGGGTGTAGAGCTCGACCCAGCACAGCGATCCCGGGTCCCCGGCCAGGCCCAGCCCCTTGGTCCGGCCCGGCTGCCAGATGCCGAAGGTCACGCCCGCCTCGTCGGCGAGCATGGCCATGTGGCCTTCGCCCATCACGTCCATGGGCGGCATGAGCACCGTGCCCTTGGCCTGCTCGACCGCCTTGGCCGTGGCTTCGGCGTCCGCTGTCTGGAAGTAGACGTTCCAGGACGGCGGTCCCTGCTCGTCGGTGATCTGCATGCCGCCGGCCACGGTCTTCCCGTCGACCTGGAAGAAGCCGTAGCCACCGGCGTCCGGGCCCGCCGACTGGAACTGCCAGCCGAAGAGGCCTCCGTAGAAGGAAGTGGCGCCCTCGATGTCGGCCGTGCCGACATCCAGCCAGTTCGGGGCACCGTTGACGAAGCGAGTGGTGAGCATGATTGCCCTCCTTTGGGGGGTCCCGTTGCCTTTGATGCCGAGTCTTCCACCGCCCACTGACAATCGCCGTCGAGACGCGCAAACCACCCCGGAGCCAAGCCCCTCACTACTCTCGGTGTCCACCACGATTCGCACTGTTCTTGTCTTTCCCCGCGCGCCGCCGTGCCCGGGGCCCACCCGCGGGGCCATCATCGAGGCCGCCAGGAGCCTTGGTACACGGCGTTGATCCTGTGTTGATCGAACGTTTTTCGCCGCGAGGCACGCTCTGACCATGTACTCGGAAACCATCACTCCGTCCGACCTCGCCTGGCAGGAGCAGGCGTTGTGCGCGCAGACGGGGGCGGACTTCTTCTTTCCCGAGCCGGGCAGCTCGGTGCGCGAGGCGAAACGCATCTGCGGGATGTGCGTGATGCGTTCGGCGTGCCTCGACTACGCCCTGAGCAACGACGAACGCTTCGGCGTGTGGGGCGGACTCTCCGAGAAGGAGCGCCTGGGCCTGCGACGCGCCATGGACTGACGCGAGCCTCGTCACCGGTGGCCGCGTGACGCGGTGGGCGCCCGTCGCCCGCACCGGGACATCGGGTCCGGCGCGCCACCGCCGACCGGCACGATCACCCCATGGACCGGACCGCGCAGCGGATCGTCGAAAGCCTGCTCAACGCTCTCGACCCGCCGTGGCCGTGGCGGTCGCGACCGTCACCCGTACGGGCTGGGCCGCCCCCTGGCGGAACACCTCAGAGAACTGCGCCGCCACCCCGTACCCGACGTCAGGGACGCCGCACCGAACCGGCCGACGGCACCGGAGTGAGCGGCTGCCCCACGCCGCGTCGGCCGACGCGGGTCCGGGCACGCGCGAGCCCCCGGATCACGTCCCGCGCGAGGCGGGGCGGCGTGAGCCGGGGGCGAGGTACGGGGCCGCGTGGTTCGTACGGCTCGGCTACGGAGCCGCGCGCTCGCGGGGGCGGGGCTACGCGTTCGCGCGGGCCGCCATGCGGGCCTTGCGGGTGGCGAGCTTCTCGTCGAACTTCGAGGCCTCCGCGTCGAGACCGCCCATGAAGAAGCCGAGCTCCTCCTGGGCCTTGAGGCCCTCGGGGCCCAGGCCGTCCATCTCCAGGACACGGAGGTGGCGCAGCACCGGCTGGAGTACGTCGTCGTGGTGGATACGCATGTTGTAGACCTCGCCGATGGCCATCTGCGCGGCCATGCGCTCGAAGCCGGGCATGCCGTGACCGGGCATCCGGAAGTTGACGACGACATCGCGGACGGCCTGCATGGTCAGGTCGGGGGCGAGCTCGAACGCGGCCTTCAGGAGGTTGCGGTAGAAGACCATGTGCAGGTTCTCGTCGGTCGCGATGCGCGCCAGCATGCGGTCGCAGACCGGGTCGCCCGACTGGTGGCCGGTGTTGCGGTGCGAGATGCGGGTCGCGAGCTCCTGGAAGGCGACGTACGCGACCGAGTGCAGCATCGAGTGGCGGTTGTCCGACTCGAAGCCCTCGCTCATGTGCTGCATACGGAACGCTTCGAGCTTGTCCGGGTCCACGGCGCGCGAGGCGAGCAGGTAGTCGCGCATGACGATGCCGTGCCGGCCCTCCTCCGCCGTCCAGCGGTGCACCCAGGTGCCCCAGGCGCCGTCACGGCCGAACAGGGAGGCGATCTCGTGGTGGTAGCTCGGGAGGTTGTCCTCGGTGAGGAGGTTGACGACCAGCGCGATGCGGCCGATCTCGGTGACCTTGGACTGCTCCTTGTCCCAGGCCTCGCCGTCCTCGAAGATCCCGGGGAAGTTGCGGCCGTCGCTGAAGGGCACGTACTCGTGCGGCATCCAGTCCTTGGCCACCTTCAGATGGCGGTTCAGCTCGGTCTCGACCACTTCCTCCAGCGCGTACAGCAGACGAGCGTCGGTCCAAGCGGCTGACGGGCTGCCGAGGTCGGGAGAAGTGATCGTCACGGGTGCTCCAGGGAGGGACGGGACAGCGAGCGGAACAACTAACCTACGGCATCGTAGGCTACGTCTCCGTAGGTTACGCCTCCGTAGGTTAAGAACCCTGTAAAGGTCGCTGATCAGCGGTGTTACAGGCGAGGGCGCGCACTTCCCGGCCCGCGCCGGGGGAAGCCCTGGACGTCGAGGCTCCAGGGCCGGACGGATGTATCGGTCGCTCGTTCAGACGTACAGCTCCCGAAGTCTTACTGAGAGACACGTCACACAGCCTTCGAGCTTCTCGAATTCGCCGATGTCCACCAGGACCGGTTCGTGGCCGAGATCCGCGAGCAGTTCCGCGGTCTTCGGGGCGCCCGACGACATCAGGAGCTTGCCGCCACCCAGGAGGACGACGTGTGCCCCGGACTCCTCCGGGACCGCCAGGAAGCGCGGGAAGAGCGAGGGGGTGTCCACGAGCGGCTCGTGCCCGATCACCGTGCCGTCGGGCAGCGCGGTGACCGCCGACTTCAGATGCAGGACCTTGCTGACGGGAACGGCGACGACCCGCGCCCCGAGCGGTTCGAAGACCGCACGCAGCTGCTGGACCCCGGCCGCGTTCGTCCGGCCGCCACGGCCCACATAAATGGTGTCGCCGACCTTCAGGATGTCGCCGCCGTCGAGGGTGCCCGGCTCCCAGATCCAGTTCACCGAGCAGCCGAGCCGGGCCACGGCCTCCTCGACCCCCGGAGTCTCGGCGCGGCGGGACTCGGCGCCGGGGCGGGCGATGAGGGCGACATTGCGGAAGACGACGACGGCGTCCTCGACGAACACCGAGTCCGGACAGTCCTCGGCCGGGTCCACCTCCACGGTCTCCCAGCCGTGCGTGCGCAGCGCCTCGGTGTACGCCTCCCACTGCTCGACCGCGAGGTCGACGTCCACCGTCGTGCGCTCCATGTGCGTGACCAGCCCCTCGGCGAGGCGGGGGCTGGGCCGGCGTACGAGCGCTTTCTGACTGGGCACGGGTGGGTCTCCGAATCGGCAGGGGGTGTCGGCGCAACATCATGCAGCGCGATTCGCGCGCGCAGAAGCCCCCCGGCCCGACGCCGGGGCACCGGCACCGCCCACCCCCGACGCTAGGCCGCCCCCGCGCTCCGCACTATGAGGAATACCCGACAGTTTCCGGCGCGATTTCTTTCAGTTCTCCTCCTTCCAGCAGCAGCCGTCGCGTGATGCCGATCGACTCCAGGAACGGCATGTCGTGGCTGGCGACGATCAGCGCACCTTCGTACGACTCCAGGGCCGTGGTGAGCTGGCGGACACTCGCCACGTCGAGGTTGTTCGTCGGCTCGTCGAGCATCAGGAGCTGCGGCGCGGGGTCGGCCAGCATCAGCGCGGCGAGGGCCGCGCGGAAGCGTTCGCCGCCGGACAGCGTCTCCGCCCGCTGGTCGGCCTTCGCGCCCTTGAAAAGGAAGCGGGCGAGACGGGCCCGGATCCGGTTGTTGGTGGCGGCGGGCGCGTACCGGGCCACGTTCTCGGCGACGGTCAGCGTGTCGTCGAGAACGTCGAGTCGCTGCGGCAGGAAGCGCAGGGGAACATGGGCGCGGGCCTCACCGGACACGGCGTCCAGCTCCCCGGCGATCGTCCGCAGCAGCGTCGTCTTGCCCGCTCCGTTGCGCCCGATCAGCGCGATCCGTTCGGGTCCGCGCAGATCGAACACACCGTCCACCCGCGCGCCGTACCGCAGTTCCAGCCGGTCGAGTGTGAGGACGGTGCGCCCCGGTGGTACGGCCGTGTACGGCAGGTCGATGCGGATCTCGTCGTCGTCCCGTACGGCCTCCACCGCCTCGTCGAGACGGTCCTTCGCCTCGCTGAGCTTCTCCTCGTGCATGATCCGGTGCTTGCCCGCGGACTCCTGGGCAGCCCTCTTGCGCGCGCCCATGACGATCTTCGGCTCGCGCTTCTGCTCGAACATCTTCTGGCCGTACCGCTTGCGCCGGGCCAACTTGAGCTGCGCGTCGACCAGTTCGCGTTTCTGTTTCTTCAGGTCGGACTCGGCGACGCGCACCATGCGCTCCGCCGCCTCCTGTTCGCCGGCGAGCGCCTCCTCGTACGCGGAGAAGTTCCCGCCGTACCAGGCGACCTCGCCGGAGCGCAGATCGGCGATCTGGTCGACCAGGTCCAGCAGTTCGCGGTCGTGGCTGACCACGACCATGACTCCGGACCAGGCCTCGACGGCCGCGTACAGCCGTTGTCGCGCGTACAGGTCGAGGTTGTTGGTGGGTTCGTCGAGCAGGAGGACCTCGGGCCGGCGCAGCAGGAGCGCGGCCAGTCGCAGGAGCACCGACTCGCCGCCGGACACCTCGCCGATCGTGCGGTCCAACTCGATGTGCCCGAGACCGAGTTCGCCGAGGGTCGCGCGGGCCCGCTCCTCGACGTCCCAGTCGTCGCCGACGACGTCGAAGTGCTCCTCGGCCGCGTCGCCCGCCTCGATCGCGTGCAGGGCGGCGCGGACGGCGGAGATGCCGAGTGCCTCGTCGACCCGCAGGGTGGTGTCGAGGGTGACGTTCTGCGGCAGATGGCCGACCTCGCCCGCGACCCGGACCGTGCCGTCGGCCGGGGTGAGGTTTCCGGCGATCAGTTTCAACAGGGTTGATTTTCCGGACCCGTTGGAGCCGACCAGCCCGGTGATGCCGGGTCCGAAGGTGATCTGGAGGTCGTCGAAGACCTCGGTGCCGTCCGGCCAGGCGAAGGACAGGGAGGTACAGGTGATGGAGGTGGGTGACGCTGACATGAGTGCCTCGCGGTTGCTGGATGCGGTCGGGGGTACGCGTACGGGACACCGCGAGGCGACGACGATCCAGTTCGGAGGAGAGCGAGAAGTCGGAGGAGAGCGAGAAGAGGGATCCGCACCCGAGGACGGCTCGAACGCCGAGGTCGCACGCTGCGCACACGCGGGCCGGACAGGACCGGCTGTGTGTGACGCGGTGTCTCAGACCTCAGACGAGCAACGTCCTTCTCCATTCGACGGCAACAGAACCGCTGTACACCGTACGGGCGGCCCATTGGGCTGTCAAAGGATTAACGCGCCCCGACGAACCAAGGAGACCTCGTGCCGAACGGCCCGCTCTCGTTGCCCGCCCGGCTCTACCTCCTGGCCTGGGACACCTCGAAAAGGAAGATCACCGGATCCACCCACCTCCACCACCTGGTGCGCGCCGGAGCCCTCACCGAGCTCGCCCAGCGCGGGCTGCTCGTCGACGACGACGGCATCGTCACGCCCGTGGACCCCGACTCCCGTACGGGGGACCTCGTCCTGGACGGACTCCTGGAGCTCGTCTTCGAGTCCCGGCCCCGCAGGTGGAAATCCTGGGTCACCTCGCGGGCCAGGGTCACCCTGGACGCCGTACGCGCCCAGCTCGCCGCCGAGGGGTATCTGCGGGCGGAGAAGAAGCGGGTCCTCGGGCTCTTCCCCTCCGTGGAGTACGAGCTCGACCGGGTGCCCGCCGTGGAGGCCCTGCGCGCGGAGGCGCGACAGGTGCTGGAGGGACCGGTGCCCGTCGCCGACGTCGGTGACCGCGAGGCGGCCCTCGTGGCCCTCGCCACCGCGGCCGAGCTCCGCACCCTCGCGTCGCCCAAGGAGCGCAAGCTCCACAAGGCCCGCATCGACGAACTCACCGAACGCGGCGGCGCGGCTGCTCCGGCCCTGCGGAAGGTCATCCAGGAGGTCCGTACGGCGGTGATCGTGGCGGCCACGACGGCCTCGGCCACGGCCGCGACGGCGACCACGACGAACTGAACGGACGCGGGCGCACCCGGGAACGCGGGTTCCCGGGAGCAGCGCCGTCCCCCCGAGGCACGCGGCCCCGGAGAGCGGAGAGCGGCGCGCGGTGCCACGTACACGTCGGATTCCTGCCAGCCCCGTCTCGCGGCCCGTGTTTGGCTTGTGTCCATGACCGACACCGAGCAGCTCCGCGCGTCCGCCCTCGCCCTCCGTGCCCTGCATGTGCCCGGCCGGCCCCTCGTCCTGCCGAACGCCTGGGACGGGGCGAGCGCCCGGATCGTCGAGGAGGCCGGCGCGGCGGCGGTCGCGACGACCAGCGCCGGGCTGGCCTGGGCGCTGGGCACGGCGGACGGGGACCGGCTGGACAGGGCGGACGCGCTCGCGGCCGTGGCCCGGATCGCCGCCGTGGTCCGGGTGCCGGTCAGCGCCGACATCGAGAGCGGATACGCGCCCGACGCCCAGGGTGTGGGGGACACCGTCCGCGCGGTGCTGGCGGCGGGCGCGGTGGGCGTGAACATCGAGGACGCCCTCTACGCGGAGGGTGCCGGGCCGCTGCGCGCGGTGGAGGAACAGGCGGAGCGCATCGCGGCAGTCCGTGCGGCCGCCGACGCGGCGGACGTGCCGCTGTTCGTCAATGCCCGCATCGACACGTTCCTGCGCGGCGCCGGCGGGGTGGACGAGACCCTTCGGAGGGCCGCCGCCTACCTCGACGCGGGAGCCGACGGCGTCTTCGTCCCCGGAACCGTCGATCCGGTGATCGTGAAGGCGCTCGTCGAGGGCATCGAGGGCCCCTTGAACATCCTGGTGGGCCCGGGAGCGCCGTCCGTCGACGAGCTGGCCGCACTCGGGGTGGCCCGGATCAGCGCGGGTTCGAGTATCGCGGTGGCCGCGCACTCCCTGGTCATGCGTGCCGCGCGGGAGCTGCTGGGCACGGGGACCTACGAGACCCCGGCCGGCGGCCTCGACTACGCGGGGCTCAACGCCCTGATGGGCCGTGCCGGCTGACGGCGCGGAAGGGACCGGCGCCGCTTCAGCAGGTGCCCCGCATGAGCTCCGCCAGATCGTGGTCCAGGTCCACCTGGAGGTGCTCCAGGCCGACCGGCACCAACTCGGTCGTCTGCTGCAGGAAGTTCCGCACCTCGCCCGAGCGGATGTGCACCACGGCGGTGCCCTCGGGGGCGTGGAACTCCAGCACGGTGCGGTCGTATCCGTAGGGCCGCACCCGCACGTCGCCGTATCCCACCGAGTCGTCGAGGCCCGACACGAGCAGCTCGCGGGCGAAGGTCCAGCAGACCTCCACGCCTTCGAGCGTGGCGGGGGCGGGGAAGGTCATGCGGACGGCGAACGGGTCGGTCCGGTCGTAGTGGAGCGTGGCCGGAATGCTCGGCATCCGCGGCGCGGCGGCGACGAGGCGGGCCTCTACGGGCTGCTCGATGACGGTGGACAACGCCTTGCTCCCTTGTGACGGCTGAACGAACTCCGGGCGGATGAAGCCGGTCAATTGAAGAGACGGAAGAATGACCCGGCGCGTGCACCTCTGGGCCGAGTGACCTCTGTCACCGAGTGTTGCACCGGGGAGATCCACTTTCCCCGACCGTGGTGATCCCTTTCCGTTCCGCACTCACCCGACACCGAAGAGGACACCCGGGCGGCGCCCGAGGTTCCCGAGGGAGGCCATATAGACGCCATCGGGGGAGTGGACTAGCTTCGCCCGCCATGAGGGGCTTGGGGAAGACGAGACGTACGAGCCGGACGATCGGCGTGGGACTGGGGGCGGCAGCGCTCGCCGCGGCACTCGCGGTGGCGGCACCCGCACAGGCGCGCGACGCGGCGCGCGACGCGGCCCGGACCCCGCACTGGGCGCTCAAGAACAGCGGTACGGACGTACGGCTGCGGGGCCTTTCGGCCGTCAACGGGGACACCGCGTGGGTGGCCGGCTCGAAGGGCACCGTGCTGCGCACCACAGACGGCGGCGCGCGCTGGCGGAACGTGTCGCCGGCCGGGGCCGCGGACCTGGAGTTCCGTGACATCGAGGCGTTCGACGCGCGGCGCGCGGTGGTCCTGGCCATCGGCGAGGGCGAGGCGTCCCGCGTCTACCGGACCGAGGACGGCGGCGCCACCTGGAGCGAATCGTTCCGCAACACCGACCCCAAGGCCTTCTACGACTGCCTCACCTTCCTAGACCGGCGGCACGGCCTGGCGGTGAGCGACCCGGTGGACGGCAGGTTCCGCATCCTGTCGACCAGCGACGCCGGCCGCTCCTGGAAGGTGCTGCCCGGCGACGGGATGCCCGCCGCTCAGGACGGCGAGGCGGGCTTCGCCGCGAGCGGCCAGTGCCTGGTGGGTTCGGGGCCCCGCGATGTGTGGCTGGCCACGGGAGGGGGCGCGCACGCGCGCGTGCTGCACTCCGCGGACCGCGGACTGACCTGGACCGCCGCCGACACGCCGATACCCGCGGGAGATCCGGCGCGCGGTGTCTTCGCCCTCGCCTTCCGCGACCGCGTCCACGGTCTCGCGGTGGGCGGCGACTACCGTGCCGACCAGGCCTCACCGCAGGCCGCGGCGGTCAGCCGCGACGGCGGCCGCACCTGGACGACCGCGGACCGGCCCCCGCCCGCCTACCGCTCCGGCGTCACCTGGCTTCCGCACAGCCGCACCGCCGCCCTCGCGGTCGGTCCCACGGGCACCGACCTGACGACCGACGCCGGCCGCACCTGGCGCACCCTCGACACCGGCTCGTACGACACGGTGGACTGCACCCCGGACCTGGGCTGCTGGGCCTCCGGCGAGAAGGGGCGGGTCGCCCGGCTGGAACGCTGAGCCGTGCGCAGGCCCTCCCGGGCACGCCGTCGGCCGTTCCGCCGTGCCCGGTCGGTGCCCGGGTTCTGTCCGGCGTACCGTCGAGGGCCCCCGGGGAGCGACACGGAACGGCTCCGGCGGGTGCTCGGCCGGGGCGGGCGAGCGCCTCAGCCGAGCGGTTCGCGGTACCGTTCGAGGCCGGGTGCCGTCTTCGTCGCGACGAACTCGGTGACGCGATACGCGCACACGCCGGCCGTGACGAACGGGTCGCCCGCGGCGATCTCCTCGATCCGCGCCCGGTCGTCCGCGACGGCCAGGATCACGCCTCCGTCGCGTGGGTCCTTGCGCCCCGAGGCGAGGAAGTGCCCGGCGGCGTACTGCTCGTCGAGCCAGGCGACATGGGCCTCCAGGACGGCGTCGACGGCTTCGAGCGGCGCGGTGTAGGTGAGCTCCAGTACGAACATGATCGCGAGCCTACCGCCGGCCCGCCGACCGGTTTCCGCGTCCCTTGGTGCGGGTTCGGCGTCCTGTCCGGGGCGAGGATTCGATCTCCGGGGGACCAGGACTCGATGTCCGGCGGACGAGGGCTCACGCTCCGGCAAGCGAGGACTCACCCTCCGGCAGACGGGGCTGTAAAGGCATCCTTGACGTGCCTCGTCGTGTAAAGGCATCCTTTACATGTGACCGATTCCTCGCCGTCCCTCGCCGCCGCGTGCGCCCTGCTCGCCGAGCGGGCGTCGGCCCTGGCCGCCTCTCTGGGCAGCCCGTTGACCCCGCCGGCCTACCTCGACCTGGTCGGCCGCGCCCAGAACATCGACGCGCTCGGGGAACAGGTGCTCAAGCTGTGCGTCCAGCAGTCCCGCGACGCCGGCCACACCTGGCAGGAGATCGGGGACCTGCTCGGAGTCACCCGTCAGGCCGCCTTCCAGCGGTTCGGCAAGCCCATCGACCCTCGCACCGGAGAACCCATGGACAAGACAGTGCACATGACCGACGCCGCGGAACGCGCCCTCGCGATCGTCACGGCCGTCCTCGAAGACCGCATGGACGACGCCCGTCCGTCGTTCAACGCGCAGGTCCTGGAGGCGTTCACCGACAAGGTCCGGGCCGACGGCCTGGCCACGGTCGCCGGACTCGTCGGCGCGTTCGAGGGATTCGCGCAGGGCGAGCCGTTCGTCCGGCGCGTCGGCGACCACACCGTCGTCGACATCCCCCTGAACTACGAGGCCGGTGACATGAAGGCCCGGGTCGCGTTCGACGCCGAGGAGAAGGTGGCCGGAATCTTCGTCCTCCCGCCCGAAGTCCCCTGACGTGACCGTCCGTTCCCGTCCATGCCCGTCCGTTTCCCGGCCCACGGTGACCACCAGGAGATGCAGTTGAGCCACGAGAGCGCGACTCCGTACGACGACGGGGTGATCCGCTGCGACGAGCAGGGCCTCACCGTCCGCCGCTACTACCCCTGGGGGGCGAAGAGGATCCCCTACACCTCGATCAGAGGGGTCACCACGCTTCCCCTGACCGGCGCGAACTCGGTCCGGAAGTGGCGTATTTGGGGGTCGGGTGACCTGGTCCACTGGTGGAACCTCGATCCGCGGCGCCCCGGGAAGGACATGGCGCTCGTGATGGATCTGGGACGCCATGTGCGTCCCACGATCACTCCGGACGACCCGGACGCCGTGCGGCGCATTCTCGCCGAGCGCGTCGCCGGCGGATGACCGGGACAGCCGGCGGGCACGCTCGGGCCCGGCCGGTTCCGGCTTGAACCGGCCCCCGCCCGACTCCGTCGCGGGCCCCGGTGAGGTGAGACCGCGGGCCCCGGTGAGGTGAGCCGCAGACCCCACCGCCGGGGATGTCCGTCACTCGCCTAGGCTCGTTCCATCATGACGACCGTGAGGATTCCCGCGGGCTGGCCCGCCACCGAGGAGCAAGCCCGCGTCGTGCAGGACGAGTTGCGCGAACGCGTGGTGCTCGACGAACCGGGCCCGCCGCCCGGCACCGGCCTGGTCACGGGCGTCGACGTCGCCTACGACGACGAGCGGGACGTCGTGGTCGCGGCGGCCGTCGTCCTCGACGCGGCGACCCTCGACGTCGTGGCGGAGGCCACCGCGGCCGGCCGGGTCTCCTTCCCGTACGTCCCCGGACTGCTCGCCTTCCGCGAGATCCCGACCGTGCTGGCCGCGCTGGACGCCCTGCCCTGCCCGCCCGGCCTGGTCGTCTGTGACGGGTACGGACTCGCCCACCCGCGCCGCTTCGGCCTCGCCAGTCACCTCGGCGTCCTCACCGGGCTCCCCACGATCGGCGTCGCCAAGAACCCGTTCGCCTTCACCTACGAGGAGCCGGGCGTCCGGCGCGGCAGCGCGGCACCGCTGCTCGCCGGCACCGACGAGGTGGGCCGAGCACTGCGCACCCAGCACGGGATCAAGCCCGTGTTCGTGTCCGTCGGCCACCGGGTGGACCTCGACAACGCCTGCGCGCACACCCTCGCGCTCACCCCGAAATACCGTCTGCCGGAATCCACCCGGCGCGCGGACGCCCTGTGCAGACGGGCTCTCCAGGAGGCAACTGCCTGACGTCTTCGGACGGTTGGCCGGCCCGGCGTCCCTCACCCGCCGGCCGCCCGGCCGTCCCGTACGCGCCGACCGCCCGATGTCTCCCACGAGTCGGTCCGACCGGCGTCCCTCACGTGCCGGTCCGACCGGCGTCCCTCACGTGCCGGCCCGCCCGACGCCCTCACGCGCCGGGCCGCCTGATGTCTCCCACGCGTCGGCCGGCACGGTCTGAGTACGTGTTCTGAGTACTCGTACGGATGTATGAAGCCGCGATGATCGGCAAGCTGATCCGTATGACGACGCACCGTGCCCCGAAGCCCGCCGCTGACCCCGCTCGGCCCGCCGGACGCGCCGTGACGGCCGCACTGGTCCTCGCCGTTCCGGCCGGACTCGCCTGGATGGGCGGGATGATCTACACGGTCATGGCCTGGGCGTCGTGAGGGTCACCCGACCCTCACGCCCGCGTCGCACCCACCGGAGTACCCGGCCCCCGGCCCTTCGGGGTTCTTCCGGGTCCCACCGGACTTCCCGGCCCTACCGGACCGCCGCCACCCGGAAGGTGATCCCCGCCGCGCCGAGCCGTTCCAGCAGCGCGTCGCCCATCGCCACCACCGGTGTGACCTGACCGGACGTCTTCGGCAGCTCGTCGAGGGCCAGGGACAGCGCGGACTCCGCGAGCATCTTCGCGGTCTCGTCGTAGCCGGGGTCGCCGCCCGAGACCTCGGTGAACACGCGCTTGCCGCCGCCCTCGCCCACGAAGCGCACCGAGAACCAGCTCTTCGCACGGCGTGCGGCGCTCGGCCCCTCGCCCGGCTTGATCCGGTCGGACAACCAGCGGCGCGCGGGCGGGAGCTGGGCGGCGGCGAAGACCGCGCTCACTCCGGCGACCCCGCCGAGGGCGATGGGCAGCCGCTCGACGGCCGCGTAGTGGCGGTAGCGGAAGTCCGGCCCGTACCGCGCCAGGGCCCGCGCCGAGCGCTGCACGACCTGGGCGTCGATCGTGGGCAGCGGCAGGGCCCACGCCCCGACCTCCGCGGCGAACCGCGGCGCGCCCAGCGGTGCCGTGACCCGCCGCCCCATCAGGCGCGGTTCGTGGTGCCCGCGCTCCCGCGCCGCGGCCAGCATGTGCCGGCCCCGGGCGAACTGGTTGAGCGCGGAGGCGAAGGTGCCGCCCGAGAACATCGCCTGGGAGCGCACGAATCCGTCCACCCGCAGCGGCACGTCCTCCGGGAGCTGCCGCACGGTGAAGTAGGCACCCAGGTCGTGCGGGATGGAGTCGAAGCCGCAGGCGTGCACGAGCCGCGCGCCCGTCTCCCGCGCGCGGGCGTCGTGCCGGACGTACATCAGGTCCACGAACTCGGGCTCGCCGGTCAGGTCCAGGTAGTCGGTCCCGGCATCCGCGCAGGCGGCCACCAGGTCCTCCCCGTAGGTGATGTACGGCCCGACCGTCGTGGCCACCACGCGCGCGTGTCGGGCGAGTTCGCGTACCGATTCCGGGTCCGTCACATCCGCCCGCAGTACACCGGGCGCGCCGCCGAGCCGCTCCCGCAGCCGTTCCAGCTTCTCCGCGCTGCGCCCGGCGATCGCCCACCGGAGTCCCTCGGGCGCGTGGGCGGCCAGGTACTCCGCGGTGAGTTCCCCGACGAACCCCGTGGCTCCGAAGAGCACGATGTCGTACGCGCGGTCCGACTCGATCAGCCTGCTCATGACACCCTCCGCACTGTCGGCTGCGCTCGATCGTGCGGTGCCCGCCCGCCACGTCGTGCGCGAAGCGCCGTTGTCGGTGGCTGAGGCTAGCGTGAGGTACGAACAGTCGGACGACGAGGTCGCACGAACAGGCCGGAGGCAGCCGTGGCCGTGTCGAAAAACGCGCTGAAAAAGTGGCAGAAGGTGCGCGAGTACGCGCTCGGCCTGCCCGGCGCCACGGAGGAGTTCCCCTGGGGCGAGACCGTCGCGAAGGTCAACAAGAAGGTCTTCGTCTTCCTCGGCCTCGACGACGGCAGCCATCCCCTGGGCATCACGGTGAAGATCAAGGACGAGGCGGCCCACGCCCACGCGCTCACCTCCCCCGGCGCCGAGCCCGCCGGATACGGCCTGGGCAAGG
Source organism: Streptomyces sp. NPDC091209 (assembly GCF_044757755.1). Classification (NCBI taxonomy): domain Bacteria; kingdom Bacillati; phylum Actinomycetota; class Actinomycetes; order Kitasatosporales; family Streptomycetaceae; genus Streptomyces; species Streptomyces sp. NPDC091209. Next base: position 217,345 of record NZ_JBIVVR010000010.1, on the reverse strand, counting down.
CCGGCTGGGTCCGCATACCCCTGGAGGAGCAAGGGGCTCCCGCTGCGGAGCTGCTGTGCGACTGGGTCGAGGAGAGCTACCGCGTCATAGCGCCCAAGAAGCTGATCGCGGAGCTGGACCGACCGGCGCCGAGGCCGGAACCGCGAATTTAACTAAGCGCTTGCTCGCCAGGGTCTTGCCCGGAGTGGAACACGTTCTTAACATCACTGATGTCACATCAGTGGTGTCACAGTGCTGGGGGCTTGATGACAGTGGCAGGAACACCGGGACACGGCCCCCTCGCCGGGGTGCGCGTGGTCGAACTGGCGGGCATCGGCCCCGGCCCGTTCGCCGCCATGCTGCTCGCCGACCTCGGAGCGGACGTCGTCCGGGTGGACCGGCCCGGCGGCCCCGGGATCGGGGTCGACCCGGCCTACGACACCACCAACCGCAACAAGCGGTCCGTGATCATCGACCTGAAGTCCGAGGACGGCCCGGCCCGCGTTCTCGACCTGGCCGAACGCGCCGACATCCTGATCGAGGGCTACCGCCCCGGCGTCGCCGAGCGGCTCGGCGTCGGCCCCGAGGCCTGCCGTGCCCGCAACCCGAGGCTCGTCTACGGCCGCATGACCGGGTGGGGCCAGGAAGGCCCCCTCGCCCACCGGGCCGGACACGACATCGCCTACATCGCGCTGACCGGCACCCTCGGCATGATCGGCGAGCCGGACGAGCCGCCGTCGGTCCCCGCGAACCTCCTCGGCGACTACGCGGGCGGCTCCCTCTATCTCGTCGTCGGCGTCCTCGCCGCCCTCCACCACGCGCGCGCGACCGGCGCCGGGCAGGTCGTCGACGCGGCCATCGTCGACGGCACCGCGCACCTCTCCACGATGATCCACGGCATGATGGCCGCGGGCGCCTGGCAGGACCGGCGCCGCGCCAACCTCCTCGACGGCGGCTGCCCCTACTACGGGACCTACGAGACCGCGGACGGCCGGCACATGGCGGTGGGCCCGCTGGAGCAGCACTTCTACGACGAGTTCGTGGAACTGCTCGGCATCCCCGAACTCGGCCCCGCCCGCAGGGACCCGGCCCGCTGGGAGGAGCTGCGCGAGGGCGTCGCCGCCCGCTTCAGGACCCGTACGAGAGACGAGTGGACCGCCGTCTTCGAGGGCTCGGACGCCTGCGTGGCGCCGGTCCTGTCGCTCCGCGAGGCCCCGGCACACCCGCACCTCGCCGCCCGCGGCACCTTCGTGGACCACGGCGGCATCACCCAGCCGGCCCCCGCGCCGCGCTTCTCGGCCACCCCCACCTCGGTCCGCGGCGGACCCGCCCAGCCGGGCGTCGACACCGCGGACGTGGCCCGTGACTGGGACGTACCCCGGCTGACGAAGGACGGCGGCTGATGGAGCCCACCCGACCGCCCGTCCCCGGCGCGGACCAGGCGCCCGTACGCGCCCTCGCGATCCCCGGGAGCCGCCCGCTGCCAGGGTTCCCCCGTATGACCTCCAGGAAGGCGTTTCCCGCATGAAGCGGCAGATCTTCACCGCCGAGCACGACGCGTTCCGCGAGACCGTGCGCACCTTCCTCGCCAAGGAGGTGCTGCCGCACTACGAGCAGTGGGAGAAGGACGGCATCGTCTCGCGCGAGGCGTGGCGGGCGGCCGGCAGGCAGGGCCTCCTCGGACTCGCCGTGCCCGAGGAGTACGGGGGCGGGGGCACCACCGACTTCCGCTACAGCGCCGTACTCGCCGAGGAGTTCACCCGCGCGGGAGCGGCGGGTCTCGCCCTCGGACTGCACAACGACATCATCGGGCCGTATCTGACGGACCTCTCCACCGAGGAGCAGAAGCGGCGCTGGCTGCCGGGCTTCTGCGACGGCACGGTCATCACGGCGATCGCCATGACCGAACCCGGCGCCGGATCCGACCTCCAGGGCATCGCCACCCACGCCGAGGACAAGGGCGACCACTTCCTGCTCAACGGCTCCAAGACCTTCATCTCCAACGGCATCCTCGCCGACCTGGTGATCGTCGTCGCGAAGACCACCCCCGAAGGCGGCGCGCACGGGCTGTCGCTGCTCGTCGTCGAGCGCGGCACGGAGGGCTTCGAGCGCGGCCGCAACCTCGACAAGATCGGCCAGAAGGCCCAGGACACGGCCGAGTTGTTCTTCCACGACGTGCGCGTGCCCAAGGAGAACCTGCTCGGCGAGCTGAACGGCGCGTTCGTCCACCTGATGACGAACCTCGCACAGGAGCGCATGGGCATCGCGGTGGCCGGGATCGCCGCCGCCGAACACCTGCTGGAGATCACCACGGAGTACGTGAAGGAGCGCGAGGCCTTCGGGCGGCCGCTCGCCAGACTCCAGCACATCCGCTTCGAGATAGCCGAGATGGCCACCGAGTGCGCCGTCACCCGCACCTTCCTCGACCGCTGCATCGTCGACCACGCGAACGGCGAACTCGACGCGGTGCACGCCTCGATGGCCAAGTGGTGGGCCACCGAACTGCAGAAGCGGGTGGCCGACCGGTGCCTCCAACTGCACGGCGGCTACGGCTATATGACGGAGTACCGGGTCGCACGGGCCTTCACCGACGGACGCATCCAGACCATCTACGGCGGGACGACCGAGATCATGAAGGAGATCATCGGCCGTTCCCTGCTCGGCTAACCCTCCCCGAAAGGCTGACCAGTGAGCACCGAAGCGTACGTGTACGACGCGATCCGCACCCCGCGCGGTCGCGGCAAGCAGAACGGCGCCCTGCACGGAACCAAGCCCATCGACCTGGTCGTCGGGCTCATCCACGAGGTGCAGCGGCGCCTCCCGGGCCTCGACCCGGCCGCCATCGACGACATCGTGCTCGGCGTCGTCGGCCCGGTCGGCGACCAGGGCTCCGACATCGCCCGTATCTCGGCGATCGCCGCCGGACTGCCCGACACCGTGGCCGGCGTCCAGGAGAACCGCTTCTGTGCCTCGGGCCTGGAAGCCGTCAACCTGGCCGCGATGAAGATCCGTTCGGGCTGGGAGGACCTGGTGCTCGCGGGCGGCGTCGAGTCGATGTCGCGGGTGCCGATGGCCTCGGACGGCGGCGCGTGGTTCGCGGACCCGATGACCAACCTGGCCACCAACTTCGTGCCGCAGGGCATCGGCGCCGACCTCATCGCCACCATCGAGGGCTTCTCCCGCCGCGATGTCGACGAGTACGCGGCCCTCTCCCAGGAGCGCGCCGCCGCCGCCGTCAAGGACGGCCGCTTCGAGAAGTCCGTCGTCCCCGTCAAGGACCGCAGTGGCCTCACGGTCCTCGACCACGACGAGTTCCTGCGCCCCGGCACCACCGCCGACTCGCTCGCCAGGCTGAAGCCGTCCTTCGCCGACATCGGCGAACTGGGCGGCTTCGACGCCGTGGCGCTGCAGAAGTACCACTGGGTCGAGCAGATCGACCACGTCCACCACGCGGGCAACTCCTCCGGGATCGTGGACGGCGCCTCGCTGGTCGCCATCGGTTCCAAAGAGGTCGGCGAGCGCTACGGCCTCACCCCGCGCGCGCGGATCGTCTCCGCGGCCGTCTCCGGGTCCGAGCCCACCATCATGCTCACCGGGCCCGCGCCCGCGACCCGCAAGGCGCTCGCCAAGGCCGGCCTGACCATCGACGACATCGACCTCGTCGAGATCAACGAGGCCTTCGCGGCCGTCGTCCTGCGCTTCGTGAAGGACATGGGCCTGTCGCTGGACAAGGTCAACGTCAACGGCGGCGCCATCGCCCTCGGCCACCCCCTCGGCGCCACCGGCGCGATGATCCTCGGCACCCTCGTCGACGAACTGGAGCGCCAGGACAAGCGGTACGGCCTCGCCACCCTGTGCGTGGGCGGCGGCATGGGCATCGCCACGATCGTCGAGCGCGTCTGACCTCCCCAACGGATCAAGGATCTACGGAGCATCCCCTGATGAGCACTGAGCCCACCACCATCCGCTGGGAACAGGACGAGACCGGCGTCGTCACCCTCGTCCTCGACGACCCCAACCAGTCCGCGAACACCATGAACCAGGCCTTCAAGGACTCGATCGCGGCGGTCGCCGAGCGCGCCGAGGCCGAGAAGGACTCCGTCCGCGGCATCATCTACACCTCCGCCAAGAAGACCTTCTTCGCGGGCGGCGACCTCAAGGACATGATCCAGGCGGGTCCCGAGGACGCCCAGCAGGTCTTCGAGGAAAGCACCGCCATCAAGTCCTCGCTGCGCCGCATCGAGACTCTCGGCAAGCCGGTCGTCGCCGCGATCAACGGCGCGGCCCTCGGCGGCGGTTACGAGATCGCCCTCGCCTCCCACCACCGGGTCGCCCTCGACGCGCCCGGCTCCAAGATCGGCCTGCCCGAGGTCACCCTCGGCCTGCTGCCCGGCGGTGGCGGTGTCACCCGCACGGTCCGCCTCATGGGCATCGCGGACGCCCTCCTGAAGGTGCTGCTCCAGGGCACCCAGTACGCGCCGCGGCGGGCCCTGGAGAACGGTCTCGTCCACGAAGTGGCCGCCACCCCCGAGGAGATGCTCGCCAAGGCCCGCGCCTTCATCGACGCGAACCCGGAGTCGAGGCAGCCCTGGGACGTCCCCGGCTACAGGATCCCCGGCGGCACCCCCTCGAACCCGAAGTTCGCCGCCAACCTTCCGGCCTTCCCGGCGAGCCTGCGCAAGCAGCTCGGCGGCGCGCCCTACCCGGCCCCGCGCAACATCCTCGCCGCCGCCGTCGAGGGCTCCCAGGTCGACTTCGAGACCGCGCTGGTCATCGAGGCCCGCTACTTCACCGAGCTGGTCACCGGTCAGACGTCGAAGAACATGGTCCAGGCGTTCTTCTTCGACCTCCAGGCCGTCAACTCCGGCGCCAACCGCCCCCAGGGCATCGAGCCGCGCCCGGTCCGCAGGGTCGCCGTCCTCGGCGCCGGGATGATGGGCGCGGGCATCGCGTACTCCTGCGCCCGCGCGGGCATCGACGTCGTCCTCAAGGACGTCTCCGCCGACGCGGCGGCCAAGGGCAGGGCGTACTCCGAGAAGCTCTGCGCCAAGGCCGTGTCCCGGGGACGTACGACCCAGGAGAAGGCCGACGAGCTGCTCGCCCGCATCACGCCCACCGCCGACCCGAACGACCTCGCGGGCTGTGACGCCGTCATCGAGGCCGTCTTCGAGGACACCGCGCTCAAGCAGAAGGTGTTCCAGGAGATCCAGGGCATCGTCGAGCCCGACGCCCTGCTCTGCTCCAACACCTCGACGCTGCCGATCACCGCGCTCGCCGAGGGCGTGGAGCGGCAGGAGGACTTCATCGGCCTCCACTTCTTCTCCCCGGTCGACAAGATGCCGCTGGTCGAGATCATCAAGGGCGAGCGCACCGGCGACGAGGCACTGGCCCGTGCCTTCGACCTCGTACGGCAGATCAAGAAGACCCCGATCGTGGTCAACGACTCGCGCGGCTTCTTCACCTCCCGGGTCATCGGGCACTTCATCAACGAGGGCGTCGCGATGGTCGGCGAGGGCATCGAGCCCGCCTCCGTCGAGCAGGCCGCCGCCCAGGCCGGCTACCCGGCCAAGGTGCTCTCCCTCATGGACGAGCTCACGCTCACCCTGCCGCGCAAGATCCGCAAGGAGTCCAAGCAGGCCGTCGAGGAGGCGGGCGGCACCTGGGAGACCCACCCCGCGGAGGCCGTCATCGACCGCATGGTCGACGAGTTCGGGCGCCCCGGCCGCAGCGGCGGCGCGGGCTTCTACGAGTACGCGGAGGACGGCAAGCGCGGCAGGCTGTGGCCGGGACTGCGCGAGCACTTCACGAAGGCGGGCTACGAGATCCCGTTCGAGGACATGAAGGAGCGCATGCTCTTCTCCGAGGCGCTGGACACCGTCCGGCTCCTGGAGGAAGGCGTCCTGACCTCCGTCGCCGACGCCAACATCGGGTCCATCCTCGGCATCGGCTTCCCGGGCTGGACCGGCGGTGTCCTGCAGTACATCAACGGCTACGAGGGCGCGACGGGTACCGGACCGGCCGCGTTCGTGGCCCGCGCGCGGGAGCTCGCCGAGCGCTACGGGGACCGTTTCCTCCCGCCGGCGCTGCTCGTCGAGAAGGCGGAGAAGGGCGAGCGGTTCACCGACGCGTCCTGACCGGGCCACACCACGCCAGGGCCCACGTCACGGGGTGACGTGTCGCCGAGTGGTATGAGGGGCTTGCTCCACGGGGGCGGGCACCGGACGCCGACCGGCGAACCGGTACCCGTCCACGCCGAGGAGCCCCCATGGGTCGCCGTCCCGCCCTCGCTCTGCTGGACATCCTGCGCGGCGAGGGCGTGGACCGCGTCTTCGGCAACCCCGGCACCACCGAACTGACCTTTCTGGCCGCCCTCGCGGAGGCCGAGGACGCACCGGAGTACATCCTCGGCACCCACGAGGGCGCCGCCATCTCCAGCAGGACCCGATGCGGTCGGGCGACCTCGTCGCGCCTGCCCGCCCCGCCGTCAAAGCGGCCGTCGACGTCCAGCACGCCCGTGACCTGCCCCTCGCCGTGCGCCGCGCCCTCGCCGTACGGCCGCCCGTCGGCCCGGTGTTCCTGTCCGTGCCGATGGACCTGCTCGCCGAGGACACCGAGGTCGAGGTCCCGCCCCGCACACCGACGCCCCGCGCGGCCCCGGCCGCCGGCCTCGACCACGCCGCCGCTCGGGCCGCGGGGGCGGGCCGGCCCGGGATCAGGACTCCTTGAGCCACTCCCGCAGTTCGTCCTTCAGGGAGCGCTGGAACGCGGTCAGCAGCGCCTGGACGACCAGCGGCTGCATGTGCGCCGACAGCGACTTCACCGCCGCCACGGACTCCCGTTCGCCCACGGCGTCGCGCAACAGGAGGGACAGTTCGTGGGCCGCCGCGCGCGAGTGCTCCAGCAGGACGGCCCGCGCGGCGAGGATCGCCTCGTCCGCGATCGGTACGTCCAGGAGCTCCACGCCGAGCTTCAGCAGCCCGGGGTCCAGCCGGACGGAGTCCCCCGTCCGCTCGATGACGTTCATCGCGGCGAGCCGCTCCAGGTCCGCGTCGCCGAGCGCCCGCCCGGCCCGCCGCTCCAGTTCCTCCCGGGTCACGTCCTCCATCGCGTCGGGCGCCCAGGAGGCCACCACGGCGCGGTGGATGGCGAGGTCGTGCGCGCTCAGTCCGGGCGGCAGCCGCGTCAGATGGCGCTCGATCGCGGCCAGTGTCATGCCCTGGTGCTGCAACTCCTCGATGAGCGCGAGCCGGGCCAGATGCTCCTGGCTGTAGTGGCCCACGCGCCGGGGGCCGATCACGGGCGGCGGCAGCAGGCCCCTGGCGCTGTAGAAACGGACCGTACGGACCGTGACGCCCGCCCGCGCGGCCAGCTCGTCGACCGTGAGGGTCGGCTCCTCGGTGTCCGTCGTCATGGCAGGTACCCGCCTCTCGCGTCGTGCGGCGCACGCCCATGGTGACCGGTGACGGTGCGGTGCAACAGTATTGCTGTCCCACCAGTGTTGTGAAAGCCTCCGCCCGGGACCGGCGCCGAACAGTTCTGTGCCCGGCACGTCAGAAGACGTGCCGGGCACGGGTGCGGCGGGCGGCCGGCTTCACGGCCTTCCCGCACGGACGCGTTCTCTTCGAGCGCTCGCGACCTGATCGACGCGATCAGGTGCGACGGTCATCCGTCGGGTCGGTGTGATGAGCCGGAGCCCGTGGTCACACGCCTGTCGCCGCCACATCCGCGGAGTAGACGAGCGCGACCCGGTGGTTGTACTGGATGGTGTACATCTGCTTGGCGCCGATGACGACCGCCCCGGAGGTGAAGTAGTCGTCGGTGTTGGCCGGCGGCCGGGTGGCGACGTACGCCTGACCGGCGGGAACCGTGTAGTAGCTGATCGCTGCCTGCGTGGAGGGAGACAGCCCGGCCGGGTACTCCGCCCGGTCGGGATAGCTGGAGCCGTAGACCGCCACCGGCGTGGTGCCCGCGGCGGAGACCAGCGTCACGTCGTGCGCGGGAGTCGTGTTGATGCCGTCCGGGTTGTAGAACCAGACCATGGCACCGCTGTACCAGATGGCGGTCCAGTCGCCGTCGACGCCGGCCACCACGAACTGCTGTCCCGCCTGGGCGGTGGACCCCCAGTCGCTGATCCGGTCGGTGCCGTCTCCGCCCTGGTGAACGGCCTGGTCGCCGAAGAGCGGGGCGGTGTCGGCGGGCGCGGTACGCAGGAAGACGAAGTTGGAGGACTGCTGCTGCCGGGCGCAGGCGGGAGTGGCGCCGGTGGGGTCGTCGCCGGGGCAGATCTCCACGGTCTGCTGGTTCCCGGTGAAGCCGGGGGTGATCGTCACCGCCGAACCGACCGGCCCGACCCCGTGCTCCCCCGTCACCGGAGCGCCGAGCAGGCTCATCAGGTGCTCCCAGTCCCAGGAAGTGCCCGGGTCCCAGTGCATACCCGCGACGAGACTGGACTTGGGGCCGGCGACATTGTCGTGGCCGATGATGTGCTCACGGTCCAGCGGTATGCCGAAGCGGTCCGAGAGGTAACGCACCAGGGACGCCGTGGCCTCGTACTGCGCCTCGGTGTACCAGGTGCCTCCGTGCGCGGCGTAACCCTCGTGCTCGATGCCGATGGAGTGCAGGTTCGTCGAGTAGTTGCCGGCGTGGAAGGCGATGTCCTTGGTCGGCACCATCTGCGTCACCGCGCCGTCCGAGGACCGCATCACATAGTGCGCGGCACTGCCGCTCGCGCTCTGGAACGTCGCGATGGCGGACTCGTACGACGACTCGGTGTCATGGATGACGATGGTGTCGATCCTGATGCCGTTGTCGGGCCGGCTGGAGACCTGGCCGTTGGCCGACGCGGCCGGCACGAACGTGCACGAGACCTCGGGCGGGCACTCGGTCGCCGCGGACGCCGTGGTGCCGGTCAGGGAGAGCCTGCTCAACTGCCCGGTGGCGACGCGGACCTTGCTGTCCGCGCCCATCGACACCCGCTGGCCGTCGGGGGTGATGCGCGCGGCCCCGGTCCTGATGGTGGCGAAGACGCGGTCGGCGAACGCCCTGGCGCCCCGCTTCTGCGACGAGCCGCTGTAGCGGGCCACCGCCCCGTACCACTGGCCGGCGTCCGAGGGCCGGCCGCCGGACACGGCCTGCTGGTAGGAGGCCAGAAGCGCGGCACCGCCCGCGATGTTGGCGGCAGAGTCCTCGCGCAGGTCGGCGACGGTCAGGCCGGTGAGCCTCGCAGCGGCCCGCAGGGTGTGCAAGGAGGGGTCCTTCGCCATCGCGCCGAGATCCGCCCGCCCCACCGCCCCGGCCGGACCGCTGGCCAGCATCGCGGGCGTGACGTCGGTGAGGTGCATCGGGCCGTAGCCGCCACTGGTGCTCATCCGGCCGGAGTGGGCGTCCCACGCCGACTCCTGGTACGCCACGGCGAGCAACACCTCGACGGGGACGTGGTACTTGGCGGCGGCGGCCGCGAAGGCGTGCTGCCGCGCGCTCGGTCCGGACGGTACGGCCGCGGTGGCCTGTGCGGCCGTCGGCACCAGGGCGGTCAGGGCTCCCGCGGTCAGCGCGCCCGCCGCCGCTAAACCGATCAGCCGCTGCCGTGACACCCGCTTGCGGGAAGCGTTGTCCGTTGCCTTCTTCGTTATCACGTGTTTTCTTACTCCAGGACAACCGGGAAGGAACAGTCGGCTTTGGGTATTTGTCGGAAGACGGAGCCGATGTCGCTTCGAGGTGAAAATTAGGGCGCATTCGGTTGCTGATGAGATGCGCTGGAACCCTATGTTCGGCGAGCTTCGCTGCGCAAGGCGCCTTTCCCGGCGGCGCGTTGCGGCCGCGGACGGAATGCGCCGCCCTGGACGAGTTGGGCCCCCGGGCAGCGTATGCTCGGGTTTCCCGCGGAGTCCGGCTTCTCCTGTGAGGGCGGGGGTTCAATGCGACTCCCCGTTCTTTGTCACTTCCACGACGCAGAATATGAGCTTTCCACCGGCCCACCGCCAGCCACATCCCATTCCGCCTTCTGTGGACATGAAGTCGACGACCGTCATGTTCCGTCAGGCACGGTGGACCGAGACATGGTCAACCTCGTGGGCCAGTGCGCGGACATGCACCCGCGGCCGATGTCGACCGGTCGGCGCGGCAAGCGACTTGCGGAAGTCTCTGCAACTCCTTGCCGTGATCGTCGGCGCCTGCTTGACTCGCTGCTCGCGTCCGAGAGGGAGAGTCATGAGCCGCGACATCGACGTCCTCGTCCTGGGCGGTGCGGGGGTGGACACCATCGTCCAGGTCCCCGAACTGCCGCTTCCCTACGCCGACAGCTACATGATCCGCCCCGGTATCGAGAGCCGGGCCGGGCAGACCGGTGACTTCGTCGCGCTGGGCCTGCACGCCCTCGGCCTGCGCACGCACCACCTCGATCTGCTCGGCGACGATCCCGAGGGCGACCTCGTACGAGCCCTGCACCGCGACCGGGGCATCCCGCTCACCGAGGTCCCCCAGCCCGCCGGAACCAAGCGCGCCGTCAATCTCGTCGGCCCCGACGGACGCAGGCTGTCCCTGTACGACGACAGCCGCTCGCGCGAAGCGGACCGGCTGCCCGAGAAGACGGTACGGGACCTGGCCTCGGCGAGCCGTCACGCGCATGTGTCCATCACCCACCCGTGCGCCTTCGCCCTGCCGGCCCTCCGGGAGTCCGGGGTGACGCTCTCGACCGACCTGCACAACTGGGACGGCGAGAATCCGTACCACGAACCGTTCGCGTTCGCCGCCGACATCGTGTTCGTCTCCACCACCGCACTCGCCGACCCCGAGCGCACCATGCGGCGGATCGTGGAACGGGGCCGGGCCGAGGTGGTCGTCGCCACGGCCGGCGCCGAGGGCGCGTACCTGCTGGCCGACGGCGAGCTGACCCACATCCCGGCGGTCGAGCCCCGTACGCCCGTGGTCGACTCGAACGGCGCCGGGGACTCCTTCGCCGCGGGCTTCCTCTACGGCCGTCTGACCGGCGAGCCCCTGGGGCGCTGCGCCCTGTACGGCGCGGTGGCCGGCGCCTACGCCTGCACCGTTCCCGCCACCCGGGCGGACGCCATCGGCCGCGACGAACTCCTTTCCCAGGTAGCCGAGTCGGAAGAGATTCCAAGCCGCCACTGACCTACCACCCAGCCACCCTCGGCGCGCGCCGGTGTCGCAGGCATCGCCGGTACAACGGCCGTCGCCTGCCCGCCGGTTGCTCGTGGCTGACGCCAACCCGCCCTCGGCGCGCGGGCGGCGTCCGGGCCGCCGCCCGCTCCCCGGCGGGGCCCGCCCGTCCCCGACGGGGGAGGGCGGGCCGGGGGCGGGCGACGACGGAGACCCCGTCGGGCGGGCGGCCGGTGCCTCAGCCGGAGTGGACCGCGTCAGTGGCGGCGATCTTCTTCCACGACTTCGGCCTGGCCACGGCGCCCTTCGAAGACGAGGCGGGGGCGAGTCCCGCGCTCCGCGCGGCGGGCGCCGCCGGCTTCGACGGCTGGAACAGCCAGGTGTCGAAGAGCGCCGCGAGCGACGTGCCGGACACCTGCTCCGCGTACTTCTGGAAGTCGCCGACCGACGCGTTCCCGTACGCGTGCTCCTTCGGCCACCCCTTCAGGATGGTGAAGAAGGTGTCGTCCCCGACCTGGTTGCGCAGCGCCTGCACCGCCAGCGCGCCCCGGTCGTAGACGGCGATGTCGAACTGGTTGTCCGGTCCCGGGTCGCCGGGCGCCACCGTCCAGAAGGAGTCGTCCGCCGGGTGTGAGGCGTACGTGTAGTCCGCCAGCTCCTGCGTCGTGCCCTCGCCCTCGTGCTCCGACCACAGCCACTGCGCGTAGCGCGCGAAGCCCTCGTTGATCCAGATGTCCTTCCAGCCCTTGAGGGACACGTCGTCGCCGTACCACTGGTGCGCCAACTCGTGTACGACCACGGAGGTGTTGGAGCCGTTCGCGAACTGCCGGGGGCTGTAGTACACCCGGGTCTGGGTCTCCAGCGCGTACCCGGTGGTGGTGTTGGGGACGTACCCGCCGGCGGAGCTGAAGGGATACGGCCCGAAGTAGCCGCTCAGCCAGTCGACCAGCTCTCCCGTGCGCTCGACGCTGGCGCGCGCCGCTCCGTCGTTGTCGCCGAGGTCCTTGCTGTACGCGTTGACGACCGGGACACCGCCCTCGGACGTGCTGGTCGTGATGTCGAACTTCCCGACCGCCAGCGTGGTCAGATAGGTGGCCTGCGGCTTGTTGGACCGCCAGTTGTAGCGGGTCCAGCCGAGGCGTGAACTCGTCGACTGCAGTGTGCCGTTGGAGATCGCCTGGGTGCCGTCCGGAACGGCCACGGACACGTCGTACGTCGCTTTGTCGAGCGGGTGGTCGTTGCTCGGGTACCACCACCAGGCCGACTCGGGCTCGTCCGCCGCGACCGCCCCGTCCGGGGTGCGGTGCCAGGTCGAGAAGCCGTAGGCGCTCTTCGTGGACGGCACTCCGCTGTAGCGGACGACGACGGTGACCGGCGTGCCCTTGGCCAGGGGCGTGGCCGGCGTGATCTCCAGCTCGTGCTGACCCGAGGTGGCGAACGACGCCTTCGCGCCATTGACCCGGACCTCGCTCACGTCGAGCAGGAAGTCCAGATCGAACCGGGACAGGTCCTGCGTGGTGGTCGCCAGGAGGGTGGCCGTGCCCTCCAGTTCGTCCGTCCGCGGCTGGTACGTGAGCCGCAGGTCGTAGTGCGAGACGTCGTATCCGCCGTTGCCGTAGGCCGGGTAGTAGGGGTCGCCGATGCCCGGTGCTCCCGGTGTGTAACTTGCCGCCGATGCCGGGATCGCCAGCAGTAAGGAGGCGGCGAGGGCGCCCGGGGCGATGAGTCTGCGGTGCACGTCAAGCTCCAAGTCGTCGGGGCGTGAAGTCGTTCCGGAGCCTATTCAGTCCCGGTGGCCCCAGTCATGTCCACGGCCACCCCTGTCACACGATCGCCATTCGGCCGACATGAGTCATCCAGCCCCATGGGTCTTTCATCTGCCCTCTGTCGCACGGGAGTTGACCGGGGTACCTTCCGCGCATGCCGATACCAGTACGCCGCACGCGCTTCATGACCTGGAGATCGCTCGCGACGGCGGCCGTTGCCGCTCTGATGGCCGCCTTCCTCGTTCCGGTCGCCGCACACGGCGCCCCACGGGAGAGCGCCCCGGTCTATTCGTACGAGAACGCGATCCGTGAGTCCGTCTGGGTCGACACCGGTCTCGACGGTGACAGCGACGGAAGGAGCGACAGGGTCGCCGTCGACATCGTCCGGCCCCGCGAACTCGCCCGGCAGGGCCGCAAGGTCCCCGTGATCATGGACGCTAGCCCGTACTACTCCTGCTGCGGGCGCGGCAACGAGAGCCAGGTCAAGACGTACGACGCGAACGGCCACGTCGTCCAGATGCCGCTGTTCTACGACAACTACTTCGTGCCGCGCGGTTACGCCTTCGTCGGCGTCGACCTCGCCGGTACCAACCGCTCCGACGGCTGCGTCGACGTGGGCGGCCGCTCCGACATCCAGTCCGCCAAAGCGGTCGTCGACTGGCTGAACGGCCGCGCCAGGGGCTACACAACCCGTACCGGCGCCGCCACGGCGAGGGCCGGCTGGACCAACGGCAGAACCGGCATGATCGGCAAGAGCTGGGACGGCACCATCGCCAACGGCGTCGCCGCCACCGGCGTCAAGGGCCTGAGGACCGTCGTGCCGATCAGCGCCATCTCCTCCTGGTACGACTACTACTTCGCCAAGGGCGCCCCGCTCTACGACTCGGGCCCCGACTGGCTGTCCGGCTACGTCGACAGCCCCGACGCCCAGGCAAAGTGCGCTGCCGTGCAGCGGAAGCTGGTCGACGGGGCACCGCGCACCGGCGACTGGACGTCGCTGTGGACCGAGCGCGACTACGTCAAGGACGCGGCGAAGGTGAAGGCCAGCGTCTTCCTCGTCCACGGCATGCAGGACCTCAACGTCCGCACCAAGAACTTCGGCCAGTGGTGGGACGCCCTCGCCAAGCACGGTGTCGAGCGCAAGATCTGGCTCTCCCAGACCGGCCATGTCGACCCCTTCGACTTCCGCCGTGCCGCCTGGGTCGACACCCTGCACCGCTGGTTCGACCACGAACTCCTCGGCTACGACAACGGCATCGACCACGAGCCCATGGCCGACATCGAACGCCACCCGGACCAGTGGACCACCTCCGCCGTCTGGCCGCCCCGCACCACCCGCGCCACGATCCTGCGTCCGGGCGCGGGCGCGCTGCCGGGCGTCGGCACCCTCGGACTCCGCGGCGCGTCCGGAACGGAGACCTTCACCGACGACCCGAAGCTCAGCGAGACCGACTGGGCCGCGAACGTCGACCGGCCGACCCCGGACAAGGCCGGCTTCACCACCGGGCCGCTCACCCACGACCTGCGGATCTCCGGCTCCTCCAGGGTGACCGTCACCGCCACGCCGACCACCTCGACGGCCCATCTCTCGGCCGTACTCGTCGACCTCGGCCCGGACACCATCCGTGACTACGCCGGCTCCGGCGAGGGCATCGCCACCCTCGCCGACCGCACCTGCTGGGGCGCGAGCACGGCCGGCGACAGTTCCTGCTACCAGGTGACCGAGGCGGCCAGGACCGACGTCGACTACACGGTCCTCAGCCGCGGCTGGGCCGACCTCGGCGACTACGCCTCGGACCACGGCGTCCCGCTCACGCCGGGCACGGCGTACACCATCACGCTGGACCTGGCGGCCACGGACCATGTCGTCCCGAAGGGCCACCGCCTCGCGCTGATCGTCGCGGGCACCGACAAGGATCTGATCGACCCGCCCTCCAGCACCCCGACCCTGGCCCTCGACCTGGCGCGCACCTCGGCCCGCGTCCCGCTGGTGGGCGGTGCCGACGCCTTCTCCCGGGCGATCGCGGGCTCCACGGCGGCCCCGGCCGCAGCCGTCCTGGACGGCGTACGCGACCCCCGCAGCGCGCTCCGCGTCCCGGGGGAGAACCCACTGATCCCCTGACGGAGGTTCAGCCGGAGTTCAGACGGAGGCGGTCGGACCCACGAGTTCGGCCGCCTCCCGGGCGCAGCCCCAGGCCACGGTGACCCCGGCACCTCCGTGCCCGTAGTTGTGCACCAACAGCCGTCCGTCCGGAAGGACTTCGCGCTCCAGACGGACCGTGTCGCGTACCGGCCGCAGTCCCACCCGGTGGCCGAGCACGCGCGCCCCGGCGATCTCGGGGCGCAGCGCCGCGCACCGCTCGACGATCTCCGCCGCCACCTTCGGGTCGGGAACCCGCGACCAGTCGTCGTCGTCCGTGGTGCCGCCGAGGACCAGCCGGTCCGGCTGCGGGAAGACGTACGTGGTCGTCCCGGCCGCCGGGTCCGTGGAGACGAGCCACTCACGGATCCCGGGGTTCTCGACGAGCACGAGCTGCCCGCGTACGGGCCGTACGGCCGGATCCGGAACGAGATCGCGGGCCCCGAGGCCGGCGCAGTTCACGACGACCGCCGCCTTCGGCTCCGCGAGGTCCGTCACCGTCCGCTCCTCGACCGTCCCGCCCGCCCGCAGCAGCCGTTCACACAGCCACCGCAGATGCACGGGCATGTCGATCAACGGCAGCCGCGCCCGCAACCCGGTCCCCGGGTACTCCTCGGCCGTCGCCTCGCGCAGTCCGGGTACCCGGTCCGCCCACGACCGCAGTTCGTCCAGCCGCGTCTCGCCCATGACTCCCTCGACCAGGCGTACGCCCGTCTCCTCGGGCCGCGTCGCCAGCTCCTCGTACTCGGAGAGGGAAACGAGCGCCCACGTGCGGGCGAGCGCCTTCGGCTCGATGCGGTACGGCCACCACAGCGCCCCCGCAACCGCCGAGGTGGTCCGCTCGGCGGGCTCCCGCGCCCACACCCGGACCCGCCTGCCGGCCTCGGCCAGCACCACGGCCGTCGTGAGCCCGACGACCCCGCTGCCGACCACGATCACATCGCCGCTTCCGGACTTCTCCATGCCGGGACGTTAGCGGAATATGTCATGCCGTGGTCGGATCACTCTCTGTCTGGGGATACTCACAGTATGTCTGCCGAGTACGCCACCTTCGGCCTGGCACCGGCGATGCGTGCCGGTGGAGTCCTCGCCAACGGTGACTACCAAGTACACCGGGACTTCGTCGACTTCATCGTCGACGGACGCCCGCTGCTGTTCCAGCTCTCCGACCTCGACGCGGTGTCCCCGCTCGCCTCCGACGTACCCCCCGCGATCTTCGTCGCGCAGGTGCGCGGCCTGCTCCTGGAGGCCGACGCCCCGCTCGAAGGGGGCAGGTACGTCATCTACGGCTGTCCCGAGTGCGAGAGCATCGAGTGCGGCGCCGTCACCGCACTCATCGAGAGGGACGGCGACGACTACGTCTGGCGGGACTTCGCCTGGCAGACCGGCGAACGCGCCGACCTGGAACGCAACGGCTACCACGGCATAGGGCCGTTCCGCTTCCACGGCCCCGAGTACCGCGACGCGCTGAACTCCCTGCTCGACGGTGACGCGGGCTCCCGCCGCCGCGTCCTGCTGATCGGGGCCCGGGGCGCCCTCCTGGCGAAGCCGGCCGCGGCCCTGCGTGCCGTCGGCATCGGCGCCGACATCGCCCGCGACGCCACCGGGGTGCCGGCGGACGAACTGCGCACCTACGGCGCGGTGGTGTTCGGCCGGGCCGTCCCCGAGGCGGAACGGGCCGCCGTACGGGAGTCCTTCCGGGGCGCGGGCGTCGACGTCGCCCATGTCGAGGGGCTGGCCCCGATCGTTCCGCTGCTGGTCGCCCAGATCGAGCACGCCCTGGACCGCAGCCCCCGGGAACTGCGCCGGCTGACCCGCCTCGTCGCCGCCGAGGGCGAGGCCGGAGTCGAGGTCACCTCCACCTGCCGGGTCCGGCTGACCGCGTACCGCCTGGACCGCCTGGCGCGCACCCGTGCGCACGACGTCTTCGACGGAATCCTGGAACCCGGCCACCACCTGATCCCGCTGGAGGCCAGAACGGTGAAGGGGGAGTCCTTCATCGTGGCCCGCACGTCCGGCGGCGTACTGGTGGCGGCGATGCCCCACTGAGCGACGGCCCCGCGGTCCGGGGCCCGCGGCGGACCCAGCGGTCGAGGCCTGCGCGGGCCCCGGAGAGCGGCGGCGCGGGGTGCGGCCGGGGGCCGTTAAAATCGGCTTCCTGATGACTGCCACTCTCGTCGCCAAGAATCTCACCGCCGGACACGGCGACCGCGCGCTCTTCGCCGGACTCGACCTCGTCGTCGCGCCCGGCGACGTGATCGGGCTCGTCGGCGCCAACGGCGCGGGCAAGTCCACGCTGCTGCGGCTGCTCGCGGGCCTCCTCACCCCGGAGGCGGGCGAGCTGCGGCTCTCCCCGCCGTCGGCGACCGTGGGGCACCTGCCCCAGGAGCCGGAGCGCCGGGAGGGCGAGACCGTACGGGACTTCCTCGCACGCCGTACCGGCGTCGACGAGGCCCAGCGGATCATGGACGAGGCGACACAGGCGCTCGTCGACGGAGCGCCGGGCGCGGACGACGCGTACGCCACGAGCCTGGAGCGCTGGCTCGACCTCGGCGGCGCCGACCTCGACGAACGCGCCGAGGAGGTCGCCGACTCCCTGGGCCTCGGCGTCGGTCTCGACCAGCTCATGACGTCCCTGTCCGGCGGTCAGGCGGCCCGCGCCGGACTCGCCTCCCTCCTCCTCTCCCGCTACGACGTCTTCCTGCTCGACGAGCCGACCAACGACCTCGACCTGGACGGTCTGGAGCGCCTCGAACGCTTCGTCTCCGGCCTGCGCGCCGGGACCGTCGTCGTCAGCCACGACCGCGAGTTCCTCACCCGAACGGTCACCAAGGTCCTCGAACTCGACCTGGTACAGCAGCAGATCACGCTGTACGGCGGCGGCTACGAGGCGTACCTCGAAGAGCGTGACACCGCCCGCCGGCACGCCCGCGACGACTTCGACGAGTACGCCGACAAACGGTCCGCACTCGAAGGCCGGGCCCAGATGCAACGGGGCTGGATGGACAAGGGCGTCAAGAACGCGCGGCGCAAGGCGAACAACGACAACGACAAGATCGGCCGCAAGTTCCGCAGCGAGGCCAGCGAGAAGCAGGCCGCCAAGGCCCGGCAGACGCAGCGCATGATCGAGCGGCTGGACGTCGTCGAGGAGCCCCGCAAGGAGTGGGAACTGCGCATGGAGATCGCGGCGGCCCCGCGATCGGGCGCCGTGGTCGCCACACTGCGGGACGCGGAGGTACGGCGCGGGGACTTCGCCTTCGGTCCGGCGACCCTTCAGATCGACTGGGCGGACCGGGTGGCCGTCACCGGCGCGAACGGCGCCGGCAAGTCCACCCTGCTGGGCGCGCTCCTCGGCCGGGTCCCGCTGTCCGCCGGCCACGCCACGCTCGGCTCCGGTGTGGTCGTCGGCGAGGTCGACCAGGCCCGCAAGCTCTTCCACGGCTCCGAGTCGCTGCTGGACGCGTTCGGCGCGGCCGTCCCCGACACGGAACCCGCCGAAGTCCGCACCCTGCTGGCCAAGTTCGGCCTCAAGGCGGACCACGTCCTGCGCCCGGCGGCCACCCTCTCCCCGGGAGAACGCACCCGTTCGGCGCTGGCCCTCCTCCAGGGCCGAGGCGTCAACCTGCTGGTCCTGGACGAGCCGACCAACCACCTCGACCTTCCGGCCATCGAGCAGCTCGAAGCGGCCCTGGACTCCTACGAGGGCACGCTCCTGCTGGTCACCCACGACCGCCGCATGCTGGACGCGGTCCGCACGACCCGCCGCCTGGAAGTGGCGGACGGCAAGGTGACAGAGCACTGAGCCCGGTCGGAGCACGCTGAGCCGGACCGCGGAGGGGCCGGCCGCCGATACGGCGGCCGGCCCCTCCGTGTCTCAGCCCCGGCCCCGCCCGGGGTCGGTCAGACCCGCGCGCCGCAGGGCGTCCGCCATGGCGCTGTTCGCCGGCGGCGGCGCCTGACGGGAGCCGCCCCCGGTGCCACCCCCGGCACCGCCGCCGCGGCCCTGCCGCTGCTGCCCACGCTGCTGAGGAGGCCGCCCGCCCCGCTGGGGACGACCGCCGTCCTCGGCCGCGGGGGCCGCGGCCTCGTCGTCCAGCCGCAGCGTCAGCGAGATCCGCTTGCGCGGGATGTCGATGTCCAGGACCTTCACCTTGACGATGTCGCCGGGCTTCACGACGTCCCGCGGGTCCTTGACGAACGTCTTCGACAGCGCGGAGACGTGCGCCAGGCCGTCCTGGTGGACGCCGATGTCGATGAACGCCCCGAAGGCGGCGACGTTCGTGACGACCCCCTCCAGGACCATCCCGGAGGACAGGTCGGAGATCTTCTCCACACCGTCCTTGAAGGTGGCCGTCTTGAAGGCGGGCCGCGGGTCGCGTCCCGGCTTCTCCAGCTCCCTCAGGATGTCCGTGACGGTCGGCAGACCGAACTTCTCGTCGACGAAGTCGGCCGGCCGCAGCGAGCGCAGCACACTGGTGTTGCCCACCAGGGAGGCGACCTCGCTGCCCGCCGTCTTCACCATCCGCCGCACCACGGGGTACGCCTCGGGGTGCACGCTGGACGCGTCCAGCGGGTCGCTCCCGCCCCGGATCCGCAGGAAGCCCGCGCACTGCTCGTAGGCCTTGGGACCGAGCCGGGCCACGCCCTTGAGCGCCGTACGGGAGGTGAAGGGGCCATTGGCGTCGCGGTGCGCCACGATGTTCTCCGCGAGGCCCGAGGTGATGCCGGAGACCCGGGCCAGCAGCGGGGCGGAGGCCGTGTTCACGTCCACGCCCACGCCGTTCACACAGTCCTCGACCACCGCGTCGAGCGAGCGGGACAGCTTCACCTCGGACAGGTCGTGCTGGTACTGCCCGACACCGATGGACTTCGGGTCGATCTTCACCAGTTCGGCCAGCGGGTCCTGGAGCCGGCGCGCGATGGAGACGGCGCCGCGCAGCGACACGTCCATGTCGGGCAGCTCCTGCGTGGCGAACGCGGACGCCGAGTACACCGACGCCCCCGCCTCCGACACCATGACCTTGGTGAGGTTCAGCTCCGGGTGCTTGGTGATGAGCTCACCGGCGAGCTTGTCGGTCTCGCGCGAGGCCGTGCCGTTGCCGATCGCGATCAGGTCGACCGCGTGCTCCTTGGAGAGCCGGGCGAGCTTGGCGACGGCCTCGTCCCACTTGTTGGCCGGGACGTGCGGGTAGATCACGTCCGTGGCGACGACCTTGCCGGTCGCGTCGACGACGGCGACCTTCACGCCCGTACGGAAACCGGGGTCCAGGCCCAGCGTCGCGCGCGTGCCCGCCGGGGCGGCGAGCAGCAGGTCCCGCAGGTTCGCCGCGAAGACGTTCACCGCCTCGTCCTCGGCGGCGGTGCGCAGCCTCAGGCGCACGTCGATGCCGAGGTGCACGAGAATGCGGGTGCGCCAGGCCCAGCGGGCGGTGTCCGTCAGCCACTTGTCGCCGGGCCGGCCGCGGTCGGCGATCCCGAACCGGTGGGCGACGATCCCCTCGTACGACGAAGGCCCCTCGGTGGGTTCCTCCGGCTCCAGGACGAGATCGAGGACGTCCTCCTTCTCGCCGCGCAGCATCGCGAGGATCCGGTGCGAGGGAAGCTGCTTGAAGGGTTCGGCGAAGTCGAAGTAGTCGGCGAACTTGGCGCCCGCCTCCTCCTTGCCCTCGCGCACCTTCGCGGCGAGCCGGCCGCGCACCCACATGCGCTCGCGCAGCTCACCGATCAGGTCGGCGTCCTCGGAGAACCGCTCGGTCAGGATCGACCGGGCGCCGTCCAGCGCGGCCTGCGGGTCGGCGACACCCTTGTCGGCGTCGACGAAGGCCGCCGCCGCGGCGAGCGGGTCGACCGACGGGTCGCCGAGCAGGCCCTCGGCCAGCGGTTCGAGACCCGCCTCGCGCGCGATCTGCGCCTTGGTGCGCCGCTTCGGCTTGAACGGCAGATAGATGTCCTCAAGGCGCGCCTTCGTCTCGGCGGCCCTGATCTGTGCCTCGAGCTCCGCGCCGAGCTTGCCCTGCTCGCGCACCGAGTCGAGGATCGCGGCCCGCCGGTCCTCCAGCTCCCGCAGATAGCGCAGCCGCTCCTCGAGGGTGCGCAGCTGCGCATCGTCGAGCATCTCGGTCGCTTCCTTGCGGTAGCGGGCGATGAAGGGCACCGTCGAACCGCCGTCGAGCAAGTCGACGGCGGCCTTGACCTGCCGCTCCCGTACGCCGAGCTCCTCGGCGATCCTGCCTTCGATGGACCCTACGAGGGGTGTCGTCACGATCCCGTACCGCCTTCTCCACTGAGGTTGCGCGGCAATTGTGGCAGGTGACACCGACAATGGGGGATCAGGGCGACACTCGACCGGGTCGCGTGCCGCGGGCGGGGACCCTTTCGCGCTCCCGGCCCGCGCGGCCGTGAGCGGTCCGGGCGGCCGTGAGCGGTCCGGTTTCCTCAGTCCTTGCCGATCATTCCCTCCGGGAACGCGCCGGCGGCGAACGCGGTCATCAGCAGCCCCTTCGCGATCTCGGTGAGGCGCTCCACCCCGGCGGCGCCCAGGTGCTCGTAGGGAGCCCGGTCGAGGCGGTCCGTCCGGGCCTCGATGTCCTGGCGCAGGGCCGTACCGGCCGGCGTCAGCTCGCCCTCCGCGTCGAGCAGCCCGCGCTCGCGCAGCCGCGCGGACGCCGCCTCCCAGTCCTGCCGGGACCAGCCGCGCGTGCCCAGCACCCACCGGGGGGCCATGCCCTTGCCGGTCGCCGTGTGGCTGACCAGGGCCTCCACGGGGTCGAGCTCCGCGTCGAGCAGCGCCGCGAGGTGACCGTCGCCGCGGTGCTCGCGCAGCAGGGTGGCCGCGTGCCAGAGCGCCAGGTGCGGCGCCTCGGGGACGGGGAGGTCCGCGTGCGCGGCGTACAGCGGGCGGGCGGTCGTGCCGCAGGCCTCGGCCGCGCGCAGGGCGAGCTCCGCGGCCTCGGCCACCTCCTCGGAGGCGATGACGTCCGCGCCGAGCAGCCGCGTGAGTGTCGCGTCCACGGCGCGCAGGCGTGCCGCGAGGACCGTCTCCGGAGAGGCCGTCCGCCAGACCGCGGGCACATGCTCGGCCACGAGTTCGTGCCGGAAGTTGAAGAAGGTCGCCGTCACCGTGCCCGCGCCGACCGCGCCCATCGCGGCGGCCCGTACCGCGAAGTAGGCGCTCCGGTCGTTCTGGATGCCGACCGCGGCCAGCTCGCGCCCGAGATCGGGCGAGAAGTAGTGGGTCGAGTGGAGCGGGTTGAGGACGTTGTGGCAGCGCCGCCCGGCGCGCTCCGGCAGTGGGGAAGTCATACCCCGCACATTACCGACTGGTTGGTATGTCGTGAACGCCGAAACCCGCTATGGCAGGAAAGGTGGGATCCTCGTCATTGCGGCCATGGGCGCGCCGGTCGAGAATCGGGACATGCGAACGGTCCTGATCGTCCTCTTCGACGGCGTGCAGAGCCTCGACGTCACCGGCCCCCTGGAGGTGTTCGCGGGCGCCGAGACCTACCGCGCCGGCTCGTACCGCATCGGCACGGCCTCCCTGGACGGCGCCCCGGTGCGCTCCTCCAGCGGCCTCGTCCTCGCCCCGGACCGGGCGCTCGCCGACGCGCCGGACGCCCACACCCTGCTGGTTCCCGGCGGCAGCGGTACCCGGCGCCCCGATCCCCACCTGATCGGGTGGCTGCGCGCCCACGGTCCGCGCGCCGAGCGCCTGCTCTCGGTGTGCACCGGCGCCGGACTGCTCGCGGCGGCGGGCCTTCTCGACGGCCGCCGCGCCACGACCCACTGGGCCTACTGCGACGAGCTCGCCCGCGACCACCCGGCGGTCACGGTCGATCCCGACCCCATCTACGTACGCGACGGCCATGTGGCCACCTCGGCGGGCGTCACCTCCGGCATCGACCTGGCCCTCGCCCTCGTGGAGGACGACCTGGGCCGCGACGCCGCCCTCACCGTCGCCCGTCACCTCGTCGTCTTCCTCCGGCGCCCGGGCAACCAGGCCCAGTTCAGCGCCCAGCTCGCCGCCCAGACCGCGCGGCGCGAACCGCTGCGCGAGATCCAGCACTGGATCTCCGAACACCCGGGCGACGACCTGAGCGTCGAGTCCCTCGCGGCCCGCGCCCGCCTCTCGCCCCGCCATTTCGCCCGCGCCTTCCGGACCGAGACGGGTACGACGCCCGGCCGGTACGTCGAGCGGGTCCGCCTCGAACACGCCCGGCGGCTCCTGGAGGACACCACCGACGGCATCGAGGAGATCTCCCGCGCCTGCGGCTACGGCACGCCCGAGGCCATGCGCCGCGCCTTCCTGAAGATCCTCGGCTCGGCGCCCGCGGAGTACCGGCGCCGCTTCCGGCCCGCCCGCGCGGGCTGACAGCCCGCTCCACCCGAAGCCGCCCCGCGTCCGTCATCCCGCAGGCCGGTACCGAGCCGGTTCACTCTCACGGGCGGCCCCGGAAGGCCGACCTTCCGTGCCCCTGTCCCGGCGGCCGAATCCCCCGACGCGCAGCCTCCGCCGCGGCGCACTCGGACGGGGCCGGCGTCCGCCGGGGCTCCCGTGAGAGGGCGCCTCGCTCTCTGCGACACCCGCAGGCGGGCACCCCGCCCGCCCGTGACGCCCGACGCCCAGCCACCCAGGGGCCCGCACCGTGCCCCTTCGTCGAAAGGAACCCGATGCAGATCGCCATCGTCCTCTACGACCGCTTCACCGCCCTGGACGCCGTGGGTCCGTACGAGACACTCGGCCGGCTGCCGGACGCGGACACCGTCTTCGTCGCCGAGCACAGCGGACCGGTCCGTTCCGACACCGGCCGGCTGGCGCTCATCGCGGACAGGGCCCTCGCCGAAGTCCCGCGCCCGGACATCGTCGTGGTACCCGGGGGGCCGGGGCAGAGCGCCCTGATGGACGACCGGGTGCTCCTCGACTGGCTGCGGGCCGCCGACGCCACCAGCGTCTGGACGACCTCGGTGTGCACCGGCTCCCTGCTGCTCGCCGCGGCGGGGCTCCTGGACGGCCGCCGGGCCACCTCCCACTGGCTGGCCCTCGACCAGTTGGAGCGGTTCGGGGCCGAACCGACGGGGGAGCGGGTCGTGTTCGACGGCAAGTACGTGACCGCGGCCGGAGTCTCCTCCGGCATCGACATGGGGCTCACCCTGCTCGGCCGGATCGCCGGGGACGAACACGCCCAGGCCGTCCAGCTGTTGACCGAGTACGACCCACAGCCGCCCTACGACGCCGGATCCCCGGACAAGGCGCCCGCGCACCTCGTCGAGGAGTTCCGGAGCAAGAGCCGTTTCCTGCTCAGCTAGGACCTGTCCGGCGAGACCGCCGGTCTCCTACCCCGTGAGCGGTCGGCGAGCCCTCACGGGGTCCAGGTGAAGTGCGGCTGCCGGCGCTCCAGGAAGGCGGCGACCCCCTCCGCGGTGTCGCCGCCCGCGCGTGCCTGCTCCGCCCAGTACGCGTCGCGGTCGGTGCGCCCGTTCGCGAACTCCTTCGCCGCCGCCTGTGTCAGCGGGGAGCGCGCGGCCAGCACACGGGTGAACTCCGCGACCCGCTTGTCGAGTTGGTCCTCGGGCAGCACCTCGTCCACCAGACCGGTGCGCAGCGCGCGTTCGGTGTCGATCAACTCGCCCGAGAAGAGCAGGTACTTGGCGGTGGACGGACCCACCAGGGCCGCCAGCCTCCGTGTGGAGGAGGACGGATAGACGATGCCGAGCTTCGCCGGGGTCACCCCGAACAGCGACCCCTCCTGTGCGAACCGCAGATCGCAGGCGGCCGCGAGCTGGGACCCGCCCCCCACGCAGTGGCCGCGGATCGCGGCGAGCGTCGGCTTCGGGAACGCGGCGAGGGCCTCCTCGGCGAGCACGGCGAGGCCCTGAGCCTCGTCCGGGGACTCCCGCAGTGTCGAGATGTCGGCCCCGGCGCAGAACGTCTCGCCCTCACCGGTGAGCACGAGCGCGTGCACTTCGGTGCGAGCACCCAACCCGTCCAGCAGAGGCGGCAGCGCCCGCCACATCCCCGTCGTCATGGCGTTCCGCTTGGCGGGGTGGTGGATGACGACGGTGGCGACCCCGTCGTCGACGCGATGCAACAGCTGCGGCTCCATACGCCGGATGCTATCCGCACCCGCAGGCCCGATTCCGATCATGGTCTCGGGCCGTTTCCCGGGCGACGGAACCGTGGGGAACGAATCGGGTCGGACGAGGGGCAAACCCGTACAACCCGAATAGTTTCGGAAGTCGCCACAAAGAGGCCAGGAGTTGTCGCAGAATCGACGATGCCGTACGTCGGCGATCAGGAATCGTCGATAACTGCTGACTTCTGTTCAGTCAACCGGTACGGACCAGTGCATTACCAACACTCGACGTGTGGTGACAATCGAGCGCAAGGGTGGCGACCGAACGATGGAGAACCTCGGGCGGGGGTCCGACCCGAGCCCCGAAGGCGGAGGCGCGACTCCCGGCGTCAGATCGCCGGGACCACTGCCGTACGAGGGGGTGTGGCGGTTCACCGCCGCCGCCGTCGACGCCTCGGTGCCACAGGCGCGGCACGCCGTCCGTGATCTGCTGGTCCGCCAGGGCGTGCCGGTCTCGGGCGATGTCGTTCACGGACTGCTGTTGATCGTCTCCGAACTGGTCACGAACGCCGTCAAGCACGCGGCACTTCTGTCGCCGATGCTCGCGGTGGAGGTCGCGGTCGGCGCCGAGTGGGTACGGGTGTCCGTCGAGGACAACCACCCCTACCGCCCGACCGCTCTGGAGGCCGACCACGGGCAGACCGGCGGCCGGGGCCTGCTGCTGGTGCGCGAGGTGGCCAGGGAGTTCGGCGGAGTCTGCGACGTCGAGCACACCGCGGACGGCGGCAAGGTGATCTGGGCCGCCCTGCCGCTCGCTCCGAGCGTGTAGCGGATCGCCTACCAGCCCGCGGACGGGCCCGTCAGCTCCCGGATCGCCGGACGGGCCGCGTCCAGCACGGTCATGAACCATGCCGAGAAGGGGTCCTTCGCGTGCCGCTCCGCCAGCTCGGCGGCGGTCACGAAGGCCGTCGAGCCGACCTCCTCCGGGTCGGGCCGCGGCGCCGACTGCACCATCCCGACGAAGAGGTGGTTGTACTCCTGCTCCACCAGGCCGGAGTCCGGGTCCGGGTGGTTGTAGCGGACCGTGCCCGCCTCGGCGAGCAGGGTCGGCGACACCCCGAGTTCCTCGTACGTCCGCCGGGCCGCCGCCGCGAAGGGTCCCTCGCCCGGGTACGGGTGGCCGCAGCAGGTGTTCGACCAGACACCGGGGGAGTGGTACTTGCCGAGGGCGCGCTGCTGCAGCAGCAGCCGGCCCTGTTCGTCGAAGAGGAACACCGAGAACGCTCTGTGGAGCTGCCCCGGGGCCTGATGGGCAGCGAGCTTCTCCGCCGTACCGATCGTGTTGCCGTCCTCGTCGACCAGTTCCAGCAAGATCGCTTCAACGGTGCCGTTCGACGAACTGTGCGTCGCGGTGGCAGGTGTGATCGGCATACCCATCCTTCGCATCGGTCTTCAAGCCCCAAGTCTGCCGTACGAAACCGGCACTCCCGGCACTTCGCTGCTCCCGCATGTCCCGCCCCGGGGAGCCCCGGGCGGGAACCGCCGCCGACGCGGGTCGGACGCCGGAAGCGGCCGGACACCTGATCGTGCCCGGTGTCACCGGCGCGGAATCGTCGGGGGAGGGGGCCGACAGGTGTTCGGACGGCCGGCCGGAACGGCACCGGACACCCACCCATGCCGCCGAGGCCGCCGGAACGGGCACCGGCGCCCGCGCGGGTCGCCGGGACCGTCAGTGGCAGAGTCTGGCCTCGTGTTCCGCGTGTCCGCTCGGCTCCAGCTGGAACGTGCAGTGCTCGACGTCGAAGTGGTCGCCCAGGCAGCCCTGGAGTTCGTGCAGGACCTTCTCGTGGCCGATCGCGTTCAGGACGTCGGAGCTGACGACCACGTGCGCGGAGAGGACCGGCATGCCGGAGGTGATCGTCCAGGCGTGGAGGTCGTGGATGTCCTCGACACCGTCGAGGGCCAGGATGTGGGCGCGCACGTCCGCCATGTCGACCCCCTTGGGCGCCGCCTCCAGGAGGACGTCGAGCGTCTCCTGCAGCAGCTTCCAGGTACGCGGGACGATCATCAGCGCGATGGCGATGGAGGCGATCGGGTCCGCCGCCTGCCAGCCGGTGGTCATGATCACCACCGCGGCGACGATGACCGCCGCCGAGCCCAGCGCGTCCGCCGCGACCTCCAGGAAGGCGGCGCGCACGTTCAGGCTGTCCTTCTGCCCGCGCATCAGCAGCGTCAGCGAGATCGTGTTCGCGACCAGACCGATCACACCGAACACGATGGTCAGCCCGCCGTTGGTGTCCGCGGGCGTGATGAAGCGCTGGATCGCCTCCACCAGGACGTAGCCGCCGACGACGAGCAGCAGCAGACAGTTGGCGAGCGCGGCGAGGATCTCGGCCCGCGCCAGGCCGAAGGTGCGCTTCTCGCTCGGCGGGCGCGCCGCGAAGTGGACCGCGAGCAGGGCCATGCCCAGCCCGAGCGCGTCCGTCGCCATGTGTGCCGCGTCCGCGACGAGCGCGAGCGAATCGGCGAGTACACCGCCGAAGATCTCGACGACCATGACGGTGAGCGTGATCGCCAGCGCGACCCGCAGCCTCCCGCGGTACGCGGCTGTCGCCGTGCCGGCCGGGGGAGCGCCGTGCGCGTGCCCGTGGTCGTGCCCAGCCCCCATGGAAGCCGCCTCCTGTTTTCCGCTCGGTCATCACAGTCAACTACGGGCGGGGGGTATCGGGCAACGCGGCACTGAACACCGTTGTCATATGCTCTGACCTGCGGAAACGATCAGCAGGTCAGAGCACCGGCACGATCAGGTGACGTTGGTCCCCGGGTGGTGCAGCAGCCAGCCCCGCCACGCCGACTCCACCATCTCGCGCACCTCGCGCCGAGCTCCCCAGTCCAGCCGCTCGGCGGCCAGGGCGGCCGAGGCGACCGCGCGCGGGGCGTCGCCGGGTCGGCGCGGCTCGACGAGCGGTTCCAGGGTGCTCCCGGTGACCTCGGCGATGAGCGCCACGAGCTCCCGCACGGAGACCCCCTCGCCGCGGCCGATGTTCACCGTCAGATCGCCGGCGGCGCCGTCCGTCAGCCGCCGGGCCGCCGCGAGATGGGCCTCGGCGAGGTCGGCGACGTGGATGTAGTCGCGTACGCAGGTGCCGTCCGGCGTCGGGTAGTCGTCGCCGAACACCCTCGGGGCCTCGCCGCGGGTGAGACGGTCGAACACCATCGGGACGATGTTGAAGATTCCGGTGTCGGCGAGCTCCGGCGAGGCCGCGCCCGCCACGTTGAAGTAGCGCAGGCACACGGTGGCGATGCCGTGCGCCCGGCCCGCCGCCCGGACCAGCCACTCGCCGGCGAGCTTGGTCTCGCCGTAGGGGCTCATCGGGGCGCAGGGGGTGTCCTCCGTGATGAGGTCCACGTCGGGGTTGCCGTAGACGGCCGCCGACGAGGAGAACACGAAACGCTTGACGCCCGCCCCGGCGACCGCCTCCAGGAGCGTCGCGAGACCGCCCACGTTCTCCTGGTAGTAGCGCGTCGGCTCGGCCACGGACTCGCCGACCTGCTTGCGCGCGGCGAGGTGCACCACACCCGTCACCGCGTGCTCCGCCAGGACCCGCTTGAGCAGATCACCGTCAAGCGACGACCCCTGGACGAGGGGGATGGTCTCCGGAAGCCGGTTCGGCACCCCGGACGACAGGTCGTCGAGGGCGACGACGCGCTCCCCGGCCGCCGCCATCGCCCGCGCCACGTGTGCCCCGATGTATCCGGCTCCGCCTGTGATCAGCCATGTCATGGACGACCACCCTATGCGGGTCCGGCGCCCTGTCCGCCGTGCCCCGCTTCGGGGGGTGGGCCGTGGTCGTGCCCGATGCCTGGAATGCTTCGGTATGCGCACCCGCGTTTGTGGCCCGGGCCCGGAATCCCTGATGATGATCGCGGCGCCCGCAGGACAAAATCGGTTGATCGGGCCATGAACGGGCGGTGAACGCCCGCTTCGAATCATCCGATAGCCTCTGCCGACATGCCGCCGGGGCCGCTGCCATGGGCCGGGGCCATCCCATCACGCACACGCCGGACGCGAGGCCGCGCCGGCACTCAGGGAGTGAGTTCGCTGCCGACCGCCATCCTCACCGGCCAGCCGGTCCCCGGATCGTCGCTCGAGGGCGATCTGCGGTCGCTCGGCTTCGACGTGCGTCTCGCCTCCGACGCGGGCGAGACCGAGACCCTGCTCGCCGCCGTGCCGGCGAACGAGCGTGTCGCCGTCGTCGACGCCCGCTTCGTCGGGCATGTGCACGCCCTGCGCCTCGGCCTCACCGACCCGCGCTTCGCGGCCTCCGCCCTTCCCGGCGCCGTGTCCGTACAGCCCGAGGCCCGGCGGGCGCTGACCCGCGCCGTGACCCGGGAGAGCGTGGCCGCGGGCAACGCGGCCGTCGCCACCGAGGACCTCGTCGAGCGCCTCGGCGCGGCACTCGACGCCGACGACCTCGCCGTGTACCGCCCGGAACTCGGCACCCTCGTCGCCGCCGTACCCGCCGATCCGCAGGAGCGCAACGAGGTCCGGCAGGCCGTCCTGGCCGTCGACGACGAGGCCGTACGGCTGCGCAGCGCCGTCAAGGCCCGCGACGGCTTCTTCACCACGTACTGCATCAGCCCGTACTCGCGTTACATCGCCCGCTGGTGCGCCCGCCGGGGTCTGACCCCGAACCAGGTCACCACCGCCTCGCTGATCACCGCGCTGATCGCCGCGGGCTGTGCCGCCACCGGCAGCCGCCCCGGTTACGTCGCCGCCGGGCTGCTGCTCCTGTTCTCCTTCGTCCTGGACTGCACGGACGGACAGCTCGCCCGCTACTCCCTCCAGTACTCGACGCTGGGCGCGTGGCTGGACGCGACCTTCGACCGCGCCAAGGAGTACGCCTACTACGCGGGCCTCGCCCTCGGCGCGGCCCGTGGCGGGGACGACGTGTGGGCGCTGGCGCTCGGCGCGATGATCCTGCAGACCTGCCGGCACGTCGTGGACTTCTCCTTCAACGAGGCGAACCACGACGCCACGGCCAACACCAGCCCCACCGCGGCCCTCTCGGACAAGCTCGACAGCGTCGGCTGGACGGTCTGGGTGCGCCGGATGATAGTGCTGCCCATCGGCGAACGATGGGCGATGATCGCCGTTCTCACGGCGCTGACGACCCCCCGCATCACCTTCTACGCGCTGCTCGTCGGCTGCGCGTTCGCGGCCACCTACACCACGGCCGGCCGGGTGCTGCGCTCGCTCACCCGCAAGGCGCGCCGCACGGACCGCGCCGCCCAGGCGCTCGTGGACCTCACCGACTCCGGCATGCTCGCCGAGTACCTGACCCGCTTCGCGGACCGCCTCCCGCGCGTCGCCCCGGCCCTGGTCGCCTTCGTCGCCGGGGCGGTCGTCGTGACCTCCGCCGCACTCGCTCCCTACGGCAGCTGGTGGCCCGTCCTGGGCGCCGTCGTCTACGTCCTGCTCTCGCCGGCCGCCCTGCTCAGGCCCCTGAAGGGCGCCCTCGACTGGCTGGTCCCGCCGTTCTTCCGCGCGGCCGAATACCTCACCGTTCTGGCACTGGCGGTCAACGCCGACGTGAACGGGGCGCTTCCGGCGGCTTTCGGCCTGGTGGCCGCGGTCGCCTACCATCACTACGACACGGTGTACCGCATCCGCGGGAACGCCGGAGCCCCCCCGCACTGGCTGGTGCGGGCGATCGGCGGGCACGAAGGCAGGACGCTGCTGGTCACCGTCCTGGCCGCGCTGCTCACCGCCACACAGTTCAAGGTCGCGCTCACGGCGGTCGCCGTGGCCGTGGCGCTGCTGGTGCTCGTCGAGAGCATCCGCTTCTGGGTGTCCTCCGGGGCACCCGCCGTACACGATGAAGGAGAACCCGCATGATCGGCCTCGTGCTGGCGGCCGGCGCCGGACGGCGTCTGCGCCCCTACACCGACAGCCTCCCGAAGGCTCTCGTGCCGGTGGGCCCCGCGGGCATAGAGGACTCCATCACGGTCCTGGACCTGACCCTCGGCAACTTCGCCGAGATCGGCCTGACCGAGGTCGGCATCATCGTCGGCTACCGCAAGGAAGCCGTCTACGACCGCAAGGCGGCTCTGGAGGAGAAGTACGGCCTCAAGATCACGCTGATCGACAACGACAAGGCCGAGGAGTGGAACAACGCCTACTCCCTGTGGTGTGGACGTGACGCCCTCAAGGACGGCGTGATCCTCGCCAACGGCGACACCGTGCACCCGGTCTCCGTCGAACGGACGCTGCTCGCGGCCCGCGGCGACGGCAAGAGGATCATCCTCGCGCTCGACACGGTGAAGAAGCTCGCCGACGAGGAGATGAAGGTCGTCGTGGACCCCGACAAGGGCGTCCAGAAGATCACCAAGCTCATGGAGCCGTCCGAGGCCACCGGCGAGTACATCGGTGTGACCCTCATCGAGGGCGCCGCCGCCGCCGAGCTGGCCGACGCCCTGAAGACGGTGTGGGAGACCGACCCGCAGCAGTTCTACGAGCACGGCTACCAGGAGCTCGTCAACCGCGGCTTCCGGATCGACGTCGCTCCGATCGGCGAGGTCAAGTGGGTCGAGATCGACAACCACGACGACCTCGCCAAGGGACGTGAGATCGCGTGCCAGTACTGACGAGGCTCATCCCCTCGCCGGTCGTCGTCGACATCCGCCCCGGTGCCCTGGACGACCTGGCGAGCGTGCTCTCGGACCAGCGGATCTCCCACTCGGGCAAGCTGGCCATCGCGGTCAGCAACGGCTCGGGCGCCCGGCTGCGCGACCGGATCGCCCCGGCGCTGCCCGGAGCGAGCTGGTACGAGGTCGGCGGCGGCACGCTCGACGACGCCATCCGGCTGGCCGATGCCATGAAGTCCGGGCACTACGACGCGGTCGTGGGCCTGGGCGGCGGCAAGATCATCGACTGCGCGAAGTTCGCCGCGGCGCGGATCGGGCTGCCGCTGGTCGCGGTGCCCACGAACCTCGCGCACGACGGCCTGTGCTCGCCCGTCGCCACCCTCGACAACGACGCGGGCCGCGGCTCGTACGGCGTGCCGAACCCGATCGCCGTGGTCATCGACCTCGACGTGATCCGTGAGGCGCCGGTCCGGTTCGTCCGGGCGGGCATCGGCGACGCGGTCTCCAACATCAACGCGATCGCCGACTGGGAGCTGTCCAACCGGGTCACCGGCGAGAAGATCGACGGACTGGCCGCCGCCATGGCCCGCCAGGCGGGCGAGGCGGTACTCCGGCACCCCGGGGGTGTCGGCGACAACGACTTCCTCCAGGTCCTCGCGGAGGCGCTCGTCCTCACCGGCATCGCGATGTCGATCTCGGGCGACTCCCGCCCGGCCTCCGGCTCCTGCCACGAGATCAACCACGCCTTCGACCTCCTCTTCCCCCAGCGCGCGGCGAGCCACGGCGAGCAGTGCGGCCTGGGCGCGGCCTTCGCGATGTATCTGCGCGGGGCCCACGAGGAAGCGGTGTACATGGCCGAGGTGCTCCACCGGCACGGACTGCCGGTACTGCCCGAGGAGATCGGCTTCACCGTGGACGAGTTCGTCCAGGTCGTGGAGTTCGCTCCGCAGACCCGGCCCGGCCGCTACACGATCCTCGAACATCTCGACCTGAAAACCCACCAGATCAAGGACATCTACTCCGACTATGCCAAGGCCATCGGTAGCTGAACTCCGCCCTGTCGTTCATCCCCCAGGGGTGAAGGACCGGCGCAGCGGTGAGCACTGGGCGGGACGCCTGTACATGCGAGAGATCTCGCTGCGCTGCGACCGCTACCTGGTGAACACCAGGATCACGCCCAACCAGCTCACGTACCTGATGACCCTCTGTGGCGTGCTCGCTGCCCCCGCACTGCTGGTGCCGGGGATCGTCGGCGCCGTGCTCGGCGTGGTGATGGTCCAGCTCTACCTGCTGCTCGACTGCGTCGACGGCGAGATCGCGCGCTGGAAGAAGCAGTACTCGCTCGGCGGGGTCTATCTCGACAGGGTCGGCGCCTATCTGACCGACGCGGCCGTCCTCGTCGGCCTCGGTCTGCGCGCCTCCGACCTGTGGGGCACCGGAAGCGTCGACTGGCTGTGGGCCTTCCTCGGCACACTGGCCGCCCTCGGCGCGATCCTGGTCAAGGCCGAGACCGATCTCGTCGGTGTCGCCCGGCATCAGAGCGGGCTGCCGCCGGTCAAGGAGTCCGCCTCCGAGCCACGTTCCTCGGGCGTGGCGCTGGCCCGCAGGGCCGCCGCGGCACTCAAGTTCCACCGGCTGATCCTCGGCATCGAGGCGTCCCTGCTGATCCTGGTCCTCGCCGTCGTGGACCAGATCAGGGGCGACCTGTTCTTCACCCGCCTCGGCACCGCCGTGCTCGCCGGCATCGCGCTCGTGCAGACCGTGCTGCACCTGGTGTCCATCCTCGCTTCGAGCAGGCTCAAGTGAGCGCGGCGACGAAGGTCGGCGCGGTGATCATCACCATGGGCAACCGCCCCGACGAACTGCGAGCCCTCCTCGACTCCGTCGCCAAGCAGGACGGCGACCGCGTCGAGGTGGTCGTGGTCGGCAACGGCTCACCCGTCCCGGACGTCCCCGCGGGTGTCCGAACGGTCGAACTCCCCGAGAACCTCGGCATCCCCGGCGGCCGTAACGTCGGCATCGAGGCCTTCGGCCCCGGCGGCACCGACGTCGACGTCCTCCTCTTCCTGGACGACGACGGCCTGCTGGCCCACCACGACACGGCCGAGCTGTGCCGCCGGGCGTTCACCGACGACCCGGAACTCGGCATCATCAGTTTCCGCATCGCCGATCCCGCGACCGGCGAGACCCAGCGCCGCCACGTCCCGAGGCTGCGCGCCGCCGACCCGATGCGCTCCTCGCGCGTCACCACGTTCCTCGGCGGCGCCAACGCGGTCCGTACGAAGGTCCTCGCCGAGGTCGGCGGACTCCCTGACGCGTTCTTCTACGCCCATGAGGAGACCGACCTTGCCTGGCGGGCCCTCGACGCGGGCTGGATGATCGACTACCGCTCCGACATGGTTCTGTACCACCCGACGACCGCCCCTTCGCGGCACGCGGTGTACCACCGTATGGTCGCCCGCAACCGGGTGTGGCTCGCACGGCGCAACCTTCCCGCTCCGCTCGTCCCGGTCTACCTCGGCGTCTGGATGCTCCTGACGCTGCTGCGCCGCCCCTCGCGGGCCGCTCTGCGGGCCTGGTTCGGCGGATTCAGGGAGGGCTGGACGAGTCCGTGCGGACCCCGCCGTCCCATGAGGTGGCGCACCGTGTGGCGGCTGACTCGACTGGGCCGACCCCCGGTCATCTGACAAGCTCGATCCTGAGAGCACCCGGGCCCGATCCGGTCGCCGGCTCCCGCCGGTGCCCGGCCCGGCCGTGCTCGTCCTGAAGACGAGAGTGTTCCCAGGTGAGTGCCACGCCTGACGGCGGAGTCGCGGTGAGCGATCTGCCGTCCCCCGACGACGGGCTGACCGCGGCCGAAATGGCCGCCAGGTACGGGCTCGCGGTCAGCGGTGCCCGGCCCGGTCTGGTCGAGTACGTCCGTCAGCTCTGGGGCCGGCGGCACTTCATCACCGCCTTCGCGACCGCCAAGCTCACCGCGCAGTACAGCCAGGCCAAGCTGGGCCAGCTCTGGCAGGTGGCGACGCCGCTGCTCAACGCGTTCGTCTACTACCTGATCTTCGGCCTGATCCTGAAGGCCGGCCGAGGCATGCCGCACGACGTGTACATCCCGTTCCTGGTGACCGGCGTGTTCGTCTTCACCTTCACGCAGAACTCGGTCATGGCGGGTGTCCGGGCGATCTCTGGCAACCTCGGGCTGGTGCGCGCGCTGCACTTCCCGCGCGCCTCGCTGCCCATCTCGTTCGCCCTGCAGCAGCTCCAGCAGCTGCTCTTCTCGATGATCGTGCTGTTCCTCGTGGTCATCGCCTTCGGGAGCTATCCGAGCCTGTCCTGGCTGCTGATCATCCCGGCGCTGTTCCTTCAATTCCTGTTCAACACGGGCCTCGCGCTGATCGTCGCGCGGATGGGCAGCGGGACGCCCGACCTCGCCCAGCTGATGCCGTTCATCCTGCGCACCTGGATGTACGCCTCCGGCGTCATGTTCTCCATCAGCGCGGTGCTCGTCGGCCGCCCCGAGTGGATCATCCGGGTGCTCCAGGCGAACCCGGCCGCCGTCTACATGGACCTGGTGCGCTACGCGCTCATCGACGGCTACGGCTCCGCCCACCTGCCCCAGCACGTGTGGGCCCTCGCCGTCTTCTGGGCCGTGGTCACGGCCGTCGGCGGTTTCGTGTACTTCTGGAAGGCCGAGGAGAGGTACGGCCGTGGCTGAGCCCGGGAAGAGGTCGCGCATCCCGACCGTGATCGCGGACGAGCTGCACATCGTCTACCGCGTGAACGGCGCCAGGACCGGCAAGGGCGGCGCCACCGCCGCACTCAGCCGCATCCTCAACCGTGGCGAGGAGCGCGGTGTGCGCAAGGTGCACGCCGTCAGGGGCGTCTCCTTCACGGCGTACCGGGGCGAGGCCATCGGCCTGATCGGCTCCAACGGCTCCGGCAAGTCCACGCTCCTGCGGGCCATCGCCGGTCTGCTCCCCGCGGAGAAGGGCACGGTCTTCACCGACGGCCAGCCCTCGCTGCTCGGGGTGAACGCGGCCCTGATGAACGACCTCACCGGCGAGCGGAACGTCATTCTGGGCGGTCTCGCGATGGGCATGTCCCGCGAGCAGGTCAGGGAGCGCTACCAGGAGATCGTCGACTTCTCGGGCATCAACGAGAAGGGCGACTTCATCACCCTGCCGATGCGGACCTATTCGTCCGGCATGGCGGCCCGGCTGCGCTTCTCCATCGCGGCGGCCAAGGACCACGACGTCCTGATGATCGACGAGGCCCTGGCGACCGGTGACCGCTCGTTCCAGAAGCGGTCCGAGGCGCGGATCCGCGAGCTCCGCAAGAGCGCGGGCACGGTGTTTCTGGTCAGTCACAACAACAAGTCGATCCGCGACACCTGCGACCGCGTGCTGTGGCTGGAACGCGGCGAGCTGCGCATGGACGGGCCGACCGAGGACGTCCTCAGGGAGTACGAGAAGTTCTCGGGCAAGTAGCCCGTTTCGCCCAGGGTCCCGCCGGAACTCTCCGGCGGGACCCTGCGTCTGCAAGGGAGACGCCAACTCCCGTCGGCACGAGGAATCTTGACGCCAATCGGTGTGTTGTTGTGATGTGCAGGACACCCCGGCGGAGTGTGCCGCGTTGTACAACGTAAGCTGTACCGGTGCTGAATCGCGTCAAGTAGGGCGATAATACGCGACACCCGGCACCGTCACGCTGAGCGGATCTTCGGGCGGCGTGTCCGAAATGGGCAGTGTTGGGTCGGCAGTGTAGAACGGGAGATGTGACGGCAATGGCTACGGTGACTCTCCAGCTCCGCGATGCGTGTGCCGTCCTCGCGCCGGGCGGCGAGCGGTGACCCAAGCCGGGACGGCCCGCACCGACGATCCGGAGCGCGGCACCCTCGACAAAGCCGCGGACGAGAACTTTCCCGTGGCCCCCTTCTTCCTGCCCAGGGCCTGGCGCGACGACCTGATGGCCGTGTACGGCTTCGCCCGCCTCGTCGACGACATCGGAGACGGCGATCTCGCCCCCGGCGGTGCCGACGCCCGTCTTCTCGGCGTGTCGGCCGTGGAGGCCGACGACCGCATGGTCCTGCTCGACGCCTTCGAAGCCGATCTTCACCGGGTGTTCGACTCGACCCCGCGCCATCCCCTGCTGCGCCGGCTCCAGCCCACGGTCCGCCGCGCGGGCCTGACTCCCGAGCCCTTTCTCGGCCTGATCGCGGCCAACCGCCAGGACCAGCTCGTCAAGCGGTACGAGACCTACGACGACCTGCTGGCCTACTGCGAACTGTCCGCGAACCCCGTCGGCCGCCTGGTCCTCTCCGTCACCGGAACGTCCACGCCGGAACGGGTCCGCGACTCGGACGCGGTGTGCACGGCGCTGCAGATCGTCGAGCACCTCCAGGACGTCGCCGAGGACCTCGGCCGCGACCGCGTCTACCTGCCCGCCGAGGACATGAAGCGCTTTCATGTCGTCGAAGCGGATCTTGCCGTCCCCACAGCAGGCGCATCGGTGCGAGCACTGGTTGCATACGAAGCAGAACGCGCCATGAACCTCCTGAATGAAGGCACCCCCCTCGTGGGTAGCGTCCACGGCAGGCTGAAACTGCTGCTCGCGGGGTTCGTTGCGGGGGGAAGGGCGGCGATCCGTGCGATCGCCGCCGCCGAATACGACGTACTTCCCGGCCCGCCCAAGCCCGGCAAGCTCCAGTTGCTGCGCGAGGTGGGAGTGACTCTGCGAGGAAAGGGGTGATCCGGACCGTGGAGTCGGAACAGCACGTGTCCGCACCGGTACTCGCCGCGTACAGCTATTGCGAGGCGGTGACCGGCCAGCAGGCCCGCAATTTCGCGTACGGCATCAGGCTTCTGCCGACGCCCAAGCGCCGTGCCATGTCGGCGCTCTACGCGTTCTCGCGGCGCGTCGACGACATCGGCGACGGCACGCTGGCACCGGACGTGAAGGCGGTACGCCTGGAGGAGACCCGGGCGCTGCTCGCCCGTGTCCGCGCGGGCGCCGTCGCCGAGGACGACACCGACCCGGTCGCGGTCGCCCTCAGCCACACCGCCGAGTACTTCCCGGTACCCCTCGGGGGCCTGGACGAGCTCATCGACGGCGTGCTGATGGACGTACGCGGTGAGACGTACGAGACCTGGGACGACCTGAAGGTCTACTGCCGGTGCGTGGCCGGGGCGATCGGGAGGCTCTCGCTCGGGGTCTTCGGTACCGAACCGGGAGCGCGTGGCGCCGAGCGCGCGCCGGAGTACGCGGACACGCTCGGGCTCGCGCTCCAGCTCACCAACATCCTGCGGGACGTCCGGGAGGACGCCGAGGGCGGGCGCACCTATCTGCCCGCCGACGACCTGGCCAAGTTCGGCTGCTCGGCCGGGTTCAACGGGCCGACCCCACCGCCGGGCTCCGACTTCGCTGGCCTCGTGCACTTCGAGGTGCGCCGGGCGCGTGCGCTGTTCGCCGAGGGCTACCGGCTGCTGCCCATGCTGGACCGGCGCAGCGGCGCCTGTGTCGCGGCCATGGCGGGCATCTACCGGCGGCTCCTGGACCGCATCGAGCGCGAGCCCGAGGCCGTGCTGCGCGGCAGGGTGTCGTTGCCGGGGCGCGAGAAGGCGTACGTCGCCGTGCGCGGCCTCTCCGGTCTCGACGCCCGGCACGTCTCCCGCCGTACGGTCCGGAGGCGTGCCTGATGGACAAAATGGGCCAACGTGATTCCCTCGACGAAAAGCGGCACGCAACCCTCCGGCGCCGGGCGGCGTCCCTGACTGCGACGGCCTGCCGTGCACCGTTCAACCATCACGGCGCGGCCGCGGGGGAGGGTGCGCGATGAACGAGGTCGAGTCCACGGACGACTCCGGCC
Source organism: Streptomyces sp. NPDC091209 (assembly GCF_044757755.1). Classification (NCBI taxonomy): domain Bacteria; kingdom Bacillati; phylum Actinomycetota; class Actinomycetes; order Kitasatosporales; family Streptomycetaceae; genus Streptomyces; species Streptomyces sp. NPDC091209. Next base: position 178,759 of record NZ_JBIVVR010000010.1, on the reverse strand, counting down.
GGGCCGCTGCCGTGGTGATCGGCGGCGGGCTCGCCGGGATCACCGCCGCGCTCGCGCTGGCCGACGCCGGGCTGCGGGTCACGCTGCTCGAAGGCCGGCCGCGCCTCGGCGGTCTCGCGTTCTCCTTCCAGCGCGGCGAACTCACCGTGGACAACGGACAGCATGTCTTCTTGCGCTGCTGCACCGCGTACCGCTGGTTCCTCGATCGCGTCGACGCGACCTCGCTCGCGCCCCTGCAGGATCGTCTCGACGTGCCCGTTCTCGACCTGGAGGCACCTCCCGGACGACGGCTCGGCAGAATCGGCCGCAGCGCTCTGCCCGTGCCGCTGCATCTGGCGCGCAGCCTCGCGACGTATCAGCATCTGTCGCTCGCCGAACGCGCCAGAGTCGGCCGTGCCGCGCTCGCGCTCAAGGGCCTGGATCTCACGGATCCGGCACTCGACGCGCAGAACTTCGGCGACTGGCTCGCCAAGCACGGTCAGTCGGAACGTGCCGTCGAAGCACTGTGGGACCTCGTGGGGGTCGCCACCCTCAACGCGGTGGCCAAGGATTCCTCGCTCGGCCTCGCCGCGATGGTGTTCAAGACGGGTCTGCTGTCCGACCCGGGCGCGGCCGACATCGGCTGGGCGCGCGTCCCGCTGGGCGAACTGCACGACACCCTCGCCCGCAAGGCGCTCGACTCCGCGGGCGTGCGTACCGAGATCCGTACACGCGTCACCTCCGTCTCCCCCTACGAAAACGGGCGTTGGAGCGTTCAGGTTCCCGGTGAGCGCATCGACGCCGACACGGTCGTGCTCGCCGTCCCCCAGAGCGAGGCCCACGGTCTTCTGCCCGAGGGGGCGCTCGACGCCCCCGAGCGGCTCCTGGAGATCGGCACCGCGCCGATCCTCAACGTCCACGTCGTCTACGACCGCAAGGTCCTCGCCGCGCCGTTCTTCGCGGCGCTCGGCTCCCCGGTGCAGTGGGTCTTCGACCGCACCGAGGCGTCCGGGCTCCGGGAGGGGCAGTACCTGGCGCTGTCGCAGTCGGCGGCGCGGGACGAGATCGACGAGCCCGTCGCCGTGCTCCGGGAGCGGTATCTGCCGGAGCTGGAACGACTGCTGCCCGGTGCCCGCGGCGCCGGAGTGAAGGACTTCTTCGTGACCCGGGAGCGCACCGCGACGTTCGCCCCCGCCCCGGGCGTCGGGCGGCTGCGGCCCGGTGCCCGTACCAAGGCCCCCGGCCTGTACCTGGCCGGAGCGTGGACCGCCACAGGGTGGCCCGCGACCATGGAGAGTGCGGTTCGCAGTGGAGTCGGTGCGGCGGACGCCGCGCTCGACGCCCTGGGCCGGCCCCGCGATCACCTCCTCGGACTCTTCGAGGAGGCGGCATGACGCTCGACCGGAGCCTGGCAGGCCCCCGCACCCCCGGTACCGCAACAAGAGGAGAGATTGTGCCCACTGTGCCCCCGGCCGAAACGGCTGCCGACGCGGTGGACGTGACCGCGCTCCTGGAGCGCGGCCGGACCCTGGCCACACCGGTGCTCAAGGCAGCCGTCGACCGTCTGGCGGCGCCCATGGACACCGTCGCCGCCTACCACTTCGGCTGGATCGACGCCGAGGGCAACCCCGCGGACGGCGACGGCGGCAAGGCGGTGCGCCCCGCGCTCGCCGTCCTCTCCGCGCAGGCGGCCGGCGCCGCCCCCGAGGTGGGCGTCCCCGGCGCGGTCGCGGTCGAGCTGGTGCACAACTTCTCGCTGCTGCACGACGACCTGATGGACGGCGACGAGCAGCGCCGCCATCGCGACACCGTCTGGAAGGTGCACGGCCCCGCCCAGGCCATCCTGGTCGGCGACGCCCTGTTCGCGCTGGCCAACGAGGTCCTGCTGGAGCTCGGCACCGTCGAGGCCGGCCGCGCCACCCGGCGCCTGACCACCGCCACCCGGGCCCTCATCGACGGCCAGGCCCAGGACATCTCCTACGAGCACCGCGACCGCGTCAGCGTCGAGGAGTGCCTGGAGATGGAGGGCAACAAGACCGGTGCCCTGCTCGCCTGCGCCTGCTCCATCGGAGCCGTCCTCGGCGGCGCCGACGACCTCACCGCCGACACGCTGGAGCGCTACGGCTACCACCTCGGCCTCGCCTTCCAGGCCGTCGACGACCTCCTCGGCATCTGGGGCGACCCGGAGGCCACCGGGAAGCAGACCTGGAGCGATCTGCGCCAGCGCAAGAAGTCCCTGCCGGTGGTGGCCGCGCTCGCCGCGGGCGGACCCGCCTCCGAGCGGCTCGGCGACCTGCTCGCCGAGGACGCCAAGGCCAGCGACTTCGAGAACTTCTCCGAGGAGGAGTTCGCCGCCCGCGCCGCGCTCATCGAGGAGGCGGGCGGCCGCGAGTGGACCGCCCAGGAAGCGCGCCGCCAGCACGCGATCGCCATCGAGGCGCTGGACGCCGTCCCGATGCCCGAACAAGTGCGGGCCCAGCTCGTGGCGCTGGCCGACTTCGTAGTCGTACGGAAGAGATGATCGTTATCGGTCGAATAAACCTCGCGTAGTCGCCGGCCGGTGCTTCTTTCCCAAGCTTCGAACCTCGTTCGAGCGGGGGGATATCCATCCGAACGAACGCACCGGCCGACGGCGGACCCACAGCAGAGACGTACCACTGCACGAAGGGGAAGCCATGACAGCGACGACCGACGGAAGCACCGGGGCCCTGCCGCCCCGCGCTGCCTCGGCCAGCGAAACCCAGCATCAGACCACTCCCGAGGCGGCCGGGACAGTCGAGACCCGAGACGCCGCCACGCGCGCCATGGTGCGAGCCACGGATTTCCTGCTGGCGCGGCAGGACGCCCAGGGATGGTGGAAGGGCGACCTCGAGACGAACGTCACCATGGACGCGGAGGATCTGCTTCTCCGTCAGTTCCTGGGAATCCGCGACGAGCCGACCACCCGCGGCGCCGCGCTGTTCATCCGCGGCGAGCAGCGCGAGGACGGCACCTGGGCCTCGTTCTACGGCGGTCCGGGCGAGATCTCCACCACCATCGAGGCGTACGTCGCCCTGCGGCTGGCCGGGGACGCTCCCGACGAGGCGCACATGGCGAAGGCTTCCGCGTGGATCCGCGAGCGCGGCGGCATCGCGGCGGCCCGTGTCTTCACCCGGATCTGGCTCGCCCTCTTCGGCTGGTGGAAGTGGGACGACCTGCCCGAACTGCCGCCGGAGCTCATCTACTTCCCGAAGTGGATGCCGCTCAACATCTACGACTTCGGCTGCTGGGCGCGGCAGACGATCGTGCCGCTCACCATCGTGTCGGCGAAGCGTCCGGTGCGGCCGGCGCCGTTCCCGCTGGACGAACTGCACGCCGACCCCCGTCACCCCAATCCGGTCAAACCCCTTGCCCGCGTGGCCAGTTGGGACGGCGCCTTCCAGCGCCTGGACAAAGTCCTGCACCAGTACCGCAAGGTCGCACCGCGCGCCCTGCGTCGAGCGGCGATGAACACGGCGGCCCGCTGGATCATCGAGCGCCAGGAGAACGACGGTTGCTGGGGAGGCATCCAGCCGCCCGCCGTCTACTCGGTCATCGCGCTGCATCTGCTCGGCTACGACCTCGAACATCCGGTGATGCGCGAGGGGCTGGCCTCGCTCAACCGTTTCGCCGTATGGCGCGACGACGGTGCCCGGATGATCGAGGCCTGCCAGTCGCCGGTGTGGGACACCTGTCTGGCGACCATCGCGCTGGCCGACGCGGGAGTGCCCGCCGATCACCCGCAGCTCGTCAAGGCCGTGGACTGGATGCTCGGGGAGGAGATCGTCAGGCCCGGCGACTGGTCCGTCAAACGGCCCCAACTGCCGCCGGGCGGCTGGGCGTTCGAGTTCCACAACGACAACTACCCCGACATCGACGACACCGCGGAGGTCGTCCTCGCACTGCGCCGCGTCCGGCACCACGACCCGGACCGCGTCGAGAACGCCATCGGACGCGGGGTCCGCTGGAATCTCGGCATGCAGTCCAAGGACGGCGGCTGGGGCGCGTTCGACGTCGACAACACCAGCGCCTTCCCCAACCGGCTGCCGTTCTGCGACTTCGGCGAGGTGATCGACCCGCCCTCCGCCGACGTCACCGCGCACGTGGTGGAGATGCTGGCGGTCGAGGGGCTCGCGCACGACCCGCGCACCCGCCGGGGCATCGAGTGGCTGCTCTCCCACCAGGAGCCCAACGGTTCCTGGTTCGGGCGCTGGGGCGTCAACTACGTATACGGGACAGGGTCGGTGGTCCCGGCGCTCGTCGCGGCGGGACTGCCCGCCTCGCACCCCGCGATCCGCCGGGCCGTGGCCTGGCTGGAGACCGTGCAGAACGAGGACGGCGGCTGGGGCGAGGACATGCGCTCCTACGAGGACATCCCCGGCTGGAGCGGACGCGGCGAGTCGACCGCCTCCCAGACCGGCTGGGCGCTGCTCGCCCTGCTGGCCGCCGGGGAGGCCGAATCCAAGGCCGTGGAGCGCGCAGTGGTCTGGCTCGCCGAGACCCAGCTTTCCGACGGCTCCTGGGACGAGCCGTACTTCACGGGAACCGGCTTCCCGTGGGACTTCTCGATCAACTACCACCTCTACCGGCAGGTCTTCCCGCTCACCGCACTCGGCCGCTACGTCCACGGAGAGCCCTTCTCCGCGGCGAAGGGGGGCTGATGGACAGGCGGCCCGCACCGGAACCGCTGCTGATCGCCTGCGCGCTCGGCATCGAGCACCTCGCCCTGCGCAGCGGCGACCGGAGCGGTGCCGGCGGGCCGGTCACCGTGCTGCGCACCGGCATGGGACCCAAGGCCGCCGACCGGTCGGTCACCCGGGTGCTCGCCGACCCGGCGCTGTCCGCGGCGGCCGTAGTGGCCACCGGTTTCTGCGCGGGGCTCGCCCCGGGCATGCACCCCGGTGACCTGGTCGTCGCCGAGGAGACCCGGGACCCGGGCGGCACCACGCCGTGTGTGGGCACCGATCTCCTGGTCAAGGAACTCATGCGCGCCCTGCCCGGCCGCACCGTCCACACGGGGCCGCTCACCGGCTCCGATCACGTCGTCCGCGGTCACGAGCGCTCCGACCTGCTCGCGACCGGCGCCATCGCCGTCGACATGGAGTCCGCGGCCACCCTGCTCGGCGCGGTCCGCTCGGGGATCCGTCCCGTTGCGGCCGTACGGGTGGTCGTGGATGCTCCAGAACATGAACTCGTCCGAATCGGCACGGTCCGCGGTGGAATATCAGCTTTCCGTGTTCTTCGTGCAGTGCTTCCCGCTTTTTTCGAATGGCACCGTTCTTTGTCGCTCCCTCGGAGGTGAGCCGTATGGCCATGCCGCTTCGGCAGTCCATGAAGGTCGCTGCATACCTGTTTGAACAGAAGCTCAGGAAGCGGGACAAGTTCGCCCTGCTCGTCGAGTTGGAGCCGCTCTTCGCCTGCAACCTCGCGTGTGAGGGCTGCGGCAAGATCCAGCACCCCGCCGGTGTGCTCAAGCAGCGCATGCCGGTCGCCCAGGCCGTCGGCGCGGTCCTCGAATCCGGTGCGCCGATGGTGTCCATCGCCGGCGGCGAGCCGCTGATGCACCCTCAGATCGACGAGATCGTGCGGCAGTTGGTGGCCAAGAAGAAGTTCGTCTTCCTCTGCACCAACGCGATGCTGATGCGCAAGAAGATGGACAAGTTCACGCCCTCGCCGTACTTCGCCTGGGCCGTGCACATCGACGGGCTGCGCGAGCGGCACGACGAGTCCGTCGCCAAGGAAGGCGTCTTCGACGAGGCCGTCGAGGCCATCAAGGAGGCCAAGCGCCGCGGCTTCCGCGTCACCACCAACTCGACCTTCTTCAACACCGACACCCCGCAGACCATCATCGAGGTGCTCAACTACCTCAACGACGACCTGAAGGTCGACGAGATGATGCTCTCGCCCGCCTACGCCTACGAGAAGGCCCCCGACCAGGAGCACTTCCTCGGCGTCCAGCAGACCCGGGAACTGTTCAAGAAGGCCTTCGCGGGCGGCAACCGGCGCCGCTGGCGGCTCAACCAGAGCCCGCTCTTCCTGGACTTCCTGGAGGGCAAGGTCGACTTCCCGTGCACCGCGTGGGCGATCCCGAGCTACTCGCTCTTCGGCTGGCAGAAGCCCTGCTATCTGATGAGCGACGGGTACGTGCAGACGTACAAGCAGCTCCTGGAGGAGACCGACTGGGACTCCTACGGCCGCGGCAAGGACGACCGGTGTGCCAACTGCATGGCGCACTGCGGCTACGAGCCGACGGCCGTCCTCGCCACCATGGGCTCCCTCAAGGAGTCGATCCGGGCGGCCCGTGAGACCTTCACGGAAAGCCGCGGGTGACCTCATGACCGCCGTTTCCCTGGGCCTCCCCGAGGTACCGGTCCGGCCGATCGCGGAGCGCCGTGTCTCGCGGCGCATCCAGGTCGGACCGGTGGCGGTGGGCGGCGGGGCGCCCGTGTCGGTGCAGTCGATGACCACGACCCGTACGTCGGACGTGGGTGCCACCCTCCAGCAGATCGCGGAACTGACCGCGTCCGGCTGCCAGATCGTCCGTGTCGCCTGCCCCACGCAGGACGACGCGGACGCGCTCGCGACCATCGCGCGCAAGTCGCAGATCCCGGTGATCGCGGACATCCACTTCCAGCCGAAGTACGTGTTCGCGGCGATCGAGGCGGGCTGCGCGGCGGTGCGCGTGAACCCCGGCAACATCAAGCAGTTCGACGACAAGGTGAAGGAGATCGCGCGGGCCGCGAAGGACGCCGGGACCCCGATCCGGATCGGCGTGAACGCCGGCTCACTCGACCGGCGGCTGCTGGAGAAGTACGGCAGGGCGACGCCCGAGGCACTCGTCGAGTCGGCGCTGTGGGAGGCGTCGCTCTTCGAGGAGCACGGGTTCCGGGACATCAAGATCTCGGTCAAGCACAACGACCCGGTCGTCATGGTCAACGCCTACCGGCAGCTCGCCGCGCAGTGCGACTACCCGCTGCACCTCGGGGTGACCGAGGCCGGTCCGGCGTTCCAGGGGACCATCAAGTCGGCCGTGGCGTTCGGCGCGCTGCTCAGTGAGGGCATCGGCGACACCATCAGGGTCTCGCTGAGCGCGCCGCCCGCCGAGGAGTGCAAGGTCGGCATCCAGATCCTGGAGTCGCTGGGGCTGCGGCAGCGGCGCCTGGAGATCGTCTCCTGCCCGTCCTGCGGGCGTGCCCAGGTCGACGTGTACAAGCTGGCCGACGAGGTCACGGCCGGTCTGGAGGGGATGGAGGTCCCGTTGCGCGTCGCGGTCATGGGCTGCGTCGTCAACGGTCCCGGCGAGGCGCGGGAGGCGGACCTGGGGGTCGCCTCCGGCAACGGCAAGGGACAGATCTTCGTCAGGGGCGAGGTCATCAAGACCGTCCCCGAGTCGAAGATCGTCGAGACCCTCATCGACGAGGCGATGAAGATCGCGGAGCAGATGGAGAACGACGGCGTCGCGTCCGGAGAACCGGCCGTCACCGTGAGCTGATCAGCACGGACCGAGAGGGGGCCCGACGTGACGATTCTGGAGAACATCCGGGGACCACGCGACCTGAAGGCGCTGTCCGAGGCGGAAATCGGTGAACTGGCCGAAGAGGTGAGGGAGTTCCTGGTGCACGCGGTCGCCAGGACCGGCGGTCACCTCGGACCCAACCTGGGAGTGGTGGAACTGTCCATCGCCCTCCACCGGGTCTTCGAGTCGCCCGTCGACCGCATCCTGTGGGACACCGGCCATCAGAGCTACGTACACAAGCTGCTGACAGGGCGTCAGGACTTCTCCAAGCTGCGCAGCAAGGGCGGCCTGTCCGGCTATCCCTCGCGCGAGGAGTCCGAGCACGACGTCATCGAGAACAGCCACGCCTCCACGGCGCTCGGCTGGGCGGACGGGCTCGCCAAGGCCCGCCAGGTGCAGGGCGAGAAGGGGCACGTCGTCGCGGTCATCGGCGACGGAGCGCTGACCGGCGGCATGGCGTGGGAGGCGCTGAACAACATCGCCGCCGCCAAGGACCGGCCGCTGATCATCGTCGTCAACGACAACGAACGCTCGTACGCGCCGACCATCGGCGGCCTCGCGAACCACCTCGCGACCCTGCGGACGACCGACAGCTACGAGCAGATCCTCGCCTGGGGCAAGGACGTCCTGCTGCGCACCCCCCTGGTCGGCAACACGATCTACGAGTCCCTGCACGGCGCGAAGAAGGGCTTCAAGGACGCCTTCGCGCCGCAGGGCATGTTCGAGGACCTCGGACTCAAGTACGTCGGCCCGATCGACGGCCACGACGTGGGAGCCGTGGAGTCCGCGCTCCGCCGGGCGAAACGCTTCCACGGCCCCGTGCTCGTCCACTGCCTGACGGAGAAGGGCCGCGGCTACGAACCCGCGCTCGCCCACGAGGAGGACCACTTCCACACCGTCGGGGTGATGGACCCGCTCACCTGCGAGCCCCTCGCACCGTCCAACGGCCCTTCCTGGACCTCCGTGTTCGGCGAGGAGATCGTCAGGATCGGCGAGGAGCGCGCGGACGTCGTGGCCATCACGGCGGCCATGCTGCATCCGGTGGGGCTCGGGAAGTTCGCCGAGCGGTTCCCCGACCGGGTGTGGGACGTCGGCATCGCCGAGCAGCACGCCACGGTGTCCGCGGCCGGACTCGCGACCGGCGGTCTGCATCCCGTCGTCGCCGTGTACGCGACCTTCCTCAACCGGGCCTTCGACCAGCTCCTCATGGACGTCGCGCTGCACCGCTGCGGGGTGACCTTCGTCCTCGACCGGGCCGGGGTCACCGGCGTCGACGGCGCCTCGCACAACGGCATGTGGGACATGTCGATCCTCCAGGTCGTGCCCGGCCTCAGGATCGCCGCGCCGCGCGACGCCGACCAGCTGAAGGCTCAACTGAGGGAGGCGGTCGCCGTCGACGACGCGCCGACCCTCATCCGCTTCCCGAAGGAGTCGGTGGGTCCGGCGATCCCCGCGGTCGACCATGTGGGCGGGCTCGACGTCCTGCACCGGGGCGAGCGCCCCGAGGTACTGCTCGTCGCGGTGGGCGTCATGGCGCCGGTCTGCCTCCAGACCGCCGACCTGCTGGAGTCCCGGGGCATCGGCTGCACGGTCGTCGACCCGCGCTGGGTCAAGCCCGTCGACCCGGCGCTGCCCCACCTCGCCGCCGAGCACCGGCTCGTCGCGGTGGTCGAGGACAACAGCCGGGCCTCGGGCGTCGGCGCGGCGGTCGCGCTGGCCCTCGGGGACGCCGAAGTCGACGTGCCCGTACGGCGGTTCGGCATTCCGGAGCAGTTCCTCGCGCACGCCAAGCGGGCCGAGGTGCTGGCCGACATCGGGCTCACGCCCGTGGAGATCGCCGGACGGATCGGCGCCGGCCTGGCGATCAGGGACGAGCGGGCCAAGACCGCGTACGAGCTGTCGACGGCCGCCGACCGGCCGGCCGAGGATGAGTCGTCCAAGGAGAAACAGGAATGACCGACCCTGCCAAGAAGGGGGAGTTCGACCTCGGTGCGCTCCTGGCCGAGCGCGGAGCCGAGCGCTACGAGCTGCACACCAAGTACCTGAACCACCAGCTCCCGCGCATGCTGCACACCATCGGCTTCGACAAGGTGTACGAGCGGGCCGAGGGCGCGCACTTCTGGGACGCCGACGGCAACGACTACCTGGACATGCTCGCCGGGTTCGGGGTGATGGGCCTCGGCCGCCATCACCCCGTCGTCCGGCAGGCACTGCACGACGTCCTCGACGCCTCGCTCGCCGACCTCACCCGCTTCGACTGCCAGCCGTTGCCCGGCCTGCTCGCGGAGCGACTGCTCACCCACTCCCCGCACCTGGACCGGGTGTTCTTCGGCAACAGCGGTACGGAAGCGGTCGAGACCGCGCTGAAGTTCGCCCGGTACGCCACCGGCAGACCGCGGATCCTGTACTGCTCGCACGCCTTCCACGGCCTGACCACCGGCTCGCTGTCCGTGAACGGCGAGGACGGCTTCCGCGACGGCTTCGCGCCCCTGCTGCCCGACACGGCCGTCCCGCTCGGCGATCTCGACGCCCTGGCAAGGGAGTTGAAGAAGGGCGATGTCGCCGCCCTGATCGTGGAGCCGATCCAGGGCAAGGGCGTCCACGAGTCCCCGCCCGGATATCTGCGCGCCGCCCAGGAGTTGCTCCACCGGCACAAGGCACTGCTCATCGCGGACGAGGTGCAGACCGGCCTCGGCCGGACCGGCGACTTCTACGCCTACCAGCACGAGGAGGGCGTCGAACCGGACCTGGTGTGCGTGGCCAAGGCGCTCTCCGGAGGCTATGTGCCCGTCGGCGCGACGCTCGGCAAGGACTGGATCTTCAAGAAGGTCTACTCCTCCATGGACCGGGTCCTCGTGCACTCGGCGAGCTTCGGCTCCAACGCGCAGGCCATGGCGGCGGGGCTCGCGGTGCTCTCCGTGATGGAGAACGAGCAGATCGTCGCCAACGCGCGGATCACCGGAGAACAGCTGAAGTCCCGGCTGGCCGCGCTGGTCGACCGGTACGAACTGCTCAGCGACGTACGCGGCAGGGGTCTGATGATCGGCATCGAGTTCGGCCGGCCCACGTCGCTCAAGCTCCGCGGCCGCTGGACCATGCTGCAGGCCGCGCGCAAGGGCCTGTTCGCGCAGATGGTCGTCGTCCCGCTGCTCCAGCGGCACCGCATCCTCACCCAGGTCTCCGGCGACCACCTGGAGGTGATCAAGCTGATCCCGCCGCTGGTCATCGACGAGCGGGACGTCGACCGGTTCGTGGAGGCCTTCACCGCGGTGATGGAGGACGCGCACAGCGGCGGCGGGCTGATGTGGGACTTCGGGAAGACACTGGTCAAGCAGGCGGTGGCCAACCGCTGAGCCGCGCCCCCTCCTGAGGCCCCGCCCTTTCGGGCCGGGTGAAGGACATACGGGCCTCTCGGGCCGGGTGAAGGACCTACGAGCCGCTTTGCCTCTGGGGCAAGAAAATTGCCCCAGAGGCAACCATCGGGCTCAATGGTCCTATGAGCCCTGCCGATCCAGGGGCGGTCGAAGAGCCGTCCGCCGAGCTGCACGCCGTGGCGCCCCAGCTGCGGGCGCTGCGCCGCAGCGCCAACCTCACGCTGGAGTCCGCCGCCCGCGCCGCCGGACTCTCGCCCGCGCATCTCTCCCGTCTGGAGACCGGGCAGCGCCAGCCCTCGCTGCCGATGCTGCTCGCGCTCGCCCGCGTCTACGGTACGACGGTCTCCGAAGTGCTCGGCGAGACGGTCCCCGACCGTGACGCGATCGTCAGGGCCGCCGACATGGAAGCGGCCCCGGCGGGCGGCTGGACCTACTGGCAGGCCGGTGCCGCGGGCCGCGGTATGCAGGCGCTGCGCGTACACGTCCCCTACGGCTCGCAGGGCGACATCGTGCGCGTCCACCCGGGCGAGGAGTGGCTGTACGTCCTGCAGGGGCGGCTCAGGCTGCGCCTCGGGGACACCGCGCACATCCTCGCACCGGGGGACAGCGCCCATTTCGACTCGCTGACCCCGCACCGCATCGCCGCCGCCGACCGCGACGGAGCCGAGCTCCTCTTCGTACACACCCTGCTGCAGAGCCCCGTCGCCGCGCTGTGCCTCGGCTCGGCGACGGGCCACCCCACCTCGGGAGAGACGTCATGACCGAACCCACGGAACCCCGCCGGTCCATGGAGGACAAGTTCCCGCGCGCCCTGTGGGTGCGGCTGATCATCTACGTCGCCGTCGGCCACCTCTTCGCGGCCTTCATCTATCTGCTCTTCACGCTGGGCGCGCGGAACCAGTAGAAGCGGAACCAGTAGAACCACTGGAGCCGGTGGAACCACTGGAGCCAGTGATTGCAGTAGAACCACTGATCCCACCGGCTCCAGCGGAACCACGGGAACCGGTGGACGCCGCAGACCCGGGCGCCCGGCTCAGTCCAGCAGTCGCTCGCGCAGGCGCTCCCGCAGCTCCGGCGTCATCCCCAGTCCCTGCTCCAGGTAGTCGTCGACGCTGCCCCAGGTCTCCTCGATCGTCTCGAACGCGGCCGTCAGGTACTCGGCGCGGGCATCGAACAGGGGGCTGAGCAGTTCCATGACCTCGGGGGAGTACGCGGCGGCCGAGGTGTTGCTGCGGTGCACCTTGTAGCGGCGGTGCGCGGCGTTCGACTCCAGGTAGTCGGCCACGATCGCGTCGCGCTCGACGCCGAGGGCGAGCAGGGTGATCGCGATGGACAGTCCGGCGCGGTCCTTGCCGGCCGCGCAGTGCATCAGCGCGGGCACACTGTCCGCGGCCAGCGCGTGCAGCACCTGGGAGTGCTCGGCCGTGCGCTCCCTGATGATCGTGCGATACGAGTTGATCATCCGGTTCGCGGCCTTGCCGTCGCCGAGGATCGCGCGGAGCTGGTCGAGATCGCCGTCGCGGACCATCTTCCAGAACGCGCCGCCGTCCGCCGGGTCGGTCAGCGGAAGGTTCACGTTCCGTACGCCCGGCAGTTCGACGTCCGGGCCCTCCAGCTTCTGGTCCGCGGCATTGCGGAAGTCGAAGATCGTGTGGAGTCCCAGGGAGGAGAGGAACGCGGCGTCGTCCTCCGTGGCGTGCGCGAGGTGGCCGCTGCGGAACAGGTGCCCGTAGCGCACTCGTCGGCCGTCCGCGGTGGGCAGACCCCCCACGTCGCGGAAGTTGCGCACTCCGCCGAGCTCGGGCTCGGTCGACGGGACCTGCTGCGTCACGGGGGGCTCCTCTCATGGGGCCGCCGGCGCCGCCGGGCTGGATTCGGCGTCGCTCGTCGGCAGTTGTGTCCGGCTCGCGCTCTCGACGATACGACATGGGTTCCTCAGGCAATGATCTGTCCACAGGCGCCGCCTCCCGGACGAGACCCCCGTGATGATGTTGCTCAACGGGTTCGCCTGTCCGAATGCGTCGAGAGGTCGATCACCTCTTCCTGTCGTGTGGATCCAATGGGGCGAATTGCACCGATTGCAGCACTTTGGCGCGCCGTTTCGCGGGTCCTTTTGCGCGCCGGGCCACACAGGGATCCAGATGTGACGGATATCCGTCCGCGTCGCATCTGGCTGTTCTGTCCGAATTGGCGGCTTCATTCCAACTGGCCCTGGAATAAAGCACCCTGGGACGAGTCGCGTGAGGAGCGTCATATTCGTGACGATGCGTTGCCGTCCTGATTTCTCAACCGCCCCGCATTTCCGGGCGCCTTGAGGGGCCCGAAAGATCGTCATTCCACAGAGGGTGACGGCAATTCCCGCATGGATCAAGAAAGGTGAGCGCCCGGAAAGCGCACACGGTTGTCGACGCGCTCTCGTCTCGCTTACGTTCTGCCTCAATCCGGACGGACGCCCAATCCTGCCGCCGCCCGGAATCCGCACACTCACCCGTACACGGCAGGAGCGGGGGACCCACAGGTTCCGCGCCTGGTCCGGTCTCCGGAACAGGCTAGGGGTACAGCCGCGCAGCAGCGTGGCCGGGCATCTCCAGCCCGCACCCGACAGCTCACCCCGCAGGCGCCGGAGAGGAAATCGTCATGCCCGCGAAGGGTAAGCACCGCCGTCCCAAGTCCCTCCGTTTCAGCCGCTCGATCGCCGCGGCCGGAACCGGTGGCGCCGCACTCGCGCTGCCCCTGATGGGAGCCACGGGAGCCCACGCCGCGACCCCGGCCACCGCCGTCGCGCAGCACGTCGAGAAGGCCGCGACCGCCGCGCCCGCCGCCGCGAGGACCACCACGACGAAGACGTACGCGGTGAGGTCCGGCGACTACCTCTCGAAGATCGCCGACGAGCACAACGTCACCGGCGGCTGGAAGAAGATCTACTCCGACAACCGCTCGGCCATCGGCAGCGACCCGTCGCTGATCCACCCCGGTCTGAAGCTGTCGCTCGGCAAGAAGGCGGCCTTCGCCGGCGCCGGCCACGCGGCCACTCACGCGGCGACCCGCACGGCGGCCTCGGCCCCCAAGACCGACCAGGCGACCCCGGCCACCGACACCGCGGCCTCCAACACCGCCTCCGCCGAGAACAGTTCCGGCTACACCCTGCCGGTCGACGGCGGCAGCGTCGGCACCGGCTACAAGGTGGCGGGCAGCATGTGGTCCAGCGGCTACCACACGGGCGTGGACTTCGTGGTCCCGACCGGCACCACGATCAAGTCCATCGCCGCGGGCACCGTCGTCTCCGCGGGCTGGGGCGGCGCCTACGGCAACCAGGTCGTCATCCTGCACGCCGACGGCAAGTACTCCCAGTACGCCCACATGTCGTCCCTGTCCGTCTCGGCGGGGCAGACCGTGACCCCGGGACAGCAGATCGGCCTCTCCGGCGCGACCGGCAACGTCACCGGACCGCACCTGCACTTCGAGATCCGCACCACGCCCGACTACGGCTCCGACGTCGACCCGGTCGCGTACCTGCGCTCGCACGGTGTCGCCGTCGGCTGACGCCCGACCCCCTGCTCCTGACGGCAGGACCGACACCGAAGGCCGGACCCCACGATCCCCGGGGTCCGGCCTTCGGTGTCCCCTTTACGGGCCACGTGACCCGGAAGTCGGCTGAAACCCGTCGAGCGAAGCACCCGACCACCATGGAGCGATTCCCGTGATTCCCCCGCCCGTGGGTGATCGCTGCTTCAACGTCCTTGATATGAGCCTTATTCCAGAGTTGACCAACGCTTGGCGAGTGGCTTATCTCACCGCCCGTCAACCCTTCCCTACGGTCGCGTAGCTCACATCGAAAGGTGAATCATGGGTCGATGTGGCAGACGATTCGAAGAGTGACGACAGATCAGTGATCGGGTCGTACGTGGCGGTGGGGGACAGCTTCACCGAAGGCGTCGGCGACCCTGGGCCCGACGGGGCGTTCGTCGGCTGGGCCGACCGGTTCGCGGTACTTCTCGCCGACCGGCGACCCGAAGGCGATTTCAATTACACCAATCTCGCCGTGCGCGGCAAACTGCTCGACCAGATCGTCGAGTCCCAGCTCCTGAAGGCCAAGGAGCTCGGCCCCGACCTGGTCTCGTTCTGCGCGGGCGGCAACGACATCATCCGCCCGGGCACCGACCCCGACGAGGTCGCGGAGCGCTTCGAGCGCGCGATCGCCGACCTCACCTCCGCCGTCGGCACCGTCATGGTGACCACCGGCTTCGACACCCGTGGCGTCCCCGTGCTCAAGCATCTGCGCGGCAAGATCGCCACCTACAACGGACATGTGCGGGCCATCGCGGACCGCTACGGCTGTCCCGTCCTCGACCTCTGGTCCCTCAAGACGATCCAGGACCGCCGTGCCTGGGACGGCGACCGGCTGCACCTCTCGCCCGAGGGCCATACCCGGGTGGCGCTCCGTGCTGGACAGGTACTCGGCCTCGACGTACCCGCCGACCCGGACCAGCCCTGGCCGCCCCTCCCGCCGCGCGGCACCCTCGAGATGCGCCGCGACAACATCCAGTGGGCCCGCGAATATCTCGTCCCCTGGATCGGACGGCGGTTGCGCGGGGAGTCCTCGGGCGATCACGTGGCGGCCAAGGGGGCCCTGTCACCGGACGACATCAAGATGCGCATCGAGTCGGTGGCCTGAGACGGGACCACCCGGTGGCGGAACCACGGACAGCACGGGGCCCGGCCGGGCCGAGCAGCCGGGCCCCGCGCCGGCGTCCGGGGCGGGCCGGCGTCGACCGGTGAGATGACAGCGCGGGAGTGGCGCGGGGCGGGGCCCGGCCGACGGTGCTGGGATGGCCGCGTACCGGGACGCGCACACCAAGGCAATCCAGTACGCCCGGCTCGGCGGTCACCGTCCGCGCCGGCTGGTCTCCCTCACGGAGGGCGGCAGCGGGGCGTCCCGCCCGGTACCCCTCGCCGCGACGGCCTTCGGCCAGGGCGGATCAGGGGTACCGGTCGCTCCCGGCGAGATCCGGGACACGATCGTCCTCACGGTCGCCTACGACATGGACTGAGGCGGCGCGGAGCGCACCGCGAAAGGGGCCGAGGCGGCGCGCAGCGGGCCCACCGGGCCGGCCCGCGTGTCAGCGCACCGCCGCCATCAACGCCTCGCGCTCCAGGCCGAGTTCACGGGCGAGGGCCTCGTCCGCCCACTCCTGGGTCCGTGCCCGTGACACGGCTCCCGAGTACGCCGTCATCTGGACGGCCAGTCCGTCCAGCAGCGCCGTGAGCCTGAGGGCGGCACTCGTGGGATCCGCGCAGTGGAACTCGCCCGCGGCCACGCCCTCCGCGATCACCTCGGTCATCGCGGCCTTCCACCGGCGGTCGAGATCGCGGGTGACCTCGCGCAGCGCGGGTTCACGCAGGGCGACCGCCCAGCCCTCGATCCACAGGCGCCAGCCCTTCGCCTGCCCCGTCGGGGCGTACCAGCGCACGGCGGTCCGCAGGCGTCGCAGTGCCGTCGTCCGGCGGCCGAGCAGCTTGCGCAGATGGGCGAGGTCGTCCTCCGCCGCGTAGGTGAACGCGGCGGCGACCAGCTTCTCCTTCGTCGAGAAGTGGTACAGCACCAGCGCGTTGCTCACACCGAGGGACGAGGCCACGTCGGCGATCCGTACCGCCGCCACGCCCCGTGCCTCGATCTGTTCGACGGCGGCCCGCAGCAACTCCTCACGCCGCTCCGCCACGCTCAACCGCACTCTCGCCACGCGGCAACCCTACACAGCCCTTTCGTCAGGGGCCCGGCAGGAGTTGACGCCTTCCTCGGCGGCTCCCTCGGGGCCCGGCCCCGCGCGCCCCGGCGAGAGGCGCTCCGGCCGACCTCGGCCGCCGTCCGTCGTGGCCTTCGTGAAGGCCGTCGCCGTCGTCTCAGTCGACGAACTGATAGTCGGCCTTGATGCGGCCGTCCTCGTCCAGGACGAGGAATTCCAGTCCGCCACCCGTGACCCGTCCGTCCCCGGTGTGGAAGGACTCCCAGCGGAACGTGATCACGTCGTTCAGCCGGCGGGCGGACTCCCGGATCCGGAAGACGTACGTCCCGGGAGCCACGAACTCCTCGTGGGCACGCGTCACGCGCGCGTGCAGCTCGTCGTGGCCCCGTGCCTCCAGGACGGCGGTCCCGAAGCCGAGGGACACGGCCCTGTCGTGCATCTCCCCCGGGGGACGCAGGAGATGCACACCGTCCTCGGCCCAGAGCTCGTGCACGGTCTTGCGGCGGAACTCCGGGTCGGGTTCGTTCCAGACGCCGATGTAGCGCTCGATCAGGTCCTGCGGGTCGATGGCGGACATGACGCTCCTCGTGCGGGTCGGTGCGCGTTCGCGCGCGATCGCTCTGACGACACCGACTCTGCTGCGGCCCGCTCCACGTCTCAATTCCCACCAGGGAATCGCCGACCTCGGCGCGTCCGCATGGCGCGCCCGCATCGCGGGGCCGCACCGCGGGGCCGCACCGCGGGCCGGGCGGCGGGGCCGCCGCCCGGTCCGAGGAGTTCGGGTTGGCGGGCGGTCAGTGGCTTCGCGTCCTCACCGGTACCAGCCGAACCGCTCCGCGATGACCGGCAGTCGGTCGGTGACGATCGCGTGGGCGGCGGCGCGCGGCGTCGTGCCGTCGGCCTCCGCGCGCGCGAGCGTGCGGTCGATCAGGGCGCGCATGGAACGCCGGGTGTGGGCGAACGCCTCGTCCGCGTCGGCGCCGATGTCGCCGAACAGGGTCCACCACCACCAGGCGTTCGTGCCGGAGTTGACCACGACGTCCGGCAGCACGGTGACCCCGCGCGCGGCGAGCAGCAGTTCCGCGTCCGCGAGGACGGGCATGTTGGCCGCCTCGACGATCCAACGGGCCCTGATCCCTTGCTGGTTCGCCGAGTCGATCGCGTACGAGACGGCGGCGGGCACCAGCACCTCGACGTCGGCGGACAGCCAGGCGTCACCGGGGAGTTCACGGTCGGTGCGGCGCAGTACCGCGCGGTCGACCGTCCCGTACGCGTCCCGTGCCGCGAGCAGCGCCTCCACGTCGAGGCCGTCCGGGTTCGCGATGGTTCCCTTGACGTCGGCGACGGCCACGATGCTGAGCCCCGCGCGCGCGAGGAAGCGCGCCGTGGCCCCGCCCATGGTGCCGAGTCCCTGTACGGCGACGCGCGTTCCCGCGTACCGAACCCCGGCCCGGTCCAGGGCGGCGAGCACGGACTCGGCGACGCCGCAGCCGCCGACCAGCTCGTCGAGGCCGATGCCGTCCACCTCGACCGAGAAGGCGTCCGCGAGCCGCTTCCGGGCCGCCGTCTCGTCGTCGAGCAGCGGGTACACGGCCTGGATGGACGAGACGAGCCCGGCCTCCTCGGCGGCCCGGTCCACCAGGTCCTGGCTGAGCCCGAGATCCTCCCCGGTGGTCCAGAAGGCCTCGATGTAGGGGCGCATGGCGCGCAGATAGCGCACCAGCAGGCCGTACGCGGCCGGGTCCTGGGGGTCGCAGTCGATACCGCCCTTGGCGCCGCCCAGCGGGATGTAGCGGCCCTCGGGGTTGTAGTGCAGGGCCTCTTTCATGGTCATGCCACGGGCCAGCCCGGTGACCTCCTCCAGTGTGCAGCCGGGCCGCATCCGCAGTCCGCCGCTGGAGACACCGCGCACGAGCCGGTCGACGACGAGGTAGCCCGGACGGCCGGTGACATGGTCCGTCCAGGTGAGCGTCATCAGGGGGGCGGTCATCGGGTCTCCTCGGGGATGGCGATCAGGGTGGGGCCGGGGGTGCGCAGTGCCACGGTGAGCGCGGCGGTCAGCTCGTCGGGGCTGTACGCGCGCGTGCCCTGTCCTCCGTAGGCGCGGGCCAGGGCGGGCAGGTCCACCGGTGCGAGGTCGACGGCCGTGGGGGTGTCGCCCCGGGCGGCCATCTCGTCGCGGATCTCCCCGTAGCCGCCGTTGTCGAACACCACGACGGGCAGCGGGAGGCCCAGTTGTGCCGCGGTCGCCAGTTCCTGCACCGTGAACTGGAGGCCGCCGTCCCCGCTGAGCGCCACCACCTGGCGGTCGGGGAACGCCGTCCTGGCGCCGATCGCCGCGGGCAGCGCGTAGCCGAGCGTGCCGAAGCCGGTCGGGTGAAGATAGCGGCCCTCGGGCCCCAGCGGGAGATGGGGGAGCGCTCCGTAGTAGCAGCACTGGGCGCTGTCCGAGGTGATCACCGCGTCGTCGGCGAGGACGGAACGGAGGGCCCGCAGATACGGGATCCAGCGGGCGTCGCGCCCGACGGTCTCGGCGTTCCGCGCGGCCCGCAAGGCTCCGGTCCGCCGGACGGGGTCCTCGTCAGGCACGCGCGCGTGGAAGGGGTCCTCGTCGGGCACGCGCGCGTGACGGCGTACACCGCCCGGCGGAGCGACGGCGGCGAGCAGGGCCGTCAGGGAGAGTCGCGCGTCGCCGACGACGGCGATGTCCGCGGGGAGGCCCGCGTACATCTGGTCCGGGTCCAGGTCCACGCGGATCAGGGTGCCGTTCAGGGCGGGCGGGGCGGACCACAGATCGGACTCGGCGAGTTCGGTGCCGACGGCGAGAACGGCGTCGCGTTCCGTGAGCCACTTCTGGACCGAGGGGCTGTGGAGCGACACGCCGAGGGACAGCGGGTGGGTCTCGGGGACGATCCCCTTGCCGTTGGCCGTGGTGAGCACGGGAGCGCCCAGTTCCTCGGCGAGCGCGAGGGCGATGCCGGGGAGGGCCGCGCCGCGCGCTCCGCCGCCGAGCACGAACGCCGGACGGCGCGCCCCGCGCAGGGCTTCGGCGGCCCGCTCCACGGCCGCCGGGGCGGGGGCGAGGGGGACGACAGGAGGGGTGAGGCGGACGGGACCGGTCTCCTCGGCGGCCTCCAGCAGATCGAGGGGGATCTCGATGTGCGCGGGGCGCGGCCGACGGGTGCGGAACAGCGTGAAGGCGCGCGCCACCGCCGCGTCGATCTCCGCCACCGAGGACACGCGATGGCTGAACGCGGCCACGCCCCGCAGGGCCTCCGTCTGACTGCGCGCTTCGTGCAGCAGACCGGTGGCGAGCCGCGGGTGACGCAACGGCATCCCGGGGGAGACGACGAGCAGCGGCACGCTGTCCGAGTACGCCTGGCCGACGGCGGCCGCCGCGTTCAGCAGGGCGGGTCCGGTCGTCGTGATCACGACACCCGGGCGCTGGGTCACGCGCGCGTAGCCGTCGGCGGCGTATCCGGCGCCCTGCTCGTGGCGCGTCAGGACGTGCCGGATGCCGTACGCGGACAGGTGGCGGTAGATCTCCAGGTTGTGCGTGCCGGGGATACCGAAGGCCCGGGTCACGGCGTGGCCGCACAGGGCGCGGACTAGGGCCTCGCCCCCGGTGAGCGTCTCGCCCATCACAGGCTCCGCGCGACGACGTGCCGCGGGACGCCCGGGGCGCCCTCGGTCCTCGCCGGTTCGGCGGGCAGGTCGGACACGGGGTCTCCAGGGGTGGACGGGCCGGCGCGGCCCTGGGGCCACCGGGACGATGACCGGTTTACTGAATCACGAGTCAGTATCGGAAGCGGCCCCGGGTCATGTCAACGTACTGAATCGATCGTCGGGCGAGGCGCCACGGCCCCGCCCGGTGAACCCGTGCCGTACCCGGACCGAGTCGTACGGGACGAGACCGAGCCGTACGGTGCCGGGTCACCGGCGGTCGCCCGCGGGCGACCGCCGGTGACCAGAACGTTTCCCCCGGGCGGAAGAAGTGCGGGCACGCCGGGGTTGAGCACATACGGACCCAGTGTCACGGACACCGCTTTGTGACCGGGGCGACCCGGCGCTGTCAGAGGCGACGACCATAATGAAAGCCTGACCGACTCCATCTGGAGGTATCCGTGACCGGTTTCCGTACCTTGAGCTCCGGGCTCCGCGCGCTGCGGCCCGCCGCCTTCGGCGCGGATCCGGACGGTGCGCGCATGCGGCGCATCCGCAATTCGCCGAACTTCGCGGACGGTGTCTTCCAGAACCCGGAGACCGCCCGCACCCGCCCCGACGGCTCGATGCTGGAGTTCGCGAAGGTCTACTTCCGCAGCGAGGAGCGTGCCCACCGCTCCCCGACCGGGACGGTGCCGGTGCACGCGACGACCCTCGCGGACCTGGCCAGGCCCGCCGCGACCGGCCTGCGGCTCACCTGGATGGGGCACTCCAGCGTCCTCGCCGAGATCGACGGCCACCGCGTGCTGTTCGACCCGGTCTGGGGCGAGCGCTGTTCTCCGTTCGCCTTCGCCGGTCCCAAGCGGCTCCACCCGGTCCCCCTGCCGCTGGCCGCGCTCGGCCCGGTCGACGTCGTGGTGATCTCGCACGACCACTACGACCACCTCGACATGCCCACGATCAAGGCGCTGGCCGGCACGGACACGGTGTTCGCGGTGCCGCTCGGCGTCGGAGCGCATCTGGAGTACTGGGGCGTCTCGGCGGACCGGATCCGCGAGCTGGACTGGCAGGAGTCGACCAAGGTCGGCGGGATCACGCTGACGGCGACACCGGCGCGCCATTTCTGCGGCCGCGGCCTGCGCAACACCCAGCACACCCTCTGGGCCTCCTGGGTCGCCGAGGGCGATACCCACCGGATCTATCACAGCGGCGACACCGGCTACTTCCAGGGCTTCAAGGACATCGGCGCCGCCCACGGCCCGTTCGACGCCACGATGATCCAGATCGGCGCGTACAGCGACTTCTGGCCCGACATCCACATGACGCCCCAGGAGGGCATGCGCTCCCATCTCGACCTCCAGGGCGGGGAGCCCTCCGGAGTGATGCTGCCGATCCACTGGGGGACGTTCAATCTCTCCACCCACGCCTGGTCCGACCCCGGCGAGGGCACGCTGGCCGCCGCCCGCGCGGTCGGTGCGCGCGTGGCGCTGCCCCGGCCCGGCGAGCCCTTCGAGCCCACGGCCGAGACCGTCCCCTCCGAGCCGTGGTGGCGTGGCGTGGCCCGTACGCCGAAGGAGGGCTGGCCGGTCGTCGAGGAGCGCGTCGCCGCCGACACTCCGGGTGACGTCGCCGACGGCTCGGCGGAGGGCACCGGAGAGCCCGAAACGGTGCCCGCGGGCTGATCGACCGATCTGCGGCGAGGGCCGAGGAGCGAAACGCTCCTCGGCCCTCGCCTTTTGCTTGTGACCGCTTCTGACCAGCCCTGATCGGGTCCGGGGTGCGACGCGAACATGCGTCCGAGATGGTTATCGGTCAGCCGTACGAAGCCTCATACCAGAGCGGGACGCTACCTGGGGGAGTTTGTCAACAGCCCACCGCACATGATGCGTTGGCGACTACTGTCAGTTGCCGACGGGCGACGCAGGGCCGATTTTTTCGGCTCTCCCGACCGGCACCGCGATGGCACACGCCCGAGTCGCGCAGACCCGCGGGAGCTCCGTGCCCCCGACGCATCCAGTACGAGGACGCCGATGTCTCACCTTCGCGCACCGGCCGCACGCGCAGACCGCCGTGAGGGCGGGCGGCACGGACGACCGGCCGCCCGTGCCACCTCTCCGCTGCCCGAGACGCACCTGCGGCCCCAGCTCCTGCGCCTCGCGGTCCTGCCGCCGACCGCGGTGGCCCTCAGCGCGTGCGCCGCCGTCCTGTTCACCGTCCGCTCCACCGGCGCCCGGCCCGGCCCGATCCTGTGGGCCGTCCTCGCCGGAGCGGTCGGCGTGGCCCTGGCCGGCATCCTGATCGCCGCCGTGGCCGCCGATCGCGCCGCCACGTCCGTACGGGAACGCGTAGGAGCCCTGCGCCGCGCCAGCGCCCGCGCCGAGACCGATCTGCGCGCCGTCGTCGAGGGGCTGCGCCGCGGCGAGGACCCGCCCGCGCGCAGGACCCGCCGCCGTCCTCCGGAGGACGCCGACGACTTCGAACTCCTCGCCGCCGACATCTCCCGCGCCCACGACGGTGCCGTCGTGGCCGTCGTGCAGGCCTCGCAGCTCTCCAGCCACGCGGGCAGCGAGCAGAAGGTCGAGGTGTTCGTCAATCTGGCCCGGCGCCTGCAGTCCCTGGTGCACCGCGAGATCTCCATCCTCGACGAGCTGGAGAACGAGATCGAGGACCCGGACCTCCTCAAGGGACTCTTCCACGTCGACCATCTGGCCACCCGCATCAGACGCCACGCCGAGAACCTGGCCGTCCTCGGCGGCGCCGTCTCGCGCCGGCAGTGGAGCAACCCCGTCTCCATGACCGAGGTGCTGCGCTCCGCGATCGCCGAGGTCGAGCAGTACTCGCGGGTCAAGCTGGTGCCCCCGATCGAGGGCACCCTGCGCGGCCACGCGGTCGCCGACGTCATCCACCTGCTCGCCGAACTCGTCGAGAACGCCACGGTGTTCTCCGCCCCGCACACCCAAGTGCTGCTGCGCGTCAACCTCGTCACCTCGGGACTGGCCATCGAGGTGGAGGACCGCGGGCTCGGCATGCAGACGGCCGAACAGGCCAAGATGAACGCCCTGCTCGCCGACCCCGACCAGGTCAACGTCGCCGGCCTCCTCCAGGACGGCCGCATCGGCCTGTTCGTGGTCTCGCAGCTCGCCCGCCGGCACGGCATCCACGTACGGCTCCAGGGCAACATCTACGGCGGCGTCCAGGCCGTACTCGTGCTCCCGCAGGGTCTGTTGGGCCCGACGCCGGGCGCCGTCGAACACGCGGGCGTGACGCAGGCACCGCCGCACGGGACGAACGGTGGGCAGCACCGCCCGGCCATCGGAGCCGGGCCCGCACAGTCGGAACCGGTACGGGTCCCGGTCCTTCCCGGTGGCCACCCGGTGGCCCCCGTACCCCGCCAGTCGCCCCGGCAGCCCGCGCGCGAGCCGGCACGGGCGGAGCAGGCACGGGCGGAGCAGGCACGCCCGCGTGTCGCACCGGTCGCGGGGCGCGGCGGTTCCGCACCGCTGCCCGTGCGCGGTGCCCGCGCGGAGCGGCCCAATCCGGCCGAGGCCGTACCCGGCATCCGCCCCGAGGACCGGCTCGCCGCCGCCGAGAGCGCGGGCATGCCGCCCACACCGCGCGCCGGCGTCGGGCGCGGCACCATGGGCAAGCCCCATCTGCCCCGGCGGCGCGCCCAGGAGCACATCGTCCCCCAACTGCGCGAGGGCCCCGCTCCCCGCCGGGACAACGAGTATCTCGTCGGGCACGACCCGGGGCTCATGGCGGCGTTCCAGCGCGGGATCGGGCTCGCGGAGGCCGCCGACGCGGATTGGGCGGGCCGGGAACGGCCGGAGCCCTCCCGGGGAGCGCCCACGGCCGCGGAGGGCGCCCCGGCGTCGTTCCCGGACGGGGCGCGCCTGGAAGCACGGCGCGGGGACGGCGCGATCCCGGTCCAAGGGGACCGGGACGGCGCGGTCCAGGCCCGAGGAGACCGGGACGGCGCGGTCCAGGCCCGAGGAGACCGGGACGGCGCGGTCCAGGCCCGAGGAGAGCTGTCCAGGAGCACCCCCGCAGACGGCGGCGACCCCCTGGACGTACCCCGGAAGGACGGCACGCCGACGGGCGGCCCGGACGAGGCCGGTACGGCGCACGCACCGGCGCCGCCCGGGACCCGCGACACCGCGTCCGGACACGAGCGCACCGGCCGGCACGACGGGAGCGCACCGGCCGGATGAGCACCCCCACACCCACCCCCACCGCTCCCGCGGACCTTCGTACCTCAAGGAGTCGATCCCCCATGGCGAGCGATGCGCCGACCGGCCACGTATCCGACCTCGACTGGCTGATGAGCGGCCTCGTCCAGCGTGTTCCGCACACCACGAGCGCGGTGCTGCTCACCTGCGACGGGCTCGTGAAGTCGGTCCACGGCCTCGACCCGGACAGCGCCGACCACATGGCGGCGCTGGCCTCCGGCCTCTACTCCCTCGGACGCAGCGCGGGTGTGCGCTTCGGGGACGGCGGTGAAGTGCGCCAGGTCGTGGTCGAGCTCGACTCGACCCTGCTCTTCGTCTCCACCGCCGGCTCCGGCACCTGTCTCGCCGTGCTCGCGGGCCGCGAGGCCGACGCGGCCGTGCTCGGCTACGAGATGGCGATGCTGGTCAAGAGCGTCCGGCCCTATCTGGTCACCGCACCCCGGCAACACGCCGTCGCACCCACGGCGATGAGGTCTTGAGCGCGGCCGCGGCCGGCGACGGGCCCTGGCTCGACGACGCGGCGGGACGCCTGGTGCGCCCCTACACCGTCAGCAACGGCCGGACCAGGCCGACGACCGCGCTCGACCTCCTCTCCCAGGTCATGGCCACCGGAGCCACACCCCTCGGCTGCCTCGGCCCCGAGCACAGCCAGGCGCTCGAACGCTGCCGGGCACCCGTCTCGGTCGCCGAGGTCGCCGCCCATCTGAAGCTGCCGGCGGCGGTCACCAAGGTGCTGCTGTCCGACCTCGTCGACTGCGGGGCGCTCACCACGAAGCCCCCGGAGTTCCACCACAACCCCACTGACCGGTCACTTCTGGAGGCGGTGCTCGATGGATTACGACGACAGCTCTGACCCCTTCCCCACCGCACTGAAGATCTTGGTGGCGGGAGGGTTCGGGGTCGGCAAGACGACGTTCGTCGGCGCGGTGAGCGAGATCGCGCCGCTCAGTACGGAGGAGTTGCTCACCACGGTCAGCGCCGCGACCGACCGGCTCGACGGCATCGAGAACAAGGTCGAGACGACCGTCGCGATGGACTTCGGCCGCATAACCCTGGATCCGGAACACGTGCTCTATCTGTTCGGCACACCTGGGCAGGAGCGGTTCTGGTTCATGTGGGACGAGCTCTCCGAGGGCGCGCTCGGCGCGGTGATCCTCGCGGACACGCGACGCCTGGAGGACTGCTTCGCGGCCGTCGACTTCTTCGAGCAGCGCGGTCTCGCGTTCATCGTCGCGGTCAACGAGTTCGACGGCTCGTACCGCTACGACCCGGCCGAGGTGCGCGCGGCCATCGACCTCGACCCCGAGATCCCCGTCGTGTGCTGCGACGCCCGGATCTCCAGCTCCGGGGTGCAGACCCTGCTCGCCCTGGTCCGTCACCTCCTGGCCCACGCGCCGGTCCACTCCCCGAGCCACGGAGCCCGTACATGACCTACGACCCGCCGCGGCCGGCCGGTCGTCTGCTGCTCACACCGGAGGACAGGGACGCTCCCGCCCGGGTGCGGCGGCTGCGCGGGCTGGGTCTCGGGAAGCGCTCCGAGCCCGCCTTCGACGCCTTCGCGGACCGCCTCGCGGGGGTCGCCGCGGCGCCGTACGCGATGGTCAACTTCATCGACGAGGAGCAGCAGTTCTTCGCGGGTCTGCACACCCCGGACGGCGGTGCCAAGGGCACCGATCTCGCGTCGGCCGCGGACGGGAGCGAGCTCGAACTGAGCCGCTACATGGCCCGGGACCACGGCTTCTGCCCTCATGTGGTGGTGCGCCGCAAGGCCCTCGTCCTGGAGGACGTCTGCGACTACCCGCGTTTCGCAGGGAATCCGGTCGTCGACGAGTTCGGCGTCCGCTCCTATCTCGGCGCCCCGCTGATCGACCGCAGCGGCATCGCCCTCGGCACGATCTGTGTCGTGGACGTCGAACCGCGCCCGTGGGGAAGGGCGGGACTGGAGACCATCAAGGCGATGGCGGCCGAACTGGTCGAGCGACTCGAACGGCGGGAGGGAGTCCACGGGATCTGACGCCGTGCCGGGACACGGGAGTCCGGCTTCGCCGCCTCGCCCGGACCCCGCTCGACGCAGGTGATGAGCCCCCATGGAGGGGGGCCTCGCATGTCCACGTGGTCACCTCCGCTGCCGCGGTCCCCCTTTTGGACCACTCCGGCGGCACGGCCTCCGACCCCGGGCAGGGCTAGGGAGAACGGGGGCGTGAAGGAAAGCTGGGGCCGCGCTTAAGAAATCCTCGATGGACCCGGGGCGCGGTCGTACGGCAGATTCCTGGGTGAATTCACCCTCTCCCCGGTGCGGGCCTCCTTCGGCGTGCCCTTTCCCGGGATCTCACGCACAGGAGCCGTCGAGTGAAGGCGCTGGTCAAGGAGAAGGCGGAGCCCGGACTCTGGCTCACGGACGTACCGGAGCCGCAGGCCGGCCCCGGTGACGTACTGATCAAGGTGCTCAGGACCGGGATCTGCGGCACCGACCTGCACATCCGCAACTGGGACGGCTGGGCGCAGCAGGCCATCACCACGCCCCTCGTGCTCGGCCACGAGTTCGTCGGCGAGGTCGTCGAGATCGGCCGCGACGTCGCCGACATCAACGTCGGCGACCGGGTCAGCGGCGAGGGCCACCTGGTCTGCGGCAAGTGCCGCAACTGTCTCGCCGGGCGGCGCCACCTCTGCCGTGCCACGGTCGGCCTCGGCGTGGGCCGCGACGGCGCGTTCGCCGAGTACGTCGTGCTGCCCGCCCAGAACGTGTGGGTGCACCGAGTCCCGGTCGACCTCGATGTCGCCGCGATCTTCGACCCGTTCGGCAACGCCGTGCACACCGCGCTGTCCTTCCCGCTGGTCGGCGAGGACGTCCTGATCACCGGCGCGGGCCCGATCGGCCTGATGGCCGCCGCGGTGGCACGCCACGCGGGCGCCCGCAACGTCGTCATCACCGACGTCAGCGAGGAGCGACTGGAACTGGCCCGGAAGATCGGCGTCAGCCTCGCCCTCAACGTCGCGGGCTCCACGATCGCCGACGGGCAGCGCACGCTCGGTCTGCGCGAGGGCTTCGACATCGGCCTGGAGATGTCCGGCCGCCCCGAGGCCATGCGCGAGATGATCGCCAACATGACCCACGGCGGCCGGATCGCGATGCTGGGCCTGCCGTCCGCGGAGTTCCCGGTCGACTGGTCCCGGATCGTCACCTCCATGATCACGATCAAGGGCATCTACGGCCGCGAGATGTTCGAGACCTGGTACGCGATGTCGGTCCTCCTGGAGAGCGGCCTCGACCTCTCGCCCGTGATCACCGGCCGATACGGCTTCCGGGACTACGAGGAAGCGTTCGACGCCGCGGCCGGCGGCCGCGGCGGCAAGGTCATTCTCGACTGGACCCTCTGAGGACTCTAAGGAACTGATGATGTTCGACTCCGTGCGTGACGACCTCCGCACCACCCTCGAAGAGATCCGCGCCGCCGGGCTGCACAAGCCCGAGCGGGTCATCGGCACCCCGCAGTCCGCGACCGTGAGCGTCACCTCGGGCGGCCGCCCCGGTGAGGTCCTCAACTTCTGTGCGAACAACTACCTCGGTCTGGCCGACCACCCCGAGGTCGTCGCCGCCGCCCACGCGGCGCTCGACCGCTGGGGCTACGGCATGGCCTCCGTGCGCTTCATCTGCGGTACGCAGGAGGTGCACAAGGAGCTGGAGGCGCGGCTGTCCTCGTTCCTCGGCCAGGAGGACACGATCCTCTACTCCTCGTGCTTCGACGCCAACGGCGGCGTCTTCGAGACCCTCCTCGGTGCCGAGGACGCGGTCATCTCCGACGCCCTCAACCACGCCTCGATCATCGACGGCATCCGGCTCTCCAAGGCGCGCCGCTTCCGGTACGCCAACCGTGACATGGCCGACCTGGAGGCCCAGCTCAAGGAGGCCTCCGACGCGCGCCGCCGCCTGATCGTCACGGACGGCGTCTTCTCGATGGACGGCTATGTCGCTCCGCTGAAGGAGATCTGCGACCTCGCCGACCGCTACGACGCGATGGTCATGGTCGACGACTCGCACGCGGTGGGCTTCGTCGGCCCCGGCGGCCGGGGCACCCCCGAGCTGCACGGGGTCATGGACCGTGTCGACATCATCACCGGCACGCTCGGCAAGGCCCTCGGCGGCGCCTCCGGCGGTTATGTCGCGGCCCGCGCGGAGATCGTCGCCCTGCTGCGCCAGCGGTCCCGCCCGTACCTCTTCTCGAACACGCTGGCGCCGGTGATCGCCGCGGCCTCGCTGAAGGTCCTCGACCTGCTGGAGTCCGCCGACGACCTGCGGGTCCGGCTCGCGGAGAACACCGCGCTGTTCCGCTCCCGGATGACCGCGGAGGGCTTCGACATCCTCCCCGGCGACCACGCGATCGCCCCCGTGATGATCGGTGACGCGTCCGTCGCCGGCCGCATGGCGGAGCTGCTCCTGGAGCGTGGCGTGTACGTGATCGGCTTCTCGTACCCGGTCGTCCCGCAGGACAAGGCCCGTATCCGCGTACAGCTGTCCGCGGGACACTCCACCGAGGACGTGAACCGGGCCGTGGACGCCTTCGTGGCGGCGCGGGCGGAACTCGACGCCTGACGGCGGACGCGCCCCCGCGCCGGGGGCGCACAACCGGTCCGATGGCCGGAAAAGGCGCGTGACCTGAGAGAATCGGTCACATGATCGAAGCGCGGCGGCTCCACATCCTTCGTGCGGTGGCCGACCACCGCACGGTGACGGCGGCGGCCGCCGCGCTCTATCTCACGCCTTCGGCGGTCTCGCAGCAGCTGACCGCCCTGGAGCAGGAGACGGGCCACCGGCTCGTCGAGCGCGGCGCCAAGGGCGTGCGGCTGACGCCCGCGGGCGAGATCCTGCTCGGCCACACCAACGCCGTCCTCGCTCAACTGGAGCGCGCCGAGGCCGAGTTGGCCGCGTACAGCTCGGGCTCCGCCGGTACGGTCACCGTGGCCTCCTTCGCGACCGGCATCGGCCTGGTCGTGGCCCCGGCCCTGGCCCGCCTCGCCGTCACCGCGCCCGGCATTCTGCTCCGCGTCCAGGACGCCGAGGGCGACGCCAGCCTGCCGATGGTGCTCGACCGGCAGGTCGACATCGCGGTGGCCGTCGAGTACCGGGGCGCCCCGGACGCGGACGATCCGCGGCTGACGCATGTCCCGCTCTACGCCGAGCCCTTCGACGCGGTCGTCCCCGTCACCCACCGGCTGGCCGATGCCGAGGAGGTGCCGCTCGCGGAGCTGGCCAAGGACTCGTGGATCGGCCCGTACCCGGGCAACCCCTGCCATGACGTGGTCGTCCTGGCCTGCGAGAACGCCGGATTCCAGCCGCGCCTCGAACACTCCTCGGACGACTTCCGCGCGGTCGTCGCCCTCGCCTCCGCCGACGCGGGTGTCGCCCTGGTGCCGCGCTCGGCCCTGCGCGGCATGGAACTGACGGGTGTGGTCGTCCGCCCCGTCGACGGCACCGCGCCCACCCGCCGCGTCTTCGCCGCCGTACGCCGTGGCGCGGAGGGCCATCCACTGATCCGGCCCGTCCTGGAAGCCCTGACGCAGGCGGCGACGGTCGACTGACCGTCACCGCTTCCCGTATTTGGGATAACATCCCGGATATGGGAAGCGATGACGGTGCCGCGGTCGATGCCCGGCTCGGCGCACGACTGGCCGGGCTGAGGGCCGAACGAGGCTGGACCCTGGGGGAGTTGGCGGAGCGCAGCGGGATCAGCAGGTCGACCCTCTCCCGCGCCGAGCGCGCCGAGATCAGCCCCACGGCCTCCCTCCTGAACCGTCTGTGCCATGTGTACGGGCGGACCATGTCACACCTGCTCAGCGAGGTGGAGGGGGAACCCGCGCTGCTGGTCCGCGCCGCGGATCAGGCGGTCTGGACGGACAAGGCCTCCGGATTCGTCCGGCGATCGGTGTCGCCGCCGTACGCGGGCCTGCGGGGTGAACTGGTCGAGGGGCGGCTCGTGGCCGGCGCCGACATCGCGTACGACAGACCTCCCGTACCCGGGCTGGAGCAGCACATCTGGGTCCTCGACGGCACGCTCGACGTGACCGCGCACGACATCGAACACCGCCTCGACGCCGGGGACTGCCTCCGGCTGCGGGTGTGGGGTCCGACGCGTTTCCGCTGCCCCGGCCCCGAGGATGTGCGGTACGCGCTGGCGGTGGTACTGCCGTGATCACCGTCACGCGCCTCGCGGCGGCCGAACTCCACGATGTGCTCGACAAGTTGACGGACCTGCTCACCGACACCGTGCACGGCGGCGCCTCGATCGGATTCCTCGCGCCGCTCGACCGCGCGACGGCCGTCGACTGGTGGCGCGAGCGCGCGGCCGCGGTCTCGGCCGGGCACCTCGCGGTCTGGGTCGCCCACGACGACGACCGGCTGCTCGGCACCGTCGCCCTGGCCTTCCCGGACAAGCCCAACAGCCGCCACCGCGCCGAACTCGTCAAACTGATGGTCCACCGGGACGGCCGCGGGCGGGGCCTCGGCCGTACGCTCCTGGCGACCGCGGAGACGGAGGCGGCCGCCGCGGGAATCACCCTCCTGCACCTGGACACCGAAACCGGCAGTCCCGCCGAGCACCTCTACCTCTCGGCGGGCTGGACCCGGCTCGGCGCGATACCCGACTACGCGCTGACGCCATCGGGCGAACCGCATCCGACGACGATCTTCTACAAGCGGCTGGGAGCGCCCGCCGACGGCGCGTGACAGGGCTCGGCACCGGTGGGGGTGGCGGCCCGGCGAGGTCGCGGGGCCGCGCCGCACCCCGTCCGATCACCGTCGGCCCAGCACGCGCCACCGCCGATGTCGTGCGTCGATGTCGGGCGATGACCTCGTGCTGCGCCGCGTCGATGTCAGTGCCGTTGGCTACCGTGCGTCTCATGCCGGATGCCGAAGACGTACGCCGTATCGCCCTCTCCCTGCCGGACACCACGGAGAAGATCGCCTGGAGCATGCCCACCTTCCGGGTGGCGGGAAAGATGTTCGCCACGCTGCCCGAGGCGGAGACCTCCATCGCGGTGCGCTGCCCGAAGGAGGAGCGCGACGAACTCGTCCTGGCCGAGCCGGGGAAGTTCTGGATCGCCGACCACGAGGCCGGTTTCGCCTGGGTCCGGGCCCGGCTCGCCGCCCTGGCGGACGACGACGAACTCCGCGACATCCTGGCCGACTCGTGGCGTCAGGCGGCCCCGCCCCGACTGATCGACGCCCACCCCGAGTTGGGGCTCCCGTCCGCCGACTGAAACGGCCCCTGCGCGCTCGGTACCCCGTGGCATGATCCGCGCAGAAGTGATCGGGACGGGCGGCTTCGTGGGGGGAGCCGTGGGTCAGGGGAGGGGCGTGAGCGGGATGACCATGACGTCATCGGGCGAGGAGCCACTGCACGAGGAGCCGCCGGATCGCGCGGCGGACGACGGCTCGGCCGCGGGGGGTGGCGCGGCGGTCGGCGGTTCTGCGGGAGGCCGCGTGCAGGACGACGGCCCGGCAGCACGGGACGGCTCAGCGGACGACGGCTCGGCCGGGCTTGCTGGGCACGAGGTGGCCCGGCAAGGGGCCGCTCGGCGGGGAGCGCCTCGGCGGGAGGCGGTATGAGGAGACGTGGCCCGGGGCGGTGGTGGGGCGGTGCGTCCGGGGTGATGGGTTCGGGTGGCGGGCGCCCCGGTGTCCTCGTCGAGCGGCCGCCCCGGCCCGTCTGGTCGCGCGACTTCGCCCTGTTCTTCGTCGCGCGTTCCCTCGCCCGGCTCGGCGACACCATGCTGCCGGTGGCCCTCGCCGCGGGACTGCTGGAGTACGGCTACGGGGTGGGCGCCGTCGGCCTCGCCATGGCCGCTTCGGCCGCTCCCTTCGCCGCACTGGTGATCTTCGGCGGAGTGATCGCCGACCGGTTCAGCACCCGCAAACTGATGATCGGCGCCGACCTCGTGCGACTGGTGGCCCAGTCGATCGCCGCCGCCCTCTTCTTCGCCGGCCATGTGGTCCTCTGGCAGATCTGCGTGATCGGCGCGGTCAACGGCGTGGCCGGCGCGGTCTTCCAGCCCGGCGTCGCCAGCACCGTGCCACGCCTCGCCACCGACATCCAGGGAGCCAACGGCGCGATCCGGATCGCCGAGTCCGCCGCCCAGCTCGCCGGGCCCGCCCTGGCGGGTCTGCTGGTCGCGTTCGCCTCCGCCGGAGGGGTCTTCGTGGCCCACGCCGGCACCTTCGCGCTGAGCGCCGTGTGCCTGCTGCTGCTCCGCCTGCCCCCGGCCGCCCCCGGAAGCCGGGCGCAGAGCGACAGCTTCAAGGCCGATCTCGCCGAGGGATGGCGGGAGTTCAGATCCCGCACCTGGCTGTGGGGCGTCATCGTGATCTGGTGCGTCTACATGATCTCCACCTGGGGCCCGACCGTTCCCCTGGTGGCGACCGAGGTGGTGCAGCAGCACGGAGCCCGCGCCTACGGGCTGATCAACTCCGCCCTCGGCGCCGGCACGGTCGTCGGCGGGCTCGTCGCACTGCGACTGCGCCCGCGCCGCATGCTGCGTACCGGTTCCCTCGCCCTGTTCGCCTTCGCCTGCTTTCCCGCGTCCGTCGGCGCGGGACTCGGCGTGGCCGCCATGTCGGCGGGAGCGGTGATCGCAGGCGCGGGCATGTCGCTCTGGGGTGTGATGTGGGCGACCAGTGTGCAGACGCAGGTGGCACCCGACGTCCTCAACCGCATCCACGCCTACGACGTCGCGGGCTCCCTCGCGATGCTGCCCGTCGGCCAGGCGCTCGCGGGGCCCGCCGCCGCGGCCCTCGGCGCCGACAACGTCCTGCTCATAGCCGGCGTCATGACACTCGTCGTCTGCACGGCCCTGCTCTCGGTGCCCGCGATACGCAACCTGGAGCGCGTCGACGGCCCCGTGCCCCGGCCGCGGACCACCACGACCGGCGCACCGCTCGAACCGGCGCGACGGGACAGCAGCCGAGCCGGGTGAAGCGGGAACCGGTCGTCTTCCGGACCGCTCCTCCGCCCGGACCCGGGCGGCGGGACCCGGGCGGACGGCGACCGGTACGGCGAAAACGGGTGCGCGACCACCGTCGTGAGTGCGGTATTGTTTCCGTGCACGTCCAGCCAGGGGAAACCCCAGGTCAGACGGGCATCGGGACGTGGCGCAGCTTGGTAGCGCACTTGACTGGGGGTCAAGGGGTCGCAGGTTCAAATCCTGTCGTCCCGACTTTTTGAGTCGTGGTTCGGAGGCCGTTTCCTCAACACTGAGGAAACGGCCTCCGTCGTACCCGGTCACCGTCGTCCGCGGTGGTCCGCCACTCCCTCCGGCCGAGGTCGTACCGCTGTCCGGGACGGCCCGATGGCCGAGAAAAACGCTTGGACCGTGTGGCCGCCGTCACGGGACACTGACAGTCCTGGCCTGCCCCTATGCGTACATCCATCGGCGTCTTCGTGAACCGCGCGAGGCGTGGCGGGCAGCCGTACGACGACACAGGGTTGGGATGGCATCTCCTGAAGCGCGCAAGGCCTTACCCCGCAGGGGCTCGGTGCTCCTCGCACTTCGTTACTACGGAAGGGAGCTGCGCAGACTCCGACGGCTGACGGTGCCCGCGATGCTGATGCCGGCGCTGGGCAACATCGGCATCAGCTACATCGCGCCCCTCATCGTCGCGAAGCTCGTCGGCCGTATCGCGGGCGACGGCGGCGGTGTCTCCGTCGGCGCCGCGCTGCCCTACGTCCTCGCCTTCGGCGGCGTCCTGCTGCTCGCGGAGGCCTTCTGGCGCCTCGGTCTGCACTGCCTGAACCGCCTCGACGCCCTCGGTATCGAGCAGTTGTACGTGATCGGCATGGACGAACTGTTCGCCAAGGACGCCTCGTTCTTCCACGACAACTTCGCCGGTTCGCTGACCAAGCGGGTGCTGAGCTTCGCCTCCCGTTTCGAGGAATTCGTCGACACGATGACGTTCCAGGTCGTGGGCAGCCTCGTACCGCTCCTGTTCGGGTCGGTGGTGCTGTGGCGCTACGAACCGCTGCTCGTCGTCGGACTCCTCGTCATGATCGCCGTGACGGGGGTGTGCGTGGTGCCGCTCATCCGGCGCCGCCAGGCACTCGTCGACCAGCGCGAGGAGGCGATCGCCCTGGTCTCGGGCCATGTCGCCGACAGCCTGATGAACATGGACACCGTCCGGGCCTTCGCCGCGGAGGAGCGCGAGGCGGCCGAGCACCGCTCCCGCGTCGCGGTGTCGCGGCGGCTCACCCTGCGGTCCTGGGACTACGGCAACCTGCGCATCGACACGTTCGTCGCGCCGATGTCCGTCCTGACCAACGCGCTCGGCCTGCTGCTCGCGATCACGCTCGGCGGCGGCGGGCACGGCGTGGAGGCGGTCGTGGTCGCCTTCACGTACTACGCCAACGCGACCCGGATCATGTTCGAGTTCAACCAGATCTACCGGCGCCTGGAAAGCTCGATGACGGAGGCCGCCCAGTTCACCGAACTGCTGATGTCGCCGCCGACCGTGCTCGACCCGGTCGCTCCGGAGCCCCTGCGGTCCCGCGCCGCCGACGTCCGCTTCGAAGGGGTGACCTTCACCCACGGCGGGGCGAAGCCGCTGTTCACCGGGCTCGAACTGGTCGTACCGAGCGGTTCCAGGATCGGACTGGTCGGCCGGTCCGGCGGAGGCAAGACCACGCTCACCCGGCTGCTGCTGCGGATGACGGACATCGACGGCGGCCGCATCCTGATCGGCGGCCAGGACATCAGCAAGCTGCGCCAGGCCGACCTGCGCAGCCTGATCGCCTACGTCCCGCAGGACCCGGCGATGTTCCACCGCACCCTGCGGGACAACATCGCCTTCGCCCGGCCGGACGCCACCGAGGCGGAGATCCGCCGCGCGGCCGAGGCGGCGCACGTCACGGAGTTCGCCGACGCGCTGCCGGACGGTTTCGCCACCATGGTCGGAGAGCGTGGCATCAAGCTCTCCGGCGGCCAGCGCCAGCGGGTCGCGCTCGCCCGCGCGATCCTGCGCGACGCGCCGATCCTGCTGCTCGACGAGGCGACCAGCGCCCTCGATTCCGAGAGCGAGATCCTTGTCCAGCAGGCGCTGTGGCGGCTCATGGAGAAGCGCACGGCGCTCGTGGTGGCACACCGGCTCAGCACGGTCGCCACCATGGACCGGCTCGTCGTCCTGGACCGCGGGAAGATCGTCGAACAGGGCACGCACCAGGAACTGCTGGCGTCGGACGGCGCCTACGCGAAGCTGTGGCGCCACCAGTCGGGCGGCTTCATCGACGACAGCCCCGCCCCGGCCGACCAGCACTGAACGCGAGCCCGGAACCTGACCCGGGCCGTGCGCGGGTCAGGGCCCGGCGCGACCGCGTGACGGCGCGGCGGCGGGTACCGAAGCGGCTCGGGCCGGGGGCCGGCAGCGGAGGCCGCGGTCGGTCGGGCCGTCGTCGGTCAGGCCGGGCCGTCGTCGGTCAGGCCGGGTCGTCGTCGGTCAGGCCGGGTCGTCGTGGTGCAGCGGTACCGTCCACTCCAGGACGGTGCCGCTCGGCTCACCGGCCGTCAGGGCGCAGGTTCCGCCGAGGTGTTCGGCGCGGGTGCCGATGTTGCCGAGACCACTGCGGCGGGTGACGTCGGGGCCCATGCCACGGCCGTTGTCCGCCACCCGCAGCCGCAGCGTGGTGGCGGTGGCCTCGGCCGTGACCTCCACGGCGGTGGCGTGGGCGTGCCGGGCCGCGTTGGACAGGGCCTCGCGCAGGACCGCGACCACGTGTTCCCGCTGCTCGTCGGACACGTCGGTGTCCAGCAGGCCGCTCATGCGCAGGGAGGGGGAGAAGCCGAGGGTCTCGGCCGCGCGGCCCACCTCGGTGACGAGCCGGGCGCGCAGACCCGTGGATCCCGCCCGGTCGCTCTCCCGCAGGGCGTAGATCGTGGAGCGTACGACCTTGATCGTGTCGTCGAGGTCGTCCACCACCCGCTGGACGCGTTCGGCCACCTCGGGCCGGTCCGAGAGACGGTTGAGCACCGACTGCAGGCTCAGTCCGCTGGCGAAGAGCCGCTGGATGGCCAGGTCGTGCAGGTCGCGCGCGATGCGGTCACGGTCGTTGAGCACGAGCAACTGCTCGGCGTCGCGGCGGTGTTCGGCGATCTCCAGGGCCAGCGCGGCATGACCGGCGAACCCGGCGATCATGTCGATGGTGGCGTCCGGGAACACGGTGCCACCCTGCCGGTTCGCGACCTGGAGAACGCCGCGCACCCGTTCCTGGGTGCCGAGCGGGATCACGAACGCCGGACCGAGCTCCAGCACCGACGCGCTGCCCGTCCCGGTGCGCGGGTCCTCGCTGAGCGATGGACTGACGATCCGCTCACCGGAGGTGAACACCTTGGCCGCCAGACTCGTCCCGTCGGGCAGGGCCAGCCCCCGCACCTGGTCGGCGTCGCGTCCTTCGGCGGACTCGATGACCAGGTCCGTGGTGCCGGTCACCGGCACCGCCAGGGTCACCAGATCCGCGTCGGACAGCTCCCGGACCGTCGCGGTGAACGTGTGCAGGACCTCGACCGGATCGGCCCCCGACAGCAGGGTGCGGGTCAGGTCGCTGCTCGCGGACAGCCAGCGCTCGCGGCGGCGGGCGTCGTCGTAGAGCCGGGCGTTGTCGATGGCCACACCGGCCGCCGCGCCGAGTGTGCGCAGCACCGCCTCGTCCTCGGCGTCGAACTCGGCTCCGCCGTGTTTCTCCGTGAGGTACAGATTCCCGAAGATCTTGCCGCGGACCTGCACGGGGGTGCCGAGGAACGTCGTCATCGGGGGGTGACCGGGCGGGAATCCGACGGAGTCCGGATGGTCGCTCAGGACGGGGAGCCGCAGCGCGTGCGGCTCGCGGATGAGCAGGCCGAGGATGCCTTCTCCGCGGGGGTAGTTCCCGATGCGGGCGATGGTCTCCTCGTCGATCCCCACCGTGATGAACTGCTTGATGCCGCCCTCGTCGCCGAGGACGCCCAAGGCTCCGTAGCGGCAGTCGACGAGCTGCACGGCGGACTCCACGATCTGCCGCAGAACGACGTCCAGGTCCAGGTCGCTGCCGATCGCGAGAACGGCTTCGAGGAGGGTGTGCACCCGGTTCTGGGTGCCGCGCACACGCTGCACCTGGTCCTGCAGGTCCTCCAGCAGGGCGTCCAGCCGGAACTGCGGTGCTGTCGGCTCCTCCGGAAGGTGTGCGCTCCGGTCCATTCGTGTACCCCTCATTCGCCGCCCGACGAAGCCATGATGCCCGACCGGCCGCGCCCGTGGTCGAGCATGTGTACGGAAGGCGGCGGACGGCTTCGTCGATCTTCGCCCGCGGGTGAACCGGTGCGAACACGAGGGTGGGGTGTGCGGCGCCGTGCGGGCTGGGGTATCCGGGACGGAGGGGCTGATACCGGTCGCGGGAGGGATCTTCCCAAGGGCCCGTAGTGGGGTTATAGTCCAAAACTAGCAGTGCTAATTAATGTGGTGCTGATCACTGTCCGGTGTCCGTCTCCGGTAACCGCTTCCGGTGTCCGTCAGGAGTCCTGTCGTGCGTCCCGTCCACTTCGCGGCCGCCCGCCGCACGCCCATCGGCAAGCTGCGCGGGGCCCTGTCCTCCGTGCGGCCCGACGACCTCGCCGCGAGCGTCATCCGCGCCCTGGTCGCCGAGGTGCCCACGCTCGACCCCGCCCGTATCGACGACGTCTACTGGGGCGCCGCCAACCAGGCCGGCGAGGACAACCGCAATGTAGCCCGGATGGCCGCGCTGCTCGCCGGACTGCCCGACAGCGTGCCCGGCGCCACCGTCAACCGGCTCTGCGCCTCCGGCCTCGAAGCCGTCACGACGGCGGCCCGCGCCATCGCCTCCGGCGAGGCGGACATCGTGCTCGCCGGCGGCTCGGAGTCGATGAGCCGGGCCCCGTTCGTCCTGCCCCGCCCGGACGAGGCGCTGCCGCACCGCATCGAGACCGTCGACACCCGGCTCGGCTGGCGGCTGGTCAACCCGGCGATGAAGGACCTGCACGGCGTCCTGTCGATGGGGGAGACCGCGGAGGAGGTCGCCGAGCGGTACGGCGTCTCGCGCGAGCGGCAGGACGCGTTCGCGCTCCGCAGCCACCAGCGCGCCGCGGACGCCCGCAAGAACGGGTGCTTCGACGCCGAACTGCTCCCCGTGGAGCGTCCCGACGGCGTGATCGTCGACAGCGACGAATGCGTACGGGAGGACACCTCGCTCGACAAGTTGGCCCGCCTCAAGCCCGTGTTCCGGGCCGGCGGTACGGTCACCGCGGGCAACGCCTCGCCGATGAACGACGGCGCCGCCGGTCTCCTGCTGGTCAGCGAGGAAGCCCTGAACGAACTCGGTCTCGAATCGCTCGGACGCTATGCCGCGGGGGCCTCGGCCGGCGTCGATCCCGATGTCATGGGCATCGGCCCCGTGCCCGCCACCCACAAGGCGCTCGCACGTGTCGGCTGGACCGTCGCGGACATCCAGGAGGCCGAGTTCAACGAGGCGTTCGCCGCGCAGGCCCTCGCCTGCGTGGACCGCCTCGGCATCGACCCCGACCTCGTCAACCCGACCGGCGGCGCCATCGCGCTGGGCCACCCGCTCGGCGCCTCGGGCGCCCGCATCCTCACCACGCTGCTGCACCGGATGCGCCGTACGGGCGCCGAGCGCGGGCTGGCCACCATGTGCGTCGGCGTCGGGCAGGGCAGCGCGGTCCTGGTCGAGCGCCACTGACGCCCCGACCGGAACCGCCCGCCCGGTACACCGGGTGCCCCGCGGACCACCTCGCGGGACCCTCCTCACCCGGGCGAGTTGCGTGGGCATAACATCGGCCTCCGCATGAACATGATGACGCTCTGGCACATATCGACGGGGGAGTTCGCCGCGCTGGCCGCCGCGGCGCTGCTCGTCGGCTTCTCCAAGACCGCCGTCAGCGGCGCCAACACGGTCAGTCTGGCGGTCTTCGCCGCCGTACTGCCCGCCCGCGCCTCGACCGGTGTCCTGCTGCCCCTCCTGATCGTCGGCGATGTGCTCGCCGTCGCCACCTACCGGCGCCACGCCCACTGGCCCACCCTGTTGCGCCTGTTCCCGGCGGTCGCCGCCGGTGTCGTCCTCGGCACGGTGTTCCTGGTGTGGGCCGACGACGGGGTCGTACGGACCTCGATCGGCGCGACCCTGCTGCTGATGACCGGGATCACCCTGTGGCGCCGCCGGGCCGCCGCCCAGGACGAGGAACCCGACTCCGTCGTGACCCGTGCGGGCCGCGTCAGGGCACGTTCCTACGGTGTGCTCGGCGGGTTCACCACCATGGTCGCCAACGCGGGCGGCCCGGTCATGTCGATGTATCTCCTCTCGGCGGGTTTCCGAAAGCTCGGCTTCCTCGGCACCTCATCCTTCTTCTTCCTCATCGTCAACGTCTCCAAGCTGCCCTTCAGCGCGGGCCTCGGCCTGATCAACGGCCGTTCGCTGCTCCTTGACGCGGCCCTGGCCGTCTTCGTCGTGCCGGGGGCGTTCCTCGGGAAGTGGGCGGTGAAGCGCATCAACCAACTGCTCTTCGAACGCCTGGTGATCGCGGCGACGGTGGTCGGCGGGGTACAACTGCTGCTCCGCTGACTCCAGACCTCCCGACCTCCCGGGCGCCCGCGGTCCCCCGCCCCGTACCCCGTACGCTCGGTCCATGTCCCCGCACGTCCTCGTCCTCGGCGGCACCACCGAGGCCCGCGAACTCGCCGCCGAGCTGGCCGCGCGCCCCGGCGTGCGCGTGACGACTTCGCTGGCGGGCCGGGTGTCCCGGCCGGGAGCGCTCGAAGGGGACGTACGGACCGGGGGGTTCGGCGGGGCGGACGGACTCGCGCACTGGCTGCGCGAGCACCGGGTGGACGCCCTGGTCGACGCGACGCACCCTTTCGCGTCCGGTATCACCGCGAACGCGGCCCTGGCCGTGGCGGCGACCGGGACTCCCGCCGTGGTGCTGCGCCGCCCCGGCTGGCGCCCGGCCCCCGGTGACCGCTGGCACCCGGTGGGCTCCCTCGCCGAAGCCGCCGCGCTGCTGCCCGGGGTGGGCCGCCGCGTCTTCCTCACCACCGGCCGCCTCGGCCTCGCGGCCTTCGCGGAGCTCCACGGGCTCCACTTTCTCGTACGTTCGGTGGAGGCCCCCGAGCCGCCGCTGCCGCCGGACACCGAAGTCCTGCTCGCGCGCGGGCCCTTCACCGCGGACGACGAGAAGAGCCTGCTGCTCGGGCACCGCATCGACGTCCTGGTGACCAAGGACAGCGGCGGAGCCGCGACGGCGGCCAAACTGACCGCCGCCCGCGAGCTGGGCCTCCCCGTGGTCGTCGTACGCCGTCCGCCCCTGCCGAAGGGGCTGCGCGCGGTACCGGACGTCGCGTCGGCACTGGCCCTGCTGGACACGCCGACCCTCGGTCCGAACTGAGCGGCGGGCGGATCAGCGGCACGGTCCGCGGCACCTCGTTCTCGTCCACCGGTCTCAACTGGGCCCAGGTGTAGGGCTGTTCGCGGTCGTGCCGGGCACGGCCGGTCAGTTCGTGGTGGCCGACGCCAGTTCCGGGGTCCGGTCGGGCAGACCCTGGGTCAGATCCTCGACCAGCAGACGCTTGGCGATGGCGTCGACGGCGGCGCGCAGTTCCGCTCCGGACGGGCGGCCGACATCCTGCTCCACGCGCCCGGCGAGCCAGCGCCCCCAGGCCTCGCTGATCACCCGTGCCTCGCGCTCGCCCGCCGCGGTGTGCGAGAACAGCGAGCCGTGCCGGGTCAGATAGCCCTCCTCGACCATGCGGTTGAACACCGGGACGAGCACCTCGGGAGGCAGATGGCGCCGGGCCGCGATCAGCGCGAGGTTGGCGTGACCGACCATGCGGGTGAGCAGCTCCACCTGCATCACGGCCCAGGCGCCCGCCACATCGAGCCGGGTGTCGGAGTCGGAGACGATCCGGCGCGCGGTGTCCACCTCCGTGGTGCCGATGATTTTCGCGACCGAGAACTCCAGCAGCCGCTGGGAGTCCGCGGTGGACGGCGACGCGAAGCCCTCGCCCATGTCCGTCGACCCCATGCGCGCGCTGTCGCGCAGCTCCACCTGCTTGAGGAAGAGCGCCACGACGAAGCCGAGGAGCGCGACCGGAACCGTCCACAGGAACACTGTGTGAATGGTGTCGGCGTACGCGTCGACGATGGGTGCGGCCGCCTGGGGCGGCAGCCGGTGGAGCCCTTCCGGACTCTGCGCGGCCTTGGCGATGACGACGGGCCCGGCCGCGCCGGTCTCGGCGGCGGCCCTGACCCCGTCGGCCAGGTTGGGCTTCAGCGCGTTGGTGTAGATCGTGCCGAAGACGGCCGTACCGAACGAGCTGCCCAGCGTACGGAAGAAGGTGACCCCGGACGTCGCGGTGCCGAGGTCGGTGTACTCGACGGTGTTCTGCACGGCGATCGTCAGCACCTGCATGCACAGCCCGATCCCGGTGCCGAACACGAACATGTACAGGGACTCCAGCCAGGCCCCCGTGCCCGGTCCCATGCGTGACATCAGATACAGCCCGACCGCCATCACCAGGGAGCCGACGATGGGGAAGATCCGGTACTGCCCGGTCTTGCTGACCACGTTGCCGCTGAAGACCGACGCGATGAGCAGGCCCAGGACCATCGGCAGCGTGCGCACACCCGAGAGCGTGGCCGAGTTCCCGTCCACGTACTGCAGATACGTCGGCAGATAGGTCATCGCGCCGAGCATCGCGAACCCCACGATGAAGCTGAGGATCGAGCAGACCGTGAAGACCGGGTTGGAGAACAGCCGCATCGGCAGCATCGGTTCGGCCGCACGCGTCTCCACCCAGCAGAACAGGCCGAGCGCCACCAGACCGCCCACGAAGAGGCCGATGATGGCCGGCGATCCCCAGGCGTACTCGTTGCCGCCCCAACTCGTCGCCAGGATCAGGGCGCTGGCGCCGACCGCGACCAGCGCGATGCCCAGGTAGTCGATGACCGGCCGGGTCACCGACTTCACCACGGGGATGGTGCGGGCCGCCGCGATCACGACGACGATCGCGAGGGGCACGTTGATGTAGAACGCCCAGCGCCACGACAGATGGTCCGTGAACAGACCGCCGAGCAGCGGCCCGATGACCGTGGCCACACCGAAGACGGCACCGATCGCGCCCTGGTACTTGCCCCGCTCGCGGAGCGGGATGACGTCCGCGATCAGGGCCATGGAGGTCACCATCAGACCGCCCGCGCCGATGCCCTGCAACGCCCGCCAGGCGATCAGCAGGGTCATGTTCGTGGCGAGCCCGCACAGGAACGAACCGGTGATGAAGATGATGGCCGACGCTTGGAAGACCACCTTGCGGCCGAACAGGTCGCCGAACTTGCCGACCAGCACCGTCGCCACGGTCTCGGCCAGCAGGTACGCGGTCACCACCCACGACATGTGCGCGGCGCCGCCCAGATCCGACACGATCGTCGGCAGCGCGGTTCCCACGATCGTCTGGTCGAGCGCGGCGAGCAGCATGCCCAGCACGATCGTCGCGAAGACGATGTTGCGGCGGCGGTTGTCCAGCACCGGCGGTCCTGGTGCCCCCGCCGCGGGTGGCGCCGTGTCCTCCGTGATCGTCACAATCGTCACCCTCGCACCGCAGGGCTCCCCGTGCATGCGGGGCGACCCGCCCGGCGTACGGGGGAACGGGGCGTCCCTAGCGTCCCGGATTCCTGCGCAGCAGATAGGTGTCCATGATCCAGCCCTTGCGCTCCCGGGCCTCGGCGCGCAACCGCTCGATACGGGGAGCCGCTTCGGCCAGCGGACCGGAGGCGAGGATCTCGTCGGGTGTGCCGATGTAGGCGCCCCAGTAGATGTCGATGTCCTCGTCCGCGTACCGCCGGAACGTCTGATGGGCGTCGAGCATCACGACCACGTCGTCCACCCCCTCCGGGAAGCCCTCGGCGAGGCGCCGCCCAGTGGTGATCTGCACCGGCTGGGCGACCCGGTTCAGGCCCGTGCGGTGCCGGGCGACGAGCGCCGAGACACTGCTGATGCCGGGCACCACGTCGTACGAGAACTCCACCGCGCCCCGGTCCAGGATCTCCTCCAGGATGCCGAGCGTGCTGTCGTACAGAGCGGGATCACCCCACACCAGGAACGCGCCGCTCTCGCCCTCGCCCAGCTCCTCGGTGATCAGCCGTTCGTAGACGGCGGCACGGGCGCTGCGCCAGTCCCCGACGGCCGGTGAGTACGCCGAGCCGCCCGCGGTGCGGTCCCGGTCCGGGTCGCGGGCCTCGACCAGGCGGAACGCCCCCTCCGGCAGGTGCGCGTCGAGGATGTCGCGTCGGAGCTGGACGAGGTCCGACTTCACCTCGC
Source organism: Streptomyces sp. NPDC091209 (assembly GCF_044757755.1). Lineage (NCBI taxonomy): Bacteria > Bacillati > Actinomycetota > Actinomycetes > Kitasatosporales > Streptomycetaceae > Streptomyces > Streptomyces sp. NPDC091209. The sequence continues at coordinate 134,886 of NZ_JBIVVR010000010.1, read as the reverse complement.
CCTTGTCCAGGATGAAGAACACGTCCGTGCTCCTCAGCGCCTTGACCGCCTGCAGCGTGAGCTGATCGGGGTCGCCCGCTCCGATGCCGATGACATGAATCTTTCGCACACCCGGAGTCTGCCGTACGCCACTGACAGTGGACGCACCGCACCCGGCGGTGCCGGGCCGGGCAGTGGGGCGTACGAGAGCGGGTGCCGAGGGGTGCCCTCGTCAGGCGCCCCGGCCGCGCAGCCGTGGCGACGCCGCCGCCGCGTCGACCCGCCCGCCGTCGCGCTCCACGACCGTCGCCAACTCCCGGGCCCAGACGCTGAGTTCCGTGAGGTCCAGGTCGTGCGGCCGCGGCCGGCCGGTCCCCGATGTCCACTCCTCGACCGCCCCGGCGCCCCGCCGCAGCAGCCGTGCGCCGCCCGTCGCGTTTCCGCGGGCCGCGTGGGTGAGCCCCACGGCGAGCTGGGCCAGTCCCCGCCAGAGCCCGCGCTCGTCCCGCGGACCGGACTTCCAGGCGTCCTCGAAGACCTCGTGCGCGTGGAACGGCCTGCCCGCGTCCAGCAGCGCCTGCGCCTCGGCGACCGTCTCCCCGGGGCCGCGCACGACGCCCTCCGGCTGCCGCTCCACCCCGTCCACGCCGTACGGCAGGGGGCGCCCCAGTCCGTCGCGGGGGCGGGCGTTCCGCGCCCGCCCCTCGGTGTCCCGATCACGCCCGCCGTCCCGCCGCGTCTCAGATGTCCCGGTCATACGCCGATTGTCGCGCGCCCCGTCCCCCTGCGGAGCAGTCTCCGGCGTGGGGTAAAGTTCTGTTCGCACGATCACGCGGGTCACCGCGGGTGAAAGCATCGGGACGTGGCGCAGCTTGGTAGCGCACTTGACTGGGGGTCAAGGGGTCGCAGGTTCAAATCCTGTCGTCCCGACTTTTCGAAGTCGCAGGTCAGGGGCCGTTTTGGGGAAATCCGAAACGGCCCCTGAGCCGTTCCCGGGGACCCGCCCGCGACCCGTCGGCGACCGGCTTCCCCGACCGCGTCGGCGGGCGACGACGATCGGGTGCGCAAGGGATCTCGGCCGCCCGGCTGACCGAGGTGGGCGGCGAGCTCACCGAGGGAGGCGGCGAGAGGGAGATCCCCGAGCCGGGACGGCCGCGAGGGCCGGGTATCTCACCCCTTCGGGTTGCAGTCGTAGAGGGACAGGGAGCCGTCGGCGCGGCGGCCGTAGGCGGAGGGCCGGACGCGGGTGCAGTGGGACTTCACCCAGGTCGTGGCGGCCGTGCCGGGGCGCTTCGTGGTGAGCAGCGCGTAGCGGAGCTGGTGGGTCGTGACGAGCGTGCCGAGCTGCCGGGCGCTCGGGTAGGGGGTGAGGCCGGTGAAGCCGCCCATCACGAGCAGGGGCTCGGACTTCGCGCGCAGCAGGGGCTCGGCGGAGTAGGCGGCCTGGGTGGCGAGCAGGAATTTCTCGCCGTGGCGGCGCGCGGTGAGGTAGCGGAGCAGGGCGGTGTCACGGGCGCTCGGCTGGTCGAGCCCCACTCTGGCGACGGCGCGGTGGTGCTGGACGGCCGCGTCGTACGCGAGACCGACCGGACCGGCCGTCGGCGAGGTGGAGGCGCCCGCGTACAGCGGGTCGAGGCAGGCGAAGGCCCAGCCGGCCGGGACGACCAGCATGGCCGCGATCCCGGCGGCGAGGGCGCTGTGGACCATCCGCGGGGCGGTGCGGGGCCCGCGGATCCACAGGCCCGCCGCGCCGCATATCGCGAGCATCCCGGCGATCGGCAGCAGCCAGGAGACGAAGCGGGTGGGCCAGTCGAGCACCAGCGCCCACACCGTCGTCAGCACGATCGCCGCAGGCAGCGCCACGCGCCGTCGGCCGCCCCCGTCGTACTCCGAGCGGAAGAGCTGGAGGCCGCCCCCGACCAGCGCGGCGATCGCCGGGGCGATGACGGCGGTGTAGTAGGCGTGGTTGCCGTTGGAGGCGCTGAACACCAGCGCGTGCATGGCCAGCCAGCCGCCCCAGAGCAGAAATCCCGCGCGCAGCGGGTCGGTCCGCGGTTGCCCGGCGCGCCAGACGACGCCCAGCACCCCGGCGAGCACGGCGAGCGGCAGGAACCAGGCGACCTGGGGACCGACCGTGTGGTTGATCAGCATCGTCCAGCCGGTGTTGCCGCTCGTGCGGCTGGCGGCGGTTCCCGCGACGGCACCGAACGCGGTCGCGTTGCCGCTGAAGCGGCTCATGCCGTTGTAGCCGAAGACGAGGGCGAACGGACTGTTGTTGGACGTTCCGTCGAGGTACGGGCGGTCGGCGGCCGGTGTCACCCAGGCGAGCAGCACCCAGGAACAGGAGACCGCCAGCGCGACCGCACCGGCCGACGCCGACCGCAGGGCCCTCTTCAACGGCGTTCCGGGCGCGACGAGTTGATAGACCAGGGCGAAGACCGGCAGCACCAGCCACGCCTGCAGCATCTTGGCCTGGAAAGCGAGCCCGACCCAGACCCCGCAGATGATCAGCGGCTGCAGCCGCTCGGTGCGCACCGCCTTCTGCAGTGCTCCGGCGGCCGCCACCAGCAGCAGGGTGAGCGCGGTGTCCGGGATGGTGGCCCGGGTGAGGACCACGGTGACCGGGGTCAGAGTGAGCGCCAGCGCGGCGATCAGCGCGGCGAAGGGCCCGGCCCAGACCCGTACGATCCGGTGCAGCAGCCAGACGGTGAGCACGCCCTCCACGACCTGCGGAAGCGCGGCCGCCCACGTGTGCGGGCCGAAGAGCCAGACGGAGACGGCCTCGGGCCAGAACGCGCCGGGGAGCTTGTCGATGGTGATCGAACCACTGGCGTCGAGCCCGCCGTAGAGGAAGGCGCGCCAGCTCCCGGCCATCGACCGTGTCGCCGCGCCGTAGAAGGGGTGGAGCGCTGCGTGCCCGATGCCCCAGGAGTACAGCACCAGGGCGGTGACCAGCACCGCGGCGAGTGCCGGGTGCTCCCAGCGCTGGACGGCTTCCGGTCGGACGGAGCGACGGTCGTTGGCCCGTCGGCTTCGGCGTGCGCCGGTGGGCTGGGCGGCGGGGATGGTGGCCATGACGATGGTCCTCGGATCAGCGGACGGGTGAGGCGGCGTGTTCACAGGCGGCGGGCCGCCCTGAACCCGCGGGCGTAGAAGTCGGTGCCGTCCAGCAGCGAGCGGCCCGACAGGTCGCCCATGGTCGGGCCGTTGGCGGCGGAGCGGCTGGAGTAGAAGCGGTGCCGGCCCTGGTCGTCGAGGCCCAGGTACATGCCGCAGTGGTCGATGAAGTTCGGCCGGTCCTTGATGATCGCGAAGAAGACCAGGTCCCCGGGCTGCAGGATGCCCAGTTCGGTGGGCTGTGTATTGGTGTGGGGGATCACCAGGCTGCCGGGACCGTAGGCGGCGATGGCGAAGGCGCGGCGCGGCAGGCCGGCGCCCTTGGTGTTGGTGTTGTGCAGCGGCAGACCCATGCGGTAGCCCCACACCAGGCGCTGGAAGCCGGAGCAGTCGACATCGCCGTAACGGGCCTGCTCCGGCTGCGCCCTCGTGCCGTCCGAGAAGGTCCAGGGGGTGCCCAGATAGTCGTAGAAGTCGGACTGCTCGTCGTGGTAGGCGAAGTCCAGGGGGCTGCTGACCTCCTGGTTGCGCGGGCCGAAGTGCGCGGTGCCCGCGTAGCGCACGCCGGCGCCGTTGTGCTTGTCGGGCGCCCCGGCGCTGCTGTACTCGAACGCCACGGCGAAGACGTCCGGTGCGGTGTCGCCGAGCGTCTTGCCGAACCAGCCCTTGAACCAGGCGGACTTCTCCATGCCCTGCTGCCACGTGTGCGGCAGCACCCGTACCCAGGCGTTCGTGGTCACCTTGGAGGTGGTGGTCCGTGCCTCGCTGAAGTGGCGGGTGGGCCCGGCGAGTACGGCGGTACGGGCACCGTCGGTGAAGGTGGCGAGCGTGTCGCCGTCGGAGCCGCGGACGACGGTGCGGCCGGGGTCGGACAGCCGCTCGAAGGTGTGGCTCCCGGACCGGGAACTCACGCCGCTGTCGGCGCCGTTGCCGCCGACGCCGCTGCTGTCGGCGCCTCCGTGCCCGTGGCGGTTCCAGGCGTAAGCGCCGGCCACCCCGGCGGCCGCCACGCCCGCGACCGTCCCGAGCACGGCGCGCCGAGTCGGACCGTTGCGCCTGCCGTGGGGTTGAGAGTGCATGGCCGGTGCTCCTTGAGAGTGTGGGTTTGAGGGCGGAGACTAGCTCAGGCGGTGGGGAGGGCGCCGAGCAACAGCCCGACGATCAGTACCACATACGTGGCCAGCGTCACCGCCGTGGTCGAGATGAGGGTGGCCCCCAGCGGCTGGCGGACCATCTGGTAGGAGACCAGACCGGGGACGATGAAGCCGAGCGTCTGTGACGTGTACAGCAGGGGGAACTCGTGGTTGAGGGCGAGCATCACGGTGGTCTGCATGAGTACCGCGCACAGCACCACGGCGGCGAACAGCCGCTTGCCGTAGAGGATCACCGTGCGCTGCAGCAGTTTCGTCATGAAGTAGGTCAGCGCCGAGACGCCGACCATCAGCGCCGCCATCTGCACGTCGGTGACGAGCGTGAGGGCGATCCAGCCAGGGGTGATCATCCCCCCGGGCGAGAGGTTGGTGGTCAGGTAGCAGACGAGCGAGAAGACCAGCCCGAGGGCGATCCCGAGCGCGGCGGTCTGTGCGGTGAGGTTGGCGGGGATCACTAACGGTTCCTCGGAGACTGGTGGGGATCGTAGGCGTGGTGCAGGTCGTCCTCGGTCCGCTCGCCGTCGGTGCGGTCGTGGCGGGCGGCGAACCGGCGGGCGAGCTCGCGCTGTCCCGGGACGTGGAAGGAGTGCGTCGTCTCCAGCGGCGCCACCCAGCTGTACGGCTCGGGGGCGGGGGGCCGGGACAGCGCCATCTGGCGGGGAAGCGCGAACTGCATCGTCTCCTGGTCCAGGCCGTCGCCGGCGGGAACGGCGGCGAGCTCGTCCTCGGAGTCGTCCAGCGGCAGTTCGGCGAGGCAGTCCAGGAACAGCTCGCCCTGGCCGTGGATGTTGCCGATCGCGACCAGCGAGGCGACGGGGCCGAGTTCGGCGAGGATCGCCGCGGTCAGTTCCTCGGGGTCCCGGCGGTCGCCACCGAGGTCCACCACCCGCCCGGTGAAGCCGGCCGGGATGGCGTCGCGGGCGCTCTTGGTCGGGTGGCCGATCAGGAAGACCGCCTCCGGGGCGAGGTCGGGGACGATCGTGCCCATCTGGCCGTTGCGTTCCACCCGGTCCGGGCGGCAGTTGATGATCACGTTGAGCGGCTGCCTGATCGCGCCCAGATCCTTGAGCTGCTTGACGTTCATCAGCGTCGATTCGGGGTCGTTGGCCGCGAAGACGTTGGCGAAGCGCAGCCGCTTGCCCTCGGGCGTGACGTAGCGCTCCACCGACAGCACGCCCGGGTCGGGGGGTGCGTCCCACATGCCCTGCAACGCGGTCTGCCGTTCCACACCGAGCAGTTCGGCGACGGCGAGCGCGATCGCCACGTTCTCCTTGAAGGTGAACCAGCTGAAGCCGCGCAGTTCGGCGTCGCTCACCGACTCCGGATCGACCGAGACCAGACGGCAGTTCCGCTTGTCGGCCTCCTGCTGGAGGATGTGCAGACGGTCCTTCTCCGCCGTCACGCACACCCCGCCGATCGGCATCGAGCGGGAGAGCGAGCGGGCCACGTCGTCCAACGTCGGCCCCATCTCCTCCAGATGGTCCTCGCGGACGTTGCACAGGACGCCGATGGTGGAGCGGATGAGCTTCTCCTGGTTGATCTCCTGCAGTGCGGGCATCACCGCCATGCACTCGATCACCAGGGCGTGCGGGCGGTAGGTCGCCGCCCGCCGCACGATGCCGATCTGCTCGACGATGTTGGACAGCCCGAACTTGCGGTAGACCGGCTCCTCGGTGGCGTCCGGATGGATGAACCGGGCCGCGGTCCCGGTGGTCTTGGCCACCGTGACCAGGCCGCCGCCGCGCAGCGCGCCCGCGCACAGCCGGGTGATCGAACTCTTGCCGCGGATGCCGTTGACCAGCACCCGTGTCGGTATCTGGTTCAGCGAGTCGAAGTGCCGCCTCTGTTCCACGATTCCGGCGACCCACAGCGCGGCGCAGCACAGCAGGACGATGACATAAAGGAAGAGCACGCCGAATCCGTTCTTCTACCGCTGGAGTGTGTTCTCGGGCCACGACTGGAAGAGGTCGGCGGGCTGTGCGGACCTGTCCGCCCGGCCGCGTTCCGCCAGGGCCTGGCGGATCAGCTCCAGGCTGCGGGTGACCGAGCCGACCTCGTCGTGGTTGACCGGGTGCAGCACGGTACGGCGGTCCCCGCCCGCGAGCTTCTCGATGAGCGCGGCGACCGATCGCAGCGGCCGGAACACCACGACGTGCAGCCAGCCCAGGCAGGCCGCGCCGAACGCGAGGCCCAGGATCCCGGCGAGCATGGTGCGCTGCTGGGCCTGCACCGCGGGGAGTTGGAGCGCCGCCGCGGGCTCCGCGGTCACCACGCGCCAGCCGAGGCGTGCTGTCGGGCCGTTCTGAGCCAGCGGCGCGGCGGCGTCGACCGAGGGGCCGGAGGACGAGGAGAGCACCGTCGACGTCGCGGTGCCCGCGGTGCCGGGGGCGCTCTGCGCGGCCCGGGCGAGGCGGGTCAGGCCGGCGTCGGGCAGCGCCTGGAAGGCGCGGTAGCCCAGGCTCGCCGCCAGCACCCTGCAGTCGGCGTCCGTGACCCACACGCTGCCCAGATGGGGTCTGGCCAGGGTGGAGTTGAGCGTCTTCACGTCGATCTCGCCGAAGAGGACCACGCCGGCCGCCCCGGTCTTGCCCTTGACCGCCCGGACCTGGGCGTAGGCGGCGATGGCCGGTATCCGGCCCGAGGTGTTGACCGTGGTGACCCCGCCGCCGTCGGGTACATGGACGAGGGTGCGCAGCGGTGTGTCTCCGACCCGGAGGGTGATGGCGCCGGAGCGGTCCAGGAGGTAGAGCGAGCGGTACTGCTTGTGCTTGGTGAGAGCGTGCCGCAGATCGTCGGTCTGGGCGGCCCGGTTCTTGCCCGGCAGGCTTGTGGCCACGTCGCTCAGGTCGGCGTATGACTGGTCCAGCGACTGCCGGACACGGTTCGCCGCGAGCTCGGCGCGCGCCTGCTGGTTGGCGATGACCGGTGCCGGAACCGAGGTCGCGGTGTCCGCCCGGTTCAGTACGAAGATCATCGGTACCGCCCAGCCGGCCACCAGCAGCAGGACGAACGCGGCCAGCGCCCGGTAGCCCGGTCCGCGGGGTGCCGGGAACTCCTGCGGGCCGCTCTCGCCGAGCAGTTGCCGGCGCAGTGACTCCAACGCCCGTCCGATCCGGGCCAGTTCCCCGAAGCCGTGTACCGGGACGGGCCGGGAGAGCTCCGCCGTCTCGGCCGGCCCGTCCTCGGTCGCGCCCCGGGCCAGGCGTCCGGCGGACAGGTACAGCCGCAGCAGCGGGCGCTGCACGAGGAGGTTCAGCACCAGCCCGAGCAGCAGCGCGATACCGGCCAGCGCCCCCGCGGCCTCGAGCGCGAAGCTCGAGTAGTCGGCGGCGGCTGTGGTGGCGGGCACCGCGCGGGAGGTGAGGACCACCAGGCCGAGGCCGTCGGTGTCGCCCGGACCGGTCGTCGAGGCGACCTGGGCCCAGCCGGCCACCGTGGGCCGAACGCCCGTGGCGGAGCCCGTCAGGCTTCCGGAGGCGTCGGAGTCCCGGCCCGACGCGCTCGCGGCGCGGGACGCCGTCCCGGGCAGAGCGCTGTCGGCCACGGCCGGCGACGCCACGCCGCGGGACGTGGTGACGAGCGCCTTGCCGCTCGCGTCCAGCACTTGGGCGGTGCGCCCGTCGCCGAACGTCGTGAGGGCGGGGAGCGCCTCGGAGACCACCAGCAGCCACTGCCGCTCGGTCGGGACCTGGTTCTGGTCCTGGTTCGCGTCCACGGCCTGCGCGGGCAGCGTGACCCTGGCGAAGTACAGCAGCCGCCGCGCCCCGTTCGAGGTCACCAGCCGGGGCGGGATCCCGCCGCGCCCGGACGTGAGCTGTGCGGCGTCCACCCCGGCCAGCGACACCGACTCGCCACCGGACGCCAGCAGTTTGCCGGTGTGCGCGTCGAGCAGAGCGCCGCCGAGGTCCGCCTTGTTCGCGGCGGTCAGCGCCTTGAGCGTGCTCGCGGGTGTCGGGGTGCCGGTCGCGGTGTAGGCCTCGGCCGTACGGCGTACCGTGCTCGCCTCGACGTCGATCGTGGTACGCACCGACAGCGCGGTGTCTGCGGCGATCTGCTGTTCCGAGTTCAGCACGGCCGGCGGCACACGCTCGGAATGGACGTCACCGAGGCCGACGACGGTCAGGACGGCGACCGCGAGAAGCAGCAGGACGAGCAGGACGATCGGCGGGCGCACACCGCCGAGGAGCGGCATGTCGGCGCGGCGGCGGACTCGGTGTCGGCGCGGCGCCCGGGACTCGGTGGGCAGGGCAGCGGTTCCTCTCTCAATGGGCGCCTAGCGCAGAAGAGTTCGATAGGTCGAACTGTCACTCTAGTGTCCGGGGAACACATCTCCGTCACAGCTTCGTACTACTGTTGTACGAGTGTGGTGTTTCCCGGCCACATCGAAGGGCGGACCCCGTTCAACGGAGCCCGCCCTGGGGACGCGCGGTCAGCGGACGAAGGAGATCTCCGGGTACTTCTTGTCCGGCCCGTCGAGCAGGGTGCTGTGCTGTTTGCGCAGCGTCTGGTCGAAGAAGGCGGCGAGGTACGTGCGTTGGACGGCGATCGCGCGGTTCGGGTCGATCGTGCCGTACTGCTGCTGGAGTTGGGCCTGGGAGAGCCCGAGCAGGCCCGCCTCCTGGTGGACCATGGCCTCGTTGTCGCTGAACGCGAGGTGGGCCGCGCCGTGGAGTTGGATGTCGACCCGGTAGCCCTTGAGGTGCGACCACATGGTGCGCCAGGAGCTGTCGGTGTTGCGGTTGTGGGTGCCGGAGCTGAAGAGCATGAACGGGCGGTCCAGGTCCTTGCTCGGCGCCGTGCCGAAGAACTGTCCGTCCAGGTTGGCGCCGGCGGCAATGCGGTGGTCGAGCTGCATGGCGGTGTCGACCGCGGCACCGCCCAGTGACCAGCCGAACATGCCGATACGGGACATGTCCACGGCCTTCGTCAGACCGGTGGGGAGCGTGGCCTTTCCGGCGTCCGGGTTGCCGCCCTTGCTGAGCGTGCCGAGCTGGTCGATGACGTACTTGATGTCGGCCGCGCGCACCTTGAGCGTGTCGGAGGAGTGCGATCCGGCCGGCATCCGGTTGGTCTCGACCCGGTTCCCCGGGAACTGCACCTCGTTGGCGTCGTGGGTGTGGTCGACGGTGACGACGAGGTAGCCGCGGCTGGCGAGGTCCTGGACGAGCGCGGTGCCCATCGCGCGGTCGGAGTGCAGCCCGGTAGAGAACAGCAGGACGGGCAGCTTGCCGAGCTTGGTGTCCACCGGGGCGAGGACATGGCCCGCGGTCGTCGGCAGGGTCACCTGCTGCGGCGACAGGCCGCGCGAGGCGAGGAAGCGCGCGCCCGAGAGCGACGGCATCCACGGTGCCTGGTAGTGCCCGGAGGGGGAGGCGGTCGGGTACCAGAGCGAGACCATCAGCTCGCGCTTCGTGCCGGCCACGTACGGGTCCGTACGCGACTTGTCGACCAGGTGCAGGCCGACCATGCCCACGCTGTGGCTTCCGGTCGGCGCGGGAAGGGTGAGCTTGAGCGGGGACGACTTCAGGGTGTTGGCCGAGAAGGTGGTGGGGCCGACGGCCTTGTACTGGCTGGGAGCCTCGTCGTTCTCGGGCGCCCAGGGCGCCTTCGGGTCGGGCGTGGCCTCGGGGGTCTCGGGCTTGCCGTGCGTCGTCTCGGCGGCCATCGCCGGCGTCGTCATCCCCGCACCCAAGGCGACGGCGATCGCACTGGCCGTGCTGACCGCGCTGGCGATCACTTTTCCTCGTTGCCGCGGGCGGCGGTGTTTCATGGAACCCCTCGTGGGTCAGTGATCGCGGAACAGGCGATCGACTGCCGCACACGGTACCGTCGTTGGCGGGCCGACGGATCGGCGCACCCTTGTTTACGGCGCACTTGACCGGACGGACGGCAAGTCCCGTTCCACGTCTGCAAATACGGGTCCGGAGCCCGGCCGGCCCACTGACAACGCACCTCCGCCGGAGGCGCGCCCTGACCGGTGGTGGTTTCCTTACTGCCTTTTGCGAATGCGACTTCACGACTAGTCGGGCGAACAGCGCTGCACGGCGTACGGGGTGGGATCGCGTCCCTGCCAGGGTCTGTCGTCGTGGCCTCACGGTCGCCGTGCCGACCTCAGCCGCCGCTTTGAGGCCGTGATGGCGCCTCGCCAAGGGGTCGCAGGGGCAAATCCTTTCGTCCCGCAAGGAGTTCGCCCCATCGGCGACGACGCCCAGGCCCAGAGGCGACAGGTCGGCCGTCCGGCGGTCTCCGGGACACGATGGCCAAGAGGGTGGCACTCGTCTCGCGCGGCCGGTGGACGGCCGAACGGGACCTGACCGGGTCAGCGGGGCGGCCGCTGGGTGCGGTAGTAGTCGCGCCAGATGAGCCGGTGCACCCGGGTCCACCGCGGGATCGACCTGACGCCGGGGATGAAGGGGACCAGGATCAGACCCAGGCTCAACAGGGCCATCAGTCCCCAGATCAGGGCATCGGCGTTGTCGGAGCTCTTGAACGGCTCGATCTGGTACCAGAAGGTGTAGAGCCACAGCCAGGGCTGGCCGGGATAGTTGCCGGTCTCGTTCATCATGCCCCACTGGTCACCGGCCAGGTGCCGGCTCTGGGCGAGGTCCGCGAAGTAGTTGCCGTCGCCGAGGAAGAGCAGCGGGCGGGTGTAGTCCGTCTGGTAGAACTGGCTTCCCTCGGTGAGCAGTTCGCCGTCGAGCGCGCCCGACCGGGCGAGTTCCAGCAGCCGGGCCATCAGGACCGGGACCGGGCCGTAGGCGCCCGGGGCCACCCGCGCGGGGTTGCCGTTCGGGGCTTTGCCCAGCGCGTCGGAGTAGGCGGAGGTCCACGCCTGTTGCCGGCCCGGGGATGCGGCATTCCATACCGCGAGGGCCTTGATGACGAGGGGCGGCTCGGGAGCCCGGCGCAGCGGCTGGATGACGAAGTCCTCGGCGGTATCGATCGGGATGTGCACGCCCGCGAGGCGCTGCAGACTGACCGGCCCGATCTTCTGTCCGGCTCCCGGTGTGTGGTTGTACGGCGGGCCGTACTGCGCGGTGCCGCTGGTGCCGCCGAGCTCGGACACGGCGGTGGCGGTGAAGTCGGCCGAGTCGGCGCGCGACCAGGAACCGAGGGTGACGGGAGGGTCGTCGGGGGAGGAGAACAGCGCGGCGAGCCCGACGGTCAGCAGGGCGACCAGGACCAACGCGATGGTGACCTCTTTGACCAGGTCGTAGGGCCGGGTCGGGAACTCCGAGGACTCGGGTGTGTCGGTCCGGCGGGCTTCGCGGGTCACGCTCGCTCCTGCTGCTCGGGCGGGACATGGTCGGCGCCGGGCGTCGGGGCGTCGATGGGCGGCACGATGCCGCGCAGCCGTACCAGCAGCACGTGCCATCCGCTGAGCAGACAGATCACGAGGGGGAACAGCACGACGTGCCACATCAGCATCTGGCCGAAGTCGAGGACGTTCCAGAACGCGCCGATGCCCACCGCGTTCATGCCGTCCTTGGCCTGGTCCGAGATCCACTGCGAGTCGAAGTTCTGCTGCACCACGTAGCCGGAGAGCGCCGTGCCGATGGAGGTGAGGAAGATGACCACGCCGGTCATCCAGGTCAGGGCGCGCCGGCCGCGCCAGGCGGCCATGAAGAACTTCGCCCACAGGTGGAGCACCAGGACGAACATGAACAGCTCGACGCTCCACAGGTGCAGGCTGTTGACGTACTTCCCGACCGAGGAGACGTGCCACCACGCGGGCCCCTTCAAGGCCAGCAGGCCCCCGCTGACGAGAACCACGGCCAGGGAGGAGACCGTGAGGACGCCGAAGACGTACACCCACGAGGCCATGTAGACCGGCTGGCTGTCGGGCAGCAGTTTCTCCGGCGGCAGCGCCCCGACCAGCCGGCGGCGTACCGCGGCCGTCCAGCCGTGCTCCGGAGTCCGGGCGTCGGTGCTCATCCGCGGCGCCGTCCGTGTGGGAAGGGCAGCAGCAGCGCGAGCGCGAAGATGACGACCATCAGGGCGATCACCACCAGGTTGGCGACGGAGATCTGCACCACGCCCCAGTGGATGTAGTGCCCGGTGCCGTTGAGGTCGACCGGTGCGGCCAGGGTGTGTGCGTTGTCGTTTCCGGATCCGGCCACAGGCCCCGGCCTCCTCGATCAGTCCGACGTGACCGGCGGGCTCGGCGCCCCCGGGACGGCGGTTCGGCGACACGGGCCGAATGGGGCGGCCCGCGGCGGGTGAGGCATCGCCGGCACTTCGGCGCGGCTCCCACAGCACAGCTCAGCCTCGGGCCTCGGTGCTCCGCCGCGGACGAGGCGCCGCCGGGTTCAACCCGTTGGGCCGAGCGACCTGCCCGCACCCGGGCGAATGCCGGAACGCGCAGGACGGGGCAGAGGCCCGGGCGGTGACCGATGTCGGATGTCGAAGGATCGGCCTCGCCGACCGCCGGCCGGCTGCCGCACCCGAGCAAGAAGCGCAGCCGTCCGGTACGGCTGATCTTCGCTTCGTGCGTGGCGCTGATCTCGTCCGTGGCGCTCTCGGCCGTCCCTGGCCCCCTCCCGTGGACGCAGGCGCCGCGACCTGGTGTCCACCACGCGAGATTGCACACAATCCATCGTGTCCATTCAGCGAGGGAAGGGCTATGGTGCCTGGGCAGAGGCAATGAGGCCTCGATCGGCAATCCGAAGTTGTGTACAAGCCGGCGACGGGTGCCCGATGTGCGTGATGTGGGCGAGAGGTGGACATCCCATGGCTGACGACCAGCAGAGCGGCTCCCGGCAAGCGACGGCGGCTGCCCAGGGGCCTTTGGCGGGGGTGCGGGTCGTAGAGACGGGCTCGCTCATCGCGGGGCCGTTCTGCGGACAGTTGCTCGGCGACTTCGGGGCCGAAGTGATCAAGGCCGAGGACCCCGGCAACGGCGACCCGATGCGGCAGTGGGGGAGCAACCTCCCGCAGGGCCTCTCGCTGACCTGGCCGATCATCGCCCGCAACAAGAAGTCGATCACCTGCGACCTGCGCAGGCCCGAGGGACAGCAGCTGCTCCGGGACCTGCTCGCCACGGCCGACGTGTTCATCGAGAACTTCCGGCCGGGCACCCTGGAGCGCTGGGGTCTCGGACCCGCGGAACTCGCCGAGCTGAACCCCCGGCTCGTGGTCACCCGGGTCACCGGCTACGGCCAGGACGGCCCCTACTCCCGGCGCGCCGGATTCGGCTCCATCGGTGAGGCGATGGGCGGCCTGCGGCACATCACGGGGGAACCCGACCGCGCGCCCAGCCGCACCGGCATCTCGATCGGCGACTCGCTGGCCGGCACCTTCGCCGCGCTCGGCACCGTGATGGCCCTGTTCTCCCGTGAGCACACCGGCCGGGGCCAGGTCGTCGACTCCGCGATCTACGAAGCCGTGCTGGCGATGATGGAGTCGATCCTGCCGGAATGGGAGCTGAGCGGGTCGCGGCGCGAGCGCACCGGGTCGGTGCTGCCGGGCGTCTCGCCCAGCAACGTGTATCCGACCCGCGACGGCTCGGCCGTCCTCATCGCCGCCAACCGGGACACGGTGTTCAACCGGCTGGCCGAGATCATGGGCAAGCCGGAGTGGCAGACCGACGAGCGGTTCGGTACCCATGCCGCCCGCGGTGAGCACCAGACCGAGCTCGACAAGCTGGTCGCCGAGTGGACCCAGGAGCAGGACTCCGAGGCGCTGCTCGACCTCCTGCACGAGAGCGGGGTGCCGGCCGGGCTGACGTACACCGCGCAGGACATGTTCGCCGACCCGCACTTCGAGGCCCGGCAGACGATCGTCCGGCTGATGCACGACAAGCTGGGCTCCTTCCCGATGCAGAACGTCGCCCCCAGGCTGTCCGGGACCCCCGGCGCGGTGCACACGCTCGGCCCGGAACTGGGACAGCACAACGACGAGGTGTACGGCGGAATCCTCGGCCTCGACACCGCGGCCCGCGCCCTCCTGCACGAGCAGGGCGTCATCTAGCCGATCGGCCGCAGTCCCGGGGCAAGGAGAGGAGACACCCCCGTGAGCGTCAGAATCTGTGAAGTGGGTCCGCGTGACGGACTCCAGAACGAACCCGAACACCTGAGCCCGCGGCAGCGCGCGGACTTCGTCGACCGGCTGTCCGCCACCGGTGTCGACCGCATCGAGATCGCCAGCTTCGTCAATCCCGCCCGGGTGCCGCAGATGGCCGGGGCGGAAGAGGTCTGCGCCGCGGTGGAACCCGTCGACGGCGTCGGTCTCGCGGCGCTCGTCCTCAACCAGCGCGGCTACACCCGGCTCGCGGAGACCCGGTGCGACGAGGCCCGTATGGCCTTCTGCGTCACCGAGACCTTCAACCGGCGCAACCAGGGCCGCAGCGTCGAACAGTCGATCGCCGAGGCGGCCGACATCGTCGCGGCGGCCCACGCGGACGGCCGCCGGGCCAGTGTCACGCTGGCCGCGTCGTTCGGCTGTCCGTTCGAGGGGACGGTCGACCCGGGCCGCGTGCTGGCCATCGCCGAGCGGGTCGCCGCCACCGGCGCCGACGAACTCGTCTTCGCGGACACCATCGGCGTCGGGGTGCCCCACCAGGTGACCCGGCTGCTCACCGGTGCGGCAGGGCTCGGCATCCCGCTCGGCCTGCACCTGCACAACACCCGCAACACCGGCTACGCCAACGCCTACGCGGGAGTGGAAGCCGGCGTGTCGGTCCTGGACAGCTCCGTCGCGGGCATCGGCGGCTGCCCCTTCGCGCCGAAGGCGACCGGTAACATCGCCACCGAGGACCTCGTCTACCTGCTCGAAGGGCAGGGCGTGGACACCGGCATCGATCTCGACGCGCTGTTGTCCACCGCAGCGTGGATCACGGAGGTCCTCGGCAGGCCGCTGCCGGGACAGTTGCTGCGTGCCGGACGGTTCCCCGCGCCCACGCGATGACCCGACGGGACGGTCGCGCGCCTCTGTTCGGTCGCGCCCTGACCATGGTGCCGTACCAGGAGCGGAAACGATGACGAAGCCGTCGGTGAGGGTCTACGAGGACCTTCGCAGGAGCATCCTGACCGGGGCGCACCCGTCCGGCGCGTGGCTGCGCGAGGAGAACATCGCGACCACCTACGAGGTGAGCCGCACTCCCGTACGCGACGCGCTGCGCCGGCTGCAGGCCGACGGGCTCATCACCCTGCACCCCAACCGCGGTGCGCAGGTGACCGGATTCGACGCCGCCGATCTCGACGACATCTTCAGTCTGCGGGCGCTCCTTGAGGGCTACGCCGCGCGCCGTGCGGCGGAGCGCGACGGTTCGGAGGCCGAGCGCGAGGAACTGCGGGAGCTGTGCGACGCCATGGACGAGGTGGCGCGCGCCGCCGGCGACGACGCCGACGACCGGATCACCGAGCTCAACTTGCAGTTCCATCGCGCGCTGCACCGGGCCGCCGGCAACGCGCTGCTCCCCGGGATCCTGTCCGGGGTCATCGAGATCTCCCTCGTACGGCACACGTTCCACAACTACTCCCCGGAGGAGATGGCGCGCAGCCTGCGCCAGCACCGGGAACTGGTCGACGCGCTCACCGCCCGTGACGGGACGTGGGCGCAGTCGGTCATGACGGCGCACGTGCTGTCCGCGCGGGCGTCCCTGAGCCGCCACCGGGCCGACCAGCAGTCCGGGGACTGACGGGGCGCGCCCCGTCAGTCCCCGGCCCGTCGGGCACACCCGCCGGGCCGTAGGACAGCCGCAGTCGCCGGGGCGCGGGACGGGCACGTCTGCCGGCGTGCGACGGGCCCACCCGCCGTGCGTGCACCGGCCGTATCCGCCGTGCGTGCGACGGGCACATCCTCCGGGTGTATCCGTACCCGCCCGCGCGCGGTGGGCGGGCGGCGCCTGACGGGTTCCGGGGCCCCTGCGGGTACCCCTGCCCGGTAGGGCCGAGGCGTCGGTCCGGGGCGTCGCCTGAGGCGCGGCGGTGACGCTCGTACACGCCGTGGACCAGCGGATTTCGCCACCCGGGGCCGCTCCGCGTGACGCCGCGCGGGACCACCGAAGGCGGTCCGGCAGCAGAACTGATTCAGGTCTGTACGAATCGGAGGGCGCTGTGCTTTCATGCCTGTACCGACCGGACGGTACAACGAGGTACGACGACTGGAGGTGGTCATGAGCGGGCCTCTCGACGGGGTGCGGGTGGTGGAGATCGCCGGGGTCGGCCCCGCTCCGTTCGCCGCGATGCTGCTGGCGGACATGGGCGCCGAGGTGGTCCGGGTGGACCGGGTGGACGCGATCGAGCAGTCGCCCGGCATGGACGACCCCAGGTTCCGTATCCCCGAGCGCAGCCGCAGCTCCGTGGCCGTGGACCTGAAATCCGCCGAGGGCGCGGAGATCGTGCTCCGGCTCGCCGAGACCGCCGACGCGGTGATCGAGGGCTTCCGCCCCGGCGTCGCCGAACGGCTCGGCATCGGACCGGACGCCTGCCGGGCCCGCAACCCGCGTCTGGTGTACGGCCGGATGACGGGCTGGGGGCAGCAGGGTCCGCTCTCGGACCGGGCCGGCCACGACATCAACTTCATCTCGGTCGCGGGAGCGCTGCACCCCATCGGTCTCGCCGGGCAGCCGCCGGTACCGCCGGTGAACCTGGTCGGCGAGGGCGGCGGCGGGATGCTCCTGGCCTACGGGATCGTCTGCGCCCTGCTGGAGGCCCGCCAGTCGGGGGCCGGGCAGGTCGTGGACGCAGGCATCGTCGACGGAGCCGCGGTGCTGCTGTCGACGATGCTCGGGATGCGGGCCGCCGGCACCTGGAACACGGAACGCGGCACCAACACCCTCGACTCGGGTTCGCCCTTCTACGGCACCTACCGCTGTGCCGACGGCGAGTACGTGGCCGTCGGCGCGGCGGAGCGGTACTTCTTCGACCGCCTCCTGGAGACGCTCGGCGTCGCGGACGACCCGAGGGCGGCCGGGGACCGGCTGGATCCCGGGCGCTGGGATGCGATGAAGGAGTGCATCGCCGAGGCCTTCGCCGCCAGGTCACGTGCCGAATGGATGACGGTGTTCGACGATGTCGACGCCTGCGTCACCCCGGTCCTCTCGCTCGACGAGGTCGCGGGCCACCCGCACAACCGCGAGCGTGGCACGTTCCTCGACATCGAAGGGGTGGTGCACCCCGCGGCCGCCCCCCGTTTCAGCCGCACCCGGCCCGCGGCACCCAGACCGCCCGCCGACCCGGGCCGGGACACCGCCGACGTGCTGCGCGCGGCGGGCTACAGCCACCAGCAGATCACCGGATTCGTCGAGAGGCGCGTGGTCGCCGTCCAGGGCGGCACCGCCACCTCGCTCATCGACCGCACAGGAGGAAGAACGCCATGCTGATCAGTGACGTGCTGCGTCGCAACGCGATGCGGACACCGGAAAAGAACGCGCTTCTCATGGCGGACGGTTCGGGCTCCCGCACCTATGCCGAGCTGTACGAGAGGGCGATGCGCCTCGCGAACGCGCTTCTCGGCATCGCCTCGCGGGGCGACCGGATCGCGATCCTGTCCGAGAACAACCCCGAGTACGTCGAGGCGTACTACGGCGTCCCCGCCGTGGGCATGGCGCTGACCATGCTCAACTACCGCCTGCACCCGAAGGAATGGGTGTGGATCCTCAACAACTCCGGCGCCAGGGTCGTCCTGGTCGAGGAGCAGTACCTGGAGGCGCTCACCGAGCACCGCGCCGATCTGGAGTCGGTCGAGCACATCGTCGTCATCGGTGAGTCCCGGCCCGGCGTACGCAGCTACGAGGACCTCGTGGCCGAGGGCCGGCCGACCGAGCCCGAGGTGCGGGTCACCGAGGACGAGGTCGCCTGGCTGCTCTACACCAGCGGCACCACCGGCTTCCCCAAGGGCGCCCAGCTCACCCACCGCAACATCAACACCGCGCTGATCCAGTCGGTGCTCGCCTACGAGCCGACACCGGAGACCAGCTTTCTCAACGCGATGCCGCTGTGTCACGTCGCCGGCTACCTCACGCCGATGCACCAGTTCAACGGCGGTTCCGTGCTGATGATGTCCGGCTGGGACCCGGAGCAGTGGATGCGGCTGGTCCAGGACCACCGGGTCACCAGCGGCGGCTTCGCCCCGACGATGATGGCGATGCTCCTCGCCCACCCGAAGATCGACGAGTACGACCTGAGCAGCCTGGAGTGGATGGGCTACGGCGCCTCCAAGATCCCCGTCGAGGTGCTGCGCCGGACGATCGAGCGGTTCGGCCCGATCGTGTACGCCGGTATGGGCATGACCGAGCTGGGCGGGAACATGCTGACCCTCGACAAGGCGGCCCACATCCGGGCCGTGAACGGCGAGGAGCACCTGCTCGACGCGGTCGGCAAGCCGATGGCCCTGGTCGACGTGCGCGTGGTGCGGCCCGACGGCGAGGACTGCGAGGTGGGCGAGGTCGGCGAGATCGTCGTCCAGGGCGACCAGGTCACCGTCGGTTACTACGGCAATCCGCAGGCCACCGAGGACGCCTTCGCCGGCGGCTGGTTCCACACCGGTGACCTCGCCCGCAAGGACGAGGAGGGCTTCCTCTACATCGTCGACCGGGCCAAGGACATGATCATCTCCGGCGGCGAGAACGTCTACTCCAGCGAGGTCGAGAACGCCCTCTACGAGCACCCGGGGGTCGCCGAGGCGGCGGTCATCGGTCTGCCGGACCCGGTGTGGGGCGAGAAGGTGGCCGCCGTGGTGGTCCGCAGGGAGGGCCAGGAGGTCTCGGCGGACGAGATCGTGGCGCAGTGCAAGAGCCGGCTCGCCTCGTACAAGCAGCCTCGGGCGGTGTTCTTCGCGGACGCCCTGCCGAAGACGGTCAGCGGCAAGATCCGCAAGAACGACCTGCGGGACCGGTTCGCCGCGGGGGAGTGACATCCGTGGCGGGGAGCCGCTCCGCGGGGGTGGTCCCCGCTCCGGGAAGGGCCCGAGGGCACGGTCCTCGGGCCGGACGGCGACATCAGCAACGCGTTCACCAGGAGCTGTACCGAAAGGACGGTTGACCATGGAAAGAACCGAAGAGACCGCGGAGCCCGTTCAGGACATACTGCCGCCGCGGCGGGCCCTCTCCCGCCGGTCGCTGATCGGGCGCATGACCGCGGTGACCGCGGGTGCCTCGGGCGCCGCGGTGCTCGGCCCGGTCGGCGCGGCCGCCGCCGCGGACAGGCGCCGTAAGCCGAAGGTGACCGTCCTGGCCACCGGGCTGAAGTTTCCCGAGGGACCCCTCGCGCTCCCGAACGGTGACGTGCTCGTCGTCGAGGTCCTGCGCGGGACGCTGACCCGGGTCACCCCGGACGGCACCGTGTCGGTGGTGGCCGAGCTGGGCGGCGGCCCCAACGGCGCCGCGCTCGGTCCCGACGGCCGGGTCTACGTCGCCAACAACGGCGGCCTGAACGGTTTCGACGTGGGCGGGTTCACCTTCGCCGGCGGCACCCCCGCCGGCTACGTCACCGGCAGCATCCAGGCGGTCGACCTCGCCGACGGGTCGGTGGAGACGCTCTGCACCGAGGCCGGCGGGCAGCCGTTGCGCGGTCCGGACGACCTGGTCTTCGACGCCCACGGCGGCTTCTACTTCACCGACTACGGCAAGACCGGCGCGACCGCCGTCGACCGGGGTCGGCTGTTCTACGCCACCGCCGACGGCACCTCGATCCGGAAGGTGGCCGACGGGATGGACGGCCCCAACGGCATCGGGCTCTCCCCGGACGGCAAGCGGCTGTACGTCAGCGAGACGTACACCGCGCGGGTCTGGTGGTGGGAGGTCACGGCCCCCGGAGTGATCAAGGGCGGTCTCTCCCTGGGCGGTTCGGGCGGCGGCAACTTCCTGTACACCGCGCCCGACTACACGAACTTCGACTCGCTCGCCGTCGAGGCCGGAGGGAACGTCTGCGTGGCGTCGATGATCCACGCGGGCATCTCGGTGGTGAGCCCGAAGGGCCACCTCGTGGAGTTCGTCGACATCGACGTCGGCGGAGACCCGGGCATATCCAACATCTGCTTTGGAGGAAAACACCTGACCACCGCGTACATCACCGCCTCCAGCACCGGAAAGCTGCTGAAGGTGGAGTGGCCGCGGCGGGGCCTGGCACTGAACTGAAGGCCCGTCGGAACAAACGTAAAAAAGTCAGCTGCAAAGAACATCCCGGGAAGGGAAAGCAAATGAATGTCACCACTCTTGCCACCGGACTGAAGTTCCCCGAGGGGCCGGTCGCGCTCCCGAACGGTGACGTGCTCGTCGTCGAGGTCCTGGGCGGGAAGCTGACCCGGGTCACCCCGGACGGCACCGTGTCGGTGGTGGCCGAGCTGGGCGGCGGCCCGAACGGCGCGGCCCTCGGTCCCGACGGCCGGGTCTACGTCACCAACAACGGCGGCATGATGGGCGTCGAGTTCGGCGGCTTCACCTGGGCCGTCGGCATCGCGCCCGACTACGTCACCGGCAGCGTCCAGGCGGTCGACCTCACGGACGGTTCCGTGGAGACGCTCTACACCGAGTGCGACGGACAGCCGCTGCGCAGCGCCAGCGACCTGGTCTTCGACGCCCACGGCGGGATGTACTTCACCGACTACGGCAAGAGCGACGGGGTCACCGGCGACAAGGGCCGGCTCTTCTACGCGACCGCCGACGGCACCTCGATCAAGCTGCTCACCGGCGGGATGGACGGCCCCAACGGCATCGGCCTCTCGCCCGACGGAACGCGGCTGTACGTCAACGAGACCTTCACCGCGCGCGTGTGGTGGTGGGAGATCACCGCGCCGGGCGAGATCAAGGGCGGGCTGTCCATGGGCGGCTCCGGCGGCGGCAACTTCCTGTACACGGCGCCCGACTACACCAACTTCGACGGGCTCGGCATCGAAGCCGACGGCAACCTCTGCGTGGCGTCGATGGTCCACACCGGCATCTCCGTGGTCAGCCCGGAGGGCGAACTGGTGGAGTTCGTCGACATCGACGTCGACAACGACCCGGGCCTGACCAACATCTGCTGGGGCGGCGAGGGCCTGCGGACCGCCTACATGACCATGGCCAGCACCGGACAGCTCATCAAGGTGGACTGGCCGCGCCCCGGTCTGGCCCTCAACTACGGCCCCACCGGCGCACCGGAGGGGGAGCAGGCATGAGCGCGGGCGTCTCCGCGCTCGCCGACCGGTTCTTCGCCGCGGTCTCCCGTGGGGACCTCGCGGAACTGGAGGCGCTGTACAGCCCGGACGTGACCGTCTGGCACAACTACGACGACGTCGACCAGACGCGCGCGGAAAGCCTGCGGCTGCTCTCCTGGCTCGCCGCGAAGGCCGGCCCGCTGCACTATGTGGACGTGCGGCGGACGGTCCTGGACGACGGCTTCGTACAGCAGCACGTCGTCGAGCTCGGTGGGCGCTGCGAAGGAATTCGCATGCCCGCCATGCTCCGGGTCTTCTGCGACGACCGGCACATCCGCCGGATCGAGGAATACGTCGACCCGAGCCCGCTGAACGTACGGCTGGCGGCGACGGCAGCACCTTGATGAGAACGCCGGCCGTGTGTGCCGTACAGCACGGTCGGCGGTGACAGCCCACGATTGACGGGAACACCTGGCCAGATTACTGTACCGATCAGTCGGTACGGAGATTCGGTGCCGGGGCGCCGGATGCCAGAACATCCGGCGCCCCGGACGAAGACGGGAGCGGTAAGTGGAGTCATTCACCCACCTGCGGAAAGGCACGACGCCCCGCAGGATCCACGCGGACCTCGAAGGTCTCAAGGACGACGAGCTCGGCCGTGGCGGGTTCGAGGGCCGCACGGCGCACCTCTACCGTCGTCACGACCCCACCCAGTACCGCAGCGAGGGTCCGCTGACCGGCGTCGACATCGCCGCGAGCGCGCTGACCCCCACGGACAAGGACGACCCGAGCGGCGCGCCGCTGCTGATGTTCAGCAACGCCGACTGCCGGATCTCGCTGAGCATGCGCAACGCCCCCGCGCCGTTCTACGTACGCAATGTCGACGGCGACGAGCTGCACTTCGTGCACCAGGGCACCGGAAGCTTCGTCACCGAGTTCGGCTCGCTGGCCTACCGACCCGGTGACTACGTCTACCTCCCCAAGGCGACGACCTACCGCCAGGTCCCCGACGAGGGCGGCAGCTGCGTCCTGGTCGTCGAGGCGGTGGACGAGTTCCGCGTCCCGCCGGCGGGCGTCCTCGGCCGGCACTTCCCGTTCGACAGCGCGCTCGTCGTGGTCCCCGAGGCCGCCGTGGTCGAGGACGACGGCCGCGACGAGTACGAGGTCCGGCTGTACCACTCCGGTCGGCAGACCTCGATCTTCTACCCGCACGACCCGTGCGACGCCGAAGGCTGGCGGGGCGACAACTTCCCCTTCACCTTCAACATCGACGACTACAACGTGATCACCTCCGAGAGCGTGCACCTGCCGCCCACCGTGCACCTGTTCATGCAGGCCACCGGCGTGTACGTGATGAACTTCCTGCCCAGGGTCGCCGAGGGCGTGCCGGGGACCGAGCGCTACCCGTGGTACCACCGCAACGTCGACTTCGACGAGATCGCCTTCTTCCACGGAGGCAACGTCTTCGGGATCGACCTGCCGCCCGGCCTCATCTCGCACGCCCCCCAGGGCACGCACCACGGAGCCCCGGAAAAGGCCCGCGAGCGCTCCCGGCGCCGCTTCGACCGGGACACCCGGGTCGAATGGAAGATCATCGCCGTCGACACCCGACGGCGGCTGGTGCCCAGCGAGGCGGTCCTCACCGCGGCGGCCGAAGCCGGTGCCGCAGACCCGGAGATCCAGATATGAGCACGGAAGCCAAGAAGCACGCCTACGACCGCATCCCCTACCTGGTGATGTTCGAGGACACCTCGGCCTACCGGGACACCTACGGCGGGCCGAGCGCGATGGTCGCGCTGGAGAGCTACCTCCTGAAGCCCAGGGAGGTGGAGTCCGACACCGTCATCGTGTTCATGCACCCGATCGGCGGAGGCGCCTACCTGCCGATGATGAACGCCCTGGCCAGGGCCGGCCACCACGTCATCTACTGCGGCAGCCGCTACCGGGGCGTCGACAACGCCCTGATCATGGAGAAGGTCGTCCAGGACCTCGGCGCCTGTGTGCGCGACGCCCGCGACCGGCTCGGCTACGCCAAGGTCGTGCTGGCCGGCTGGAGCGGTGGCGGCTCGCTGTCGCTGTACTACCAGCAGCAGGCGCAGAACCCGACGGTCACCGCCACCCCGGCCGGCGACGCCCCGGACCTCACCCGCTGCGACCTGCCCCCCGCCGACGGCATCATGCTGCTCGCCGCGCACGTCAGCCGGCACGGCACGATGACCGAGTGGCTGGACGCCTCGATCCTGGACGAGTCCGACCCCGACGTCCGCGACCGTGAACTCGACCTGTACGACCCGAAGAACCCGAACCAGCCGCCGTACACCGCGGAGTTCATCGAGCGCTACCGGGCCGCGCAGATCGCCCGCAACCGCAGGATCACCGCCTGGGTCAAGACGCAGCTCGCCGAACTGCGCGAGTCCGGACGCGAGTTGGAGGAGCGCGGCTTCGTGGTGCACGGCACGATGGCCGACCCGCGCTGGCTCGACCCCGCCGTCGACCCCAGCGACCGTGCGCCGGGCTGCTACCTGGGCGACCCCAAGGTCGTCAACAACGGCCCGGTCGGCCTGGCCCGGTTCAACACCCTGCGCGGCTGGCTCTCCCAGTGGAGCTACGACGACGCCAACGGCGACGGCGTGAAGTGCGCCGCCGACCTGCAGGTCCCCGCTCTCGTGATCGGCAACAGCGCCGACGACGCGTGCACCCCGAGCCACACCCAGCGTCTCTTCGACGCGGTCGGCCACCCGGACAAGACCCTGCACGTGGTCAAGGGCGCCACGCACTACTACGCGGGACCCGACCAGCGTCCCCAGCTGGCCGAGGCCATCGGCGTCATCACCGGCTGGATGGCCGAGCGCGGCTTCGCCCCGTCCGCCTGACGCCCGCAGCCTTCAGCCCCGTACACCACCGGCCGCACACCCCCCGTGTTCCGGTCGTCCCCGAAAAGGTTTCCCATGCCCGAAGCAGTAATCGTCGAAGCGGTCCGCACCGCCTCCGGCAAGCGTCACGGCTCCCTGTCCGGCTGGCACCCCGCGGAGCTCGCGGCCCAGACGCTGATCGCGCTCCAGGAGCGCTCCGGCATCGACCCCGCCATCATCGATGACGTGATCATGGGCTGCGTGACCCAGAACGGTCCCCAGAGCACCAACGTCGGCCGGACGGCCGTCCTGGCCGCGGGCTGGCCCGAGACCGTGCCCGCCACGACCATCGACCGGCAGTGCGGCTCCTCCCAGCAGGCCGTCCACTTCGCCGCACAGGCGATCATGGCCGGCACCTGCGACGTCGTCGTCGCGGCCGGCCTGGAGTGCATGTCCACCGTGCCGATGTTCTCCAACGCCCCCGGCGGCGACATCCGCGCCGTCTACGGCGAGGCGGCGCACCAGCGCTACGCCGACCGCGAGGCGTACGGAGCCAGCGGTCTCGTCCCGCAGGGCATCTCCGCGGAGCTCGTCGTCGACCGCTGGAAACTGACCCGCGAGGAGCTCGACGCCTACGGTCTGCAGAGCCACCGGCGCGCCGCCGCCGCCCGCGACGAGGGGCGCTTCGACCGCGAGATCGTCCCCGTGCCCCGCAAGGTGCGCGACCGCGAGACCGGCGAGGTCACCGAGCCCGGCGACACCCTGCTCGCCGACGAGTGCATCCGCGACACGTCCCCCGAGGCGCTGGCCGGGCTCAAGCCCTCCTTCATCCCCGAGGGGCGCGTGACCGCCGGCAACTCCTCGCAGATCGTCGACGGCGCCGCCGCCGTCCTGATCATGAGTGCGGAGAAAGCCCGCGAGCTGGGCCTGCGCCCGCGCGCGGTCATCCGCCACATGGCCGTCACCGGCTCGGACCCGGTCGAGATGCTGACCGGCCCGATCCCGGCGACCCAGCGGGTCCTCGCGCGGTCCGGCATGAGCCTCGACGACATCGACCTCTTCGAGGTCAACGAGGCGTTCGCCTCGGTCGTCCTCGCCTGGCAGCGCGAACTGGGCGCCGACCCGGCCAAGGTCAACGTCAACGGCGGCGGCATCTCGCTGGGACACCCGCTCGGTGCCTCCGGCGCCAAGCTGATGGTCACCATGCTGCACGAACTGGAGCGCACCGGCGGCCGGTTCGGCCTCCAGACCATGTGCGAGGGCGGCGGCATGGCCAACGCCACGGTCATCGAGAGGCTGTCGTGACCCAGGGGGCGCACGTCATCGACCTGAGCGGCAAGGTCGCGGTGGTGACCGGGGCCTCCAGCGGACTGGGGCGCAGGTTCGCCCTGACGCTGGCCGCGGCCGGTGCCACCGTGGTCGCGGCCGCCCGCCGCACCGACCTCCTGGAGTCACTGGCCGCGGAGCACGACGGCATCGTGGCCCACCGGTGCGACATCACCGACGAGGACGACTGCGCGGCCCTGATCGCCCGCGCCGAACAGCTCGGTGGCGTGAACATCCTGGTCAACAACGCCGGCTGGGCCGACGCGCTGCCGGCATTCGATCAGCCGCTCGCCTCGTTCCGCAAGACCCTCGACATCGACGTGACCGCGCTCTTCCAGCTCAGCGTGCTCGCCGCGAAGTCCATGACGGAGCGCGGCGGCGGGACGATCGTCAACATCGCCTCCGTCCTCGGGCTCGTCGCATCCGCCCCGATCCCCCAGTCGGCCTACGGCGCCGCGAAGGGCGCCGTCGTCAGTCTCACCCGGCATCTGGCCGCCGAATGGGCCCCCTCCGGGGTCCGGGTCAACGCCATCGCGCCGGGCTGGTTCCCCAGCGAACTGACCGCCGAGATGCTGGCCGACGAGTCCGCGAGCCGCTGGATCGCACGCAACACCCCCATGGGCCGGCCCGGCCGGCCCGAAGAACTCGACGGAGCCCTGCTGCTGCTGGCCGGACCGGGCGGCAGCTTCATCACCGGACAGACCCTCGCGGTCGACGGCGGATGGACCGCACGATGAGAGAGGAGGCACGCGATGGCTGTGCACCGTGATCTGTTCGACGAGACCCACGACGACTTCCGCAGCAGTTTCCGGGCCTTCGTCAAGGCCGAGATCGTCCCGAACCACGAGAAGTGGGAGGCGGCGGGTCGGGTCGACAAGTCCATGTTCCTGGCCGCCGGAGCCCAGGGCTTCCTGGGCATGGCCGTCCCGGAGGAGTACGGCGGCCTCGGCGTCGACGACTTCCGCTACAACGTGATCATCTCGGAGGAGCTGCAGCGGGCCAACGTCATCGGCTCGGGCATGTGCATCACGCTCCACAACGACATCGTGCTGCCGTACCTGCTCGGCGCGACCAACGAGGAGCAGCGGGCCCGCTGGCTGCCGGGCTTCGTCACCGGCGAGATCATGGGCGCGATCTCCATGACCGAGCCCGGCACCGGATCGGACCTGGCCTCCGTCCGTACGACCGCGATCCGCGACGGCGACCACTACGTCGTCAACGGCTCCAAGACGTTCGTCACCAACGGCCTCAACTGCGACCTGGTCATCGTGGCCGCCAAGACGAACCCCGAGGAACGCCACCGCGGCCTCAGCCTGATCGTCGTGGAGGACGGCACCCCCGGCTTCACCCGCGGACGCCACCTGCGCAAGATCGGACTGAAGAGCCAGGACACCGCGGAGCTGTTCTTCGACGACGCCCGGGTGCCGGCCGAGAACCTGCTCGGCGAGCCGGGTTCGGGCTTCCCCACCCTGATGGCGAACCTGGCCCAGGAGCGCATGGCGCTGTCGGTCTCGGCGATCACCGGCGCCCGTGCCGTCCTGGACTGGACGATGGACTACTGCCGGGAGCGCGAGGCCTTCGGACAGCGGCTGTCCTCCTTCCAGAACACCAAGTTCGAGCTGGCCGAGATGCTCACCGCCACCGAGGTCGCCCAGGTCTACGTGGACTACCTCGTCCGCCGTCACCTGGCCGGGGAACTGGACGCCGAGGACGCGGCCAAGGCCAAGTGGTGGACGACCGAACTCCAGCAGGACGTGGTCAACCGCTGCCTCCAACTGCACGGCGGCTACGGCTTCATGGAGGAGTACCCGGTCGCCAGGGCCTTCCTGGACGCACGGGTGCAGACCATCTACGCCGGGACCAACGAGATCATGAAGGAGATCATCGGCCGGTCCATCGACGCTCCCGACAAGCAGGCCCGCCGATGAGCGTCGACTGCGAGACGCGGGACGGCGTGGCCACGATCACCCTGAACCGGCCGGGCAAGCTCAACGCCATGACCGACACGATGTGGAGCGCGCTGGAGGCCCTGCTCGCCGAGCTGACGGCCGACCCCGGCACCCGCGCCGTGGTGGTCACCGGAGCCGACGGGGCGTTCTGCGGCGGCTCGGACGTCGAGGGACTGCTCGACGACCTCGACGCGCTGCCCGACCGGATCAGGGTCTCCAACCGCTGTGTCCTCGCCCTGCACGAGGCACCGTTCCCGACGATCGCGATGGTCGACGGGGTCGCCGCGGGCGCGGGCGTCAACCTCGCGCTGGCCTGCGACTTCGTGGTGGCCAGCGACCGGTCCTGCTTCCTTCAGCTCTTCATCCGGCGCGGACTGTCCCTGGACAGCGGCGGAAGCTGGCTGCTGCCCCGTCTGGTGGGGGAGCGCAGAGCACGCCAACTGGCGTTCCTCGGCGACTCCTTGGACGCCGCCACCGCGTTGGACTGGGGAATGATCACCTCTGTGGCGCCGCCGGAGGAACTGGCCGCGCAGGTCGACGCCCTCACCGACCGCCTTCGCAAGCTGTCGGCCGCCGCCCTGGCCGGCACGAAGTCACTGCTCAACGAAGCCTGGCGGACCACTCTCGCCGAGGCGCTCGAAGCCGAGATCGACAACCAGGTCGCGGTGATCGCCTCTCCCGAGGCACAGGCGGCCATCGCCGCGTTCGTCCGCAAACCCTGACCGGACACCGGCCGGGCACGAGCCCGCCCGCACCCCGCACCCCGCACCGCACACGAACCAAGGAGTCAACGATGGAACTGGCAGGCAGCTCGGCGATCGTCACCGGCGGAGGCTCCGGTCTCGGAGAGGCCGCCAGCCGCCTTCTCGCGGCCAAGGGCCTCAAGGTCACCGTCCTCGACCTCGACGAGGTCGGCGGCAAGCGGGTCGCCAAGGAGATCGGCGGCCGCTTCATCGCCGCGAACGTCACCGACCCCGACCAGGTCATCGCCGCCGTCGACGCCGCCGTGTCCGACGCCCCGCTGCGCGTCGTCGTCAACTGCGCGGGCATCCCGAGCCTCGCCCGCACCGTCGGCAAGGACGGCTCGTACGGCTCGGCCCACGACCTCGACGCGTTCCGCAAGGTCGTCGAGGTCAACCTGATCGGCACCTTCAACGTGGTCCGCCTCGCCGCGACCGCGATGTCCCACAACGAGCCCGACGCCGACGGCGCGCGCGGCGCGATCGTCAACACGACCTCGGTCGCCGCGTTCGACGGCCAGATCGGCCAGGTCGCCTACAGCGCCTCCAAGGGCGGCGTCGTCGGACTCACCCTGCCGCTGGCCCGTGACCTCGGTGTCGTCGGCGTCCGGGTGAACACCATCGCGCCCGGCCTGATCGAGACGCCGATCTACGAGACCGTCCCGAACCCGGCCGAGTTCAAGGCCAAGCTCGCCAAGGACGTCGTCTTCCCGCGCCGGCTCGGCCAGGCCGAGGAGTTCGCCAGCCTCGCGTGGGAGCTGCTGTCCAACAGCTATATGAACGGTGAGGTGATCCGGATCGACGGGGGCGTCCGCCTTCCCCCCAAGTAATCGACGCACCGCCCTGCCCGTCCGCTGCTGTCAGGAATGAAGCCCATGAGTATGTCAGGATCACAACTCCACGCCGCCATGCGGGAGTTCGTCGACGGTGAGGTCATCCCCGCCGAACGAGCCCTGGACGCCGGTGGCGACAGTGCCGCCGTCGCGCTGGGTCGCCTGCAGGCGAGCGCCAAGGAAAAGGGCCTGTGGGCGCTGGGCCACCCCGCCGAGATCGGCGGCGGCGGTCTGCCGTTCTACGAGTTCGCGCTGGTCAACGAGATCATCGGCCGCTCCAAGTACGGACAGCTCGCGGCGGGCACGCTGTCGATGCAGGACGCGATCATGC
Source organism: Streptomyces sp. NPDC091209 (assembly GCF_044757755.1). NCBI lineage: Bacteria > Bacillati > Actinomycetota > Actinomycetes > Kitasatosporales > Streptomycetaceae > Streptomyces > Streptomyces sp. NPDC091209. Next base: position 105,532 of record NZ_JBIVVR010000010.1, on the reverse strand, counting down.
TCCACCGCTTCGCAAGTGAAGAGCAGAAGCAGCGCTGGCTGCTTCCGCTGGTGGCCGGTGACATCACGCCGAGCACCGGAATGACCGAGCCGGAGGTCGCCGGATCGGACCCGACGCTCATCCAGGCCACCGCCCGGCTCGACGGCGACGAATGGGTCATCGACGCCCACAAGTGGTTCACCACCGGCGGCTCCAACGCGGCGTTCACCACGGTCTACGCCCGCACCGAGCCCGACGACGTCAAGGCCCACCAGGCCCTGTCCGCGATCGTCGTGCCCGCCAGCACCCCCGGCTTCGAGGTCGTCCGCGTCCTCAAGACCATGGGCTCCACCGGCGGAGACCACTGCGAGATCCGCCTCACCGGAGTCCGCGTCCCCTACGAGAACCTCCTCGGTGAGCGGGGCGGCGGATTCGCCGTCGGCCAGATCCGCCTCGGCCCCGGCCGGATCTTCCACGCCATGCGCTGGCTCGGCCAGGCCCAGCGCGCTTTCGAGCTGATGGTCGACCGCGCCAACACGCGCTACGCCCATGGCTCGCTGCTCTCGCAGAAGGGCGAGATCCAGCGCTACGTGGCGGAGTCCGCGGCCGAGATCCACGCGGCGCGGCTGATGGTCCTGGACGCGGCGAAGCAGTTCGACCAGGACGGACAGGCCCGCATCCAGATCAGCATCGTCAAGTTCTGGGCCGCTCAGATGCTCCACAACGTCATCGACCGCGCGATCCAGGTCCACGGCGCCCTCGGCGTCACCGACGACACGCCCCTCGAAGGCATGTACCGCGAGGCGCGCTTCGCCCGCATCTACGACGGCCCGGACGAGGTCCACCGGATGGTCGTCGCGCGACGCCTGCTGGCCGACCCCTCCCGCGCCCCTTGGCTGCAGGACGGTCTCGATGACTGACCAGGAGGAGATCGAGACGCGCCTGACCGCCGCCTGGGGCGCCCCGGTGACGGCCACCGTCCCCAGCGCCCTGCCCGGCGGAGCCAGCCGGCAGACCATGCGCTTCACCGCCGAGGCCGAGGGCCGCTCCCGCGACCTGGTCCTCAGGCGCGACCTCTCGGGCCCGGCCGGTGCCGAGACCATGGACCTGGAGGCCAAGGTCATGGCCGCCGCCGCCGCGGCCGGAGTACCGGTCCCGGAGCTGGTCGACAGCGGGGCGTCCCTCGGCGGCAACCCCTACATCGTGATGAGCCATGTGGAGGGCGAGGTGATCCCCCGCCGCCTGCTGCGCGACGACGCCTACGCCACGGCACGGGAGACCCTCGCGGCGCAGTTCGGTGCCATCGCCGCGCGCATCCACACGATGTCCCCCGACACCCTCGACGGGCTCGGCCGGCAGGACCCGATCGCCGCGCTGCGCGCCCTCGCGGAACGCTGGGACTCGCCCCGGCCGTCGGTCGAACTCGGCATCCGCTGGCTGGAGGACCACCCCGTGCCCGCCGTCGCCGACACCGTCGTCCACGGAGACCTGCGCAACGGCAACGCCATCGTCGGCCCCGAGGGGATCCGGGCGGTCCTGGACTGGGAACTGGTCCACCGCGGAGACCCCGTCGAGGATCTCGGCTGGCTCTGCGTGAAGGCGTGGCGCTTCGGTTCGGCGCTGCCGGTCGGCGGGTTCGGCACCCGCGCACAACTCCTCGACGGATACGAGCAGGTGGCGGGCTGGCGCCCGACCGACGCGCAACTGCACTGGTGGGAGGTCTACAGCACGCTGCGCTGGGTGCTGATCTGCCGTCAGCAGGCCGCCGTGCACCTGGAGGGCGAAGAGGACTCGCTCGAACACGCGGTGATCGGCCGCCGGGTGTGCGAGGCGGAATTCGACCTGCTGCTCGCGCTCGGACTGACGCGGCCGGAGAAGATCGAGGACACGCTGGCCGTCGTAGACGCCGCGGAGTCCGAAACGGTCGGCACGGGCGCCGCACCCCACGACGCACCGGACGCCGACCATCTGCTCGCCGTGGTCGAGCGCACCCTCGCCCGCGGTGAGCTCGGTCCGCAGGGCGGCGGCGGCTACCTCGCCAGGGTCGCGGCCAATGCCCTGCGGATCGTACGACGCGAGCTCCTGCTGTCCGCCGAGGTCACGGAGCGGCACCGCGGACGGCTGGAGGGCCTCGGGTTCGCGACGGAGCGGGACCTCGCCGAAGCCCTGCGCTCCGGCGCCGTGACACCTGTGAACCCCCGCGTCGTGGAAGCCGTCGTCGGGACGGTCCGGGACAAGCTGCTCGTGGCCAACCCGGCGTATCTCGGCCGGCCCGACGCTCCGGAAGAAGGCTGACAGCGAGGGCACCGGCGCCCGCGAGCCGGGCGCCACGACCCTCGGTAGTCTCTACCTCCCCCGGCAATCTTCTCGAGAATGGCAGGTCAATGGCCCCCAAGTCACCTCAGAAAGCTCGGATTCTGCGTGCCGCGGCGGAGTTGTTCGCCGAGCACGGCTACCACGGCACCGGGATGGCCCAACTCGAGGCGGCTGTAGGGCTTCAGAGAGGCGCGCTGTACCACCACATCGGGAACAAGGAAGCCCTGCTCTTCGAGATCAGCGCCTCCCAGCTCCGCGTGATGGTCGAGGTCGCCCTCGATATCGAGAAGCGGGTGGAGGATCCCGAGGAACGGTTCAGGGAGCTGGCCCGGACCTTGATGGAGAACATCGCCGACCACGTTCTCGAATGGACCGTCCACTACCGGGACTTCACCGCGCTCACGGGTCCGCTCATGGAATCGGTGCTCGATCTGCGCAAGCAGTACGAGCAGGTGTGGCGGCGCACCCTCAACGCGGGAATCGACGCCGGGGACTTCAAACCACTGCCCGAGGCAGTGGCGTTGAAGGGAATCCTCGGAATGTTCAACTATTCGTACGTGTGGTTGAAGAAGGACGCCGGACTCCCGCCGCGCGAGATCGCGGACGTCTTCTGCGACACCTTCCTCGCCGGAATCCTGCGATCCGTGCCTTCGAACGGCTGAACGGCTGAACGGCTGAAGAACACGTCGTCCGAGCACCTGAGCCGGAACGACCGCACCACAAGGAGAACGACACATGTCGGACGAAGTCCTGGTCGAGCGCCGCGACGGCGTGCAGATCATCACCATCAACCGGCCGCAGGCGAAGAACGCCCTGAACCTGGCCGTCGCCCGCGGTATCGCGGAGGCCGTCGACGAGCTGGACGCGTCCGACGATCTGCGGGTCGGCGTGCTGACCGGCGCCGGTGGAACGTTCTCCGCCGGGATGGACCTCAAGGCGTTCCTCAGGGGCGAGAGCCCCGCTATCGAGGGCCGCGGCCTGGCGGGCATCACGATCACTCCGCCGAAGAAGCCGCTGATCGGCGCGGCCGAGGGCTGGGCGCTGGCCGGAGGGTTCGAGCTGCTGCTCGCCTGCGACCTGGTGGTCGCGGCCGACACGGCCAGGTTCGGCGTCCCGGAGGTGACCCGCTCCCTGGTGGCCGCCGCCGGTGGCGCGCTGCTGCTGCCGCGCCGTATCCCGTACGCGATCGCCATGGAGATGCTCCTCACCGGCGATCCGATCACCGCGCAGCGCGGCGCCGAGGTGGGCCTGGTCAACCGGCTGGTACCGGAGGGCAAGGCGCTGGAGGGCGCGCTGGAACTGGCCGCCCGCGTGGCGTCGGCCGGCCCGCTCGCGGTGGCCGCGACCAAGCGGATCGCACGCTCCAGCGCGGACTGGACGCTCGCCGAGGGCTGGGAGGAGCAGGAGCGGATCATCGCGCCGGTCTTCGTCTCCGAGGACGCGCGTGAGGGCGCGGCCGCCTTCGCGGAGAAGCGCAGCCCGGTGTGGAGCGGCCGGTAGGTCGGCCGGGAGGACGGGCGGTGACGGTCCGTCGGGTGTGCACCCCTGGACCGTCTCCCAGCCCGTGGATCCGCCCGTCAGGCGATACGTCCGACGTACGCCAGCGCCTGCCTCAGCAGAACCCCGTGACCGCCCGGCATGTCGTCCGTGACCACGGGGGACGAGGCCTCCTCCGGACTGAACCAGACCAGGTCGAGGGCGTCCTGCCGGGGGCGGCAGTCGCCGGTCACCGGCACGATGTACGCCAGGGACACGGCGTGCTGACGCGGGTCGTGGAACGGCGTCACGCCCAGCGTCGGGAAGTACTCGGCGACGGTGAAGGGGTGCAGGGAGGCCGGGATCCGGGGCAGTGCCACCGGGCCGAGGTCCTTCTCCAGATGGCGCAGCAGCGCGTCGCGGACCTTCTCGTGGTGCAGCACCCGGCCGGAGACGAGGGAACGGCTGACCGTCCCGTCCGGACCGATACGGAGCAGGAGCCCGATGTGGGTGACTTCGCCGTTGTCGTCGACGCGCACCGGTACGGCCTCGACGTACAGGATCGGCATACGGGCGCGGGCCGATTCCAGTTCGTCACGGGACAGCCAGCCGGGCGTGGTTTCGGTCAAGTCAGACATTGCTTGATCATACTTTCCGTGCGTCCGGTGCGGGCGTAATGCTCCAGGTCAACGATGCCTCACGGAAAGGGGCATCGCGCGTCCTTCGGCGTCGATCACACTGTTTCGGCCGAGCGGGCCGGACGCGGTGAAGAGGTTCGTGAGCGGTGAACGGCGCGCCCGGCGGCCTCGTAGCCTGGTGTCCGCCCGGCAGGACGACCGGCGGGACCACGGGAGCGGCATGGCCAAGGAACGCACCACGGACATCACCGAAGCTGTCGTCGACAGCTTCGCGGGCACGCCCGACCCGAGACTGCGCGAGCTGCTCGGCTCGCTCACCCGCCATCTGCACGCCTTCGTCCGCGAGGCAAGGCCGACGACGGGGGAGTGGGAGAGCGCCATAGGTTTCCTGACGGAGACCGGGCGGATGTGCACGGACACCCGCCAGGAGTTCATCCTCCTGTCCGACGTGCTCGGCGTGTCCATGCTGGTGGAGAACCTGAACGGCCACCGCGACCCGGGCGCGACGGAGTCGACGGTCCTCGGCCCGTTCCACATGACGGAGTCGCCCGTTCGGGACCTCGGCGCGACCATCGACCTGGTGGGCACCGGCGAGCCGTGCGTGGTCAGCGGCCGGGTGCTGTCCCGGGACGGCACTCCGCTGCCCGGCGCGGTCCTCGACGTGTGGCAGGCGGACGGCGAGGGCTTCTACGACGTCCAGCGGCCGGACGTCCAGCCGCCCGGCAACGGACGCGGACTCTTCACGGTGGACGCCGAGGGCCGCTTCCGGTTCCGCACCTGTGTGCCGAGCCCGTACCCGATCCCCACCGACGGCCCGGTCGGCGCCCTGCTCGGGGCCACCGGCCGCCACCCCTGGCGCCCCGCCCACATCCACTTCATCGCCTCGGCCGAGGGCCACGTCCCCGTCACCACGCACATCTTCGTGGCGGGCAGCCCCTATCTGGACTCCGACGCCGTCTTCGCGGTGAAGGAGAGCCTCGTCCAGGACTTCGCAGAGACCGACGATCCTTCGCTGGCACGGGAGTTCGGCGTCACGAACCCCTTCCGGCACGCCCGCTTCGAACTCGTCCTGGAGCACGAATGACCACCCCGCCGAGCACCCCGCTCGACTTCTCCTACGAGACCCGGCCCGCCCGGGTCGTCTTCCGGGCCGGCGCCTCGGTGTCCGCGACACCGGGGGAGGCCGCGCGTCTCGGGCTGCACCGGGTGCTCGTGGTGTGCGGCAGCCGGGGCGCGGAGGTCGCCCGGTCGGTGGCGGACGCGCTCGGCGACAACTGCGTGGGGGTGCACTCCGGAGCCCGGATGCACGTACCCGTGGAGGTCGCCGACGAGGCGGTCGAGGTGGCGCGCGCGGCGGGCGCCGACGGCTGCGTCGCCGTCGGGGGCGGCTCCGCGATCGGCCTCGGCAAGGCGATCGCGCTGCGCACCGGCCTGCCGCTGATCGCCGTGCCCTCCACGTACTCGGGCTCCGAGATGACGTCCGTGTGGGGTCTGACGGAACACGGGGTCAAACGCACCGGACGCGACTCCTCCGTACTGCCGCGCTGCGTCGTCTACGACCCCGAACTCACCCTCGGCCTCCCGGTCCCGCTCTCGGTGACCAGCGGCGTCAACGCCCTCGCGCACGCGGTCGAGGCGCTGTACGCCCCCGATGCCTCCCCGCTGGTCTCCCTCATGGCCGAGGAGGGAGTACGGGCGATGACGGGCGCCCTTCCGGACGTGGCGGCGGCCCCCGGCGATCCCGGGGCGCGCTCCCGGGCGCTGTACGGCGCCTGGCTCTGCGGCGCCTGCCTCGGCGCCACGACCATGGGTCTGCACCACAAGCTCTGCCATGTCCTCGGCGGCACCTTCGGCCTGCCGCACGCCGAGACCCACACCGTGGTCCTCCCGTACGCCCTCGCCTACAACGCGCCCGCCGCGCCGCAGGCGATCGCCGTCCTGGCGCGGGCCATGGACACCGACGACGTCCCCCGCGCCCTGCGGGAGCTCGCGGGCGGCCTCGGCGCTCCCCGCTCGCTCGCCGAACTCGGCCTGAAGGAGGCCGACTTGGCCCGGGCGGCGGCCCAAGTCGCGGCGGAGTCCTACCCCAACCCGCGTGAGGTCACCGCGCACGGCGTGCTGGGGCTGCTGACGGCCGCGTACGAGGGATGGGAGCCGCGGAGCGAGGACTCCTAGGGTCTCCCTGCCTGCCGGCAACCGGCCCGGAGGCAACTGGCCTGACAGCAACTCGGCTGTCAGGCAGTGGAGTTGTGCTCCGGACAGGTCCGGCGACTCCCAACAGGCCGCCCCACCCTCCCCATTGGCACATCTGTCATCGCTCTGACACCCGCGACCTCTGGTGTTTTTCGCGCCCGCCCGGAAGGCTGATCTGGGCATGCCAAGACGACCGCCTGGTCTGCCCTGCCCCCACGCCGCGGTCGATCCGGAGGAAGCAGTGACAAGAAGCTCGCGGGCCCGCAAGGTCTCGCTCATCCTGGGCAGCGCCGTCGCACTGGTCGTCGCCTTCCCGGGCAACGCCCTCGCCGACCCGCCCACGGCCTTGCCCGGGAACGCGGACGCACTGGAGTCGACGTTCCAGCCGGCCTTCGACTACGACACCGACGGCTGTTACCCGACGCCCGCCATCGGCCCCGACGGCACCATCAACCCCGGTCTCAATCCCTCCGGGGCCCTGAACGGCCACTGCCACGACTCCTGGGACCTCGACAACACCAACGGGTACTCCCGCGAGAAGTGCAACAACGGCTGGTGCGCCATCATCTACGGCCTCTACATGGAGAAGGACCAGGCCGTGGTCGGCAGTGGCCTGGGCGGGCACCGCAACGACTGGGAGCACGTCGTGGTGTGGGTCCAGGACAACGAGGCCAAGTACGTGTCCACGTCGGCCCACGGCAACTTCAACATCTACACCCGGGACCAGATCCGCTGGGACGGGACGCACCCCAAGGTCGTCTACCACAAGGACGGCATCCGCACGCACTGCTTCCGGCCCGCGAACACCAACGACGAGCCGCCGGAGAACAGCTACCACACCTGGCAGTTCCCGACGCTGGTCGGCTGGAACGGCTACCCCGCCGGACTCCGCGACAAGTTGAGCGCGTACGACTTCGGCAGCGCCGTGTTCGGCCTCAAGGACGGCAACTTCAACTCCCACCTGACGAAGGCCGAGCCCTCCGGCATCGCGTTCGACCCCAACGCCTGACCGGTCCCGCGGCGGCGGGTGACGCGCCCCGCGTCACCGGCTGACGAACCGGCCTGACGACCACTGCCGCGCCCGGCCGGCGACCCCCCCGCTGCGCTGCGACGATGACCCTGTGTGTGCGGCCGTCCACCGACGTGCGGTAGGGTTCGAGTGCGCGAACACGCGGGTCACCGCGCGTGAGACGCATCGGGACGTGGCGCAGCTTGGTAGCGCACTTGACTGGGGGTCAAGGGGTCGCAGGTTCAAATCCTGTCGTCCCGACTGGAGACAGTCGCAGGTCAGGGCCGGTTTCGGAGGCATCCGAAACCGGCCCTTGACCATTTTTGGGGACCAGTCGGGGACCGGCGTACTTGACCGAGGTCAGCGGGTCACGACGATCGGGTAGCGCTGGGTGGTGGTCAGTGACCCGTGGCCGGCGATCCTGCGTAGGACGTGTACTTGGACACCCGGCGTCGGCGAACCAGGTCAGTCCGGTGTGCCGGAGGTCATGGCGGCGCAGGTGCTCGTAGCCGAGCTTCGCCCCGATCCGTGAGGAGTTCCTGGGGCTGCTGCCTGCCCGAGGGGAACACGCGCCCCGGAGAGCACGGACGTAATGCCTGCGGCCCCGGCACACCGCCCCACCCCGCACCGGCAGTCGAATCTGCTCACGACGCTGCGTCTTCTTCCCTGGGGACCGTGCCCGGCCGGCGGCAGGCTGCTGGGAAACACGGCTGGGAGGCTCACAGTGACAACAGGACCGGCCCCCGAGAGGGCACCGCACGACGTGGACACCCGCACGGCATCCTTCGCGCAGCGTCGGCTGTGGTTTCTGGACCAGCTGGCGGGCTCCTCCACCGGATCGATGCTCCCGCTGGTCCTGCGGTTGCGGGGGGTCCTGGACGCCCGACGGCTGGAGCGGGCGCTGGGCGGGATCGTGGTCAGGCACGAGGTTCTGCGCACCCGGTTCACCGCCGTCGACGGGGAGCCGGTGCCCGTGGTCGACGCCCCCGGGGGCTTCACGCTGCGGCGGATCACGGCCGACGGGCCGGCTGATCTGTTCGCCCGGTGCCTGGGGCGTCCCGTCGACCTGTCCGCCGGGCATCCGGTCCGTGCCACTCTCGCCCGCGTCACCGAGGACGAGCACCTGCTGCTGATCGAGGTCCATCACATCGCGGTGGACGGGTGGTCCTGGGGCGTGCTGCTGGAGGAACTGGCCGCGGGCTACCGTTGCGAGCCCGTCGACCCGCTCGCCGTGCGGTACGCCGACCTCGCCCGCGCGCAGGCGGAACGCCTCCGCGGGGAGCGGCTGGAGCGGCTGCTCGGGCACTGGCGGGACCGGCTGGCCGGGCTCACCCCGCTCGACCTGCCCACCGACCGGCCGCGGCCCCGCGTCTGGGACGGCTCCGGTGATGTCGTCCGCTTCGGCCTGCCCGCCGAACTGGTCGCCGCCGTGGACGCCCTGGCCCGCTCCCGACGTGCCACCCGCTACATGGTCCTGCTCACCGCCTACCAGGCGCTCCTGGGTCACTGGTCGGGCCGCACGGACGTCGCCGTGTGCAGCACGCTCGCCGACCGTGCCCAGCGCGGCGCCGCCGCGCTGATCGGCCCACTGGTGAACACCGTCGTGCTGCGCACCGACCTGTCCGGCCGACCCGGCTTCCACACGCTGCTGGACCGGGTGCGAAGCCGCGTACCCGGTGACCTCTCGCACGCCGAGGCCCCCTTCGACCTGGTGGTCGGCGCGCTGGGCGGCTCCCGCGACCTGTCCCGGCATCCGCTCGCCCAGGCGTCGTTCACCCTGCTCAACACCCCCATCCGGCCAGTGCGGATGCCGGGCCTGGACGTGTCCCTCGTCGAGCCGCCGCTGACCGAGACGCCGCTGGACGTCTTCCTGGACCTGACCCTGCGCGCGGACGGCAGCATCGCCGCGATCCTCCAGTACGCCACCGCGCTCTTCGACGCCGCCACGATGAGTGCGTTCGCCCGGGCCTACGTGGCACTGCTGCAGGCAGTCGTCGCCGACCCCGCAACGCCCGTCCAGGACCTGGCCCGTGCACTGCCCGCCGGGCCCGGCGCGCCCGCCCGCCCCCGCCCCGAGTGGCACCACGCCCCCGACCGTCCCGCGGGCCCGCCGGAGGCGATCGCGTTCTCCGGCCGGGCCGACGCGGCCGCGCTGCTGTGCGGCGACGACAGCGCCACCTACGGCGAACTCGACAGCATGTCCGGCGGACTCGCCGCCGCACTCCAGGCAGTCGGCGTCACCCCGGGCGACCCCGTGGGCGTCCTGCTGCGCCGCGGTTTGTGGTCGGTCGCCGCCATCGAGGGGATCTGGCGGGCCGGCGGCGCGTACGTGCCCCTCGATCCCGAACTGCCCACCGAGCGGCTGACGTTCATGGCCGAGGAGGTCGGTCTGGCCTGCGTTGTCACCGATCCGGTGACGGCCGCCACCGCCGGCCCGCTCGCGCCCGCCACGGTCGATGTCACGGCCGTCCCCCCGGACCCCGACGGCCCCCGCCACCGGCCTCATCCCCGGCAACTCGCCCATGTCGTCTTCACGTCCGGGTCCACCGGCCGGCCCAAGGCGGTGGGCGTCGAACACGCCGCGCTCGCCTCGCACGTGGCCGCCGCCCGCCGGCGCTTCGGCATCACCGCCGCCGACCGGGTGCTCGCCTTCGCCTCCTTCTCCTTCGACGCCTCCCTGGACCAGGTGCTGCCCGCTCTCACCTCGGGCGCCACCGTCGTCATGCGCCCCGAGGAGCCCTGGCTGCCGAGTCAGGTACCGGAGATCGTCCAGCGGCACGCCCTGACCGTCGTCAACGTGCCGCCCACCTACTGGGCGGAGCTGACGCTCTGCCTCGACCGGCGGCTGGCCGCGGCCCTCGCACCGCTGCGCCTGCTGGTCCTCGGCGGGGAAGCCGTCCCGGCCGACACCCTGGCCGCCTGGCGGTCCGCCGTTCCGTGGGTGCGGGTGTGCAACGCCTACGGGCCCACCGAGACCACGGTCACCGCCACCACCCACGACGCCGAGGACCCGCCCCCCGACAGCGTGCCCATCGGCCGGCCGCTCGGCGACCGGCGCGTCTACGTGGTGGACGCCGACGACGCGCAGGTGCCGGTCGGCGTCTCGGGCGAACTCCTCATCGGCGGCACCGAGGTGGCCCGCGGCTACCTCAACCGCCCTGCCCCGACCGCGCGGAGCTTCGTACCCGATCCGTACGGTCCGCCCGGCAGCCGCCTGTACCGCACCGGCGACATCGTCCGCTGGACGCCCGCGGGAGAGCTGGAGTTCGTCGGCCGCCGCGACGACCAGGTCAAGATCCGGGGCTTCCGCGTCGAACTCGGCGAGGTGGAGACCGTGCTGCGCGCGTCCCCGTCGGTCGCCGCGGCCGCCGTCCGCCCCGACCGCGCCACCGGACGCACACTGACCGGCTACGTCGTCCCCGCCCCGGACGCGACCTCGGCGCCCGACCGGGCGGAACTGCGCGCCTGGTGCGCACGCTATCTGCCGCACTACGCCGTCCCCTCCGACTTCGTCGTCCTGGAGACCCTCCCGGTCGGCGTCTCCGGCAAGCTCGACCGCTCCGCACTGCCCGATCCGTCCCGGACCCGGGCGGGCGACGACCGCGCGCACACTCCGCCGCGCGACGAGACCGAACGCGTCGTCGCCGAGGTGTGGGCCGACGTGCTGGGCCTGGACGAAATCGGCATCGACGACAGCTTCTTCGACCTCGGCGGACACTCCCTGCTCGCCACCATGGCGGTCTCCAGGATCGCCCAACGGCTCGGGCGGGACATCGAGTTGCGCACCGTCTTCGAGCACCCGACGGTGCGTGGCTTCGCCCCGTGCGTGGCCGGCGCCCGCACCTCCGGCACGGCCGAGGTGGTCCCCGTCGACCGCACCCGGCCGCTCCCGCTGTCCTTCGCGCAGGAACGGCTGTGGTTCCTGGACCGCACCTCGGACCGCGGCGACTCCTACCTGCTGTGGTACTCCTGGCGGGTGCGCGGCGGACTGGACCGCACCGCCTGGCAGCAGGCCCTGGACGATCTGGTGGCACGGCACGAGGTGCTTCGCACGGCGCTGATCGAGAGCGACGGCCGCCCCGTGCAGCAGGTGTGCGACCCGGTGAGCGTCCCGCTCCAGTGGGAGGCCGCGCCCGAGGCACCAGACCTGGACGCACGCCTGGAGGCCGTACGACGGCAGGCCGAGGCGCTCGCCACGCGCCGCTTCGACCTCGCGCGGCCGCCCCTGCTGCGGGCCGGGGTGTGGGAGCTGGCCGGTGACGACCACGTGGTCCTGCTGGCCCTGCACCACGCCGTCACCGACGGGTGGTCCAAGGGCGTCCTGCTCGACGAACTCGCCCAGCACTACGCGGCCCGCCTGGCGGGCCGGGAGGCGGCGCCGGCACCGCTGCCCGTCCAGTACGGCGACTTCGCCGTGTGGCAGCGCGAGCGCACCGACAGCGGTGCCCTGGAGCCGCAACTCGCCTACTGGCAGCGGACGCTGGAGGCCGCGCCCGCCCTCGAAGTGCCCACCGACCGGCCCCGGCCGACCGCGTTCACCGGCCGCGGCGGCGCCGTCGAGGTCGACCTGCCCGCCCCGCTCGTGGAGCGCGTGGACGCCTTCGCCCGCGAGCGCGGCGCGAGCCGGTTCATGGTGCTGCTGGCCGCCGCCCAGGCCGTCCTCGCCCGCTGGTCCGGTCAGACCGACGTATCGGTGGGCACCCCCGTCGCCGGCCGCGGCCGGGTCGAACTGGAGCCGCTGGTGGGCTTCTTCGTCAACACCGTCGTCCTGCGCACGGACCTGTCAGGGCGCCCCGACTTCGCCGGACTCGTGGACCGGGTACGGGACGTCGTCCTGGGCGCCTTCGACCACCAGGAGGTTCCCTTCGAACGGGTCGTGGAGCGGCTACGCCCCGAGCGCGACTTGTCCCGCAACCCCCTGTTCCAGGTCATGGTGGACGTCCAGGACGCCTCCACGGGCGGCTCCGGACTTCCGGGCCTGGACACCACCGACTTCCCGCTGCCGTGGAGTTCGGCCAAGTTCGACCTCACGGCCACCTTCGTGGTCCGCCCCGGACGGTTCGCCCTCAACGTCGAGTACGCCGCCGACCTGTTCGAACCGGCCACCGTCACCCGTTTCGCCCGCCATGTCGGCAGGCTGCTGGAAGCCGTCGTCGCCGACCCCGGCACCCGGGCCGACGAGGCACCACTGCTCACCACGGGAGAACGGGACCGCCTGGTGGCGTCGGCGGGGCGGGACGCCGCGCCCGCGCCGAGGTTCCGGGTGGCCGGCCGGCCGGACGACCCGGCCGTCGTGTGCGAGGGGACGACCCTCGAACACGCCCGACTGGACGCCCTGACCGGCGGGTTGGCCGCCGCCCTGACCGACGGGGGAGTGGCCCCCGGCGACGCCGTCGGCGTGTGCGTCGGCCGGGGTGTGTGGTCCGTGGCCGCGATGCTCGCCGTCTGGCGGGCGGGTGGTGTCTACGTCCCGCTCGACACCCTGCTGCCCGAGGAGCGGCTGCGGTACATGCTCCAGGAGGCCGGGGTCCGGCATGTCGTCTCCGACGCGCGCAACCGCGAGAAGGTCACCGCGCTCGGCATGGCGGTGGTCGACGCCGACGAGGTCCGGCCGCAGCCCGACGGCCCCTGGCACACCCCCGACCCCGGCGACCTGGCGTATGTCATCTTCACCTCCGGCTCCACCGGCCGCCCCAAGGCGGTCGGGGTCGAGCACCACGCCCTGGACGCCCATGTGGCCGCCGCACGCGAGAAGTTCGCGCTGACGGCGCACGACCGGGTGCTCACCTTCGCCTCGACCTCCTTCGACGCCTCGCTGGAGCAGATCCTGCCCGCGCTGACCGTCGGCGCCGCGGTGATCGTGCGCCCGGACGAGATCTGGGCCGTGGAGGAACTCGCCGACCGGGTCGCGGCCGAGCGGGTGACCGTCATGGAACTCACCCCCTCCTACTGGGCGGAGCTGGTGTCCCGGCTCGACCTGCTGGCCCCGCGCCTGGCGTCCCTGCGACTGCTGGTGACCGGGGGAGAGGCGCTGCCCGCCGATCCGCTGGAGCGGTGGTTCGCGTACCTTCCCGGGGTGCCTGTGCTCAACACCTACGGGCCCACGGAAGCGGTGATCTCCGCCACCGCGCACAGCGTCGCCGCCGTCCCACCCGGCGGGGTGCCCATCGGCCGGCCCCTGGGCGGTCGCCGCGCCTACGTGGTCGACCCCTTGGGCGAACTCGTCCCCGAGGGCGTACCCGGGGAACTCCTGCTCGGAGGGGCCGAGTTGGCCCGGGGCTACCTGGCGCGGCCGGCCCTGACCGCCGAGCGGTTCGTGCCCGACCCCTTCGGCACGCCCGGCGGCCGGCTCTACCGCACCGGTGACGTCGTACGCCGACTGCCCGAAGGCGAGCTGGAGTTCCTCGGCCGCAACGACGACCAGGTCAAGATCCGCGGGTTCCGTGTCGAGCCGAAGGAGGCCGAGGCGGTGCTGCGCCGGCACCCCGGAGTGCGGGGCGCGGCGGTCGTCGTCCGCACCCTGCACGGCGAGAAGGCGCTGGTGGGCTACGCGGTCGGCAGCGGCCTGTCGGAGGAGTCCCTGGAGACGCAACTCCGGTCCCAACTGCCGCACTACCTGGTGCCCTCGGCGATCGTCCTGCTCGACGCGCTGCCCCTGACGGTCCAGGGGAAGCTGGACACCGCCGCCCTGCCGGAGCCCGCGGCACGCGAGCGGCACGCTTTCACGGCGCCGCGCACCCCGGCCGAGACGGTCGTCGCGCAGGTCTGGTGCGAGGTGCTGGACCTGCCCCGGGTCGGCGTCCACGACGACTTCTTCGTCCTGGGTGGCCACTCGCTGCGCGCGGTGGCGGTCGCCTCCCGGCTGCGCACCGCGTTCGACTGCCCGTTGCAGGTCCGGGACCTGTTCGAACACCCCACGGTGGCGGGGCTCGCCGCCGAGGTGGAGCGCCGGCTGCTGGAGCTGATCTCGCAGATGAGCGACGACGAGATCGACCTCTCGCTCACCGACTTCTGAGCGCCCGCCGCGCCCGCCCTGCCCCAGGACTTCTTCCCGAGTTCGAGATCGGAGTTACCCGATGACCACATCCGATATGCGCCCCGGCCCCCTCGCCCCGGCCGATGGGCCGTCCCCGGCCGACAAGCTGTCCCCGCCCGGCGGCCTGTCCCCGGCCGCCCGGCGACTGCTGGAGCAGCGGCTGCGCGGCCGGACCGCCGTACGGGACGACGGTCTCGTACGGACCCGTCCCCGCCCCGACCGGACCCCACTGTCCCCCGCCCAGCAGCGCCTGTACTTCCTGGACCGCCTCGACCCCGGCGCCGCCACCTATCTGATGCCCGCCGCCTGGCGGTTCACCGGCCCGCTGGACCCGGCCGCCCTGGGCGCGGCCGTCGCGGACCTGACGGTCCGGCACGAGCAGCTGCGGACGGTCTTCCCCGAGCACGAGGGCATTCCGTACCAGCGGCTCCTGCCCGCCGACCCCGACTGCCTGGAGGTCGTGGAGACGGGCGGCCCGTCCGGCGCGGACCGCGAGCGGCGGGTTGCCGCCGCCGTGCACGCGGCCGCGGTGCGCCCCTTCGACCTCGCCCGGGAACCCGCCTTCCGGGCCACCCTCGTCCGCGCCGACGACGACGACCACGTGCTGGTCCTGGGCATGCACCACATCGTCGCCGACGGCTGGTCGCTCGGCCTGATCGTCCGCGACCTCACCGAGCTGTACCTGGCCAGGACGCGCCAACGCCCCGCCCTGCTCCCCGAACTCCCCCTGGAATACGCCGACTACGCGATATGGCAGCGGCAGGGCGACCCGTCCGCCGCCCTCGACCACTGGCGCTCCCGGCTGGCCGGCCTCACCCCGCTGGACCTGCCCACCGACCACCCGCACCCCGACGCCCCCGGCAGCGGCGGCGCCGTCCACACCGTCACCCTGCCCGCCGCGCAGGCCGACGCCCTCACCGAGCTGAGCCGGCGCGCGGGCACCACGCCGTACATGACGGTGCTGGCCGCCTTCCAGGCCGCGCTGGCCTTCCACAGCGGGCAGCAGGACATCGCCGTCGGCACCGTCGTCGCCAACCGTGAGCGGGCCGAGACCGAACAGCTCGTCGGGTTCTTCGTCAACACCCTTGTCATGCGCGGCGACCTCTCCGACGACCCGACCCCGGCCGCGCTGCTCGCCCGAACCCGGGGACGCGTCCTGGAGGCGTTCTCGCACCAGTCGGTGCCGTTCGAACAGGTCGTCGACGCGCTCAGCCCGGAGCGCGACCTCGCCCGCAACCCCCTCGTCCAGGTCCTCTACACGCACACGGACACCACGACCTCCCGGTTCGACCTCGCTGCGGCCACCGGGGCGCCGTACCGGATCGACCTCACCACCGCCAAGTTCGACCTCACACTCGACCTGCGCGACGGCGACGGCCGCACCGACCTGGCGTTCGTCTACCGGACCGACCTGTTCGAGGAGGCGTCCGTCGCCGCGCTCGCCCGGCACACCGTGAACCTGCTTCAGGCGTTCCACGCCACCCCCGACACCCCGCTCAGCGCCATCGACCCGCTGACCCCCGCCGAACGCGCCCACCTGCTCGGCCCGGACGGACCCGCCAACGCCGGCCACGAGCCCCTGACCGTCCCGCGCACCGCCGCCGACCGCGTCGCCGGGTGCATCGCCCGTACCCCGCACGCGGTCGCCGTCAGCGGAGCGCACTCCCTGACCTACGCCCGGCTCGACGCCCGCGCGTCCCGCCTCGCGCAGCGGCTGCGCGCGGCCGGGGTCACCCGCGGCTCGCTGGTCGGCGTCTGCCTCGACCGAACCCCCGACCTGGCCGTCGCCCTCCTCGCCGTCTGGCGCGCCGGTGCCGCCTACCTGCCGCTCGACCCCTCCCACCCCAAGGCCCGCCGCGAGTTCACCGTCCAGGACTCGGGCATCGACTGGATCGTCACCGACACCGGCACCCGCGCCGCCGTCGACGCACTGCCCGTCCGGGTGATCGCGCTGGACGAGGACGGCGCGCCGCAGTCCCTGAGGAGCGAGGACGGTGCGCCGGAGCCGGTGCGGACCGAGGGCGGTGTGCCGGAGCCCGCGTGGACCGACGACGTCCGCCCGGCACCCGACGACCTCGCCTACGTCATCTACACCTCCGGCTCCACCGGCCGCCCCAAGGGCGTCGAGGTCACCCACGGCAACCTGGCCTGGCTGCTGGACGCCGCCGACCGGCACTTCGACTTCGGCCCGGACGACGTGTGGACGCTGATGCACTCGCCCGCGTTCGACTTCTCCGTGTGGGAGCTGTGGGCGCCGCTGGCGAGCGGCGGACGCGTCGTCGTCCTGACGGCGGACGAGGTGCGCGATCCGGTGGCCGTGCACCGGGTGCTGCGCGAGGAGGGCGTCACCGTCCTCAACCAGACCCCGGCCGCCTTCAAGGGCCTGCGCGCCCACCTGGAGGACGCTGGTGGCGGCTTCTCCGAACTCGCCCTGCGCACTGTGGTCTTCGGCGGTGATGCCTTCGACGTCCGCGACTACCGCGGCTGGTTCACCGCCCCGGGACACCGGCCCGCCCTGGTGAACATGTACGGGATCACCGAGACCACGGTGCACGTCACGATCCGCACCATCACCGAGCAGGACGTCGTCGCCGGCGTCCGCTCTCCCATCGGCCGCCCGCTGTCCGGACAGCACGGCTACGTCCTCGACGCCCGGGGCCGGCTCGTGCCGCCCGGCAGCACCGGCGAGCTGTACGTCTCCGGCGGCGGCGTGGCCCGCGGCTACCGCAACCGGCCCGAGCTGACCGCCGAACGCTTCCTCGACGACCCCTTCGCCGCGCCCGGCGCCCGCATGTACCGCACCGGCGACCTGGTCCGGGTGCTGCCCGACGGCCAGCTGGCGTACGTCGGCCGCGCGGACCACCAGGTGAAGATCCGCGGCTACCGCATCGAGCCCGGCGAGATCGAGACCGCCCTGCGCGCCCTGCCCGGCGTCGCCGACGTGGCCGTGGTGGCCCGCCGCGACGGCGGCACGGCCCGCCTGGCCGCCCATGTCGTCACTCCGGAGGCCCGCCCGCTCGACACCGACGCCCTGCGCGAGGGGCTGCGGCTGACCCTGCCCGACTACATGGTCCCCGCGCTGTTTGTCCGCCACGAACGCCTCCCGCTGACCGCCAACGGCAAGGTGGACCGGGCCGCGCTGACCGCCGCCGTCCCCGCCGCGACCGCGCAGCACACGCAGGTGCCGCCCGAGGGGCAGGTGGAACAGGCCCTGGCCGGAGTGTGGAGCCAGGTGCTCGGCGCCGGACACGTCGGCCGCGGCGACAACTTCTTCGACCTGGGCGGTGACTCCATCCTCGCGCTGCGACTGGTCGGCCTCGGACGCACGGCCGGGCTCGCCTTCACCGTCGCCGACGTCTTCCGCGCCCGCACCCTGGCCGACCTCGCCGCCCTCGTCACCGAAGCCGTCGAAGCCCCGGCCCCCGTCGCCCCGTTCTCCCAGCTCGACCCCGCCGACGCCGGCCGCCTGCCCGACGGGCTCGACGACGCCTATCCGCTCACCATGCTCCAGGCCGGCATGCTGCACGAGATGCTCGCCGACCCCCGGCGCGGCGCCTACCACAACGTCACCGACCTGAAGATCACCGTGCCGGAGGGCTTCGACCTGGGCGCGTTCCAAGCGGCCGTGGACGCGGTGGTCGCCGGGCACCCGATCCTGCGCAGCTCCGTCGACCTCGTCTCGTACCGCGAACCCCTCCAGCTCGTCCACCGCGCCGCCCGTCTCCGGGTCGGCTACACGGACCTGCGTGGCCTGCCGCGCGAGGAACAGAGGGCGCGGCTGCGCCAGTTCGTCAACGAGGAGTTCGAGTACCGCTTCGGCCTCGCCACCGCGCCCCTGGTCCGCATCCACCTTCACCACATCACCGACCACGACCTGCGGCTCGTCCTCACCGACTGCCATGTCGTGCTGGACGGCTGGAGCCTGACCTCGCTCGTCGCCGACCTGCTCGCCCTGCACCGGGACGCCGTCGCCCACGGCACCGCCCCACGGCCGCCGCAGGCCCCGCCCTTCGCCGAGTACGTGGCGCTGGAACGTGCCGCCCTGGACAGTGAGGAGTCACTGACGTACTGGCGTGAACGCCTCGCCGACCTGCGGCCGGTGACCCTCCGGCGGCGTGCGGCGGGCGCAGGTGCGGACCGGCAGCCGGTGCACGAGGTACGGCGCTCCTACGCCCACCTCGCCGAACGCATCGGCCGGCTGGCCAAGGATGCCGGGGTACCCCGCCGTACCGTGCTGCTCACCGCCTTCCACCACACCATGAGCCTGTTCGCCGACCGCGACGAGAGCGTGCTCGGCCACAGCATCGGCCTGGTCACCAACGGACGGCCCGAGCTGCCCGGCGCGGACCGGATGCGCGGACTGTTCCTGAACACCGTGCCGTTCGGCGTCGCCCGCCCGCGCGCCGACTGGCGTTCCTACCTGCGGGACGTCTTCGCGGCCGAGCAGGACATGCTGCCGCACCGCAGGGTGCCCCTCGTACGCATCGCCCGGCTGCGTCCCACCGAGCCGAACCTGACCGACACGGTCTTCAACTACGTCAACTTCCACCGGCTCTCGCACGACTCCTGGGACGAGTCCCTGGAGATCGCCCGGACCATGTTCCCGCTGCTGGTGAACGCCAGCGTGAACGCCTTCACCCTCGACGTGGACCCCGAGTTCGTCGACCCCGTCACGGCCGAGCAACTGGCCGACGTGTACTGCGCCCAGCTGGAGGCCATGGTCGAGGGTCCGGACGCCCGCGTCACGCGCCCCGCGCTCACCGGCGCGGCCCGCGCCACCGCCCTGGACGTCTGGGCCCGCGGCCCCGAGATCCCCTCCTCCCCGCTGCTGTTCCACGAGCACATCGCAGCCCACGCCGCCCGCACCCCGCGCGCGGTCGCCGTCGAGTACCGCGGACAGCGGCTGACGTACGGCGAACTCGACGGGCAGGCGGAGCAGTTGGCCCGACGGTTGCGCCGGCTGGGGGTCGGCCCGGAGACCGTGGTCGGCATCTGCGTCGAACGCGGCCCCGACCTGGTGCGCGCCGCCGTCGGCGTGCTGCGCTCGGGCGGCGCCTTCCTGCCGCTGGATCCGCAACACCCCACCGAGCGGCTGGCGTTCATGGCCGAGGACAGCGGCATGCGGGTGCTGCTGACCCAGCGGGCGCTCGACGGGACGGTGCCGTTCCAGGGGCCCGTGATCCAACTGGACGCCCCCGCCGGATACATGGACCCCGTTCCGGGCCGCCGGCCCGACGCCGACACGCTCGCCTACATCATCTACACCTCCGGCTCCACCGGCACCCCCAAGGGGGTCGCCATCCCGCACCGCGGCCTGTCCAACATGATCGAAGGCCAGCGCGACCTGGTGCGCCCCCGCTCCAGGGACCGGGTCCTGCAGTTCGCGTCCTTCGGATTCGACGCCTCGATCCTGGAACTCACCTGGTCCCTCGCCAACGGCGGCCGCCTGATCACCGCGCCCAAGGAGGACCTGCGCCCCGGCCCCGACCTCGCCCGCACCCTGCGCAGGGCACGGGTCACCGGCGCCATGCTGCCGCCCAGCGCCCTGGCCGTGCTCGGCGAGGACGACTTCCCCCGGCTGCGGGTGCTCCAGGTCGCCGGCGAGGCGTGCCCGGCCGAACTCGCCGACGCCTGGTCACGCGGCCGCCGCTTCCAGAACGTCTACGGCCTCACCGAGACCTCCGTGTGGACCCTCTCCGCCGAACTGAGCCCCGGCCAGGGCCACCCGCCCATCGGCACCCCGGCCCGCAACACCCGCGTCCACGTCCTGGACGACGACCTCCAGCCGGTCCCGGTCGGCGTGCCCGGCGAGATCTACCTCGGCGGACAGGGCGTGGGCCGCGGCTATCTCGGCCGTCCCTCGCTCACCGCCTCCACCTACGTCCCCGACCCCTACGGCGCGCCCGGCGAACGGCTGTGCCGCACCGGCGACCTGGGCACCCACCGACCCGACGGCTCCGTGGAGTGGCTCGGCCGCCGCGACGCGCAGGTGAAGCTGCGCGGCTTCCGCATCGAACTCGGCGAGATCGAGCACGCGCTGCGGCGGCTGCCCGAGGTCGGCCAAGCCGTGGTCCTGCACCGCACCGATCTGCCCGGCGAACCGGCCCTCGTCGCCTACCTCGTCCTCCGCGGCCCCGGGCGCCCCGGCCCCGGTGAACTGCGCCGCGCCCTGCGCGCCTCACTGCCCGCGTACATGGTGCCCGCCAGGTTCGTCCTCCTCGACGAGCTGCCGGTCAACCGCAGCGGCAAGATCGACAAGCGCGCGCTGCCGCTGCCGCCGGCCGAACTGGCCCAGCGCGACACCGAGTACGTGGCCCCCGCCACCCCGGCCGAGAAGATCCTCGCCGAGATCTGGCGCGAGGTGCTGGGCCTTGCCCGCGTCGGCGTCCACGACGACTTCTTCCGCCTCGGCGGCAGCTCCCTGTCCACCGTCCGCGTCTCCCTGACGGCCGCCGGACGCGGACTGCCGGTCTCCGTCGGCGACCTGATCGAGCACCCGACGATCGCCCAGCTCGCCGAGCACGCCACCCGGGCCGCGGGCGACGGCCTGCCCACCGCCGTCACCTCCGAGGTACGGCTGCGCGAGGGCGCGGGGGAGCCGCTGTGGTGCGTGCACCCCACGGGC
The DNA here is from genome assembly GCF_044757755.1 of Streptomyces sp. NPDC091209. Classification (NCBI taxonomy): domain Bacteria; kingdom Bacillati; phylum Actinomycetota; class Actinomycetes; order Kitasatosporales; family Streptomycetaceae; genus Streptomyces; species Streptomyces sp. NPDC091209. The sequence continues at coordinate 84,260 of NZ_JBIVVR010000010.1, read as the reverse complement.
GGCAGCGCCGCCTGGTTCGTCCCGCTCGCCCGGGCCCTGCCGCCCGGCCGGCCTGTGCACGCCTTCCAGGCCCGGGGACTGCTCGGCGGGGTCGACCCGAGCACCGTGACCGGGATCGCCGCCAACTACGTCGCCGAGATCACCGACCGGGGCGACAAGGGCCCGCACGCCCTGCTCGGCTGGTCCATGGGCGCCAACATCGCCCTGGAGATGGCCACTCAGCTGGACAGCGCCGGTCACCCGGTGGCGCCGCTGGTCCTGATCGAGCCGTATCTGCCCAACCTTGCCGCGCGCGACCGGTTGAACGGCGTCACCGAGGACCTCCGTACGGCACTGCGCCAGCGGAACGGGCTGCGCGGCATGCCGCCCTCCGCGGAGCGCGACCGGGCCACGGCCGAACTCACCGCCACCCTGCTGGGCGCGGGTATGAGCCCGGCCGAGGCGGCACTCGTCGAGGACGCGCCCATCGAGGTGTGGCACTCGCTGCTCGCCGCCCTCGCCGGTTACGAGGTCCGCCCGTACCCCGGACATGTGCACCTCGTGGTCGGCAGCGAGGCCGCCGGCCTGCCCCGGGGGCGCACCATGCCGGGCCTGGACGTCGACTACGACACCTACGTCGCACGCTGGCGCGAACTGGCCGGCGGCGGACTCACCCTGCACGTCAGCGAGGGCGACCACATGTCGATGATGGCCGAGCCGAGGGTCGACGGCATCGCCGACATCCTCGTCGCGACCGAGGCGGGAGAGGCCCGATGACCACCGCTGCTCCGATGACCACCGCTGCGTCGATGACCGTCGCGGCCGCCGGGACAACGGCGGCCGTCGAGATCTCCGTCTCCCCGGTGGCCGTCGCAACCGCCGCCGCACCCGCGGCCGTTGCGACCACGGCCTGCCCGGCGGCCACCGTCCTTGCCGGTGCTCCGGGCGCCGCCGCACCCGCCTTCACCGAGCGGTACCTGCTCTCTCCGGAGATGGTCGCCGATCCCTACGGCCGGCTCGACGCCCTGCGGGAGCATGCTCCCGTCTACTACAGCCCGTTGCACCACGCCTGGTTCGTCACCGGGTACGACCCGCTGATGCGCTGCCTGCGCGACCCCGCCGTCTCCGCCGACCGGGTACGGCCCTTGATGGACGCCGTGCCGCAGGGCGCCCGCGAGGATGCCGAGCGGGCCTTCGGGATCCTGTCCCGCTGGATGGTCTTCAACGACCCGCCGCAGCACCGCAGGCTGCGCCAGGTCTTCCAGGAGGCGTTCGCCGCCCGGGCGGTGGCCCGCTACCAGGCATTCACGGAGAAGGCGACCCGCGCCGTCCTCGCCCGCAAGGCCGTGCCGGGCCGCACCGGCGACCTCATGGCCGACGTCGCCAAGCCGCTGCCGGCGCTGGTGTTCGCCCGCTGGCTCGGCATCCCCCGCACCGACGCACCCGCCTTCTGGTACTGGAACGCCCGCGTCGCCGACCTCGTCCTCGGCACCGCCCAGGAGGAGAGCGAGTACCGGGCGTCCCTGCAGGCGCTGGTGAGCCTGGAGGACTATCTCGCCGACCTCGTCGCCCGCCGCCGCGCCGAACCCGCCGACGACCTGATCAGCCAGGTGCTGCGGGAAGGCCGGGTGGGCGAGTCGGTCACCGAGGAGGAGTTCGTCGGGATGCTCACCCAGATGGCGTTCGCCGGCGGGGAGACCACCAGCAACCTCATCGCGAACGCCGTCCTCGCCCTGCACACCCGGCCCGACCAACTGGCCGCCGTCCGCCAGGACCCCGGCCTGGTGCGGGGAGCCGTGGAGGAGACCCTGCGCCTGGACGGACCCTCCAAGATGTCGATCCGCACCGCCGTCCGCGACCTGGAGCTGGACGGCCGCACCCTGCGGGCGGGCGACCGGATCTTCCTGGTGACCGCCGCCGCCAACCGCGACCCGGCCCGCTTCCCCGACCCCGGCCGGTTCGAGGTCCGCCGCACCGGCGCCACCCACCTCGGCTTCGGCTTCGGCGCCCACTTCTGCATCGGCGCCGCACTGGCCCGGCTGGTGGCCGTGGCCGCCGTGGGCACCCTGGTCCGCGACCACCCGGGCCTGACCCTGGGCGACCCCGGCGCGCTGAACTGGCAGCCCTCCCTGCTCAACCGCAGCCTCACCGCCCTGCCCGTCAGCTACTGACCGGACCTCCGCAAACGTCCGCACGACGAAAGGCCCAGCATGACCACCACCCTCGCCGGCGCCGGTCCGCGGCTGTGGGCACCCGCCCGGCACCGGCCGTTCCGGCTCCTGTGGCTGGGACAGTCGCTGTCCCTGCTCGGCGACGGCTTCAGCGTCGTCGCCTTCTCCTGGATCACCCTCGGACTGACCGGCTCCACCCTCACCCTCGGCTACGTCCTCGCCTTCCAGGCCGTACCCCGCGCCCTGCTGACCCTGGTCGGCGGCACCCTCGGCGACTCCTGGTCCACGCGCACCCTGATGATCGCCTCCAGCTGGGCCCGCGCCGCATTGATGACGGTCGTCGGACTTACCGGTCTCACCGGGCATCTGACGGTGTGGATGCTGTGCGTGGCGGCCGCGCTCTTCGGCGCCGTCGACGCCTTCTTCCAGCCGGCGCGGGTGTCGATCCTGCCCTCCGTGGTGGACGAGAGCCTGCTCACTCCGGCCAACGCGCTGCTGGGCGCCGGCTCGCGGACCGCCGCCGTCGTCGGCCCGGCCGTCGGGGGCCTGGTCATCGCCCTGACCCGCGCACCGGTCGCGTTCCTGGTCGACGCCGTCTGCTTCGTGCTGTGCGGCTGGTGCGTGTCGCGCATAGGCCCCCGGGCGCGAACGCAGGGCCCGGTGGCGAGGAAGACGGAGGCGGCGGCCGGGAAGGCCGAGCCTGCGGCCGATACCGTGGCCGAACGGCCGCCATCGCTGGGCGCCCGTATCCGCGAGGGCGTCGTCTTCACCCTGCGCGACCCCCGGCTGCGTACGATCGTCGCCCTCGATACGGCCGTCAACTTCTGCTACGCCGGGCCCTTCACGGTCGGTTTCGCCACGCTCGCCGACCAGGTGCTGCGGGGCGGCTCGGCCACGCTGGGCGTGCTCAACGGGTCCCTGGCCGCAGGCGCGATGCTCGGCACGCTGGTGGGCGGCGCGGTCGGCGGCACCCCCCGGGTCGGACTGCTGGTGGCGGCCCTGGCCGGCTGGCTGGGCGCGGGGATGGCCGTCCTGGGGCTGGTGCACAGCACCGCGGGGGTCGTCGCGACCGTGCTCGCCATGGGATTCGCCATCGGCTTCCAGGGGGTGTTCGGGCTGAGCTGGATCCAGCGGAACATCCCCAAGGACGTGCTCGGCCGCGTCATCGCGGTCGACATGGTCCTCGGGTACGCGGCCGCCCCGCTGTCGCTGATCGCGTGCGGCGCGCTGGCCCGTGTCGACACGCTCGCCCTGTTCGGGGCGGTCGCCGCGGTGCTCGCCCTCACGGGTCTCGCGGTACTCGGGTCCCGGGAGGTGCGCCGGATGCGATAGGCGCGTCCTGCGAAGCTCCCGCCCGACCCACAGGACGCCCGCAGGGCGGGCCCTAGCCGGAGCGCAGGGCGGCCGACCGCGCGCACAGGTCTGAGCGGTTGGTCGCCCCGGTCTTGGTGACCAGGCTCGCGATGTGCTTCTCCGCAGTACGGGGCGATATGAACAGCCGGTCGGCGATGTCCTTGTTGGACAGCCGCTCCGCGAGCAGCCGGAACACCTCGAACTCGCGCACGGTGACGCCCTGCGCGCGCAGTCGGTCGGGGATGCCGCTGGTGCCGGTGCGGTGCTGGTGCACGGGGGCGCCGAGCCGGCGCAGCCCCGCCCGGCAGGCGCCGGTGACGGCCGGGACGTCCCGCTCGTGGAAGTAGTGCTCGGCCCGGCGTAGCCAGCCCACCGGGTCGCCCCAGCCGTCCTGGTGTGCCGCGTCCGCGATCAGCCGCAGTCCGAGATGCTGCGCCAGCGGATAGGGCTCGGCCACCGTCAGTGCCGACTCGACTGTCTGCGCAGCCCGAGCCGCCTCGCCCTCGCGGCCCAGCAGCACGGCCTCCGCGAGCAGCACGAACTGCCGGTTCCAGCGCATGCGCGCCATGGCGGTGGCGCTGATCTCCTCGTGCCGGGCCCGGTCCGCCCGTCCGGCCAGCATGTCCAGCAGCAGCACCAGGCCGTGGGTGCCGCTGAGATGGTAGGTGGAGGGGTTGTCCGCCTCCAGCGCCAACACCGTACCCAGCTCGGCCCGGGCCTGCTCGCGGTCCTCCTCCAGCAGCGCGCAGAAAGCACGGGCCAGGCCACGGCTGAGCGGCTCCTCCTGGGAACCAGCGCCGTCCCACTCGGCGAACGCGGCCAGCACCGCCTCCATCCCCGCACGGTTCCCGTGATGCGCCTCCAGGACGGCCTGCGCCATCAGGACGTACCGCGTGGCGGGCGCGAGCCGCAGCCGGCGTACGACGGCCAGGCACTCGGCGGCGGAGGACCGGGCACTGTCGTAGTGGCCGCGCAGCACCGCGTCGAGGACGAGGATGCCGTCGACCGTGTGCACGATGTTGACCGAGCCGAGCCGCAGCGCCTCCTCGCGGGCCGCCAGCAGGCCGGAGGCGTCCCCCTTGGCGAGCCAGGCGTTGCCGCCCAGCCGGGTGGCCGCGTACATGCGCTGGAGCGGCAGGCGATGGCGTTCCGCCGTGGCGAGGGCCTGCCCCAGCATCGCCTCGGACTCCTGCGGGTCCCGTTCGCGGGCCACGGTCGCGAGCAACTCCTGGGCCTGGCAGGCGACGACCGGCAGTCCGTGGCGTTCGGCGGTGTCGGCGGCCGAACGAGCCAGCTTCTCCGCGTGCTGGGTGCGGTCCGGACCCGGCGTGTCCAGGGCCAGATAGGCGGCCGTGACGTCGACAACGGCGGCGGTCACCTCGTCCGGCGCCGCCGCCAGCACCTCGCGGGCCCGGTCGATCTGCCGGTTGCCGTCGCTCCACCGCCCCGCGGTGTGGGCGACCTTGGCCAGCCGGGCGTGCAGCGTGGCCAGCCGGGCCGGACCCAGCCCGGAGCCGCCCAGCGCATGCAGGTCCTTGGTCAGATCGAAGGCGCGGGCGAAGTCACCGGCCTCGGCGAGCGCCGGCAGCAGGTTCTCCAGCACCGCGGCGCGCGCCTGGGGATCGTCGGCGTCGGCGAGCAGGCTCTCGGCACGCCCCAGCAGGGTCACCGTGGAACCGAGCGCGCCGGCCGCCAGGGCACGGCCGCCCGCGTCCGCGAAGAGCAGGCCGGCCTCGACCCGGTCCCCGGCCTCGCAGCGCAGCCCGGCCGCCAGCGCGCACCAGTCGCCGTGCAGATCGGGGTGCAGTTCCTCCACCGCCTGCGCGGCCCGCCGCGCCAGGTCCGCTCGCTGACCCGGCGTCATCTGCGTGAACAGGGCCTCCACGGTGAGGGAGTGCCGGAAGGAGTACCAGTCGGGGGCCGGTTCGTCGGGGATCACCAGCCGCGCCGCCAGGCCGGCGTGTAGATGGCTGAGCAGCGAGCGGTCGTCGACGCCGGTCATGCGCTGGAGAACGGTCAGGGAGAAACGCCGGCCCAGCACGGCCGCGGCCGACAGCAGGGTCAGGCCCTGAGCGCCCAGCAGGTCGATGCGGCGCAGTATGCCGCGCGCCAGCGTCGACGAAACGTCACTGCGCAGATCCCCGACGGGCCGCCAGCCGTCCGGCCCCTGCACCAGCGTGCCGGCTCCGATCATGGACTGCAGGAGTTCCTCGACCAGGTACGGGCTGCCCGCGCTGGCCTCCCACAGCCGCCGCAGGACCGCCTCGGGCACGTCCTGCGGTTCGTCGACGCCCAACTGGGCCGCGATCATCGCGTGCGCCTGCGGCCGGGTCAGCGGCGGCAGTTCGAGCAGGGTGGCGGCGCCCCGGCGGCGCGCGGACTGCGCGAGGTCCAGGGCGTCGCTCAAGTCCGTGCGCACGGTGGCCAGCAGCAGTACGGGCGTGTACTCGAGGTTGTCCACCAGGTACTCGAGGACGCCCAGCGTCTCGGGGTCGGCGTCGTGCAGGTCCTCCAGCAGGAGGAGCTGGCCCTGCCCGCGCCCGGCGGCGATGAGCAGGCGCAGCACCGCCTCGCCCAGGATGACCATGGAACTGCTGTCCCGCTCGCCGGTGTCCCAGTCGGGAATCAGCCGTCCGAGCACCGGCTGGTAGGGGCCGAGGGCCAGGTCGTCCATGGGGACGCCGCCACGGAACAGCGACATCAGGGCCTCGGTCAGTGGCCGGAACGGCACGGCAGGGCCCGTGGTGCTGCTACGGCCCCGCAGCACCCGCATACCGGTGTCCAGCGCGTCGCCCACGGCCTCCGCGGCGAGCCGCGACTTGCCGACCCCCGCCTCCCCGACCAGGAACACCACACCGCCGCGTCCCTGTCGAGCGTCGGTCAGGGCGCTTTCGAGCACGGCGAGTTGGGAGTCCCGCCCGACCAGGGAAGGCGTATGGGAACGCATGAACGATGATGATAATCGGAATGTCGGGACCTGGGGCAGGTCGCACGGAACCGGCGCGGGCCGCGTACGGCCCCCCTGCGCACGCGGCGGCGCGGGCCCGCCCGGCGGACCCGCGCCATCACGTGGTGTCAGGACCGGCGCCCGGTCACTTCGGTGCGGAGACCGAGGTGTCGAGCGTGCTCAGCGTGATGACGATGCCGCTGGTCAGGACCATTCCGGCCAGCACGCGGGCGCGGGCGCAGGCGCGGTTGCGGCCCTTGAGCGTGATCCCGCCCGCCGCGTCCTGCTCGGCGCCGGTCTCGGTGACGTCGGCGGTGGCGGTGGCGGCGAGATGCTTGTCCATGACGGTGATCCCCTTCTGATGTCCCGTGCGCGGCGCACGGGGTGGAGGTGGAGAAGTGCTGTGGTGCTGACGGGCAGAGGAGCGTGGTGGGGTCAGTGGCCGGGGTGCCCGAGGAGCAGGGCGGACGGCACGGTGTCGGGGTGAGCGAGGCGGAGCAGTCCGTAGCCGATGCCGGACAGGCCGGTCAGCAGTCCGGGGGAGGGAACGTGGTCGGGGGTGGCGCACCGGTGGCCCTGGGCTTCGACGAGCGCCAGCACCTGGCCGGTGCGCCGGGTCAGTGTCTCGGCGGCCGGGGCGTCACCCTGGCCGGCGAGCACGGCCAGGGCCTCCAGCGTTCCGAGCGAGCCCTGACCGAGGCTGAGGTCGGGACGCACCTCGGCATTCCGCAGCCGGGCCGAGAGCGTGGCGGCCGACGGCAGTGAGGCGGCAGCAGCCACGCCGGCCAGCCCGCGGGCCCAGGACGGGTCCGTACCGATGGCCCCCGCGTGCCGGACCGCGGCGTCGAGCAGTTCCCGGGCGGTGGCCGCGTGTGCTGCGGAGCGCTCCGGTCGCCGGGCGGCGTAACGCAACAGCGCCCAGCCGATCCCGGCGGTGCCGTCCGCGAACCCGGGGTCCGTGCCGAGGGCCGGCGACGCCGCCAGCAACCGGTCCGCGAGCGCGTCCGCCAGCCTCAGCGCCTCCGGCTCGCCGGTCGTCTCGTGTACGGCGACGGCGGCGGCCAGTGCCCCGGCCGTGCCGCCGGCCAGCCCCGGGTCCGGGCAGGCCGCCGCGGCGTTGCCGAGCGCGGTGAGCGCGTCGGGCAGACAGTCGAACGGTTTCCCGCCGAGCAGTGCCGGCAGCCGGACCAGGGCGTAGAGGACGCCGCCGAGACCGTCGTAGGCGCCTGGACCGGCCGCCGCGCTCAGTTCGGGGTCGGCGGCCAGGGCCTTCAGCAGGGCGGGCAGCGGCCGGACCGCCTCGCGGGCCAGCGCGGCGTACCGTTGGGCCCCGGTCAGCGCGCTCGTGTGGGCCAGGAAGAGTGCGACCCCGCAGTAGCCCTGCGCGAGTCCGGCGCCCATGGGCAGCACCGCCCAGTGCGGACCGGAAACGCGCTCCAGCCCGAGCCAGTTGGAGCGGCCGCCGTCCCGTACCGCGCGGGCGGCGATCTCGTCGGCGATCCCGCACGCGGCGGCCAGCAACCGTGACGCGTCGGGCACGACAGCGGGCACGGGTGCCACGGCGAGCGCGGACCGCGGCCGGTTCGGCGCGGCACAGACACCCCGCGCAGCCAGGGAGGCCGAGACGATCCACTCCTGGTCGTGGCAGTCGACCTCGTCCATCCTCGCGATCTTCTTCTGTACGGCGGTCAGGCTCGCCTCCGGCAGTACGTCCGGCAGCCAGGTCCCACCGGCCGTCCGGACCCCCGTGCCGGACGGCCGGTGGACGAACAGGGGGACGTCGCCGCGCCACAGGTCCGCCGTCTCGTGCTCGACGAGCCTCCCGCGCGCCTCGTCGAGCGCCGACTCGGTCCACAGCACGGCGAACACACCTTCCCGGGCGAGCGCGTCACCGAGCAGCAGCGGATGGGTGGACTCCTCCAGCAGTGTCGCGTACAGGCGGGTGGAGCGGGCTATGAGCCGCGCCGGGCTGTCGGCATGGACCGTCAACAAGCCTCCCTCGCAGGTCAGTTCCTTGCCGTGGGCGACGATGGCCGCGTAGGCCGTGCGGAACCCGTCGAGCAGGGCCGCCCGGTGGTCCGCACCGTCCAGGGGGTGTCCGTGGGGCAGCGGCTGGTTCTGCCCGGCCGGGCTGAGCAGAGGTGCCCGCACGGCCCGCATCGTCTCCAGGCCGCTGTCCTCCCAGTGCAGCCCGTCGCTGGGGTAGGTGCCGTCGGTGGAGCGGCCGAGCGCGGAGATGTCGAGCGACCCGCGCTCGCCGATCAGCAGGTGGGGCAGCAGACAGGTGCGGTGCACCGAGGAGTGCAGGGCGTCAGCGGCGGGGTCGTCGCCGGCCGTCATGGGCTGCGGGAACCCGGTGTGCAAGAGCGTCTCGGCGTCCACCAGGACCGGCTGGTCGCCGCAGGCGATGACGTTCTCGTAGTGCATGTCGGCTCCGTCCACCGCGTAGAGCAGTGCCAGCAGCGAGCCCTGTCGGCGGTAGAAGGCGTCGGCCTCGGTGACCGTCCGGCACCAGCGGTGTGCCACGAACTCCAGCCAGCCGTGGCGTTCCCGGCGCACAGTGCGCGGGGTGCGCAGCGCCAGCCCGGGCACCTTGGTCTGGAGCCAGGCCGTCAGTTCGTCCAGCAGGGCGTGCTGGCCGAGCGGGCGCGGCTTGTACACCACCCGGTCACCGTCCGCGAAGTGCAGGATCGCGACCGCCCGGTTGCCTTGGTGAGCATCGCCGAGCCCCAGCTCGACCCGGGCGAGCGCACCGGGGTCGCGTCCGTCCAGGAGACCGGTCACCAGGTCGTCCCGGTCGGCCCGGAAACGCGCCACCAGCTCGGCCGTCGCGTCCACGGCGTCCAGCGCGCTCTGCCCGAGCATCCGGGCCAGCACCGGGTAGGTGGCGAACAGGCCGCAGAGGCCGTCCCGGGTGCCGGTGTCCGCGACGAAGGAGGCGAACCGCTCGCGCGGACCCGCTCCGCGCAGCCGTCCGGCGCGCCGGGCCCCGTCGAGCTCCCGCACCAGGGTGCGGGCGGCCGGCCGGACCAGTTCACGGGTCAGCCATCGCTCGAACTCGCCGCACCACAGGCCCCGTTCGGTGGCGGTGACCTCCGGCAGCAGGGCGGCGAGCCGGGAGGCGGACGCTGCGACGAGCGGTCGTACGACGTGTGCGAAGACCTCGGGCCCGGTGCCGTCAGTGGCCGGCTGCTCCGGCTCCTGCGGGTTCTCGGGGGCGGCCTCCAGAGCCGCTTCGACGTACTGCGCCCAGCCGGGCTTCTCGGCCCGGGCGCAGAGCCGCTCGGCAGACTCCTCGGCGAGGGCCGTCGCCGAGGCACCGCCCACGCCGAGATGCGCCAGCCGCAGCGCGAAGCCCTCCGCGTCGCCGACGGCCCAGGGGGCGTAGCCGGTGGCGGCGGAATCGGTGGGCGCGGCCGGGAGTCCGGGGGCGGCGAGCCGCTCCGCGAGGGACAGCGCCGGGGCCCACCAGGCGAGCGGCAGGCCGGCGCTCAGGGGAGCCGGGAGGCTGGCGGTTTCAGTCACGTCAACGAAGGTCGCAGACGCCGCCGACCCCCACATGGGGAAGTGACCCCCATATTCTGCGCGGCCCCTCCCCACAGGCGGGGAAAGGTGGGGGAGGCAGCGCCCGGACACGGTGAAACCGCAGGTCGGAACGGGACTACCCAGGTTCCCCAGGAGGGCGGCCGAACGACCGTCCTCGACCCTTCCCCACGGCCCTCGCACCGTGCCGTCGCCGGGAACACCCCCCTTCCCGCGCTGTCCGACCCCCATGCGCCCCCTCCGCCGTGCCCGCGGGGTAGACCTCGCACCGTGCGAGGCCCGGCAGCGGGCGTCGACGTGCCGGACACCCCGGACGCACCGGGCGTTCCCCCGTACCGGGCCCACCCGCGCGGCTGGGCCGCACGGAAAGGTGGGGACCGACTACGGATGCCCGCGACCGGCCGGTGGCGGCACTTTGGAGCGCAGTACCCCTCAGACCGCCCGCAGTCTTCCGACCGGGCGGACGACCTTCCAAGGAGCAGCAGATGGGAGTTCCCGTCCCTGTCGGTGTGGTCGCCCTCGACCCGGTCCTGGAGTCCGGCACGCGCAGTGTCCTGCAGGCCTGCCCGGAGCTGGACCTGTGCGAGCCCGGTGACGCCCGCGTCGCCGTCCTCACCATGGACCGGCTGGGCCCGGCCGAATTCGACATGGTGCGCAGCACCCGCGCCGGGCGGCAACGCCCAGCCGTCGTCCTGGTGAGCGGAGTCCTCGCCTCCGGCGATGCTCTGCACGCCCTGGCCGCCGGCGCCCGGGGCCTGTTGCTGCGCCGCGAGGCCGACGCGTCCCGGCTGTCCCACGCGGTGCTGGCCGCCGCCCGGGACGACTGCACCGTACCGATGGATCTGCTGGAACAGGTCCTGGACCATCCTGCCGAGACCCGACATGGCGACGGCTGGGCCGGCGGCGCGCTGTCCGACCGCGAACGATCGGTGCTGCGACTGCTCGCCGACGGGCACGAGACGGCCGAGATCGCCCAGCGCCTCGCCTACTCGCCGCGCACCGTGACCACCGTGGTGCACGACATCACCCAGCGGTTCCGGCTGCGCAACCGCGCACACGCCGTCGCCTACGCACTCCGGGCGGGCCTGCTGTGACGGCCACGCTGACCGCCGCCCCCGGCGCGCCCACGGCGGTGCGCATCCTGCCGTCGCGGCACGCGGACCGGGTCGGCGCCCTCGCCCGCCGCGCCGGACTGGACTGCGCGCCCGGCCGCGCGGAGCCCGGAACGGTCACCGTCGTCGTCGCCGACGACGCCGAACGGGCTCTGAGCGGACCGCGGGAGCCCGGCCCCCTGCTGCTCGTGTGCGACACGGTCGGCCGGTCCGGGCTGCTGCTGGCCCTGCGCGTCGGGGCGGTCGTACTCAGGACCGCGGATCTCACCGAGGAGAGCCTGGCGGCGGCTGTCCGCCGTGCCGGACAGCCGCACCCGAGCATCCCGTACCCGGAGCTGTCCCACCTGTTGACGGCCGATTCGCAGCCCGGTCGGCCGGGGACGGACGAGGCCGGGCCGACGTCCCTGACGGTCCGTCAGTCATCCGTGCTGCGCCTCATGGCCGAGGGGCACCAGAACGCGGACATCGCCCGGTCGCTGGACTGCTCCGAGCACACCGTGAAGAACGTCATCTACGAGATCATGGCGCGACTGCAGGCCCGCAACCGCGCCCACGCGGTCGCGCGGGCCGTGCGCCACGGCCTGATCTGACATGCGGCCGTCATCGCGCGGCGGGACGGGAGACGGGTACGGCGGGCATCGCCCGCCCGTCACCCCGCCCGGCCGTGACCGGCGCCCGGCCTCAGAAGCCGGGTGTCGGCAGCAACCGGGGCGTCAGGCGCTCCTCCACCGCCCGCTCGCCGTCCCGGCGCACCACGTACGCGCCCCGGCCCGGCAGTTCCGCCACGGCCTCCACCAGCTCCGTCCCCCGGTAGACCAGGCCCACGCCGTCGTCGGTGGCCTCGACGTCCTCGACGTTCGGCATGGGGAACAGGTACCGGGGCGTCAGGTCGAAGCCCGCCACCCGGGCCGCCTCCGCCACCCGCGCCGTGACGAGCTCGGCGCCCCCGGTCGCCGTGCCGACGTAGAGGATGCGCGGTCGCCTGCCGTGCACACCGGAGAGGTCGACCGCGTGGTGAACGAGGGCAGCGAAGAACACCCGGTGCGTGTGCCGACGCGGTGCCCTGCGGAGGTGGCGAGGATGGTGGGTTCCGGAGCGGTCACGCGGCGATCGCAGCGCGGGGGTCCTGCTCTGGACGCGGGGGAGTCGTGAGGGTGGAGCGCGGCCGACGGGGGCCGACAACGCGGCGGGGACCGGTCGTCGGACCGGTCCCCGCCGCTGACGCCTTTGCCTCTCTCGCTTGTGCCTCTCTCGTGGGTTTCGCTCTCGTGCGTGCGGTGTTTCCGTGAGGCGTGCCGCTGTGTGGCGTGCTCGCGTGCGCGGTGTTCTGAGCGTGGTGCGGGCGTGCCGCGTCACTCCCTCCGCAGCGCCACCGCCGCCGCGTACCCCGTCGGGACGAGGACGTCCCCCAGGGTCCATTCCGGTGCCGGCGCGGCCGGCCGCGACCCGGTGCCGACGTAGTCGAGGGCCGGATCGCGCACCAGCCCCGTACCGATTCCCTTCAGATACGCCTCCTTTCGCACCCAGGTCCGGGTGAAAGCCGCCTGCCGCTCGTGCACCGGCAGCCGTGCGAGTTCCTCCGCCTCCGCCGCGTGCAGCGCGCGGTGCGCGCTGCGCACCGCCTCCGCGGTGGCCAGCTCCTCCACATCGACACCGACCGGCGCGCCGGCGAGCGCCACCAGCACCAGGTCCCCGCTGTGCGACAGGGAGAAGTGCACCCCCGGCGTGCGCAGCGCGGGCCGGCCGTGCGGACCTCCGCAGCCCGCGCACGGCTCGCGCATCAGCGGCAGCGCCTCGGCCCGGATGCCCAGCAGCCGGCTGAGCACCGTCCGCAGGGCCGCGTGCGCGACCACGTAGGCGTCGCGGTCCCGTGTGCGGCGGAACGCGCCGGCCCGCGCCCGCTCCTCGGCGTCCAGCAACTCCTGGGCCCGTAGCAGCGCGCGGTCGTCCTGCGCCCCCACCTCGGCCAGGTACAGCTCCAACAGCGCCGGCGCCGGCGGCGTGCGCGGGCCCGCCGCGCACGTCCGGTGATGCGGTGCGGACAGATCCAGTACGGCGGGGCACAGCGGTCCGGCGAGCGGAGCCGCCGGCGGGGGGTGGGACGGCCCGACCGCCAGCAGAGCCGGCCCGGCCTCAGGCATCGACCCCGGCCAGTCGGCGGCGCAGGCTGAGCGGGCGCATGTCGGTCCAGATCACGCCGATGTGGTCCAGGCACTCCTGGCGGGTGCCGCTCAGGCCCTCCCGGTACCAGCCGGCGGGCAGCTTGCGGTCCGCCCGCCAGATCGAGTACTGCTCCTCGTCGTTGCGCACGACGAGATACACGTCGTCGGTGCCGGGGCGGGCTTCTGCGCCGCCCGCGCCGGTCGCGGAGTTGGCTTGCGTCACGGTGAACCTCCCGCAGGTGATGGGGCCGGCCACGGTTCGGAGCCGACCCGCCAAGCGTGTCCGCAACCGCCCGGCCGGGTCAGGGAGGAACGCGCCGAACCGACGGCGCGCGTTGCTGCCGGATCTTCTCTGGTGACGCACGGCCGTGACGCGGGACCGTGCTCTCCGGTCGCGAACCGCCCGGCCGGGCCGAGCGATCACCGAACACCCCCCTTCCGGAAGGAGCACGCGATGTCGGACGAGCACGCGACCGTCCTGCTGCCGGGCGGAGGCTGGCGGCTGTGGGAGCAGTTCGCGCTCCGTGGCCCGGGCTTCCCCGCCGACGGCGTGCTGAGGCTCGCCCCGCCCGGACTCGCCCAGGCCGCCGACAAGTTCGGTCCCGGCACCGAGCTGTCCGGACCGCAGTGGCAGGCGTTCGCCGAGGACCTCGCCACGGCCGCCGTGGACACCGCCCGGTACCTCCAGGGCATCGCCGCCCAGCCCCGCTTCCAGGCGGCCCTCGCCTGGCAGAACCCCGCCGTCCTGCGCACCGGCATCGCCCCGTTCCTGCGCTGGACCCCGAGTGCCGACAGCCGCAGCAGCATGCCCCGTCAGCGCGAGGAGCTGGTCGCCCACTACTGGCAGCGGTTCTGCGTGAAGAACGACACGATCGGCTTCTTCGGCCCGGTCGGCTGGGGCCGCTGGGACCCCTCCGAGCCCGGCGGCGTCCTGGTGGACCCCGGCACCGGCCTCCTCGCCGCGCAGGAGGTGTACTTCTCCGGCTGGGCGATCGACGCGCTCGCGAAGGTCCTGGCCGCGGACAGCGCGCTGATGCGCTGGATCCCGCCGCGCCGAGTGTCGTTCGTGCGCTGCGCGGACGGCACGGCACGGGTCCCGGGACGCCCGGCCCAGCAGGTCGCAGCACGGGACCTGGCTGTTCTGGAACGTTGCGACGGCACCAGGCACTTGAACGCCATCGCCGCTGAACTGGCCCTGAGCGAGGACGAAGCGGCCGACATCGTCAGGGGCCTGGTCACGCACCGCTGGGTCCAGTGGCGGCTGGAGGTCCCCGCCGACACCCACCCCGACCGCGCCCTGCGCCGCATACTGGAGCGCGTCCCGGATGAGGCCGTGCGCGAACGTGCGCTGGAACGCCTCGCCGTACTGGAACGCGGCCGGGACGCCGTACGCGCCGCCGGCACCGACGCCACCGCGCTGACCGCCGCGATCGGCGCGCTGGAGGCAGACTTCGCCGCGCTGACCGACAGCGAGGCCCAGCGTGCCAAGGGTGAACGCACCGCGCCCTGCCGGGGGTTGGTGTACTCCGACGCCCGACGTGCCGCCACCGCCACCCTCGGCGCCGGACTGCTGGCCCACCTCGAACCGCTCCAGCTGTGCCTGACGGCCGCCCGCTGGATGACGAACCGCTTCGCCGAGGCCGTCCGCGCCCGCCTGCACACCGTGTACGAACGGCTGCGCGCCACCGGCGAGCCGGTCGACCTGGCCACCCTGTGGCTGCACACGCTGCCCTCCCCGCATCCCGACGCCGGCGACCTCGTCGACGCCGTACAGGCCGAACTCCGCGCCAAGTGGGCTCGGATCCTCGACGTTCCGCCGGGGGTGCGCAGGGTCCGGCTGACCACGGCCGAACTGGCCGAAGGGGTGCGCCGGGAGTTCGACGAGCCCGGCGACGGCTGGTCGCTGGCCCGGTACATCAGCCCCGACGTGCTGGTCGTCGCCGACGACGAGGACGCCCTCGCCCGCGGCGACGTGCGACTCGTCCTCGGCGAGATGCACTGCGCGCTCAACACGATGGGCGCCTCACTGTTCGTGCACCAGCACCCCGACCGGGACGAACTGCTCGCCGAGACCACCCGCGACTTCCCCGGACCGCGCTTGCTTCCCATGCTGCCCAAGGAACTGCCGCTGAAGTGGTCCACCCGCAGCCGGCCCTCGCTGGACCGGCCCCAGGACCACTACGTGGCCCTGGTCGACCAGACGGGCGACCCGCACCGCCCGCGCACGGCGGCGAGCGCCGACGTCCGCGTCGAGGACCGGGCCGGCCGGCTCACGGCCGTCCTGCCCGACGGCACCGCGTACGACGTGCTCGACGCCTACGCCAACACCCTCACCCAGCGTGTCATGGACCGCTTCACCCTGCGCCCCGAGGGCGAGCACACCCCGCGCATCACCGTGGACCGCATGACCCTCGCCCGCGAGACTTGGCAACTGCCCGTCTCGGACGTGGACTTCGCCGACGAGAAGACGGAGGCCGCCCGCTTCGTGCGGGCCCGGCACTGGCAGCTTCGGCACGAGCTCCCCCGGTTCGTGTTCGTGGTCTCCCCGACCGAACCCCGGCCGTTCTACGTCGACTTCGACAGCCCGGTGTACGTCACCATCCTCGCCAAGGCGGCGCGCAGGCTCGCCCGCAAGGACCCCGGGGCCCGGCTGAAGGTCAGCGAGATGCTGCCTACCCCCGAACAGGCATGGCTCACCGACGACGAGGGGCGCCGCCACACCTCGGAACTCCGGTTCGTGGCCGTCGACCTGACCGTCACCGAGGCGGGGGAGAAGTGATGCGCACGGTCGCCGACGACATCGCCGCACACGCCGCCCGCCACCCGGAACGCGTCGCGCTCAGCACGCCCTGCGGTGACGTGACGTACGCCCGGCTCGCCACCCGGATCGAGGAGATCGCCCGCCTGCTGCGCGCCCACGCCGTCCGCCCCGAGACCGTCTGCGCCGTGGCCGTCGAACACGGCACCGACGCGGTCGCGGCCATGGCCGCCGTGCTGCACTGCGGTGCCGCCTTCCTCACCCTGGACGTCGGCTTGCCCCATGACCGGCTCAGGGCCTTCGTCCGCAGCGCCGGCGCCCGCCTGCTGCTGACCCACTCGGCCCTCGCACCGGCCCTGGACCTGAGCCTGCCCACGGTCGCCCTCGACCGGCCCGACCGGCCCGGCGCCACGGACGGCCCGCCGCCCGCCGGCCCGGTCGACCCCCAGGCTCTCGCCTACGTCAGCCACACCTCCGGCAGCACGGGGGAACCCAGCGCAGTCCTCGTAGAACACGGTTCCCTCGACGCCTATCTCCGCGACACCGCAAGCGAGTTCGGCCTCGGCCCGGACACCGTGGCCCTGCAGACGGCACCCCTCGGATACGACGCCTCGATCCGGGACACCTTCGTACCGCTGCTGGCGGGAGCACGCCTGGTGATCGTGGACCGGGCCCGGCTGCTGCGCCCCGCGGAGTTCGCCCGCACCGTGCGCGAGCACCGGGTGACCGCCCTGCTCAGCGTCACCCCGTCCTTCCTGTCCCACCTGGCCGGCCCGGCCGACGTGCCCGGTCTGTCCGACCCGCTGGCCGGTGTCGCCCTGGTCGCCTCCAGCGGGGAATCGCTGAGGCCCTTCCTCGCCGCGGGCGGTCGCGACCTCGTACCCGGGCGGCTCGTCAACCAGTACGGTCCGACCGAGTGCACCATGACCACCACCCGGCACAGCGTGCCCGCCCCGCCCGACCCCTCCACCGACCTCGTGGGCCTGCCCCGCGCCGGTACCGTCGTCCGGGTGCTGGACGCGGACCTGACCCCGGTCGCCGACGGCACGGTGGGCGAGGTGTACATCGGGGGAGCCGGCGTGGCCCGCGGCTACGGCGGGCTCCCCGCTCGCACGGCCGCCTGCTTCGTCCCGGACCCCCTCGGTCCGCCGGGCGCCCGCCTCTACCGCACCGGCGACCTCGGCTGGTGGGGACCCGGAGGGCTGCGGTACGCCGGCCGCACCGACCGCCAGGTCAAGATCCGCGGCTACCGCGTCGACCCGGCCGAGGTCGAGGGGGCGCTGCTGGCGTATCCGGGCGTCACGGGGGCGGTGGTGACACCGCACACCGACGAGCAGGGCCGTGCGTACCTGCTCGCCCATATCACCGGCGACCTGGCCGGCACCAAGGACGCGCGGCTGCGCGCCCACCTCGCCGACTCGCTGCCGCCGCACCTGATGCCACGCCGCTTCCTGCGCCTGGACACCCTGCCCACCACGCGCGGCGGCAAGGCCGACCGCCGGATGCTGGCCGCTGGGATGACGTCATGACCGCCACCGGTGTGCGGAGGGGAACCGCGGCTGCCCCGGTCGGGGCCGGTGACACGGGAGCGGCGGCCGGTCACGTGCGATCCGTAGATGGTGCCGCCCGAGCCGGAGGCGCTGATGTGCGATCCGGAAGTGGTGCCGTGCGAGGAGCCGTTGACGTGGGGACCGTCGGGGGCGATCCCGGGACGGGCCTGCACGAGGCCGGGTTGGACGTGCCCTGCAAGGGGCTCGGTGCCGCGGTCGTCAGGGGGCTCGGCACCGCCGGAAGTGGGCTCGGCGTCGCCGGGAGTGGGGCGGCCGCGGCCGAGCCGGGACTCGGCGAGGCCGACCTCCGGGCCGCCGCCACCCGTATCGCACCGTACGTCATCCGCACCCCGCTGATCCCCGGCCCGGGGACCGCGACACACGGCACGGGGCTGCTGCTGAAGGCCGAACACCTCCAGCTCGGCGGCTCGTTCAAGATGCGCGGGGCCGCCAACGCCGTCCTCGCCCTGGGCGCCGACCGGGTTGTCACGGGTTCCTCCGGGAACCACGGGATCGCCCTGGCCCGGATCGCTCGCTCGCTCGGCATCCGGCTGACCGTCGTTCTGGCAGCGGGCGCGACGCCGGCGAAGGCCGCCGCCATCCGCGCGCTCGGCGCCGAGACCGTCCAGGTCGGCGGCGGAGTGGCGGAACGGGAGGAGCGCGCCCGGATTCTGGCTGCCGAGCGGGGCGCGGTCCTCGTCCCGTCCTCGGACCATCCCCTGGTCGTCGCCGGACAGGGCACGGTGGGACTCGAACTGCTGGCCGACGCCCCCGACATCGAGACGGTCTACGTCCCCACCGGCGGCGGCGGACTCCTCGCGGGCCTCTGCCTCGCCGCCGGTTCCCGCCCGGTCCGGGTGGTCGGCGTCGAACCCTCCCTCACCCCGCGCTACGCGCGCTCCCTGGCCGCCGGTCGTCCGGTCCGACTGCCCGCCCGCACCACCGTCGCGGACGGGCTGCGCGGCCAGTACCCCGGGCGCGTCCCCTACCCCATCATCCGGGACCGCGTCGACGAACTGATCGCCGTCGGCGACGCCGAGATCCTGGCCGCCACGGCCTTGCTGCACCGCCTCGGCGTCGAAGCCGAACCGAGCGGAGCCGTCGCCCTCGCCGGAGCGCTGCGCGCCGGCCGCCGCGAACGGGCCGTGGCCATCGTCTCGGGCGGCAACACACCCGCCCGTCTGCACGCCTCGCACCTCACCCACACCCGAACGAACGAGAAGGAACACGCGTCATGACCTCGAACACCGCCACTCCTGCCGGTCCGGCCACCGCCGTCGACACCGTCGACCTGCTGGTCGGCATCTTCCGGGAGGTGCTCCGCCTGCCCGACCTCACCGCGGAGACCGACTTCTACGAGGCGGGCGGCGACTCGCTCACCGCCTTCCAGATCACCGGCCGCCTCCAAGAGGAACTGGGCGCAGACGTCCCGGTCTCCCTGGTCTTCGCGTACCCGACGCCGCTGGAACTGGCCGAGGTCGTCGAGGCCGACTACGGCGCCGCCTGACCGGCTCTCCCGGCAAGGACCGTCCACCCGTGCTCGCCAAGGAGAGCCGTGCCATGACCGAAGATCTCGTGCCGTCCCTCGGCCGCTGGCGTCTGTGGGAGCAGTTCGCCCTGCGCGGACCGGGCTTCCCCGCCGACGGTGTCCTGCGGCTCGCCCCCGCCGGACTGGCCGAAGCGGCCGACAAGTTCGAGGCCGACGAGCCGCTCGACGGTCCCGCATGGGCAGGCTTCGCCCACCTCTTCGCGGAGTCCGCCGTGGAGACCGCGCACAACCTGCAGGACATCGCCCGCATGCCGGCCTTCCGGGAGGCGGTGGCCTGGCAGAACCGGCCGGTGCTCACCTCCGGCATCGCCCCGTTCCTGCGCTGGACCCCGAGTGCCGACAGCCGCAGCAGCATGCCCCGTCAGCGCGAGGAGCTGGTCGCCCACTACTGGCAGCGGTTCTGCGTGAAGAACGACACGATCGGCTTCTTCGGCCCGGTCGGCTGGGGCCGCTGGGACCCCTCCGCGCAGGGCGTCGCCGTCGACCCTGGAGCGGGCATGATCGCCAAATCCAGCGTCTACTGGGCGAGTTGGGGCATCGACGCGCTCGCGAAGACCCTGGACGCCGACCCCGACCTGCGGGAGTGGACCGCACCCCGCCGCATGCCGTTCCTGGTGCTGGACGGCGACCGTGTCCGGGTGCCCGGCCGGCGCGCCGTCACCGTGTCCGCGGAGGAAGAGGCCGTCCTCGCCCGCTGCGACGGCGTCCGGCCGGCCCGGCGGATCGCCGCCGAACTGCCGGGCACCGACGTCCCCGCCGTCCTGGCCGACCTTGTCGCCCGCCGCTGGGTGCAGTGGCGGCTGGAGGTTCCCGCCGGCACCCACCCCGACCGGGACCTGCGCGCCTTCCTCGAAACCGTCGGCGCGGCCGGACCACGCCGACGGGGTCTGGAGGCTCTGGACCGGCTGGAGCGAGGGCGCGGCGCGGTAGCGGCGGCCCGTGACGTCGACGCCCTGGTCGAGGCGCTGACGGCACTCGAACGCGACTTCACCGAACTCACCGCCACGGCCGCGGTACGGGAGAAGTCCGCGTCGACCGCGCCCTGCCGGTCGCTGGTGTACTCCGACGCGCGCCGGTCCGCCACCGCCCGCCTCGGCCCCGCGGTGCTCGACGCACTTCGCCCGCTGCGGCTGCTGATGGACAGCGCCGCCTGGCTGACCTCTGGGCTGGCGGCGGTGGTGAAGGAGGAGACACGCCGTGTCCACGACCGCCTCGCCGCCGAGGGCCCGGTCGACCTGGCGTCCTTCTGGTTCGCCTCCCTGCCGGTGCTGCACGGCGCCGCCCGCAGCGCCGCCTGCGACGCGCAGCGGGAGTTCGCCGCACGCTGGCAGCGCATCCTGAAGGTTCCCGCGGGCGCTCGGCGCGTGGCCGTGGCGTCGGCCGACGTCGAGGCGGCGGTACGAGAGCGGTTCGCGGCCACCGGCGACGGGTGGACGGCTGCCCGCTATCTGAGCCCGGACGTGCTGATCGCCGCCGACGGCGCCGAGGCCGTCGCGCGCGGCGACTTCACCCTCGTCCTCGGCGAACTCCATCTCGCCGCCAACACCTTGGGAGCCTCCCTCTTCACCCACCAGCACCCGGACGTCACCGAACTGCTCGACCTCACCGACCGCGATCACCCCGGTCCGCGTCTCATGCCCCTGATCCCGAAGGAGCATCGCGCACGCCTGTCAGCCCGGGTCCGCCACACCCTCGTACGCCCCCAGGACCACCTGGTGGCCCTGGCGGACTTCACCGCCGACCCCGCCCGTCCCCGCACGGTCCGCAGCGCCGACGCCACGGTCGAGGACCGCGACGGCGACCTCGTGGTCAGGCTCGCTGACGGCACGGCCTTCCCGGCGGTGGACGTCTTCTCCCACGTTCTGACCACCTTGTCGATGGACCTCTTCCGACTGCTGCCGGAGGCGGACCACACCCCCCGCGTCACCCTCGACCGCCTGGTGGTCGCCCGCGAGACCTGGCGTCTGCCGGCGGCGCACGCCGGGTTCGCCGACGAGAAGGACGAAGCCCGGCGCTTCGTCCGGGCCCGCCGCTGGCGCGCCGAACTGGGCCTGCCTCGCTATGTGTTCGCCGTCCTGCCGACCGAGTCGCGCCCCTTCTACGTCGACTTCGACAGCCCCGTCTACGTCACCATTCTCGCCAAGGCCCTGCGCCGCCTGGCCCGCAAGGAACCGGAGGGCACGGTCGTGTTCACCGAGATGCTGCCCACCCCGGAGCAGACCTGGCTCACCGACGACGAAGGCCGTCGTTACACCTCGGAGTTGAGGTTCGTGGCCTTCGACACGGAACCGGACCGGTGATCCCGGCTCGGCAGTGCAGTACGCGTATGGGCAATCGGGGACCACGCTGTGTGCGCGGCAGGCAACGGCCTGGGTGTCGCAGATCAGGGGCACTTCGTCATCACACCGGAAAGGCCGGCCGAAGCAGCCGAGCACTACGGACTGGTCATCCTCGGCCCACCGCGTCGACACACCGCCGCACCGCACCGCATCGCCCCGGCCACGCGCCACGGCCGACTGCCACCGGCTGGGCGGAGGCACCGAGACCATCCAAATCCTGTCGTCCCGACTGTTGACGTCGTGGCCGGAGGCCGTATTGGAATTCCGATACGGCCTCCGGCTGTTTTCCGCGCGCCGCGGGGGACGGCCGTCGGCCGCCCGAGCGGGCGATGTCCTCGGATCGCCCGGAAAGGGCAGGTCAGGCCTGGTCCAGTAGTGCGACCAGGGCCTTCCGCAGAGTGGTCCGGGGATCCTTGGCCGGTCCCTCGGACCGCCAGGCGACGAAGCCGTCGGGGCGGACCAGCACCGCACCGTCCGCGGAGACACCGTGGACCTCCGCCCAGTCCGTGTCGCCCGCGGGGACCAGGTCCGCATCGGGGCCGCCGCCGATCCGGTACGAGTCGAGCGGGACCGAGAGCTGCCGGGCGGTGTCCTCCGCCGCCGCGTGCCACGCACCGGCGCCGTCCGCCGAGCTCAGCAGCACCATGGAACGCTCGTACAGATCGAGGGTGGAGATCCGGGCGCCGGCCCGGGTCAGCCACAGGTGCGGCGCGCGGCTTCCCGGCTCACCCGTCAGCCGTACGCCCTCGGGCACGACCGGCGCGGCCGGATCGGCGCCCAGGACCGCCCCCCGCGGGTAGCGATAGGCGAGCGCCACATTGAGGATCCCGCCCTTCCTGCCGCCGGGGCCGCCCTGACCGCCCTGCCCGGCGGCCCCGGGCTCCGGGGTGTACCCGGGGTGGCTGTGCTCGACCGAACGCGACGAGGCGCGGGCGCTCGTCGCCTCCGCCACCGGCCGGCGCTCGGCGTCGTACGACTTCAGCAGTCCCGGGCCGGCCCAGCCGCCCAGCACCGCGGACAGCTTCCAGGCGAGGTTGTGCGCGTCCTGGATACCGGTGTTGGAGCCGAACGCCCCGGTGGGGGACATCTCGTGCGCCGAGTCGCCGGCCAGGAACACCCGTCCCCGCGCGTACCGTTCGGCGACTCGCTCGGCCGCGTGCCATGCCGCCCGGCCGGTGATCTCCACATCGAGATCCGGCACACCGACGGCCCGGCGGATGTGCTCGACACAGCGCTCGTCGGTGAACTCCTCCAGGGTTTCCCCGTGTTCGGGGTGCCAGGGGGCGTGGAAGACCCAGTGCTCCTTGTTGTCGACGGGCAGCAGAGCCCCGTCGGCCGCCGGGTCGGTCAGATAGCAGACGATGAACCGACGGTCGCCGACGATCTCCGCGAGGCCGCGGGAGGTGAACGTGAGGCTCACGTTGTGGAACAGGTCCCCGGGCCCGGTCTGCCCGATGCGGAGGGTGTCGCGGACGGGGCTGCGCGGACCGTCCGCCGCGACGACGTAGTCCGCGCGGATCGTGGTGTGCTCGCCGGTCTCCCTGCTCTTGACCTTCGCCGTCACTCCTTCGGAGTCCTGCTCGAGCGACATCAGCTCCGTGGAGAACCGCAGGTCGGCGCCCAGCTCCCGGGCGCTCTTCAGCAGCACCGGTTCGAGGTCGTTCTGGCTGCACAGGCACCAGGCGCCCGGGCTGAATCGGGCCAGCCCGCCGCCCGGGTCGATCTCCTTGAACAGCCACTCGCCGGCGTCGCCCACCAGGGTCGGTGTCTGCAGGATGCCGTGGTTGTCCGCGAGGACCGACGCGGCCTCCTCGATGCGCCGCTGCACCCCGGCCACCCGGAAGATCTCCATGGTGCGCACGTTGTTGCCGCGGCCGCGCGGGTGGATCGAGGTACCCGCGTGACGCTCGACCAGGATGTGCGGCACCCCGAGGCGCCCCAGGAACAGCGAGGTGGACAGGCCCACCAGAGAGCCGCCGACGATCAGGACGGGCGTGTGGTGACCGAGGTCTCCGGCGTCTTCGGATCGGTTCATTGACTGCCTCCAGCGTCGCCTGCGACGTGAGTGAGGAATGGGTACGCAAATTCCATGCCCTGTACGGACCGTTTCGCTCGTCAGGGGCACCCGGATGGCACGCGGTTCACTCGCCTGACCCGCGGGGCTCGCGGAGTCCCGCGCACGCGTCAACGATCAGTTCATGGCGGCCCCGGCGTTTCGGCTACCGCGGTCGTTCCTGACTTCCGTGACGAAGAGGAGAGGCGTGCCGCAATGACAGTCTCAGGACGAATCTCGCAGTCGGCGTTCGACGGATCGAGGCTTCGGGTGATCCTGCTGCTCGACCTGTACGAAGGCGCTCAGCAGCAGTTCCTCGACGCGTACGAACTCATGCGCAACCAGGTCGCCTCGATCCCCGGTCACCTGAGCGACCAGCTCTGCCAGTCGATCGAGAACCCCTCGCAATGGCTCATCACCAGCGAGTGGGAGAGCGCCCCGCCCTTCCTCGCCTGGGTGAACAGCGAGGAGCACGTCGAAACCGTCAGGCCGATGCACAGCTGCGTCCGGGACACCCGGTCGATGCGCTACAGCATCCTCCGCGAGACCACCCCCGCCGAGCCGCTCACCCCAGGGTCGGCCAGGACGCCCCGGCAGGTCGAGGCCCGCGTCGGCGACGGAGTGGCGCGCCACGCCCTCACCTTCACCGTCAAGCCCGGATCCGAGTCGAAGGTCGCGGAGATCCTGGCCGGGTACCAGTCGCCCCAGGCCCAGGTGGACGACAAGACCCGGCTGCGCCGCACCTCGCTGTTCATGCACGGCAACCGCGTCGTGCGGGCCGTCGAGGTGGAGGGCGACCTCCTCGCGGCGCTGCGCCACGTATCGCGCCAGCCCGAGGTGCGCGCGGTCGAGGAGGCCATCAACCCCTACCTGGAGCAGGACCGGGACCTCAGCGACGCCGACTCGGCGCGGGTCTTCTTCACCCGTGCGGCGCTCCCCGCCGTGCACCACGTGGTCTCCGGCCGCAAGGAACCCGCGAAGCTGCGCCGGCACGCGCTGTACTACCCGGCCCGGCCCGGCTGCGGAATGGAACTGGCCCGGCTGCTCGCCCACCAGGACGAGGCCGCGGCCGACGACAAGGACAGCCCGGTGTACAGCAGCACCGTCTTCCAGCGCGACGACATCGTGGTGCGGCTCATCGACCTCGTCGGCGAACTCGACCTCGACCCCGTCGCCTCCCTCGGCCTCAAGGGCACCAAGAAGGCCGCCGAGCTGGAGCGCCTCCTCGACGGTGCGGCGATCGGCGTCGAGGGCTCCCTGGGGACGGAACGCAACATCAACCGCCTCCTGTCGCACGCCGACATGCTGCCGATCACCGACCGAAGCTCGGCGGGCTCCTGACGGACCGCCGCAGCCCGCGTCCCCGGACGTCCCACCCGGCGTCCTCGCCACACCCGGAGGTATCAAGCATGATCAAGCACCATCCACGCATCGTGGACCTGAGCGAGACGGAACCCAACCGCAGGCGCGGAGGAGACATCCGGGCCCTGCTCACGCCCGCCACGGCGGGGTCCACCAGCGGCTTCATGGGCCTGGCCATCATCCAGCCCGGCGAGCGCATCGGCGAGCACTACCACCCGTACTCCGAGGAGTTCGTGTACGTGGTGAGCGGCGCCCTCGAAGTGGACCTGGACGGTGAGGCGTTCGCGCTCCGGCCCGACCAGGGCCTGTTGATCCCGATCGACATGCGGCACCGCTTCCGCAACGTCGGCGACGAGGAGGCCCGCATGGTCTTCCACCTGGGCCCGCTCGCCCCGCGTCCGAGCCTCGGTCACGTCGACACGGAGGAGACCGGCGCCGCGCCCGGCCACGAGGTCGTCATCGGCGGGCCCGACCTGACCGCGCCGGACCACGGACAGGCGTCCGAGCGAAGTGGGGCCATACAGTGACCCGGCGGGTGGCCGTCACCGGTATCGGTGTGGTCGCTCCGGGAGGCACCGGGGCGAAGGCGTTCTGGGACCTCCTCGCGGCCGGCCGCACCGCGACCCGCGGCATCACGCTGTTCGATCCGGAGGGCCTGCGCTCGCGCATAGCCGCCGAATGCGACTTCGACCCGCTCGAGCACGGACTCGACCCGGACCTGACCCGCCACGCCGACCGCTACATACAGTTCGCGGTGGTCGCCGCCGGGGAAGCCGTCCGTGACTCAGGACTCGACGCAGGCCGGGAGAACCCCTGGCGCGTCGGAGTCTGCCTGGGCAGCGCCGTCGGCGGAACCACCCGCCTGGAGCACGACTACGTCCTGGTCAGCGAAGGGGGCCGCCGGTGGGACGTGGACCACCGCACCGCCGACCCGCAGCTCCACCTGGCGTTCTCGCCCAGCACGCTCGCCTCGGTCGTCGCCTCGCGATACGGGGCGCAGGGACCGGTGCAGACCGTCTCCACCGGCTGCACCTCCGGACTCGACGCGGTCGGATACGCCTTCCACACCATCGAGGAGGGCCGGGCCGACGTCTGCATAGCCGGGGCGTCCGACTCGCCGATATCCCCGATCACGATGGCCTGCTTCGACGCCATCAAGGCCACGTCGCCCGACAACGACGACCCCGAGCACGCCTCCCGGCCCTTCGACGCCCACCGCAACGGCTTCGTCATGGGCGAGGGCGCGGCCGTACTGGTCCTCGAGGAGTACGAGCACGCCCGAGCCCGCGGCGCGCACGTCTACTGCGAGATGGGCGGCTACGCCACCTACGGCAACGCCTATCACATGACCGGTCTGACCAGCGAAGGTCTGGAGATGTCCCGGGCGATCGACAGCACGCTCGACCAGGCGCGCATCGACCCCACGCTGATCGACTACGTCAACGCGCACGGCTCGGGCACCCGGCAGAACGACCGGCACGAGACCGCCGCGGTCAAGCAGTCCCTGGGCGAGCACGCCTACAACACGCCCATGAGCTCCATCAAGTCCATGGTGGGCCACTCACTGGGCGCGATCGGCGCGATCGAGGTCGTCGCCTGCGTCCTCGCCCTGAAGCACCAGGTGGTGCCGCCCACGGCGAACTACGAGACCCCCGACCCCGAGTGCGACCTGGACTACGTGCCGCGCACCGCACGCCCCCGGAAGCTCAGGAATGTGCTCTCCGTCGGCAGCGGGTTCGGCGGATTCCAGTCCGCGGTGCTGCTGACCGGGCCGGCTGGGAGGACACGATGAGCACTCAGCGCCCCCGGCGCGCGGCCGTCACCGGCATCGGTGTGATCGCGCCCAACGGACTGCGCGCCGACGCCTACTGGAAGTCCGTCAGGGAAGGCCTCGGCGTTCTGGACCGGATCACCCGCGAGGGCTGCGAGTACCTGCCGCTGCGCGTCGCGGGCGAGGTCCGGGCCTTCGACGCCGCGGACCTCATCGAGGAGCGGTTCCTCGTCCAGACCGACCGCTTCAGCCATTTCGCGATGGCGGCGACCGTCCTCGCCCTCG
The DNA here is from genome assembly GCF_044757755.1 of Streptomyces sp. NPDC091209. Taxonomy (NCBI): domain Bacteria; kingdom Bacillati; phylum Actinomycetota; class Actinomycetes; order Kitasatosporales; family Streptomycetaceae; genus Streptomyces; species Streptomyces sp. NPDC091209. Next base: position 57,326 of record NZ_JBIVVR010000010.1, on the reverse strand, counting down.
ACGACGCGGGCCTCGGAGCGGTCGACCCCGAGGAGGCGTACGACATCGGCGTGGTCACCGCCGCCGGATCCGGCGGCGGCGAGTTCGGCCAGCGGGAACTGCAGAAACTGTGGGGCCAGGGCTCCCGGTTCGTCGGCCCGTACCAGTCCATCGCCTGGTTCTACGCCGCCAGCACCGGCCAGATCTCGATCCGCGGCGGCTTCAAGGGGCCCTGCGGAGTCGTCGCGAGCGACGAGGCCGGGGGACTGGACGCCATCGCGCACGCGGCCCGCGGTGTGCGGCGCGGCACCGGCGTGATGGTCGTCGGCGCCGCGGAGGCGCCGCTGGCCCCGTACTCGATGGTCTGCCAGCTCGCCTACCCCGAGCTCAGTACCGTCGAGGACCCGGATCGCGCCTACCGCCCCTTCACCGAGGGAGCCTGCGGCTTCGTGCCCGCGGAAGGCGGCGCCATGCTCGTCGTGGAGGACGAGCGGCGGGCGCGCGACCGGGGAGCGGCCGTCCGGGCCGTCGTGGCCGGACACGCGGCCACGTTCACCGGCGCCTCGCAGTGGGAGCGGTCCCGCGAAGGACTCGCGCACGCGATCCGGGGCGCCCTCGCCGAGGCCGACTGCGCCCCGGAGGAGATCGACGTCGTCTTCGCCGACGCGCTGGGCGTCCCGGCGGCGGACCGCGCCGAAGCCCTGGCCATCGCCGACGCCCTCGGGGCGCACGGCACCCGGGTCCCCGTCACGGCACCCAAGACGGGAATCGGCCGGGCCTACTGCGGGGCACCCCTGCTGGACACGGCGGCCGCGGTGCTCGCGATGGAGCACGGCCAGATTCCCCCCACCCCCAACGTGTTCGACATCTGCCACGACCTCGACCTGGTGACGTCGAACGCCCGCCCCGCCGAACTGCGCACGGCCCTGGTCCTCAGCAGGGGACTCATGGGGTCCAACGCGGCCCTGGTCGTGCGCCGAGGCGGCGAACACGCCCGGTAGCCCGGGCCGCACGTGAGGAGAACACCCGCATGATCACCACCGAAGTCACCGTCGACGAACTGGCCGCGCTCATGAAGAAGGCGGCCGGGATAACCGTCGACCCCAAAGAACTCGCGCAGTCCCTGGACTCGCCGTTCGGCACCCTCGGACTCGACTCGCTCGCTCTGCTCGGCATCGTCGGCGAACTGGAGAACCGGTACAGCCGGCCCCTGCCGCCCGACGCGGAGCGCTGCAAGACCCCCCGCGCGTTCCTCGAACTCGTCAACGACACCCTCAAGGCTGGAGCCTGAAGTGGCCGGACACACCGAGAACAGCATCGTCATCGACGCCCCGCTCGATCTCGTCTGGGACATCACCAACGACATCGAGAACTGGCCGCGGCTCTTCAGCGAGTACGCGGCCCTCGAAGTCCTCTCCAGAGACGGCGACACGACGACCTTCCGCCTCACCATGCACCCGGACGACAACGGCAAGGTGTGGAGCTGGGTCTCGCAGCGCACCGTCGACCGCGCCGGGCGGACCGTCCGGGCGCGCCGTGTCGAGACGGGGCCGTTCGCGCACATGAACATCCGCTGGGAGTACGAGGAGACCCCGGCCGGCACCCACATGCGCTGGGTGCAGGACTTCGCGATGAAGCCCGACGCCCCGGTCGACGACGCCTGGATGACGGACAACATCAACCGCAACTCCGTCACGCAGATGGCCCTCATCCGGGACCGGATCGAGCAGGCCGCCCGGGAGCGCCGCAGCCCGGCCGCCATGCCCCGTTGACCGCCGGCACCGGCACAGAAAGAAGGGACACCCGATGCACCACGCCCTGATCGTCGCCCGCATGGCGCCCGGCTCGGCGCCGGCGATCTCCGACGTGTTCGCCGCCTCCGACCGGGGTGAACTCCCGCACCTCATCGGGGTGGACCGGCGCAGCCTCTTCCAGTTCGGTGACGTGTATCTGCACCTCATCGAGTCCGAGCGGGACCCGGCACCGGCCATCGCGAAGATCGCCGGACACCCCGAGTTCCGGAGCGTCAGCGAGGAACTGTCGGCGTACGTGAGCGCGTACGACCCGCAGACATGGCGGAGCCCCAAGGACGCCATGGCGCACTGCTTCTACCGCTGGGAGCGGGACGCCGCCGGCTGAGCGAGCGGCGGACACAACCCGAGGCCGCCGGCTCCGCGACGACGCGGAACCGGCGGCCTCGGGTTTTCCCGGGTGCCTTCCGGGTCAGCCGGGGACGGTGCACTCGAAGGCGTGCAGATAGGCGTTCACCGGGCGGATCTCGCCGATGACCAGGCCGGCGGCCGTGAGCCGGTCGACCATGCTCTGCCGGGTGTGCTTGGCACCACCGACGTTGAGGAGCAGCAGCAGGTCCATGGCCGTCGTGAACCTCATCGACGGGGTGTCGTCCACGAGGTTCTCGATGACGACGACCCGGGCGCCGGGACGCGCGGCCGCGCGGACGTTGGCGAGCGCCCTGCGGGTGCTCTCGTCGTCCCACTCCAGGATGTTCTTGATGATGTAGACGTCCGCCTGGACCGGGATGTCCTCACGGCAGTCCCCGGCCACGATCCGCACCCGGTCGGCCAGCGCCCCGCCGCTCCGCAGCCGCGGATCGGCGTTCTCCACCACGCCCGGCAGGTCGAGCAGGGTGCCGTGCATGCCGGGGTGCTTCTCCAGCAGACTGGCCACGACGTGTCCCTGACCGCCACCGATGTCGGCGACCGCCTTCACACCCCGCAGGTCGAGCAGCTCCGCGACGTCCCGCGCCGACTGCGAACTGGACGTCGTCATCGCCCGGTTGAAGACGTGCGCGGACTCGGGGGCGTCTTCGTTGAGATACGCGAAGAACTCCTTGTCGTACACGTCCTCGAAGACGTTGCGGCCGGAGCGGACCGCCTCGTCGAGCTGCGGCCACACGTTCCACGTCCAGGGCTCGGTGCACCACAGGGCGATGTACCGCAGGCTGTTCGGGTCGTCCTCGCGCAGCAGCCGGGACATCTCCGTGTGCGCGAACGTGCCGTCGGGGCGCTCCATGAAGACGCCCTGGCAGGACAGGGCGCGCAGGAGCCGGCGCAGGGTCCCCGGCTGGGTCTTCACCGCGCCGGCCAGGTCCTCCGCGCTCATGGGTGTTTCGTCCAAAGCGTCCGCCACACCGAGGCGGGCCGCGGCGCGTACGGCGGCGGCGCAGGCCGCCCCGAAGACGAGTTCCCTCAGCCGCATGGGCGGCGGGGGACTCTGATCGACAGTCGTCATTCAATGCCTCGTTTCTGATGTCGTGCCGTACGGGGAGCGGACCGGTCCGCAGAGGGGCGGACCGGACCGGTCCGCTCGGAGGCGGGACCGTGCCGTACGGGGGTGCGTACCCGGTTCCGCCGCAGGCCCGGGACGGTCAGCACATTCCGGCGGGCTCGGAGACCTTGCAGGTGTTGCCAGGGAACGTGTTGCCCTTGCCGGTGTCGCGGTTGGCCAGGTCGGACGGTCCGTTGCGCAGGACCACGTTGTCGCGCACGACGTTGCGCTCGCTGAGCGCGCCCACGAAGCTCTTGAACAGCACGATGCCGCCCGACAGCGGGGAGGTGCCCACGTTGTCCTCGACCCGGTTGTGCGTCACGCGCACGTCCTCCGCGCCGGTGAGGACGATCCCCGAGCCCTGGAGGGCGGGCAGCCGGGCGGTCTTGGGGCAGGACTTGTTGTTGGCGTGGATGTAGTTCCGGCGCACGGACAGGTCCCCGACGCGCGGTTTGTTCTCGTCACCCACGATGAACACGGCCGTGCAGTTGCCGGTGGCCTCGTTGCGGGCGACGGTCAGGTTCCGCAGCCGCCGCACCGTGATGCCGATCCGGTTGCCGCTGAGCTGGTTGTGGGCGACCAGCGTCCCCCGGGTGTCGCGGGCTCCCTCCTCGGTGGCGACCGTGTTGGAGAGGAACACTCCGGCGTCGCCGTTGTCCTTCGCGATGTTGCGGACGAACTTCGTGCGGACGGACCTCTCCTCGGCGAGGCCCCACTGGCCGTTCTTCTCGGCCGTCACCCCGCGGACCGTCAGCCCATCGGTCCCCGAAGCCCACAGACCCTGTTTGGAGAAGCCCCTGAGGGTCAGCGAGGCGACCGTGACGCCCCGGACGCGCTTGACGTCCGTCCCCGTCACACAGACGCCGTTGCCCGCCTTCGCGCACGCGTCGGTGGTGGAGGTGCCCGGCACGATGACGGTGGTACGGGCGCTCGCGCCGCGCAGGGTCAGGTCCGGCACCGTGATGGTGACGCTCTCGTGATAAGTGCCGGGGGCGACGACGACGGTGTCGCCCGCGCGCGCCGAGTCCACGGCCTTCTGGATGGATTCACCCGGGCGTACCAGGTGCACTGACGGGTGGTCGGCCGGCAGGGCGGCGCCCACACCGGACGCCACGACCACCGCGGTGCACGCGAGGTAGGCCATCTGTTGTTTGGTCATAGGCCGAAGTTATGAACGGGTGTTCCGGCCCGCCACCGGTGATCCCCCAGGTGGGCCGCAGCTGTCACCGTGACGCGCCGAGCGACGGAGCGGGACGGAGCGGACCCCGGCTGTCACGGCCCCACGAGCGGGAGCTGTCGCGGGGCGCGCCGCGACAGCGGAGCGGGGAGCTCCCCGACCCTGACGTCGAGGAGGGAGTGGGTACAGCGGTAGGAGGGGACGGTGTCGACGAGGAGCAGATACGTGATCGTCGTGCCGGAGCCGATCCGCCCCGGGCCGATGCTCACTTCCGAGCCGTCCACCGAGGCCGGCGGGGGCTGCGCCGCGCTCGGCTCGGACTCCGTGCCGAGCATCTCCAGGTAGGGCACGGCGAGGTCGACACGGAAGGGCTGCCCCCGGTCGAAGGCGCTGCTGGGGATGTCGAGCCGGCCGGGGTTGCTGAATACGAGCCGCACCAGATGGGGATCCATGAGCAGCGTGCCGTTGCGCCGGATCTCCAGCCGGCCACCGACGAGCGGGTCGACCAACGGGTCGTGGCCCGTCGAGTAGGTGAGGCGCCGCCTCGGATTCGAGGTGCGCAGGGCGGCCCAGATCGCACCGCCGCCCGTGAGGACGGCGACCACGACCCCCGTCGCGGCCCAGAAGGTGTTCGCGGTGTAGAAGGCGCCGGACGCGACGGGCGCGAGATGGTGAACGTCGTACACGGTCAGCCCGACGCGCCGAGGGGCCGGCCGCGCGTCGTACTCCATTCGTACGTGCGGCAACTGTTCCGGTTGTTTCGCTCACCGCCCCGGCCCGCCGGCGGTCCTGTGATGGCGGACGGTCAGGGGCGGCCGCGACAGCCGAGGTGCGGCCCGTCGAGGAACGCGGTCCAGCCCGCTGCCGAGAAGACGAGGACCGGGCCTCCGGTCTCCTTGGAGTCCCGTACCGCGACGACGCCCTCGGCGAAGGCGACCTCGACGCACGCTCCGTTGCCGGAACTGCGGCGGCTCTTGCGCCAGTGGGCCTCCCGCAGATCGACCTGGCGGGCCGACTGCCCGTCGTTCCCGCTCATGTGCCGTACATCTCCCTTGTGATCGCCTCCAGAGCCGCGGGTGTCTCCTGAGGATCGGGAGCCGCCGCGCGCACCAGGTCGAAGGTCTGTATGAACGTCCGGACGTCGCGCTCCTTCTCCAAGTACACGTTTCCTGCGATGGAGTTGACGTAGACGACGGTGGGCGTCCGGGGCTCGAACTCCAGGAGGGAGAACATCCCGGCCAGCGCCGCGTGCGCCCCTTTCGCGGTCGGCATGATCTGGATCGTCACGTTCGGCATCGCCGTCGCCTCGGCCAGATGGGCGAGCTGGGCCGCCATGACGTCCTTCCCGCCGACCGGTCGCCGCAGTGTGCTCTCCTCCAGGACCACCCACAGCTCAAGAGGTTCGGGCTCGCGGGTCAGCAGGGACTGGCGCTCCTTGCGGAAGTTCACCAACTGGTCGACCTCGTACGGTTCGTTGGGCCGGGCCGCGGCGATCACCGCACGGGCGTAGTCCTCGGTCTGCAACAGGCCGTGCACGAAGGTCGGTTCGTACGAACGCAGGGCGCGGGCGTCGGACTCCAGGCCCGCGTAGGTGGCCATGCCCGAGGGCAGCACCTCTCCGTAGTGCGCCCACCAGCCCTGCTGCTGTGCGTCCTTGTGGATCTGCATGACGGTCTCGGTCCGGGCGGCGTCCGTGACGCCGTACCACTCGAGCAGGTCCCGTACGTCGCGCGCCTTGATGGGAGCCTGGCCGGTCTCCACCCGGCTGATCTTGGACATCGAACACTCCAGATGGGCCGCGGCATCCTCGATCTTCTTGCCCGCGTGCTCCCGCAGTCGGCGCAGCTCCGATCCGAGCTGGCGGCGCCGTACGGTCGGCCCACCGGTTGGGGTCATGGCCCCTCCTCACACCGGACGTGGTGGCGTATTGCTCCACGCAAGTGTGCTCGCCCTTCAACTCCCTTGTCATCCGGTTCACTTGGTTCGAGACATGTGGCTGACGCAATTGCGTGGAGGAAGTCGGTCGGCCGCCCCCGGCGTGCGCCCCCGTCACGACGAAAACCGCCCCGGCCGGAGAGATCCGGCCGGGGCGGTATGCGCGGAGTGCGACCGCGAGGTGGTGCGGAGGTCAGGCGAGGGTCGCCAGTGCCTCGTTCCAGGTGGCGGACGGGCGCATGACCTTCGCGGCCTTGGCCGGGTCGGGCTGGTAGTAGCCGCCGATGTCGGCCGGGTCGCCCTGGACCGCGTTCAGCTCGCCGACGATCGTCGGCTCCTGCGCGGTGAGCGTCTCGGCGAGCTGGGCGAACGCCTTGGCGAGGTCCGCGTCGTCGCTCTGGCGCGCCAGCTCGTCCGCCCAGTACAGGGAGAGGAAGAAGTGGCTGCCGCGGTTGTCGATGCCGCCGACGCGACGGGTCGGCGACTTGTCCTCGTTGAGGAAGGTCGCCGTCGCGCGGTCGAGGGTGTCGGCGAGGACCTGGGCGCGCGCGTTGCCCGTGGTGGTCGCGAGGTGCTCGAAGCTGGACGCCAGCGCGAGGAACTCACCGAGGCTGTCCCAGCGCAGGTAGTTCTCCTTGACGAGCTGCTGCACGTGCTTCGGGGCGGAGCCGCCGGCGCCCGTCTCGAAGAGGCCGCCGCCCGCCATCAGCGGGACGATCGACAGCATCTTGGCGCTGGTGCCCAGCTCCAGGATCGGGAACAGGTCGGTCAGGTAGTCGCGCAGCACGTTGCCGGTGACCGAGATCGTGTCCTCGCCGCGGCGGATGCGCTCCACGGACAGCTTGGTCGCCTCGATCGGGGACAGGATGCGGATGTCCAGGCCCTCGGTGTCGTGCTCCGGCAGGTACCGCTTGATCTTCTCGATGAGCACGGCGTCGTGCGCGCGGTCCTCGTCCAGCCAGAACACCGTCGGGTCGCCGGTGGCGCGGGCGCGGGTGACGGCCAGCTTCACCCAGTCGCGGATCGGGGCGTCCTTGGTCTGGCAGGCGCGGAAGATGTCGCCGGCGGAGACGGACTGCTCCAGGACGACGTTCCCGGCCTGGTCGACGAGGCGGACCGTACCGGTGGCCGGGATCTCGAAGGTCTTGTCGTGGCTGCCGTACTCCTCGGCCTTCTGCGCCATCAGACCGACGTTCGGGACGGTGCCCATGGTCGACGGGTCGAAGGCGCCGTTGGCGCGGCAGTCGTCGATGACGACCTGGTAGACACCGGAGTAGCTGCTGTCCGGCAGGACCGCGAGCGTGTCGGCCTCCTGGCCGTCCGGGCCCCACATGTGGCCGGAGGTGCGGATCATGGCCGGCATCGAGGCGTCGACGATGACGTCGGACGGCACGTGCAGGTTGGTGATGCCCTTGTCGGAGTCGACCATCGCGAGGGCCGGGCCCTCGGCGAGCTCGGCGTCGAAGGACGCCTTGATCTCGGCACCCTCGGGCAGGGCCTCCAGGCCCTTGTAGATGCCGCCGAGGCCGTCGTTCGGGGACAGGCCGGCGGAGGCGAGGGCCGCGCCGTGCGCCGCGAACGTCTTCGGGAAGAAGGCGCGCACCACGTGACCGAAGACGATCGGGTCGGAGACCTTCATCATCGTGGCCTTGAGGTGCACCGAGAACAGGACGTCCTCGGCCTTGGCGCGGGCGATCTGCTCGGTGAGGAACTCGCGCAGCGGCGCGACGTGCAGGACGGACGCGTCCACGACCTCGTCCGCGAGGACGGGTACGGACTCACGGAGCACGGTGGTGGAGCCGTCGTCGCCGACCAGCTCGATCCGCAGCGAGCCCGCCTCGGAGATCACCGCGGACTTCTCGGTGGAGCGGAAGTCGTCGACGCCCATGGTGGCGACGTTCGTCTTCGAGTCGGACGTCCACTTGCCCATGCGGTGCGGGTGGGTCTTGGCGTAGTTCTTGACCGACGCGGGGGCGCGGCGGTCGGAGTTGCCCTCGCGCAGCACCGGGTTCACGGCGCTGCCCTTGACCTTGTCGTAACGGGCGCGGATGTCGCGCTCCTCGTCCGACTTCGGGTCGTCCGGGTAGTCCGGAAGCGCGTAGCCCTGCGCCTGCAGCTCGGCGACCGCGGCCTTGAGCTGGGGGATCGAGGCCGAGATGTTCGGCAGCTTGATGATGTTCGCGCCGGGCGTCTTGGCCAGCTCACCGAGCTCGGACAGGGCGTCCGCGATGCGCTGGTCCTCCTGGAGGAACTCCGGGAAGAGGGCGATGATGCGCCCGGCCAGCGAGATGTCACGGGTCTCCACAGTGACACCCGCCTGCGAGGCGTACGCCTGGACCACCGGCAGGAACGAATACGTCGCCAGGGCCGGGGCCTCGTCAGTGTGCGTGTAAATGATGGTCGAGTCAGTCACCGGGTGCTCCGCTCCACGTCTGCAACATTGCTCGACATCAAGATATCTCGTGAGCGGCCCCGGCTCGACAGGGGTCCGTCCCGGGCCGGGCCGGACAGGGGGAAAACCGCCGTTCGCGTCGGACCGGGCGGCCGGTGCGGACACCGCCCGCATCGGGCCCGGCCCGGGCGGATGTGAACGGCGGGGTCGGAGTGAACACGCGAAATGCCGATCGAAGGCAACCGGGCGCCCCGCCCAGGCGTACAGAAGGGTGATCGCCCAATTGATCTTGCGGCGGGCCTCCGGGCTCTCCGTCGCCCGAACGAAAGCGAACCATGAGAAATCGCACCAGAGTGACGGCCCCCGCGGCCGCGCTGCTCGGCACGGCCGCCCTGCTCGTCGCCGCACCCACGGCCTCGGCGCGGCCCCTCGCCTTACAGCCCGACCAGGGCACCCCGGGCGCGGAGACCCTCGGCGACTCCGTCTACCCGGCCCTCGGCAACGACGGCTACCGCGTCCAGGCGTACCACCTCGACTTCTCGTACGACGCCACGACCCGGCTGGTCGACGCCCAGGCCATCCTGATGATCAGGGCGACCCAGGACCTCTCCCGCTTCTCGCTGGACGCGCTCGGCCTGGATGTCCGCGCGGTCCGGGTCGGCGGTGTCGCGGCGGCCTTCGAGCAGGCGGGCGAGAAACTGCGGGTCACCCCGGCCCGGACCCTGCCGGAGTCCTGCGCCGTCGCGGTCTGCGTCGAGTACGGCGTCGACCCGGCCAAGGCGCTCGCGCACACCGCCTGGGTTCCCACCCCCGACGGCTTCGCGGTCTGCCCCCAGCCGAACTCCGCGCACACCGTCTTCCCCTGCAACGACCATCCGGTGGACAAGGCGGACTTCAGCTTCCGCATCACCGTGCCGAACACCCTGCGCGGTGTGGCGAACGGCAGGCTGATCGGCACGGAGAGCCTGGACGGCGGCCGGACCGCGTACACCTATCGCTCGGGTTCCCCGATAGCCACCGAGCTGGTGCAGATCACCGTCGGCGACTACACGGTCAAGGAGCGGCAGGGGCCGAACGGTCTGGGGCTGCGCGATGTCGTCCCGACCGCGCGCGCCGCCGCGCTGGAGCCGGCCCTCGCACTCACCCCCGGCCTCCTCGACTGGCTGGAACAGCGGCTCGGCGCCTACCCGTTCGAGACGTACGGGCTGCTGCCCTGCAACTCCGACGATGCGAACGCCTTCGACTTCACGGGCCTGGAGACCCAGACCCTGACGCTCTACAAGCCGAACTTCCTGCTCCAGGAGGAGAAGAAGATCGGCTCGCACATGATGCACGAGCTGGTCCACTCCTGGTTCGGCAACAGCGTCAGCCCGGCCAACTGGGCCGATCTGTGGCTGAACGAGGGCCACGCGGACTTCTACGGGCTGCTCTACCGCTACGAGCGCGGCTGGGCCGACTCGCTCGGCCTGACCACCATGGAAGCCCGGATGAAGGACACGTACGCCAGGGGCGACCAGTGGCGCCAGGACTCCGGGCCCGTCGCCGCGCCGAACGAGGCCAACCTCTTCGACAGCCAGCGGTACCTGGGTGGCGTCCTGGTCCTCTACGCGCTGCGCGAGGTCGTCGGCGAGGACGTCTTCAACGCCATCGAGCACACCTTCCTCGCGCGTCACCGCAACTCCTCGGCGACCACCGCGGACTACATCGCGGTCGCCTCCGAGATCTCCGGACAGGACCGGTCCGGCTTCCTGAACGACTGGCTGTACGGGACGAAGACACCGCGCATGCCGAACCACCCCGACTGGACGGTCACCCCGGTGGTGTCGAGCCTGGTCGCACCCCGCCACCGCGAGCCCGGCCACTACCCGGACTCGACCGCCACGCTCTGATCGCGCCGGTGACCGGTGACCGGTGACCGGACGGGGGCCGGGCGGAGTGTGCCGCCCGGCCCCCGGCCCGTTCCCTAGTCCGTTCCCCGGCCCGTTCCCGAGTCCGTCTCCGGACCCGTTGCCGAGTCCGGTCACGGGCCGGTTCTCAGATCCGCTTCGCGGCCTCGCGCTGATGGGGGATGGCCGTCTCCAGGAACCCCGCGCCGCCGGTCTGGAGCACGACCGACCGGGCGGGCGACGGAATCAGGATGCCCTCGTCGCGGTAGCGCTTGTGCAGGCGCTTGATGAACTCGTGCTTGATCCGGTACTGATCGCTGAACTCGCCGACGCCGAGGATCACGGTGAGACCGATGCGGGAGTCGCCGAAGGTGTGGAAACGCACGGCGGGTTCGTGCTCCGGCACGGCGCCGACGATCCCGGTCATCACCTCGGCGACGACCTCGTTGGTGACCCGCTCGACGTGGTCCAGGTCGCTGTCGTAGCCGACACCGACCTGCACGGTGAGCGTCATGCGCTGCTCGGGCCGGGTGAAGTTGGTCATGTTGGTGCCCGAGAGCTGGGCGTTGGGGATGATGACCAGGTTGTTGGAGAGCTGACGGACCGTGGTGTTGCGCCAGTTGATGTCGACGACGTACCCCTCCTCGCCGCTGCTGAGCTGGATGTAGTCGCCCGGCTGGATCGTCTTCGACGCGAGGATGTGCACGCCCGCGAAGAGGTTGGCGAGGGTGTCCTGGAGCGCGAGGGCGACGGCCAGACCGCCTACACCCAGGGCCGTCAGCAGGGGCGCGATCGAGATCCCGAGGGTCTGCAGGACGATCAGGAAGCCGATCGCCAGCACCACGACCCGGGTGATGTTGACGAAGATGGTGGCCGAACCGGCGACGCCCGAGCGGGACTGGGTCACCGACCGGACCAGGCCGGTGATCAGCCGGGCCGCGGTGACCGTCGTGACCAGGATGAGCAGGACGGTCAGCGACCGGTTGACGGTGCGGCCGATGGGGGCGGTCAGCGGAAGCACCGCGGCCGCCGCGGCGATGCCCCCGGCGACGGCCGACCACGGCACCACGGTGCGCAGCGCGTCCACCATGATGTCGTCGCCGCTCCAGCGGGTGCGTTCGGCGTGCTTGCCCAGCCAGCGCAGCAGCATCCGCAGCAGGAACGCCGCCAGCAGCCCGGCTGCCACGGCTATGCCGGCGATCATCAGGTCGTCCAGGGTGACGGAACGCTTCATCGATGACCTCCTCGGGAGCCGGGACCGGGGTGTGGGCCCGCGGGCCGAATGTGCTGTGTCGTCACTTGCCACCTGCTCGAATCCGGGAACGCGCGATCATGCCCGGACGTGTGTTCATCGCCGTCCGGGGGGACCGCTCATCCTGCCGCATCCGCGTGCCCCTCCGTCACCAGCCCTGCGCGCGAACGCCCTTGACGCCAGGCCCGGCCAACTGCCGTGGCCGGGCGGGGCCCAGGTGCCGCCGTCATGGCCCCTGCCGGCCAGGCGTCCGGGTGCGCCGGCCTCGCCCCTTGCCGGACAGGGGAGGGACAGGCGTCCCGGCCACGAGCCTTGCCGAGCAGGGGGACGGGCGCCCCAGCCACGAGCCTTGCCAGGCAGGGGCACACGTGTCCGGTCACGCCCTTGCCGGGCAACGGGTGCGGGAGTCTCGGTCACGGCTCTTGCCGGGCGAGGGCCCGGTGCCGGAGCGGGCGTCGGCCCCGGTGTCACAGCCCGCCGAACGAGCCGTGCCGCCCCGCACCGGAGGCGAAGCGGGCCGCGCCCTCCATGCTCTCGTCCAGCACGCCCATGCCGTAACGGAGTTCGGTCCGCATGGCCTCCTTCTCGATCAGGCCCTCCTGGTCGAGGACCGAGGCCCGGTCGCTGCGCAGACACGACTGCGGGAAGTCGGCGATCTCGGCGGCCAGTCGCTCGGCCTCCGCGCGGGCCCGGCCCACCGGGACGAGACGGTTGGCGAGCCCCATCCCGTACGCCTCCGGAGCGGCGACCGCGCGACCGGTGAGGATCATGTCCATCGCGCGGCTCGTGCCGATCAGCCGGGGGAGCCGTACCGTGCCCCCGTCGATCAGTGGGACACCCCAGCGGCGGCAGAAGACCCCGAAGACGGCGTCCTCCTCGGCGACCCGCAGATCGCACCACAGGGCCAGCTCCAGACCGCCGGCCACGGCGTGTCCCGCGATGGCCGCGATCACCGGCTTGGTCAGACGCAGCCGGGTGGGACCCATCGGGCCGTCCCCGTCCTCGGCGACCTCGTTCCCGTTCTCGGTGCCGATGGCCTTGAGGTCCGCGCCCGCGCAGAACGTGCCGCCCTCGCCCCAGAGGACGGCGACGCGCGCCGTCTCGTCGGCCTCGAACTTCCGGAAGGCGTCGGTGAGTTCGGCTGCGGTCGGCCCGTCCACCGCGTTGCGGGCTGCGGGCCGGGAGAGGATGACGGTGGTGACGTGACCGTGACGTTCGATGCGGACCGGCATCGCGCTGTCCCTTTCTCCGGCCGGCGCGCCTCACCGCGCACCGTGGTTACTCCTCGGTATCACAGCGCGCGGCGGAACGCACGGCCTGCGGCGGAAGGCGCGGGCCCTGACGCCCGCACCCCGGACGCCGGATCCCCGCACCCCGGGCGCCGGATCCCCGCACCCCGGGCGCCGGATCCCCGCACCCCGGACATCGGATCCCCGCACCCCGGACATCGGATCCCCGCACCCCGGACATCGGATCCCCGCACCCCGGACATCGGATCCCCCGGATCCCCCGGATCCCCCGGATCCCCGGATCCCCTGGAACCCCGGAACCCGGACCCAGCCCCAGGGACCGAGCGCACCGCGCGAGCCGGAGCGAGCGGACTGGCCCCGTTGGGACCGGCCCGGTTGGGACCGGCCCGGTTGGGACCGGCCCGGTTGGGGCCGGCCCGGTTGGGGCCGGCCCGGTTGGGGCCGGCCCGGTTGGGGCCGGCCCGGTTGGGGCCGGCCCGGTTGGGGCCGGCCCGGTTGGGACCGGCCCGGTTGGGACCGGCCCGGTTGGGACCGGCCCGGTTGGGACCGGCCCGGTTCGGACCGGACCGGACCGGCCCGGCTCAGATCACCTTGTAGCGGACCAGCGCGCCCAGCGTCAGCGCGCCCGGGAGGAGCGGCAGCCACACCGTGATGATCCGGTACGCCAGGACCACCGCGGTCGCCACGGCCACCGGGCCGCCCGCGGCGACCAGCGCCACGATCAGCGCCGCCTCCACCGAACCGAGTCCGCCGGGCGTCGGCACCATCGCGACCGCGATCGTCGCGGCCAGGTAGGCGATCATCATGTGCGTGGGCGACACCGGGAGGCCCAGCGCCCGCCCCACCGCGGCCAGTCCGGCCGCCTGGAGCAGCGGGAAGGCGAGCGAGCCGCCCCACAGGGCGAGGGCCCGGGACGGACGCGTGTGCACCGAGCGGGCCTCGCCGAACGCGGCGCGCAGGAAGGAGAAGACGGCCGTGCGCAGCCGTCGTGCGAGAACGAGCACCGCCACCGCGGCGCACAGGGCCACACCGATGCCGAGCAGCAGCGGTCCGACCGCCCCGTGCGGAAGCGGACCGCCGACCTGAAGCGCTCCCGGGAACGCGATCAGCAGGCCGAGGAGCAGGGTCAGCCGGGCGACCGACTCGGCGAGCAGATACAGCGCGAGCGCGGCGGAAGAGCGGGCCAGTGGCACTCCGCACACCGTCATGAACCGCAGATTGACCGCACCGGCGCCGAGCCCCGTCGGCAACAGATGGTTCGCCGCGCCCGCGGCGAACTGCGTGGCGAGCAGACGGCGTGCGGGCAGCCGTTCCATCACCGCGCCCTGGCGGGTCACGGCAGCGGCCACCCAGGTCAGACAGGTCGCGGCGGCCGCGGCCACTAGCCAGGGCCACTCGGCCGACCGCAGATGCCCGAAGCCCTCGACGAGCACGGACCGGTGGCGCACGGCCACCACCAGGACCAGGGCCAGCGGCAGCAGGCACAGGACCGGCCGGACGGCAGGGCGCAGGGTGAGGCGGCGGGGGAACCGGGGCAGTGCCCGGGGAAGTCGTACGGCTGTCACATCGGGAGAGGTTTTCCACACCGCACCAACGTGAGGTTGCGGGCGCGGAGACGGAGGCTGACACGCCGGGCAAGCTGCGGGAGGGGTGACCCTCTGGCGTCCCGCGTCGACCCTGGTGTTCACCTCGATGTCGACCCCTGTGCCGACCCCAGTGCGCACCCCTGTGCCGACCCCGGTGCGCACCCCTGTGCCGACCCCGGTGCGCACCCTGGTGCCTACCGGGATGTCGGCCCCGGTCGCGACGAGGGGTCGCCCGTGCGCGTGCTCCCGCCCGGATCGGTTGACCTCAACAAAGCTTGAGGTCCTACTGTCTCTCCCATGAGCATGGAGACCACAGCCTGGACACAGCTCCACAGTGTCATGAACGCCCAACAGGAGCGTCGTCCCTTCGACCGTGCGACGCTCCGCCGCATCGCCGCCTTCGCCCGTCCGCATCGCCGTCGTATCCGGCAGTTCGTCCTCCTCAGTGTGCTGACCGCGCTGCTGGCCGTCGCGACGCCGGTGCTCGCGGGGCGCGTCGTGGACGCCATCGTGACCCACGGCGACGAGAGCACCGTCATCCGTCTTGCCGTGCTCATCGCCGTCATCGCCGTCGCCGAGGCGGCGCTCGGGATACTGGGCCGCTGGCTTTCGTCGACGCTCGGCGAGGGACTCATCCTCGATCTGCGGACGGCTGTCTTCGATCATGTGCAGCGCATGCCGGTCGCGTTCTTCACACGTACACGTACGGGCGCGCTCGTCAGCCGACTCAACAACGACGTCATCGGCGCCCAGCGCGCCTTCAGCAACACCCTGTCCGGAGTCGTCAGCAATGTGGTGACCCTGCTGCTCACCCTCGTCGTGATGCTCACCCTGTCCTGGCAGATCACCCTGCTCGCGCTGGTCCTGCTGCCGGTGTTCGTGCTCCCCGCCCGGCGGATGGGCCGCCGGATGGCCAAGCTCCAGCGGGAGGCCGCCGACCTCAACGCCTCCATGGGCACCCGGATGACCGAGCGCTTCTCCGCGCCCGGCGCCACCCTCGTCAAGCTCTTCGGGCGGCCCGGGGAGGAGTCCGCCGAGTTCGCGGCCCGCGCGTCGCGGGTGCGGGACATCGGGGTGCGTACGGCGATGGCGCAGTCCGCCTTCATCACCGCGCTGACCCTGGTGTCGGCCCTGGCACTCGCCCTCGTCTACGGGCTCGGCGGCTGGTTCGCCCTGCGGGGCACCCTGCAGCCGGGCGCCGTCGTCTCCCTGGCGCTGCTGCTCACCCGGCTGTACGCGCCGCTCACCTCGCTCGCCGGGGCCCGCGTCGAGGTGATGAGCGCCCTGGTCAGCTTCGAGCGCGTCTTCGAGGTGCTCGACCTGAAGCCGCTCATCGACGAGAAGCCGGACGCCCGCACGGTCCCCGACGGGCCCGCCGCCGTCGAGTTCGACGACGTCCGCTTCGCCTACCCTTCCGCCGACAAGGTCTCCCTCGCCTCCCTGGAGGAGGTCGCCGCCCTCGACACCCGGGGCGGCGCCGAGGTCCTGCACGGCATCTCCTTCCGCGCCGAACCCGGCCAGACCGTCGCCCTGGTCGGCTCCTCCGGCGCCGGCAAGTCGACCATCGCGCAACTGCTGCCACGCCTGTACGACACCGACGCGGGCGCCGTGCGCATCGGCGGGGTCGACGTCCGCGAGCTCAGCGCCGCGTCGATGCGCGCGACCCTCGGCATGGTCACGCAGGACGGGCACCTGTTCCACGAGTCGGTCCGCGAGAACCTGCTCCTCGCCCGGCCGGGCGCGACCGAGGACGAGCTGTGGGACGTGCTGCGCCGTGCCCGCCTCGACGAACTCGTCCGGTCCCTGCCCGACGGCCTCGACACCGTGGTCGGCGAGCGCGGCTACCGGCTCTCCGGCGGCGAGCGCCAGCGCATGACCATCGCCCGGCTGCTGCTGGCACGCCAGCGGGTCGTCATTCTCGACGAGGCCACCGCCCACCTGGACAACACCTCGGAGGCGGCGGTGCAGGAGGCGCTCACCGAGGCGCTGGAGGGCCGCACCGCCGTCGTGATCGCGCACCGGCTGTCGACGGTGCGGGCCGCCGACCTGATCCTCGTGGTCGAGGCGGGCCGGATCGTCGAGCGGGGCACCCACGAGGATCTGCTCGCGGCGGACGGGCGCTACGCGGAGCTGTACCGGACGCAGTTCAGGACCGGGCGGGAGGACACGGCGGAGCTCCCGGTCACGGTGGACGCGACGCCGTAGGCCCGGGGGCGGGAGACCGAGTGGACGCCCGCCGCGTTCCCGGCGGGCGTCCACTCGTGTTCCCTTGCGGGACAGCCGGTCCCGGCTGCCCTCCGGGCACCGGGTCAGACGGTGAACCTGTGGCTGCCGGAGCCGACCCGGTACACCGCGCAGCCGTCCTCCGTACGCAGGAAGGTCGCGCGGGTGTGGGAGACCGCGTCCGGTCCGGTGGCGGGGACCCACACCTCGGCCGTGGTGTTGGCGGGCACCGCGCAGGTGAGGTCGAAGCCGCCGGAGCGCTGCTGCCACCGCGTGGAGACCGGGCCGTACAGGGAGGTGAAGGTGGCGCGCGCGGAGGTGACGTCGCCACCCGGGCGGGGACGGACGACGATCTCCCGGTAGCCGGGCCGGCCCGGCGAGATCCCGGCGATGTTGGCGTACATCCACTCGCCCACCGAGCCGTAGGCGTAGTGGTTGAAGGAGTTCATGTCCGGGGTCTGGAAGCTGCCGTCGGGCCGGATGGAGTCCCAGCGCTCCCACATCGTGGTGGAGCCCTTGTCGATCTGGTAGCCCCAGCTCGGGAAGGAACGCTGCTGGAGCAGCCGGTAGGCGACGTCGGTGTGCCCGGTGTCCGTGAGGACGGGCAGCAGCCGGGGTGTGCCCAGGAAGCCCGTCGACAGATGCCAGTCCTTCGCGCGGATCAGATCGACGAGACGGCCGGCCGCCGCGGTGCGCAGGGCGTCCGGCAGCAGGTTCATCGACAGGGCGAGGACGTACGCCGTCTGGGTGTCGCCCTTCACCTTCCCGTCGGTGCCGACATAGGCGTCCTGGAACGCTGCTCGGATGCGTTCGAACAGGGTGGCGTGGGGCGCGGGATCCTTGCCGAGCGCGGTGGCCATCCGGGCCGCGAGGTCGGCGCTGTGCGCGAAGTACGCGGTGGCGATGACGTCCTTGGGCGTCTCGTCCGAGACGTTCAGCCAGTCCCCGTATCCGTCGGCCGGCCGCAGCAGGTGGTCGCTGTGACGCTCCAGGTAGGCCAGCCAGGACTGGACGGACGGCCAGGCGTCGGCCAGGACCTGGCGGTCCCCGTAGGCCTCGTACAGCGACCAGGGGACCGTGACACCCGCGTCGCCCCAGCCCGCCACGCCGTTGCCGACCGTTCCGACCATGGGCGCCACGTCCGTGAACGCGCCCTCCGCCGTCTGGCCGTCGCGCAGGTCCACGAGCCACTTGGCGAGGAACCGGGCCGACTCCATCGTGTAGGCGGCCGTGGGCGCGAAGACGTTGATGTCACCGGTCCAGCCCAGCCGTTCGTCGCGCGCGGGCGTGTCCGTCGGGACGGAGAGGAAGTTGCCGCGCTGCCCCCACGTGATGTTGCTGTGGAGCTGGTTGAGCATCGGGACGTCGGTCTCGAAATCGAGGGTGAAGGGCGCCGACGTATGCATCACGCGGCCGGTCACAGCCCGCGCGGAGGGAGTGCCGGGGAACCCGGTGAGTTCGACATAGCGGAATCCGTGGAAGGTGAAGCGCGGTTCGTACGTCTCCTCGCCGCCGCCCTTGAGGGTGTACGTGTCGGTCGCCGCGGCCGAGCGCAGATTCGCGGTGTAGAGGGTGCCGTCCGGGTTCAAGACCTCGGCGTGACGCATCCGTACGGTCGTCCCGGCGTCGCCCGAGACGCGCAGCCGGACCGAGCCGACCATGTTCTGGCCCAGGTCGAAGACGAAGACGCCCGGCGCGGGTTCGGTCACCTTCTCGGCCGGCCGTTCACCGGCGACGCGCACCGGGCCGTCGGCCTGCGCGACGATCCGCGGGGGCGCGGCGTCGCCCGCGGCGCGGACCGCGAGCCACGTCCGGTCGTCGAAACCGGGTGAGGTCCAGCCGGCTGTCTCCATACGAGCGTCGTACGTCTCGCCGCCCAGCAGGTCGGCGGCGACGATCGGCCCGGCCGCGGCCCGCCAGTCCGTGCCCGAGGTGACGCGTTCACTGGTCCCGTCGGCGTAGTCGATCTCCAACTGGGCCAGCAGCGCCGGGCGTTCGCCGTACTGGTGCGGCCCGAACATGCCGACGTTCCCCGCGTACCAGCCCGGCGCCGCATACGCCCCGATGGCGTTCGCGCCCGGCCGGAGCAGGGAGGTGACGTCGTACGTCTGGTACTGGACGCGTTCGCGGTAGTCGGTCCAGCCGGGGGCGAGCTGATCGCGGCCCACCCGGCGGCCGTTGAGGTGGGCCTCGTACAGGCCGAGGGCCGTCGCGTACAGACGGGCGCGGGCCACCTTCTTGCGAGGCAGCGTGAACTCGTGCCGCAGCTGGTTGGCGGCGAAGGACGCCGGGACGACCCTGCCCCAGGGGCCCGACCCCCACGCGGCGGCCACCTTCGCCGCCGTCCAGCCGCTGTCGTCGAAACCGTCCCCGCGCCAGTCGCCCGCGGGCTCCGCGTCCGTCGTCCTCCAGGAGGCGTCGGTGACGATCCGCTGCTCGTCTGAGGCCGTGCTCAGGGTGAGAACGGCGACCAGACCGGCGGGCCCCACCGTCGCGTTGGTGGCCGCGACGGCGAGGACGTTCCGGCCGGGGCGCAGTCGCCCGAGGACGTCGAGGACGGCGGGACGGCGCCAGCCGTCGTGGTCCGTCGCCAGATCGGTGCGGGCCACCTCGGCGCCGTTCACGGACAGCGAGAAAACGTTGTCAACGGTGATGGCGATCTTCGCCGCCGTGACACCTTCGGGGAGATCGATCACCCGCCGGAACCACCGGGTTTCCGCCGGAGCACTGCTCGCCGGATCCCCTTCGGGGAACCAGATCCAGGAGCTGCCTTCGAGGGAGGGCGCGTCCGTGAGGACGGTGGGAGCGGAGACCCAGTCCGCCGACCACCGCGCGTCCATGAGCCCGGTCTCCCACCAGGACGGCGCGCTCCAGCCGGAGGCCGCGCCGTCGGTGTCCCAGACCCGAACGGACCAGAAGTAGCGCGTCCGCGAGGCGAGTTGAGGGCCCGCGTACGGGACGAGGACGGACTGGTCGGACGTCACCTTCCCGCTGTCCCAGACGTCCGGACGGGACAGCCTCGACGTGCTGGTGGCGACACGGAGTTGGTACGCGCTCTGGAGCGTCCCCGGCTTGTCCGAGACGATCGGCCAGCTCAGCCGGGGCTGTTGAACGTCGAGACCCAAAGGGTGCTGGACGTACTCGACGGTCGGAGCGGTGACGCGCGGAGCTCCGCGCCGGGCACGTGATCCGGCCGGCGCGGATGCCGGTGCGGACGTCGGCGCGGCCACGGCCGCTCCGGCTCCGGCGGCCGTCGCGGCGACGGCGCCCGCCGCGCCCGCCAGAATGTTCCTCCTGCTGATCAACTGCGGCCCCTCACCTCGAAGTTGTGAATCGATTCAAATCAACTTCACAGCGGCGAACGTAG
This sequence comes from Streptomyces sp. NPDC091209, assembly GCF_044757755.1. Taxonomy (NCBI): domain Bacteria; kingdom Bacillati; phylum Actinomycetota; class Actinomycetes; order Kitasatosporales; family Streptomycetaceae; genus Streptomyces; species Streptomyces sp. NPDC091209. The sequence goes on along the minus strand of NZ_JBIVVR010000010.1, from coordinate 36,991 downwards.
GGGTGCGAGGGGTGAGGGTCAATGAGTGTGCAGGTATTTTCCGGGGTTCGGCGCTGCTGATCCGTGTCATCACGAGGATCTGGCCGGTTCACTCACCCAGGGATTGAACGGTTTCAGTTCTCGATCCGGGAAGGCGAACTGTCCTCGGTGACACGGCTGGGCCGCCTGGGTGACCACTCCAAGCGTGACTGGATCCGTCGCGCGACGCCTCAGACGGTGTGCCGGGCCGCGAAGCCGACGAACTCGGTCCAGGCGTGGTGGCCGAGGCTCACCATGGGGCCCGCCGTGTCCTTCGAGTCGCGTACGTGGGTGACGCCCATCCAGGGGGCTGCTTCGAGGCACTCGCCGCCGTTGCCCGCGCTGTAACTGCTCTTGAACCAAGCCAGGTTGTCGCTGTCCGGCCTGACCGCTGCCCCGCTCATCTCTCTCCCAACAGCTTCTCGATCAACGAGAGCGATTCAGCCGGCGTGAGTGCCTGTGCACGGAGACTCCCGTACGCGGCCTCGACTTCCCGGACCTTCCCACGCTCCGTATGGACGCGGCTGTCACCTTGGACCTCCGTATAGGCGATCCTCCGCCCATCCACTGTCTCCATCAAGGTGAACGGGCCCGCCAGTCCTGCGTGTTCCACGCGGGTCAGGGGCATCACCTGAATCTCGACGTTCCGTCTCGCTCCTGTCAGGAGGAAGTGTTCCAACTGGCCACGCCAGACTCCCTCCCCGCCAAGAGGGCGGTGAAGCACTGCCTCCTCGATCACGAAGGTCAAGTGAGGCGCCGGACGCCTGACGAAGATCTCGTGCCTCGCCAGCCGTGCGGCCACTCGCTGTTCGATGACCGCTTCGTCCAGCAGCGGCCGCCACATGACAAAGACCGCCCGCGCGTATTCTTCCGTCTGCAACAACCCTGGTGCGGCCTGGGTTGCGTAGACGTGCAGTTCAACGGCTTGGGCCTCCAAGCTCGCCGCGTCCCGGAAGAACGCCGGATACTGCGCCCGGGCCACTTCCTCCTTCCCGGCCGCCAACACCCCGCCCGCGTCCAGTACTTCATCGGTCCGGTCGATGAACCTGGGTGGCGGGATACGCCTTCCCTGCTCGAAGGAGGCGATCGTCGACGCCGAGTACCCGGTCCGGGACCCCAGTTCCGCCCGGTCGAGCCCCGCCCGCTCACGGAACAGCTTCAACTGCCGCCCGAACACGTGCAGGATGCCCGCCCCGGACTCGTACTCATCCTCCGCCCGCCGCTCCTCCACGCCCGGCACCTCCCGTACGCACCGCCGATGGAACCGCTCCCGCGACCAACGCGCCGCGGGGCAGGCCGGTCACGCCCCACACCGCGTACAACCGCTCAGCCGTCACGTACAACGGGTGCCGGTCCGCGCGTCGTGCCTGTTCAAAGCTGCGCACGGGCCGCGACCGTTCTCCCCATGAAGCCGGAAATTCCCCCACACAGGCATCTGCCGCAACGCACCGTGGCCGAACGGGAGTTCGCGATGCGGTTCACATCGACCCCACGCGGCGCACGACTCGCCCGCCGGCTCGTCTCGCACCGCCTGAACGAGTGGGGCCATCCGTACACGTCACCGGCCAACGAGACGGTCACCCTGATCACGGCCGAACTCGCCGCGAACGCCGTCCGGCACGGTCATGTCCCCGGCCGCGACTTCCACCTCCGGCTCGCCGCGACCGACCGTGTCCTGCGGGTCGAGGTCACCGACACGCGGGCCGGGAGACGGCCGGTCCCGGCGGCGCCGTACCCGGCCGGGGAATCCGGGCGCGGTCTGCTCCTCGTCGACGCCCTGGCCGACGACTGGGGGGTCGCCCCGCGCCCCGCCGCCCCCGGCAAGACCGTATGGGCGGAGGTGCGCCTCCCCGCGTTCACACCGCCTTCAAGCCGTACGCCGTGAACTCGGAGCGGGCCCTGGTTACCTGGGCGGCGGTCGGGGTGGGGGTGTCGGCGAGGGTGAACTCCTTTCCCAGTTGCTCCCACTTGGCGGCGCCGAGTTTGTGGAAGGGCAGGACGTCGACGCGGGTGACGTTGCCCAGGGACGCGGCGAAGGAGGCGACGCCCGCGACGTTCTCGGTGGCGTCGGTCAGGCCCGGGACCAGGACGAAGCGGACCCATATCTCCTTGCCCAGCTCGGCCAGGCGGCGGGCGAACGCCAGCGTGGGTTCCAGTTGCCGCCCGGTGAGGTGCAGGTAGAGCTCGCGGTCCCAGGACTTGATGTCGAGCAGCACCAGGTCGACGGCGGCCAGCAGTGCGTCGGAGGCGCGGGCGCCGAGGAAGCCGGAGGTGTCCAGAGCGGTGTGCAGGCCCAGCACGTCGTGGCAGCGGTGGAGGATCTCCCCGGTGAAGTCCGGCTGCAGGAGCGGTTCGCCGCCGCTGATGGTGAAGCCGCCGCCCGCGGCACGGATGAACGGGACGTACTTGCCCGCCTCCTCGACGACCGTGTCGGCCGTGGTGCGCCTGCCGTTGCGCATCCGCATGGTGTCGGGGTTGTGGCAGTACAGGCAGGCCAGCGGGCAGCCGGCGAGGAAGACGACGAAGCGGGTGCCGGGGCCGTCCACGCCCGTGGACAGGTCCCACGAGTGCACCGAGCCGCTGATCGGGCCGTCGCCCCGCAGCGCGGCCGCCTGTTCGGCGGGGCTGTCGGTGCTCACGGGGATGAGGGGCAGCAGCTCGCCCGGATGGATCAGGGTCATGACGGAGCCTCCCGGTGTCCTGCCCGAGGAGCGTGCCCGCCGCGGCGGGCACGCCCCCGGTCGGTGACGGCTACAGCGAGCCGTGGAAGGTGCGGCCCAGCACGTCGAGCTGCTGCTCGCGCGTCAGCCGCACGAAGTTGACCGCGTAGCCGCTGACGCGGACGGTCAACTGGGGGTAGTTCTCCGGGTGTTCCATGGCGTCCAGCAGGGTGTCGCGGTTGAGCACGTTGACGTTCATGTGGAAGCCCTGGCAGGTGACGAAGCCGTCCAGGACACCCGCGAGGTTGCGGATGCGGTCCTCCGGGCTGCGCCCCAGCGCGTCGGGGGTGATGGTGTTGGTGAGGGAGACCCCGTCCTCCGCCTGCTCGTAGGGGAGTTTGGCGACCGACAGCGCGCTGGCGACGTAGCCGTGGGTGTCGCGGCCGTTCATCGGGTTGGCGCCCGGAGAGAACGGCTCGCCGGCGCGGCGGCCGTCGGGGGTGTTGCCGGTCTTCTTGCCGTAGACCACGTTGGAGGTGATCGTCAGTACCGACTGGGTGTGCTCGGCCCCCCGGTAGGTGGGGTGCTTGCGCACCTTGCGCATGAACTCCTCGACCAGCCACACCGCGATCGCGTCGACCCGCTCGTCGTTGTTCCCGTACGCGGGATACTCGCCCTCGATGCGGTAGTCCACGGCCAGCCCGGTCTCGTCCCGGACCGGCGTGACCCGGGCGTACTTCACCGCCGAGAGGGAGTCCGCGGCCACCGCGAGACCCGCGATGCCGCACGCCATGGTGCGCCGGATGTCACGGTCGTGCAGCGCCATCTCCAGCCGCTCGTAGGCGTACTTGTCGTGCATGTAGTGGATGACGTTGAGGGCGTGGACGTAGGTCTCGGCGAGCCACTCCATCTGCTGGTCGAGGCGGGCCAGCACCTCGTCGTAGTCCAGCACATCGGCGGTGATCGCCCCGGTGGACGGGCCGACCTGGGCGCCGGAGATCTCGTCCCGGCCGCCGTTGATGCCGTACAGCAGGGTCTTGGCGAGGTTGACGCGGGCGCCGAAGAACTGCATCTGCTTGCCCACCTCCATCGCCGAGACACAGCAGGCGATGGCGGTGTCGTCGCCGAAGCGCGGGCGCATCAGTTCGTCGGACTCGTACTGCAGGCTGGAGGTGTCGATGGAGACCTGGGCGCAGAACTCCTTGAAGCCCTGCGGCAGCGCCGGCGACCAGAAGACCGTCATGTTGGGCTCGGGCGCCGGGCCCAGGTTGTAGAGGGTCTGCAGGTAGCGGAAGGACGTGCGGGTGACCAGGGTGCGCCCGTCCGAGCCGATGCCGCCGATGGACTCCGTCACCCAGGTCGGGTCGCCGGAGAACAGCTCGTCGTACTCCGGGGTGCGCAGGAACCGTACGATGCGCAGCTTGATGATGAAGTCGTCGATCAGTTCCTGCGCCGCGCTCTCGTCGAGGATCCCCGCGTCGACGTCGCGCTGGAGGTAGACGTCGAGGAAGGTGGAGGTGCGGCCGAGCGACATCGCCGCGCCGTTCTGCTCCTTCACCGCCGCGAGGTAGGCGAAGTACAGCCACTGCACGGCCTCCCGGCCGCTGGTCGCCGGGCCGGAGATGTCGTACCCGTAGGAGGCGGCCATCTCCTTCAGCTCGCCCAGCGCCCGGATCTGCTCGGCGGTCTCCTCGCGCTCGCGGATCACCTCCTCCAGCCGGGACGCGTCGTGCGGCAGGGCGTCCAGGCCGGCCTTCTCCTCCTGTTTGACCTCGATCAGCCGGTCCACGCCGTACAGCGGGACCCGGCGGTAGTCGCCGATGATCCGGCCCCGGCCGTAGGCGTCCGGCAGGCCGGTCACGATCCCGGCCTTGCGGGCGGCCCGGATGGCCGGGGTGTAGGCGTCGAACACCCCGGCGTTGTGGGTCTTGCGGTACTGGGTGAACACCTTCTCCAGCTCGGGGGAGACGGGGTAGCCGTAGGTCTGCAGCGCCCCGGCCACCATCCGCCAGCCGCCGAAGGGCATGATCGCCCGCTTGAGCGGGGCGTCGGTCTGCAGGCCGACGATCAGGTCCCGGTCGCGGTCGATCCAGCCCGGCGGGTGCGCGGTGATGGTCGACGGGACGTCGTACGACACGTCCAGGACGCCCTTGGCGCGCTCCTCGGGGAAGAGGTCGGTGATCTTCTTCCATACCGCCGTGGTGCGTTCGGTGGGGCCGGCCAGGAAGGAGTTGTCACCCTCGTACGGGGTGTAGTTCTGCTGGATGAAGTCCCGAACGTTGATCTCGTCCCGCCACAGACCTCCCCTGAACCCGTTCCAGGCGCTGCGGACGGGCCGCTGCTGCTGCGTGGTCATCGGTGCACGACTCCTTCGCGGTCGATCGGTCGGTGTCGCGTCGGCCCCGGGCTCACACCGGGTCGCCGTAGTAGGCGCGGCGCATCAGTTCCTGCATGTCGGCCAGCATCGGCAGCCGCGGGTTGGCGGGCGCGCACTGGTCCTCGTAGGCGTACATCGCCTGCTCGGGCAGGGCGTCCAGGAAGGCCGCCTCGTCGATCCCGGCGTCCTTGAACGACCGCGGGATGCCGACCCGTTCGCGCAGCTCCTCCACCGCGTGGGCGAGGGACTCCACGCCCTCCTCCGGGGTGTCGGCGGCCAGGCCCAGCATCCGGGCGACGTCCTGGTAGCGCTCGGGCGCGATGTACCTGTGGTACTTCGGCCAGCTCGTGACCTTGGTGGGCGCCGATCCGTTGTAGCGGATCACGTGCGGCAGCAGCAGCGCGTTGGTGCGGCCGTGGGCGACGTGGAACGTGGCGCCCAGGGTGTGCGCCATGGCGTGCACCACGCCGAGGAACGCCGATCCGAAGGCCATGCCGGCGATGGTGCCGGCGTTGTGCATGCGTTCCCGCGCGACCGGATTGTTCGGCCCCTCCAGCACGGCCTGTTCCAGGTTGTCGTAGATCAGCCGGATGCCCTGCAGCGCCAGTCCGTCGGTGAAGTCGTTGGCGTACACCGAGACGTAGGTCTCCAGGCAGTGGGTGAGCGCGTCGAAGCCGGAGTCCGCGGTGATGTCCCTGGGCAGGTTGGCGGTGAGTGCCGGGTCGCAGATGGCGACGCTCGGGGTGAGCGCGTAGTCGGCCAGCGGGTACTTCTGGCCGGTCTCGGTGTCGGTGATGACGGCGAACGGGGTGACCTCGCTGCCGGTGCCCGAGGTGGTGGGGATGCACACCAGATCGGCCTTGACACCCAGTTCGGGGAAGGTGAAGGCGCGCTTGCGGATGTCGAAGAACTTCTCCTTCAGATCCGCGAACTCCACCTCCGGGTGCTCGTACATCAGCCACATCACCTTGGCGGCGTCCATCGGCGAGCCGCCGCCGAGCGCGACGATGGTGTCCGGCTCGAAGTGGCGCATCAGCTCGGCGCCCCTGCGCACGGTGTCGATGCTCGGGTTGGGCTCGACGTTGTCGATCACCCGGACCTCCGCGTGCTCAGCGCGCCGCTGCAGGACATTGCGGATCCGCTCCAGATGGCCGATCTCCACCATCGTCTTGTCGGTGACGACGACGACCCGGCGGCCGCCGCGCATGTCGGCGAGGTACTTGATGGAGTCGCGCTCGAAGAAGATCTTCGGCGGGATCTTGAACCACTGCATGTTGTTGTTCCGCCGCCCGATCCGCTTGATGTTGATCAGGTTGAGCGCGGTGACGTTGCCGGAGACCGAGTTGCTGCCGTACGAGCCGCAGCCCAGGGTCAGCGACGGCATGAACGCGTTGTAGACGTCGCCGATACCGCCCTGCGAGGTGGGCGCGTTCCAGATCACCCGGCAGGCCTTGACCGCGTGCCCGTACTCCTCGGCGAAGGCCGCGTCCTCGGTGTGCACGGCGGCCGAGTGGCCCAGGCCGTTGAACTCGACCATCTCGGTGGCCAGCCGCACCCCGTCGGCCCGGCTGTCCACGGTCAGCATCGCCAGCACCGGGCAGAGCTTCTCCCTGGTCAGCGGCTCGTCCACGCCGACCTCGGAGACCTCGACCAGGATCACCGAGGTGTCCTGCGGTACCTCGAAGCCGGCGCCCTCGGCGATGGCGACCGAGCTCTGGCCGACGATGTCGGCGTTCAGCCGGGCGCCCGCGCAGTTCCGGCCGCCCTGCTGCTCGGCGCCGACCCCGAACAGGTACGCCTCCAGCAGTTCCTTCTCGTGGTCGTTGACGGTGTAGGCCTTGAGCTTGCGGAACTCCGTGATCGCCGCGTCACGGATCTCCCGGTCCAGGATCACCGCCTGCTCCGAGGCGCACACCATTCCGTAGTCGTAAGTCTTGGACAGCACCACGTCGTTGATCGCGCGCCGCACGTCGGCGCTCTTCTCGATGTACGCGGGCACATTGCCGGCCCCGACACCGAGAGCGGGCTTGCCACAGCTGTAGGCGGCGCGGACCATCGCGTTGCCGCCGGTGGCCAGGATCGTCGCCACCCCGGGGTGGTGCATCAGGGCGCTGGTGGCCTCCTTGGAGGGCTGTTCGATCCACTGCACGCAGTTTTCGGGGGCGCCCGCCCGTACCGCCGCGTCCCGGACGATCCGGGCCGCCTCTGCGGAGCAGCGCTGGGCGGCCGGGTGGAAGCCGAAGACGATCGGGTTGCGGGTCTTCAGCGCCATCAGCGCCTTGAAGATGGTGGTGGAGGTGGGGTTGGTGACGGGAGTGACGCCCGCGATCACCCCGACGGGCTCGGCGATCTCCACGATCCCGTCGATGTCGTCGCGGCGGATCACCCCGACGGTTTTCACGCCCTTCATGGAGTGGGTGACGTTCTCGCAGGCGAAGATGTTCTTGACGGCCTTGTCCTCGAAGACACCGCGGCCGGTCTCCTCGACCGCCATCACGGCGAGCCCGGTGTGCTCGGCGAGGGCGGCCAGGCTGGCCTTCTTCACTATGTGGTCGATCTGTTCCTGGGTGTAGTCGGCGTACTGGCCCAATGCCTCCAGACCGCCTGCGACCAGTTCGTCGACGGCCTGCTCGACCCCGGGTGGTCCGGAACGGGAGGCGGAGGCGGGAGAGGCGGTGGCCGGGGTGGCCCCGGAAGCGGGCTGTGTGTCCTTCTTGCGGCGGTTGGTCATCGGATCACTCTTCGGTCGAGACGTGCCGAAACCGCCGGGCTTTTACGGCTCCGGTGTCCTTCCACCCTCCCACCGCGCGCCGGATCGTGCAGACGAGCGATCCGTCGACGCCCTCGTCGGACTCGCCTCCGGCGTGAGGTGCTGTGCGGGAGGTTCACTCCGCGCCCTTAAATCATGGGTAAAGAAATCGGGCCACCGGTGAACCGGCCGTGTTTTTTGTTTTCGGGTGGTGACCGTAGGGGTGTACTGGGCTCAACGCGCGCGTCCGGACGGCTTCTCGGGGTGGTCCGGGCGGGCGAACACCTGGTCAGAATGGTGGAACTGGTGGTTCCAGCTAAAGGGGTGAGTAGGGGTACTCCCGGCTTTGTCGGCTCTGCTAGACATGACCTTGCCCGTAGCGCGTGCGAAGACGGAACAAGGGTTCGAGTCAAGAGAGCGCGCTGCATCTGGGGCCAGAACAGGGGGTTTCAATCCGTTGATTGAAAAGCAAAACACCAGTCGTTGGGTTCGCCGTTACCATGCTTCGGACGAAAGCCCGATCCAGCTGGTCTGCCTGCCGCACGCGGGCGGGTCGGCCTCTTTCTACTTCCCGATGTCGCAGGCCCTGGCGCCCGCCGTGGACGTGCTCTGCGTGCAGTACCCGGGCCGCCAGGACCGCCGCGACGAGCCGGGTATCACCGACATCGGCGCCTACGCCGACGCGTTGACCAGGCAGATCCGCCCCTGGGCCGACCGGCCGCTGGCCTTCTTCGGGCACAGCATGGGCGCCGTGCTGGCCTTCGAGGTGACCCGCAGGCTGGAGCGCGACCACGGGGTCACCCCGGTGCGGATCTTCGCCTCCGGCCGCCGCTCGCCCGCCAGTCACCGGCACGAGACCGTGCACCTGCGCGACGACGACGGCGTTGTCGCGGAAATGCGGGAACTCAGCGGAACCGACGGGCGGATCCTCGGCGACGAGGAAATCCTCCGCATGGTGCTGCCCGCGATCCGCACCGACTACACCGCGATCGAGAACTATCGCGCGTCGGCCGAGGACTCGGTCCGCGCACCCGTCACCGTACTGACCGGGGACGCCGATCCGCGCACCAGTTCGGAGGAGGCGGAAGCCTGGGCGGCACACACGTCCGGCGCGTTCGATATCCATCGTTTCCCGGGTGGCCACTTCTTCTTGGCGAACCATCAGGAGCAGATCCTCAAGATTGTCTCCGAGGAACTCACCGCCGTCCGTTGAAAATCGGACGGAAATTCGAGCACGTACAATAACGGCAGCGGCCGGGGTGACCACCCCGGCCCGGCCCCCGCCGGAATACGCACCGGCGCCGGGGCCCAGTACGTCGCCCGGCCCCCGGCCGAACGGCGACGATCCAACGGGGCGGGTCGCTGAGTCGACCCGGGCAGCGTGACTCGCGCTGCCCACACGCCCCCTTGGCGCACCGGCCGCGCGATGCGGCGCCCTGACCAGGCGTCCGCCGTGCCGGTCGCGCAGTCCTGAGGAATGCCATGCGTAACGGGGGAAGGAAAGCCAGTGGCGGCTAGGCTCGTCGAGCGGGAAAAGCAACTGGAGACATTGAGGGAACTGCTCGGCAGCGCCGGCAGAGGGCGCGGGCGCGTCGCCGTCATCAGCGGCGTGGTCGCCGGCGGAAAGACAAGTCTGCTGGAGGGATTCACCCAGGAAGCCATCACCGCCGGCGCACTGGTCCTGGAGGCCGCCGGATCCCGCGCCGAACGCTATCTGCCGTTCGGCATCCTGCGCCGGATCCTCGACGCCGCCGCCCCCCACGCGCCCGACGTCCACGCCTACGCGGTCTCCCTGCTGGACCAGGTTCCCTCCGACATCGCCGACGCCGACTGCGCCATGGACGCCGGCATGGCCGTGCTGCCGCACCTGTCCACCGCGCTGCTGCAGATCGCCCGGGACCGCACCGTGGTCATCGCCGTCGACGACGTGCACCACGGCGACGACGTCTCCCTCGCCTTCCTGCTCTGCCTCGCCCGCCGGGTGCGCCAGGCCGGAGTCCTCATCGTGCTGACCGCCGCCGCCCGGCTCGGGCCCGCCCAACTCGCCTTCCACGCCGAGCTCCAGCGCCAGCCCAACTGCACCGGCCTGCGGCTGCCGCTCCTCACCGCCGAGGGCACCGGGCGGGTGCTGGCCGACCACTTCTCGCCCGCCGCCGCCCAGCGGCTGGCCGCCGAGTGCCAGGAGACCACGGGCGGCAACCCGCTGCTGGTCGGAGCGCTCATCGAGGACGGACTGCGCGCGCGGGAGACCAGCGAACCCTTCCAGCGACTGGCCCCCGCCGAGACCTTCGAGCGGGCCGTCATGGACTGCCTGTACCGGGGCGACCCCGAACTCCTCGCCGTCGCCCGCGCCGTCGCCGTCCTCGGCGACTCCGGATCCACGCATCTGCTCAGCCAGGTCGCCGGCCTGCACGTGAAGGCCACCGAACAGGCGCTGCGGGACCTGGGCGGATGCGGGCTGCTGCACGGCGCCGCCTTCCGGGACCCGGCCGCGCGGGACGCGGTGTTCGAAGCCCTGCCGCCCGGTGCCCTGTCGGCCCTGCACCAGCGCGCCGCCCGGCTGCTGCACCAGGAGGGCGCTGCCGCCCTCGACGTGGCCCGCCACCTGCTCGCCGCCCGTCGCACCGGCGAGGAGTGGGCGATCCCCGTGCTGCAGGAGGCCGCCGAGTACGCCCTCGTCGGAGACGAGCGCGAACTGGCGCTCCAGTGCGGCGAGCTGGCGGTCGCCTCCTGCCCCGAGGGCCCCCGCCACGCGGCCCTGAACTCCCGGCTGGTGAGCATCGTGTGGCGCAGCAGCCCGGCGGCGGCCGAGAGCCATCTGCGCCAGCTCGCACGCGAGCTGGCCGACGGACTGCTCACCGACCGCGACCTCGTCCAGACCGTCTCCTGCCTGGTGTGGATGGGGGAGGCGCGCCGCGCCGGCGAGGCCGTGCGACACCTGCAGGCCTCGGGCCGAGAGGCCGTGGCCGCCGGACGGCTCCCGGTGTACGACCCGGGCACCCTCGCCTCCGCCCGCAGCTGGCTCTCCATGATCAGCCCCCCGCTCAGGGACACCGACGCCGCACAGGCCGCCCCGACCACGCCGTCGGGAGCCCGCGCCGCCGACGCGATCCCCTACGACATGCCGGACAACGCCCACGTCCAGGCCGCCGACGCCATGCGCACCGCGCTGCGCGGCACCGAGCACGCCGAGGCGACCGTCGCCGAGACCACCCGGGTGCTCCAGCGCTACCCGCTCAGCGACCGCACCCTCCAGCCCCTCGTCTTCGCGCTGCTCGCCCTGGTCTACGCGGGTCGCCCCGACCTCGCCCTTGCCTGGTGCGAACGGCTGCTGGGGGAGTGCTCCGCCCGCAACGCCCCCACCTGGCAGGCCGCGCTCAGCGCGGTGCGCGCCGAGATCTCGCTGCGCCAGGGCGATCTGCCGGGCGCCGCCGCCCAGGCACGGCACGCCATGTCGCTGATCTCCCCGCAGAGTTGGGGCGTCAGCGTCGCCCTGCCACTGTCGACCCTCGTCGAGGCGGAGACCCATATGGGCAACCACGAGGAGGCCCGGAGCCTGCTCGAACAACCCGTACCCGAGGCCATGTTCGACACTCTGCTCGGCCTGCACTACCTGCGCGCCCGGGGCCGCAGCCACCTCGCCACCGGCCGCTACCACGCCGCCCTGCGCGACTTCCTCAACTGCGGTGAGCTGATGCAGTCCTGGCAGGTGGACGCGGCCGAACTCGTGCCGTGGCGGCTGGACGCCGCCGAGGCATGGCTCGCCCTGGGCAAGCCGGCCCGCGCCAAGGAGTACACCGAGCAGCAGCAGCGCCGCGAGACCGGCACCGAGGGCAGCCGCACCCGCGGGCTGCTCCTGCTCGCCGCGGCCCGCACCGGGACCGACCTCTCCGCCCGGCTCAAGCGCCTCACCGAAGCGGTCGAGACTCTGGAGGAGGGCGGCAACAGGCTCCATCTCGCCCACGCGCTGGGCGAGTTGGGCGGTGGATACCGTGCGCTCGGCGACTTCAACCGGGCCCGGATGCTGGTGCGCAAGGCCTGGCACGTCGCCAAGTCCTGTGGTGCCGAGCCGCTGTGCCGGCAGTACATGCCGGGCCACGGCGACGGCGAGGTCCCGGTGCCCGCCGGTCCGGCCGGCGGCGAGGCGGAGCAGCCCAAGGAGGTCGAGGTCCTCTCCGAGGCCGAGGCCCGCGTCGCCCTGCTCGCCGCCCGGGGCCACACCAACCGCGAGATCGCCACCAAGCTGTACGTGACCATCTCCACCGTCGAGCAGCATCTGACGCGGATATACCGCAAGTTGAAGGTGAAGCGCCGCCGGGACCTGCCCGACCGCCTCTCGGACGTGTGCCTGCCGGGCGTCGCCTGAACAGGAGGGCGTCCGCCCGGCAGCACTTCGCCCCGCCGTGCAGCGGCAGGCATTCGCCCCGCCGTGCAGCGGCGGGGCGATCCGGGGGCGCTGCCGGGCGCTTCTCCCGCTGGAGCGGGTGCCCTCAGGACAGCAGTCCGCGCTCCAGCGCGGTGATCACCGCCGACGTCCGGTCGGAGACCCCCAGCTTCTTGAACGAGCGCAGCAGGTGCGTCTTCACCGTCGCCTCGCTGATGAACAGCCGCTTGCCGATGTCGGCGTTCGTCAGCCCCTGGCTGACCAGTTGGAGCACCTCGCGCTCGCGATCCGACACCACCGGCGGCGGCTCCGGCAGCCGGGCGCGGAACAGCTTGGGCGCCAGCGACGGTGTCAGCACCGTCTCGCCGCGCGCCGCCGCCTTCACCGCCTGCACCAGGTCGTCGCGCGAACTGCCCTTGAGGAGATAACCCGCCGCGCCCGCCTCGACCGCACGCAGGATGTCGGTGTCCGTCTCGTACGTCGTGACGATCACGACCTTGGTGGCGGGCGCGACGCGCAGGATGTGGCCGGTGGTCTCCACCCCGTCCATGCCGCCCATCTGCAGGTCAAGCAGCACGATGTCGGGTGAGGAGGCGGCGACCATGGCCACCGCCTCCTCACCCGAACCGGCCTGCCCCACCACGTCGATGCCCTCCGCGGAGCGCAGCATCGAGCTCAGGCCCTCGCGCACCACCGGATGGTCGTCGACCAGCATCACGCCGATCGTCCTGTCAGAGCTCATCGGCTTCCCCTGTTTCCTCGGCGTGCTCGGTCCGGCCCGCCCGGACGTCCTCCACGGGGACCGGGACCGTCACCTCGACGGTCGTGCCCCTGCCCGGGGCGCTGTCCGCGGTGGCGTCCCCACCGATCTCCTGGGCGCGGGTGCGCATGCCGGGCAGCCCGAACCCGCCCGTCGCGCCCGACGTCCGCTCGCCGGGCGCGAACCCGGGCCCGTCGTCGCGTACGTACAGCCGTACCGTGTCCGTCCCGTACAGCAGTCGCACCTCGGCGGAACGGGCCTTGGGGGCATGCTTGCGGATGTTGGCCACCGCCTCCTGCAGGGAGCGCAGCAGCACCACGCTGACCACCATGGGCAGTTCGCGCTCGTTGCCCTTCACGACCACCTCGGTACGCATCCCGGTCTGTGCGGTGAGCCCCTCGGCCTGCCGGCGCGCGGCCTGCACCAGCGAGGACTCCTTGAGCACCGGCGGGGTCAACGCGGTGACGAACTCCCGTGCCTCCGCCAGGGATTCGAGGGCCACCTCGCCGGCCAGGGCCAGGTGCGAGCGGGCCACCTCCGGGTCGGAGGCGAAATCCGTCTCGGCCGCTTGAACGAGGCTGATGATGCTGGTCAGACCCTGGGCGAGAGTGTCGTGGATCTCGCGGGCCAGCCGCTCGCGCTCGGCCGCGACACCCGCCTCCCGCGACAGCCGCGCCACCCGCTCGCGGTTGCGCCGCAGTTCCTCGATCAACTTCGCGCGCCCCCGGCTCTGCCGGGTCACCCGGGTGATCCACAACCCCAGCATCACCGAGAGCGCGATGCCCAGCAGCGAGGTCGGCAGGACGGCCGCGATGTCCCGGGACAGGGTGCCACCGCGCAGCCACACCACGATCACCGGCATCAGGTTCGCCAGCGTCACCACGGCGATCGCCGGGGAGGTCGCCAGACTCATCATCAGCATCGGCACCACGGCGAACAGCGCGAAGGACGACGACAGATCGAAGACGACGGCCACCGAGAACAGCACGAACAGGCCCACGGAGAAGATGACGCTGCGTCGTCCGTGGTCCTCCCCGACCTGCCGCAGCATCGCGTCCCGCCCCAAGCCCGCGTACCAGGGGACCGCCAGAGTCAACGCGGCCATCGCCACGGCCCGATGGACCTGCTCACCGACGGAGGTGAACAGCAGTACGGTGGTGACGGCGTACGACACCGCGAAGAAGGCGTCCCACAGGCCGAACCACCGGCTTCCCGCCTCGGGCGCATGGTCCGGGGTCTCTGCCGCCGCTCGGCTCTCAATGCTCACCGGACCAGTCTTATCAGCCTGATGGGGAACGGCACGAGTACGGCCGTCGGCGCCGGTGCCATCCTCCGCCCTCCACCGGTGTCCACCGGTCGGTGGACAGCCGATTCCACCGACCGGTTGTCCGTACGACCCCCTCCCGAACCATAGCGTTGCAGGTGAGAGCCACGGACGGCCACCTGACGGCCACGACGCAGGCTCACGAGCACCCACGCACCGAAGGAGGAGGGTCCACAACCATGAGCCCGTTCTTGACCGCCCTGATCGCCAGCGGGACCATCCTGACCATCATCCTCGCGACCGACCTCGGCACCCGCAAGATCACCAACATGCGGCTGCTGCGCTCGATCATCGCGGTCGCCATCGTGATCGCGCTCTTCGTCCACTCCCTGCCCATGGACGGCAACGACCCCTCGCTCCAGCTCGCCGGCATCGGTGCGGGCGTCATCTGCGGCCTGGTCGCCGCGGCGCTGCTCCCCGCCCACCGGGGCGCCGACGGCGAGATCTACACCAAGGGCGGCATCGCCTACGCGATCGCCTGGACGGTGCTGTCCGCCTCCCGCGTGCTCTTCGCCTACGGGTCCGAGCACTGGTTCACCCAGGGCATCATCAAGTTCAGCATCGACTACAAGCTGAGCGGCCAGGACGTCTACTCGAACGCCTTCGTCTTCATGGCCCTCGCCATGGTCCTCACGCGCACCGCGGTCCTGGTCGGCAAGCGCCGCCGACTGCGCGACAGCGCGGCGCCGGTGGCCGACACCGCCGACCGGCAGGAGAGTTCCGCCGCTCGCTGAGGCCACGTCACATGCCGACTGATCACGACTCCCCGTCCCAGTAAAAGGGTGAACAGCAGTGGAACGCTTGGATGATGTCAGGCTCCGGCCCCCGCGCAACCGGGTGGAAAGCCGCGCGGTCGGCTGGTGGACGCTCCAGTCGGCGGTGTTCGCCCTCCCCCTGCCGCTCACCTTCGGCATCCTCTACCTCTGCATCCCGCCCGCCAGGCCGTTCTTCGGCTGGGCGACCCTGATCTCCCTGGTGCCCGGACTCGCCTACATGCTGGTCATGCCGCTGTGGCGGTACCGGGTGCACCGCTGGGAGACCACCGACGAAGCCGTGTACGCCGCCTCCGGCTGGCTGTGGCAGCGCTGGCGGGTCGTCCCCCTCTCCCGGGTGCAGACCGTGGACACCCTGCGCGGCCCGATCCAGCAGATGTTCGGCCTGTCCGGCGTCACCGTCACGACCGCCTCCTCCTCGGGAGCCGTGAAGATCAAGGGCATCGACCACCACACCGCCCAGGAACTGGTCGAGCACCTCACCCGGACCACCCAGGCCACACCGGGAGACGCGACATGAGCCACCGTACCGAGCAGCGCACCGGCACGGCCGCGCCCCGGGCCACCGGCGACGACGGGGCCGACTGGGCCCGGCTCAGCCCCCGCCTGCTGCTGGTCAACCTCAGCATGCTGGCCGGACCGCTCGCCCTCTTCGTCGCCACCCTCGTCCTGACCGGTGCCAACCTCCAGGCGCTGATCTCGCTCGGCTCCCTGCTGACCACCTTCCTGGTGATCACCGGGATCAGCACGATGCGCCTGATCACCACCCGCTACCGGATCACCCCCGACCGCGTGGAGCTGCGCTCCGGACTGTTCTTCCGCAGCCACCGCTCGGTCCCCAACGACCGCATCCGCAGCGTCGACCGCGACGCGAAGCCGGTGCACCGGCTCTTCGGCCTCACCACGCTGCGCATCGGCACCGGCGAGCAGACCTCGTCCTCCGCCCGCAGGCTCTCCCTCGACGGCATCACCGTCCAGCAGGCCGAGGAACTGCGCCGGCTGCTGTTGGACCGCCGCGGCACCGGCGGCGCCACCGGCACCGACGAGAACCGCACCCTCATCGAGATGGACTGGGCCTGGCTGCGCTACGCGCCGCTCACCGTGTGGGGCGTCGGCACCGTCTTCATCGGCGTCGGCACCGCCTACCGCATCCTGCACGAGATGAAGGTCGACCCACTGCAGCTCGGCTTCGTCAAGGACATCGAGCACCGCTTCGGCACCGTGCCCCTGTGGTTCGGCATCCTCGTCACCGTCGTGGTCGTCCTGCTGGCCGGCATCGCCGTCTCCTACGCCACCTTCGTCGAGTCCTGGGCCAACTTCCGCCTGGAGCGCGAGCAGGACGACGTCCTGCGGGTCCGCCGCGGTCTGCTCGTCTCCCGCTCCGTCACCATGGAGGAGCGCCGGGTTCGCGGAGTCGAGCTCGCCGAGCCGATGCTGCTGCGCTGGGCCGGAGGTGCCCGCCTCAACGCCATCGCCGGCGGCCTCGGCGACAGCGACGAGAACCGCAGCCGGAGCATCCTCACCCCGCCGGTGCCGCGCGCCGAGGCACTGCGCGTGGCCGCAGCCGTCCTCGCCGAGGAGCGCTCGCCCAACGAGGCGGCCCGGCTCGTGCCGCACCCCCGGGTCGCGCTGCGACGTCGCCTCAACCGCGGCCTGATCGTGCTCGCCCTCATCGTCGCCGTCCCGCTGGGCCTGGGCCTGTGGCTCACCCAGATCCTGGTGCACACCGCCTGGATCACCGCCCTGTTCGGGCTGCCGGTGGTGTACCTGCTGGCCAGGGACGCCCATCGGTCGCTCGGCCACGCGCTGCACGACCACTACCTGGTCGTCCGCGCCGGCACCTTCACCCGCCGCACCGCCGCCCTCGAACGGGACGGCATCATCGGCTGGAACGTCACCCGCTCCTTCTTCCAGCGGCGCAACGGACTGCTCACCATCGGCGCCACCACCTCCGCGGGCCACGGCTCCTACAAGGTCCGCGACGTCCGCCTACGGGACGGTCTCCGCCTCGCCGAGGACACCGTGCCCGGGCTGCTCGCCCCGTTCATCGAACACGCGCCGCGCGGCTGAACCCACCGGACCAACTGGCGAACCCCCGAGAGGTGGAGGGGCGGCGACCTCCCCCGGGCCGCCCCTCCACCTCGCCCCCGGTTCCCCCGTACGCCGTGGGGGCGGTACCCGAGAACATCGGGTACCGCCCCCGCGGCGTACGGTCGTTCAGCCGGCCAGCGCCTCCAGCCGCGGCACCAGCGACACCGGCGACGGCATGGCGGCGATCTCCTCGCGCACCTCGCGCGCCACCGCCGCCAGCTTCTCGTCCGACAGCAGCCGGCGCAGCACCTCCACCTCCAGGTCGGCGGCCGTGCCCAGCAGTCCCGCGCCCCGGTCGCGCACGGCCTCGGCGTTGATCTGACGGTCCGCGCCGTCGGGCAGCACCAGTTGCGGGACGCCCGCGTTCAGCGCCGCCAGCGTGGTCCCGGCGCCACCGTGATGCACGGCCGCGTCACACGTCTGAAGCAGCCGAGTCAGCGGCACCCAGCCCACCACCCGTACGTTGTCGGGGAGTTCACCCAGCGCGGTGGTGTCCACCTCGCCGAGGGCCAGTACGAACTCCGCGTCCACCCCGGAGGCGGCGGCCACCAGCCGCTGGACCGGACCCAGCCCGTTGACATGCACCGAAGCGGTGCCCAGCGTCACCCCGATCCGGCGCCGCCCCGGCTCGTCCAGCAGCCAGTCCGGCAGCACCGCACCGCTGTTGTACGGCACCGGACGCATCGACCAGCCGTCCCGCTCCGGCTCCACCATGCTCGGCGGCGCGATGTCGATGACCGGCACCCGCTCGGCCACCTTCGCCACCCCGTGCCGGGCCATCGTCTCGCCCAGCATCGACACCGTCAGCTCGCGCAGCTCGGTGCCGCGCGCGAACCCGAAGTTGTGCTGCACCGCCGGAACACCCAGCCGCTCGGCGGCCATCAGACCCGCGACGAAGATCTGCTCGAAGACCACCAGGTCCGGCCCGAAGCGGTCGGCGACGCGGACGATCCCGTCCGCCAGCGACTCGTTGAGATGCTGGAACAGGCGCAGCCCGTCCATCGGGTCCACCCCGTCGGGCCCGCGCAACCGGGCCATCAATTCCGCGACCGTGGACTGCAGGAAGCCCTCCAGCTCGAAGCCGGGGTGGACGTCGGCGACGTGCAGACCCGCGTCCGCGGCCTTCAGCGCGTCGCCCGCGCTGGCCACCAGCACCTCGTGCCCGGCCGAGCGCAGTGCCCAGGCCAGCGGAATAGTCGGAAAGACATGGCCCAGGGCCGGATACGTGACGAACAGCACGCGCATGAAAACGCGCTCCTCCCGTATGGATGACTTATTTGCCAGGTCCGGCGATTCGGTGATGGAATTGGATTACCATCCACTTGCAATTGCCAGCCTTCTCGGCGCATCCTGATACAGTCGCGCATTCCGAGTCAAGGCGCTGCTCAGAGGCTCGGAATAGGGGTCGGTAGGGGCTTGTTAGGGGTTTCTCGACCTCCTGCCGCGTGTCAGAGTTACCCCGGTCTTGCATTTTTTATTCGGGGGTAATGGAGCGCGCCATGTGGAATGAGTCCCAAGATTTCACGCTCGAAATCAACGGCACCTCCGAAACCGGCGCGACGCCGGCGGAAAGTCCCGAGGGCATCCCCTGGGCGCAGCGTCTGACCGGCCTGACGCCCGACGAACAGCACGCACTGCTGCTGGAGTGGGTCGCCGCCATGGCCTCCGCCGCCCTCAAGGACCAGGCCCCCGACACACTCGACCCCGAACGGCCCTTCATGGAGCTCGGGTTCGACTCCCTGGCCGCCGTCGACCTGCACTCCCGACTCGTCGCCGGCACCGGTCTGAGCCTGCCGGTCACCCTCGCCTTCGACCACCCCACCCCCGCCCACCTCACCCGCCACCTGCGCGCCCGACTCCTCGGCCTCACCGAGGACATCGCTCCCGTGGCCGCCGCGACCAGCAGCGACGAACCCATCGCCATCGTCGGCATCGGCTGCCGCTTCCCCGGCGGCGTCCACTCGCCCGAGGCGCTCTGGGACCTCGTCGCCGCCGGCACCGACGCCGTCACCCCCTTCCCCGCCGACCGCGGCTGGGACCTCGACGCGCTCTACGACCCCGACCCGGACACCCCCGGCACCAGCTACGCCCGCCAGGGCGGCTTCCTGCACGACGCCGACGAGTTCGACGCCGACTTCTTCGGCATCTCGCCGCGCGAGGCCCTCGCCATGGACCCCCAGCAGCGACTGCTCCTCGAGACGTCCTGGGAGGCCTTCGAACGCCTCGGCGTCGACCCCGCCGCACTGCGCGGCGGCCAGGTCGGCGTGTTCGTCGGCGCCGAAACCCAGGAGTACGGCCCTCGACTCCTCGACGCCACCGACGGATTCGAGGGCTACCTCGTCACCGGCAACGCCGCCAGCGTCGCCTCCGGCCGCATCGCCTACACCTTCGGCTTCGAGGGTCCCACCGTCACCGTCGACACCGCCTGCTCCTCCTCGCTGGCCGCCCTCCACCTCGCCGCGCAGGCACTGCGCGCCGGAGAGTGCTCCCTCGCCCTCGCGGGCGGCGTCGCGGTCATGGCGAGCCCCGGCTCCTTCGTCTCCTTCAGCCGGCAGCGCGGCCTCGCCCCCGACGGGCGCTGCAAGCCGTTCGCCGACGCCGCCGACGGCACGGGCTGGGGCGAGGGCGCGGGCATGCTGCTCGTCGAGCGCCTCTCCGACGCCCGTCGCAACGGCCACCAGGTCCTCGCCGTCGTGCGCGGCACCGCGCTGAACCAGGACGGCGCCTCCAACGGCCTGACCGCCCCCAGCGGCCCCGCCCAGCAGCGCGTCATCCGCCAGGCCCTCGCCAACGCCGGCCTCACGGCCGCCGAGGTGGACGTCGTCGAGGCCCACGGCACCGGCACCAGGCTCGGCGACCCCATCGAGGCCCAGGCCCTGCTCGCCACGTACGGCCGTGAGCACACCGGCGAACTGCCCCTCTACCTCGGCTCCCTGAAGTCGAACATCGGCCACACCCAGTCGGCCGCCGGTGTCGCGGGCATCATCAAGATGGTCATGGCGATGCGCCACGGCGTGCTGCCCCGCACCCTGCACGTCGACGCGCCCACCTCGCACGTCGACTGGAGCACCGGCGCCGTCAGCCTGCTCACCGAGGACGTGGCCTGGCCGGAGACCGGCCGTCCGCGCCGCGCCGGCGTCTCCTCCTTCGGCATGAGCGGCACCAACGCGCACGCCGTCATCGAGGAGCCGGCCGCCGAGGACCGCACCGGTGCCCGTACCGACGGGCCGACCGGTCCCGACGCCTGCGCCGACGAGCCGACCAGTCCCGGTGCCCGTACCGACGAGCCGACCGGTCCCGACTCCGGGATCATCGACGGGGAGCAGGCCGGACCGCTGGCCTGGGTGCTGTCCGCCAAGACCCCCGAGGCGCTGCGCGGCCAGGCCCGCACCCTCGCCGCTCGCCTGGCCACCGACCCGGAGGCGGCCGCCGCCGACATCGGCCACTCCCTCGTCACCACCCGGGGCCGCTTCGAGCACCGTGCCGTCGTCCTCGGTGAGGACCGCGAGCGACTGCTCGCCGGACTGCACGCCCTCGCCGACGGCGCCGAGGCCCCCGGCCTCGTCCAGGACCCGCCCGCCACCGGCCGACTCGCCTTCCTCTTCACCGGCCAGGGCAGCCAACGTCTCGGAATGGGAAGGGAGTTGTACGACACCTACGCGGTGTTCGCCGACGCCCTGGACGACGCCTGCTGGTACCTGGACGAGCAACTCGACGTGCCCCTGCTGGACGTGCTGTTCGCCGAGGCCGGCACCCCCGAGGCCGCCCTCCTCGACCGCACCGCGTACACCCAGCCCGCGCTGTTCGCCGTGGAAGTGGCGCTGTTCCGCCTGCTGGAGTCGTGGGGCGTGAAGCCCGACCTCGTCGCCGGTCACTCGATCGGTGAGATCGCGGCGGCGCATGTGGCCGGGGTGTTCTCGCTGGAGGACGCCTGCACACTCGTCGCGGCGCGGGGCCGGCTCATGCAGGCGCTGCCCGAGGGCGGGGTCATGATCGCGCTCCAGGCGACGGAGGACGAGGTCGCTCCGCTGCTGACCGCGGGCATCGGGATCGCCGCCGTCAACGGGCCGCGGTCGGTCGTCATCGCGGGCGACGCGGACGAGGCCGAGACACTCGCCGGATCGTTCCCCGACCGTAAGTCCAAGCGGCTCACGGTCAGTCACGCCTTCCACTCGCCGCACATGGACGGCATGCTCGGCGAGTTCCGGCGGATCGCCCAGGTCGTCGGCTACGCGCGTCCCACCCTGCCCGTCGTCTCCCTCCTCACCGGCACCGTCGCCGGTGCCGAGCTGACCGACCCCGAACACTGGGTCCGCCACGTCCGCGAGTCCGTCCGGTTCCTCGACGGTGTGCGCACCCTCCACGAGCGCGGTGCCCGCACCTTCCTGGAGCTCGGCCCCGACCCGGTCCTCACCGCCCTCGCCCAGGAGTGCGTCGACCCCGAGGGCAGCGCCTTCGCGCCCGCCCTGCGCGCGGGCCGACCCGAGGCCGAGGGACTGCTCACCGCCGTCGCCCGCGCCCACGTCCGGGGCGCCGGGACGGACTGGTCCACCCTCTTCGCCGGCACCGGCGCCCGCCGCGTCGACCTGCCCACGTACGCCTTCCAGCGGCAGCGCTACTGGATGGACGCGACCGGTCCGGTGGCCAGGACCCTCGCCGCCGCCGGCTCCGACCCGGCCGACCACGTCTTCTGGGACGCCGTCGAGAACGAGGACGTCGCCGGTCTCGCCGCCGCCCTCGACCTCGACGCGTCCGACGAGCAGTCCCTCGGCGAACTCGTCCCCGCACTGGCGGCCTGGCGCCGCCGCCGCGCACTCCAGTCGGCCGTCGACTCCTGGCGTTACCGCATCACTTGGAAACCCTTGACGGGCGTCTCCTCGGGTGCTGGTGCTGGTGCTGGTGGCGGGTTGAGTGGTACGTGGCTGGTGGTGTCGGCTGATCCGATCGGTTCGGCCGATGTGGTGGCGGCGTTGTCGGGTGCTGGTGCTGGTGCTGGTGCTGGTGCTGGTGCGGGTGCGCTGGTTCGTTCGCTCGTCGTCCCTGGGGGATCGGATCGGGTGGCGGTTGCCGAACTGCTCGTGGATGCCGGTGAATTGGCCGGTGTCGTCTCGTTGTTGGGTGTGGTGGACACCGCCGTTCTGGTGCAGGCGTTGGGTGATGCCGGCGTTGCGGCCCCCCTGTGGGCGGTGACGCGGGGTGCGGTTTCGGTGGGTCGTTCCGATCGGCTGGTGGACCCGGTTGCCGCTGAGGTGTGGGGGCTGGGGCGGGTCGTTGCTCTGGAGCATCCGGATCGTTGGGGTGGTCTGGTCGACATTCCGGCGGAGTTGGACGAGCGGGCTGGTGCGCGTCTGGTGGGTGTGCTGGCTGGTGTGGATCCGGGCGAGGATCAGGTCGCGGTGCGCGGCTCGGGTGTGTTCGGGCGTCGTCTGGTGCGTGCTCCGCAGGGTGGGGGTGTGGTGCCGTGGACTGCCTCGGGGACGGTGTTGGTCACCGGTGGTACGGGTGCGCTGGGTGGGCGGGTTGCTCGTTGGCTGGCGGGTGCGGGGGCCTCGCGGCTGGTGCTGACCAGCCGTCGTGGCATGGATGCTCCGGGCGCGGCCGAACTCGCCGCGGAGTTGGCCGACTTGGGTGTCGAGGTGTCCGTGGTGGCGTGCGATGCCGCCGACCGGGACGTGCTGCGGGAGCTGTTGGCGGCTGAGGCGGAGGGGCTTACGGCGGTCGTGCATACGGCCGGTGTTCTCGACGACGGGGTGCTGGACTCCCTGACTGCCGAGCGATTCATGTCGGTGCTGCGGGCCAAGGCGGACTCGGCCCGTAATCTGCACGAGCTGACGAGTGAACTCGGTATCGAGCTCGATGCGTTCGTCCTCTTCGCCTCGGTCACCGGCGTGGTCGGTGCGGCGGGTCAGGCTAACTACGCCGCCGCCAACGCGTACTTGGACGCACTCGCCGAGCAGCGTCGTGCCGACGGTCTGGCCGCGACCTCGCTCGCCTGGGGCCCGTGGGCCGAGGGTGGCATGGCCGCCGACCAGGCGCTGGAAGCGCGCCTGCGGCGCGAGGGCATGCCCCCGATGGCGCCCGCCACCGCCCTGGCCGCCCTGGCGCACGCCGTGGGCACGTCCGACGTCGCGGTCACCGTCGCGGACATCGACTGGGAGCGGCTCCCGGCCGTCCTGGCCGGGGTCCGGGCCAACCCGCTGATCGGCGACTTCGTCGCGACCACGCGGGACACTCCGGCCGCCTCCGGCCGCGGCTCGGTGGTCACCGGCGCCGACGTCGCCGCCACCCTGGGACCGCTCGCCGGACTGAGCCGGACCGAGCAGGAGAAGGCACTGCTCGCTCTGGTCCGTACGCATGTGGCCGCGGTGCTCGGACACGGCGGCACGGACGCCGTCTCGGCCGAACGCGCCTTCAAGGAACTCGGCTTCGACTCGCTGACCGCCGTCGAGCTGCGCAACCGGCTCGGTGCCGTCACCGGAGTGCCGCTGCCCGCCACGCTCGTCTACGACTACCCGACCTCGGCCGCCCTGACGGCGTACCTGCTCGACGAACTCGGTGGTACGCCGCAGGAGTCGGAGGCCGCCGCGGCCGTCACGAGGGGAGTCGACGACGACCCGATCGCCATCGTCGCGATGGGCTGCCGCTTCCCCGGCGGCGTCACCTCCCCCGAGGAGCTGTGGCGGCTGCTCGGCGAAGGCACCGATGCCGTCGCCGACTTCCCGACCGACCGCGGTTGGGACCTGGCCGGGCTCTTCGACGCCGACCCCGACCGGCCGGGCACCTCGTACACCCGGCGGGGCGGATTCCTCTACGACGCACCCGAGTTCGACGCCGACCTCTTCGGTATCTCGCCGCGCGAGGCGCTCGCGATGGACCCGCAGCAGCGGTTGCTGCTGGAGACCTCCTGGGAGACTTTCGAGCGCGCGGGCATCGACCCGACCTCGCTGCGCGGCAGCCGGGCCGGTGTCTTCGTCGGCACCAACGGTCAGGACTACCTCTCGCTCGTCGCCCGTGAGGCCGACGGCCTGGAGGGCCACGTCGGCACCGGCAACGCCGCGAGCGTCGTCTCCGGCCGGCTCTCGTACGTCTTCGGCCTGGAGGGTCCGGCGGTCACCGTCGACACGGCCTGCTCCTCCTCCCTGGTCGCGCTGCACCTCGCCGTGCAGGCGCTGCGCAACGGCGAGTGCGACATGGCACTCGCCGGCGGCGTCACCGTGATGTCGACGCCGGACGCCTTCGTGGACTTCAGCCGCCAGCGCGGCCTCGCCGAGGACGGCCGCATCAAGGCCTTCGCGGCGGCCGCCGACGGCACCGGCTGGGGCGAGGGCCTCGGCATGCTGCTCGTCGAGCGCCTCTCCGACGCCCGGGCCAAGGGCCACCAGGTCCTCGCCCTCGTGCGCGGCTCCGCCATCAACCAGGACGGCGCCTCCAACGGGCTGACCGCTCCCAATGGTCCGTCCCAACAGCGCGTCATCCGCGCCGCGTTGGCCAGCGGTGGCCTCACCCCGGCCGACGTGGACGCCGTCGAGGCGCATGGCACGGGGACCCGGCTGGGTGATCCCATCGAGGCCCAGGCGCTGTTGGCGACCTACGGGAAGGGCCGTCCCGACGGGCTGCCGTTGCACCTGGGGTCGATCAAGTCGAACATCGGGCACACGCAGGCCGCGGCCGGTGTCGCGGGCATCATCAAGATGGTCCTCGCCATGCAGCACGGGGTGCTGCCGCCCACCCTGCATGTGGACGAGCCGACCCCGCACGTCGACTGGACGGCCGGGGACATCTCCCTGCTGACCGAGACCGTCGCATGGCCGGAGACCGGGCGTCCGCGCCGCGCCGGCGTCTCCTCCTTCGGCCTGAGCGGCACGAACGCCCACACCATCCTGGAACAGGCACCGGCCGCGGGGGCGGGGGCGCTCACCGCCGAGTCCGGTGAACCGGCCGGGACCGGGACGCAGACCGAATCCGGGACCGGGACGGGGGCGGGGGCGGAGACCGATGCAGGCAATGCCGCCGCGAACGCGTTCCCACCCGTACTGCCGTATGTGCTGGCCGCCCGTACCCAGGCGGGGCTGCGCGCCCAGGCCGGTCGCCTGGCGGACCGGTTGGCGCAGGACCCGGTCCCGCGCCCGGGCGATGTCGCCCACTCCTTGGCGGCTGGGCGCGCGGCGCTGGACGAGCGGGCCGTGCTGGTGGCCGGCTCCTCGGACCTCGACGGGCTCGTGGCGGGGCTGCGCGCGCTGGCCGCCGGAGAGCAGGTTCCCGGCCTGGTCCAAGACACCGTCGGCGGGGGCGGGCTCGCGTTCCTGTTCACGGGGCAGGGGAGTCAGCGGCTGGGTATGGGGCGGGAGTTGTATGCCGCGTATCCGGTGTTCGCCGATGCCTTCGACGCGGTGTGTGCCCACCTGGACACGGAGCTGGAACTCCCGTTGCGGGAGGTGGTGTTCGGGGATGACGCCGAGCTGCTGAACCGTACGGAGTTCGCGCAGCCGGCGCTGTTCGCGGTCGAGGTCGCCCTTTTCCGGTTGTTCGAGTCGTGGGGTGTGCGGCCGGACTTCGTGTCCGGTCATTCGGTCGGTGAGATCGCGGCCGCGCATGTGGCGGGGGTGTTCTCGCTGGAGGCCGCGTGCCGGCTGGTGTCGGCGCGGGGTCGGTTGATGCAGGCGTTGCCGGAGGGCGGCGTGATGATCGCCCTCCAGGCCACCGAGGACGAGGTCGTTCCGCTGCTGTCGGAGCGGGTGAGCATCGCGGCGATCAACGGGCCGCGGTCCGTGGTGATCGCGGGTGATGCCGACGAGGCGGAGCGAATCGCCGGTTCGTTCAGTGACCGCAGGTCGAAGCGGCTGAGCGTGAGTCACGCGTTCCACTCGCCGCACATGGACGGCATGCTGGACGCCTTCCGCGCAGTGGTGGAGACCCTGACATACGAGCTGCCGAAGATATCGGTGATCTCGAATGTGAGCGGTGCTCTCGTTTCGGAGCAGTTGACGCAGCCGGAGTTCTGGGTGCGGCATGTCCGTGAGGCGGTCCGCTTCGCCGACGGTATCCGCGCGCTCGAAGCCGCCGGTGTCACCACGTATGTCGAGCTGGGTCCGGACGGGGTTCTCTCGACCATGGGCCAGGAATGTGTCGAGGAGGGGAACGCTGTCTTCGTTCCCGTTCTTCGCGGCGGTCGTGATGAGGCGGACACGCTCACCACCGCTCTCGCTCGGGCTCACGCGCACGGCGTGGGCGTCGACTGGAGCGGTTATTTCGCGGGGACGGGTGCGCGGCGTGTGGACCTGCCGACGTACGCCTTCCAGCGCTCGCGCTACTGGCCCAGCGGGGCCGGGCTCGCGGCCGGGGACCCGGCCGCGATCGGGCTCGGCGCGGCCGGGCACCCGCTGTTCGGAGCGGCCGTCGCGCTCGCCGACTCCGAGGGCGTGCTCCTGACCGGACGGCTGGCCCTGGACTCGCATCCGTGGATCGGTGACCACGTGATTCACGGCAGCGTGTTGTTGCCGGGGACGGCGTTCGTGGACCTGGCGGTCCGTGCGGGTGATCAGGTGGGGTGTGACACGGTTGAGGAGTTGATGCTGGAGGCTCCGCTCGTGTTGCCCGAGCGTGGTGGGGTGCAGCTTCAGCTTGTGGTGGAGGCTCCCGACGGAGCGGGTCGGCGTTCGTTCAGTGTGCACTCGCGTCGCCAGGACGCGCTCGCGGAGGAGCCGTGGACGCGGCACGCCTCCGGTGCGCTGCTCGCGGGCGCCCGCTCTGAGACCCTGGACTCGGCCGAGCTCGCGATCTGGCCCCCGGCCGGTGCGGTACCGGTGGATGTGCGGGACCTGTACGCCGATCTGGTCGTCGAAGGGCTCGCGTACGGTCCGCTGTTCCAGGGGTTGACGGCTGCGTGGCGGCGTGGCGGTGAGTTGTTCACTGAGGTGTCGCTGCCTGAGGCCGGTCGGCGTGAGGCGGCGCGGTTCGGGGTGCATCCCGCGCTGCTGGACGCCGGCCTGCACGCCATCGGATACGGCGAGTCCGGGGACGCTTCCGCCGGTGCTCTGCTGCCGTTCGCCTGGTCGGGTGTCACGCTGCACGCGGCGGGCGCCAGCGGGCTGCGCATGCGACTCACCCCGCACGCCCTCGGAGACGCGCACACCTTCGCCCTGCTGGTGGCGGACGAGAGCGGTCGACCGGTCGCGACGGTCGATGCGCTCACTCTGCGTGCGGCTTCGGCTGAGCAGGTCCGGGCGGCTGATGGTGGTCATCTGGAGTCGTTGTTCCGGGTGGAGTGGGTCCCGGTGCCGGTGCCGGTGTCGGTGCCGGATGTGGCGGGTTCGGGGGGTGTTGAGGGGCGGCGTTGGGCTGTTCTGGGTCGGGACGTGCACGGGCTGGCGGCTTGCGGGGCTCGGGTGACCGAGTACCCGGACGTCGCCGCGCTCTCCGCCGCTCTCTCCGCGGCGGCGGGGGAGGGCGAACCGCTGCCGGACGCCGTGTTCGTCTCCACGGTGGTGTCGGACGAATCCGACGTGCCGGTTGCCGTGCATGGTGCGGTGACGGACGCGCTGGCCACTCTCCAGGCATGGTTCGCCGACGAACTCCTCACCGGGGTACCGCTGGTGTGGCTCACGGCTGGTGCTGTGGCGATCGGGTCCGGTGCAAGTGCCGTTGACCCGGTGGGTGGTGCGGTGCGTGGGTTGGTGCGTTCGGTGCAGTCGGAGAATCCGGGTCAGGTGGTGATGGTCGATCTGGATGGTCGGGTCGGGTCGCTGCCGGTGCTTTCTGCCGCGTTGGGGGTGGGGGAGCCTGAACTCGCTGTGCGTGAGGGGGTGGTGAGTGTTCCGAGGCTTGCTCGTGTGTCGGCGGGTGAGTGTGGGGGCGGGGTGTCGGGGCTGCTGGGTGAGGTTCCCGGGACGGTGTTGGTGACCGGTGCGACGGGGATGCTGGGCCGGCTTTTCGCTCGTCATCTGGTGGTCGAGCACGGTGCGCGCAGGCTGCTGTTGCTGAGTCGGCGTGGTGGTGATGCGGCGGGTGCTGCGGAACTGCTGGTCGAGTTGGGTGGGTTGGGTGCCGAGGCGGAGTTGGTTGCCTGTGACGTCGGTGACCGTGACGCGCTTGCCTCGGTGTTGGCTTCGGTGCCGGCTGAGTATCCGCTGTCTGCGGTGGTGCACACGGCGGGTGTTCTTGATGACGGTGTGCTGTCGTCGTTGACGCCGGAGCGGGTTGCTGCGGTGTTGCGGCCGAAGGTCGATGGTGCCTGGTATTTGCACGAGTTGACGCGGGATCTGGGTCTGTCGGCGTTCGTGGTCTTCTCGGGTGCGGCCGCGGCGTTCGGTGCGGCGGGTCAGGGCAGTTACGCGGCGGCCAATGCGTTTTTGGAGGTGCTTGCCGAACGGCGTCGGGCCGAGGGGTTGGTGGCGTCGGCGCTCGCGTGGGGTCTGTGGGCTGGGCAGGACGGTGGTATGGCGGAGCGGCTCGACGAGGTCGATCTGCGGCGCATGGCCCGTGACGGGGTGGGCGCGTTGTCCGGGGCGGAGGGTCTGGAGCTGTTCGACACGGCGATGACGGTGGACGCGCCGGTGTTGCTGCCGATGCGGTTGGATCTCGGGGCGCTGCGCGCCCGGGCCGGGTCCGGCGCTGCGACGGCGGGTTTGCTGCGCAGTCTGGTGCGGGTTCCCTCCCGCCGTCGCGCCGAGCAGCGAACCGCTGGGCAGGGCGGTTCTCCGCTGGTGGTCCGGCTGGCCGCGATGCCGGCGGGTGAACGTGCGGTGTTTGTGCTGGAGTTGGTGCGGGGTCGTGTCGCTTCGGTGCTTGGGCATGTGGGTGCTGGGGCGGTGGATGCCGAGCGTGCTTTCAAGGAGTTGGGGTTCGACTCGCTGACGGCGGTGGAGCTGCGCAATGTCCTGAAGCAGGAGACGGGTCTGCGGCTGTCGCCGACTCTGGTGTTCGACTATCCGACCCCTGGCGCCCTCGCCCGGCACCTGCTCGCCGAGCTCGGTGGCCTCGACACCGCCGACGCCGGTCGCGCGGTCGCGCGGACCGTGTCGGCCGGGCTGGACGATGATCCGGTCGTGATCGTGGGTATGGGCTGCCGCTTTCCGGGCGGTGTCAGCTCGCCGGAGGATCTGTGGCGGCTCGTCGCCGCCGGTGGTGACGGCATTACGACCTTCCCCGTCGATCGTGGCTGGGACATCGACTCGCTTTATCACCCGGATCCGGACCACACCGGTACTTCGTATACGCGTGAGGGTGGTTTCCTGCACGACGCCGCCGAGTTCGACGCGGAGTTCTTCGGGATCTCGCCGCGCGAGGCGCTGGCGATGGATCCGCAGCAGCGGCTGCTGCTGGAGACGTCGTGGGAGGCGTTCGAGCGGGCCGGTATCGACCCGGCCACGCTGCGCGGCAGCCGCACCGGTGTGTTCGCCGGTGTGATGTATCACGACTATGCGATCGGTGACGGCGGCGAACTGCCGGACGGGGTCGAGGGCTACCTCGGCACCGGCACCGCCGGCAGCATCGCCTCCGGCCGCATCTCCTACACCTTCGGTTTGGAGGGCCCGGCCGTCACCGTCGACACGGCCTGTTCTTCGTCGCTGGTCGCCCTGCACCTCGCCGCCCAGGCGCTGCGCAATGGTGAGTGCGACATGGCGCTCGCCGGTGGTGTCGCGGTCATGGCGACGCCGGAAACCTTCGTGGACTTCAGCCGGCAGCGGGGTCTGTCGGTGGACGGCCGGTGCAAGTCGTTCGCGGCGGCTGCCGACGGCACCGGCTGGGGCGAGGGCGCGGGCATGCTGCTCGTCGAGCGCCTCTCCGACGCGCGCCGCAATGGGCATCCGGTGCTCGCGGTCGTCCGTGGTACGGCCGTCAACCAGGACGGTGCCTCCAACGGTCTGACCGCGCCGAACGGGCCCTCGCAGCAGCGCGTCATTCGTGAGGCGCTCGCGAGTGCGGGACTGACCGCCGCCGAGGTGGACGCGGTGGAGGCGCACGGCACGGGCACGCGGCTGGGTGACCCGATCGAGGCGCAGGCGCTGCTGGCGACCTACGGCAAGGACCGTCCCGAGGGGCTGCCGCTGCACCTGGGGTCGATCAAGTCGAACATCGGGCACACGCAGGCCGCGGCCGGTGTCGCGGGCATCATCAAGATGGTCATGGCGATGCGCCACGGCGTGCTGCCCCAGACACTGCACGTCGACGAGCCGTCCCCGCAGGTGGACTGGGAAGCGGGTGACATCGCCCTGCTGACGGAATCGGTCGCGTGGCCCGAGACGGGTCGCCCGCGCCGGGCGGGTGTCTCCTCCTTTGGTATCAGCGGTACCAACGCCCACACTGTCATCGAGCAGGCTCCCGAGGTCCCGTTGGCTTCGGTGTCCGGGGTATCGCGTGTTCTGCCGGTGCTGCCCTGGCTTGTCTCCGGTCGTACGGCCGAGGCGTTGCGTGCGCAGGCTGTTCGGTTGCGCGGTTTCGCCGAAGGTTCGGTCGATGCGCTGGATGTCGGTTACTCGCTTGCCACCGGTCGTGCCGCTCTGGAGCATCGTGCGGTTGTGTTCGGGGTTCCGGGGGATGGGCACGCCGGTCTGACCGGCGGGCTCGCGACGCTGGCTGCTGGTGATGCTTCGGCGGCCTTGGTCCGAGGCGTGGTCGACAGTGGTGCGCTCGCCTTCGTGTTCACGGGGCAGGGGAGTCAGCGGCTTGGTATGGGGCGTGAGCTGTACGCCGTGTATCCGGTGTTCGCGGCGGCGCTGGACGCGGTGGCGGAGCGGATGGATCTCGAACTCCCGCTGAAGGATGTGCTGTTCGGGGACGATGCGGAGCTGCTGAACCGTACGGAGTTCGCGCAGCCGGCATTGTTCGCCGTCGAGGTCGCCCTTTTCCGGTTGTTCGAGTCGTGGGGTGTGAAGCCCGACTACGTGTCCGGGCACTCGATCGGTGAGATCGCGGCCGCGCACGTGGCCGGGGTGCTGAGCCTCGCCGATGCCTGCAAGCTCGTGTCGGCCCGTGGTCGGCTGATGCAGGCGCTGCCGGAGGGCGGCGTGATGATCGCCCTTCAGGCCACCGAGGACGAGGTCGTTCCGCTGCTGTCGGAGCGGGTGAGTATCGCGGCGATCAACGGGCCGCGGTCCGTGGTGATCGCGGGTGACGCGGAGGAGGCCGAGCGGATCGCCGGTTCGTTCTCCGACCGCAAGTCCAGGCGGCTGAGCGTGAGTCACGCGTTCCACTCGCCGCACATGGACGGCATGCTGGACGCGTTCCGTGCCGTGGCGGAGGGGTTGACGTACGAGCTGCCGCGCATACCGGTGATCTCGAATGTGAGCGGTGCTCTCGCTTCGGAGCAGTTGACGCGGCCCGAGTTCTGGGTGCGTCACGTCCGGGAGGCCGTCCGTTTCGCCGATGGTGTCCGCGCGCTCGAAGCCGCCGGTGTCACCACGTATGTCGAGCTGGGTCCGGACGGTGTGCTTTCCGCCATGGGCCAGGAGTGTGTCGAGGACATCGACTCGGCTGTGTTCGTTCCCGCTCTGCGGGGCGGGCGTGACGAGGCCGAGACTGCTGTCGCGGCTCTCGCCCAGGCTTACGTTCGCGGCGCGCCCGTGGACTGGTCCGCCTTCTTCGCCGGTACGGGCGGCGGAGCCTCGTCGCTGGTGGCCGACCTGCCGACGTACGCCTTCCAGCGTTCGAGGTACTGGCTGGACCTGGCGGGTGTCGCACGTGTGGCGGGCGACGGGGCGGATGACGGTTTCTGGGACGCGGTGGAGGAGGCGGACTGGGACTCCCTGACCGCCGAACTGGACGTGGCCGACGACGCCACCGTCAACGAGCTCTTGCCTGCCCTTTCTGCTTGGCGCAAGCGCCGCAAGA
Source organism: Streptomyces sp. NPDC091209 (assembly GCF_044757755.1). Lineage (NCBI taxonomy): Bacteria > Bacillati > Actinomycetota > Actinomycetes > Kitasatosporales > Streptomycetaceae > Streptomyces > Streptomyces sp. NPDC091209. The sequence goes on along the minus strand of NZ_JBIVVR010000010.1, from coordinate 5,026 downwards.
CCGAGTCGGAGGTGGATGGTTGGCGTTACCGCATCACCTGGAAACCGTTGACGGGCGTCTCCTCGGGTGCCGGTGCTGGTGCCGGTGCCGGTGCTGGTGCTGGCGGCGGGTTGAGTGGTACGTGGCTGGTGGTGTCGGCTGATCCGATCGGTTCGGCCGATGTGGTGGCGGCGTTGTCGGGTGCGGGTGCGCTGGTTCGTTCGCTCGTTGTCCCTGGGGGATCGGAGCGGGTAGCGGTTGCTGAACTGCTCCCCGAGACAGATGAGTTGACGGGTGTCGTCTCTCTCCTTGGCGTGGTGGACACTGCCGTTCTGGTGCAGGCGTTGGGTGACGCCGGCGTTGCGGCCCCCCTGTGGGCGGTGACGCGGGGTGCGGTTTCGGTGGGTCGTTCCGACCGTCTTGCCGACCCGGTTGCCGCTGAGGTGTGGGGGCTGGGGCGGGTCGTTGCTCTGGAGCATCCGGATCGTTGGGGTGGTCTGGTCGACATTCCGGCGGAGTTGGACGAGCGGGCTGGTGCGCGTCTGGTGGGTGTGCTGGCTGGTGCGGATCCGGGCGAGGATCAGGTCGCGGTGCGCGGCTCGGGTGTGTTCGGGCGTCGTCTGGTGCGTGCTCCGCAGGGTGAGGGTGTGGTGCCGTGGACTGCCTCGGGGACGGTGTTGGTCACCGGTGGTACGGGTGCGCTGGGTGGGCGGGTTGCTCGTTGGCTGGCGGGTGCGGGGGCCTCGCGGCTGGTGCTGACCAGCCGTCGTGGCATGGATGCTCCGGGCGCGGCCGAACTCGCCGCCGAGCTGGCCGACTTGGGTGTGGACGTGTCCGTGGTGGCGTGCGACGCCGCCGACCGGGACGTGCTGCGGGAGCTGTTGGCGGCTGAGGCGGAGGGACTTACGGCCGTCGTGCACGCCGCCGGCGTCCTGGACGACGGGGTGCTGGACTCCCTGACAACCGAGCGATTCACGTCGGTGCTGCGGGCCAAGGCGGACTCGGCCCGTAACCTGCACGAGCTGACGGCCGAACTCGGTATCGAGCTCGATGCGTTCGTGCTGTTCTCCTCCATGAGCGGCACGCTCGGTGCGGCGGGGCAGGCCAACTATGCCGCCGCCAACGCGTACTTGGACGCCCTGGCCGAGCAGCGCCGTGCCGACGGTCTGGCCGCGACCTCGCTCGCCTGGGGCCCGTGGGCCGAGGGCGGCATGGCCGCCGACCAGGCGCTGGAAGCGCGCCTGCGGCGCGACGGTGTGCCGCCGATGGACGCCGACCTCGCCGTAACGGCCCTTCACCGGGCCGTCGGTGGCGGCGAGGCCGCGCTGACGGTGGCGCACATCGCGTGGGACCAGTTCCTCCAGGGCTTCGTCGCGGGGCGTCGCAGTGAGTTGTTCGCCGATCTGTCCGAGGTGCGCGCGGCGCAGGAACAGACGAGTGCCCCCTCCTGGGCGGAGGACCGTTCCGGCACCCTCGCCGGCAGTCTGTCCGCCCTGTCGGCGACTGAGCAGGAGCGGGAGCTGCTGGAGTTGGTCCGTACGCACGTGGCCTCGGTACTCGGTCACGCCGCCACTGACGCGGTGGGTGCGGAACGCGCGTTCAAGGAGCTGGGTTTCGACTCGCTGACCGCAGTCGAGCTGCGCAACCGGCTCGGTGCCGCCACCGGTCTGAAGCTCCCGGCCACCCTGGTCTACGACTACCCGACCGCGGCCTCCCTCGCCGCGTACCTCCGGGGCGAACTGGTCGGCGGCGTCGAGGTGTCCGGCGCGATACTGCCGGCCGTGGCCGTCTCCACCGACGACCCGATCGCGATCGTGGCGATGAGCTGCCGTTTCCCCGGCGGCGTGGTCACCCCCGAGGATCTGTGGCGGCTCCTGGTCGAAGGCCGGGACGCCGTCTCGATGTTCCCCACCGACCGCGGCTGGGACCTCGACCGGATCTACAGCCCGGACCCCGAGCGGTCCGGAACCTCGTACACACGTGAGGGCGGCTTTCTCGACGGCGTCGCAGACTTCGACGCCGAGTTCTTCGGTATCTCGCCGCGCGAGGCGCTCGCGATGGACCCGCAGCAGCGGTTGCTGCTGGAGACCTCCTGGGAGACTTTCGAGCGAGCCGGCATCGACGTGGCCGCGCTACGCGGCAGCCGTACCGGTGTCTTCGTCGGCACCAACGGCGGCGACTATCTCGCCCTGGTCGCCCGCGAAGCCGAAGGCGTGGACGGGCACTTGGGCACCGGCAACGCAGGCAGCGTGATGTCCGGCCGTGTCTCCTACGTGCTGGGTCTGGAGGGTCCGGCCGTCACCGTCGACACCGCCTGCTCCTCCTCTCTGGTCGCGCTGCACTGGGCGATCCAGGCGCTGCGCAACGGCGAGTGCGAGATGGCGCTGGCCGGTGGTGCGACCGTGATGTCCACCCCGGAGAACTTCATCGACTTCAGCCGTCAGCGTGGGTTGGCCGAGGACGGTCGGATCAAGGCGTTCGCGGGGGCTGCGGACGGTACGGGCTGGGGCGAGGGTGTCGGCATGCTGCTCGTGGAGCGGTTGTCCGACGCGCGGCGTAACGGTCATCCCGTGCTGGCCCTCGTCCGTGGGTCCGCTGTCAACCAGGACGGCGCGTCCAACGGGCTGACCGCTCCCAATGGTCCGTCCCAACAGCGTGTCATCCGCGCCGCGTTGGCGAGCGCTGGATTGTCCGTCGGTGAGGTGGACGCCGTCGAGGCGCACGGTACGGGTACGCGGTTGGGTGACCCGATCGAGGCGCAGGCGCTGCTGGCGACGTACGGGAAGGACCGGCCCGAGGGCCGGCCGCTGCTGCTCGGTTCGGTGAAGTCGAACATCGGGCACACCCAGGCCGCCGCGGGCGTGGTCGGCATCATGAAGATGGTGCTGGCCATGCAGCACGGGGTGCTGCCGCCCACTCTGCATGTGGACGAGCCGACCCCGCACGTCGACTGGTCGGCCGGGGACGTTTCGCTGTTGACCGAGTCGGTGGCGTGGCCGGAGACGGGTCGTCCGCGTCGTGCGGGTATCTCTTCCTTCGGTATCAGCGGGACGAACGCGCACACGATCGTGGAGCAGGCGCCGCAGCAGGCCCCGGAGACGGTGGCCGAGGCGGGGGCGCCGGTGTCGCAGCAGCCTGCGCGCCCGGTGCCGTATGTGCTGTCGGCGAAGGGCGTGGAGGCGCTGCGCGGCCAGGCGGCAGCGCTGCATGACCATCTCGGCGAGCGGGCGGACGCAGACCTGAACGACCTGGCCTTTTCGCTGGCGGTCGGGCGTTCGGCCTTTGAGCGTCGTGCGGTTGTGGTGGCCGGTGACCGGGACGGGTTGCTGGCCGGTCTGGCCGGTCTGGCGCAGGACTCGGGTGCGCCGGGGGTGGTGACGGGTTCGCCGCTGTCGGGGAAGACCGCGTTCCTGTTCACGGGGCAGGGGAGTCAGCGGCTGGGTATGGGGCGTGAGTTGTATGCCGCGTATCCGGGGTTCGCCGATGCCTTCGACGCGGTGTGTGCCCACCTGGACACGGAGCTGGAACTCCCGTTGCGGGAGGCGGTGTTCGGGGATGACGCCGAACTGCTGAACCGTACGGCCTGCACGCAGCCGGCGCTGTTCGCGGTCGAGGTCGCCCTCTTCCGGCTGTTCGAGTCGTGGGGTGTGCGGCCGGACTTCGTGTCCGGTCATTCGGTCGGTGAGATCGCGGCCGCGCATGTGGCGGGGGTGTTCTCGCTGGAGGATGCGTGTCGGCTGGTGTCGGCGCGGGGTCGGTTGATGCAGGCGTTGCCGGAGGGCGGCGTGATGATCGCGCTCCAGGCGACGGAGGACGAGGTCACGTCGCTGCTCGGCGAGCGCGTGAGCATCGCGGCGATCAACGGGCCGCGGTCCGTGGTGATCGCGGGTGACGCGGAGGAGGCGGAGAGGGTTGCGGGTTCGTTCTCCGACCGCAGGTCCAAGCGCCTCACGGTGAGTCACGCGTTCCACTCGCCACACATGGACGGGATGCTGGACGCGTTCCGTGAGGTCGCGGAGAGCATCACCTACGCGGTCCCTCGGATAGCACTGGTCTCGAATGTGAGCGGTGCTCTCGTTTCGGAGCAGTTGACGCAGCCGGAGTTCTGGGTGCGGCACGTTCGTGAGGCGGTCCGTTTCGCCGATGGCATCCGCGCGCTCGAAGCCGCCGGTGTCACCACGTTCGTCGAGCTGGGTCCGGACGGTGTCCTGTCCGCCATGGCGCAGGACTGTGTCGAGAACGCCGATGCTGTTTTCCTTCCCGTCCTTCGTGCCGGTCGCGATGAGGCGGACACGCTCACCACCGCTCTCGCCCGCGCCCACACCCACGGCGTGGGCGTCGACTGGAGCGGTTATTTCGCGGGCACCGGTGCGCGGCGTGTGGACCTGCCGACGTACGCCTTCCAGCGCTCGCGCTACTGGCCGGCCGTGTCTCCGTACCACCTGGGTGACGTCGAGGCGATCGGTCTGGACGACACCGGGCACCCGCTGCTGAGCGCGGGCGTGGCCCTGCCCGAATCCGACGGCATGGTCTTCGCCGGACGCCTCTCGCTCGACTCGCATCCGTGGATCGGTGACCACGTGATTCACGGCAGCGTGTTGTTGCCGGGGACGGCGTTCGTGGACCTGGCGGTCCGTGCGGGTGATCAGGTGGGGTATGACACGGTTGAGGAGTTGATGCTGGAGGCTCCGCTCGTGTTGCCCGAGCGTGGTGGGGTGCAGCTTCAGCTTGTGGTGGAGGCTCCCGACGGTGTGGGTCGGCGTTCGTTCAGTGTGCACTCGCGTCGCCAGGACGCGCTCGCGGAGGAGCCGTGGACGCGGCACGCCTCCGGTGCGCTGCTCGCCGGTGGGGCCCGTACCGAGGTCCCGGAACTGACGGAGTGGCCCCCGGCCGGTGCCGAACCGGTGGACGTAGGCAACCTGTATGCCGACCTGGGGGCCGAAGGACTTGCCTACGGTCCGCTGTTCCAGGGGTTGACGGCTGCGTGGCGGCGTGGCGGTGAGTTGTTCACTGAGGTGTCGCTGCCTGAGGCCGGTCGGCGTGAGGC
>NZ_JBIVVR010000009.1:237594-441391 GCF_044757755.1 Streptomyces sp. NPDC091209 | reverse complement strand
ACGAGGCCCGGCCGTTCAAGTGGACCAAAACCGCCGACCAGATCCTCGACCGGATCTGCCGCTACTGCTCACGCATCTCCGAACCAGCTCACTAGCTAGTGTCCTGCGCCGGATGTTCCCAGGTGGTTCCGGCTGAGTTGCGGACGGCCAATGCTGCCTGGCCGGTGACGGGAATCCGACCGCCAGGACGAGACAGATCCACCCACGGATTTCAGGCACAGGACACTAGAGTTGAGGCGACATCCAGCGACGGAACCACGGGGGACTGATGACCGGTCAGTGGGAAACACTCGGCGAAACGGGCGGCGTCGAGGCGTATGTGCACCGGCCGACGGGTGACGTGCGGGGCGCCGTGGTGGTCTGCTCGGAGCTCTACGGAGTGAACGCCTACGTCCGCGACACCTGCGCCGAGTTGGCGGCCTCCGGCTATGTCGCGCTGGCGCCCGACTACTACTGGCGCAGCGCCCGCCGCACCGGACTCGGGTACTCCGCCGAGGAGCGGGACGACGGCCTCGTGCTGATGCGCGCCCTGGACCGGGACGAGTTGGTGGCCGACGCCTCCGCGGCGCTGGCCGCGGCACGCACGGAAGCCGGGGAGCGGGGCGTGGCCTTCCTCGGACTGAGCATGGGCGGGCACATCGCGGTCCGGGCGGCGACCGAGCTGAGCTTCGAGCTGGCGGTCCTCTTCTACCCGGGCTGGCTGCTGAACAGCGGCTTCCCGCTGGTCGGTCCGGTGCCCCCGCTGGAGACCAGCGAGCGGATCGCCGCAGGCGGCGCGTTCCTGCTGGGCTTTCGCGGCGAGCTGGACCACATCATCCCGGCCGAGGAGTGGGAGCAGGCCGAGCGGCAGCTCACCGAGGCGAAGGTGCCGCACGAGCTGGTGACCTACCCGGGCGCCCGGCACGGCTTCGCCTGTGCGGACCGCCCGGACGACCACGACCCACAGGCCGGCGCGGACGCCTGGCGCAAGGTCTACGCCGCCTTGGAATCGCACCTCTAGTGTCCTGTGCCGGAAGTCCCTAGGTGGTTCCGGCTGAGTCGCGGACGGCCGATGCTGCCTGGTCGGCGACGGGAATCCGACCGCCAGGACGAGACAGATCTACCTACGGATTTCAGGCGCAGGACACTAGCGCCGCTTCGCCGCTGGGGCGCTTCAGGCGGGTGTACGGGGGCACCCCCGGCCGAAGGCTGAGGGAGGCAGGCCGACCGCGCTCGGCCCTCATCGTTCCTCAGAGGGCCTGTGCGCGCCCTCGTTCGCCGGAGTCCGGGGTGGGAGAGGGCGTCGGCCGGTTCGGGGTGTGGGAAACCGGGAGGGACGGCGGGGACGATGACGTCCCCGCCGGCCTCGCGGCGGAATAAGGCCCCTCAAACCGGACCACTTGCCCTCCGGTGCTGTGAGAACAGCCCCAGCCCCCCGGGAACACCCGCTCGCGGACCGGCGATCGCCCTTGCGCGTACCGAAGTGGCAATGAAATCAAGTCAGTTGTACCGCCCGGCATTGCGCGAAGGGGCGCGAGCTGTCACCGTCATGCGCGGAATGAAAATTGGATCATGACATTCCGCAACCCCGGCTTTATGGTTCCGGCTCCACGGGTGGCAAACCTTGCTCCCCCCATGCCGGAACGGTCAGAAGGGCCGGTTCCCTCATGACATGCCGGTTCCGGGCCCAGGACGGACGTCTGCCGTCGGGCCTGCGGCATCCTCCGCGAACGACGAAACCCGGCGGTGTGCGACGCGGTTCGACCGACCGGTCATCCGCATATCCGTCGAAGGAGACACTTCCCCCTTATGAAGACCATATCCAAGGATTCTTCCGTGAAGTCGGGCCGGCGGGCCCGGACCACGGTGGTGGCGGCGGCCGCGGTGCTCCTGTCGGCGGCCTCCCTGCTCGCCGCCGCCCCGGCGATGGCGGCTCCGGCGGCGATCAAGCTGACCTCCGCCTCCTGTCCCACCGAGATCCTGCAGGGTCAGTCGAGCGGTTGCGTCACCGAGCTGCAGAACCTGCTCAACGCCCACGGCGCCGGGCTGACGGTGGACGGCAGCTTCGGCGCCGCCACCTTGTACGCGGTCCGCGAGTACCAGGCCTCCGTCGCGATCGCCGTGGACGGACGGGTGGGCCCCGGCACCAAGGTCAAGCTCTACGCCACCGGCGGCTCGGCGCCCGCGCCGATCAACCTCCTGTCCTCCTCGTGCCCGGCGAACGTCGTCCAGGGCGACAAGAGCGGCTGCGTCACCGAACTGCAGCGGCTGCTCCGCCACTTCGGCTACAGCGTCGACGCGGACGGTGAGTTCGGGGCGGGCACCCTGGCGGCGGTGAAGTCCTTCCAGTCCGGGCACGGCCTGACGGCCGACGGCCAGGTCGGGCCGAGCACCAAGGCCGAGCTCTACAACACCGACGAGTCCGGGTCGACGGCTCTGGACCTGCGCTCGGCGGCCTGCCCGGCGACCATCACGGAGGATCAGAGCGGCGGTTGCGTCCTGACCCTGCAGGCCCTGCTCAACGGTCAGGGACAACACGTGGACGTCGACGGCCAGTTCGGCGCCGAGACCTTCGTGGCCGTGCAGGCGTTCCAGACCGCGCACGGCCTGGAGCCGGACGGCGACGTCGGCCCGAACACCAAGGCCGCCCTGTACGCCAACATCAGCGGTGGCGGCGGCAACGGCGCCCCGTCGCCGATCAACCTGACCTCGGCGTCCTGCCCGAACGAGATCGTCAAGGGTCAGAAGAGCGGCTGCGTCACCGAGCTGCAGAGCCTGCTCAACCACCATGGCGCCGACCTCGCCGTGGACGGCGAGTTCGGGGCGATGTCCGACGCCGCGGTGCGGGACTTCCAGTCCGAGAACGGCCTCACGGTCGACGGCAGGGTCGGGCCGGGAACCAAGTCGGCCCTGTACGGGGCGGTCACCCCGCCGGCCACGACCCCGCCCGGCGGCGGCTACAGCAAGATGCTCGACGTGGCCGCGGCCGAGGTCGGCACGCTCCAGGGCAGCGCCCGGGCGAACAGCTACGGCTCCGCCGTGGGCATGTCCAAGTCCACCAACGACTATGCCTGGTGCGCGACCTTCGTGAGCTGGGTGGCCAAGCAGACGGGGGCCACCACCTTCAACGACACCTACGTCTCGGGCTGGGTCAACAAGGCACGGGCCGGCCAGCGGCACCTCTCGGTGACGACCGACCCGCAGCCCGGCGACATCGTGGCCTATGACTGGAACGGCGGCAGTGACTTCAACGACGGGAACGAGCACATCGGCATCGTGCGCACGGTGAGTGGCGGCTCCAGCTTCACCGCCGTCGAGGGCAACACCAGCGATCCCAACGGCAACGGGCCGGACGGTGTCTACATCAAGAACCGCACCACGGCTTCGACGTACGACGTGGTCTTCATCCGCGTCCGCTGACCGGGTACCGGACCGAGGCGCCGTTTCCTCCGGGCACGTGATCCCGTGGCACCGGCAGACGGTCGCCCCGTCGACACGACGCCGGCCCGTGATCCGTCCGGCACGACCGGACGGATCACGGCCTAAGGGCTGTCCCGTAATCCCCGGTGGATCAGCGCGCGGCGTCAGATGCGGTGCATCGCAAGGCGGAGGGTCGTCCTCATACTGGGCGTATTCGGGCGATCCGACAACGCGGCGAGGTGCCGTAGCTGTCGTCGTGCGCCCGCCGGGGATTACGGGACAGCCCTTAGCTAGAGCGCGCCTTAAGGATCTTGCCCTCCGCATGTCAGGGCGGTGGTCCCGACTTCCCGTGCTGCAAAGCCCCGCGCGCTGCCTGCGGTCTCTAGCCTCAGCTCGCCGGCCCGAACTCCTCCGGGAGGGCGGCCACCACGAAAGCGACGGCTTCCTCCGGCGTCTCGGTGCGCGCAACCAGCCTGCCTTCGTTCCGCACCCCGTACAGCCCCTCGTCGTACGGGCAGATGATGTACCCGACCCGCGTCTTCCAGAACTCCTCGACACTGGAGGAGAACCAGAGGTTGAAGTGACTGTTGACCGGCATCAGCCGGCGGAGCACCGGCTGGGCGTACGCCGCCGCCAGCACCGCGTGGGGGCGCGGGTGCCGGTCGTACGGCGGCATGTGGATGCGGTCGACCTTGACGCGCCACCTCAACTCGACGACACCGAACGGCTCCCGCTCGTGGTCGAGGGCCCAGGGCCTGAACCGGACGAACGGGGCGCGCGCCCTGGTCTCCTCGAGGCCCGCGCCGCCCGTCCACGCAGCCGTCGCCCTGACCACTTCGGCCAGGTCTGCGGTACATCCACAGGCCAAGGGTGTGCCGTTGTCCTGGAGGTTCACCTGGAAAGTCCGACGCCTCTCGCCGGGCGGATACACCATCACCCGCCGACCGCTCCTCGCGTCGACGTACTCTGCGAGGCGACCCCACTTCCTGTCCGACTCGGGCAAGGCAAGCCCGAGCCTCTCGGCCGTACGCCCTAGCGCAGCCCGGAGGGCTCCGTCATCGTCCCAGCCACCCTCGCCAAGCCCCGCCCCGAAGTTCATCGCACCAGTGTGGCCGAATCACCCCGGCTTGATGACCGCCACTTTCCGATCATCGGATCGTTGGTCCGGTCGTGCCGTTGACTGACGCGCAGTGGGCGCGCATAGAGCCGTTGTTGCCGGATCGGACGCCGAAGCGGGGCGGGCGGTGGCGTGATCACCGCCAGGTGATCGACGCGATCGCTTGGAAGTTCCAGACCGGTTCGCAGTGGATACAGCTGCCCCGCGAGTACGGATCGTGGAAGGGCGTCGACACCCGGCTGCGGAACCGGGCGGTCGACGGCACCTGGGAGCGCGTCTTCACTGCCCTGCTCGCCCAGGCCGACGCCGAAGGCGACCTGGACTGGGCAGTCTCGGTCGACTCCACTATCGTGCGCGCCCATCAGAACGCAGCCGGGGCCCGAAAAGGGGGGCCCCGGCCGACGAACCAGACCACCACGCCATCGGACGCTCCCGCTCCGGGCTGACCACCAAGATCCGCCTTGCGGCGGACAGCCGCTGCCGCCCGCCGTGCTTTGTCCTCACCCCGGGTCAGGCCAACGACGCACCCGCTTTCCAGCGGGTCATGTCCGCCCTGCGCGTGCCCAGGACGATCGGCAGGCCTCGGACCCGAGCCCTGGTAGTCCTGGCGGACCGGACCTACTCGTCGAGGGCTGTCCGCGAGCACCTGCGCAGGCGCAGCATCCGTGCGGTGATCCCGCAGCCCGCTGACCAGATCGCCAACCGCAAGCGCAGGGGCCGGCGGGGCGGCCGCCCGCCCGCCTTCGACCGCCCGGCCCACAAGCAGCGCAACACCGTTGAGCGCTGCATCAACCGCCTGAAGAACTGGCGCGGCCTGGCAACCCGCTACGAGAGGACCGCCACCGTGTTCCGCGCCGGACTCTACATCGCCAGCATCTTCATCTGGTCCGTCCGCTGATCGGAAAGAAACGCCCCAGGTCCGTACAGGTGATCACCTCACGGGTGATGTCTCGGGTCGGATGCCCGCATGCCGTGGCTCGCCGCCAAGGGTCGTCCGGTCTCGTGACCACGCGGTCGCCCCATCGCACGGCCGCCCCATCACGAGGTCTCGGCAACGCGGTCACTCGGCCACGGGCCTCACCGCGTCCCTCCCGACTCCGTCTTCACCGGTGCCGGCCTCCGGAGCAGGTAGACGCCCGCGACGGAGACCAGGACGGCCATGCAGGCGATGAACACGAGCCCCGCGCCCTCCAGGCCGATCGGACCCACCAGTACGCCGACTCCGATCACCGGCACCGAGATGCCCGCGTAGGCGACCACGAACAGGGTGGAGATCACCGCCGCGCGCTGGTGCTCGGGAGACGCCTGCGCCACGGTGGCCAGCGCCCCGCGGAACGCCAGGCCCTGGCCGCCTCCGCCGACGATCGCGCTGAGCACCACCAGGACCAGCAGGTCCCAGCGCAGCGCGCCCGCGAGCAGCGCGAGACCGCCGAGGAGCGCGGCGCAGCCCAGCGGCAGTGACCGCCACACTCCGACCCTGCCGACCGCGAGCTGCCCGGCGGTCGAGGCGAAGAAGGCGAGGGCGACGACCAGCCCGCTCACGGCATGGTTGTCGACGTTCAGGGACTTGGCGAGGAACGACGGACTGACCGACGTGAACACCCCGAACAGGGCGAACCCCACGAAGGCGGCGATCGCGGGCGGCCCGAACACCGGCCGCACCCGCGGCGGCAGGCCGGGCTTCTGCGGTCGTACGGTGCTCAGCGGACGCCGTTCCCGTACGGTCTCGGGGAGTCGCAGCAGCACGGCGGCCGAGAGGGCCACCAGGGCGAGGTGGACGGCGAACGGCAGGTACAGCGGCCAGGGCGCGTACTGCGCGAGCAGCCCGGCGAGCAGGGGACCGCAGCCGAGTCCTCCCATGTTGGCGGCCGTCGCGACGAAGGTGGCCCGGCCGGCGCCGCCCGGCGGTGCCAGTTCCATCACGTACGCCGTGGCGGCTCCGGTGAACAGCCCGGCGGACAGGCCCGACAGCAGCCGTCCCACGTACAGCCAGCCCAGTCCGGTGGCGCACAGGAAGCAGACGGCGCTCGCCGCCGCGAATCCGAGGCCCCACAGCAGAATCGGACGCCTGCCCACCGAGTCCGAGGCGTTGCCGGCGAGCAGCAGCACGCCGATGACTCCGAAGGCGTACACGGCGTACACGACGGTGACCGTCAGCTCGGAGAATCCGAACTTCTCCTGGTAGAGGCCGTAGAGGGGAGTCGGCAGCGTGGTGCCGGCCATGCAGACGGCGAACACCGCCCCGCTGAGCAAACACGGGCGCCACCCTCGGAGATCACCGTCCATGCCGCCGACAGTAACGTCATGGACCGACGTGGTCCGGCCCGACGTGCCGCCGGAAGGAACCGGAGGCGGCCGTGGGGCGGGTGCTCGCGATCGGGTGCCCGGCTCCCCGCGGGTGAGTGGCGGACCGGGCGCGGTCCGCCCTCCCTTCGCGGGGAGAACGGACCGCGCCGACGACCCGTCAGGGGGCCGGGGCGAGGCGCGCGCGGAGCGGCGGGGAGGCGCGAGCCGGGCGCCTCGCCGTCAGGAGCAGCCCGCCGGTGTCGCCTGTGACGCGTCGTGGATCAGCGCGTCGTGGGCTGCCTTCAGCCGGGCCACATCGGGCTTGACCACCTTGCGGTCGTACGTGATCAGCCCGTTCAACTCTCCCTCCACGTCCGAGATCTGGGTGTAGACGGCGCCGTTGCCGCCCTTGCAGGCGAGCTTGTGCACCTCGGCCAGCCGGGCCAGGTAGTCGTCGGTGTACGTCGTGGGGTCGACGTCCACGTAGGACTGCTGGACGGACCAGGCGTGTCCGGGCACCGCGAGTCCGAGTCCGCCGTACTCGCCGCTGACCAGGGCTCTTTTCCCGTCCGGGTTCGGTGGCAGCGCGGGGCTCGGGTAGCCGTGTTCGTCGATGATGTCGCCGGTGCCGCCGTCCACGCCGAGGTTGATGCCCGACATGGAGTTGATGAGGCGTGTGGGGTCCCAGGCCTTGGCCTGGTCGGCGATGCGGGCCTCGTCGTACTGGCCCCAGCCCTCGTTGAAGGTGACCCACATGACGACCGACGGGCTGCTGATGTGCTCGTCGATCATCTGCTTCATCTCGCGCTCGTACTCGGCGCGGGACGCGCCGTTCGGATCGACCCCGGCGGTCATGGCGGGCATGTCCTGCCAGACCATCAGGCCGAGCCGGTCGGCCCAGTAGAACCAGCGGTCGGGTTCGACCTTGATGTGTTTGCGGACCGCGTTGAAGCCCATCCGCTTGTGCATCTTCAGGTCGTAGGAGAGGGCTTCGTCGGTGGGTGCGGTGTAGAGGCCGTCGGGCCAGAAGCCCTGGTCGAGGGTGGCCATCATGAAGACCGGTTTGCCGTTGAGGACGGTGCGCGGGGTTCCGTTCACCTGCTCGACGGCGATCGACCGCATCCCGAAGTAGCTGCCGACGCGGTCGGCGCCGACGGTCACCTTGAGGTCGTAGAGGAAGGGGTCGTCGGGTGACCAGAGGTGCGGGTCGGTGATCTTCAGGACGAGCGGCCGCCCGGTGCGGCCCCGCACGGTGGCGATCTTGCGGTGTCCGGCGTAGGCGGTCGCGGTGACCGGCACTCCGTTCCGGATGCCCCGCGGCTCGACGGTGAGCCGGCTGTTCTTGACGTCGGGCGTCAGCTTGAGCGAGTCGGCATGGGCGGCGGCGACCGGCTCCATCCAGACCGTCTGCCAGATTCCGGAGGACGGGGTGTACCAGATGCCGCTGGGGTCGAGGCGCTGTTTGCCGACCGGCGGGTTCTCGCCGCCCTGCGCGTCGGTCGGGTCGTAGACGCCGACGATCAGTTCCTGGGTGCGGCGGCCGGGCTTCAGCGCGGCGGTGATGTCGGCGCTGAACTTGTCGTAGCCGCCCTGGTGTTCGGCGACCTGGGTGCCGTTGACAAAGACCTCGGCCCGCCAGTCGACGGCGCCGAAGTTGAGCTGGAGGCGCTTGCCCCGGCCGACTTTCCAGTCGGACGGGACGGTGAAGGTGCGCCGGTACCACATGCGGTCCTCGTGGCGTTCGATGCCGGAGAGTTGGGACTCCACGGGGTAGGGCACGAGGATCTTCTCGGCGAGCTTCTTGCCGACCGGCGGCTGCTCGCCCGTCTTGGCGGCGGCGAACTGCCACGAGCCGTTCAGGTTGCGCCAGTCGGGCCGGGTGAGCTGGGGCCGGGGGTACTCGGGGTGGGCGTTGCGGGGGCCGACGTCGTCCGCCCACTTGGTGCGCAGTTCGTGGGTGGAACGGTTGGGGCCGCTGCTCCAGAAGGCGTTGACAACGTTGCCGTTCGTCCCGGAGAGGCCGCCCTTGCCGTCGTACCGCAGGTCGGCGGTGCCTTTGGCCGTGCCGGACTTGTTGCCGACGACGGGTTCCTTCAGGCCGACGATCAGGGACTTGGGATCGGCGGGGTCCAACTGCGCTGTCGACAGAGGCCACTTGGCGCCGCCGATGACGGCTTCGACATGGTCGGTGAGGCCGGCCGGGGGCGCGGTGAGCGGCTGGGCGAAGTCGAGGCGCAGGGTACGGCCGTCGCCCTGGACGGTGGTGGCGATGGCGCCGTCGTAGGCGTATCCGTCGGGCAGCCGGAGTGCCGACTGCGGGACGGCCGTCTTGGTGCCGCCGGGCGGGGTCCAGCGCAGATGGAGGTTGGAGCCGCCGAAGTGCTCGAAGTACTCGACCTTGATGTCGTAGGCCTGTCCGGCGGTCAGGTCGAGGGGCTGGGAGGTCTGTTCGCGGTCCCAGTCGTCGACCCAGTGGTCGATGGCGAGATGTCCGTCGACCCACAGCCGGAAGCCGTTGTCGCCGATGATCGAAAAGGTGTGGGCGCCGGTCTTCTCGGGGACGATCCGGCCGGTCCAGCGGACGTTGACGTCGTCCGACTGTCCGGTGGCGAAGGCCAGTCGCGGCTCCAGGTTGTCGAAGTCGAGGTTCGTGTCCAATCCGGTCGCCTTCAACTCGTGGAAGTCGAAGGCGCCGGGGGCGGACTGGGTGTAGTACTCGCCCTTCAGACCGTGGACTTCCACGGGGTCGTCGGCGGCTGTGGCGGCGGGGACCGCGGTGAGTCCCGCGAGGCCGAGTACCGCGACGAGCAGTAATGCCAGTCGGGTTCTGAGGGTTCTGGGTCCACTGATGCGCACGGATCCTCCTTGGCTGAGGAAGGGTGGCGGCTCGTTGCTTCAGTCTGTACAACGTTGGAAGGAACGGGAGTTGGCATCACAGCACGGGTCCCGGCCTCTGTCCAGGGGCATGACAAACGCCCTGGTGACAGAGGCGCACATCGATGAAGAGGAGATCCCTTGCGGGTCAGCCTGAAGGACGTCGCGGAGCACGCCGGCGTCTCGATCAAGACGGTTTCGAACGTCGTGAACAACTATCCGCACGTCACCCCGGCCATGCGGGCGCGGGTCCAGGAAGCCATCGACGAGCTGGGCTACCGGCCGAACCTCACGGCACGCCACCTGCGCAAAGGGCGCACAGGCATCATCGCCCTCGCCATTCCCGAGCTGGGCAACCCGTACTTCGCGGAGCTGGCCGGGGCCGTCATCGACGCCGCCGCCGAGCACGAGTTCACCGTGCTCCTGGACCACACGCGCGGCGACCGCGAGCAGGAAGTGCTGGTGAGTCAGGGTTTCCGGGCCAACGTCATCGACGGTCTGATCCTCAGCCCGCTGGAGCTGGAGGACGAGGACCTGCGCTCCCGCACCGACGACGTGCCGCTCGTGCTGCTCGGCGAGCGGGAGTACGAAGTGCCCTACGACCACATCGCGATCGACAACGTGGCGGCCGCGCGCAGTGCCGTACGCCATCTGCTGAGCCGCGGACGCTCGCGGATCGCCTACCTGGGGGCCCGCACGGATTCGGCCAACCGGCCGGCGCATCTACGACTCGCGGGCTGGCGCGAGGAGTTGACGAAGGCCGGAGTACCCGCGCCCGACGAGCTGGTGGTGCCGGTCGGCGGCTGGGACCGCGACGAGGGCGCGCGGGCGATGGCCCGGCTGCTGGACTCCGGGGTGCGTCCGGACGCCGTGTTCGCCTACAACGATCTGGTCGCGATCGGTGCGATGCGGGTGCTGCACGAGCGTGGTCTGCGGGTTCCGTGGGATGTGGCGGTGGTCGGCTTCGACGACATCGAGGAGGGTCGGTTCGGCGCGGTCACGCTGACGACGATCTCGCCGGACAAGCAGGCCATCGCGCGGATGGCGGTGGCCTCCCTGCTGCGCAGTCTGTCGGGCCGGACCGAGCCCGGCGGACGTGAACTGACCGCCGATTTCAGGCTGGTTGAACGCGAGAGCACGCTGGGGCGGCGCTGACGAGATTTCGGACGGAAGGCTTTACAGGCTCCTTCCAACGATGTAAAAACCTCCCCGGAACGACGTGTACACCGAGTTGACCGCAAGAGCCGATCATCCCCGGGAGCGCTCTCAGCGCCGGGGCCGCGCCGTTTGGGGACTCCATGAAGCCGATCGCACCACGTCACCGCACTTCCGCCAGGACCCTCCTCGCCACCGGCCTCATCACGAGCCTCGCGCTCGTCTCCGGATGCGCGAAGTCGGAGAACGACACCGCCGGCAAGGACACGAACTCCACCGGCCAGGGCGACGGAGGGCAGGTCGTCGCCTCACCGTCCACGGGCTCGGGACCGACCTGCGCCATCGACGCCTACGGTGCCAAGAAGATCGACCTGAAGTCGGCCACCGTCGGCTTCTCCCAGTCCGAGAAGGAGGCCAACCCCTTCCGGATCGCCGAGACCGCGTCGATCAAGGCCGAGGCGGACAAGCGGGGCGTGAAGCTGCTGACGGCCAACGCGCAGTCGCAGTTCTCCAAGCAGATCAGCGACGTCCAGGACCTCATCGCCAAGGGCGCCGACCTCCTGGTGATCGCGCCGCTCAACTCCGACGGCTGGGAACCCGTACTGCGCTCGGCGTCGGCCAAGCACATCCCGATCATCACCATCGACCGCAAGATCAACGCCACCGCCTGCAAGGACTACGTGAGCTTCATCGGCTCCGACTTCGTGGAGCAGGGCAAGCGGGCCGCGGACCGGATGATCGAGGCGACCGGCGGCAAGGGCGAGATCGCCATCCTGCTCGGCGCCGCGGGCAACAACGTGACGACGGAACGCACCCAGGGCTTCGAGGACCGCGTCAAGGAGAAGGCCCCGGGCCTCAAGATCGTCTTCAAGCAGACCGGTGACTTCGCCCGGGAGAAGGGTCAGTCGGTCACCGAGAACCTCATCCAGTCCAAGCCCGGCATCACCGGGATCTACGCCGAGAACGACGAGATGGGCCTCGGCGCCGTCAACGCCCTCAAGGGCGCCGGCAAGAAGGCCGGCGCGGTGAAGATCGTGACGATCGACGGCACCCGCAACGCCGTCCAGGGCATCGTCGACGGCTGGATCGACGGCGTGATCGAGTCCAACCCGCGCTTCGGGCCGCTCGCCTTCCAGACCCTGGACACCTTCACCCAGGGCGCGAAGGTCTCCCAGGACATCGTCATCCAGGACAGCGCGTACACCAAGGACAACGCCAAGTCCGACCTGGGCAAGGCTTTCTGACATGTTGTCAGTGACCGGCCTGTCGAAGACCTTCCCCGGCGTGAAGGCCCTGTCCTCGGTGGACTTCACGGCCCGCGCCGGGGAGGTGCACGCCCTCATCGGAGAGAACGGCGCGGGCAAGTCGACCCTCATCAAGGTCCTCACCGGCGTGTACCGGCCCGACGAGGGCGAGCTGACGTACGACGGAGCTCCGGTCCGCTTCGCCACACCGCTCCAGGCGCAGCACGCGGGAATCTCCACCATCTACCAGGAGGTCAACCTCGTCCCGCTGATGAGCGTGGCCCGCAACCTCTTCCTCGGCCGCGAACCCCGCGGCCGGCTCGGCCTGATCGACTTCCGGCGCATGCACCGGCAGGCCGAGGAGGCGCTGCGCGAACTCGGCCTGCGGGTCGACGTACGCCGGCCGCTGCGCGAACTGGGCGTCGGCGCCCAGCAGATGGTGGCCCTCGCCCGCGCCGTCTCCGTCGACGCCCGGGTGGTCGTCATGGACGAACCGACCTCCTCGCTCGAACCACGCGAGGTACGGACCCTGTTCGGGGTGATCCGGATGCTGCGCGAGCGGGGCATCGCGGTGATCTACGTGAGCCACCGGCTCGACGAGCTGTACGAGATCTGCGACGCCGTCACCGTGCTGCGCGACGGCAAGGTGGTGCACACGGGCCGGATCGCCGAACTCGACCGGCTGCGGCTCGTGGCGCTGATGCTGGGCAGGGAGCTCGCCGACGTACGGAAGGAGGGCCTGACCAAGTTCGCGGGCGGCCACGACACCGAGGCCGAACCCGTCCTGGAGGCAAAGAAGCTGACTGTACGTCACCAGCTTCACGACGTATCGGTCTCCGTGCGGCCCGGCGAGGTGGTGGGGCTCGGCGGGCTGCTCGGTTCGGGCCGCACCGAGACCGCCAAGGCCATCGCGGGCGCGCTGCCCACCGACTCCGGGCGGGTCGTGGTGGCGGGTGTTCGTGTACGCACGGGCTCGACACCCGCCGCGATCCGCGCCGGGATCAGCCTGCTGCCCGAGGACCGCAAGGCCGAGGGGATCGTGCCGGGCCTGTCGGTCCGCGAGAACATCGCGCTCGCCGCGCTGCCCGGCCTCTCGCGCTTCGGCCTGGTCGACGAGGCACGCATCGACCGGATCGTGGAGACCTTCATGAAACGGCTGCGCATCAAGGCGGCGAGCCCCCACCAGAAGGTGGGCGAACTGTCCGGCGGCAACCAGCAGAAGGTGTTGCTGGCCCGCTGGCTGGCCATGCAGCCCAAGGTCCTGCTCCTCGACGAGCCGACCCGGGGCATCGACGTCGGCGCCAAGGCGGAGGTACAGAAGCTGATCGACGAACTGGCCGAGGACGGACTCGGGGTCCTCCTCATCTCCTCGGACCCCGAGGAACTCATCGAGGGCAGCGACCGGGTGATCGTCCTCAAGGACGGCGCGGTCGTCGAGGAGCTGACCGGCGACGCGGTCACCGAGGACCGGCTGATGCGCGCCATCGCCGCCGCACCCGCCTCCCCCGTCGGCACGACTGCCGCCGGCGCCACGGGCACCGCAGCCGGAGGCCACGATGACTGACCTGACACTCGGCAGGGTGACCGCCGACCGCGAACGTCTGCTGGGCCTCCTCCAGGAGTACGGCGTCTACCTGGGCGTCGTGGTCCTCTTCCTGGTGAACACCGTCGTCACCCCGCACTTCCTGTCCACCGAGAACTTCCGCACCCAGGCGGTCCAGGTCGCCCCGGTCCTGATCGTGGCCCTCGGCATGGCCCTGGCCATCGGCAGCGAGGGCGTCGACCTGGCGGTGGGCTCCGTGATGGCCCTGTCCACCTCGCTCCTGTCCCTCTACCTCGGCTACGGGCCCGGCGTCGCCATCCTGATCGCCCTGGCCGGCGGCGCCGTGATCGGCGTCGCGAACGGATCCCTCATCGCGTTCGTCGGCGTCCAGCCGATCGTCGCGACCCTCGCCCTGATGGTCGCCGGGCGGGGGCTGGCCCTGGTCCTCCTCCCCCAGCTCAAGGACGTGCACGACCCGGCGATGGCTGAACTCGGTTCCGGCGATGTCCTGGGCGTCCCGTACGTCGTACTGATCGCCGCCGCTCTAGCGCTGCTGGTCGCCTTCGCCGTACGCCGTACGACCTTCGGCCGCCAGCTCCTCGCCATCGGGGACAGCCGCCCGGCGGCCCGGCTCGCCGGACTGCCCGTACGCCGCGTCCTCATCCTCGTGTACGTCTGCTCGGGCGTCCTCGCCGCCGTCGCGGGCGTGCTGGCCACCGCCCGTCTCACCGCGAGCGACCCGACCTCGCTCGGCAACCTGATGGAACTGTCCGCGATCACCGCGGTCGTGGTCGGCGGCACCCCGCTGAGCGGTGGCCGGGTCCGCATCGGCGGCACGGTCGCCGGCGCCGTCCTCATCCAGTTGCTCACCACCACGCTCATCAAGCACGATCTGCCGCCGTCGTGGACCCAGATCGCCCAGGCCGTGGTGATCGTCCTCGCGGTCTACGCGGCACGGGAACGAGGAAAGCGATGACGACCGACGTGGACATTCCGGTGCGCGCCCAAGACACGGCCGAGGAGGAACCGTCCGGCGGCGGACGCTCCGAACGGCTCAGCGCCCTCGCCCAGCAACACGGCGCGCTGGTCACGCTGATCGTCGCGATGACCGCGGCGTCCCTCAGCTTCGACACCTTCCTGACCGGCGACAACCTGGAGAACATGGCGCTCTCCTCGGCGTTCCTCGCCGTGGTCGCGCTCGGCATGACCTTCGTGATCGTCACCGGCGGCATCGATCTGTCGGTGGGCTCGCTCTTCGCGCTCGGCGGCGTGCTCGCGGCCTGGGGTTCCCAGTACGGGACAGTCGTCGCGCTGCTGCTGCCGCTGGCCGTCTGCGGACTGATCGGTCTGGTCAACGGCCTGCTGATCGCCCGTTCACGGCTGGCTCCGTTCATCGTCACGCTGGCCTCGATGCTGGGCGCGCGGGGCCTCCTGCTCTCCGTCACCGACGAGGGCTCGAAGACGTATCTCGTGGACAAGGGCTCGTTCTTCGCGAAGCTCGGACAGGGCGCGCTGCTCGGCGTCGGCGTACCTGTGTGGATCACCGTTGCACTGTTCGTGCTCGGCGCGGTCGTGCTCCGGCGCACCCGGTTCGGGCAGTACGTCTACGCGGTCGGCGGGAACGAGGACGCGGCGGCTCTGATGGGCGCGCCCGTGGCCCGCACGAAGGTCTCCGTCTACACGCTCTCCGGGCTGTGCGCGGGACTCGCCGGAGCGCTCAACGCGGCGTGGCTGGCGTCGGGCGTGACGATCCTCGGCTCCGGCATGGAACTGGAGGCTATCTCGGCGGTCGTCATCGGCGGGACGCTGCTCACCGGCGGGTTCGGCTTCATCAGCGGCTCACTCGTCGGTGTGCTGCTGCTGAAGGTCATCCAGAACGTCATCAACCAGATCGGCTCGCTGGACTCCGCTTACCAACAGGTCGTCAGCGGCGCCTTCCTGGCCGTCGTCGTCATCGCGCAGACCTGGCTGGGGCGCAGACGCCGGGTGCTGTGACGGCCGCGACCGGTCCGGATGCGGACCGGTCGCGGACCGTCCGTGCGCGTTGCGGACCCGGTCTCCGCGGGCCGGACGGGCTGCGGGCCGGGCAGGCCGCAGGGCCGGACGCACCGTGGGAAGGCCCGCCCGTCACCGGTGGGAACCGCACTCATCACCGCCGGGAAGGACCGATGTCACCAAGGGACAGGGCCGGCCGTCACGGGCGGGAAGGGCGGGCCGGCCGGCTGGCCGCCGACCGTGGCGTGGCGTCGTGCGCGCACCCTCATTCCTTCGTCATGGCGACCCGCCAGGCCCGGATGCCCGCCGGGTCCAGGGTGATCTCGATCGTGGCCGGCTCGATGGAATCGATGCGCAGCGAGTCGGCGAACGCGGCCGTGATGTCGTCCCGCGTCAGCCGGTGCGGCCCTCTGGCCCCGGTCCTGGGCTGCCGGTCGCTGAAGCACAGCATGAAGTAGCGTCCTCCGGGGCGCAGTACGTCCCGCAGCCCGGTGGTGAACGCGGCGCGGTCCTCCGGATCGAGCAGGTGGAACAGGCCGGAGTCCAGCACGGTGTCGAACCGCTCTCCCAGTTCCGTCAGCCGCCGTGCGTCGTGGTGGAGGAACCGTACGGCGGCCCCACGCCGCTGTGCCTTGTCCCGCGCGGCCGCCAGCGCGGTGGCCGCCAGGTCGACGCCGGTGGCTTCGAGGCCGAGGTCGGCACACATGAGGACGTGCTCCCCCGTACCGCAGCCGACGTCGAGTACCCGTCCCCGGATGGCGCCCGACCGCGCCAGGTCGAGAAAGACCGGCTGCGGATGCCCGATCTCCCACGGCGGCCGTACGGCGTACAGGTCATCGAGCGACTGCCAGGGGTTCGGCCCATCGGCGTCGTCGTGCGAGGGCGGTCCGGCCATGTGATCGACCTTCCACCGCCGCCGTCACCCGGGTCCGGCGCCCGGGATCACGTTACGGCGGCGCTCTACCGGTGGACTGTACGCCGGAGAGACCTCTCCGGACCGTACGGGCGGTGGCGCGACGGTGACGCTGCGCGGCGCTGGGCTCGTGCGCGTTCTCGTGCTCGCGCTCTCGCTCGGACGCACGAGACCCGCACCGTGCGGTGCGGGTCTCGTGCGGCGATACCGTCCTGCGGGTTCGTGCGTTCTCCGGGTCCGATCGGGCCCGGGACTACAGCCGGTCACCTCCACGTCCTGACCGGATGCCACCCGCGTACACGGTGAACGGGCTTTTCTTCAGGGGGTGTTCAGTGGCCGATGAGGCCGTGGAGCGGACCGTGACCCTGGCCCTGGCCCTGGCCTTGCCCCTGGCCCTGGCCCTGACCGCGTCCCTGGCCCTCACCCTGACCTTGACCCTGGCCCTGACCGTGTCCCTGGCCCTGGCCCTGACCGCGTCCCTGACCCTGACCCTGGCCGCGGTTGTCACCCTGGCCGCGGTCGTGGTCACGACCCTGGCCGCGGTCGTCGCCGTGCCCACGGTTGTCGCCCTGACCACGGTGGTCGTCGCGACCGTGGTCACGGTGGTCACCCTGGCCGCGGTCGTGGTCACGGCCGTGGTCACGGTGGTCACCCTGCCCGCGGTGGTCGTCACGGCCGTGGTCACGGTGGTCACCCTGCCCGCGGTGGTCGTCACGGCCGTGGTCACGGTGGTCGCCGTGCCCGCGGTGGTCGTCACGGCCGTGGTCACGGTGGTCGTCGCGGCCGTGGTCGCGGTCGTGGTGGCGGCCCCAGGAGACGCTGTCGACGAAGCGGCCGCGGTCGGTCCGCAGCGTGGCGACGTCCGAGTGGTTGTCCCACACCTCGTTGCGGCGGTCCTGGTAGAGGTCACGGCTGGTATCGCGACCGAAGCCCGTGTGGATACGGACGGTGGCACGGCCGGCCAGGCGGTAGTCGTCGAACGTGTAGCGGTTGCCGTCCTCGTCCGACAGCGTCCAGCCGTTCAGGTTCACCCCGTGGCGGTCGGCGTTGGTGATTTCCACCCACTCCGCGTTCAGGGAACGGCTGGAGCGGTCGTCAAAGCCCGGCGCGTCGGCCTGCACCCTGCTGATGGCGACGTGCGTGCGCTCGAAGCGCGGCTCCGCGGCCGAGGCGGACACGGCGGCCGAGCCGACCAGGGCGCCTGCCGCGATGGCCGCGGCCGCCACACGGCGGGCCGTGACAGACGTGGAAACGGACATGAATGCTCCTCAAGGTTCGAGAGCCGGCACACCCCGTGCGAGCACCCCAACTGCGGGGATCTGCACGGTGCGACCCTGTGCGAGTCCCGGCCCGGTGGCCGAGGACTCATAAGTTGCTCCACACCCCCGCCCGAGACGGGCGACACCAGACCGCTGTTACCAATTACGGACATATCAGTTACAGACGCCTGCATAAGGCCTTTAACTACGGAAAGCTGAAAAGTGATGGACTATCATCGCCAACTCCCGTACTACAGAAGCATTTAGTCCATATGCGGGCATCCGGCACATCTCTGCACCTCACCCGCCTGTCACCCAAAAGTGGGTAACACCCCTCCGGTCCGATCCGGCCACAGCGGGCGCGGCACCGCTTCACCGCGGCATTCGGGCCGCTACGTCGCTCGGGGGTGCGTCGACGGCTCCGTTCCCGCGAGCGACGTCGCCGATCGGGCTGAGGCGGCCGCCTGCGCGGCTTTCGCCCGGCCGGTGATCCATACGAACAGGCCCGCCGCCGAAGGCGTCGCGAGGATGGGACCGAGCTGGAAGCCGGCAGGCCGTCGGCGTCGAGCATGATCTGGACCAGCGGAAAAGCCGCGAACAGCACTGCGGCAAGCGCGTCCATCTGGTCCACTTCTCCGTTGCGAAGCCACTCGACCAGAGCGAGCCCCCCCCCAGGCCGGAGAGCCAGCGGCCACCCCCGCCCACCTCCGGCGCACCCCCATGCCGACGGCGGTCCTGTGGGTGCGGTGCGGTCGACCGCGATCCGGCCTTAAGCGGCTCCCCCGGGAACGGCGGCGCGGAGGTCCAGGAGTTGCTGGGTGTGCCTGGGCACGTGGTCGTCGGCGAGGCCGTCGATGAGGGCGGCGAGCGGGATCGGCTGGTCCAGCCCCAGCGCGTTGTTGGAAAGGAAGATCGAGGGCACCAGAACGGAAGCGGCTTGGTCGTTGAGCAGGTCCGCGATGTCGCACAGGACGGCGGCCTGACTGCGGACGTGTGCTGCCAGGTCTGCCCTGTCCGAGTGCTCGGCGATGATCCGGTCAAGGTTCCAGGGGTCGAGGGAAATGCGGTTGTCGAAGGTCGGGCGCGAACCCGAGACGATATTCAGTGCGACCGCGGCGACAGCGGCGTCGACACTGAGGAGGTGAGCCAGGATCTGATCGGCGTTCCACCCTCCGTCGCCGGCGTCGCCGAGGTCGGGCATGGCCGCGGCATCGAGCAACCTGTCGTAGGCGGCGCGAAGCCCTTTCGTGTCCATGGGTGCTTCCTTTCAGGGAGTGCTTCTCAGGGAGTACTTCGGGTCAGTCGGGGCGCGATGGTGGTGAGGCTTGCTCCGCGGACTCGGCCACATGCTTGATGTGCGCGAGCCGTCGGTCCCAGTCGGACGCGAGCGCGGCCATCCACCGTGCGGCCGCGTCCAGCGCCGCGGACCGCACCGCGTACCGCACCTCACGCCCGACCCGGCTGCCGGAGACCAGCCCCGCGGCGTCCAGGACGGCGAGGTGCTTGACCACCGCCTGACGCGAGACAGGGAGGCGTTCGGCGAGGGTCGTCGCCGTGGCGGTGCCCTGTTCGGCCAGCAGATCGAGCAGTTGGCGTCGCGTGGGATCGGCCAGCGCGCCGAGGACGCTGTCGATGTCCTCGGCGGCGCGACCAGGTTGTCCCTCCGTCACGGCGAGGGCTGCTCGGCGCGCTTCTTGAGCGCGTCGAGCTCCACGGGCCAGCCCTGGGTGTGGTCCTTCAGATTCTGGCTGCGCAGTTCCTCGGACCCGGCCAGCGCCGCGAACCCGCTCTCCACGACACGCAGCCTCGTCCGGTCGCCCTCCTGGGTCAGCGTGAACTCCACGAGCGTGCTGTTCTCCTCGCGCAGTTCCTCTCCGGGGAACGCGCTGGTCCACCGGTACGCCAGATACGTCGGCGGCCGGACCTTCTCCACACGCACCGGGAAGTCGCCGTGCTCGGGGTTCTTCGCCACCATCGACTCGCCCTCCCTCGCCACGGTGCCGGGCAGGCTCGCCTTGTCGGCGACCCAGAAGCCGGGTTGGGCCACCAGCGACCAGACCCGCTCCAGGGGTGCTTCGATCAGGGTTTCGCGTTCGATCCGGTCCTCGCTCATGAGCGGACTCCTTCATCGCCACGATCAGATGCAACTCCAGGGTTGCACAACACCCCGCAAGGCGCAACCAGAGAGTTGCACCTCGATCGAGCGACACCACACCGGTTCCACGCGATCCCCTCACCGCGGGACCGGCGCGCACCCTGCGCCTTCCCTGTCACACCGCCGCTCAGCGGAACTCGTGTACGAGCTGAATCCTGCCGACGAGGTGTGCGTCGAATTCGTCCAGCTCCTCAGCGGGTACCCACAGCTCCAGAATCGTCCGGCCCCGCCTGCTGGACGGGGTACCGGCGTCTACGACAACGCGGGCGCGACGGCGACGCCGCTTCCGTACGGGCGCACGACTCGTCGGGGCGGGGGAACACGCCGTCGGGGGCGGCTCCGCCCTCTGGGCGGGTGCAGACTTCGCGAACAGCCCGTTTCCGCATGTGGCTTCGGGGCGTGCTCATGCACGGAGCGCGGCGTCGAGATCGCGTATGAGCTCTCCCACGCGCCCGCCGCCAGGTGCTGCGGCGGGCAGCCGGCCGAGGACCGCGGTGACCGCCGCCGGGGCGTGCTGACGTGCCCAGTCAAGCGTCCCGCCGGTGCCCCGGGTCCCGTCAACCGGCCCGCCGGTGACACTCAGACCTTCTTCGGGGGCCAGCTCTTCCGCTCGTGCCGCATGCGCTGCCGCACCGAGGACGTGTTTCACCTGATGGGCGCTGCCCCTGGGATGGAGGTACGCGGCGGCGGCCGCATGGCTCGCCGCTCGGGCCGCTTCGGCCGCTGCGGGTGAAGCGACTTCCTGTGCCGCTTTGTACGCCGCCCACGCGCGCTGCCGCAGAGACCCTGTTCGCCGGTCCCCGCCGGCGAAGGCGTACGCCGCGTCGATGGCCTCGCGAGGACGTGTGTCCGCGGGGAGACTCTGTTCGAAGATCGACAGCGTCCGCCGAGCGGCATCAGCGGCGTATCCCGCGACGCCACGAAGCTCGTGTTCGCTCAAATCGATCCTGTCCGACTCACCTGGCACGTCTCCATCTTGCCGCAGTTCGCAGGTCGCCGACCTGCGCGGCGACGGTTCCCCACCTCCGGCTGGTCTCAAGTCGGCTCATACGGTGGGCACATGGGTCCGCGACGCATGGTGACGGCCCGGTCCGCCCGCCGAACGGTGCACGCCGATCGCGGAAATCGCCTCGCGTACGTCATGCGCGCTGCCTACTCTGGGGCCATGTCCGCGTCCAAGTCCTCCTACGTCTGCCTGCCTTGCCGGGCTTCGTACAAGCAGCCGTACGACAGGGACCGGCCGCGGCGGATCTGTCCCCGTTGCGCCGAGCCGCTGATCCACGTGGGATCGGCCTTCGCGGTGCCCCGGCGCCGGGACACCGCGGCCTGGAGGACTCTTTCCGTCCTGCTCCACGCCGGCGTCGGTTTCCACAAGAGCTGCTGTTGCGGGCCCGGTTACCGGCCTCGCACCCTGCGCGAAGTCCGCGAGCGGATGACGTACGCGCGACGTGCCGGTGAGCCCTTCGCCAGGGCACTCGTGCGTCCTGAGATTCCCTGACGGCGGGCGCTGGATTCCTTGACGACCGTCCCGGCGACGCGGGGAAAGCCCGCGTCCCGCGCCGAGCGGGAGTGAGCGGCGGAAGCACAGGTGCCGCGCTCAGTTCTCCAGACGGACCGGCATCAGCAGGGAGAACGTGGTCTCGTCGTCGGGCCGTCGGATCGCGATCGGCGCGGCAGGGGCGCCGATCTCCAGGATCAGCCGGTCCCTGGCTCCGGCGGCGAGCGCGTGGAGCAGGAACTCACGGTTGACGGCTACTTGGCTCTGTTCGTCGTGACCGTCCTCGCCGATGGTCAGCGTTCCGTCGGCCGCCGCGATGAGCAGGCTGAGGTCGGCGGCCGTTTCGCCGGGTCCGCTCCCTTCGCTCGTGCGGACGGGACCGGTCTCCACCGCCTCCTGGAAGGCCGCCACATCGACCAGGGCACGTCGTCCGGCCGGCACTTGGACGAGGCGGCGGTAGTCGGGGAAGTCGTGGTCGAGGCATTGGCCTGCGGTCTGCCGGTCTCCGGCCTCCAGTGTCACGCGGCCACCCTGGACGGCGAGTTGGACGGATTCCTCGCCGTCGAGCAGGGCCCGCATCGCGTCGGCGAGCGGCGACGGGACGATGACCCGCGCGCGGGTTTCGGCGTGCCCGCTGGTAGCGGCCCGCGCTACGGCCATCCGGTACCGGTCGGTGGCCACCACGTTGAGTGTCCCGCCCTCGATGTCGAAGAGGAGGCCGCCGAGCATCGGCAGCTCCGGGTCGGCACCGGCGGCGAAACGGACCGCGTCCAGCGCGTCGGCGAGTTCCGGCGCGGCGAGGGACAGGCGGACGGCGGTGGTGCTGGGCATGGACATGGGTTTCTCCCTGCGTTCGAGGAGTGCTCGGAGCGTGGAGAACTCGTCGCGGGCGTCGGACAGGGCCGCCTCAAGACGGCGCACATGCGTCTGAAGCAGCTTGCGCACCAGGTCGGTGTCCGCACCGGACCAGCCGGCGAGCACCAGGCGGATGTCCGCCAACGGCATGCCCGCCCGGCGCAACCGGGCCAGCACCCGGGCCTCTTCGAGTTGCTCGGTGCCGTACCAGCGGTAGCCGCTCACCGGATCCACCCAGGCGGGGACCAGCACACCGCCACGGTCGTAGAACCGCAGGGCGCTCACGCTCAGTCCGCTGTCGCGGGCCATCTCTCCAATGCTGCGCATCTCGCTCTCCACACCCGCAACCCTGGGCCCTCGACCAGGTCGAGGGTCAACCCCGCTCAGGCTCGGGCGGTCGTCCGCATCGCGTTCGTCCGCTCGATGCTCTTCCTGGTCGCGCGGTCCGCGGCGTCGATCTCATCGCTGTCGGTACGGGGGATCACGGCCCGGCCGAGGCGCTGTTCGTCCGGTGGCCGGCCCAGGTCGGCGTCGGACGCCTGCCCGGCACCGTCGCTTCGGCCCAACTCCCGGCGCTTGCCGGGCCGTTGCTCGCGGCCTGCTTCCGTTTCGGGGCCATGCCCGGCTCCGGGCCGGCAGTGGACGGCTGCGGGGACCGGGGCGAGGGGGAAGCGGGAGCGGACGCGTCGGAGGTTCCGTGACGGCCGCTCTCCGTCCTGCCGGGCATCAGGGCCACCACTCCGCCGACCAACCCCCCGATGACCGCTGCCGCGACGACGACCATGCCCGCCCACGGCCTTCGCGGACGTCTCGCGGGCTCCGGCCACACGGGATCGTCCGCGCGGGGTACGTCCCAGACGGCAGTCACCATGTCCTCGGCCCGCGTGAACAACGTGTCGGCGCGCATCACTTGGGTGACCTGGGAGCCCAGAAGTTCGAAGCATTCCTCGGCGGCGTCGGCGGCCGAGGGGCGGTCCCCCGGCTCCTTGGCCAGCGCCCTCCGCACGATCCCGCGCAGGGGCGTGGGAACGCCGTGCAGGTCGGGTTCACCGGACATCACGCGGATCGCGACGGCATCGGGTGTGCCGGTACCGAACGGCGTACTTCCGGTGGCCGCGTAGGCGACGAGCGCTCCCCAGGCGAACAGGTCGTCCGCGGGCCCGGCCACCCCGGTGCCGTACCGCTCAGGACCGATCCAGCCCGGGATGCCGGTGATGACGCCGGTCCGGGTGGCACTCGTGCCGTCGGCGGCGTGGGCGATGCCGAAGTCCAGGACGCGGGGGCCCGAGGGCGTGAGGATGACGTTCTGCGGTTTCACATCGCGGTGCACCACGCCGGCGGCGTGTAGGGAGGCCAACGCCTGCGCGGTGGCCGCCGCGAAGGCGTACAGACTTGCTCCGGCGAGCCGTCCCCGGGCGAGCACCTGCTGTTTCAAGGTCGGTCCGGCGACGTACTCGGTGGCCAGCCAGGGGTGTTCGGCGTTCGCGTCGGCGGACAGCGGGGGGATCACGTACGGGCCGGTGACACCGGAGGACAATTCCACTTCGCGCCTGAAACGGGCCCTGAAATCGGGCTCTTGGGCCTGCGCGGGGTGAATCACCTTCACCGCCACGCGCGTTCCGTCAGAGGCCACTCCGGCATGGACGGTACCCATGCCTCCGGCGCCGAGACGACCGATGATCCGGTACGGACCTATTCGGGAGGGATCGCCGGCACGAGCCGGCTGGACTCTTCCGGAGGATCCGGCTTCGCTCACTGATGGTTCCTTCGTGCGGAGCTGAACGTTGGAGCAGGCGCAGATGTGACAGACGGCCGGGGCGCGTCGGGAGCCCAGCAGGATGCCTCCGCGGGCCCTTCGGGCGCGTTCCCGTCCGGATGTTATGCGCTGACCCGCCTCCTGGGTAGAGAAACCCCTGACCAGACGGTGTGCTCTCGCCTGTCGCGTGACGACGCGCTTGCGGACCGTGTCGCGGGCTCGGCGCACAGACAGCCGTCCCCCGGCCCCGATCCGTACAACTGGCGTACAACTGCCTTGCCACGCCTCCTTGTTACGGCCATCGCCCAGGGCCGACGCGCAGTCACCCGCAGAGGGACCGTCGGCCGACCGGATCGAAGCCATGGATCACCCAAAAGGGAAGTCACAGGTCGGCCCGAGCCGAATCGACGGGCGCGCCGAGCGGAGCCATCGGCCGGCCGTGCGGCGAAACCGAGGCCCGGGAGGCGGCCCGGCGAAGACGCGGCCCCAGGGCCGTGCGCCGAGGTGTCGGCCCCCTCGCGCCGCGGGAGTGCGCCCAGCGCCCCCACCGGCTCGGGACGCCGGCGGAGCGGAGTCCTCGGTACCTGGGCGGGGACGGGGCCGCCGACAGTCGCGCTGCCCGTGACCCGGACCCGGTCGACAATGGGCGTACGGCGGGGAAGGGCCCGGGGAGGCGCTGGGGAAGGAACATCCATGCCGAAGCGGCCCCTCTCCCCCGGTCGCGTACGGGCCGCTCGGCAGTCCGCGCGTGTCACGGTCGCGTCCGCCACGGGCTTCTACTCGGCCCTGTACGCGCTGGACCAGCCGGTCGTGGCCGTCTACGCCCTCTTCGCGCCGATCGCGCTCGGTGTCCTCTCCCCTGTCCCCGGCGGCGGCCGGGACCGGGCGCGCACCGTCCTGTGCGTGCTGCCGGTCGCCGTGGCGCTGACCGCCGTCGGCACCGCTCTCGCCGTGACGACCGCCTCCGCCGTCGCGGGGATGCTGGTGATCGGCTTCACCGTCTCCTTCGCCGCCGCGTACGGACCCGCCGCGGCGAGTACCGTCCCGGGGCTGCTGCTCTTCTACGTGCTCGCGTGCTTCCCGCCGTACGCGCCGGAGACCCTGCCGCAGCGGCTCCTCGGCCTGCTCACCGGTATCGCCCTGCTGGTCCTGTGCGAGTTGCTGCTCCTGCCGGCCCCACCCGCCCAGCCGTACCGTGCGCGGATCGCCGACGCCCTGGATCTCGCGGCCGCTTCGGCGCTCGCGGCCGCTCAGGGCCACCGTCACGATCCCGAGCGGGCCCTGCGGCTGCGGGAGGCGGGACGGTCCCTGCGCCTGTCGCAGGCGCCACCGGCCTCGCGCCCGACCGGGGCGGGCCGCACCGACCGCGGACTGGCCCAGGCCGGAGCCGCGACCCGGCGTGTACTGGACCAGCTCGCCCGGATGGCCGAGCGGCCAGGGTCCTCGTCGGCCTGCGATCCGCCCTCCGAGGGGCTGCTGCGCGGTGTCTCGGCCGGCTGCGCCGCGACGGCGGAGGCCCTCCGTGGCACGCGCGCCGTTCCGGGACCCGGGGCGCTCGAGGAAATGGTCGCCGACTTCATCGCCGTACGCGGACGTCCGTCCGGCACCGGGCGCGACACGGATGCCAAGGCCTCGCAGCGGCTGCTGGAATCCCGGTCCGACCTGCTGACCACGGCGGCCTCGGCCCTGACCGTCCAGGCCGCGGTGGCCGTGGCGATCGGCGGGCGACGCGACGCGGCGGGACTGCCGCCCGAGCAGTTCTGGTATGCCGAGCCATCCACGGCACGGCTTCTGTGGATGCGGCTGACGGGCAATCTCACCTTGCGCTCGGTCCTGTTCCAGAACGCCGTACGCACGGCCCTGGGACTCGGCCTGGCCCGTCTCGTGGCCGGAGCCCTGGAGCTCTCGCACGGCTTCTGGGTGCTGCTGGCCGTGCTGACGCTGGGCCGCACGACCGCGGGAGCGACCTGGTCCACGGTGCGCTCGGCGGCGATCGGCACCCTGCTGGGCGCGCTGGCCGCCGGGGTGCTGATCTTCGAGGCGGGCGGAACCGTCGACGTGTACGCCGTCATGCTGGTGCCGGCGATGTTCGTGGCCTTCTCCGTTGGACCGATCGCGGGACCGGCCTGGGCGCAGGGGCTGTTCACCCTGGTCGTCTCCGCCGCCTTCAGCCAGCTCGCTCCGGCCACCTGGCGGCTGGCGGAGACACGACTGCTCGATGTCCTGGCGGGCTGCGCGATCGGGCTGATGTGCGGCGTGCTCGCCTGGCCCGCCGGAGCCCGCGCCGAGGTTCGGCGCAGTGTGGCGGAGTTGCTGCGCGCTGTGGCACCCCTGGTGCAGGTCACCGTGGTCGCCGCGGTCTGCGCGTCCGGCACGTCCGACGCCTCCGGCGGTCCACGGCCTCGGGGCGGTGCCGCCGAGGAGGCGCTGCGGCTGGCACGGCACCGGCTCCGCATCGCGGAGGGCGCCTACGCGCAGTACCGGACGGAGGGCGGCAGGGATCCCGTCGACGGTGGACCGGACTGGCATCTGGCGCTCAACTGCGCCTCCCACGCCGAGATCGGATCCCACTGGCTGCCCCGGCAGGCGTACGGTCCTGCGCCGCCCGACGCCGTCCGGTGGGCGCGGGAGTCGGTCGGGCAACTGGCCACGGCGATGGACCGGGCGGCCGCCTTCCCACCGGGCGGCGTACGGGCCCGGCCGACACCCCTTCCCCCCGAGATCGTCTCCGCGGCCCCGGCCCCCGTACTGCCCGCGCTGATCGACATCGACAGTTGGCTGCAGACCCTCGCGGCGGAGCTGACGGCGATCGGCGGACGCGGTCCTGACGAGCCGCCGTCTCCGGTCCGGGACGGCGGGAGGGAACCGGCGGACACCCGCGACGCCACGGCCCGTACGGGACGGTGAACCGGGCGGAGGGCGAACCGGGCGGGCGCTGATCCGCTCGGCGGCGACCGGGTGCGACGGTGATCCGCCGGGTGGTGATCGGACCCGACGGACATCCGGCCGCGCGACGATCCGGCCCGCCGGTGATCATGCCGGGCAGCCACCTGGTTGGGACGGCGATCGGGCCGGGCGACCACCCGGTGGAACGCCGTTCAGGCCGGGCGACCACCCAGTGGAACGCCGTTCAGGCCGGGCGACCACCCGGCGGGACGGCGTTGAGACCGGGCGGCCACCCGGCGGGACGGCGATCAAGCCGGGCGACCACCAGGCGGGATGGCGTTCAGGCCACTGACGTCTCTCAGGGCTCGCGGCCGATGAAGGCGAGCAGGCGAGTCTGCACGTCGGCGGTTTCGGGGACCTCGACCCGTGGCCCGTACTGCCCGCTCCCGCGCAGCAGTTCGTCGAGCGGCAGCATCCCGTCGAGCAACTGGGCGCACTTGCCGGGGTCGAGGCGCTCCTCCTGGCCGCTGGCCCGGGCCAGGTCCCAGGTGTGCATGAAGACGTCGGCGGTGTAGAAGCGGTCGACCGCCTGGTCCAGCGGAACCTCTCCGATGTGCGGGTTCGACAGCGTCTTGTGCGCCGTGGCCGGATCGTCGAGGAGGGCCTGCACTCCGTCGCTGTGCACCGTCCATGCCTTCACGGGGTCCTCGTCCACCGACGGCCCCTTCGGCAGTTCGACTCCGGCGCCCGCCTTCACGAAGTCCGGGAACCACTCGACAAGGTGGCGCACCACGTCCCGGGCGACCCAGCCCTCGCACGGCGCGGGGTTGTCCCATGCCCCGGGACCCACTCCGCGTACGCGGTCCGTGAAGACCCCGGCGACGGTTCGGTGCTCATCGGCTGCGCTCGTCATGATCTCAAGCCTTTCGTCTCGGTCCGTCATCCCGCGTTGCCGCTCGGTCGGGTGCCGAGCAGTTCGTCGAGGCGCTCATGGCCTTCGCGGACGCCGCGTTGCATGCCGCTTCTGATCATCGCGTCGCGGGCCTCGACGGAGCCCATGAGCGATGTGGTGGTGACCCGGGTGCGGCCGCCGAGGTCCTCGAAGACGGTGGTCTCCAGGCTGACGCCGTCCGGGAAGCCGTCGTAGGCGAAGGTCTGCACGATGCGCTCGTCGCGACGCACCTCGTGGAACACTCCGCGGAAGCCGTACTCCGTCCCGTCGTCCTCGCGATGCGCATAGCGGTACGAGCCGCCACTGCGCGCCTCGTAGACGTCGATCCGCATGGTGAGGCGACGCGGGCCGAGCCACTGGACGACGAGATCGGGATCGGTGTACGCCCTGAACAAGCGGTCCGGGGACGCGTCGAACTCCCGGGTGATGAGGATGGTGGGCAGCGCCGGGTCGGCCACGATCCGCGTCTCGCGCCGATCGCTCGCGTTCACGCTGCTCACGATGCCTCCTTCTTCGCCGGATCGCCTTTCACCGTCTGTTCCTCCATCTGTTCGAGGACGGCATCGAGCCGGCCGAAACGGTCCTCCGCCTCGCGGCGATAACGTTCGATCCATTTCGTCATCAGGTCGAGGACCTCGCCCTCGAGGTGGCAGGGCCGACGCTGAGCGTCCCTGCTGCGGCTGACCAGACCGGCGTCCTCCAGCACCCTGATGTGCTTGGAAACGGCCTGCACGGTCACGTCGTAGGGCTCGGCCAGTTCGTTGACCGTGGCATCCCCCGTGGCGAGCCTGGCCACGATGTCGCGCCGGGTCGGGTCGGCCAGGGCGGAGAAAACCCGGGACAGCCGGTCGTCGGCCACCTCTCACCTCATGTAATCAACCAGTCGGTTGAATAACCGTACGACCGACCCCGCTCCTTGGTCAACCAACAGGTTGAACAAGGTGGGGCGGCTCGGCCCTTCGCGGCGCCGGCCGCACCCACGGATCACTGGGCTCTCGCTGTCGGCCGCATCCCGAAAACATTTCGTAACCGGGGCATTTCCCGTCCTTGTCCCGGCCGTGAATTCCGTGTCAGTGTCCCGGCCAGCAGCCAGACCGTCGGCGGCGTTGCATCCGAAAGCCTTTCGTACCGGCCTCCGGTCTGCCTGGCCACCGACGGCATGTGGAACGAAGAGAGGCACACCATGCGGGGAATACCGGTCAACGGACATCTCGGAAGCCCGAGAATCCGACGCGTCGTCGCGTCCGCGGTCACTCTCACGGCGGCCATGGGCCTTGCCGCGTGCGGGACTTCGGGACCGTCCGGATCGTCCGCGGACTCGTCCGCCAAGGGCCTGACGATGTGGGCGCTGAACGACCAGACGATCCTCAAGGAGTCCGTCGACGCCTACAACAAGGACCACTCCGACGAGAAGATCACCCTGCGACTGTTCGCGAACGACGACTACAAGCAGAAGCTGCGCGTCGCCTTCGGCGCGAACCAGGCCCCGGACATCTTCTTCAGCTGGGGCGGCGGGGCCCTCGACGACTACGTCAAGGCCGGCAAGGTCGACGCGCTGACGGCGTCCGAGGCGAACACGGACCGGTTCACCCCGAGCGTGATGCAGAGCGCCACCTTCGGCGGCAAGGTCTACGGCGTGCCCGCCAACGGCCTCGCTCCGGTCGTTCTCTACTACAACAAGAAGGTGCTGGCCGACGCCGGCGTCGAGCCGCCGAAGACGTACGCCGACCTGCTGGCGGCCGTGAAGAAGCTGAAGGGCAAGGGCGTCACGCCGCTCTCCCTCGCCGCGAACTCCAAGTGGCCGACGCTGATGTACCTGGAGTACCTGCTCGACCGCCAGGGCGGCTCCCAGGTGTTCTCGAAGATCGCCTCAGGTGACGCCTCGATGTGGAAGGACGCGTCGGTCACCAAGGCGAACCAGTACCTCCAGGACCTGTCGAAGGCCGGGGCCTTCGGGGACAACGCCTCCTCCGTCAGCTACGACCAGGGCGCCTCCACGGCCCTGCTCTACACGGGCAAGGCGGCCATGGAGGTCATGGGCACCTGGGAGTACGCCAACATCGCCAAGGCCGCGCCCGACTTCCTGAAGAAGGGCGGTCTCGGCTACACCGCCCTGCCGTCGCTGTCCGACGGTGCCGGCGACCCGAAGAGCATCGTCGGCAACCCCTCGAACTTCCTGTCGCTGAACTCGTCGACCAAGCGAAGGTCCGCGGCCCTCACGTACCTCAAGGACTACGTCCTGGACGGCTCCCAGGTCGACGCCTATCTCGCGGCCGGCAGTGTGCCGCCGGTCAACGGCCTGGAGTCCAAGCTGACGGCGGTGAACTCGCCGTCCGACAAGGCGTGGCTGACCTTCGTATACAACCTGGTGGAGAAGGCGCCGAGCTTCCAGCTCTCCTGGGACCAGGCACTGCCGTCCGACCAGGCTGACCCGCTGCTGACCAACACCGACAAGTCGTTCCTGCGTCAGATCTCGCCCGCCGGTTTCGGTGTGAACATGAGCAAGGCGGCGTCGTGACGGTCACCGTCCCCGCGCGCCGGAGAGGAGGCAGTGGCCTCCTCATGGCCGCCCCCGCACTGCTTCTCTTCGGCCTGTTCGGCCTGGTCCCCCTCGTCGGCGTGGTGGTGCTCAGCCTCGCCCGGTGGGACGGCCTCGGCACCATCAGCTGGGCCGGACTCGCCAACTGGGCCGGCGTCCTGACCGACGGCGCCACCTGGCAGGCGCTCGGGCTCACGGTCAAGGTGATGGCCGTGAGCTGGCTGGTCCAGACGCCGATCGCGCTGGCCCTCGGTGTCTTCCAGGCACCGAGGGGAAGGGTGCGGGCGCTGTTCTCCGTCCTCTTCTTCCTCCCACTGCTGCTGTCCGCGGTGGCGATCGGCCTGACCTGGCAGGCGCTGCTCGATCCGTCCTTCGGCATCGGTGCCACGCCCGGCCTGCACTGGCTGGCGAAGCCGCTGCTCGGTTCGCCGGACCTGGCCCTGTACACGGTGATCTTCGTGATCGCCTGGCAGTTCGTGCCGTTCCACGCCCTGCTCTACCAGGCGGGCATACGCCAGATCCCGACGGCTCTGTACGAGGCCGCCGCCCTCGACGGCGCCGGGCCCCTGGCCCGCTTCCTGCACATCACGCTGCCGCAACTGAAGTACACGATGGTCACGTCGAGCACGCTCATGCTCGTCGGCTCGCTGACCTACTTCGATCTGATCTTCGTCCTGTCCGGCGGCACCGGCGGCCCCGGCACCGCCACCCGCGTCCTCCCCCTCGCCATGTACATCACCGGATTCCAGGCCCACGACATGGGCCGGGCCAGCGCCGTCGCCACACTCCTGGTGGTCTTCGGCCTCGGCCTGTCGCTGCTGACCACCCGCCTGTCCGGCTTCACCCGGATGGACAGCCGCCAGGAGGGCATGTGAGCACCAGCGTGACCAAGGTCCTCGACCCCGACCCCCACACGGGCACCGGCCGTGACCTCGCCGCCGGGCGAACGGCAGTTCCGTCGCGCTCCGGTCCCGCCCGCCGCCGCACGGCCCTCGGCTCGGTGCGGCGGGCACTCACCGCCGGCGCCACGCTCCTCTGGGCGACGATCGTCGTCGTACCCGTGTACTGGCTGGTGGTGACCAGCCTGCGCAGCCGGGCCGAGTTCACCGCCGACAGCCCGCTGGCCCTGCCCGGCCACCCGACGCTCGACAGCTACCGGACCGTCCTGGACGGCGACTTCACGACCTATCTGCTCAACAGCGTCGTCGTCACCGCCGGGACGGTCGTCCTCACCGTCACCGTCGCCCTCATGGCCGCCTTCGCGATCGTCCGGGGCGCCGGGAGCCGCCTCTCCCGCCTGTCCTTCCGGCTGTACCTGCTGGGCCTGGCGATCCCCCTGCAGGCGGTGATCATCCCGGTGTACCTGCTGATCATCAGGATGCGGCTGTACGACAGCCTGCTCGCGATCGTCCTGCCGTCCGCGGCGTTCGCGCTGCCGATCACCGTGATGATCCTGGTCAGCTTCCTGCGCGACGTGCCCCGCTCCCTGTTCGAGGCGATGATCGTCGACGGCGCCGGGGACTGGCGCATGCTCTTCTCCCTCGCGGCACCCCTGGCCCGCCCGGCGCTGATGACCGTCGCCGTCTACGACGGCCTCCAGGTCTGGAACGGCTTCCTCTTCCCGCTCATCCTCACCCAGAGCGGCGACAAGGCCGTGCTGCCGCTGGCGCTGACCCTCTACCGGGGCCAGTTCGGCATCGACGTACCGGCCACGATGGCCGCGGTGGTGCTCTCCACCCTGCCGATGCTCGCGCTGTTCATCCTCGCCAGGCGCCAGCTCGTCGCCGGTCTCACCGCCGGTTTCTCCAAGTAGCCAAGTTCGTAAGCCACTTCAGCCGACAGTTCGCTCCGAGCAGCGGCCGGGCAGCGCGCCCGGCCCCGTCGGCGTGCCCGCGCGCACCCCGCACGCCCCCTCGCGAGCACCCGCGCAATCCCTGAGGAGTCGTGAATGACGACCACCGTCCCGGACCACGGCGGCATCCCCCAGCGGGAGGACGACCGCCCCTGGACCGATCCCGCCCTGCCGATCCCCGACCGGGTCGAGGCGCTGCTCGCCCGGCTCACCCTCCCCGAGAAGGTCGCGCAGCTCGGCAGCGCGTGGGAGGACGTCGAACCGGCCGGCCCGGAGGTGGCGCCGGGCACCAGCGTCTTCGACCGCGTCGGCGACCTCGCCGAGACCGCCCGGCACGGCCTCGGCCAGCTCACCCGCCCGTACGGCACCCTGCCCCGGCCCGCCCTGGAACACTCCCGGGCCCTGGCCGAGCGCCAGCGGCAGATCGTCCGGCAGAGCAGGTTCGGCATCCCGGCCATGGCGCACGACGAGTGTCTGACCGGTTTCACCGCCTACGGCGCGACGATCTACCCCACCTCGCTCGGCATGGCGGCCACCTTCGACCCGGAGCTGATCCGGCGGGTCGGGGAGGCCATCGGCGCCGACCTGGCCGAGGCGGGCGTCCACCAGGGGCTCGCCCCGGTCGTCGACGTGATCCGCGACTACCGCTGGGGCCGCTGCGAGGAGACCTACGGCGAGGACCCGTACCTGGTCGGAGAGATGGGAGAGGCGTACGTCACCGGTCTGCAGAGTGCCGGGGTGTACGCCACCCTCAAGCACTTCGCCGGGTACTCCGCCTCGATGGGCGGCCGCAACCACGCCCCCGTCCACGCCGGCCGCCGCGGACTCCTCGACATCATCCTGCCGCCCTTCGAACGGCTCGTCGCCGCGGGTGTCGGCTCGGTCATGAACTCGTACGCCGAGATCGACGGCGAGGCACCCGCCGCCAGCCGGTGGCTGCTGACCGACGTCCTGCGCGAGCAGTGGGGTTTCGAAGGCACCGTCGTCTCCGACTACTGGTCCCTGCCCTTCCTGGTCAGCGCCCACCGGGTGGCCGCCGACCTGTCCGACGCCGGGGCGCTGGCCCTGCGCGCCGGCCTGGACGTCGAACTGCCCGACCAGCGCGGCTTCGGAGACGCCCTAGTGCACGCCGTCGAGCGGGGCGCGGTCGACGAGGAGCTGGTCGACCGCGCCGTACGCCGGGTGCTGCGGCAGAAGACCGAGCTCGGGCTCCTGGACGCCGACTGGGACCCGCGGCCCCCCGCCCTGCGCGCGGGCGAACTCGACCTGGACAAGCCGGCCAGCCGCGAACTCGCCCGCGCCGTGGCGCGGGCCGGCGCCGTCCTGCTGTCCAACGACGGGACCCTGCCCCTGCCGGCCGGCGGCCGGATCGCGCTGATCGGACCGTGCGCCGACGACGTGCGCACCATGTTCGGCTGCTACAGCTTCCCCAACCACGTCCTCGCCGAGCGCGACGACCTCGGCAACGGGGTCGAGGCGGTCTCGTTGCGCACCGCGCTGGCCGAGGAACTCCCTTCCGTGGAGTGGGAGTTCGTCCAAGGCTGCCCGATCCGGGACAAGGACGGCTCCGGCATCCCGGCCGCCGTGGCGGCCTCGACCGCCGCCGATCTCACCGTCCTCGTCGTCGGCGACAAGGCGGGGATGTTCGGCATCGGCACCTCGGGGGAGGGCTGTGATGTCGAGGACCTGCGTCTGCCGGGCGTCCAGGAGGAGCTGGCCGAGGCGGTCCTGGCGACCGGGAAGCCCGTGGTGCTCATCGTCAGCAGCGGCCGGCCCTACGCCGTGGGCCGGTTCGCGTCGGCCACCGCGGCCATGGTCCAGGTTTTCCTGCCGGGTGAGGAAGGCGGCCGGGCGGTGGCCCAACTCCTGTCCGGCAGGGCCAACTTCAGCGGCAAGCTGCCCGTGCAGATCCCCGCCTCGCCGGGCGGCCAGCCGTACACCTACCTGCATCCGCCGCTCGCCGACCGGCAGAGCTTCCTGTCCAACCTCGACCCCACTCCCGCGTTCCCCTTCGGCCACGGGCTGTCCTACGCCTCCTTCGAGGTCGACCTGCTCGCGGCCGACCGCGAACAGGTGCCGACGGAC
Source organism: Streptomyces sp. NPDC091209 (assembly GCF_044757755.1). Taxonomy (NCBI): domain Bacteria; kingdom Bacillati; phylum Actinomycetota; class Actinomycetes; order Kitasatosporales; family Streptomycetaceae; genus Streptomyces; species Streptomyces sp. NPDC091209. The sequence continues at coordinate 407,028 of NZ_JBIVVR010000009.1, read as the reverse complement.
GGGGAGTTCACGGTCCGCGCGCGGGTGCGGAACACGGGGACGGTCGCGGGCGCCGAGACCGTCCAGCTGTACGCCGTCGACCCGGTCGCCCAGGTCACGCGGCCCGTGTGCGCCCTCCTCGGCTTCGCCAAGGTGTCTCTCGCCCCCGGCGAGCGGGCCACGGTCAGCTTCCACGTCCACACCGACCGCCTGGCCTTCACCGGCCTGGCCGGCCGCCGCATCGTCGAGCCCGGCGAGATCGTGCTCCAAGCGGGCTCATCCAGCCTGGACACTCCGGTGCGGGACGTCGTGCGGCTGGTCGGTGAGGAGCGGGACGCGACGGTCGTACGGCAGCACACCGTGCCGGTGGCGGTCGAACGGGAGTGAGCCGCGGGGGCGCGTGAACGAGGGCGGCGCCACCGGTCGATCCGATCCGGTGGCGCCGCCTTCCTCTTGGACCGATGCGGCCAGGACAGGTCCTAGCCTCGGCTCCACTGCTGTGTGGCGTTGCCCAGCGCGGTCCACAGATCGACCTTCGAGCCGTTGGCCGTACCCCAGTCGGTCACGTCGACGACCAGACCGTTCGAGCGGTTGGCGATGGTGCCGTCCACGCGGAACGACCACTTCTGACCGGACTTTCCGTTGCAGGCCCAGAGGATGAGCTTGGTGCCCGCGGTGGTGCCGTCACCGTCGGCGGCCAGACACTTGCCGGAGACGCGCAGTTCGCCGGTTGTGGTCCGGGTGATGGTCTGGTTGGCGTTGCCCGAGCAGTCGTAGATCTGGACCTGGACACCCGTCTGGCCGTTCGGGACGTCGAGGCAGCGGCTGGAGTACGTGCCCTTCAGGGTGAAGGCCGAGTCCGTGGGGAGCGGATCCTGGACCAACTGCCAGTCCTGTGAGCCGTCGGTGGTCGACGCCGCCACGGTGACGGAGCCGCCCGCCGTCGAACCGGTCATGTACAGGCTGGTGTTGAGGACCGAGCGGAGCTTGTAGTACCCGCTGGTCGAGGAGACGAGCGTCCACAGTTTGTCGGTGGCTCCGTCGTCGACCCACTGGGCCAGCTTCTGCCCGGCTGTCGCGGTGCCGGTCCAGACGGCGGCCGAGCGGCCCCCGGCCTTGTTGAGCAGGGTCACGTTGCCGCCCTTGGCGGTCAGGTGCCAGCGCTGGGTGTCGGCGGTGGAGCTGGACGCGCCCAGCACGAGGTCGGGGGTGTTGCCGGTGAGGTTGGCGTCCTGCGTCTTGCCGGACGCGGTGGTGAGGACCTGGCCGGTCAGCCGGTTGACGAGGCTGTAGTAGGCGCCGTCGGACCGTCCGAGGTCGACCTCGGCGTACTTCACGGGGCCGACGCTGCCACCGCTCCAGGACGCCTGGAGGATCAGGACGCGTCCCGTGCCGTCGACGTACTGCAGGGTGCGGCTGTAGCCGGCGGCGATCGGTGTCTTGTACTCCTTCCACGTGCCGGTGCTCAGTCCGGACTCGTTCACCCAGACGTCGCCGCTGCCGGCGGCGTTGTAGACGATCCGGCCGTCCGGCATCGGGAGGAGGACCGGACTGCCGCCGGTGGACAGGGCGGCCCCGCCCGAGGGCACCGGCAGCGAAGTGATCGCGGCGTCCGTGGCCGAGAAGAACTTCGTCGGGTCGTCGGAGATCCGGTAGCGGACGTTCGTCCCGCCGCCCCAGTACTCGTACGTCAGGAGCCACTTGCCGTCGGTCGTCGGGGCGATGGTCGTCATGCCCGGGCGGCCGCCGCCGATCTCCGTCTTGCCGCTGCCCATGCTCACCGTGGCGCCCGGGACGTCGACGACGGGACTGCTCCAGGACGTGGTGCCGCTGCCGTTCCAGGTGCGGTGGAGGAGCACCTGGCCGCCGGAGTCCGTCGCCGTGTCGTTGGCCGGGTCGAGGGTGGGGGCGCCGGTGCCGGTGTCGTAGCCGGTGTAGTCGTCCTCGTCGGAGTAGTAGGCGATGAGCGTGCCGTTGTGGGCGAGCAGGTGCGGCTCCCAGACGGGGTCGACCTGGGCGTGGGTGTTGGCCGTCGAGACGCGGCCGGTGCTGCCCGCGCTGCCGCCCTGCCAGGTCCCGGCCGCGATGATGTTCTCGAAGCTCCAGGTCGCGCCGTCGTCCGTGCTGGCGTACAGGGCGAGTGCCACGTCCTTGCGGTCGCCGTCACTGGTCGGCGTCCAGCCGGAGTCGGCGGCCTTCTGCTCCTCGTAGTAGGAGTCGTCGCCCGAGACGACGCTCGCGAGCAGCAGCGTGCCGGCGCTCAGGTTTCCGACGTTCTGCGGGAGCACGTAGAGATACGGGTTGGTCCAGTTGCTCGTGTACTTCGCGTACGCGCTGTCGCCGGACAGGTACGCCGGGGCCTTGACGTCGGCGAGCTTCGCCCACGTCGTGCCGCCGTCGTCGCTCTTGTGGACGGGCAGCGTCTGGCCCACCGGAGCGGTCTGGTCGTTCTCGAACGTGGCCACGATCCGGCCGTCCGGCAGCTGGGCCGACTTCGGGTAGAGCACGCACGGGCTCTTGTTGCACGCGGCGGTGTTGTCCGCCGTATACAGGTTCGCGGGACTCGGCTGATACGCCGACGCGTTCGTCGCGGAGGCGATGGCGAATGCCACACCCATGCCGAAGGCCGTCGCCGAAGCGAAAGCCTTTCGCGCCCAGGATCTTTTCAACGGCGTTCCTTTCACCGGGGGAACACGCACCCCGGTCCATGGGGTTCCACGGGCATGGGGTCCCCGGGGGGGGCCGCATGGGGAGGGGAAAGGGGGTGCGAGGCAGGAAGCCAGTATTCGCAGGCGACATCTCACTGTCACCGGCACGTTGCGAAAGGGTTTCGCGCGGTTGCGGGTGACGAGGTATTGACCTCGCGGGTCAAGGCGTATTGACCTCGCGGGTCAAGGGGTGTGGACCTCGCGGGTCACGGGGTACCGACCCGGTGGCGCATGGACGTCGAGGTCCGTATGACGAGTTCCGTGGCCAGCTCGATGCGCGGCGCCGCGGGCGGCCGGCCCTCGGCGAGATCCATGAGCACCCGGGTCGCCTCGCGCCCCAACTCCTCGAACGGCTGGCGCACCGCACTCAACGGCGGGCAGGCCATGGCCGCGACGAGCGTGTCGTCGAAGGACATGACGGACAGATCGTGCGGTACCGAGAGCCCCTGCTGCCGGGCGGCCTCCAGCACGCCGAGCGCCTGTGCGTCGCTGGCCGCGAAAACGGCCGTGGGCGGGTCGCAGGCCCGCAGGATCTGCAGGCTCGCGGCGAGCGCCTCGGTGTAGTCGAAGTCGGTCGAGCGGACGATCGCCGGGTCGTAGGCGACCCCGGCCTCCTCCAGCGCGGCCCGGTACCCGTGCACGCGCGCCGCGCCCGCCAGGGAGTGCGAGCGGCCCGCGACCATGCCGATCCGGGTGTGCCCCAGCGCCAGCAGGTGCTGGACGGCGTCCCGGGCTCCGCTCCAGTTCGTCACCCCGATGCTGGGAATGTCCTGCGAAGGCGCGCTGAGCGGGTCGATCAGCACCACCGGCAGCCGCTGCTCGACGATCCGCCGCTGGTCCTCCTCGGCCAGCATGGAGATCACGATCACGATCCCCGCCGCGCCGAGTGCCACGCACTCCTCCAGCCATCCGGAGATCGACCGCCGGCTCGTCGTCCCGGTGACCACGTCGATGCCGAACTCGCCGGCCGCGTCCACGATGCCGCGGGCGACCTCCAGGGTGTAGGGCCCGGACAGGTCACGGAAGACGACGACGATCTGCCGGGGCGTCGCGGAACCCCGCTCCCACGGGCGGACGTACCCGTACCGCGTCAGCAGTTCCTCGACCCGGCCCCGTGTCGCCGCGCCCACGTCCCGGCGCCGGTGCACCACCTTGGACACGGTACTGAGCGAGACCCCCGCCTCGGCGGCGATGCTCGTGAGCAGACCGTGCTGCGCTTCCTGCCGGTCCTTGACTCGACCTGTCACCCGATGTCCGTTCCGTACGCCGAACATTGATGCGCCGGACCGCACCGCGTACCTGGCCGAAAACTCCGCCGCAACGTAACCGGCCCGGGGACGGGGAGGCAAGACCGGGGCGCCGTGTGCCGGACATCCCGCTGACACGGGGGCGCCCCGCGTGACAGGGTCGGAGGTGATCGATGGCAACAGTGGCAAAGGGGACTTCCGTGGACACGCGAACGTGGGACACGCTGGTCAGCTCGATGAAAAGCACCTACGTCAACGGAGTGGGCGAAGGTGCGACGCCCCGGCCGGTCATCATGCCGCTGGTGCGGGGCGAGCTGGTCGGGCTGATCTGGGTCCGTCCCACGAAGCCCGGAGCCGACGCGCTCACCGGCATCGCGGCACTGTCGAACATCGCCGCGGCGGCCTGCGCGGACGAGGTCGTCCTCGCCTGGGAGACACATGACGTCGCCACCGCCTGCGAGCTGCCCGTCGTCGGCCCCGCCCCCTGTCTGAACATGGTCCACGCCACCCCGGACGGCCATGTGCTGCACCAGTTCCCCTACAGCGAGGAGTTCTCGTCCGACGGCTCCGAGGACGCGGAGGGGGCCACGGCCGCCCTCGCATGGGAGCGGGCTCCCGCGCCTCAGCCGGGCGGCGAACTTCCGCCGCCCGTTCAGGCCGCCGTCGACTACGCCTTCACCCCCATGGAACTGGACCATCCCAACCCCTTCGGCGTCACCGTCGTCCTGATGGAGGACGACGGCTACACCGTCCGCCTGACCGACGGCTTCGACCACTGACCGCGCGGGGCCGTAGCACGGGCCCCTGGCACGGGGCATGACCGACGGGTCCGTGTGACGCGACGGTGGGGCTCCCGCCCCCTAGTCTGAGCATGCGCGGCAATCCCGCGCGCCCTCAGCGGGCGGTCCGTGATCGCAGCACAGGAGGAACCGTGTCCGGTCAGTTCGAGGCGACAACCGAGATCAACCGCCCCATCGAGGAGGTCTTCGCCTTCCTCGCCGCCGGCACGAACGACCCCAAGTTCAGCCCCAGGGTGCAGGCGATCACGAAGACGCCGGAGGGCCCGACGGCGGTGGGCACGATCTTCACCAGCACGGTCAAGGACGCCGGCATGAAATCGGGCCGGAAGTTCCGGATCACCGAGTTCGAGCCGCCCCGCCGCATCCGCTGGGCGGAAGTCTCGAAGAACACGGTCACGGCGGACGAGGGCGGCTACGACCTCGAGTCCACCGGCGACCGCACGACCCGGGTCAGGATCTACAACGTCCTCGAGGGCCATGGCATCGGAAAGCTCCTGGTGAGCTTCGCGCTGAGTGCGGCCCGCAAGGACGCGGACGCCTTCGGCCAGCGGATCAAGGCGGCCGTGGAGGCCTCCTGAGGGAGCCGGTCCCGGCCGCGACCACCGCGTGGGCGACCCGTGCCCGGCCGCGGTGGTCGCGCCGGCACGCGTCGCTCCGGAGGGTGCGGGCGTAGGGTGAAGGAAGCGAGGACGCTTCATGCGCCGCTGTCCGGACCGGTCCGGCTCTCACGATCTCCCACAACAGGGGCAGCCCCCTGACCCCGGCGCGCCACCGCACCGAGGCCAGGAGTTCTCCATGTCGCCCGTGTCCAGCGCATCCACGACGGCCCTTCCGCCGAACGGTCCCTCGCCGCCCCAGGTCTACGACGGAACGTCCCCCTTCCCGCCGGAGGACGCGCTGCCCGCGCGGGACGGCGGCGAGCGGATCTACGTGACCGTGACGACCATGATCGTCGTCCTGCCGTTCGTGGCCCTCGGCCTGGCCGGATGGCTGCTGTGGGGGCGCCTCGTCCATCCCGTCGACGTGCTGCTGGCCGCCGTTCTCTACACGGTCACCGGGCTCGGCGTGACCGTCGGCTTCCACCGCGGCCTCACCCACGGCGGCTACCGGGCCGTCCGTCCCGTACGCATCGCGCTCGCGGTGGCCGGGTCGATGAGCTTCCAGGGTGACGTCATCGACTGGGTCGCCACGCACCGCCGCCATCACGCCTTCACCGACCGGCCCGGCGACCCGCACTCCCCGTACCGCTACGGCACGTATCTGCGGGGCCAGTTGCGCGGGCTGGTCCACGCGCACATCGGCTGGCTCTTCCGCAACGACCGCACACCGCCGGAACGTTACGCCCCCGACCTCCTCGCCGACCGCGACATACGGGCCGTCGCGCGAGCCTTCCCGGCGCTGTGCGTCCTCACCCTCGCCCTGCCGTTCGGGCTGGGCTGGGCGATCGGCGGCACCTGGGTGTACGGGCTGACCGCCCTTCTGTGGGCGGGACTTGTCCGCATCGCGCTGCTCCATCACGTGACCTGGAGCGTCAACTCACTGTGCCACATGATCGGCGAACGCCCGTTCCACACCAGGCGTCACGACCGGGCCACCAATCTGTGGCCGCTGGCCCTGCTGTCGTTCGGCGAGAGCTGGCACAACCTCCACCACGCCGACCCCACGAGCGCCCGCCACGGCGTGGACCGCGGCCAGATCGACCCGTCGGCCGCCGTCATCCGCGTCCTCGAACGCCTCGGCTGGGTGTCCGAGGTCCGCTGGCCCAGTCCGGATCGGGTCGCCGCCCGCCGCGTCTGAGGCCGGCAGCGCACCCGAGCGACACCCGAACTCCATGTGCACGCGCGGGTGTTCTGTTTCGCGACACCTGCCGAGCCGTCAGCGGGCGCATAGGATCGCCGACATGGCACTGCGACCTGTTCACGTGAACATCAAGGCTCTTGACGCCTCGGCGGTCGGCCGGTTCTGGGCGGCGGCGCTCGGCTGGAGTGCTTACAGCCCCGGCGTGACCACCTATGTCGGACCCCCCGGCGGCCCCGTCTGGCCGGACCCGGTCGCCGTGGGCATCGACGTCGTTCCCGTCCCGGAACCCAAGACGACAGCGAAGAACCGTGTGCACCTCGACCTCGCCACCACCTCCGCGGCCCATCAGGCGGAGTTGGTGGCGCGTCTCCAGGTTCTCGGTGCGACGCCCGCCGACGTGGGTCAGGGCGAGGTGCCGTGGACGGTCCTCGCCGACCCGGAGGGCAACGAGTTCTGTGTGCTGGAGCCCCGGGACACCTACCGGGACACCGGGCCGATCGCCGCGGTCGTGGTCGACTGCGCGGATCCGCGGGCCATGGCCCGGTTCTGGGGCGATGCCTTGGACTGGACCGTGCACGAGGTGACCGACGATCAGGCGGTGCTGCGCTCCGCCAAGGGTGTCGGCCCCTATCTCGAATTCATCCGCAGGCCCGACGTGAAGACCGTGCCGGACCGCGTCCATCTGGACCTGCTGCCGTACCCCGATGACGACAAGGCGGCGGAGGTGGCCCGGCTGCGGGCCCTCGGCGCCACCGACCTCGACGTCGGCCAGGGCGACGCCCCGTGGACCTGCCTGGCCGACCCGGAGGGCCACGAGTTCTGCGTCCTCGCCCCGTCCTGACCTGAGGCCCTGAGGACGTCCCGGCAGGTGAACCTTGAGCACCCATGCGTCAGTCGGGCTGTCGGGCAATCCAACCGGCGCACTGGCGCGGCAAGACGAGTGTCGCCGCCCCCGGCGCGTGGGCGAGGCCGGCCCGCGAGGACGCTCGACTCACGGCAGCACGACACGAAAGGACTCTCCGCGTGACCGACACCAGCCCCGCCGGCCTTCCGTCGAGCCCTCGCACCGTGGACACGCCCGGCACAGCCGCCCTTCTCGTCGACGACCGCGGGCGCTACCTGCTGCATCTGCGCGACGCGAACAAACCCATCTGGAGTCCCGGCACTTGGGGCCTCCTCGGCGGGGGCCTCGAACCCGGCGAGACGGGTGCCGAGTGCATCGCCCGCGAGCTGCGCGAGGAGACCGGGCTCACCGTCCCCGGCCTCGTTCCCTTCCTCACCGTGGAGACTCTCGACGCCTCCGGCACGCTCAAGGACCGGGTCCTCGTCTACCGGGGCACCCTGAACCGGCCCGCGCACGAGATCCCCCTCCACGAAGGCATCCAGCTCCGATGGACCCGCCCCGACGAGACGGAGTTCATGACCATGGACCCCGGCACGGTGGCCGTCATCCGCGAACACCAACGGCACCCGCACCCCCTTCCCGACAGCGGCGGCACACCGGCGACCGTGCGCGTCCGGCAGGACGCCGGGCACCGGGAGGGCAGCATCGTCGGCGCCCACCTCGTCCTCGTACGCGACGGCGCGGTCCTGCTCGGCCAACGCCACCCGGAGAGTCCCTTCGCGCCCTCGACCTGGCACGTACCGGCCGGGCACCGCGAGCCGGGGGAGTCCACGCTGGCCTGCGCGGTCCGAGAGGCGTCGGAGGAGACCGGCATCACGATCGAGGCGCGCGACCTGTCCCTCGTACACACCCTGGATCAACGCAACCCCTGGAGCCCCTTCCCCCGCGTCCAGTTGTTCTTCGCCGCATCCCGGTGGAGCGGCGAGCCCCAGGTCCTGGAACCCGACCGGTGCACGGAGTGGCGGTGGTGGCCGCTGGACGCGCTCCCCGGCCGGCTGGTCGAGTACACCCGTATCGCGCTCGCCGCCATCGCCGACGGAAAGTCCTACACGGAGCTGGGCTGGACGGCCTGAACCCGGAACGCCCGGCCCGTCACCGCTACGGCTCCCCGGCCCGGGCCCGTTCGGGCGGGCTGGAGGGCTCCGGCTCGGGGCGTGCGCGCAGCTCGGAGATCACGGACCAGGCGACCGACACCATCGGTACGGCCACGACGGCGCCGGTCACACCGGCCAGGATGCTCCCGGCGATGACCGAGAGGGCCACGACGACCGGGTGCAGCCGGACCGCCCAGCTCAGGACGAGCGGATGCAGTACGTGCCCCTCCAACTGGCCGATGACGACGATCAGGGCGAGCACGATGAACGCGACGACCGGCCCCTTGGTGGCCAGAGCGACGACGGTGGCGACGCCGAGCGCGACGGGTGAACCCACCAGGGGGATGAAGGCGGCGAAGAACTCCAGGAGCGTGAGCGGCAGCGCCAAGGGGACGCCCAGGATGTAGAGGGCGATTCCGACGAGAATGGCGTTGGTGGCCGCCACGATGATGATGCCGCGTGTGTACCCGGCGAAGGTCCGCCAGGCCGCGCGCCCACCGCGGTCCCACGGGTCCCGCGCGCTCTCCGGCATCAGCTCCTGGAACCAGCGCCAGAACTTGTCCCCGGAGCGGATGAAGAACAGCGAGCAGAAGAGGGCGAGGACGAGTCCGGTGACGAACTCCACCGCGCGGCCGGCGCCGCTGAGGGCGCTGCTGATCAGCACGGAACGGTGATCCGAGACGAAGGTGGCGACCTTGCCCTGGAGATTCGACATCACCGCGTGGCTGAGATGGAAGGGGGAGCCCTCCAGCCAGCGTTCGATCCGCCCCAGTCCCCCGGCGAACTCATGGCCCAGCTTCCTCGATTCGCCCGCCACGACACGACCGACCAGTGCCATCACGCCCAGCACCACCAGAAGACTTCCGAGGATGCTCACGATCACCGCCACGGTCCTCGGCATGCGGCGAGCCAGCAGATCGGCGAGGGGACGCAGGACCGCCGTCACGACCAGCGCGAGGAACAGGGCCACGGCGACGAGCTGCAACCTGCCCAGCAGGGCGAAGACCACGTAGGCGACCACACCGAGGACGAGCAGCCGCCACGCGTACGCCGCGGCCACCCGCAGCCCGTGGCTCACCGAGACGCCCGTGCGTTCGGCGGTGCCGGGCCGCGCCTCTGTGCCGGCCGTACGCGCCTTCGTGACGGTCCAGACACCGCGGGAGGAACGATTCCCCACGACGTACCGCATCCGGCGCCCGCCGCGGCCCGTTCCGGGCTCGCCCGGCCGCCGGTGAGGACGACGCGATCCGGCGTTCACCTGTGTGCCACCGTCCTCCCGTCGTCGGGACCACCCGCCATCCGGGCCCGTACGCGGACCGCCGCGCGACCCCACGGGAAACGGGTGACCGGCCCCGAGCCGTCGATCACGCGGGCGTCCTGGCCAGCGTGATGTCGCGCACCACGCCCCGCAACCCGGGACAGCCGCGCGCCTCGGCCCCGACCGGATGGCGGACGGCGCCCCGCCCGTGGCGCGCCCCCGCTCGGCGCGGACGCCCCGTCGCGCAACCGCCTCCCGGGTCTCCCGCCCTCCGGAGGAAGCGGGACCCGGCCCGTACGGGCGGAGAACCCCGGCCGAGGGCACGCTCAGCAGCAGACGATTCCCTTCATGTCATTCACGGCATTTCATCCTATATTGGGTCTGTGATCAGGCGGCTGGACCTACTCGACACCGCTCAAGACGGCATCACGGAAAGCGAGGTCTTCCGGCTCGCCCTTCAGCACTCCGTCGCGGAGCTGGGCTGCGTCGGCGGGGCCGTCTACCTGCGGGGCCCCATGTCGGCTCTGCGCCTGGTGTCCTCCACCGGGCTGCCGTCGTCGGTCACCCGGGCGTGGGAGATCGTCGACCAGGACGGACCCACGGCGACGGCCCGCGCCGTACGCTCCGGCGAGCGCTCATGGGTGGCCGCCCTCCCCTCCGACCTGGCCGAACCCACCGCGCCGCTGCTGTCACGGTCCGGCTGGTTCTCCGTACCCCTGGTCGAGGCGAAGCGCGCCATCGGCGCGATCACCTGCCTCACGGGCGACAACGAGGAGCCGACGCCCGAGCAGTGGACGTTCCTCAGCGCAGTGGCCGAATGGACCATGAAGCGCCTGAACCGGATCCCGGCGCCCGCGCGCCTGCGCACGGACCTCGACACCACTGCGGTCGGCTCCTGGGAGTGGGACGTGCGCACCGGCGAGCTGCTGTGGGACGAGGTGGCCATGAAGGTCTACCAGACCGATCCGGCCACCTTCGTGCCCGGAGTCGAGAGCTGGATGAAGGCGGTGCACCCCGACGATCTCGCGAGCACCCTGGCCGCGGCGGAGCGGACCATCCGGACCCACGCACCGTTCGAAGCCGAGTACCGGGTCCGGCGGGGCGACGGGGGCTACACGTGGACGCGCGCGTCCGGTCACGTCGTCGTCGACGACCAGGGCCGGGTCGCCCGCGTCATCGGCAAGGGCTGGGCGAGCGACGCGGCGCGCTCCACCCGCGACGCCCTCAACCGTGCCCTGCAGCACATGAGCGACGCCTTCCTGTCCGTGGACGACGGCTGGCGCATCACCTTCGCCAACCTGGAGGCGGAGCGCGTTCTCGGTGTGGAGGACGAACAGCTCTTCGGGCGTGACCTGTGGGGCCTGCCCGCGCTGCGCGGCGTTCCGGAACTGGAGGAACGGTGCCGGCGCGGCGCCGCTCAGGCCACCGCCGTCGGCTTCGACGTCACGATGGCCGACACCGGACGCTGCTACGACCTGCGGCTCGTCCCCGTACCCGGCGGTCTCACCCTGTACTTCACCGATGTCACCGATCGCCGCCACCGTGAGGCCGAACGGGCGGCGGCCGTCCGCAGCACGGCCGAGCGGGCGAGCCGGACGGCGGAGCTGACCACACAGCTCGCGGCGGCGACCACCTCGCAGGACGTGGTGAAGGCCGTCGCCCAGCGTGTCCTGCCCCCGTTCGGCGCCCAGGGTCTGCTCGTACTCGTCCTCGAGGACGAGAAGCTGGTGCACGTCGGGTCCGTCGGTTACCCGAGCTCCTTCCTGCGGCACATGCACGGAGCGCAGGGCATGGACGTGTCCGACGCCAGTCCCGCCGGGCAGGCGGTCCTGACCGGCGAACCCCGCTTCTACTCGTCGCGGGAGGAATGGGCCACGGCCTTCCCCGACGGCGGAAGCCGGCCTCCGACCGACAAGGAGGCCTGGGCGTTCCTCCCGTTGACGGCCTCCGGCCACACCTTCGGCGTGTGTGTCATCGCCTTCGACACCGTACGACGCCTCACGTCCGAGGAACGCACGCTCCTCATCACCATCAGCGCGCTGGTGGCGCACGCCCTGGAGAGAGCGCGGCTCTACGACGCCGAGCTCAACCGCTCCGAGGAACTCCAGCAGGCTCTGCTGCCCCTGGGGCTGCCCACCGTTCCCGAGGTCACGGCGGCGGCGAGGTTTCTGCCGGCCGGTCAGACCTCCGACGTGGGCGGGGACTGGTACGACCTGATCCCGCTGTCCGCGGGCCAAGTGGCCCTGGTCATCGGTGACGTGATGGGCCACGGACTGTCCGAGGCCGCGACCATGGGACGGCTGCGCACCGCCCTCCACACGCTGGCCGCGCTGGAACTGCCTCCCGTCGAGATCATGGGCCACCTCAACGACATCGTCGGGGGACTCGGCGAGCACGCGTACGCGACCTGCCTGTACGCGCTGTACGACTCCACCGACGGATCGTGCACCGTGGTGCGGGCGGGGCATCCGCCGCCGCTGGTCGTCCGGCCCGACGGCAGCGCCTACTTCCCGGAGGTCGCCGTCAACCCTCCGCTGGGCGCCGCGTTCCCTCCGTTCGAGACGACGGAACTGAAGCTGTCGGCGGACACCCTTCTGGTCCTCTACACCGACGGGCTCGTGGAGTCGCCGCACCGGGAGATCGACCAGGGCATGGCCCAGCTCGCCGATCTGCTCCCCCGCGAGGCCTGCTGTCCCGATCTGGAGGACCTCTGCGACACCATCACCGCCGGCCTGCTGCCGGGTGGGCCCACCTCCGACGACGCCGCCCTGCTGATCGCCCGCCTGCACACCGTGGCCGACCGGCAGATGGCCTTCTGGGATCTTCCGGAGGGTCCGGAGGCCGCGGGTGAGGCCCGCCGCCATGTACGGGAGCAACTCGCCCAGTGGCATCTGGAAGACCTGGTCATGACAACGGAACTGCTGGCCAGCGAGCTCGTCGGGAACGTCATCCGGCATGCCAGGGGCCCCATCGGACTGCGCCTCCTGTGCAGCGGAACGCTCGTCTGCGAGGTGTCCGACGCGAGTCTGACCATGCCCCGCATCCGGCGCGCCTCGGACACCGACGAGGGTGGCCGCGGACTCCAGCTCGTCAACGCCCTCTGCGAACGCTGGGGCAGCCGCTACACCCCGGAGGGCAAGGCCATCTGGACCGAACAGCCCCTCCCGGACACGGAGGACCCGGCCCAGGGGGACCAGCCTTAGCCCTGCTTTGGCCGGTCGTCACCGTCGACGGACGGCGTTTCAGGCCTTCTCGAGCTGGTCGTAGCGGCCCAGGAAATGTGGGGTGCCGTTCTGTACGCGGTACAGGAAGAGGCCGTTCGCCCAGTGGAACTCGTCGGTGACCGCGTCGAATCGGACGGTCTTCGCCAGCCCTTTGTAGGTGGACGCGCGGAGTCTGCGCACCATGGCGCCTCGCTCGACGCCGTCGCTGCCGAGATCGCGCAGGCCCTGGGCGACGAAGTTCAGGGCGTCGTACGCCTCGACGGCGAAGCGCTCGACGGTGCGTACGCCGAAGCGCTTCTTGTACGCCGTCACAAAGCCTGCGGCGGCGGGCAGTTCGGTCGGATCGACGTAGGTCGCGCAGATCACCCAGCCCTCGGCCGCCGGTCCCGCCTCGTTCAGGAACGCGGCCTCCAGGACCGGTTCGGGGGCCATGCGCGTGCCCCGGAAGCCGGCCTGCTCCAGCGCGCGGGCGCACCGGGCGGCGCGGTGCGGAGAGGAACCGCCGTAGACCACGGCCTGCGCCTTGTCGGCGAGCACGGCGGCGGCCACGGTGTCGAAGTCCTGGCTGTCGGCGGCCACGACATGGGTGGTCGTGGTGCCGTTGGAGGGCGGGAACGTCGCCAGGTCCCTGACGATCTGCCAACTGGTGCGGCTGGCGGCCCTGTCGTCGATGAGGGCGGTTCTTCGGCTCTTCTCGGTGTGGGTGAGGTAGGAGATGAAACCCGTGGACAGGGTGTCCTCGTCGGGTCTGAGCTGGAAAAGGGCGCGGGTGGTGGTCGTCGAGTACAGATCGCTGCCGGAGGAGACGGTCACGACGGGCAGCAGTGCCTTCTCGTAGCGGGCGACGACGCCTTGCGTCAGGGTGGTGCCGGTCGGTCCGATGACGGCGTACACCCGCTGGTCCGCGACGAAGCTTCCGGCGACCTCGCCGGCCCGCTCGGCCACTCCCGCGTCGTCGAGGACCCTCAGGGCCAGATCGAAGGTACGGCCGTCCCGGGGGCGGGAGTTGAACTGTTCCACGGCCAGACGTACGGCCCGCTCCTGGGCCCGGCCCACCGCTCTGTCCCGGCCCGTGAGGTCCGCGTGCACCCCGATGACGTACCGGCGCAGTTGTCCGGAACCCGTCGCGCCCGCGTTGCGTCCCGGGGATCTGGAGGCGGCCCAGGCCGCCACTCCCCCGCCGGCCGCGACGACGCCGGCCGCCGAGCCCAGCGTCAGCAGGCGGCGCCGTGAGAGGCCGGGCCCCTCGGGCGCCTGCACGAATGTGCCCGGCGCGGGGTCGGGCAGGGCCAGGACCGTGGCCGAGCGTTCCGCGATCAGCCGGGGCAGCTCGGACGGCAGCCAGTCGTCCTCCCCGTCCCCGTCCCCCTCGCCCTCGCCGGCCAGCGCGGCCCGTACCTCCGGCGCGGTGGGCCTGGCCGACGGGTCCTTGGCGAGGCAACGGGACAGCAGCGGGACCAGCGCCCACGGTACGGAGTCCAGGTCCGGCTCCTCGTGGACCGTACGGAAGATGACGGCGGCCGGGGTACCGACGCCGAACGGGCGGCGGCCGGTCGCGGCGTACGCCAGGACACAGCCCAGGGAGAAGATGTCGCTCGGCGGCCCGATGTCACCGCCCTGCGCCCGCGCCTGTTCGGGCGAGAGATAGCCGGGCGATCCGATCACCACGTCGCTCGCGGTCAGCGCGGTGGCGCCGGTGCTGCGCGCGATACCGAAGTCGATCAGCCGGGGCCCGTCCAGGGCGAGCAGGACGTTGCCCGGCTTGACGTCCCGGTGCACCAGGCCCGCGGCGTGCACCTCGGTGAGTGCTTCGGCCAGCCGGGCGCCGAGGGCGCGCACGGTCCGGTCGGGCAGTGGCCCGTGCAGCGCGACGGCCTCGGCCAGCGACGGACCCGGCACGAAGGCGGTGGCCAGCCAGGGCTCGCGGTCCTGCGGAGCCGCCGCGGTGACCGGTACGACCCATCTCCCGCCGAGCCCGGCCGCCGCCTCGGCCTCGCGACGGAACCGGGCCCGGAAGTCGTGGTCGGAGGCGTACTCGGTGCGGATCACCTTCAGCGCGACCAGCGCCCCGCCCGTCGAGCGGGCCAGGTAGACCACGCCCATACCGCCCGCGCCGAGCCGCCCGAGCAGCCGGTAGCCGCCGACGAACGGCGGATCCCCGGGCTTGAGCGCCCGCACTCCCGTGTGTCCCCGCGCGTGCGCGTCGCTCACCGCTACACCTGGGAGGGGGCGGCGCCGAGGAAGCGGAACCGGCCACCCTCGACCTGGTACAGGAAGACACCCCCGCCGGCGAACGTGCCGTCCGCCGGCTTGAAGGAGAAGTCCTTGGTGATGCCCTTGTAGTGCCCGTTGCGCAGCAGGCCAAGCAACGCCTGGCGTTTCGGGGGCCGTCCGCCCTTCGTGGCCTTCACCGTCTCCTGGACGACGAGGTTGACGGTGTCGTACGCCTCGGCGGCGTAGTGGCCGGGCTCGGCTCCGTAGCGCTTGCGGAAGGCGGCGGTGAAGGCCGCCGCGGCCGGCACGGCCGTGGGGTCGACGAAGGAGGCGGTCAACAGCCATCCCTCGGCCGCTTTCCCGGCCTCCTTCAGGAACTCCGGGTCGATCACGGCCTGCGGGGTGAGCCGTGGCCCGTCGAAACCGGCCGCCGCCAGCGCGCGGGCCACCCGGGCCCCGCCCCGCGCGTCTCCGGCGTAGATGAAGGAGCCGATCCCGGCCCGCAGCATGTCGGCGACGACGGGTCGCACGTCCTCGGTGTCCGCCGGGATCACCCGGGGGTAGACCGGCCGGCCCAGCTTGCGCATCAGGATGGCGTTGATCGAGGCGGACTCCTGGGCGTACGTCCGCGCGGTACGGTCCTGGAGCAGGCCGGAGCGCAGCTTTCCCTTCTGCCGCAGGACATAGATGCTGATCGGCAGGGCGACGGCGGCGTCGCTGGGCCGGCAGTGCAGGAAGGACCGGTACTGCTGCGAGGTCAGGATCAGCCCCCCGGCCGAGATGCACAGCACCGGCAGCAGGGCCTCGTCGTAGGCGCCTAGCACGGCGCCCGCCGTTTCGTCGTTGGTGGGGCCGAGGACGGCGAGCACGTCGGTGTCCTGGATCAGCTTCTTGGCCGCGCCCGGCGCCCGTCCGGCGCTGCCGCCGTCGTCGGCGGTCTTCAGTACGAGCTCGAAGGGCTTGTCCTTACGGGAGTTGTACTGCTCGATCGCCAGCCGGGCGCCCCGCTCCTGCGCCTCGCCCACCGCGCGTTGCGCCCCGCTCAGGTCCGCCTGCACGCCGACGGCCCAGCGGTGGTCCCGCGGCGCGGGCGACCCCGGGTCGTCCTCGTCGCGCAGAGCGGCCCAGGCCGCCACACCGCCACCCGCCAGGAGCACGGCCGCCCCGGAGGCCAGCACGAGCAGGCGCCGACGGCTCGGCGAGGTCCGCCCGGCGTCCCCCGACGCCTCGGCGACGGTCGGCTCGATGTCGGGCAGCGCCAGCATCTCGGACGAACGGTCGGCGATGGCCCGTACGACGTCCTCGGGCAGCCAGTCGAGCTGCCCGCCCTCGGGGATCGCGTCCTCGACCAGCAGCTCCGTGCCGAACCGCCCGGCCGTCGGACGGTCGGCCGGGTCCTTCGCCAGGCATCGGCGCAGCAGTTCAGGCAGGCCGCCGTCGTCCGCGTCCTCCTCGGCCTCGATGCCGGCCAGGTCGGGTTCGTCGTGGACCGTCCGGTAGAGCAGGGCGTCCGCCGTGCCGGTGCCGAACGGCGGCCGGCCGCTCGCCGCGTAGGCCAGCAGGCACCCCAGCGAGAAGATGTCGCTCGGCGGACCGACGGCGGAGCCGCGCGCCTCGGCCTGTTCGGGCGACAGGAATCCGGGGGTGCCGACGACCAGGTCGGTGGAGGTGATCGCGGTCTCGTCGGCCGCGCGGGCGATCCCGAAGTCGATCAGGCGCGGGCCGTCCACGGCGAGCAGGACGTTCGCGGGCTTGACGTCCCGGTGGACCAGCCCGGCGGCGTGCACCTCGCGCAGCGCGGCGGCGAGCGTCCTGGCCAGGACGCGCACGCTGCGGGCGGGCAGCGGACCGTGGCGGGTGACCGCCTCCTCCAGCGAGGGGCCGGGCACGAACGCGGTGGCCAGCCAGGGCGCCGCCGCCTCCGGGTCGGCGCCGGTGACCGGCACGGCCCAGGGGCTGGTCACCCGCCGGGCCGCCTCGACCTCACGGCGGAACCGGGCCCGGAAGTCGGGCTCGTCCGCGTACTCCGCCTGGATGACCTTGACGGCGGCCAGCGCCCCGGCTTCCGTACGGCCGAGGTAGACCACGCCCATGCCGCCCGCGCCGAGCCGGGCCAGCAGCCGGTGTCCGCCGATCGAGGCGGGGTCGGTGGGGAGCAGACGCTCGCTCACCGCGCCGCCTCCAGTTCGCTCTCGACCTGGGTGAGCATCTCGCCCGCGCCCTGTAGCAGCGCCGCGTCGACCTCTTCCCCCGACCGGCCCTTGGCGCCCTTGCCGACGACGGCCACGGTGACCTGGGCCATGCGGCTCTGTATCCAGTAGTAGTAATAGGGGCCGCCGAGTTGGTCGCTGTAGTACTGACCGCCCTCGGTGAGCGTGTCCTCGGCGTTGGCGTTGCCGAGCTGGCCGAAGGCGGACCCCTGGGAGAGCAGTCCGGTGATCCGCTCGCCCTGGCGGAGTTGCTGGTCGGGACAGCGCAGGGCTTCTTCGAGGGTTCCGGCCATCTCCCATTCGGCGTCCCGCACGGTGCGGTGCACGGTGACGACGGCGGCGACGCGGATCGGGCCCTTGCCGTTCCCGGCCGGCAGTTCGCTGTAGCGGGTGAGACTGGCGAGCACCGTCGAGGGCAGTGGTTCGCGCTGCCAGACGCAGTTCGCGTCGAGCACGGGCCAGTAGCCGGGGTCACTCTCGTACGGGTTCCGCTTGACGTAGCCGGGGCCCCAGTTGTCGGGGGTCGACGCGATGGCGCGGGCCAGACGTAAGCCCTCCGCGCGGGTTCTGGGTGCTCGGCCGGGATCGGGACGAAAGCCCAGCCCTGTGCCGCTGGGGGTCGGGGCCGGCGAGGCGGAACCCTTACCGCTGCTGGGAGTCGGGGCCGAGACGGCGCTCGTACGCCTGCTCGCGGTCGCGTCGTTCGAGGCCGTGGGTTTCGCGGTCCCGGCGTCCCCCGCCCCCGCCGAGCAGCCGGCGAGCACCAGCCCCGTGGCTAACGCCCCGCAGCACAGCCGCACCGGTCTCCGATACGCCATGAACGTCCCCCATCCGCAAGGGTGTTCCCCCACGGGGAGGGTATCGACTATGCCTCCGGGGCACTACGCATTGCCGCGGTCCGTTGCCTCGCGACGGCCGCGGCACATGCGAACGGGCCACACCGCCGGATCGCCGTCGCCCGAGTCCGCGCCGGGCAAGCGCCGAACAAGCGGTCCGGGCGTCTCTCGGCGCCGGACCGCTTGCTCGGTCTCGTGGGCCGGCCTCCTGGGTCCTGCCAGGAGACCGCTGGTTCAACTGCGGGCGAACTCCAGGAGGTCGGCGTTGAAGACCTCGGCGAACTTGGGCACCATGGCGAGCCCGTGGGGCGCCCCCGGGTACACCTTGTAGACCACGTCCTTGACGAGCTTCGACGACTTGTCGCCGGAAGCCACGATGGGAACGATCTGGTCGTCGTCGCCGTGCACGATGAGTGTCGGTACGTCGATCTTCTTGAGGTCTTCGGTGAGGTCGGTCTCGGAGAACGCCTTGACGCAGTCGTACGCGCCCTTGATGCCGACGGTCATGCTCCAGAGCCAGAACTCGTCCCGCGTCCCCTGGGTGACGGTCGATCCGTCACGGTTGGCCCCGTAGAAGGAGGCGCTGAGGTCCCGGTAGAACTGCGACCGGTCGGTCTCCACGCCCTTGCGGATGCCGTCGAAGACGTCGATCGGCAGTCCTTCGGGGTTCTGGTCCGTCTTCAGCATGAGCGGCGGGATCGCGCCGACCAGGACCGCCTTGGCCACCCGGCCGGTGCCGTGCCGGCCGATGTAGCGGGTGACTTCGCCGCCGCCCGTCGAATGGCCGACCAGAATGACATCCCGGAGGTCGAGCGCTTCGATGACCGCCGCCAGGTCGTCGGCGTACGTGTCGAGGTTGTTGCCGTCCCAGGGCTGGCCGGAGCGTCCGCCACCGCGCCGGTCGTGGGCGACGGCCCGGAAACCGTTGTCCGCCATCACCTTCATCTGGGCGTCCCAGGCGTCCGCGGTCAGCGGCCAGCCGTGGGAGAAGACGACCGGCTGGCCCGATCCCCAGTCCTTGTAGAAGATCTGTGTGCCGTCCTTGGCCGTGGCGAAGGGCATGTGTGGGTCCTCTCGCATCTGGTCCGGAATTCCACGCTGCACGCGATGCCGGTACCCGCGCCCGGCCGGCGGACGGCGCTGTCGCCGATGTGTCCGGCAGCGAGTCCCCGCGACGGCCCTCACGAACTTGCTGCCCCGCCACGCCATGAACCGGCGGCACACGCGCGAGGGGCGACGGGGCGGTCGGCAGCACGAAATGACCGGAGTGAGCATGTCGTCCACATCACCCTAGCCGAGGCACCCCACCTCGTCGCGTCGGGCGGCCGGGCGTTCACCGAGAAGCGCCCGCCCGTCCGGAGCCGGTGAGAGGCGCTGCCAGGAGTCCGCCAAGGGTTCGGCCTGAAGTGGGTGCACGGTTCGGCCTGGAGTCCTCGAAGGGTACGGCCTTGCGTCGCTGTCAGTTCGCGGGGCCGCCCCCCCGTCACGTCGCGGCGTCGGCCTCACCTCGTCCGCCGGAGCGCCCGAAGAGACCGCCGGCCACCACGCCTCGGGTGGAGAAGGTGACGGGTTCGCCCGGCAGGAAGCCTCCCGGCGGGATACCGGGGTGGTGCCCCTCGCGGGGTGACGGATCTTCGGATCCGGGGCCGAGCGCCAGCCGGGAGACGATGCGGTAGCGGTCCCCTCGGTAGATCGAGTGGACGTACTCCACCGGTCGGCCCCGGGCGTCCGAGGTGAGGCGCTCGAACAGCAGGGCCGGGGAGAGCTCCGGCACATCGAGCAGTCCCGCCTCCTCGCGGGTCACGACCGTGGGCTCGATCGACTGGACCGCCTCGCTCACCTGGATTCCGTGCCGCCGGCCGAGGTGTTCGTACAGGTCGCCGTTCTCCAGTTCGTCACTGGTCAGGTCGGGCACGAGGTCGGCGGGGACATGCAGGTACTCGATGGCCATGGGTGAGCCGTCGACCAGGCGGAGCCGCGCCACGTACCGGATTCCGGCCGCGGGCGAGATGCGCAGCCTGCGGCCCACCCGGGCACCTGCGGACAGCGTGCTGAATTCCAGAAGCCTGCTGGTCCATGTGCCCGCGGCCTGGGGCAGGCTGAAGGTCTGCCGGTCCGGGACCAGTTCCTGGGTGATCTTCTCGGCGGCCACGAACATCCCCCGCCCGTGCTCGCGCACCAGGAGTCCGGCGACCACCAGTTGATCCACAGCCGCACGCAAAGTGGGCCGGGAGACACCGAGTTGTGCGCAGAGCGCGCGCTCGGAGGGGATGGCGTCACCGGGACGGCGTTCCTCGATGAGTTCGAGGATCGTGTCGCGGACTCTTTCTCGTTTGAGGACCGCGCGGGAGGCGGCGGGATCGATCTCCATGCGTGACTCTCGTTCGTCGTCGGTGCGGCCAACCGGTACGGCATCCGACCCTAACTGGTCCGCTGGTCAAGTGGATCGATTCAGCTCGTCCTCGCGAGACAGGTGTGCCGCATCACGCCGAGCCCAGCAAGTCCCTTTGAATACAAGGGGGTTGACTGACGCAATGGTCTATGCCACTTTCAGGCGACGTCAACTGGTAAGGCCGATCGGCCAACTGGTCAAGCACGGCACGTCTTCTCGCGTTCCTGAGCACCCCCACCTCCCGCAGCCGGCGGGAGCCCACCGGAAGGAACCCCCATGAGAAACCGTCCCCCCACCGGCCGCCGTCGTGTGGCCCTCGCGCTGTCGGCCCTCCTGGGCGGCACCGCCCTGGTCGCCGTTCCGCTGTCCGCCCCCGCCGCCGCGGCCGGAGGTCTCGCCGTCCAGTACCGCACCAGCGCGAGCGGGGCCACCGCCGACCAGAGCGAGCCCTGGTTCACCGTGCGCAACACCGGCCCCGCCGCAGTGCAGTTGAGCCAGGTGAAGATCCGCTACTACTTCAAGGCGGACTCGGCGAGCGCCACCTATCGCTTCGCCTGTTCCTGGGCGGTCAAGGGATGCGCGAACGTCACCGGCACCTTCGGCACCCTGACTCATCCCACCGCGACCGCGGACCGCTACCTGGAGATCGGCTTCACCTCCACGGCCGGCGCCCTCGCACCGGGCGCGGACACCGGCGACATGCAACTGCGCTTCTACCAGTCCACCTGGCAGTCCGTGAACCAGGCGGACGACTACTCCTTCAACGGCGCGCAGACCTCGTACGCGGACTGGAACAAGGTCACCGCCCAGCTCGCCGGAGCCACCGTGTGGGGCACTGCGCCGGAGGGCAACGACCCCACGGATCCGACCGATCCCACCGACCCGACCGACCCGCCCGGCGGCGGCCAGGCGCTGTTCGACGACTTCTCCTACTCGTCGTACACCGACCCCGCGATCTCCGCGCACGGCTGGAACGTCCGCTCCAACTCCGGCGGACCCGGGGTCCCCGGCGCGACCTGGGACCCGTCCGGGGTCACCTTCCCGACCGTGTCTGGCAACGCGGTGATGAACCTGCGGACGTCGACCTCGGGCACCGCGGAGTCCACCCGGCAGACCGAAGTCGTCTCCAAGAGCATGAAGTTCAAGAACGGCACCTACGCGGCCCGGGTCAGGTTCGCCGACGCTCCGGGGTCCGGCCCCGACGGCGATCACCTGGTGCAGACGTTCTTCACCATCAACGACCTGACGGCGCCGATGGCGGACGACTACTCCGAGTACGACTTCGAGTACCTGCCCAACGGCGGCTGGGGCGAGACGGGCAACATCCTGTACACCACCTCCTGGGAGACGTACAACCCGGATCCCTGGCAGGCCGTCAACCAGCACACCGAGGCACGCCAGAGCTACGCCGGCTGGCACGACCTGGTGCTCACCATCGACAGCGGCAGCATCAAGTACTACATCGACGGACAGCTCTTCGGCACCCACGACGCCCAGTACCTGCCCGAGCGGCCGATGTCGATCAACTTCAACCAGTGGCTGATCGACCTGGCAGGACAGACCTCGACCACGGCACGCGCCTACGACGAACAGGTCGACTACGTCCTGCACGTCAAGGACCAGGTCCTCACCCCGGCCCAGGTGGCCTCGAAGGTGGCCGGCTACCGCAGCGCCGGCACCGCGTTCGTGGACGAGGTGCCGACTCCCTGACGCGGCCGGTCGGTACGACCTGTCCGGAACGACGGCCGGACTCCTGCGCGTGGCCGGCGGCTGGGACCGCGACCCCGGACAGCCTGTCGGCGAGCGCGTGGGCGCTCGCCGACAGGGACGCTCAGGCATCGGGTGCCGACGACCGGAACGGTCAGTGGTGCCGGGCCCGTTCGCCCAGGTGCGCCAGCACCGCGCCGGCCATGGCCTCCTGGCCCTTGGCGTTGGGGTGGGCCGGAGCGGCGGGCGAGGTCGGGCGCAGCGGCTCGATCCAGCGATCGGCGGGGGCCTTGCACATGTCGTGGCCGACGGTCGGCCCGTAGGTGTCCACGTACTCGGCGCGGTTCAGGAACGCCACCGTGCGGAGCATCAGATTGAGCCGCTTGCCGGTGTCCCGCAGATAGGGGAAGTCCTTCGCGGCGAACGGAACGGTCGGGTAGCAGCCGCTGCCGTCGTCGGGCAGGAGGTCGGGGTAGCCGACGACGACCACCCGGGCGTGCGGCGCCCTGGCGTGGATCTCGCGGAGCACCCGGGCGACCTTGGGAGCCGTTTCGAGGATGTTCAGGGTGAGTTGGTCGTAGCCCGCGGCGCCGTAGTACTGCTGGCAGGGGTTGCCCGAGAGGTCCTTCGAACTGAGCCCGGCGCAGGTGGCGATGATCGGGCCGAAGCCCATGTCGTTGCCGCCGATCTGCAGGGTCACCAGGTCGGTGCCGTGCTTGACCGCGTTGAGCTGGGGCCCGTTGGTCCCCTGCGCCTTCCACATCTCGTCGGTCTTGGCGCCGGAACAGCTCACGTCCGTGAAAGAGGCGACCTTGCGTGCGGCCGCTGTGATCGAGGGATAATTGTGGTCGGAGCGCGCGCAGTTCGCGTCGACCTGCTGAGGAATCAGCGGCCCGGACGTGTACGAGTCGCCGAGCGCGACGTAGTCGACGCCGTGCGGCGCGTGGCCTTCGCCCGCCGCGGCGGGAGTCGCCGCCGCGACACCGGCGACGAGCGCGCAGCTGCTCAGCGCCGCCCCCACCGCCATGGCGCCCCGTCGCCTCGGGACGCCCTTGTCCGGACGCGTGTGATGGTTCATCGTGCCCCTCCCCTGAAGCCATGACGGCCTGCTGAACGGGTACCGGCTTTCCCGCGGCGCGCGGGATCCCGGCGCCGCGGCAGGCCGGACGGCTCCTGCCCGGCAGACCCAACCTGGTCTGTATACCGGCCGGTAGGCCGCCGGACCAGAGTTTGATCGCCTCCACTTGTCCAACTCTCATCCACCGCCCGCCGGTTCGGTCGGCGTACGGGCTGCGTCGGACGGCGCGGAGGACGGGGACGGCGGGCGGGCGGCGTCCCCGAATCGGATGGTGAAGTCGTTCAGGGCCAGGCTGAGCAGGGGCGGGCGGCGGCCCAACTCCCCGAGCGGGCCGCCGTCCTGTGCGGTCCAGCGCGCCTTTGCCGTTCGTACGGTGGAGCGCGAGCGGACAGAGCTGGTCTTCAGTCCGCCGTGGAGGGTCTGCGTGACGCGATAGGTGAGCGGCCAGCGGCCCGGTATCCGGCGGCCGGGCTCGAAGACGGCGGTGGCCAGCACGTCCTTCGCCGTCCTCGCGCCGGCCCGCACACCGATGTTCCGGTCGATTTCGAAGTCCGCCATCTCCTTGGGGATGCCCCACAGTTCCCGGCCACCCGCCATCGAGGCGGCGCTGTCCACCCAGATGTCGGTGATGCAGACACGGGGGCGACGGCCGTCCCGTACGAGGACGGCGCGGAGCAGTTCGTTGTAGTGCAGGACGCTGTCGTTCTCGTAGACGACCCAGGCGGCGCCGACCACACCACGTCCGGCGACGGTGACCGGCCGGGTGCCGTCCGCAACCGGCGGCAGTTCGCGGGTCGGCACCAGCCACAACGACAGATACATCTGGCCGGCCAGACGCCAGGGTTCCTCGGGGTAGGGCGTCACGGGGTGTCCTTTCCGGTGGGGGGTTCCAGCCGCAGCGCCGCCGGTGCGCCCGCGGGAACGGCGGGGTACTTCGGCGGTACCGGCCGCAGTCGGCGGTAGGACAGACCGGGTCCGGGCCGGGGGTCGTCCTCGCCGTGGTTGGGCCACAGGGCTACGGCCCGCTCGGCCAGGGCGGTGATGGTGAGGGAGGGGTTCACACCGAGGTTCGCCGAGATCGTGGAACCGTCGATGACATGCAGACCCGGATATCCGTGCAGCCGGTGATAGGGGTCGACGACCCCGGTCTCCGGGGTCTCGCCGACGGTGCATCCGCCGATGAGATGCCCGGTGGTGGGAATGTCGAACAGATCGGCCCAGGTGCCGCAGGCCTGGCCGCCGATGCGCTCGGCCGCTCTGCGGGCCGCCCGGTGTCCCGCGGGTATCCAGGACGGATTGGGGGTGCCCTCGCCGGGGCGGCTGGTCAGCCGTTTGCGTCCGGTGGGAGTACGGCGGAGGTACGTCGTCACGGAGTTGTCGAGGGACTGCATGACCAGCAGGACGACGGACTGCTGGGACCAGCGGCGCGGGTTGTGCAGGCTCGGCAGGTCGCGCAGATTGCGTGCCATCGCGACCAGACCGACGAACAGCCGGGAGCGGCCGGGGACGGGGTCGACGAGCATCGCACCGAGCAGCCCGAGCAGATTGCTGCCGCGGCCGTAGCGGACGGCTTCGACGTGCGTGTTCTCGTCGAGGTGCACGGAGGAGGTGATGGCGACGCCCCGGCTGAAGTCGGTGGTCCTGTCCTTGGCCCTGACACCCAGGACGGCCTCGGAGTTGGTGCGGGTCAGTCTGCCGAGCCGGGGTGACAGCCGGGGCAGGGATCCGCGGTCCCGCAGCCGGTGGAGCAGTCGCTGGGTGCCCAGGGCGCCCGCCGCGAAGACGACGTGCCGGGCGGTCAGGGTCCGCCTGCGGGGGAGCGCCCGGCCACCGGTGCGTACCGATGTGACGGCCCAGCCGCCACCGTCCCGGGTGACGTCGGTGACCGTGCGCAGGGCCAGCACCTCGGCGCCCGCGCGCTCGGCCAGTCCCAGATAGTTCTTCGGCAGTGTGTTCTTCGCGTTGTGCCGGCAGCCGGTCATGCACGCGCCGCAGTGCAGGCAGGTGTTGCGCTCGGGCCCCGCCCCGCCGAAATAGGGGTCCGCGACGCGGGCCCCCGGGGCGGAGCCGGGGGGCCCGAAGTGCACGCCGACCGGCGCGGCCTTGAACGTCTCCGCACAGCCGAGGTCGTCCGCGGCGTCCCTGAGGAGCCGGTCGGCGTCGGTGAGCACGGGGTTGGGGGTGACGCCGAGCATCCGGCGGGCCTGCGTGTAGTAGGGCGCGAGCTCGCCGCGCCAGTCGGTGATCGCGGCCCACGGCGAGCCCTGGTAGAAGGCGTCGGGCGGCTCGTAGAGCGTGTTGGCGTAGCCGAGGGAGCCGCCACCGACACCGGCGCCCGTGAGGACGAGCACATCACCCAGCAGGGTCATGCGCAGGATGCCCGTGCACCCGAGGCGCGGGGCGAAGAGATAGTCCCGCACATGCCAGGACGTACGGGGGAAGTCGGTGTCGGCGAAGCGGCGGCCGGACTCCAGGATCCCGACGCGATACCCCTTCTCGGTGAGGCGCAGCGCGGTGACGCTGCCGCCGAATCCGGAGCCTATGACGAGTACGTCGTAGTCGGGCGCGTCCATCAGGGTCCCTTCGGTACGAAGTCGGCGAGGACCGGGCCGATCAGGCGCGTGATGTTCGCCCGGCGGACTTCCGGGTGCTCGCCCGCGAGCCGCACCGGTCCTTCGAGGCAGGGCGTGTGGACCGCGAGCGCGAAGTGCGGCAGCAGGACGAGCAGCAGGGACAGCAGGGCGTCGATGTCGGAGCCTTTGCGCAGGTCTCCGGTCTCGACCGCCCGCTCGACCAGGGGCCGCAGACCGGCCAGGTAGATGTCCTGCACCGGGGCGCGCACGGCGCTGCGGACGGCCGGGTCGAGCTCCATGTTGGTGGCGGCGGTGACCCCGCGCTCCAGCGGATGGCCGGCGAAGTAGTCGAGCCAGGCCTCCAGGGCGTCGGTGAGGTAGCGGGAGAACGCCGTGGAGCCGTCGTAGCCGTCGAGCCAGGGCCGCATGGCGGCGTGGACGCGCAGGGAGGTCTGCTCGGCCACGTAGGCGAAGAGGTCGAGCTTGCCCTCGAAGTACTGGAACAGCGAACCCTTGGCCACGCCGGCCTCTCGGGCGATGACGTTGAGGCTTCCGGTGGAGTAGCCGTGGGTGCCGAACTCGTCCATCGCGGCGACCAGGACCCGTTCGCGGCGCACCGGTGACAGACGGGTCCAGGTGGAAGTGGGCATCGGCGCTCCTGCGTATGACCGGGCGGTCATGTGACCGCCCGGTCATCGTCGGTGCGGTGATGACACGCTGTCAACAAGGCGGACAGAAACCGTTGTTGCTCAACCAGACGCGCGAACTCCGGCTTGTGTCAGGGCCATTGACAGGGGAATCACCGCACAGCAGCCTGTGACCACCCGGTCATGTGACCGGGTGGTCACAGGAAGGGGCGGACATGGAAAGGGTGTGTGTGATCGGGGCGGGCTCGTCCGGGATCGCCGCCTGCCAGGTGCTCGCGGCGCGCGGGATCGCGTACGACTGCTACGAGACCGGGTCCGAGGTCGGCGGCAACTGGCGCTATCTGAACGACAACGGGATGTCGTCCGCCTACCGCTCGCTGCACATCAACACCTCGCGGCAGGTCATGGAGTACGCGAGCTTCCCCATGCCGGAGGACTGTCCGGTCTACCCCAGTCACTTCCAGATCGCCCGGTACTTCGACCGTTTCGTGGACCACTTCGGGCTGCGGCCGTCGATCACCTTCCGGACCGAAGTGGTGCGCGTGGAACCGGTCCCCGGCGGGTCGTGGAGTGTCACGACCCGCCACCGCGACTCGGGCGAGACGGCGGAACGGATCTACGGGGCCGTCCTGGTGGCCAACGGCCATCACTGGAAGCCCCGTTGGCCGCGGCCCTCCTTGCCGGGAGCCGAGGAGTTCACCGGCACGCAGACGCACTCGCACGACTACCGGACACCGGAGGCCTTCGCCGACCGGCGCGTCCTCGTCCTCGGCATCGGCAACTCGGCGTGCGACATCGCGGTGGAGACCTCACGGGTGTCCCGGCGCACGGTTCTCGCCATGCGCCGCGGCGCGCACATCCTGCCCAAGTACCTGTTCGGTGTGCCCACCGACCATCTCACCGGCTCCTGGCTGGCGCGGGCTCCGCTGTCCGTGCAGGAGCGGGGCCTTCGGCTCCTGCTGCGGCTCAGCCGGGGCCGGTTGAAGGACTACGGGCTGCCGACGCCCCGGCACCGTGTGCTGGGGGCCCACCCCACCATCTCCGACGACCTGCTGTCCCGCCTCGGCCACGGCGACATCGCCGTGAAGCCCGCTCCCGTACAACTGCGGGGCAACCGGGTGACGTTCGAGGACGGGAGCACGGAGGAGATCGACGCGATCGTCTACTGCACGGGCTACGACATCGCTTTCCCGTTCCTCGAGAACGAGGTGATCGATCCGTCCGACAACGACATCGACCTCTACCACCGGGTGGTCGCGCCGGACCGTCCCGGCCTCTACTTCATCGGACTCGTCCAGCCCCTCGGCGCGATCATGCCGCTCGCGGAGGCGCAGTCGCACTGGGTGGCGGATCTGCTGGAGGGCCGGTGCGCACTGCCCGGACCGGAGCGGATGCGCCAGGAGACCGGGACGTACCGCGCGAGGCTCGCGCGCCGCTATGTCACCTCGACCCGGCACACCATTCAGGTCGACGCGCAGGCCTATCTCCGGGAACTGCGGGCGGAGCGACGCGTGGGCGCGGCCCGGGTCCGACGGCGGACAGCCGGCCGCTGAGACCCCGCGGCGCGCGGCGGAGGAACGGAGGGGGACATCGCACTCGGCGATGTCCCCCTCCGCTCATGCCCGGTCGCGCCGACGCGCTTCCAGCGTGCCCGCGGCGGCGACACCGTCCCGAGTGGCCCGGTGCGTTCCGACGTGCCCGCGGCGCCGTCCAGTTCTCCGCCCCGGTCCTCACCGGCCCCCACCGGACCTCCCCGCCCTTCGCCTGGCGTGACCCGGATCACCTGACCCGACTGCATAGTGGGGCGCCCGCCGACGTCTTTCTCCAGGTGTACGAAGCCGGCAAGGGCGGGGACGGTGCGGATGGAACAGACAAGAGCCGAGGGGACCCACGGCTTCGACGCGTTCGTCGCGGCCCGTTGGTCGGCGTTGTTCCACCTCTCCCGCCTGCTCTGCGCGGGTGACCGGCACCGCGCCGAGGATCTGCTCCAGGAAGCCCTGGTCAAACTCTGGTTCGTCTGGCCGAAGGTCGCCGACGAGGCGCCCGAGGCGTACGTACGAAAGATTCTGGCCCGTGCGGCCGCGCGTTCCGCACGGCGGCGGTGGTGGGGTGAACGGCCCGTGGAGGCACTGCCGGACCTGGCGCACACCGGGGACGAGTCGGCGGCCGTGGTGGAACGGTCACGGCTGGAGGCGGCTCTGGCCCAACTGCCGCCCCGGCAGCGGGCGGCCGTAGTGCTGCGCTACTACCAGGATCTGCCCGAACGGCAGGTCGCGGAGGTCCTGGGCTGCCCGTTGGGCACCGCCCGTTCCCACGCGTCACGCGGTGTGGCGCGGCTGCGCCAGATCCTGGCGGATGTCATCGAGCCGGTGGGGTGAAGGAAAGCATGGACCACTTCGAGCGGGAGTTGGCGCGGATGATGCGCGACGCCCAGGAACACACCCCCTTCGAGCCCGCACAGCAGAACAGCCTCCGGGCCGGCGTCCGCGTCCGCCGCCGAGTGCGCGCGGCACAGAAGGCGGCGAGCTGCGTCCTGGCGGTCGCCGGGGTCAGCGTCGGCCTGTTCCTGCTGCCGCACACCCCCGACCGCGACATGCCACTGGGCCCCGTACCACGGCCCGCGACCAGCCCCACCTCCCCTTACGTCACCCCGTCCCCGAGCCCGCCATCGAGCGGGCCCCCCACCGAGTCGGCCACGGCCGGGAACACCGCCGGGACCTCCGGACCGCCCGACACGGCTACCACGACAGGGAGCTCGACCTCGGTGTCCTCCGGCCCCGGGGGAACCGCGACGTCCAGCGCGCCGGCCACCGCGCCGGTGACGCCGAGCGAGACCCCGTCGTCCACGCCGACGCCGAACCTCTATCCGTCTTCGTCGGCCGGCGCGACCAACACCCCATAGGTCCGGCACACCTCCGGCACGGCCTCCGCCGCGCCGCTCCCGCGGGCCCGCGCGGCCCGGGACAGGCGCCCGCCCCCACCGCTCGACGGGCGGTACCGGCCCCTGTCCGCACAGCACCCATATCCCCACTCCGTCAGCGCAGTTCGGCCGTGAGCGTCTTCGGCCTGCCTCGCGACAGAGAACAGAACAGGACGAATCATGATGAAGACATTGCGGTCCGCTCCCCCGGACTTCGAGGGCTCGGCGGACTTCGAGACCTTCGAGAGGGGACTGCCCGTGGACCGCCTGCCCGTCCGCCTTCCGTTGCCGGCGGACCACACGGAACCCGTACTGGACGTGGTCGTCCCCGTGTTCAACGAGGAAACGGACCTGGAACCGAGTGTCCGGCGCCTGCACGCCCACCTGCGGGAGACGTTCCCGTACCCGTTCCGCATCACCGTCGCCGACAACGCCAGCACCGACGCCACCCCGCGGATCGCCGCCCGGCTGGCCGCGGACCTGCCCGAGGCCACGTGGATACGGCTCGACGAGAAGGGACGCGGCCGGGCCCTGCGTGCCGCGTGGTCGGGCTCGAAGGCGCCGGTCCTCGCCTATCTGGACGTCGACCTGTCCACCGAGCTGAACGCTCTCCTGCCGCTGGTCGCCCCGCTGATATCCGGGCACTCCGACATCGCCATCGGCTCGCGGCTCGCTCGCGGATCCCGAGTGACCCGCGGCCCCCGGCGCGAGATCATCTCCCGTTGCTACAACGCCCTGTTGCGGTCCACCCTCGCTGTCGGCTTCTCCGACGCGCAGTGCGGCTTCAAGGCCATCCGCCGCGATGTCGCCGAGCGTCTGCTGCCGCTGGTGGAGGACTCGGGGTGGTTCTTCGACACCGAGCTGCTGGTGATCGCCGAACGCGCCGGGCTGCGTATCCATGAGGTGCCGGTCGACTGGGTGGACGACCCCGACAGCCGGGTCGACCTGGTGTCCACGGCCGTGGCCGACCTTCGCGGCATCGCGAGGATCGGCCGCGCGCTGGCCCGTGGCACGCTGCCGACCGCGCGGCTCGGGCGCGACCCCGAGAGCGGGCCGCCGGTCTCACTGACGGCTCAGTTGCTGCGGTTCGGCGCCGTGGGCGTGGTGAGCACGATCGGGTACGTCCTCCTCTACGCGGCCCTGCGCCCGATGACGGGACCGCAGGCCGCCAACGCGTGGGCGCTGCTGGTCTGCGCCGCCGCCAACACGGCCGCGAACCGACGGCTCACCTTCGGGCTGCGCGGCCGGACCGGCTCACTGCGCCACCAGGTCAAGGGACTTGCCGTGTTCGGCCTCGGCCTCGCGCTCACCAGCGGCTCGCTGGCCGCGCTGCACCACTGGACGCACGGGCCCGGCCGGTCCACCGAGATCATGGTCCTCGTCACCGCCAACCTGGCCGCGACGCTGCTGCGGTTCCTGCTCCTGCGTGCCTGGGTCTTCACCCCGACCACCCAGGACGACGGCACGGGAGCCGAGCAGCGATGAACAACACCGACCCCGCGAACACCCCGGCGGAGCAGAACAACAGGCCCCGCACCGCGGCCCGTTGGCCCACGGTCCAACAGCCGGACGACACGATCCCGGCACACGGCACGTTCTCGACGTACGGCATCGGCTCGACGGACGCCATCCGCGCGCAAGGCGAGAGGACCGCCCCGCCCACCTCCGGCACACCCGCCGTCACCTCGGCCCGCGCCCGCGCCCGCGCAGGCGCCCGCGAGGGCTGGACGCGGCTGTGCCGGGCCTCAAGGCCGCACGGTCCGGTCCTCGCGCTGTACGGCACCATGAAGCTCATCGGCTTCTGCGTCTTCATGTACCTGCTGGACTCCTCCGGAGACTTCCGCGGGAAGAACCCCCGCTTCGGGGGCGGCGCCCACACCTGGGACGTCCTGGCCACCTGGGACGGCTGGTGGTACCAGCAGATCGCGGCGCACGGCTACCACCCCGCGCTCGTACCGGTGCCCGGCGCCACCGGCCTGATCACCCTGGAAGGCAACTCCGCGGCGTTCTTCCCGCTGTACCCCGCCCTGATGCGCCTGGTGTCGTCCTGCACCGGGCTCGGTCTGCTCGGAGCGGGACTGGTGGTCTCCGTCGTCGCCTCGTTCGTGGCCGCACTGGCGGTCTACGCCGTGACCGCCCGGATCAGCGGCCGGCGTGCCGGGCTGGCCGCCGCCGGGCTCTGGGCCGTGTGGCCCGGCTCGGGCACGGAGTGGTCCGGCTACTCGGAATCCCTGTACGTCGCCCTGGCCGCCTGGGCCTGCTACGCCGTCATGCGCCGGCACTGGCTCACCGCCGGCCTCCTGACCTGCACCGCGGGCCTCACCCGGCCGACGGCCACCGCGCTGATCGCGGCGCTCGCCCTCGCCGTACTCGTGGAACTGCTCCGGCGCAGGCGCGCGGTGCGGCGCAGGGAGGACTCCCCCGTGCCGGACGGCACAAGGCGCCTGGACGCGTCGGTGCGCCCACTGGTGGCCCTCGTGATCGCGCCTGTCGGACTGGCCGGCTATCTCGGCTGGGTGGGCTGCCAAATGGGCGACTACGGCGGGTACTTCACGCTGCAGGCCGGCGCCTGGGCCCACACGTTCGACTACGGCCGGCACACCTTCAAGGTGTTCACGTCGCTCATGGTCGGTCGCTACGACTATCTCTACGCCTTCCCCTTCGAAGACGTCATCGCCGCCGGCACCGTCCTGCTGGCCCTCATCGTGCTGCCCCTGCTGTTCCGGCTGCGCC
Organism: Streptomyces sp. NPDC091209; assembly: GCF_044757755.1. Classification (NCBI taxonomy): domain Bacteria; kingdom Bacillati; phylum Actinomycetota; class Actinomycetes; order Kitasatosporales; family Streptomycetaceae; genus Streptomyces; species Streptomyces sp. NPDC091209. The sequence goes on along the minus strand of NZ_JBIVVR010000009.1, from coordinate 374,704 downwards.
CGCCCCTCGTGCTGACCGTCCACACCCTTCTGACGATCGCCCTCGTCCTGGGAAGCCAGCAGATCTTCGGCAACGTCTCCCGCTATCTGCTCCCGGCCTTCCCTCTCCTCATCCCCTGCGCCACCGCCATGCGCCGGCTCAGCACTCCGGTGCTGTGCACGGTTCTCACCATCGCGGCAGCCGCGTCGGGCTCGTACGCCGGATACGTGCTGTTCGAAGTCGGCGTTCCGTGACCGGCACCCGTACCACGCCCCGCCGTCGAACACGCGGCTCCTCGACGTCCCGGGAAGCCCTCCCTCACCCCTGGGAGGCTAGATCTTGGGCCTGAGCGTGCTTCCGGGACGGAGGCTGCCGGTCCCGTCGAGTTCGTCGAGCACGGCGGACAGGCCGACACGCAGCATCCTTCTCCGGACGCCGCCCAGGATCCGGGCCATGAAGAGACCACCGACGCCAGTGAAGCCCGTGTGGTCGTACGTGAACCGCGTCCCTGCCGCGTGGGGCTGGATCCGGTAGGCCACCTCGGTCGTCTCGCCGCCGCCGTGGTCGGTCCACGAGTAGCGCAGCAGTCGGGGTTCGTCGGCCTGCAGGACGACGCAGTCGACGATGCCGCTCCAGCCGGGCTTCGGCTTCGCCACGAACTGGAACGTGGTGCCCTCCTCCGCGGCGAACCCGTCCGCTCGCGCACCGGCGCCGGTCACGGTCCACAGCGGGATGAGCTCGGGATCGGTCACGGCGCGCCAGACCTTCGCGGGCGCATGGGGGTAGTCGTTGACGATATGGATGGCGCTCATGCGAGCTCCCGAAGGCGTAGGGATGACAGGACCGCACAGTTCACCGCGGCAGAACAGCACCGCAGATCATTACAGCGACTGAAACTTTACAGCAGCAGTAATCATTTTGCCACTGGACTACGCTGCTGCCATGAGCACAGTGGACTGGACGGCCTGGCGCCAGCAGGCCGGGGAGCCCGAGACCGAGGGACTGCGGGAGCGGAAGAAGCGTCTGACACGGCAACGCCTGTCCGATACCGCGACCGAGATGTTCATGGAACGCGGCTTCGACGCCGTCCGCGTGGCGGAGATCGCCGAGGTGTGCGGGGTTTCGGAGAAGACGGTCTTCAACTACTTCCCCACCAAGGAATCGCTCGTCCTGGACCTCGGCGAGAGCACGATGGACGCCCTGCGGGTCGCGCTGGCCGACCCGGCCCGCTCCCCCGTCGAGGCGGTACTGCGGATCCTCTCGGGCGAACTGCGCGGCATGACCTCCTGGATCGCGGGACAGGACGACCCCGTCGAGGCCGCCGCGAAGATCAAACGCTTCGGCTCGCTGACCAGGTCCACGCCCTCGCTACGGGCCTACCACCGCGACATGACCGACCGACTCGTCGCCGTCGCGGCCGAGGTGCTCGCCGAGCGCACCCGCATGAGCCCGGACGCCCCGGAACCGCAGATCGCGGCGACCGCTCTGCTCGGACTGTGGAGCATCCAGTTCCAGAGCCTGCGGAAACACCTGGACGGGGCCCGTTCACCCGAGCAGGTCCACAAGGCGGTGACCGCCGACGTCCGGCGCGCGGCCACGCTCATCGACACCGGCCTGGCTGCGTTCGACGGTCTCACGAAGCCGACCCGGTCCGCGGCCACACCGCGCCCTTGAGCGGAAGCATGACGGACCGACGGCCCACACACGGCTCGCCGCATCGGTCCCCATGCGGCTCGTCAAGCGGATCAACAGCCGTTCCACCGCACAGCGGTTGACCTCCGGCGCGGCGACCCCGGTGCGGGCGGCACGCCCTGCCCCCGGCGCCCGCCGCGCGAGGCTGCGTCCCTTGGCAGGGCGCCCCGCCCGAGGGCGCTCGGGCGCCCCCGGCCGTTTCGCGCGACCGTCTGTCTACGGCTGGGTCGGCGCCGCCTGCTGCACGACCTCGAAGGACCACAGCGTGGACCCGCTCGCCGCGGGCTTCGGACGCTCGGCGCCCTGCGCGTCCCCGCCCTGATGCGCGGCCTTCATCGGGCCCTCCATCCACGCCTGGAACGAAGCCTCGTCACGCCAGCGGGTGTACACGAGGTAGCTGTCGGTGCCTTCGACGGGCCGGAGGAGTTCGAACCACTCGAACCCGTCGGAGCCCTCGACGGCGTGCGCGCGGGAGGCGAAGCGCTTCTCCAGCGTCTCCCGCTGCTCGGCGGGTACGGACAGTACGTTGATCTTGACTACGCTCATGACCCCATCCTGCCGCACCACGGTCGGCAGAACGGTCAGGGGCCGCCCGACGCCCGGACCGGACGGCCGTCATCTCCCGGTGGGGCCCCTCGCGACGAACCCCGAACCGCTCCGCACCGGCGGGCTCGCCCCCGCGCAAAATGCCACGGCGACCGGCAACCGGCGACCGATCAACGATCGGACCGGCACCGGGCGTGGACGCGGGGGCGTGGCCGCCGCGGCCTTCGGGTCAGCGCGTGGAGAGGAGTTGGAGTGTGTCGATGACGCGGTTGGAGAAACCCCACTCGTTGTCGTACCAGGCGACCACCTTGATGTGCCGGCCGTCGACACGTGTGAGGGCCGAGTCGAAGATCGACGACGCCGGGTTGCCCGTGATGTCGGACGACACGAGCGCGTCCTCCGAGTACTCGAGGACACCGGCGAGCGGCCCCTCGGCCGCGGCACGGTAGGCGGCGAGGACATCGTCGCGGGTCACATCGCGGGCCACGGTGGTGTTGAGCTCGACGATCGACCCCACCGGAACCGGCACCCGGATCGAGTCGCCCGACAGCTTGCCTTCGAGATTCGGCAGCACCAGACCGATCGCCTTGGCGGCGCCGGTCGTGGTCGGCACGATGTTGACAGCGGCGGCGCGGGCTCGGCGGGCGTCACGGTGCGGGCCGTCCTGCAGGTTCTGTTCCTGGGTGTAGGCGTGCACCGTCGTCATGAAGCCGTGCTCGATACCGGCGAGTTCGTCGAGCACCGCGGCCAGGGGTGCGAGCGCGTTGGTCGTGCACGAGGCGTTCGAGACGATCGTGTGCAGGGCCGGGTCGTAGGCGTCGTTGTTGACACCGAACGCGAGCGTCACGTCGGCGCCCTCCGCCGGGGCACTGACGAGGACCTTCTTCGCGCCGGCGTCGAGGTGGGCCCCGGCGGCCTTGGCCGAGGTGAAACGGCCGGTGGCCTCCAGTACGACGTCCACGGCGAGCTCGGCCCAGGGCAGTTGCCCCGGCTCACGCTCGGCCAGCACCTTGATGCGCCTGCCGTCGACGACGAGGGTGTCCCCGTCGACGGTCACCGGGCGGCCGAGCCGCCCGGACGTCGAGTCGTAGGCGAGCAGCCGCGCGAGTGCGGCGGGCTCCGTCAGGTCGTTGACCGCGACGACTTCCAGGTCGGTGTCACGTTCGAGCAGCGCGCGCAGCACATTGCGTCCGATGCGGCCAAATCCATTGATGGCGATACGAGTCATGAGTGGTGTCCCTTCGGCTCCCTCTCAGATTCGCTCGCGGCGTCGGGCCGTAACAGCGGCGAGATCGCCACGGTCCGCAAGGATCGCGCCACCGGGCGGAGGGCTGCCCGGCGCAGGGCGGAGGGCTGCTCGTCGGCGGGCTGTGCGTCGGCGGGCTATTCGCCCTGGGTGAAGGTGCGCCGGTATTCGCTCGGCGTGGTGCCGAGGATCCGCTGGAAGTGCAGCCGCAGATTGGCGCCGGTGCCGAGACCCACGCCCGCGGCGATCCGCTCGACACCCCATTGCGAACGCTCCAGAAGTTCGCGGGCCATGTCGATACGGGCTCGCATGACCCATTGCATCGGCGTGTACCCCGTGTCGTCCGCGAAGCGCCGCGAGAAGGTGCGCGGCGACACCGCCGCGTGCTGGGCGAGCAGTTCCAGCGAGAGAGGTTCGCCGAGCCGGTGCAACGCCCATTCGCGGGTGGCGGCGAATCGTTCGCCCAGCGGTTCGGGCACGCTGCGCGGCACGTACTGCGCCTGACCGCCGCTGCGGTAGGGGGCCGCGACCAGCCGCCGCGCGGCGTGGTTCGACGCGGCCACTCCCAGGTCGCCGCGCAGGATGTGGAGGCACAGGTCGATACCGGAGGCGGCGCCGGCCGACGTGAGCACGCTCCCCTCGTCGATGAAGAGGACGTTCTCGTCGACCTTGATGAGCGGGTGTTTCGCCGCGAGCGCCCGTGTGTAGTGCCAGTGCGTGGTGGCGCGCTTGCCGTCGAGCAGCCCCGTGGCGGCGAGCGCGAAGGCGCCCGTCGAGATGGCGGCGAGCCGTGCGCCCCGGTCATGGGCCTCGATCAGCGCGTCGACGACGGCCCGCGGCGGATCCTCGCGGTCCGGCGACCGGTAGCCGGGGACGAAGACGATGTCGGCCCACGCGAGTTGTTCGAGGCCGTGGGCGACGTGGTACGACAGGCCGTCGCCGCCGGTCACGAGACCGGGTTCCGCGCCGCACACGCGTACCTCGTACGGCATGCTCGCCCGGGTCGTGAACACCTGCGCGGCAATACCGACATCGAGTGGTTTGGCACCCTCGAGCACGAGAACGGCGACGCGATGCAAGGGGGATGCTGCCACGGTGAAAGGGTACGGGGGCGTGCCGGGCACGGCTTTACGGCGTGGTCGCGACGACGGCCCGCGCCGACTCGGTGTGCCGACGGCTTGAGCCGACCGCTTGAACCGACCGCCGGTGAAGGGCCGTCACGCCCCTGTCGTTGTGTGCGGCTGAACGGTCAGAGCCAGGTGGTCCCGAGCCAGACGGCCACCGCGGCGGACGCCAGCAGGACGATGTTGAGTCCGATCATCCGTGCCTCACCGCGCGAGACATGAACGCCGATTCCGCCCACCTGGATCAGGACGAGACCCGTCGCCGCGGCGACGGCGAGCCACGGCGCGATGCCGGTCAGCGGCGGCAGGATCAGGCCCACCGCGCCGAGGACCTCCAGGGTCCCGATGAGCCGGACGACCGGCATCGGAACGCGATCGACCCACCCCATCATGGGCTGGAGCCGCTCCTTGCTCTGCAGGATCTTGATGCCTCCGGCATAGAGGTAGAACGCCGCCAGCAGCGCTGCGACGATCCAGTAGGCGACGTCCATGGGAGCCCCTTGCACAATAGTTACCAGGCGTAAGTTGCCCCATGATGAGTCACTGTCGGAGGGCTTACAAAAGGCACAAGGATGTGCGTTACCCACAGGGAGTTGTCATGTCGCAGTACGAGCACACATGCATGATCCGAGGGGACGGCGGGCAGACGATCCGCGCCGTGCTCGACCGGATCTGCGACAAGTGGACGCTGCTGATCGTGACGACCCTGGAGCAGGGACGCCTGCGCTTCACCGACCTGCAGCGGCAGATCCCCGGCATCTCGCAGCGGATGCTGACGCTGACCCTGCGGAACCTGGAGCGCGACGGCCTGGTGTCCCGGACGGCGTACGCGGAGGTCCCGCCCCGCGTCGAGTACGCGCTGACCCCCACCGGGCAGAGCCTCATACCGCCGGCCCTGGCGCTGGCCGGCTGGGCGATCGAGCACATCGCCGAGATCGAGGCCAGCAGGGCCGCGTACGGGGACCGGGCCGGCTGACTCCGGTGTGGCGGGGGTTCCCGCACCGGACTCAGCGTTGGAAGGCGGCGCCGAGCAATGCGCCGGTCACGGGCGCGGCGAGCGCGTGCGGGCCGTAGCTCACCGCTCCCGTCGCGGTGATGCCCGCGGCGGTGCCCGGGAAGACCCAGACGCCCCCGGAACCGCTGTTCTCCCTCGGCGCCGAGACGAGGACGTACCCGCCGACGACGGCGGTACGGCTGCCGAACGCGTCGCCGTTCTCCGCCGTGCCGGGCACCCCGGCGGTGTTCTGGCTGACGACCTGGACCGCCGTGCCGGAGAGGCCCGTGCGGCTCCCCCGGAGGACGGCGAAGGTACCGGCGTCGGTCCGCCCGGCGTGGTCCTCGCCGGGGACCCCGGCGACGACGTCGGCGTAACCGTCGCCGGTGACGTCACCGACGGAGACGTCGGTGCCGAAGCGGTCGCCGCTCTCCCCCGTGCCGGGGACGCCGGGGGTGTCCTGGCCGATCAGGGTGGCACGCGGCGCGAACCCGTTCGCGGTGCCCCGCACCACCCCCACGAGACCGCCGCCCGGCGCCGTACTGCGGCCGAAGACGATGTCCTCGCGACCGTCGTGGTCGATGTCGCCGAGGGCGATGCTGTCCGCGGACACGGTGTCGGGGGCGGCGATGAGCGGCCCTGCCACCAGCCCGTGCCGGGTGCCCCGCAGCAGTCGCAGGTGGGGCGGCGGGACCGTCCCTCCGTCGTCCGTGTCCCACGGACCGCTGCTGACGACGAGGTCCGTCGTTCCGTCGCCGTCCACATCGCCCGCCGCCGTCGCGTAGACACGCACGTCCAGGTCCACGAGGGGTCCGGTGCGGGCCGCGGCTCCGGTCCGGCCGATGGGCCCGTACCGCGTCTCGTAGGCCGTCGCCAGGTCCAGGTGCCCGTCCCCGTCGAAGTCACCGGCCCGGGTCGCCGCCCTGCCCTCCCCGAGGACGGCGGCGGTGGCCAGCCCGCCCGTGCTTCCCCACAGGACGGTCCGCCGCCCGACGTCACGCGCGCCGCCGACATCCTCGCCGGGGGATCCGACGACCAGGTCGGTGAAACCGTCACCGTCCAGGTCGGCGGCCGTGAGATCGCTGCCGAAGTGGTCACCCGCCTCCGCCGTGCCGGGAATTCCGTAGCGGTTCTGGCTGACCAACTGGCGCTTGACGCCGTCGGGGCCCTTGCCCATGCCGTAGACGACGGCGAAGTACCCCGCCCCCGCCTGGCTGTTGACGGTGCCGCCCGGGGCGCCGACCGCCACGTCGAGGTATCCGTCACCGTCGAAGTCCGCGCGCACAGAGCCCGTCGCGGCGGCCGCGGGGGCTCCCGCCGAGGCGTTCTCCGGGTGGGCCACGGCGGGGGCCGCCCCCGTGGCGGACAGGACGACGGCGGCCGCGGCAGCGACGGGCAGGCGGAGCTTTCGCGAGGACACGGCATACCCCTTGGGACGAGACGGTGGGCGCTCGACCGGGCTTCTCGACGCCCGGTGACCCACAAGACCCGCGCAGGACGGCAAAGGTTGTACGCCGTCACTTCACCTCGGATTCACCGCGATGCGACCGACTGGTGGTGCGCGGGTCCGGTGGTCGAGGGCCCGGTGGTACGAGGACCTGGCGGTGCGAGCGCCTGGCGGGAGCCGACCCCTCGTCCTGCCGGCCTGCCGCACCGCCCGTGCCGCCCGTACCGCTCGCACGGCCCGTACCGCTCGCGCCGCTCAGGTCAGTTGATGCCGACCGCGGATGGGGGCGTCGCCCGACGGCGCCACGCCTGCTCGGCGCGTCCGCGACGTCGCCCGACACGCTCCTTAGGATGCGACTCATGCCTGATGTCGTGCCTCGCCCCGAGCCGTTCACTCCGCGGACCGCCCCGTCGGCACTCGATGATCTCCGCTCGCGACTGCGCACGACACGCTGGCCGGACGCCCCCGAGGACGCCGGGTGGTCGCTCGGTACCGACCTCGGCTACCTGCGCGAGCTCGTCGCGTACTGGGCCGACGGGTTCGACTGGCCGGCGCGGGAAGCGGAACTCGCGCGGCTCCCGCATTTCCGCGTCCGGCTCGGCGGTCTCGGGATCCACTACGTGCACGCCCGAGCTGTGGCACCGACCGGGCCGGTGCTGCCGCTGGTGCTCAGCCATGGCTGGCCGGACTCGTTCTGGCGGTACACGAAGGTGATCCCGCTGCTGACCGATCCCGGTGCGCACGGGGGCGACCCCGCCGACGCGTTCGATGTGATCGTGCCCGACAATCCCGGCTACGGATACTCCGAACGCCCCACGGGACCGCCGCTCGACTCCATCGCCGTCGCCGGTCTGTGGGCCGACCTCATGGACGTCCTCGGATACGAGCGGTTCGGCGCGGCCGGCGGTGACCTCGGAAGCCATGTGAGCCGTTACCTCGCCCTCGACCACCCCGACCGCGTGGTGGCCGTCCACCGCACGGACGGGGGCCTGCCCGTGTACACAGGGGATCCTGCCGACCTGACACCCGAGGAACGCGCCTGGATGGAGGGCGCCGCGGCCTGGGGCGGTACCGAGGGCGCGTACGCCGCCATGCACCGCACGAAGCCCCAGACCGCCGCCGTGGGGCTCACCGACTCGCCGGCCGGGCTCGCCGCCTGGATCGTCGAGAAGCTCCGGTCCTGGAGCGACTGCGACGGTGACATCGAACGGTCCTTCACGAAGGACGAGATCCTCACGAACGTGACGCTCTACTGGCTCACGGGGACGATCGGCTCGTCGATGCGCATGTACCGCGCGAACGCGGCGATCCCGCCCGAGCAGCTCGCCCGCCGGGTCGAGGTGCCGTCCGGCTTCTCGATCTTCTCCGGCGACGTCGTCCGCCCGCCGCGCGCCTGGCTCGAGCGCACGACGAACCTCGCCCGTTTCACCGAGCCGGCCCGTGGCGGCCACTTCGCCCCGTTCGAGGAGCCGGAGCTCTACGCGGAGGAACTGCGCGCGTTCTTCCGCCCTTACCGGCCGGCGGCGACGCGCTGAAGCAGCGCGTCCCGCTCGACCGGGTCGCGGTCAACGCCGTCAAAGGGACCCGGGAACACCGTTCGGCGCAGCCAGACGTTCCGTCGGCCCGCCGAACGGCAGGACAAGCGTGCGGGTGGCCATGAGCCAAGTGCCGCCGACCCGGCGGAAGGTGTCCTCGTAGTGCCCGATGTTCGCGGGCAGCCGCGACGGAACCAACGTGCCCTCCGTGTAACCGTCGACGCGGTAGGTGGCGAAGTAGGTCGTCGCCGAGGCGGTGTCCGGTGAGTCGACCGTGACCAGAATGTTCGTGCACATCCTCCGGGACAGACGGTCCGCGGGCCGCGAGCCGAAATAGGCGCGCAGGGCTTCCCTGCCCTCGATCCGGCGCCCGTCGTACGGCCATTCCCAGACGCCGTCGGTCGTGAAGAGGTCGCAGACGGTACTCGGCTCACCGAGGTCGAGCCGACGTACCAACTCCAAGACCAGCCGCTCACAGGCTCGTTCGGCCAACAGACACTCCACAGGATCAAGATCACGCATCGCCATCCGTCCTTCCTACCAAGCCAACCGCCGCACTGGCGACAGGTTTTCAGGCAGCGAGTTGGGCGTAGGTGTGGCCGGAGCGCAGGTGTTCAAGAACAACCTCCGGGCCGTGCGGCGCGAGCTGCACGGTGGCGTGATCACCCGGGGGCTTGGAGTGCGTTCCGGACCGGGTGCGACGGCATGTGCCTTCCCCGATCCAGTGGAACACGGCCTCGGTACGGGCCAGGCACCGAGCCAGGTCACATCTGCGGATCGGCGGAAGGGGTGACCCTGTGTCGCGAGACATGGTGAGAGCCGGCGAGTTGTTGACCGAGCACGAGGTGGGACTGCTGAGTCGTGCGCTCCTGGAGTGGGGCGGCCCCGCACACTGCAGCGACCAACTCGCCGTCGGCATGGGGTTCACCGGCGCGCGGGATCTGATCGACCAGTGCCAAAGGCTCCGGAACGCACTTGGCGAAGACTCCCCACTCTCCGCAGTGGACTGGGCACGGACGCTTCTGGCTACCGAGATCGTCTTCGTCAGCGACCTCGCCGGCTCGGGCGTCGAATGGCCGACGACCACGGGGCGCGACGATGCTGCGACGATCAGGATGCTGAGGGTGATCCAGCGGAAGCCGGCCCAGACCGTCAGCCCCTATTACGGAAAGCGACCGAGCGCTTAGCTCGGAGGACCGCAAGGTCATCCTGTCCATGCCTCGCGGCCTCCGTTTCTCCTGCCTACGCTCTACGGAGGGGGGCGGAGCGGCGAAGAACCGACGAGGACTGCCATGGTGACGGGTTTCCCGTTCGTGGGACGCGAGGACGTACTCCGTGAACTCCGGGAGGCCGGGGAGCGCGCCGCCGGGGGCAAGGGCGGACTCGTCACGCTGACGGGGGCGGCGGGAGCGGGCAAGACCCGCCTCGCCGAGGAGGCCGCCGCCCGTACCGAAGGCTTTCGCACGGTCTGGACGTGGTGCCCGCCGGACGCCGTCGAACATGCCCTGAGACCGTGGTCGCGGCTGCTGCGCGAACTCGTCGTGGACAACGTGCGCTGCGGACGGCTGGTCGCCGCGTCACCGGCGTTGCGGGCGCTTCTGGCCGGATCCGCGGATGCCGGACGAACGGACGCGGACCCGGAGGCGGCGCGGCTGAGACTGGCGGGGGACGTCACCGAGGTCCTGACGACGGTGGCGCGGCGGCGGCCGCTGCTGCTGGTCCTCGACGACGTCCACGCGGCCGACGCCTCCTCGCTGCGGCTGCTCCTGGAGACCGCGGACGCCGTGCGCGGTGCCCGGATCCTGCTGCTGGCCACGGCCCGCGACGACGACAGGGCCTGGCACGACCGCGCCTGGGTCCGCGCCCAACTCCTGCGCCGCGGCCACGCGCTGCCGGTGGGACCACTCCGGGAGAAGGACGTGGCAACGCTCCTCAACGCCGCCACGGGCAACGCACCCGAACCGTCGGCCGTGCGCGCCCTGGCCCGGTACACGGGCGGTGACGCGTTCTTCGTGACGGAACTCCTCCGGGCGGGTGGCGGTCCCTACAAGCCCGGTCCCGACGCGCTCGGTTTCGACTCCCCCGGTTTCGACAGGGCCGGGAGTGACCACGTCCTGGCGACCGCCGTCTCCGTACAGGTGCGGGACGCGGTCCGTGCCCGTACCGCCGAACTGTCGCCCCGCGCCGCGCGGTTGCTGGACATCGCCTCCCTGCTGGGGACACGGTTCCGGCTCGACGTGCTGGCCGATGCCGCCGACGTGCCCCTCGACGAGGTGCACACGCTGCTCGGGGAGGCGGCGGGAGCCGGACTCCTGACGGAGGCCGGCGCGAACGAGGGCCGCTTCCGGCACGATCTCCTGCGCGAGGCCCTGTCCGGGAGGTCCGCGCCCGGTGAGCGGGCCCGGCTGCACCACACCGTGGCGGCCGTTCTGGCCGACTACGCCCGGCGCGGCCGCGACACCGGGCCCGCCGAGGTCGCCCACCACCTCCTTCTCGCAGGCCCGGAACACACGCGCGAGGCCGCCGGGTACTGCCGGGCGGCCGCCGACCGTGCCGCGGCGCTTCTCGCGTTCGAGGAGGCGGCGCGCTGGTACGAGAGAGCCGCGCGGGCGTACGCGACCGGTGCCGTCGACGCGGCCCAGGAAACCAGGGCCGACGCCGATGCCCGTGCCGATACCGATACCAGTGCCGATACCAGTGCCGGTGGCGGTGGCCACGGCCACGGCCACGGCCACGGCCACGGCGACAGGGCTTCTCGGCCCGTCGAGGGTGTCGAGGAAGCCGATCGGGGGCTCGATGACGCGGAAGAACGCGTAGAGGTGCTGCTCGGGCTCGGCGCGGCGCGGCTCGGGTCCGGCGATTGGCCGGCGGCCCGTTCCGCACTGTTGCGTGCCGCTTCGCTCGCGCGGCGCGCGGCCCGGCCCGATCTGCTCGCGCGGGCCGCGCTGGGCCTGGGTACGGGTCCTGTCGGCTTCGAGGTCGATGTGGCCGACCGCGAGCAGGTCGATCTGCTCGCCGAGGCGCGTTCCTCCCTCGCGGACGATCCGGCGCACGCCGCGCTGCGTGCCGCCGTCACGGCCCGGCTTTCCCTGGCGGCGGCCCTCCTCGAACCGGAGGAACACCGGGTCGCTCTCGCGAAGGAGGCTGTCGCCACGGCCCGTGAGGTCGGCGACGCGGCAACCCTCGGACCGGCGCTCGCGGCCCTGTGCGACGCCCGGCCCGGCCCCGACCACTGCCGTGACCGCCTCGACTGGTCCCAGGAGATCATCGCGGTGGCCCGCGACCGGCGCGGCCTCCCCCTCGAACTCCTGGGCCGGCGGCTGCGGTTGGTCGCACTGATGGAGACGGGCTCGTTCGCCGAGGCCGACTCCGAGGCGGCGGCGTACGCGAGCGCGGCCCGTCCGCTGCGGCAACCGCTGTACGCGTGGTACGTGCCGTTGTGGCGCGGCACCCGGGCCCTGATGGAGGGGCGGTACGAGGCCTGTGCCGCCGCCCTCGAGGAGGTGGAGGCGCTGGGCGGCGCGGCGGGCAGCGCCAACGCAGCGCTGCTCGCGGAGACGCAGCGCTGGTGTCTCTACGCCCAGACCGGCGACCGGGACCACCTGCAACAGCTCTGCGACCGGGCGCCGTTGGAGCACATGCCGGGCGTGTGGCCACGGGTCACACTGGCCCTGCTCGCCGCCCAGCTCGGCCGTCCGGAGGAGGCCTCGCGGCGCCTGACCGCCCTCATGCCGGCGCTCGTCCGGGCTCCCCGGGACAGCGAGTGGCTGCCGATGATGGCGCAGGCCGCGGAGACCGTCGGTGCGGTGGGCGGCCATCCCGCCGCGTCCCCGCTCTACGACGCCCTGGCGCCGTACGCGGGCCTGTTCGCGGTGGAGGGCATCGGCGCGGCGATCCGGGGCCCGGTCGACCGTCATCTGGCCCTCCTGGCCCGGTCCGTGGGGGACGACCGGACGGCACGCCACCACCGCGATCGCGCCGTGCGGGCCGCCGTGGAGGCCGGAGCGGTCGCACTCGCCGAACGCATCACGGAGGAGACGACGGGTGCGCGAGGCATTCCGGAGGACCGCACCGGGACAGCCGTTCCGGCATCGACGGTGTTCCGCGTCGACCCCGTCCGGACGCAGGACGGCACGAGCCACGGCACGCCACTCCAAGCCCCCGCCGACGCGCGGCCCCAGGACTCGACCGTCCCCACCGACGCCGAGCTCCGGAACTCGACCGTCCCCACCGACGCCGAGCTCCGGAACTCGCCCGACCCCACCGACACCGGACTCCAGGACACAACCCACCCCACGGACACCGATCCCTGGGACTCGACCCACCCCACCGACACCGAACCCCGGGACTCGACCGGCTCCACCGATGGCGCCGGTGCCGGGGCCCTGCCGCTCTTCCGTCGCGAAGGCCCGCTGTGGCACCTGGTCTACGCAGGCCGCGAGGCCCGCCTCCCCGACAGCAAGGGTCTGCGGGACATCGCCGTGCTTCTCGGGCGGCCTGGCACCCCGGTCCCGGCCGTCGATCTCGCGGCGTCCGGTGGCCCCGCTGCCGCCGGTGACACGGGCACCGCGGATCTGCACCCGCCCGGTGACCTGGGCGAGGTGATCGACGCCACCGCGCGCGCCGCGTACCGGCGACGGCTGCGGGAACTGGAGGAGGAGGCCGAGGACGCCGACGCGGGCGGCGACACCGAGCGGTCGCGCGGGATCGCGGAGGAGAGGGAGGCGCTCGTGCGCCAGTTGTCCGCCGCGTACGGCATCGGCGGCCACGTCCGACGCGCCGGTTCCCCGGCGGAACGCGCCCGCACGGCCGTCACGGCACGCGTCCGCGCGGCCGTACGCCGAGTCGCGGCGGTCCACCCGGAACTCGGACGGCACCTGGAGACCGCCGTGCGCACGGGCACCCTCTGCGTCTACGAGCCCGAGAACCCGCCCGCCTGGCGTCTGTGAGTCCCGGGAGCGGGCTGCCGCGCGGCACGCGAGCGTCGCCGGTGAGCCGTCGCCTCACACTGTGCCGTCCGACCTCACGCCTGATGGGTGAAGGCGCCGTACGACCGGGTACGGCGCGGGAACGAAGGGCAGGACGTCATGCCACGCACAGCCAAGGCGGAGGCGGAGCTCAAGGTGGACGAGCCGGTGATCGAGGGCCGGTACGCCCAGGTGGGCCCCTACACCGTCTCCTACGAAACGATGAAGGCGGACATGGATCCGGCGCCGCTCTTCCGGGGGCTGCCCGACGACCGGTGCCAGTGCCCGCACTGGGGCCAGGTGATCTCCGGAAAGATCGTGTTCCGGTACGTCGACCACGACGAGGTCTTCCACGCCGGTGACGCCTACTACGGCGCGCCGGGCCACCTGCCCCTCCTCTTCGCCGGCACCGAAGTCGTCGAGTTCAGCCCCACCACCGAGCTCGACCGCACCATGCAGGTCATCGGCGGCAATCTCGCGAAGGCACCGTCATGAGCACGCTCGACGCCCGCCGGGCCAAGGAACTCGCCGATCTCTTCGTGGAGTTCCTCACGACGAACAGCGCCCCGGCCGGACTCTTCACGGACGATGTGTTCGTGGACCTCAGCCTGCCCCAGTGGCGGCTCCAGACATCCGGCCGTGACAACCTCGTGGCCCTGCGCCGCACCAGCCATCCCTTCCTCGGCACCGTTCCGCGCCACCGCGCCGACGTCACCGGGACCGGGATCGTCCTCGAGTTCGAGGAGCGCTGGGAGAGCGCCGATGGCGCCTGGTACTGCCGCGAACTGCTCCGCGCCGACGTACGCGACGGTTCGATGAGCGAGGTGTCCGTCTATTGCACCGGCGACTGGTCCCCCGAGGTCCAGGACGCCCACCGTCGCGAGGTGACGCTCATCCGGCCTTGAGGGCAGGTCGATCCGAGTCGCGTCCGGCGAAACGAGCGACCCTGTGTGGGCCCCGGGCCGGTCCCGGCCGCGCCGGTGTCGTCTCCGGTCGGCCGGGCCGATCGCCCGACCGGGAGATGACACCGCCATCCAGGTGACCACGTGGTGCGCCTGCCGCTCGGCGCTCCTGAATCCGGGAAGGGTGAATCCGCGAGCCGGCGCGGTCGCGGTCGTGGCAGCCGGTATCGGGGCGGAGCGGTGGACAGGAATTCGAGGAGGAACCGGCGGGAGGCGCTCCGCGCCACCATGCGATCACTCCTGACCTCGGCGATCCTCGTCACCGCCTACTACCGGCTCCCGCTCGACTCGGCCTTCACCCCGGGTACGGTCCTCCTGCTCATCGGCGGCATCGTGGCGGTGGCGCTGCTGCTGGCCTGGCAGATCCGCGAGATCACCCGGGCGTCGCGGCCGGAGTTGCGTGCCATGGAGGCCCTGGCCACCACCGCCCCGCTCTACCTGCTCCTGTTCGCGACGGTCTACTACCTGGTCGAGCACACCGCCGCGAGCAGCTTCAGCGAGTCACTGTCGCGGACCGACTCCCTGTACTTCACCATGACGGTCTTCAGCACCGTCGGCTTCGGAGACATCACTCCACTCAGTGAAACGGCCCGGCTGCTGGTCACCGGGCAGATGACGGTGAACCTGCTGTTGATCGGTGTCGCCGCCCGGCTGCTCGTGTCGGCAGTCCAGCAGGGCAGACGTCAGCGGAACCCGTCAGAGCCGGGCGCGGAGAGCAACAGGCCCCCGGATGAACGGTGATCCCGGGCCCGTGTCCAGCGCTCGCCCTCAACTCCCGCCCTCGGCCGCGGCCTCCGCCGCGATCTCCTCCTCGGCCACGGCGATCGCGACGCCGAACGCCGCGGCGATGTTGCCCGCCGCCGTCATGACACGGGCCGTACCCACGATGGGGGCGATGGCCACCAGGACGTCCTGCACCGCCGCCATGGTCAGATCGGCCTTGATGGCGGGGTCGATGTGCGCGAGGTAGGAGATGGGCGGCGCGTCCGAGGCCGCGAGGGCGGCGATACGGGTGAGGAGGAGCTGGTCCGTCGGCAGTCCGCACCGCTCCAGGGAGTCGACGGTCATGGCGGCGATGGTGTCCAGGACAGGGGTCTCTGATGCTGTGGTCATGGCGTCCGGCCTCCTGATGCGCTGACGGGGGCGCTGGGAGCGGAAGAAGTCGCTGTCCGCGGGCGCCACTCTGTGCGTCAACCGTAGGGGCATTTCGGGCAGGGCGCGCGCGGAGCCCTGCGGGTCCGGCAGGGCCCGTCACGACCACGGCCGGCCCCACGGGTCGCTCGCCACCGACGTTCAGGGCGGGCCCTGTTGCTCGCCGGTGTCCGGCGCTTCCCGGCTGCCGATCGGACCGATGCCGGACCGCGGCCGTCCGTCGGCGGCCGGTGGACCCGTGGGACGAGTTCGGACGACGGCCGGAACTCGTCCCACGGGTCCGCGCGATCCCCGGTCAGGCGCCGACGTAGGCCGCGAGGTGTTCGCCGGTGAGGGTGGCGCGGGCGGCGACGAGGTCGGCCGGAGTGCCCTCGAACACGAGCCGCCCGCCGTCATGACCGGCTCCGGGGCCGAGGTCGATGATCCAGTCGGCGTGCGCCATGACCGCCTGGTGGTGCTCGACGACGATGACCGACTTGCCCGAGTCGACGATCCGGTCGAGCAGTGCGAGCAACTGCTGGACGTCGGCGAGGTGCAGGCCGGTGGTCGGCTCGTCGAGGACGTAGACACCGCCCTTGTCGCCCAGGTGCGTGGCGAGCTTGAGCCGCTGCCGCTCGCCGCCGGACAGCGTGGTGAGCGGCTGTCCGAGGGTGAGGTAGCCGAGCCCGACATCGGCGAGCCGCCCGAGGACGCGCTGCGCGGCCGGTGTGTGCGCCTCACCGGCGCCGAAGAACTCCTCGGCCTCGTCGACCGACATCGCGAGCACCTCGCTGATGTCACGGCCGCCGAGGTGGTACTCCAGGACCGACGCGTCGAACCGCTTGCCCTCGCATTCCTCGCAGGTGGTGGCGACGCCGGCCATCATCGCCAGGTCCGTGTAGATGACGCCCGCGCCGTTGCAGGTGGGGCAGGCACCCTCGGAGTTGGCGCTGAACAGCGCCGGCTTCACGTCGTTGGCCTTCGCGAAGGCCTTGCGGATCGGGTCGAGCAGACCGGTGTACGTCGCCGGGTTGCTCCGCCGCGAGCCACGGATCGGCGCCTGGTCGACCGACACCACACCCTCCCCGGCCGGGATGGACCCGTGCACGAGCGAGCTCTTGCCGGAACCGGCGACTCCGGTGACGACGACCAGCATCCCGAGCGGGATGTCGACGTCGACATCGCGCAGGTTGTTCGCCGACGCGCCGCGGATCTCCAGCGTGCCGGTGGGCTTGCGCAGCGACTCCTTGACGGAGGCCCGGTCGTCGAAGTGGCGGCCGGTGACCGTGCCCGCGGTCCGCAGTTCGTCGACCGTCCCCTCGAAGCAGACGGAGCCGCCGCCCGTACCGGCGCCGGGACCGAGGTCGACGACGTGGTCGGCGATCACGATGGTCTCCGGCTTGTGCTCCACGACGAGCACCGTGTTGCCCTTGTCGCGCAGCCGCAGCAGCAGGTCGTTCATCCGCTGGATGTCATGGGGGTGCAGGCCCGCCGTGGGCTCGTCGAAGACGTACGTGATGTCGGTGAGCGATGAGCCGAGGTGGCGGATCATCTTGACGCGCTGCGCCTCGCCGCCGGACAGCGTGCCCGCCGGACGGTCCAGGGCGAGGTAGCCGAGGCCGATCTCCACGAACGAGTCGAGCGTCTGCTGGAGCGCGGAGAGCAGCGGTGCCACCGAGGGCTCGTCGAGACCGCGTACCCAGTCGGCCAGGTCGCTGATCTGCATCGCGCAGGCGTCGGCGATGCTGATCCGCTTGATCTTCGACGAACGGGCACCCTCGCTGAGCCGGGTGCCGTCGCACTCGGGACAGGGGGTGAAGGTGACGGCCCGGTCCACGAACGCCCGGATGTGCGGCTGCATCGCCTCCTTGTCCTTGGAGAGCATCGACTTCTGGATCCGCGGGATCAGACCCTCGTAGGTCATGTTGATGCCCGCGATCTTCATCCTGACCGGCTCGTGGTGGAGGAAGTCGTGCAGCTCCTTCTTCGTGTACTTGCGGATCGGCTTGTCCGGGTCGACGAAGCCCGACTCCTTGTAGAGCCGCATGTTCCAGCCGTCCGAGCCGTAGCCGGGGATGGTGATCGCGCCGTCGTTGAGCGACTTGGAGTCGTCGTAGAGCTGCGTGAGGTCGATGTCGGAGACGGCTCCCCGGCCTTCGCAGCGCACGCACATGCCGCCGGTGCGGTTGAAGGTCGCCTTCACCGCCGTCTTGGCACCGCGCTCGACGGTGATGGCCCCGCTCGCCTGGACCGAGGGGACGTTGAAGGCGTACGCGCTGGGCGGGCCGATGTGCGGCTTGCCGAGCCGGCTGAAGAGGATGCGCAGCATCGCGTTGGCGTCCGTGGCCGTGCCGACCGTGGAGCGCGGGTCGGCACCCATCCGCTGCTGGTCGACGATGATCGCGGTGGTCAGGCCTTCGAGGACGTCGACCTCGGGCCGCGCGAGGGTGGGCATGAATCCCTGCACGAAACTGCTGTAGGTCTCGTTGATCAGCCGCTGCGACTCGGCGGCGATCGTGTTGAACACCAGCGAGCTCTTGCCCGAGCCGGACACGCCGGTGAACACCGTCAGCCGGCGCTTCGGGATCTCGATGCTGACGTCCTTGAGATTGTTCTCCCGCGCGCCGAGCACGCGGATCAGATCGTGGCTGTCGGCACCATGCGGCGCGGGCGGCTGCGTGTCCGTCCTCGTGGCCTTGCTCATCGTGTCTCCATCTTTCGGGCGGGGCCGCCTTCACGGTCTCCGCCGGCATCGCCTGCCTCGATCCAACCAGCATCGCGCGGTGTGCCGGGGCGTCGTCGACCGACTGCGTCCGCGCGACCGTGGCCACGGTCCACGGCGAACGTCACCGTCGGTGCCGGCCGATGTCAGGTGACGGTGTCCATGCGCCACGCTAGGTGAGATGCGGCCGCCGGCGCTTCTCGAATCCTGACGGGTCCGGTCGCCCGCCGTCGATCCGGTCACGTGCCGTCTGGGGAAGTATCCGCTCCGGGGCGAGAATCGGAGGGTGACCATGCCATCCGAGACGCCGCCCCTGTCAGGTCAGACCCAGTGCGGCAACCGCGCCCGCAGCCCGCTGCGCGCGTTCCTGCGGACGGAGACCGGCAGCGCCGCCGTGCTGCTCGCCGCCGCTCTGGTGGCGCTGGCCTGGGCCAACATCGGTCCTGACTCGTACGAGAGCGTGTGGGGCACCGAGCTGTCGATCCGTATCGGGTCGGGCGGAGTGTCGATGGACCTGCGCGAGTGGGTGAACAGCGGCCTGATGACGCTGTTCTTCTTCGTCGTCGGCCTGGAGGCGCGCCGCGAGTTCGACCTGGGCGAGCTGCGGGAACGCCGCCGGGTCACCCTGCCGCTGCTGGCGGGTCTCAGCGGCATGATCGTCCCCGTCGTCGTGTACCTGGCCATCACCTCGGGCCATGGCTCCGCGGCGCACGGCTGGGGTGCCGCCATGTCGACCGACACCGCCTTCGCCCTGGGCATGCTGGCCGTCTTCGGCTCACGACTGCCCACCAATCTCCGCGTCTTCATGCTCACCGTCGCCGTGGTGGACGACTTCCTGGCGCTGGCCATCATCGTCGTCGCCTACAGCGACACCATCTCGCTGCCCGCGCTGCTGACGGCGCTCGGCCTGTTCGTGGTCGTCCTGCTGGTGCGGCGCACCATCGGCGCACGGATTCCGGCTCTGTACGGCGTACTGGGCGTGGCGATCTGGGTGGCACTGCTGAAGTCGGGCATCGACCCGGTGGTGACAGGTCTCGCGATGGGCATGCTGACGTACGCGTACTCGGCGGAGCGCAGCGATCTGGAACACGCCAGCCGGCTGTTCCGGCGTTTCCGCGAGCAGCCGACCCCGGAGCTGGAGCGCACGGTGCGACGCGGTCTCGCCTCGACGCTCTCCCCGAACGAGCGGCTCCAGCAGATGTTCCATCCCTGGACCAGTTACGTGATCGTGCCGCTGTTCGCCCTCGCCAACGCCGGCATCACGCTCAGCGCCGGTCAGCTCGCCGACGCCTTCACCTCACCCATCACCCTCGGCATCCTCTTCGGCTACCTGCTCGGCAAGCCCGTCGGCATCATCGGCGGCACCTGGCTCACCACGCGCGCCGCCCGAGGGCGTCTCCACCCGCCCGTGGGCTGGGGCGCCATCACGGCCGGGGGCACGCTGGCCGGTGTGGGTTTCACCGTGGCGCTGCTGATCGCGTCGCTGGCCTTCAGCGGCGACCGTCTGGCGCAGGCGAAGGTCGGCATTCTGGCGGCGGTCGCGTGCTCGTTCCTCCTGACCTGGGTCGTCACCCTGGTGATCGGTGCGCTCAGCGGGCGCGCCCGCGCGCGGGCGCTCCTCGGCACGGGTCAGAGCATCGTGGACCTCAGCGAACCCGTCGATGTGGAGCGCGATCATGTGCGCGGGCCGCTCGACGCGCCCGTGACCCTCGTCGAGTACGGCGACTTCGAGTGTCCCTACTGCGGTCTGGCCGAGTCCGTGGTGCGCGAACTGCTCGCCGACTTCGGTGATGTCCGCTATGTATGGCGCCACCTTCCGCTCACCGACGTGCACCCCAACGCGCAGCTCGCCGCGCAGGCGTCCGAGGCCGCGGCCCGGCAGAACCGCTACTGGGAGATGCACGACCTCCTCATGGGACACCAGGGTGATCTGGGGCCCAAGGACCTGTTCCGGTACGCCGTTCGCGCCGGCCTCGACAGCGCCCGCTTCCGCGAGGACCTCCGGGACGGCGCGGCCGTGGCCCGGGTGGCCAAGGACGTCGAGTCGGCGGACCTCAGCGGCGTTTCGGGCACTCCGACCTTCTTCGTCAACGGCCGCCGTCACTACGGTGCCTACGACATCGTCTCGCTGACGGCGGCCGTACGCGCCGCGCGCCAGCGGGCAACGCTGACGGGAGCGGGCCAGGAGGGCTGAGGCCCGCTCGCGGGACACGGCGGGGGTGTACGTGGTGGCGGTTCAGGTCGAGCGCGCTCGCAGGCGGCGCAGCATACGGGCGTCCTCGAAGCCCACCGCGCGTGCGGCGGCGTCGACGGTGACACCGTGGCTGATGAGGTGCTCGGCGCGCTCCAGCCGCAGGGCCTGTTGATAGCGCAGCGGTGTGAGGCCGTCGGTCGCGCGGGTGAAGAGACGGGTGAGGGTGCGTTCGCTCACGCCGACGGCCGCGGCCAGCTCCGGGAGGGGGACCGGCCGGTCGAAGCGGGCGTCGAGCAGGTCCTGTGCGCGGTGCACGGTGTCGTCCAGGTGGGACCGGTGCCGGAGCATCGCGCTGGCCTGGGGTTCGTGGCCGTTGCGTCGTGCGTAGACCACCATGTCCCGCGCGACCTGTGCGCCCACCGCCGGGCCGTGCCGGGTGGCGATGAGGTGCAGGGCGAGATCGATCCCGCTGGCGATGCCCGCCGAGGTGACCACCCGGTCGTCCTCGGTGTACAGGACGTCGCGGACCACGGCCGCCCGCGGGTAGCGGCGGGCGAGATCGTCCTGGACGTCGTGGTGCGTGGTGCAGCGACGGCCGTCGAGCAGCCCGGCCCGGCCGAGCGCGTCGGCGCCCGCGCAGACACTGGCGACGGTGCCGCCCCGCGCGTGATGGTCCCGGAGGACCCGCAGACCGGCCTCCCCGACGGGAGGCCCCTCGGCGAGGGTGAGGGCCCGCCAGCCGGGCACGACGATAAGGTCCTCGGGCCCGAGCTCGGGCCAGTCGAGCCGGGCCTCCAGCGGCAGCCCCTGAGCGGTGAGGATCCGCGGCTGCTCGGCGACGTAGTGGAGGGTGTACGGGTGCCCGAAGTCCGTTGCCGTGGAGAAGACCTGCGCGGGGCCGGCCAGGTCCAGCAGATGGACTCCGGGCACCAGGAAGAAGACGATGTGAGTCACGATCCGGTCATCATGCCCGAGACGCGGCCCAGGCCTCCAGTTCGTCGACCGTGGCGATGGTGGCGAAGCGCCCGGCCAGGGCGTACTCGGTGCGCCTGATGACGTCCTCGGCACTCAGGGTGCGGGGGTCCGCCAGCAGTTCCGCCACGCTCTGGTCGGCGGGGGCGTCCCGGTGCGGGATGGGGTTGGTGGCGGTGGCGTCGGAGACGAAGGTGACCTGGTAGCCGAGGTCGCTCGCGAGGCGGGCGGTGGTCTCCACGCACTGTTCGGTGCGGATTCCGCAGACGACGAGCTCGCGGACACCACGTTCGGTGAGGAGTTGCTGCAGGTTGGTGGTGGTGAAGGCGTTGTGCGAGGTCTTGTGGATCAGCGGTTCCCCGTCCTGGCGCCTGAGCTCGTCCATCAGCCGGACATGGCCGAGGGCGGGGTCGAACACGTCGCCGCTGCCGGGCTCCGCGTGCAGCACCCACACCACCGTGTCGCCGGCCCGGCGGGCGAGCCCGACCAGGCGGTCCACCCGGTCGGTGATCTTCGGGTTGGAGATCGTCTCCCACAGGGGGCGGGCGCGGAAGGATTCCTGGACATCGATGACGATCAGTGCTCGGCTCATGCCTCCACTCTGACCGGCGCGCACACCACGGGGACAGACCTCATCGAGTCCCTCTGCGGACCGATCCGGTCATGGCGCCGCCGGTCGCCCGCCACCGAGACTCCGGCCGCGCAGGCCAGGACATGGGCCGTGCGCCGTCCTGCCGACAGGACAGGTCCGGCCGTCACGGGCGACAACGCCCGAGCGCGGGAACGTATGCGGTCATGGGACACGAGACATGAACACAGGGCGCACATGAACAGGGACGCGTGGGGACATGGGACATGAGTGCTTGAGGACATGTGATCCACCGCGCCGCGACCTGGCATGGCATGGCATGGCCTAGGAGGCCAGCATCTTCTGAATGGCCTGTCGCGTGACGCCGAGTTCCCTCGCGATGTCCGCCTGCGACACCCCTTGGTCGATGAGTCCCTGCATCAGCTCACGCCTCTCGACAGCGAACTGCCGTGCCAGGCGGGCATGGTGGATGGCCTGCGCCCGTACTTCCTTGATGCGAGCGAGAGTTGGCTGATGCGCGGAGAGGTCCTTCGTGTTCGCCATGTCCCCAGAATGACAACCCCCCGTTGTCACGTCAACCCCCCGTTGTCGCCTGGCTCCGGGCGGCTCGAAGGGTGGCGCCCCCGGACCCCAAGGGAACACATCCAGCCATAGTCGGCCATGGTGGTCGCAGGAATGAAACGCCACCCCCAACTTCCCCGAGTTAATTGATTGTTGGGCTCCGAGCACTATGCAAGGGGGGGTCGCGATGCCGATCATTCTTGTCATGAACCTGCAGCCCGATGGGCGGGTCGCAGCCTCATGGAGGTGTGGGATGCACCGAAGACTCGCCACCGGCCTTGCCGCCTCGGCCATGGCATTGGCAACCATCACGGCGACCGCTACAGCCGCCAGCGCCGCCCCTGCCGACAAGCCCCAGGTCCTGTCCAGTTGGACCCAGACCAGCGCGTCGAGCTACAACACCTGGGTCGCCGCCCGCGCGAACCAGGCCGCCTGGTCAGCGTATGCCTTCGACTGGTCCACCGACTACTGTTCCGACTCGCCGGACAACCCGTTCGGCTTCCCCTTCGCGACCTCATGCGCCCGGCATGACTTCGGCTACCGCAACTACAAGGCCGCCGGCACCTTCGATGCCAACAAGTCGCGCCTCGACAGCGCCCTTTACGCGGACCTGGAGCGAGTCTGCGCCAATTACAGCGGCGCCACGAAGGTGTCCTGCGACAGCACCGCTTGGACCTACTACCAGGCGGTCAAGGCCTTCGGCTGACCCTTCGCCATACACAGGCAACACCGCGGAACGCGCGGGCGAATCATGAGATGTGTCCCGCTCGCGGCCTGGCGTCATTCGAGCCAACCGCGTTCCGCCTGAACATAGATGACAGGTTGTCAGTTCCCGATCCCCGTCATGACGGGCGATGCCTGCCCGGTCCACGGATCGACCCCTGCCACCCGCCCCGCGCCCACCAGCCGTGCCCTCGTCCACCCGCGTTCGCCGGACCGGGGGTAACACATCACGGCGGTGGCGGCGCCGGTCGGGTGGCGCGGGTCGTCGTACGGACACCGCGGTGCCGGACTCGACCGGACCGGACGACTCCGGCTCCTCTCCACGGGGCCTGGGTCCGGTCACCTCGTGTGCGAAGTCGGCCTCCGTCGGCGATCCGGTCTCCGTGAGCCGTCCGCTCTCCGCGAGCGAAGCGGCCTCGGCGAGGCTCCCGGTTGCGACGGCCGCCGCCCGCAGCGGCGCAGGCACCCGCGCGGGCGCACCGTCCGTCAGGCGGTTTCGACCGGGCGGACTCAGAATGAGTGGGACGGCCTCGTACCCGGCCGTCGAGCCGTCTCGGGGCGGTCGATCGGGACCGTTGACCCAACGGTCTCCGCCCCGTGAGGCTCGAGACTTGCGAGCGCGCGGGTGGTTGAGCGATGAAGACGGACGAGCCGGCATCCACGGCCGGCGAGAGCGGCGCACCGCAGGGAACGAGTCACGCCCCCGCTCCGCCCACAGGCACTCCCCCGACGGCGGATCCGGCGGCTCACCAGGCGGCCCGCCAGGACGAGGCGGTCGCCCTCCTTCACCTGGCCACGAGGCTGAAGGCCGCGTACCCCTCGGTCGCCCCGTCCGTCGTGGACGACGTGGTGGCGACGGCCCGCGGTTCGTTCCAGCAGGCGAAGGTCAGGACGTACGTCCCGATTCTGGTCGAACGCCGGGTCCGGGCGCTGCTCGGCACCCACCATGAAGAGGCCTCCCGCGCGCCGGCGACCACCGGCGACGCGACCGCGGAGCGGCCGGCACCGGCCGGAACGGCGGAGCGGCAGGACGAGGGCCCGGGACGCTCCTCCCTGCTCGGCCGGTGGATACCCGCCAGGCTCCGGCCCGCGTCCGATCTGGGCCGTGCCGGTGAGCCCTCATGACCGTGCGGCGCTCTGCGTGACAGGAAACGAGGCGGGTCGTCATGACGGATGCCAGGGCCGAGCGCGTCGCGGAGCTCATCGAGCCGCTGCGGGTCGAACCGGGATCGCGGGTGGATCTGGGCGAGGACTTCGACCCCCGGTACAAGGCCGGCCTGAAGAAGAAGCGAGGCGTGGAGCTGCTGCGCACGGGCGTGTCCCTGCTCGCCGAGTACCAGGAACGCCTGGCGGCCCAGGACACGTACGGCGTACTGCTCTGTCTTCAGGCGCTCGACGCCGGAGGCAAGGACGGCACGATCCGGCACGTCATGAGCGGGGTGAACCCGCAGGGCGTCAAGGTGAGCAGCTTCAAGCAGCCCTCCGCCGAGGAGCTCGACCACGACTACCTGTGGCGGTACGCCAACAAGCTGCCCGCCCGTGGCGACATCGCGATCTTCAACCGTTCGCACTACGAGGAGGTGCTGGTCGTCCGGGTGCACCCGGAGGTCCTCGAACGCCAGCGGCTGCCGGCGGACGCGCGCCGGGAGGACATCTGGGATCGCCGGTACCGGGCCATCAACGACTGGGAGCGCTACCTGACGGACAACGGGTTCAAGGTCGTGAAGATCTTCCTGAACCTGTCGAAGGAGGAGCAGCGCACCCGGTTCATGAAGCGGCTCGACCTGCCGGAGCGGAACTGGAAGTTCTCCGCCGCCGACGTGCGGGAGCGCAGGCGGTGGGACGAGTACCAGGACGCGTTCTCCGAGATGCTGTCGCGGACGAGTACGCCGTGGGCGCCCTGGTATGTCGTCCCGGCGGACCGGAAGTGGTTCGCGCGCATCTCCACCGCGGCGGTGCTGGCTCACACGCTCATGGACATCGACCCCAGTTACCCGGTGGTGGGCAAGGAGGCGCGCAAGGACCTCCGGGCCGCGAGGCGGGAACTGGAGGCCGACGCTCCTGAGGGTGCGCCGGCCGACCCGTACGCGGCCGTTCATCCGGTCCCCGAAGCGGGCGGCCGTGAGGCCAAGAGGCGGCAGGCGTCCGGCACGGCCTCGCGGACCGGGAAGGGCAAGCGGAAGTAGGTCCCTCGGGACACGGACGGCGGAGCGAATCCAGATCGGAGAGCTGAGATGGGGATGCAGTCGAGCGGCCCAAGGGCTCCGGAGCGCGCTGCTCCGGAGCTCTGGTACGCGCGTGCTCCGCAGGACGTCGCTTCGGCCTTCGGTGTCGATCCCGCGTCCGGACTCACCGCCGCCCGGGTCGCCGAACTGCTCGCCGAGAACGGGCCGAACGCGCTGCCGGAGGAGAAGCCGAAGCCTGCGTGGCGGCGGTTCGTCGAGCAGTACCGCAGCTATATGCAGATCGTCCTCCTGGTGGCCGCGGTCGTCTCGCTGGCGATCGCCGAGTGGAGCACCGCGATCCTGCTCGTCCTGCTGACCCTGCTGAACGCGGTCGTGGGTCTGCGGCAGGAGGGGAAGGCCGAGAGCGCGATGAACGCTCTCAAGTCCATGCTCACGGCGACGGCGCGGGTCAGACGTGACGGAACCGAGTCGGAGATCCCGGCGGAGCAGCTGGTCGTGGGCGATGTCGTGCACATCACCGCCGGCGACCAGGTTCCGGCGGACGGGCGGATCGTCGAAGCCCACGCGCTGCAGATCGACGAGTCGGCGCTCACCGGCGAGAGTGTTCCCGCCTCTAAGGACGCCACGACACTTCCGGCCGTCCTCATGGGCCCGGGGGATCAGTCGAACATGGCGTTCATGCACACCCCGGTCACCCACGGCAGCGGTGTCGTGGTGGTCACCGGGACGGGTGAGGGCACCGAGCTCGGAAAGATCTCGGAGATGCTGTCGGCGACCGAGCGGGAGGAGGCGCCGCTCACCAAGGAGCTCGACACGCTGACGCTGTGGATCACGGCCGCCGCGGGCCTGACCATGATCGTGATGTTCGCGCTCGGGTACCGCCGCGACCAGGCGTGGGACGCCCTGTTCGTCAGCGCGGTCTCGCTGGCCATCGCCGCCATTCCCGAGGCCCTGCCCACGGTGACCCAGGCGATCCTGTCCGTCGGCAGTCTCAATCTGGCGAAGCGCAACGCGATCGTGAAGGAGCTGCCGTCCGTCGAGACCCTGGCGTTCACGTCGGCGATCAACTCGGACAAGACCGGCACCCTGACCATGAACCAGATGACGGCCGTGGAGGTCGTGACGCCCACCGACCGGTACACCGTCTCCGGTACGGGCTACGGCCTCGAAGGGAGGATCCACCATGCCGCGGGCTCCTCCGCGGGCGTCGAGGACGCGATCCTTCCGTACCTCGTCGCGAACGACGCCAAGCTGGTGAACGGCGAGGTCGTGGGCGATCCCACGGAGGGCGCGTTCCTGGTGCTGGCGCACAAGGCGGGCCTCGACATCGACGGCACGCGCGAGCGGCTGCCCCGTGTCGCCACACTGCCCTTCGACCCGGACTACAAGCTGATGGCCACCTTCAACTCCGCGGTCGACGCCTTGGGCCGGCCGGTGGTGCGCTGTTTCGTCAAGGGCGCGGCTCCGGCGGTGACGGCCCGCGCGGCCACCGCGCTCTCGGGCGGCGCGACCGTCCCGTGGGACGAGGACCTCAGCCGGCGCGCCGACGGGCAGTCCGAGCGCATGGGCGGTGAGGGACGCCGGGTGATGGCGGCGGCCACCCGGGATCTGGACCCGGCCGACTTCGACCCCGGCGGCGACCTGCTCGCCTACGTCACGGACCTGCGGATGACCAGCCTGGTCGGGATGGTCGACCCGCCCCGCGAGGAGTCCCGGGCCGCCGTGGCCAGCGCCCAGGCCGCCCACATCCGGGTCCGCATGGTGACCGGGGACGACGTCACGACGGGTGCCGCCATCGCCCGGCAGCTCGGGATCCCCGGCGAGGCGGTCCTCGGCGCGGATTTCGCCGCGCTGCCGGAGCACGAGCAGCTGGCCCGCATCGACGACATCGGGGTGGTGGGTCGGGTCGCGCCGGAGCACAAGGTGCTGCTGGCGGCCACGCTCAAGAAGAAGGGCGATGTCGTCGCGATGACCGGCGACGGCGTCAACGACGCTCCCGCCATCAAGTCCGCCGACATCGGTATCGCCATGGGCAGCGGTACGGACGTGGCGAAGAACGCGGCGCGGATGATCCTGTCCGACGACAACTTCGCGACGATCGTCTACGCCGTGGAACAGGGCCGCAATCTCTACGACAACCTCACCAAGTACATCCGCTTCGTGCTCCTGTTGCTGGTCACCTTCGTCCTGACCTTCCTCGGGGCGACCATCTTCAACATCGCGGCCGGTGAGCCGTTCACCCCGCCGCAGGTGCTGTGGATCCACTTCGTGGTCAACGCCTCGTTCGGCTTCGCGCTCGGCTTCGACAAGGAGAGCGCGGGGCTCATGCGGCGCAGGCCGCGTCCTCGGGGCGAGTCGGTGCTGACCCGGCCCGTGATGGTGACGGTCGGCCTCGGCGGGCTGGCGATCACGCTCATCCTGCTGGGGTTGATCAAGCTGGGCGAATCCCGCTTCGACAGCGTCCACATCGGCAGTTCGATGGCGTTCACGGCGTTCGCGCTCTGCCTGATCGTGGCCGCGTTCGAGTGCCGCAGTGAGACGGATTCGGTGCTGACGACGAGCACGTTCGAAAGCAAGCAGATGAACTGGACGGCACTGGCCCAGTTCGTCCTCGCGGTCCTGGTGACCCAGATGGACGGGTTCCGTCGCATCCTCGGCACCACCCGGATCGATCTGCGGCAGTTCGGCTGGGCCCTGCTGTCCGCCGTCGCGCTCCTGGTCCTGTGGGAGGTGGGTAAGCTCCTGGCCCGCAGGGCGCAGCGCACCGAGTGAGTGCGCGGGCCCGTGTCCGTGCCCGTCCGGCGCGGACCTACCCCGAAGGACAGCCGTGTCGAAGCACCCCGGCACCCCAGGCGGAGGGTGGCGTCGTGCTGTGCCGGGGGTTCCCGGTCTCGCGGTGCTCAGGGGGTACCGGCGGAGCTGGCTGCGCGGGGACCTGCTGGCCGGGGTCACGGTCGCGGCCTATCTGGTGCCGCAGGTCATGGCGTACGCCAGTGTCGCGGGACTGCCGCCCGTCGTGGGTCTGTGGGCGATCCTGCCCGCCATCGTGCTGTACGCCCTCCTGGGATCGTCCCGGCTGCTGTCGGTGGGGCCGGAGTCGACGACGGCGCTGATGACCGCGACGGTGGTGGGGCCGCTGGCCGGCGGCGATCCCGCGCGGTACGCGGCCCTGGCCTCCGCGCTCGCCTTCGCGGTGGGTCTGATGTGTCTCGTGGCGTGGGCGGCACGGCTGGGATTCGTCGCGGATCTGCTCTCTCGGCCCGTGCTGATCGGGTATCTCGCGGGCGTGGCGCTGATCATGATGGTGGATCAGCTCACCAAGCTCACCGGTGTCCCGACGGACGGTTCGGGGTTCTTCCCCAAGCTGGCCTCGTTCTTCGGGAACCTGGACGAGATCGATCCCACGACGGTGATCTTCAGTGCCGTGACGCTGGTCTTCCTGTACCTGGCCACGCGCTTCCGCTGGAGGATCCCGGGGCCGCTGCTGGCCCTCGTCCTCGGCACGGCCGTGGTCGCGGTGTTCGACCTCCAGGACCACGGCCTCGCGGTGATCGGGGAGATTCCGTCCGGACTGCCCCGCCCTGAACTGCCCGATCTCGGCAACCTGCACCAACTGCTGCTGCCCGCCGTCGGGGTCCTGCTCGTGGGCTACACCGACTTCATCCTGACCGCGCGGGCGTTCACGACCGACGACGGCGGTACGGCGCTGGACGCCAACCAGGAGTTGCTGGCCCTGGGTGCCGTGAACCTCGGCGCCGGCACCCTTCAGGGCTTCCCGGTGAGCAGCAGCGCCAGCCGTACGGCGCTCGCCCAGTCCACGGGCGCGCACAGCCAGGCGTACGGGCTCACCGCGGGGGTCTCCGTCCTGGCCGTACTCCTTTTCCTGAGCCCCCTGCTCACCAACACCCCTAAGGCGGTCCTCGGTGCGCTGGTCGTCTACGCCGCGATCCGGATGATCGACCTGGCCGGCTTCCGGCGGCTGGCGTCCTTCCGTGCCCGGGAACTCCTGCTGGCCCTCGGCTGTCTCGTCGGCGTCCTCGCCCTCGACATTCTGTACGGGGTGCTGGTGGCCGTGGGTCTGTCGGTCGCCGAGCTGCTGAGCAGGGTGGCGCGCCCGCACGACGCGGTCCAGGGACTGGTGCCGGGCATGGCCGGGATGCACGACATCGACGACTTTCCCGAGGCCCGGGTGATTCCCGGGCTGCTGGTCTACCGCTACGATTCCCCGCTGTTCTTCGCCAACGCGGAGGACTTCCGGCGCAGTGCCCTGGGCGCGGTGGCCGAACAGGACGTCCCGGTCCGCTGGTTCGTCCTCAACGCGGAGGCCAACGTGGAGGTGGACATCACCGCGCTGGACTCGCTCGACGAACTGCGCCAGGAACTCGGCCGGCGCGGGATCGAGTTCGCGATGGCCCGGGTCAAGCAGGATCTGCGGGACGACCTGGACGCCTACGGGCTGAGCGCGTCCGTCGGCGAGGACCGGATCTTCCCCACGCTGCCCACGGCGGTCGCCGCGTACCGGTCCTGGTGCGACAGCCACGGCGTCGATCTCGGGGACCAGGACGGCGGTCCCGGCCGGACGGACCGGCCGGAGGCCGGCCTCGGCTGAGGAAGACGGCCCGCGCGGAGCGGGCCGCGGAGGTCCGACGTCCTCAGGGGATCTCCTGTTCGGCCCAGATGACCTTTCCCGCCGCCGTGTGGCGAGCGCCCCAGCGGTGGGCGAGCTGGGCCACCAGAAAGAGGCCGCGACCGCCTTCGTCCGTGCTGCGGGCGTGTCTGAGCCGTGGGGCGGTGCTACTGGCGTCGGAGACCTCGCAGGTCAGTCGGGTGTCGCGGAGCAACCGCAGCCGAAGGGGCGGTTCGGCGTAGCGGATCGCGTTGGTGACCAGTTCGCTCACGATGAGTTGCGTCGTCATGGTCAGTTCCCCGAGTCCCCAGGATTCGACGACTTGTGTGGCACGGGCCCGCGTGGCGGAGACGGCGGCCGGGTCCACCGGCACCTCCCACGAGACGACATGGTCGTCTCCCAGGGCGTGGGTGCGCGCCAGCAGCAGGGCGATGTCATCGGGCTGGGGCACGGGCACGAGTTGGCGTACCGCGTCCGAGCACAGCGCTTCGAGGTCGGGGTCCGGCCGTGCGAGGAGTTCCCCGAGCCGGGTCATGCCGAGCTCCATGTCGTAGTGCCCGCCCTCGACGAGGCCGTCGGTGTAGAGACCGATCAGGCTGTTCTCGGCGAGTTCGATCTCATGGCTCTCGAACGCCATCCCGCCGAGCCCGAGCGGAGGGCCCGCGGGCAGCTCCGGAAAGGAGAACTGCCCGTCGGGGGCGACGACGACGGGGGGCGGATGTCCGGCCCGGGCCATCGTGCAGTGCCGGGTGACGGGATCGTAGACGGCGTACAGGCAGGTCGCTCCGAGGAAGGACGCGGTCGTGCTCCGGTCGGACTCCTGCTCCTGGGTGCGTTCCTCGCTCAGCCGGAGCACGAGGTCGTCGAGGTGCGCCAGCAGTTCGTCGGGGGGCATCTCCATGTCGGCCAGGGTCTGCACCGCGGTGCGCAGCCGGCCCATGGTGGCCGCCGCGGTGATGCCGTGGCCGACCACATCGCCGACGACCAGGCCGACGCGGGCGCCCGACAGCGGGATGACGTCGAACCAGTCTCCGCCGACCCCGCCGCTCGGGTCCGCCGGCAGGTAGGAGGAGGCGATCTCCAGCGCTGTCCCACCCGTCAGGGCGTGCGGCAGCAGACTGCGCTGGAGGGTGACCGCCGCCGTGTGTTCGCGGGTGTAGCGGCGGGCGTTGTCGACGCACAGCGCCGCGCGTGCCACCACCTCGCGGGCCAGCAGGACGTCGTCGGCCTGGAACGAGACCGGATTGAGGGACCGTACGAACGTGGTGAGGCCCAGGGCGGTGTTGCGTGCCCGCATCGGCACGGAGATCAGGGAGTGCAGCCCGTAGCGGCGGATGCTTTCCGCTCGTGCGGGCTCCTCGGCGATCCACAGGTCGTCGTTCGGGTCGAGGACCTGGATGAGGACCGGCTCGCCGTTGGTGAGCAGGTGCACGTCGTGGGGCGGCGGGAGGAAGTCCGCCCGGTCCCCGACCCGGGCCACGGCCTCCGGGCAGCCCTCCCGCACCGAGCTCATTCCGGCGCGCCGCATCATCGGCTTGGCGGGTGCCGGTCCCGCGTCCGACAGCCAGGCTCCGTGTCCCTCGGTGCTGAGGACGGATTCCAGGACGTCGACGATGACGAAGTCCGCGAAGCGCGGAACGGCGAAGTCCGCGAGCTCCTGTGCCGTGCGCATGACGTCGAGGGTCCTGCCGATCGTGGTCCCGGCTTCGTTGACCAGCGACAGGAGCTTCCGGGCGTTCCATCGCTCGGTGACGTCCAGGACCATGTAACACACGCCGGTGTAGGAGTTGTCGACTCCCGTCAGGGGAAAGAACGAGGTGGAATAGGCGTGCCGGCGATGCGGGTCGGCCCAGCTCCATCCCAGGTACTCGTAGTCGATCACGGGCTCGCCGGTCGCCAGGACCTTGTGCATCAGTCCCTCGATGGTCTCCGCCTGGAGCCCCGGCAGCAGTTCGGTGAGCCGGCGGCCGAGCCGCTGCTCACGGGGCACTCCGCCCAGGTGTTCCAAGGTGTCGTTCATCCAGACGTAGCGCAGTTGCAGGTCCAGCACCGCCATGCCGACCGGCGAGCGGGTCAGGAATCCGTCGATGAAGGCCGGTCCCACCGTCCACTGCCGTCTCCGGTCCCGGGCCGAGATCAGGAAGCACTCGCTCTCGTCCATGCGGAAGGACGCGGAGACGCGAAGGTCCACGTCGATGCGCCGACCGTCGCGGTGGCGCAGCGGGATGAGGCCGCTCCATCCCATGCCGGCGCGGCACCGCTC
The DNA here is from genome assembly GCF_044757755.1 of Streptomyces sp. NPDC091209. NCBI lineage: Bacteria > Bacillati > Actinomycetota > Actinomycetes > Kitasatosporales > Streptomycetaceae > Streptomyces > Streptomyces sp. NPDC091209. The sequence continues at coordinate 342,244 of NZ_JBIVVR010000009.1, read as the reverse complement.
CGCGACACCGGTCACCCGCAGCGGGTCCCTGGGCAGCGCGAGCAGATGCGCGGCCGTGGTGCCGACCATCTCGGCCGCCGGGTAGCCGAGGAGTGATTCGGCGCCGCGGGTCCAGCCCATCACCACCCCGCCGCCGGACACGACCGCCGCCGCGTCGGTGGACGCGTCGAAGGGGTCGCCCGGTCCTTCGGACGCGGGCGCGTCGGAACCTTCCTGCGCAGAAACCATGCAGCTCTCATCCTTTACACACGACCATGTTCCTGCTTGTCCGCCCGATGTGCACGGTCCGGCGGATGATCACCGGACCCGGGCAGCGCCGCGCGGCACCCGCTCCCTGGCCCTGAACATGCCAATGCGCCGCTCTGGAGTGGGCAAGGCCGGGGGCAGGGCGCAGCATGGAAGGGCCGGGGTCGGCACACGGGTGCGCGGCGACGGCGACGGAGCCCGGCACACCGCGCCGCGGCCGGTGGAGGAGGGCCAGGGATGACAGCCGATTCCTCGCAGTCCGACATTGGAGGCTACGAGCCCGGCCCTTCCCGGCCGAACGGCCTGCTGGATGTGCTCAGTGTGGCCGCCATGGTTCTCGACGCCGAGGGGCGCATCGTCTTCTGGACCCCTCAGGCCGAGGAACTCATCGGCTATTCGGCGGAAGAGGCCCTCGGCAAGTACGCGGCGCGCCTGATCATCCATCCCGAGCACATGCAGTCCGTCACCGAGCTGTTCGCCGATGTGCTGGAGACGGGGCGCAGTTGGGCCGGTGCCTTCCCCATCCGGCACAAGGACGGCAGCACCCGTCTGATGGAGTTCCGCAACATGCGGCTCCTGGACGATCACGGGGACGTCTACGCCCTCGGTATCGCGGCCGACCACACTCTGCTCCAGCGGGTGGAGACCGATCTCGCGCTGTGCGAGCAGCTCATCAACCAGTCACCGATCGGTCTGGCCCTGATGGACCCCGACCTGCGCTATCTCATGGTCAATCCGGCGCTGGAACGGATCGACGGCATCCCCGCCGAGGACCACATCGGCCGTGACCTGCGGGAGACGCTGCCCTTTCCCGACGTGGACACCGTCGAGTCCGCACTGCGTCAGGTGCTCACCACGGGCACACCGCTGCTCGACCAGTACCACGTGGGCCGCCCGCCGGCCGATCCCGACCACGAGCACGCCTGGTCCCTGTCCTTCTACCGACTGGAGGACGCCGGCGGGCGGGTGCTGGGCGCGGCCGCCTCGGTCGTCGACGTCACCGAACGCCATCGCGCGGCCGCCGAGGCCGACCGGGCGCGGCGCCGCCTCGCGCTCATCGCCAGCGCCTCCACCCGGGTCGGCACCACCCTTGAGGTGGAGCAGACCGCTCGCGAGCTGGCCGAGATCGCGGCCCCCGAGCTGGCCGACGTGGTCGCCGTGGACGTTCTCGACTCGGTCCTGGCCTGCCGCCGCAAGCGCAGGCCGGACAACGGCCCGGAGTTCTTCCGGGCTCTCGCGCTCAAGGCGTCCTACCCCACCGTGGCGCTGCGCGCCGCCGACCCTCCCGGTGACCTGGCCGCGTACGACGGCGACCGGCTGGTGACCCTGTGTGTCCACACCGGCAGGCCGGTCCTGGTGCGCCACGTCGGCGAGCGCGATCTGCCGCGCATCGCCCGCGACGCCGAGGGAACGGCCCTCCTGGCACAGGCCGGCGTCCATTCGTATCTCGCCGTTCCGCTGATCGCGCACGGCGAGGTGCTCGGGGCCCTGGACCTCAAGCGCACCCGCAACCCGCTCCCCTTCGACGACGACGACGTGGTCCTCGCGAGCGAGCTGGCCGCCCGCGCCGCCGTGGCCATCGACAACGCCCGGTGGTTCCAGAGCGTGCGCAACACGGCCGTCACCCTGCAGCGCAGCCTGCTGCCCGAGCATCCGCCCCACCTCACGGGTCTGGAGGTCGCGTCCCGCTATCAGCCGGCCCAGGCCACCAGCGAGGTCGGCGGCGACTGGTACGACGTGATCCCGCTGGCCGACGACCGGACCGCCCTGGTCGTCGGCGACGTCATGGGCAACGGCATCGACGCCGCCGCCACCATGGGCCGGCTGCGCACCGCCACCTGTGCCTACGCCGACCTCGACCTCGACCCCGGCGCTGTGCTCCACCACCTCGACAAGATCACGTGCGACCTGGAGCACTACATCGTCACCTGCATCTATGCCGTGTACGACCCGCACAGCAGGCAGTGCCGGATCGCCAACGCCGGACACATGCCGCCCGCGCTGGCCCGTCCCGGTGCCGCCGCCACACTGCTGGACCTGCCGTCGGGCGCTCCGCTCGGCGTCGGAGGCGTCCCCTTCGAGACCACCACAGTGGAACTCAACCCCGACGATCTGCTCGTCCTCTACACGGACGGGCTGGTCGAGACGCGGCTGCATGCCATCGACGACCGTCTGAACGTCCTCCTCGGCTTCCTCGACGAACCGGGCCGGCCGCTCGAGGAGATCTGCGACCTTCTCCTGCACGGCCTGCGCAACTCCGACGACCATGACGACGTCGCCCTTCTCATCGCCCGCGCGAAGTAGCCCCCTACGGCTTCTTCGGGTCCTTGGTGCGGCGGCGGGCGGAGACCTGTTCGCGTGTGCTGTGCCAGCGCGACCGGGTCTGTTCGACCACGCTGTCCCACTGGCGGCGGACCTCGTCGTCGGAGGGGCGGTCGCCCGCGCGGATCCGGGTCAGTTCGTCGCGCATCTCGCGTCCGAGAGCCGCCGAGGCGACGATGACGAACATCGCGGCGAAGAGCGCCGAGATCATCGCGAAGACGGCACCGACCGCCCCGTAGCGAGCGGCGTAGGAGTTGAACAGCCGCGGGAGGTAGACGGTCGCGCCCACCGAGTACAGCGCGGTCATGACGCCCGCCGTGATCCCGAAAGGCAGCAGATCGCGCCAGGGGATCCGCTTCGCCGACAGGTCCCAGCCGCTCCACACGAGGAAGGCGACGCTCACGGGAATCTCGCACACCGAAGCCACCAGGCCCAGTTTGCTCCCCCCGAGGACGGCGTGGAGCCACCCGGTGACCGCCGCGTAGCCGCCCAGCCCGAGGATCCACCACAGGCCGTTCCTCGTGTTGCGGACGCTGAGCGGGGTCAGTTGCCAGGTCTGTTCGAACAGTCGCTGCGAGGCGCGTGCGAAGCTCAGCACGGAGATGATCAGGAACACGCTCCCGAAGACACCCACACTCGCGCTGGTGCCCTCGGCGGGGGCGAGGAGCGACCTGACCGCCTGGGCGCCCTGTCCGGTGAGGCTGTACCGCTGGATGATCCGCTCGGCGGCGTCGTAGTCCGAGAAACTGCTCAGCACCGCGCCGCAGAGGATCGTGAGCGGGATCAACGCGGTGAGCGCGCTCGATGCCAGGGCCATCGAGCGGTCGAAGCCCACGATCTTCTGGAACCGGTTGATGACCCGCAACGCGAAGGCGGGACGCAGCCAGAAGGTCAGCGTCCTGACGAGGCGCTCGCGATTGATCCCCGCCGTCCTGTCCTCCGTGTATTAAGGGCCCGGTATGGCGCTGCGAGCGTAACGGACGGCCGTCCGGGCGGGGATCGACGACACGGCCGGCCGTCGACGTGCGGGCGGACCAGGCGCGTCAGGTCACTCGTTCGGCGGTCGCAGCCGGTCCCGGCCGGCTGCCTCCCCCATCAGGACACCCTGCTCCCTGTACCGAGGCACTCGCCGGTCACATGGTGTCGCGGTCCCGTCCGTCCTCGGACAGGGCGACCTCCGCCCAGATCGTCTTTCCGCGGGCCTCCGGGCGGGTTCCCCAGCGGCGGCTGACCTGCCAGGTGAGGTAGAGGCCCCGGCCGCCCTCGTCGACTTCTTCCGCGTGCCTCAGGTGCGGCGCGGTACTGCTCTCGTCGGTCACCTCGCAGACGATGGCGGAGCCGTCGAGGATGAGGCGAACTCCGATGGGACCGTCCGAGTAACGGACCGCGTTGGTGACGAGTTCGCTGATCACCAGAGTGGCGGTGAAGGCGTGCTGTTCCAGGCCCCAGGCCGCCAGCGCGCGCTCTGTGCGGGCACGCGCGTCGGCAACGGAGGCGGGGTGGTTGGGCAGCGTCCACGACTCGACCTGGTCCGGTCCCAGGGCGCGGGTACGGGCCAGCAGCAGCACGGCGTCGTTCTCCGCGTACTCCGGCGTCAGCCGGTAGAGCACCTCGTCACAGATCTTCTGCAGGGGCCGGTCGACCGGCAGGAGCGCACCGCCGATCCGGAGCAGTTGTTCGTGCGGGTCGTCCGAGACAGCACGCAGCATGGCGGTGTTGGACATCAGAAGGATGCTGCCCTCGGCGACCTCGAACTCGGCCGTGCCGTACTTCGCCAGACCACGGCCCAGCGACGGGCCGGCCGGCACCACGGCGTACTCGACGGTCCCGTCGGGCAGGGCCAGCACCGGAGGCGGATGCCCGGCACTCGCGACCTCGCAACGGCGGGTGATGGGGCTGTAGACGAGGTAGACACAGGTCGTGTTCTCGATCTCGTCGTCAGCCGGGGCGTCGGGATCACGCGGCCGTTCTCCGCGGAGACGGGTCACCAGGGCGTGCAGCCGCTCCAGGACCTCGTCGGGTGCCAGGTCGAGGACGGCCAGCGCGCTGATCGCGGCCCTCACCTCGCCCATGGTGGCGGCGGCCCTCAGACCCCTGCCCGCCGTGTCGCCCGTCACCAGGGCCACCCGCGCACCGGAGAGGGGGATGACGTCGAACCAGTCCCCGCCCGCGCCGAGCGGACAGTAGCTGTAGGCCGTCTCCGCCGCGGCGTGTCCGAGGATCCGGGCCGGTCGCAGACTGAGCTGGAGGACGCGGGCGGCCGATCGCTCCCTCGTGTACAGCCGGGCGTTGTCCAGGCACAGAGCCACGCGATCGGCGAGTTCGGCGGCGAGGGCGAGCTCGCCGTCGTCGAAGGCGTGCGCGGTGCCTGCCCGGTAGCAGTGCGCCACCCCGATCACGGAGCCGCGGGCGGACAGCGGCAGCACGAGCACCGAGTGCGCCCCCGCCTCGATCATGCGGCGCCCCCGTACCGGCTCCCGGCGCAGCCAGTCCGCGTCCGGGCTCAAGTGATCGATCATGCGTGGCCGGAGGTCGGACAGGGACTGCGCGAAGGGAGTCGCCGAGGACAGGGTGATCGCCTCGCCGATGGAGGGAAGGCAGCGCTCGGCCTCCGGTGCGACGGAGCGACGGCCCGTGCACCGCAGGGCCCCGTACTCCATCACGGTGCCCGGCGCCGAGACCTCGCCGCGCAGGACGGAGTCCAGCACCTCGACCACCACCGTGTCGGCCAGCGCGGGCACCATCTCGTCGGCGAACTCCTGCGCCGTACGGAAGATGTCCAGCGTCGTACCGATGCGCCCGCTCGCCCGCTCCAGCAGGGCCAGCCGCGCCGCCGCCCGTTTGCGCTCGGTGATGTCCACGACCGCCGTGGCCAGGCCCATGACACCGCCGGCCGCGTCCTCCAGCCGGAAGCAGGAGACCGACAGGACGATCTCGGGCTGATCGGGACTCAGATGGCCGCGCACCTCCACATCCAGGGCCGGCACCCCTGTGTCCAGCACCTCCAGCACGGTCGCCTCATAGTTTCCCGTGTAGAACTCACCGGCCCACTCCCTCGGGTGGCGGCCAAGGGCCTGATCCAGCGCGAACGCCCGGACGTATCGGGCTGCGGTGTTGAATCGCACCAGGTGAAGCTGCGTGTCGAGGACATGCAGGCCTACGGTCGACTCGGAGAAGAGCGCCGCGAGAACGGCCTCGTCCAGCTCCGACCCCGGTCGACCACGCCCTCCATGCGATGCATCCATGTCAACTTCCGTAGACCGTTGACCACCCATACATTCCGGTTTGCCAGAGTTCCACCATATTCGCTCACGAGTGGCGCGCGACCGGAGCACCGGTGCGCGCGGGCGGCCCCTGCCGGAACGAACAGACGCGCCCCGCTCCGAGGAGCCGCCCCGCGCCCGCCGGACGGGCGGCGCCCTGCCCGCGACGGACAGGGCGCCTGCGGGACCTAGAACGGTGTCAGGGTCAAGCGGATCGCCTTGGGGGCGGTGTCCTGGATGAAGGAGGCGAAGTCGGCGACGTCGTCGAAGGCGAAGCCGTACGCCTTGCCGTCCTGGGTGGCCGCGTGAACGGCCTTGGAGTAGTGGTTTGTGAGCTTGGTCCGGTAGAAGTCCGCCGCCTTGGTCGTCGGTTGTGCCGGGTTGCTGAGCAGTGTGGAGCGGTTGAAGCCGGCGCCGAGGACCGCTGCCACCGGGCCGGTCGTGCCGTCGTTGGGCGCGGCGAGGGTGCCGTCGCAGAAGAGGACGTCACGGGTGGAGGGCTTGGCGAACGAGACGGAGGCGGGCCCCGCGAAGGTGAACCTGCCTCCGCGCACCCGGCCGGTGAACGTGCCCGCGTTGGTTTTGACGGTCAGGTTCTTGCCGGTGTACGTGCTCCACACCTGGTCGATGTACGGGGCGAGGTAGTCCTTGGCGAACAGGCCCGCGTCCAGGCCGTGACCCGGGGCGATGATGCGGAGGTCGCCGACCACGAGGGGCGCGAAGTCCGCGTTCCGCTTGATCGCGGCGAACGCGGCGGCCCGTCCGCCGGCCCGGATGGTGCCGGTGGTCTGCTGCTTGGCCCCGGTCAGCCGGATGTTCATGGGCACGCTGAACATGTCGACCATGGTGGTGTTGCAGAACATGCCGGCCGCGTTGAAGGTGAACTCGGCACAGTCGTGCACCACCCCGAAACTGGGGTCGGACTTGACCCAGCCGGCCGGGAACTGGAGGGCAGCGTTGCCGTTGCCGTCCTTGACCACCTTGAGCTTCAGTTTCGCGCCCAGCGACACATAGATGCGGCCCGACATGAACGGGAGGCTGAACTTCGTCTCCCCGCTCTTGGCCAGCGTGAGCGCGTAGTCGGTGAATCCGTTCGCACCGTTGTCCGAGAGGGAGATCGGCGCGAGCCTTCCGTCCTGCGTGACGCGGACCTGCTTTCCGTCCTGGTTGCCGACGATGTACACGTGCACCGACGCGTTGCCGAACGAACCGCTGTTGTTGACGATCGTCAGCGGGAGCGAACCCGCGGCGGCCTTGGTGGTGGCGTTCGTCTGGCCGGCCATGGCGTACGGGGCGATCGCCGCGATGGCGGGTGCCGCGACGGCAGCGCCGCCGAGGGCGAACAGCGTCTTGCGACGGGTCAGGTTCCGCTGGTGACGAGGCGTCATGTGACGTGTACTCCTTGGTGCTTGCGCCTTGGGGAGGCGGTGGGGGGAGGAAGGGCGAAGGGAGCCGTGAAGGTCGGCTCGTCAGCCGAGCGTCCACTTCTGGTTGGCCGTTCCGCCGCAGGTCCAGATCTGCAGGTGGGTGCCGTCGGCCGAGGAACCGTCCTTGGCGTCGAGGCACTTGTCCGCGCCGGTGTTCGTCAGATCACCGGCGGAGGTGAGGGTCCATTGCTGGGCTTTCGTGCCGTTGCAGGTGTAGAGCTGAACGGCGGCTCCGTTCTCGGTGGATGCGGCGCGTACGTCGAGGCACTTGCCCAGAGCCCGTACGGTGCCGTCGCTGCCCAGGGTCCACTTCTGGGCGTCGGCCCCGTTGCAGCCGTGGAGCTGGATCGGCGTCTCGTCGGCACTGGAGGCGCCCGCCACGTCGAGGCACATGCCGCCGATGCCCTTGATGGCACCGGTGGTTCCGGTCCCGGCGGTGGGCTGGGCGGAGACCCGTACGTAGTCGACGGTCATGGTCTGCGGGAAGGAGGTGCCGGAATCCGGGCTGCCGGGCCAGTCACCGCCGACCGCGAGGTTCAGGATGACGAAGAACGGGTGGTCGTAGACCCACTTGTTGCCGTTCACGTCGGCGGGCGTGCGGGTCTCGTACGTCTGCCCGTCCACGGACCAGGTGATGGCGGTGGGGCTCCAGTCGACGGCGAAGACGTGGAAGTCGTCCGCGAACGCCTTGCCGTTGGGCAGGGTGTACGCGGCGCCGATGCCGCCGGAACCCGAGTACCCCGGGCCATGGATGGTCCCGTGCACCGTGCCGGGTTCCTTGCCGACGTTCTCCATGACGTCGATCTCACCGCTGTTCGGCCAGCCCACGCTGCCCAGGTTGTCGCCCAGCATCCAGAAGGCGGGCCAGACACCCTGCCCGCGCGGCACCTTGATGCGGGCCTCGAACCGGCCGTACGCCTGAGTGAAGGCCTGTGCGGTGTTGAGCCGGGCCGACGTGTACTGGCAGGTTCCGTTCCAGCACTGGAGTCCGCCGTCGCTGTTCTTGCGCGCGGTGATGACCAGGTGGCCGTTCCCGTCGAGGGAGGCGTTGTCGGAGCTCTTCGTGTAGTACTGCAGCTCGTGGTTGCCATTGCCCGAACCGCCGGTCTCCAAGGTCCACTTGGCGGAGTTCGGCGCGCTTCCGGCGGCCCCGTCGAATTCGTCGGACCAGGTCTGCGCGACCGAGGCGGCGTGGGCCCGGTTCGCGGCGGGACCCGTGGCGGTGAAGAGGACACCGCCGGCGACGCCTGTGGCGAGCAGCAACGCCAGTCCTCCGAGGGACCATCGCCGTGCGCGATGAGCAGCCATGGCTGAACACACCTTGTCTGTGGGGGAGTTGAACCCTGTGCCGACCCGCGCCCGCTGTGCGGGCGACGAGAACACATCGATGAGAGCGCTCTCGTGCCAGTGGTGGACAGCACCGGTGGGCCCCGATGCTACTCACGAGTTGTTGAGACACCAACTGACGGTCGGCCAAGCCAAACCGCCCTGAGCTGCGGCTACTTGTGGAAGCCCCTGACGCCCAGGGTTGCTTAAGACGCGTTTAACCCGCACTTAAGAAGGAGCGTTCCGCTTCAGGAGTGCCATCCGCCCGGTCTGTCGTGGATCCGCCCCGATCGGCCACCGGAGTTCAGTACGAGCGGAGGTCCGGGAACACGAACGGAGGCTGTCGCCCCGTCGGTCGCCGCTGAGTGGGCGACACGACGATTCGGGGCGACAGCCTCCGTAGGCGCACTACTTCAGACCGTAGGCGCGGATCACCTCCTGGGTGATCCGGTTGCCCGCGTCGTCCCAGCCCTCGGCCTTGAGCGACACGTAGCCGTGGTGCGGGGCGTCGTAACAAGCCGTCCAGGTGCCGGACTTGCCGTCCGTCCTGACCGGCGTCCAGGTCGCGCCGTCGTCATAGGACACCGACAGTGTGGCGCCCTGGATCTTCCCGGCGCCTGCCGCGCCCTCAAGGTGGCGCGGGGTGAGGCGGAGCGTCTGGCGGCCGCCACGAGCGTCACCCGCCAGATCGGTGTCGACCCCGTAGTCCATCTGAAGAACCGCCATCCGGTCGATCTTCGTCGGATCGGTCACCGGATCGGACTTCACCTGCCACACCGTATGGGTGCGGGGCGACAACCGGTAGGTGTCGGCGTCGCGTTCGGCAGTGAGGTCGAGGGTGAAGACCGACGGGGTCGTCGGCACGGGGTAGATCGTGGCCGCCTGCGAGGTGCTCGTCTTGATCAGGGTGCCGTCCCGATAGACCTTCAGGCTCTTCGTGTCACCGCTCTGCATGACGCCGGCGTGCTGTCCCGCGCTGCTGTCGGCCCAAGGCTGGACGTTGAACGCGATCTGGGCCTTCTGCCGCTGCGACCACCAGTAGGTGCCGCCGTTGGCGGGCCGCGTCACCGCTCCGAAGAAGTCACGGACCTGCCGCGATCCCGGCTTGTACGCGTTCCGCACGCTCTGCGAGGAGAGCACCATTCCCGGCCCGGTGGCCACGGTCTCCACCCACTGGGTGCCCGGCTGCGTCGAGACGTAGTCGGTGCGCGTGCCGGGGATGTCCAAGCGCTGCAGGACCCCGGAGCCGTACTTGCGGTACGGACGGAAGCCCGACCGGTACTCGCCGCTGGGCGTGGTGGTCGTGCCGTGGAAGCGCATGTCCACGGTGGCCAGATCGGACGAACGGGGGCGGTAGGTCAGCCCGGTGGACGGGATCTGTCCCGGGTGGGCGTCGGAGAGGTCGTACACGTACGGGGAGTTGGGCACACCCTCGACGTCCAGTCGTCCCCGGCCGCGCTTGGCGTCGGCGATCAGGGCCGCGCCGTCGCGCGCGGTGAGGGAGAACACCGGCACGGCGCTGTAGCCGCTGCTCGCGGTGCCCACGTATTCCAGCAGCTTGCCCGGCTGGTCGTTGACGACGATCAGCAGCCCGGCCCCGGCGTCGGCCGCGGCCTGTGCCCGGTCGGCGGCGGAGATGACGTCCGAACGGGTCACCAGCGCCACCTTGCCCTTGACGCTCAGCTTCGCGTACTCGGCGGCGGTGCCGGTGCCGGCGTACACCATGTCCAGGCGCCGGTGACCGTCGTACAGCGCGGAGCCGCCCTGGCCCATCGGCCGGAGCTCACGGCCGTCGTCGGTGAGGGTGAGGAACGGGACCGCCTTGCGCCAGCGGGTCTCGTACTCGAAGCTGCCGGTGGTCACCTTGCGGGTGGGCAGCACGAACATGCTGTCGTACTTGGCGGCCAGCAGGTACTGCACCTCCAGGATGCCCAGCCCGTACTGGTTGATGTCCGAGCCGTCGGCGCGGTACCAGTTCATGGACAGCACCCGGTCCTCGGTCCTGCGCGGGACCTCCGCGGTGACCTCGCGGGTACGGCTCGCGTCGAGGACCACGTCACGGTCCTGGTCGAGGACGACCTCGGGGTCGCCCATCAGCGCCATGCCGACCGAGTCCGGGCCGTGGCTGCCGGGCACGTCCAGGTAGGTCACCAGGCTGTAGGTGCCCTCGCGCAGCCGCAAGTCGAGCGTGCCGCTGTCGTCGATGGTCTGGGAGTACGGGTCCTCGTTGGCCCCGAAGCGCTGGATCTCGACCCAGCCCGCCGTCGGCTTGCCGGAACGGTCCTTCAGGGTGACGTGCAGGGTGTGGCGAGCGTCCTCCCGGTACAGGCCCACCTGGGTACGGGCGAGCGTCGCGCCGGAGGAGGCGTCCGCGGCGGTGATCTGGCCGAGGTAGCGGCGGCCGTCGGCGCCCAGGCCCGGCTTGGCGGTGGCGGTGACCGTCGCGGTGCCGTGGGCGGGCACGGTCACGGTGTCGGCGGAGAGGGTGAAAATCCCGTCGGGGGCGGGCTTGCCCTTGTCGGCGGTCGGGTCGGTGTCGTACGGGCCGCCGGCGACGGAGGCGTTCAGCGCGAGCTTCAGCTCCGCGGGCGAGTCGCCGGTGTTGGTGTAGGTGACGCTGCGGTCGACCGAGCTCGCGCCGTCGTGCGGCCAGGCGTCGATGCCGAAGTAGGCCGAGCCGGTCGCGGTGACGGTGGCGGTGGTCGCGGCGGCGAGGTCGACGCGGCCGCTGCCCACCTGGTAGGTCGTGTACGCCGACAGCTCCTTGGAGGTGCTCATCAGCGCGTCCTTGAGCTGCTGCGCCTTCCAGTCCGGGTGCTCCTGGGCGAGGATCGCGGCGGCGCCCGCGACGTGCGGCGTCGCCATCGAGGTACCGCTCATGGACTGGTACCAGCCGGTCGCGGCGCTGCCGCCCGCCTTGGCGGCCAGGACGGCGACGCCGGGCGCGGAGACGTCGGGCTTGAGGGCGTAGTCGTTCAGGCGCGGGCCCTGGGAGGAGAAGTACGCCCGCTTGTCGGCGGAGTCCACCGCGGCCACGGTCAGCGCCTCGTCGGCGGCGCCGGGGCTGCCGATGGTCGTCTCGTCGCCCGAGTTGCCGGCCGCGATCACGAACAGGGCGCCGCTCTCGTCGGTGAGCCGGTTCACCGCCTGGCTCATCGGGTCGGTGCCGTCGGACGGCGTCGAGGAGCCCAGGCTCATGCTGATGACCTTGGCGCCCTGGCCGACGGCCCACTCCATGCCGGCGATGATCCAGGAGTCCTGGCCGTAGCCGTCGTTGGAGAGCACCTTGCCGATCAGCAGGTCGGCGCCGGGCGCCACACCCTTCTCCGCGCCGTCCGAGGCAGCCCCGCTGCCGCCGACGGTCGAGGAGGTGTGGGTTCCGTGGCCGTGGCCGTCCTCGGTGGTCTCGTCGGGGACGAAACTCTGCGACGCGCCGATCCGTCCGGCCAGGTCGGGGTGGTGGGAGTCGGCACCGGTGTCCAGGACGGCGACCTTGACGCCCTTGCCGTCCAGGCCCTTGTCCCAGGCTGCGGGTGCGCCGATCTGGGCGGTGCTGTCCTTCAGGGTGGCCTTGACGCGGCCGTCCAGCCAGATCTTGGACAGCCCGTCGCCGAGCCGGGAAGAGGTGGAGGCCGCTCCGGTGAGGGAATTCGCGCCGGCCGAGGTGCCGGTGGCGGACGTCGCGGGCGCGACGGACTTCCACAGCTTGCGGGCCTGCCTCTTGGCCGCCCGGACGGATGTCGCGTGGATGGCGGGCAGGGAACGCACCCGGGTGGCGCCGCTGGGCGTGGTCGTGGCGGAGGACGCCGTCTTGGAGCCGTAGCCCAGGATCAGCGGGATGCCGTCGCTGTGGGCATCGTCGTAGCCCTGCTCGATCAGGGAGGTGACGTCGAACAGCCGCCGGTCCAGCCGGTTCGCGGCCAGGTAGGGCAGCGCCTCGTCCGGATAGACGTACAGGTCGCCGCCGACGGTCTCGGTGCGCACGCCTCCGAGGGCGCCGGGCGGGCGGGTCACGTCGGCGGTCTGCTTGCCGCCGAGGTCGCTGACGCGTACGACGTCACCGGTGAGGAGAGTTACGGTGTGTGGCCCGGTGCCGGGGGCCGCAACGGGCTGCGCCGCGCCGGCCTCTGAGGGCGCGTCAGCCACCGCGACGCCAGGTGGCCAGGCCAGGGATGTCAGAACTGCGAGGGAACCGACCGCTGCCGCGAGCGCCCTGCGGCTGCTCCGGCGGGGGGGTATGCGGGAGATCATGGAGCGCTTTCTATCGGCCCCGGACCTGCGGTGGGAACAGTGGGCGGTGGCACGAAAGCGCCACGTCTCACATGTGCCAGATTGACGAACTCCCCATAAATGCAAGGGAGTTATCCCAACAACACCGTTCGCGCTCCCCTCACCGTATGCCGTCCCGAAGCCCCTTATGGAGTGACACCGCGCCCATCCGGTACATGCGGCGCGCGCGTCCCCTTCAGCGCCGGGATCGTCCCTGTACGCGCCGGAAGGGGGCCTGCTCGCGGCGCGCTGGTCGCGGGCGACCGTGGACGCCGCCTCGCGGACCCGCACCGGCATCCATGGGCTATGACTACGGCTACGTACGGCTCCAGGTGTCCCTCTTCGGGTCCGGCTCCGGCGCATCGGCCTCGCCCTCGCCCGCCGTCCGGCCGGTCACGAACCCGTGGGAGAGCCGCCCGGCGCCGTGGGCCCGGGAGACGACGTGTTCACCGCACCGGTCGAGCCGGGCTGCGGGGTCTGCGCGGAGCTGCTGTCCGGCGAGAACCACGCCACGCCCACGAGCACCGCCAGGAGGAAGACCACCGCTCCGGCAGCCGCGCCCACGGCTCTTCGCCGGTCGGTGAAGAGCTCGGCGACTCCCGGGCGCGGGCGTCGGCGCGACCGGTGGCCGCCCGCCGCGTCCCTGGCCACCGAGGGCAGTGCGTACGTCGTCGCGGGGCCGGTGACCCTGAAGTCCTGCCGGTCCTGCCGGTCCTGGCGATGGCGTCCCGGCTCGGGCAGTGCGGCCGGGAGCGGCTCGGAACGTCCCTGCCAGGCGCTCGTGCTGTACCAGGCCGCCGCCTGAAGCGCGGTGGGCCGGTCGTCGGGCTGCTTGGCGAGAAGGCCGAGCAGGTAGTTCTCGAACGCGGGCGGCAGGTCGGCGCCGAGCTCCCGGGGCGGCGTGGGGGCGGTGTCGAGGTGGTGATGGAGGACGGCGACGGGACTGCCGGCCTGGAACGGCGGTCTGCCGGTGAGGAGTTGGTACAGGACGCAGCCGAGGGAGTACATGTCGGACGGCGGCCCCGCGGTCTTGCCCAGGGCCCGCTCGGGCGCGAGGTACAGGCTGGTGCCGACGATCTGCCCGGTCGCGGTCAGGCCACCCGCCGGATCGTCCAGGAAGCGGGCGATCCCGAAGTCGCCGATCTTGACGCTCCCCGCGGCGTCCAGGAGCAGGTTCCCCGGCTTGATGTCGCGGTGCACGATCCCCTGCTGATGTGCGGCGGCGAGCCCCGCGGCAGCCTGCGCCGCGATCCGCGCGACGCGCTCGGCGGGAAGCGTCCCCGCGCCGGCCAGGACCTGGGCGAGACTGTCACCCTCGACCAGCTCCATCACGAGGAAGAGCCGGTTCTCGAACGAGCCGAAGTCCAGGACGCCCACCACATGAGGATGGTTCAGCAGGCCCGCGGTCTGGGCCTCCAGACGGAACCGGGCCGCGGCGGTCGGGTCGGCGTCCTGGGAGAGAAGCAGCTTGACGGCCACGGACCGGCCGATCATCTCGTCGTAGGCCCGCCACACCTCCCCCATCGCGCCCCGCCCGAGAGTGGTGTGCAGCCGATACCGCCCCGCTATCAGCACTTGTGCTTCATCCTCACGCCGTTGGGATCCTGTCGTTCGCCACGGGTCAATGCCCTACCGAGCAGGAATGATCATCGGGGTGCCGCGGCAGGTTGAGCCTACTGCCAACACGACGGTGATCAGACGCTGTTCACCCTCGGCCTCAAGATCACGGAGAACCGGTCGGAGTGCCACCGGACGTTGACTGAATGTGACACCAAAGGACCATCCGGAGTTCACCGCCGAGGACATACGGAAGCGGACCGGCGAGAGCCTCCATGCCGCCGGACGCGCTTCCGGACATACCTCAGGAAACAGACCGAGCGAGCGGCCGGTGCATTGGTATGGACCTACTTGCGGCCACCCACTACCCTCGTCCACGCAACTCTGAGAGCGCTCTCCTGCCCTTCGCCCCACTCACCGATCATCGGATCGACGAAAGGCAACTCCCTTGAGACGCACCACGGTTCTGCGCATCGCCTTATCCGCCGGCCTGCTCGTCAGTGCCGCGACGCTCGGCCTCACCCGGGCCGCGGCCGACGAAGCCCCCCGCACCGCCACGGCGTCCCGGGCACCCGCCTCCTCCGCACTGATCACGGCCATGCGGCACGACCTCGGACTCACCGAGCGGCAGGCGACCGCCCGGCTCGCCGACGAGACAGCGGCACGCGGCGTCGAGCGCACCGCCCGGCGCGTGGCCGGCGCCTCGTACGGGGGCTCCTGGTTCGACGCCGGGAGCGGCCGGCTCGTCGTGGCCCTCACCAACGCCTCCGCACGCGAGGCCGTGGAGGCGACCGGCGCCCGCGTCACCCTCGTCCGGCACAGCCTGCGACAGCTCGACGCCACCATGGCACGCATCGACGCGCTCGACGCGCCTGCCGGTGTGGGTAGTTGGCACGTCGACCCCAAGGCCGGGTCGGTCGTCATCGACGTGGTCTCCGCACACCGCGACGACAACGATGTCCGGGCCTTCGTCACCCGGGCCCGCGCGTCCGGCCCCGTCACCGTGCGGCAGACCGACAGGGCGCCGAGGACGTTCGCGGCCGGCACCGTGGGCGGAGACCCCTACTACACGGGCAACGTCCGCTGCTCCATAGGCTTCTCGGTGTACGGCGGCTTCGTCACCGCGGGGCACTGCGCCCAGCCGGGCGCCGGCGTCAGCGGCTGGGACCACAGCTACATCGGCAACTTCCAGGGCTCCTCGTTCCCGGACAACGACTACGCCTGGGTCAACGTGGGCAGCGGCTGGTGGACGGTACCCGTCGTGCTCGGCTGGGGCACCGTCTCCGACCAGCTCGTACGGGGCTCGGGCGAGGCCCCCGTCGGAGCGTCGATCTGCCGTTCCGGTTCGACCTCGCACTGGCACTGCGGCACCGTCCTCGCGAAGAACGAGACCGTCAACTACAGCCAGGGCGCGGTGCACCAGATGACCAAGACGAGCGTCTGCGCCGAACCCGGCGACTCGGGCGGCTCGTTCATCAGCGGTGACCAGGCACAGGGTGTCACCTCCGGCGGCTGGGGCAACTGCACCGGCGGAGGCGAGACCTGGTACCAGCCCGTGAACGAGATCCTGAGCCGCTACGGGCTCACCCTGCACACCGCGTGACCCGACCGCGCCGGCCCACGCGCCACGTGGGCCGGCGCACCGGCGGGTCACTTCCGGATCGGGGGGACACCCCGCGTCGAGGCGCGCGCCCGCGTCGCCACGACGACGGCGGCCGTGCACGATGGGAACGTACCCCTCGCAGATTCGGAAAGGCTCTCCCGTGATCAGCATCCCGGCCCACACGGCCCATGACGGTACACAGCTCCCGGCCGTCGGTCTGGGCACCTGGCCGATGGACGACGCGCAGGCCGAGGAGGCGGTGAGCCGCGCGCTCGGCATGGGCTACCGACTCGTCGACACGGCGACCAACTACCGCAACGAGACCGGCACCGGACGAGGTGTCGCCCGCTCCGAGGTTCCGCGCGAGGAGATCGTCGTCACCACCAAGCTGCCGGGCAGGCACCACGGCTTCGACGAGACTCTCGCCTCCTTCGAGGAGTCCCGCGGCCGGCTCGGACTCTCCTACGTCGATCTCTACCTCATTCACTGGCCCCTGCCCCGCGTCGACAAGTACGTGGACTCCTGGAAGGCGATGATCGAACTCCGCGACGCGGGCCTGGTGCGTTCGATCGGCGTCTCGAACTTCACCGCCGAACACCTCACCCGACTGGAGGCGGAGACCGGAGTGCTGCCGTCGGTGAACCAGATCGAGCTCCATCCCCGCTTTCCCCAGGACGAGTTGCGCGCCTTCCACGCCGAGCGGGGCATCATCACGGAGAGCTGGAGCCCCCTGGGCCGTGGCAGCAGCCTGCTGGAGGATCCGGCCCTCCGGAAGATCGCCGAAGCACACGGCGTGACGCCCGGCCAGGTCGTGCTGCGCTGGCACACCCAACTCGGAGCGGTCCCCATCCCCAAGTCCGCCGACGCCGGGCGGCAGCGGGAGAACCTCGACATCTTCGGATTCGAGCTGACTCCCGCCGAGATGGCGGCCGTCACCGACCATCCGCACCGGCGCCTCGGCGGTGACCCCACGACACACGAGGAGTTCTGAGCGTTCAAGGACCTCACTCGTGTCGGACCTCCGCGCCGGGGCACCGACGCGGAGGTGTTCCTCCGGTCCCTCGACAGTCCGGACGCGACATCCTTCCCACGGCCCCGCTTCAGGTTCCCGCCCTCGGTGGCACCGGCGGCGTTCACCGCGCGTGGGCACCCAACGGGCATGCAACGCCGACGCTTTCCCGCCGTCGCCCCGCGCCGTACGGCATCCGCACGCACGCCCCGCTCCCCCGACGCCGTGTCCGCCGTGCATCTGGAGCTGGTCACCCTCCTGGAGGACCGCGCCATCATCACCTGGTTCACCGGAGCACCCGCCACCGGCAACGGGCCGGGCCGGATGCTCCCGGCCGTGACCGAGGGTGAGGTCCTTTACGGGACCCATCCCGCCCGGCTGAACCGCACCGCCTCCGAAGGCCGTCGCACCGCCCACCACACGGTGGAACTGACGGATCTGGAACCCGGCCAGACCTACTACTACCAGGCACACTCACGGGGTTCGGCGGCCACGCCCACACCGCTGCACCTGGTGCGCGGCAACGCGGTGGGAACCTCCCCGCACGGGCTCGGCTCGCGCGACGGCCCGTACTGCTTCACCACACCGGAGCCGCCACCGGGCCGCCATGTGATGTCGATCGCGCTCTGCAACGACCTGCATCTCGGGGAGACCACGGCGGGTCTGATCGCGGGCGTTCCGCTGCTGCGCGGCATCTCTCAGGAGCTCGGCCTCGCCCCGTATCCGGAGATCATGGCCCGGGCGCTGGTCGACGAGGCGCGTCGACGCGGCGCCGACCGCCTGCTGGCCGCGGGCGACATAACCGCCCGGGGCGCGCCGCGGGACCTGCTGGAGGCCGGACGGATCCTGGACGGCTTCGGCGAGCACGGGCAGGACTACTTCGTCGTACGGGGCAACCACGACCGGCCCCGGGGCAGCGGCCCGGGAGAGTCGGACGACGGTTTCCGGGACCACTTCTTCGGCGGCGACGGCCCCGCGTACTTCACCCGAGAGCTCGGCGGGCTGCGGATCATCGGCCTCGACACCTATGACAAGCGCGGCAACGGCGGTGACGCCGGTGGGCTCTCGGCCGAACAACTTCATTGGTTCCGAGCCCAGTTGAAGAAGGACGGGGAGCGGCCGACCGTGGTCTTCGGCCATCATCCGCTCACGGTCCGCCGCTCGCCCTTCCCCGTGACGAGCGGACAGCGCCTCGACCGTCGTCAGGCCCGCGGCATCCTCGACGCCTACGCCATGGCGCCCGGCGTCTTCCTGCACCACTCGGGGCACACCCACCGCAACAAACGCACCGTCCTTGCGCGGGCCGGGCATGTCACCCTGCAGGAGGTCGGCGCCTCGAAGGACTACCCGGGTGGCTTCGTGCTGCTTCGCGTCCACACCGGTGGCTACGCGCTGAACTACTACAGGAGCAACAGCGAACCGGCCAGGGAGTGGAGTGAGCGGGGCCGACGGGTCGCGGCCGGACTGTGGCCGCAGTACGCCCTCGGGCGGTCCGTCCGCGACCGCAACAGCGTCACGGCGCGCGACCTGTCCGGCATCACCCCGCGGCTGCCGGCGAGCGCCGCCGTCCGCGGTGCCGCGTAGGACCGTACGGCCGGTCGTGCCCGGTACGGGGAGCGGGCCGATGCCATCGGCCGCGCAGCAGCGCACGACCTCCACCCCGTCCCGCCGGACGCGGTGCCGCGGTCCGCTCCTCGCACGGCTTCGGGCACCTGTCGCGCTTCGCGCCGGTGCCGTGGGGGCGCCGGGGATGCCGGTCCCGCGCGCCGGCCGATGCCCGGGTCCGATGGGTCCGGGTCCGGCCGGCGCGCGGGTCGGCGGCGGGCTACGACGGGTCGTACACCGTGCCGGTGAACTCCGGCCCGTCGTGCTGCGTACCGCTCCCGTCGTAGACGGTCAGCCGCAGCCGTGCCGTCTCCTCCGGCTCGGTCACGGTGTCCGCGACGGTGGGGATGGTGATCTCGGCGCTCGTCCGGCCGGCCGGGACATCGACGAACAGGAAGAGTCCGCGCACCTGGGACAGCGGCCGTGACGGCAGCGGCTCCTCGCCGGAGTTCTCCCGCAGCCACTGGGGATCGACGTCGGTGGTGGACAGTTCGGCGCCGCCGGTGACCGGCAGGACGGCGATGTCGGCCTGGATGTCCGCGTCGGCCGCCGTGGAGAGGGACATCCGCCAGGTCAGGTTCCGGCCCTCGGCGGCGCGGGCGGCGGCCGGGGTCACCGTGAGGGTGGGGGCCGGATCGTCGTTCCGCGCGGTGACGCCGCCTCGGTGGGCGCCGATCACCGCACCCTGGACCGCCTTCACGAAGATGTCGTGCGACACGTCGTAGCCGAAGCGTGTGTTGCCCCGGACCTCGACCAACACATCAGGACTCTGGCTGCCGGGTCGTACGGTCACCAGACGCGAGGTGGTCCGGCCGGTGTCCGGATCGGCGACGAACAGACGGACGGTGCCGCTCCCGTGGCCGGTGACCTTCACCGGCACGTGGTAGGTCCGGATGCCGCTGTCGCCCTCCTTGACGGTGAGCCGCCCGATGTCGACGCGTGTCAGGGCCGCGGCCCGGACGGCGGGTGTGCCGGGGCGCCATCCCCACGAGTCGATGAGCCAGGCCTGCCCGGACCCGGTGCGCGGGACGAGTCCCAGGGTCGTCAGCCGGTGCAGGTCGACACCCGCCCGGGTGGCGGCGGTCAGGGGCAGCCGGATCTCCTGGCCCCAGTGGGAGGCGGTGCGGCCGGTTCCGGGCAGGCCGTCGAGGTGGACGCGGCCGAGGGTCGCCCGGTGGCCGGCCGTGTCGCTCAGGGTGACGTCGAACCGGGTGTCCCTGGTGTTCGGCGGCACGATCAGGCGCAGTGCCAGCGCCTGGGATCCGGCGATCGAGACCGGCCGCGCCGAGCGGACCCGGACCGTGGAGCCGGCGGCCGTCCACCGCAGTGCCACGGCGCGCCGGGCCGGCTCCTTCGGCGCCTCCCAGCGGGCGAAGTGCGGCGAGACACCGTTGGTGCCGGAGCCGAGGCAGGCAGCGGACTCGTTCTCGTCCACCTCCGCGCACAGCCGGCCGCCGTCGACGGAGACCTGTCCGTCCGGCAGGAAGGCCGGAGTCCGGCGTCCTCCGACCGCGTGGGTGAGAACCCGCGCGGGGTCGGCGGAGGGCGCGCGACGGCCCGAACCGTCCAGCAGCGGCCGTACGCGGTCGTCGCCGGCGACGAACAGCCGCGCGGCGGCGGCGATGTAGGTCGCCCCGGCCGTCTGCTGCTGACGGGCCGTCAGTCTCGTTGCGGTGCCGGGCGAGCACACCCGGTCGGGCTGGTCCCCGCTCCAGAAGTCGTCCTCCGCCGGTGCCTGGGCCTGGCCCGGAGTCCACTCGCTGTTGAAGAAGTTGTGGTCGGCGCCGACCATGTAGACGGCGCTGTGCAGGGCGGCGCCACGGCTGACACCGCGGGTCGCGTCCACGTACATCTCGCCCTGGAGGTCGGACACATCGCCGTCGCAGCCGGGCAGGATCGTCGCCGACGGCACGTCGGGCGTCGGGTTCTGCCCGAAGACGGTGGGGCCGATCAGTACGGTGCCCCGGATGTGCCAGCGCACCGGTCCGCGGTAGCCGTCCTGGTCGGCCGGGGCGCGGTACAGGCTGTCCATGGCCGCCCGGTTCACGCCCTCACCGCCTCGCGAGTGGCCGACGAGCAGGACGCGCGACAGGTCGGCGGGAGCCCCCCGTCGGACGATCGCGGGCGCGGAGCCCGGGTGGGCCGCCCAGTCGGCCCAGCGGGCCAAGTGCTGCCGCACCAGGGACGATCTGGCCTGTGCGCCGCCGTCCTCCGCCGCGTAGTCCTGCCCGTTGATGCCGTTGGCGGCGATGGACACCGTCACGTATCCCTGGGAGGCCAGCAGTTTCTGGTCGGCGAGGTAGCCCTGGTAGCTCGGGATCGGTTTCGAGCCCGCGGGGCACGGCCATGCTCCGTCGGTCTCGTCGCCGTGACCGGTGTAGCAGGTGGCGTGGCGGCCGTGCAGGAACAGGGCCAGCGGCCGGTGTCCCGGGGCGTCGGTGGGCGCGACCACCACCGCGCGCATCTCCACGGGCTGGGCGAAGCCGGGCAGTCGGATCGAGGCGAGCGCGTAGTCGCCGGTGACCGTCCGGTAGGTGCCCGGCTTTCCGGGGTCGACCGCGTTGGCGGGGAGCCGGGTTGTCGGCCGGCCCGCGAGTCCGGGTCGTTGCCCGGCGGGCCTGTTCTGGTCGGCGCCCGCCGCGTCCAGGCGCCGCTCGCCGGTCCGTGCCTGGAGGTCCGACGGCTTGCCGAGCCGCGCCTCGCCGATCGCGAGCCGGAAGGAGCGGCCGTCCGGCGCGCCGACGGGCCGGCCGAGAAGGCGGTCCCCTGCGTAGAACGCGACGCCTGAATCACTGATGGGTACCGGAGCGTCGGAGCGCCAGACAAGCTGTCGCGCCGATCCTTCCCCACGGACACTCCACCCGGCGGGAAGTCCGCCGTCGGAGTCCGCTGCCCACGCGAGTCCCGTGGACGGTGCGGAGCCGGTGGTGTTCTGGTGTGCCTGGGTCGATCCTGGCGATCCCGCGACCGCTGCGAGTAACAGCGCAGCGACGATGCCTATTCGCCGGACACGGAACAAGGTTCTTCTCCTCTTGGTCGGCATTCGCCCCCGTCGCCCCGTTGGTCCCGAAGCGCTCCCCCGTCCCACGAGGACGGAAGGCGAAGCCGAGGGGTTGCCTCTTGTCACCGATGTTCCGCCGCCTCAACTCCCCTACGGGTAAGCGGAGTCACACGGTCCGGCGAGGAGAGGAGAGAGGAAGCGAAGAGAGGAGGAGAGGAGAAGCGAGGCACCGGCGCGGAAGCCGGTGCGCGGCAGCCGGCCTTCGTCACGCGTCCGGGCCGCCGTGCTCGGACGCGTGACACGGGGCTCTTCTCAGTCGTCCTCCGGGCAGAGGAAGTTCCCGGAAGGGCCCCAGCGCGTCACCGGGGCCGCTTTCACGGCTACGGCTCCGCACGTCAGGTCGGTGATTCTGGTGCCGTCCTCGGTGATCTCCCGAATGTCGACTTCCTTGTTCACCGGATACTTGTGTCCCTTGCCGAAGGTCATGATCCCCGACTCGCCCACGAAATCGGTGACTCCGGTCGACTGGAGGAACGTGACGACGGCACTGGGGGTGAACTGCGGGTCGGTGACCGAGATCTCGTTCATCACCTGGAAGAAGACCCGCACCGCGTCGTACCCGGCGGCGGAGTCGCTGTCGGAGAAGATCCCGTAGGAACTGCGGAAGTTCGTGGCGAAGGGCCCCTTGGTGTCGGGCAGGCTGAACTGGTTGTAGAAGAGACTGAGCGAGCCGTACTGCTGCGCCATCAGTTCCGGGTGCAGCACGAGATTGGGAGCGGGGCTCTCGGCCAGCACGGCGACGCGGCCCTGGTGCGTACGGCATTGCTTGTCGCTCTGCAGGTAGTAGAACAGGTCGTACATGACGCTGGAGCGGCCCGCGTAGAGGATGAAACCGTCGGTCCTGCGGATCAGGGCGCAGATGCCGGCCGCAACGGAGGGCGTCTGGCTGTCGTTGCTCGATTCGCCGTACGGCACCGGGTAGACCGGCCCCGCCGAACCGTAGGCGTCGGTGAACCGCTTCTTCAGATCCGCGCTGAAGTACGTGTCGTGCGGGTCGAAGACCAAAACGGCGGCAGGCGCGGTGTGCCCCGGCGCGACCTTGGTCAGAGCCGCCAGCCGGGGTGAGCGCCGGGCGAAGGCCGCCATGACGCGGGCGACCCGCGCGTCCGGCGCCGAGAGCTGGAAGTACGACACCGGGGAGTCGCCCTCGACCATGGGCTGGCCCGAGACTCCGGTACCGAGGACCGTGACGCCCTGGGCGTCGAGTTCGATGGCGGCCTGGAGGGACTCCGGACGGCTTTGTGTGAGGCCGATGACGCCGGCGATGTGGTCCCGGTGGATGCGGTCGACGATCATGTGGGCCACATCCACACGACTGTGGTTCTTCGTGTTGAGTCCGCCGTGCGATCCGTACGCGAAGTACTCCCCCGCGTTGGCGACGAGCAGCCGGATCGGCATCTGGGACTTGAGGTTGAGGGCGTTCACCTCCTTCTGGGCGAGCAGCGCGCCGCGCAGCATCTGGAAGCCCGTGGGCACGGTGCGGCGTGACGCGGAACCGACGCTCAGCGGAGCGAAGAAGACCAGGGTGCGATAGGGTCCGGCCCGTTCGACATGGGCGTTCTGACGGCCCAACTGGGCTTCGAGCGCTTTCAGTTCGGGCGCGTACAGGCCATGCGCGAGTTCGCACCCGTCGCTGCCGTCGGTGATCCCGACGCGTTCGCCGGTACTGACCCGCGGACACCAGGTGTCGGTGGCGTGGGACGCGGCGCGGGTTCCGGCGGGGGTGGGTGTCTCGCCGTGCCCCAGGAGCTGGAACAGTCCGGCGGCGATCAACGCCAGCACGCCCAGGACGGCCACCGCGGGACGCAGCCAGTCGCGCGCACGCCGCTCGCGGGAGCGCACGGGCCGTTGCACGGGAGCCTCTTCGGCCAGCGCCCCGTTGTCGGGCACGCGTGACAGGGGCACCGCGCGCACCGCTTCGACCGGCTGCCCGGAAGCGCCCGCCGCGAGGAGCGAGGCCACCGCCTGAGCCGGCGTGGCGGGGGCGTTCTGCCGGGTGCCCTGGTTCGGGATGCCGGGCCGGGTCAGGCCCGCGGCGTACGGCGGGATGTCCGCCGTGGCGGCGCCGAGGATGAGCAGCGGGCAGGTCCCGATGTCCTCGGAGACGGCGGAGAAGGAGTTCAGGAGCTTGCGGCTCGGGGAGACGTCGCCGCCCACCGTCGGCAGCAGCAGGACGAAGGGCCAGCGCCGCCGTGGCCTGCGCACGCTCCACACGGGCGGACGGGCCGCCCGCGCCAGGTCATGGATGAGCGCGGTCAGCAGGACCTGCCGGACCACCGCCTCGTCACGGGCCGACACCGCGGACGCCGCGGACCTGGCGGAAGCCGCCGTACCCGGCCCGGCCGTCGCTTCCTGATCGGCCCTGTCCTGGGCCCGGGATCGCAGGTGGGCGTCGCGCAGGGACATCGCGGCGTTGAGGAAGCTGCGCCCCGGCTCGTCCAGCATCCCGCCGACCCACCGGAAGCGGGCACCGCGGTCGATCCGTACGCCGTACGACCACCGCCACAGCCAGGCCAGTGGTGTGGTCACCAGCTTCGTGATCGCCGACCAGTGCTTCGCGCCGAGTTCGTCGCCGAGGGCGCCCACCTCGGCGGCGAACCCGAACTTCCAGGCGTACTTGTCATAGATCCGGTCGCGCAGGGCCCGCCGTTCGTCCATCACGTCGCCCGGGACGATGGCGGCGCGCAGCACCGACAGACAGGCGTCGAACTCGGTCAGCCGCAAGGTGCCGGAACCGTCCGGCATGGTGACGCGCAGTTGCCTGGCCACCCCGTCCAACAGCCGTACGTGCGGGCCGTCCTGCCGCTCGGCGTTCTCGCCGGGCTGGTCGCACGCGAGCAGTTCCTCGTCGACCAGGGCATGCGGCGCGAGGCTGGCCAGGTGGCCCGACTCCCCCGTGGTGAGGCGCACCAGACGGTGGTGGTACAGGTGCACCAGGGCCGCGAGGGCCGGATCCGGCTCGCCCCGTGCGGTGTCGGCCGCCGTGGGTCCGGACGCGGTGGTGCCCTCCGCGGCCGGGCCGGCCGCAGGCTCGCGGGTGAGCAGGAGGGCGGGCAGCCGGTGCCGTGCGCTCTGCTGCCCGGGCGGGATACCGGCTCGGCGGTCGACGACGTAGCGGTCGATCACTCGGACGATGTCGTCGAAACCGCCGGGGAGGACGAGGTCAGGTTCGTTCGTCCGATGGGGTTGCGGCACGCGGGGCCTCCCGGATGCTGAGAAACAGGAGGCGAGCCTAGGAAGAGCCGGGCCGATTCAAGGGCTTTTGCCTCTAATAGGCGCCCATTGAGCGATTGCGGCCGCTTGCCTTTCGGATCGGACACGCGCGGGGGGACGGGCTCGGTGCGGTGTGCGGCGCTTTCC
Source organism: Streptomyces sp. NPDC091209 (assembly GCF_044757755.1). Classification (NCBI taxonomy): domain Bacteria; kingdom Bacillati; phylum Actinomycetota; class Actinomycetes; order Kitasatosporales; family Streptomycetaceae; genus Streptomyces; species Streptomyces sp. NPDC091209. The sequence continues at coordinate 317,196 of NZ_JBIVVR010000009.1, read as the reverse complement.
GCGACCGTGCCTGTTCCACGGCCTCGCGCGCGCGGCCGGTCACTTCCACCCGTACGCGTAGGCGGCCACCCAGGTGATGTCGAGCTCGGCGCTGCTGCCCGGCGCCGCGCCGGGGCCTTCGAGCGCGCTCTCGTTCTGCAGCACCCAGGACAGGGGCGCGGAGGGAACCCGTCGGTTGTCCTCGCCGATCCGGCGTCCGTCGACGAAGAAGCGCACCCGCCCGGGAGTCCATTCCGTGGAGACGGTGTGCCACCGGGTCCAGTCGTCGTTGCTCGGGAAGTAGCCCTGTTCGCCCCCTCCGCACGGATGGTGGAACGCGGTCATGGTGCCGGTCCACTCGCCTTCGGGATAGTCCATCTCGCAGCCGCCGCCGTAGTGGAGCCACGCGGATTTGTATCCGGGGACCGCTTTCGCCACCTTGATACGAGCGCTGTACTTGCCGTACGCCATCTGCATCACGGCACGCGGTACCAGCGCCGCAGCGTGCACGGGGCCTCCGTCCTCGGGACGCCACATGCGGATGCGCATCATCCCGTCGCCGTTCTCGCCGGGACCCACGCTCACCGTGTCCTCGGGGTGGTACTCGCCCACCACGTCCCGGCCCCGGTCGTTCGCCGTGTCGCGCCAACCGGTGGGATACGCCCACCAGTTGTCGCGGTACTTGCCGCTCAGCCCACCGCAGTACGCGCCGGACGTGTCGACGGCGTGGTCGCAGTCCCTGAACGAACCCAGCGGCACCCGGTCGCCGTTGAAGTCCTCCGCGAGGACCTGCCAGAACGGCCCGCAGTCTCCGCGGGGCAGAACCGTGCTCGCGTTGTGGCAGGCGTCCGCCGGGCGCGGTGCCCCGTCGGCACGGGGGACCCAGAACAGGGCGCCGGCCAGAAGGGCGAGAGCGAGAGGCATGAGCAGAGCGCGCCCCCGTCGGCCGGGCGCCGCGTGTGAACCCATCGGGGGCCTCCCTCGCTCCTCGGCGCGCGGGTGCCGCCGCTGTCCCCCGCCCAGGACCGGCGAGCACCGCTCCGGACACCGTCCGCGGCGGTGAGCACCACGCGAAGGAGCATCCTCGCGTGACGGCGGGGGCGGCACCACCCCGTGGACACCTCACGATGCGGATGGTCCGGCTCCGACGCGCCGGACTCGCGGGCCCCTGCGTCCGGTGTGCTGCGGGCGCCGGGGTCCGGTGTTCTTCGGTGTGCCGCGGGCCCCGGCGCGGTGGATCCGCGCCGGGGCCCGCGGCACGCGTGTCAGGGCTGCAGGGGCATCGTCCAGCAGTTGGATCCGGCCGGCTTGCCGGAGAGGCGGTCGGTCAGCCAGGAGAGGGCGTCGCTCTGGTCGGTGAGAAGGGGCGTGAGGTGGTTGAGGAGCAGTCCGTCGCCGAGGTTCGGCAGGTTGATGGCGTCGTAGGTGATGTTCGCGCCCTTGCGGCACCAGTCGACGGCGAGTTGACGGGCCTGGGCGTGCGGGACGATGTCGTCCTGGATACCGGTGGCCAGGCGTACCGGACTGGTCGGCTTCAGGTTGCCGATGCGCTGGTTGTCGAGCGTGGCCTGAAGTGCCGGCGTGCTCGCGACGAGGTCGCTGACGGACTCGCCGTCCGTCGTCCAGGACGTGCTCTTCTTGAACGCGTATCCGAGGATCGCGTCGCCGACGCACATCGTGGACAGGTCGTTCAGCGCGGCCTTCCCGGCGGCGTTCAGGTGGGCGTCGGCGATGGCCCGCAGGTCGGGGTCGGACTGCAGGAAGCCGTTGAGGGACCAGCCGAGGGCACCGGCGAGGGCGCTGCCGTCGATGCCCTTGATCACCTCGGTGAGGTTGGCGGGCGGCGCTCCGGAGTAGGTGCCGGCCAGGGTGATGTCCGGGGCGTAGGAGGGCTGGAGCTCTGCCGCCGACGCGCTGGCGCCGCCGCCCTGGCTGTAGCCGAAGAGACCTACGGGTGAGGCGGAGGTGATCGACGCCCCGGTCAGCGCGCGGGCCGCGCGGACGGCGTCGAGCAGTGCGTGGCCGCCGTCGAGGCGGTTGACGTACGTGTGGAGCCGGTCGGTCGCGCCCAGCCCGACGTAGTCGGTGACGACCACCGCGGTGCCCGCGGCCAGGAGCCGGTAGATCGCGAGATCCTCGTAACCGACCGACACCGTCTGGCCGTTCAGGGTGATCGGGTGCTCAAGGCCCATGGAGGCCGCGCACTGGTCGCCCTGGCCCATGGTGCCGGGGGCCACGGCCACCAGGGGGCGTGGGCCGCCGCCCTTCCAGGCGGCCGAGGGCTCGATGTAGGCGCCGGTCACGGCTACGGGCTGCCCGTTGGAGTCGGTCGACCTGTACATCAGGCGGGTCGCGGTGCCGGGGAGCGGACCGTCGAGGCCGGGGAGGCTGAGGGCGAGCGGAAGCGGTTCGCTGCGGACGAGGGCGCCGTTGACCGAGGGGAGGCTCGCGGGCGGCGTGTAGAACGCGGGAATGGTCACGCCGCGGGAGACCACGTCGTCCGTGCCGGCGGCCGCGGCGGGGATCGCCTGGACACTCAGGCAGGCGAGCGCCGCGAGTGCGGTGGCGAGGAGGCGGCCACGGTTCGGTGCGGCGGGTCCGGGGCGCGCGGCGGGGGAAGTCCGCTCCGGGTGGGGACGTCGGCTGGACACCGGATGCGGCTGACGGGTGTTGTGGGGTCGTTCCATGCGGCTCACTCCCTGCTTCGTCAAGACGTGGGGGTCGTGCGGGCGGCCGACGGCGTCCATGGAGTGACACCGGCTCTGGCTGAGGTGCCGACCGAGCCGCCGTCTCGGGACCGCTGACGGCGGATTCGGGTCGGTGCGGGGAAAAGGGCAGCACCCGGAGACGGGCGTGGGCGGGAAGGGACCGCCCCGCCCGCGTCGTGGGAGGTGGGCAGGACGAAGGGACCGCCCGCGCGCCGTCGGCCGGGCGGCGCGCGGTGCGGCGCCCGCCCACACGTCGTACGACGCCGGGCGGGGCGGATGTCCTGGGGGTTTCTGTCTACGGCGCAGCCCGGTGCTCGTGGCTGTGGCTCCGCCGTCCCGTGCTGACTCGCCTGTCCTGTGCTGCCCTGTTCCTGTCTGTGTCCTCGACAGCAACGGACGCCGAAGTCCCGTGCGACGCCCGTTAGTTACTCCCGAGTCACATCAGGAGAGTAGGAGCGGATGTCACTCAGTGACAAGATGTCTGCATGCGTCATTTCTGAGGGGCTCGCTATGCTGCCAGCGGTCGACGAGACAGGGGTGGTGGGGCGACGGTGCGCGATACGGCACCCGCAGACCGGGCCACGAAGGCCGCCGCGGCCGCGAGGCCGTCACTGGGCGAACGACGCAAGGAGGCGCTCCGGCTGGACATAGCCCGCGAGGCCGTTCGCCTGTTCGTCTCACAGGGCGTCACGAGCACCACGGGGGACCAGATCGCGGAGGCGGTGGGCGTCTCGACCCGCACCCTGTGGCGCCACTTCCCGACCAAGGAGAGCTGCGTACGCCCCTTGCTCACAGCGGGACTCGACGCCGCCACGGACCAACTGCGGCACTGGCCGCCGGAGACCGGCCTGCTGGACTTCCTCACCCATTCCTGCCGGCACGGGCGACTGCCGTCCGCCGACCCGGCGGTGCTCGACCTGATCCGCATGACCCCCACCGAGCCCGCGCTGCGCGCCGTCTGGCTCCAGGCGCACGACGACGCGCTGCCCGTCCTCACCGAACTCCTCGCCCGGCGTTCCGGCAGGAGCGCCGACGATCTGCGGGTGAAGGTGCACGCGGCGACCGTCAACGGCGCACTGCGCGCGGCGGCGGAGGACTTCGCCGTGCGTTTCGCCGACGAGGCGCAGGCCTCGGAGGAGGATCTCGCCGCCTGCATGCACGCCGCCCTGCACGCGGCGTCGGAGGGCCTGCCGTACTGACAACGGTCCTACGGGACCTGCCAGTTGAATCCTGGCCGCACGCGAGGCGAGAACCCGTCCGGCCGAGGACGCTCGGGGCTCACGAGTGTGAATCGTCCCCTCGCGCCCCACAAGGGACGAGAAGCGAACGGCGGCCGAGTAAAGATTTCACCTGGTCTAGTCCAAAGACCTGCCTGGTCCAGTCCAATCATTTGACGTGGTCGCGACAGAGACCGGAAGCTGGTGTTCCCCCACCCCTCTGGAGGCACAGTGAGACGTTTTCGCGCATGTCTGGGCGCGGCAGCCGCCGTCAGCCTGGCTGCGGTCGGCACGATCGCAGCCGTCGCGGGCAGCGCCTCAGGCGCGACCAGCGCGCTCAGCAACCGGTCGTACGCCGCCGCCCCTTACCTGATGCCGCTGGACAACGACCCGCCGGACGCGGCCGCCATCATGGACGCGACCGGTCTCAAGGCATTCCAGCTCGCCTTCGTCCTCGCCCCCAACGGCGGCGGATGCTCGCCCACTTGGGACGGGACGGCAGCGGTCTCCTCGGACACCGCCGTGCAGTCGGTCATCAACACCATCCGGGCCAAGGGCGGCGACGTCTCCATCTCGATCGGCGGCTACGGCGGCACCAAGCTCGGTCAGACCTGCGCGGACGCGGCTTCGACCGCTGCCGCGTACCAGCAGGTCATCACCAAGTACGGCCTCCACGCGATCGACTTCGACCTTGAGGAGCCCGAGTACGAGAACACGGGAGCCATCAAGAACGAGATCGGCGCCGCCAAGATCCTGCAGCAGAACAACCCCGGACTGTACGTGTCCGTCACCACGCCCGGAACGGCGGACGGAACCGGCTGGTTCGGCAAGCAGATGCTGCTGGAGGCGAAGTCGCAGGGCTTCACTCCGAACAACTTCTCCATCATGCCGTTCGACGGCGGCTTCAACGGCGCCGCGTCCCAGACCAGCGCGCTCGCCAACTTCAACACCATCCTCCAGTCGACCTTCGGCTGGGACCAGGCGACCGCGTACGCCCACGAGGGCTTCTCGGGCATGAACGGCCGCAGTGACAGCGGCGAGTACTTCTCCCAGGCCGACTTCCAGACGGTTCTGGACTTCGCCACCAGCCACACCATGGACCGCTTCACCTTCTGGTCCCTGAACCGGGACCGTCAGTGCTCACCCGCCGACAACGGCGGCCGTACGTCGGGCACTTGCTCCAGCGTGGCCCAGAACTCCTGGGACTTCGCGAAGTACTCGGTGAAGTTCGCCGGCGCGACCCCGCCCACCGGCACGCCCACCCCCACGCCCACGCCGACTCCGACCCCGACTCCCACGCCGCCGAGCACCGGCTGCAAGACGGCTTGGAACTCGACCACGGTCTACACCGCCGGCAACGAGGCGTCGTACAACAACCACAACTGGAAGGCCAAGTGGTGGACCCAGAACGAGACGCCGACCGGCGTTGACTGGGGTCCGTGGCAGGACGAAGGCGCCTGCTGACAGCTGATCGGCTCCGGACGGGGTTCCCCACGGGTGCCCCGCCCGGCTCCATCGGCTCCACGCTTCCCACCGAGCAGTACCCCTGAGGGGGCGGCGTCACCCGAGTTCCGGGCAACGCCGTCCCCTCAGTGCGTACGCCCCCGGTCGGCACGCGGGCTACTCGGCCGGCGGTGTCTCCCGCACCGCCCTCGCGGTGACCTTCGGGTCGTAGCCCTCCGGGACGCCGGGGACCAGGATGATGTCCCCCTCGATGTGCCGCGAGCGCAGCGGTGCGATCTCCCGGTACGCGGGTGAGTCCCACCATGCACGCGCCTCGGCGATGGCGGGGAAGCCGATCACCACGACATGACCGGGCCAGCTGCCCTCCATCACCTCATGCCGGGTGGCGTGCACGAGGAATCGGCCACCGTACGGTTCGAAGGTGGCGCCGATCCGCTCGATGTACTCGGCGATCTCCGGGTGCGGTGCGGCTTCCCGCAGGTGAGCTATGGCGTAAGCGGTCATGACATCCTTCCGGCCGTTCGGGCTCCGTACACGAACGACCCTGCCTGCCGCGGACACCGGAGTCGATTACCGGAGAGGTAAGCGCCCCCTCTAACCTGACTCCGTGACGCGGCGAGTGAGCACGGTTGTACTGATGTGTGGTCTTCCGGGGTCGGGCAAGACCACCTACGCGATGGAATTGGTGCGACGTGGCTATGTCCGGCTCTCGATCGACGAGGCGGTCTGGCGACGGCTCGGGCAACGCGACGCCGGCCTGGTGCTGGAAGCGGCGGCGTTCGACCAGCTCAAGGAAGTGGTCCGCGCCGAGCAGCGGCAGGAACTGGTCGAGCTGATGCTGGCCGGGCGCGATGCGGTGGTGGACTACAGCTTCTGGAGTCGCGCCGCCCGTGACGACTACAAGGCACTGGTCGAGAGTCACGGCTGCCGCTGGGAACTGGTCCACCTCAAGGCCGACCGGACGACGCTGGAGCGTCGCCTGAAGGTCCGCAACGGAGAGGAAGGGGCCAACTCCGTCACCGTGGACCAGGAGTTGTTCGACCGCTACCTGACCCGATTCGAGGAACCGAAGGGTGAGGGGGAACAGGTCCGCACACAGTCCCCGCCTTGAGGTCCGCCGGAACCCCTGCCCCCGCGGGCCTTGTTCGTCACAGCACTCGCCGAGTGCCGCCCGCCTCCCGATCGCCCGTGCGGCCGCGGTCGCGGACCACGCACGTGCCACCCGCGACGGCGTTACGCTGGGCACGTTGCCTGGACAACGGGGGGAATGATGAACAGGCTTCATTCGTTCGCGCCGGCCGGCGCCGTTCTTCTCTCTGCGGCGGCGTGCACCGGCGGTGGCCTTTCATCCGGGGCCAAGTCACACACTCCAAGGGTGACGAGGACGACGACACGCACCCCCTCGCCGCGGGCCGCAACACCCACCCGGAACGAGGTGATCGCCGCAGCGACCTCCCGCCTGCTGGCACAGTTGCCCGCCCGGAACGTTCCCCGCCCGCCAGGCAGGTCCACCGGCGCCGTCGACTCCCGGACGGCACTGTTCGTCCGGGAAACCGCCGACATGCGTTTCTGCTTCGGCTCAGCCACGGCGGACGGCGGAGCCGTCATGACGACGTGCACCTCGTCCCCGGGCGACACCCCCTTCTCCGCCCGTCCCGCGATCGTCCCCCTCGTCACCCTCGGGATCATCGACCAGCACCACGTGATCGGCGCAGACCGCGAAACCGTGCTGTCGGTGACATGCAACGGCACACCCCTCGCACTCCGACCACTTCCCCCCCTTCCTTGACGGCAGGCGCAGGCTCTACGCCTTCGACCTCCCTGGCCGGACCGGTGGACGGGTCACGGTGACCGTCAGCCGCCCGCACGCCATCGCCACGGAACACGTGACGCTCCTCTGGCATCGCGCCAAGAGCCGCCCGTCATGCGACTGACGCGGCACATGACCGTTTTGCCGCCGCCGTCCAGCACTGGAAGCGCGTTCTCGCTGTTCAGGGTCTTGTCGCCACCCCCGTTGCCTGGTCTTCTGTACGCCCGGTGAGCAAATGGCGCCTTGCCTCACCCCGGTCTGCCCGCAGCCCGGGGAGGCAAGGCCTGTGGGAAAGGCGACAACGTGGACTCAGTGGCTGGGCAGGACGTGCGGAGGCCGCTGCCCGAAGGGCTGGCCGGGGCGATACACGAGACCGCCGAGGAGATCGCCGCGCTGCTGCGGACCGATGCCGACATGGAACGCCGCATTCCAGGGGCGGAGTGGAGCGTCGGCGAGGCGGCGGCACATCTGGCCCTGGCCAACGAGCTGATGGCGGAGCTGGCGGCGGGACATGCGCGCTCCTACGGGGACGGCACACCGCAGAGCCTCGCCGAGGCCAACGAGCGGTCGCTGGCGGCGTTCGGGGAGCGGAAGGCCGAACCCTTGGCGGCGATGATCGTCAAACATGCCGATGCCTGTGTGAAGGCGCTGGAGGAAGGGGCGATGGAGGGGCCCGTCGTCACTCCGCTGGGCTCGATGAGTCCCCTGGAGCTGGGGTCGTACCTCCTCACGCACATGCTCGGCCACGGCTACGACCTCGCCCGCGCGCTGGGCCGGCCGCACATGCTCGACCGGGACCGGGTCGCCCTGACGATGCCGTTCATGCTCACCGCGATGCCGAGGGTGACCGATCCGCTCCGTACGGCCGGTATGAACGCCCGCTACGCCATACGGCTGTGGGGCCGCGGCGGATTCGGTGTGACGCTGACCGACGGCTTGGTGACCGTCGACGAGCAGCCGCCGGCCAGGCCGGACTGCACCATCTCCATCGAGCCGGTCACCTTCCTCCTGATGGCGCTCGGGCGCCAGGGACAAGTGAGTCCCATCGCCCGTGGCCGCATTCTCGTCCGGGGCCGCAAGCCCTGGCTCGCACCCCGCTTTCCCGGCCTCTTCACCGCGCCCTGAGCACGCGGAACGTCCTCCTCGGCGGTCCCGAGGAATTCGGCGTGCTCCGGAGGGGGTCAGCCCAGGGTCAGCCGAGCTTGCGGTCGAGGTTGAAGGCGGCGCTGATCAGGGCGAGGTGGGTGAAGGCCTGCGGGAAGTTGCCGCACTGCTCACCGGTGTGGCCGATCTCCTCCGCGTAGAGGCCGAGGTGGTTGGCGTACGTGAGCATCTTCTCGAAGGCGAGCCGGGCCTCGTCGAGCCGGCCCGCGCGGGTGAGTGCCTCGACGTACCAGAAGGAGCAGATCGAGAACGTGCCCTCCTCGCCCTTGAGGCCGTCGGGGCTCGCCTGCGGGTCGTAGCGGTAGACCAGGGAGTCGGAGACCAGGTCCTCTCCCAGGGCGTCGAGGGTGGCGAGCCATTTCGGGTCGGTCGGGGAGATGAACTTCCCGAGCGGCATCATCAGCAGCGACGCGTCGAGGATGTCGCTGTTCTCGGTCTGGGTGAATGCGTTGCGGGCGGTGGACCAGCCCTGGCCCATGATCCGCCGGTAGATCGTGTCGCGGACCGCGCTCCAGCGGATGATGTCGGCGGGCAGGCCGCGGTGCCGGGCCAGCCGCATGGCCCGTTCGATGGCCACCCAGCACATGAGCCGGGAGTAGAGGAACGGTTTGCGGCCCCCTCGGGTCTCCCACACCCCCTCGTCGGGCTGATCCCAGTTGTCGCACACCCAGTCGACGAGCCCGCTGACGGTGTCCCAGTGCGCGCTGGACAGCGGCTGCCCCCACTTGTCGTAGAGGTAGAGGCAATCGATCAGGGCGCCGTAGATGTCGAGCTGGAGCTGGCCGACAGCGCCGTTACCGATGCGTACGGGAGCGGATCCGCGATAGCCCTCGAGGTGGGGCAGCTCGCGTTCGGGCAGGTCACGACGCCCGTCGATGCCGTACATGATCTGCAGCGGGCCGTCCGGTCCGACCTTCTCGGGGAGGTCGCTCTGGACGTGCTCGGCGAGGAAGCCCATGAAGGCCTCGGCCTCGTCGGTGAAGCCCAGACGGAGCATCGCGTACACGCAGAACGCGGCATCGCGGATCCACACATAGCGGTAGTCCCAGTTGCGCTCGCCGCCGATCCTTTCCGGCAGGCTCGTGGTGGGCGCGGCGATGATGGCGCCGGTGGGGGCGTACGTGAGCAGTTTCAGCGTCAGGGCGGAGCGGTGCACCATCTCCCGCCAGCGACCGCGGTACCGCGACTGGGACAGCCAGTGCCGCCAGTAGCGCACGGTGGCGTTGAAGTCCCGCTCGGCCTCCGTGACGGCACAGAACCGCGGAAGCGTCTCGTCGTCGATCTGGTCGAGGGTGAAGACCGCGGTCTCCCCCTCGTGCAGCTTGAACAGCGACCATACGTCCTGACCGGCCACCTCGATCGGCACCGTGGACGTCAGGGCCAGCTTGAGCGCGGGTGAGGCGAAGACAGCCTGGCCGGAGTCCACGCGCACGGTGTGCGGGACCGTCCCGTACTCGAAGCGGGGGGCGACCCGCGCGCGGAAGGGCAGCGTTCCGCGGACACACACCACACGGCGGATCAGACGGTGCCGCGCGGACTCGCGCGAGTCGTCGAGGACCGGCATGAAGTCCTGGATCTCACCGACCCCGTCGTCCGCGAAGAACCGGGTGATCAGCACGTTCGTGTCGGGAAAGTAGAACTGCTTCGTACGCGCCGGGACGTCGGCGGCGAGTTCGAAACAACCACCGCGGTCGGCGTCCAGGATCGAGGCGAAGACGCTGGGCGCGTCGAAGCGCGGGCAGCAGTACCAGTCGATGGTGCCGTTCGTGCCGACCAGGGCCGCGCTGCGCAGGTCGCCGATCAGACCGTGGTCGGCGATGGGCAGATAGCGGGGAGAGCCGGCGCCACGGGGTCCACCGGGCGCACCACGGGTCTCGTCGTTCACCCTGGCCTCAGGAGTCACGTCAGCCATTCCGGCCTCCTCTGGGCCTTCGCCCGAGCCTCCCCCTCGGCTCCAGGCTAACCAGTTATCCGAGGTCCGGGGCGTTCGCAGATGCGGGGGCCCGGGGCTTCATGGACTCCGCGGCCCGGGGCTTCATACATCCCGGGGCCCGGGGCTTCACCCGTCCCGGGCCCCGGGAGGATCGTGCAATTCCCGGTCCCGCTCTCGGTCGACCGGGATCCGGGGTGTTCACGCATCCCGGACATCCGGCCGCTCGGAAACCTGGCTCTTCGCCATTCGGACACCTGGCCGACTGCTCAGACACCGGCGGCTCGGCTATCAGCCACTCGGGCACTTGGCCAAATCGCCCCATCGACCCCTCGCCCCATCGACCCCTCGCCCCATCGGCCCCTCGGGCGATGGCATCAGTGCTTCAGGACGACCTTGGCGGCCACGATGATCAGTCCGAGAAACAGGTTGACGAAGCCCTCGGCGACGATCAGCCCGCGGGAGGCACCGGCGCGGGCGGCTCCGAGACACGCCCACATGACCTGCTGGGCCACCGCGATGCCCAGGGCGATCCACAGGCCCGTGTTCACACTCATGCCGAACACCGCGGTGAGAGCCACGGCGGCGGCGGGAAGGGTGGCGGCCTCGACGATCGACCACTCATGCCCACCGATCCGGCGGATCTCCCGCCAGGACCAGGGCTGACCGACCATGCGTTCCCCGGCGATCTGCGCGTAGACATGGGTCGCCCAGAAGACCAGGCCGGTGATCATCAGCAGTACGACGGCCTCGAGCCGCGGGTACTCCCCTCCCGTTCCGGCCGTGGCCACCACGGAGGCGGCCAGGATCGAGCCGTAGATGGCGCCCGCGTAGTCGGTTCGATGACCGGCCGGCCGGTCCGCACTGTCTCCACGCTCAGGTGGAACGCTGGAGCCACTCACCAGTTCAAGATAGGCAGGGGGCGACCACCACGCCCGCCGAGTGGTCCGTCCGCCCCAGGTCGGTCACTGAGCTGTCTCGGTCGGGTTCGTGAATGCGGGTACAGCTCCGGCGGCTGCCGGAGCCGACACGTCACGCTCGACGTACCTGACTCCTCCCGGCGTCGCCCCTGAGCGGATCATCACATCGTCTCCGAGCTCCACCGGGTTCCCGTTCGATCGCAGCCGAGCCCCGCTCAATGTCTGTACGCCGCCCACGTCCTGAGATAACGTCACCTCGCCCACCATGATTGAATCGTTTCAATCGGTCGAGGAATGAGGCGTCATGCCGTCGAACAGCACTTCCGAGAACGCCCCGCAGTCCGGTCTTCCCCGGCGAACGGTCATCGCCGCAGGGGCCGGGGCACTGGCCCTGTCCGCCGCCGGCCTCTCCGCCACGGTGACCGCGTCCGCCGCCGAGAGATCGGCGGGCGCGGCGACCCCCTCGACCGCGCCCCGCTCCGGAACGGGCTGGCAGCGCTACGTACAGGCTCCGGCATCGCGTGCGGTGCAGCCCGTGAGCGTCATCGCCTCCACCGGAGATGTCGACAGCCCCGAGGGCCTGCTGCAACCCGGCGGCCCGCGGACGGTCCTGCGGCGCCCCCAGCCCGCGGCGGCCCCACGCTGGCCCGCCGGAACCGTGGCCGAGGCCTCCTCCGCTCACGCGGGCAACAACGGCAACGACGGACAACCGCGCACCTACGACGCCCGGAACGCCATCGACGGGGATCCTGACACCTTCTGGAACGACGACACACTGGGCGTGTTTCCCGACACCCTGACCATCACGCTTCCGGCGGCGCGCGAACTGTCGGGCATCACGCTGATCTCCAACAGCGACGGCGTCCCCACCGGCTTCACGGTCGACGTGTGGCAGAACGGCGCGTGGCAGACCGCGGCCACGATCGTGGACAACGATGTCATCCAGCGCGCCGTGCCGTTCGCGGCCAAGGTGTCCACCACCAAGGTCCGCATCACGGTGACGGGTGTCCAGGACACTCCGCGAGGGGCCTTCACCCGGGTCAACGAGGTGTGGCCGGAGCCCGTCGCGGCGGTGGTGACACCCAGTGTCACGGTGGACTTCGGGAAAGTCGTCGTGGGATATCCGCGCATCCGCTTCACCTCCGCGTCGGACAACTCCCCCGGCGTGCGGCTCGCGTTCTCCGAGACCCGGCAGTTCCTGACCGACCGCTCCGACTTCACACGCTCCGACCAGTCCGGCGGGGCGGGCCAGGGAACCGACCAGTTCGCCGTACCGGCCGCGGGCGCGGACTGGACCGACCACAAGGGCTTCCAGGCGGGCGACAAGGTCTACGCGGACGGACTGCACGGCTTCCGCTATCTCAGGATCACACTCGACGCGCTGGCGGGCGACGCGCCTGCCGCTCAGCCGTGGGGAACCGTCGAGATCGACTCCGTCGGCCTCGACTTCAGCGCCTATCTGGGCACACCGAGCACCTACCGCGGATGGTTCCTGTGCTCCGACGAGGACCTCAACCGCTACTGGTACGGAGCCTCGTACACCAATGAGCTGGTCACCGACACCTTCCGCCAGGACGACGTCGACCCGCGCAACGCCTGGAGCCCCTCCCTCGAAGGAAAGCCGGTGCTGCACGACGGCGCCAAACGCGACCGGGACCCCTACGTCGGTGACTTGGCGGTGTCCGCGCGCACCCTCTATCTGACGCATGACGACGCGGCCGCCGCCGCACGCAACGTCCTGGCCGACCTCGCCGACCATCAGCGTGCCGACGGCTGGATCCCTCCCGCCTCCATCTCCGGTTACGCACTCCCCCTGTTCGACTATCCGCTGTGGTGGGTGACGTGCAGTTGGGACTATGTGCTCTACACGGGGGACCGCTCCTACGCGAACCGCTACTATCCGAACCTGGTGAAGGTGCTCGACACCTGGTGCCCGAGTGTCACCGACAGCGCCGGACTCCTGAGCAAGGGTCTCAACGGCACGGGGGGCTACGGCGATTACGCCTTCCTGGACCGCACCGGACGCATCACCTACTACAACGCCAACTACGTACAGGCCCTCAACGACGCCACCCTGCTGGCGCGTTGGCTGGGGCGTGAGGGGGACGCGGCCCGCTGGACCCAGCGGGCCGCGTCGGTGAAGGACGCCATCAACGCCCATCTGTGGGACGCGGCCGCCGGCGCCTACCTCGACTCCGCGACCGGACCCGTCAGGCACGCGCAGGACGGCAACGCGATCGCCATCACGGCGGGCGTCGCCGACAGCGGACGCGCCGCATCGGCCCTGGCCCATCTCGACGCCACCACACAACGGCCCTACGGCAACGCGTTCATGGACAACGACACCATCTTCGGCGATGCCTCACAGCGCGTGTACGCCTTCACCTCGTACCCCGAGATCGTGGCACGCTTCGAGGCCGGCCGGGCGGAGTCCGCCGTCGACCAGATCCGGCGCACGTACGGCTGGATGGACAGCCACGACCCCGGCATCACCAACTGGGAGGGCATCGGTCCCGGCGGATCGTTGTACGAGGGCGCCTACACCAGCATGGCGCACGGCTGGTCCACGGGCGTCCTCCCGGCGTTGACGCACCAACTGCTGGGCGCCGTGCCGACATCCCCCGGATACGCCACCTGGGAGGTACGGCCGCATCCCGGCGGGATCGCCTGGGCCCAAGGACAACTGCCCACACCACAGGGCCCTTTGGAGGTCTCGTGGGAGAACGGCGCGCAGGTCTTCGCGTTGACCGTCCATGTGCCCTCGGGAACCCGAGGTGCGGTCGCGTTCCCGATGGACAGTCGTGCCGTGACGGTGCGAAAGGGCGGGCGCGTGCTCTGGGGCGGGCACCGGGCGTCGGCCGGCAGTGGCGTCCGGGTCACCGGCGGCCGGATCACGGTCACCGGCTTGCGCGCGGGCACCCACACCTTCTCCGCCGTTCGGCACGCCTGAGAGGTGGCGTGGGAGGCGCGATCGGGCCGATCGGGCAGGGGGCCGGGAAGGGCGTTCGTCCGCCCGCCGTGGTCGGTGACGGCGCACCTGCCGCGTTCCGCCGCCTCACCTGACGCACCGGGCGCGGGGCCGACTGCCGGCCGTCCCCGCGCCCACGGGTGTTCGTGCCCCGTCAGCTCCTGTCACCCGAGGCCCCATGACATCCCTTCCGCATGAGATCCCTTCCGCGTCGGCACGTGGACCCGCACGCGCACGCTCCGCCCGTGAACGTCAGGGAGCCTCGCCACCGTCACGGTGCTGTCGGCCGCCGGTCGGGCGGAAGCACGCCGTGACCGTCTTCCCGTGCCGCTGACACTTCATGGCCCACTCGTCGGCCAGCATCCGCACGATGCCGACCCCCCGGCCGGACACCGCGCCCGGCTCGGGGTCGCGCTGGAGCGGAAGCGTGGAGTCCTCGTCGTGGACACTCACCTGCAGGCAGTCGCCGTCCCAGGTGAGAACGAGATGCGCGTCGCTGTGAGCGTGGATGTGGGCGTTGGTCAGCAGTTCGGACACCGTCAGCACGACGGCGTCCACCGTCTCGGGTTCCTCGGCCGTCCACGCCAGGGATTCCAGGTGCCCACGGGTCCAGCGCCGCCCGGCGCTCACCCCTCCGGAGACCGGGAACGAGTGTGCCCAGCCCATCGCCCTGACCGCCATCGCCCGACCTCGCTCCCGATCGCGTCGTCCGTGCCCTCTCGTACTGGCCGGGTACCCGGAAGCGGCCCGCGCAGTCGGCCCACCGCCGACGCGGCCGATACAGCGCGGCAACGCTCCGTGCGCACCGCGTCGATGGGTTCAGGACACCGGTTCAGGATGAGTTCGGACAGGGCGTCACGCGCTCGGCGCGAGGCCCCGCCGACACCCGGGGGAGTCAATCCGGCACCACAACCCAAGCTCCCCTTTGGGGCGAACCAGCACGCGAAGGGAACAACAGGCCAACGGTGTCCGTACTATCTGTAAGCCGGGGCATACGCATCAAGTGCGGCCGCCCAGCCACGCAGCCGGTCAACAGGAACACGCCCCGCCCTCCGGCACCTTCCCGATGTGTTCATGTGGCGACCGCGCACCGAAGAGAGGTCTCCATCGTGCCCGACACCAAGACTCCCACCGAACTGACATCGCAGTACACCGCTCAGGTGGTCGGCGACCTGGAGCGCAACGCCAAGGAGCAGGACCGCATCGGTGCGGAAATCGACGCCCTGCAGGAGCAGTTGAGCGCTCTGCGGCACGACCACGCCGTCCTCACCAATCTGCAGCAGGCACTGGGGGCCGCGGGCACGCCCGTCGAGGCCGGTCCCGAGCCGACATCGGCGTCCTCGGTGCCCCGCCAGAAGACTCCCGGCAAGTCCGCCGACGGCAAGCGCACGCGGACCAAGAAGGCAGACGTCGTGAAGGAGACAGCGGCGCGGACGCCGGCGGCCAAGAAGCCCGCGCCCAAGGCCGTCTCGGCTCAGCCCACGCTCATCGACCTCATCCGCCGCTACCTCACGGAACAGCGGGAACCGCGGTCCGCCGCGGAGGTGTCGACGGCACTCGGCCAGACCCACCCCGACCGTCGCATCCAGACCAACGTCGTCCGGACCACGCTCGAGAACCTCGTGGCCAAGAGCCATGCCCACCGCGCCAAGCAGGGAAGTTCCGTGTTCTACACGGCCATCGGTGCTCAGGAGCCGTCCGCGTCGGCACCGAGCGCGGACCGGCCGACGGAGTCGCAGGCAGTGGCGACCGGCAACTGAACCCGTCAACCTCGTTTCCTGGCACGGTACGTGGACATGAACTCCGAGGCCGTGGACGGAACGGTAGGGGGCTCGGGACGGCTGCCCATGTGTCCGGCGCGGCTCCGCGCCGAACACCTTGATGTGCCCACTCCCGGAGGTGGTCTCCGCCCCTTCGAGGACTGGGTGACGTCCGGTGCCACGGCCGCGGCGTCGGCGCCGCGGCCCGCCGCCGGCACGGCGAGCCGGTCCGGCGCCGGGATCCCGCACATCCCGGCGGCTCGGCTCACCACCGCGGCCGAGCGCCGCGCGAGGAGCTCCGACAGACGGGCACGTCCTGGCTCCGGGTGCCGTACGCCGGAACGTCGCTCAAGCCGTCACCTTGGCGATGAACGCGGCCAGGTTCCGCACGGTCCGCTGGATCTTCTCCTCCAGGGTCAAGGACTCACGGAGCCGGCCTCCGACGCCCGCGTCCTTCTTTCCGCGCACGTACAACGAGCAGGCGAGGTCGCTGCACAGATAGGCGCCGACCGAGTTGCCCTGCTGTCCGGCCTTCCCCGCCCTGGGCGCGACCATCAGGGAGACCCCGCCGGTGTGGGTCGTCACGCACATCGAGCACATGCTGCGCCGCAACTGGCCTGACGTCGCGCTGGGGCAGCGGAGCTGGAGTGCCTTCGGACCGCCGTCCAGTTCGGCCACGATGTACGCGCGGTCCGGCGCCTGCGGGTCCCGCCAGCCGAGGTAGTCCAGGTCGTCCCAGGGCCGGTCGGCCAGGTCGCGCGGGACGGAGAGGCGCTTCGCCTCACCCTTGGTGCAGTTCACGAACGCGGCACGGATCTCTTGCTCGGTCAACGGCTTCATATAGCTCACCGTAATTTGCCTAAAGGTATTAGGCAAATGCATAATCGACTACGCCAAAGGAGAGGAAGGACATGGTTCGCGCGGGACTGAACGCCGAGCGCCTGACGCGGGCGGGGGCTGAGCTGGCCGACGAGGTCGGCTTCGACCAGGTGACCGTGTCGGCCGTGGCCAGGCGGTTCGACGTCAAGGTCGCGAGCCTGTACTCGCATGTGAAGAGCTCCCACGATCTCAAGACCAGGATCGCCCTGCTCGCTCTGGACGAACTCGCCGAGAGAGGGGCCGCCGCGCTGGCCGGGCGGGCCGGCAAGGACGCCCTGACCGCCTTCGCGAACGTCTACCGCGACTACGCCCGGGAACACCCCGGCCGCTACGCCGCCGCACAGCTCAGGCTCGACCCGGAGACGGCGGCGGCGAGTGCCGGGGTCAAGCACGCGCGGATGATGCGAGCGATCCTGCGCGGCTACGACCTGACGGAACCGGACGAGACCCACGCGGTCCGGATGCTGGGCAGTGTGTTCCACGGCTATGTCAGCCTGGAGATGGGCGGAGGCTTCAGCCACAGCGCGCCCGACTCGCAGGAAAGCTGGTCGCGTGTCCTGGACGCCCTCGACGCGCTGCTGCGGAACTGGCCCGCACCCTGAGAGCGGCTCCTCCATCGGCGCCGGATCGCCGGCGCCCCGGCGTCTTTCCGGTCCTGTGCCGGACACCGCCGACTCTGCCGGTGTCCGGCACAGGACCATCCGCCGTGCTCCCCTGCCGACATCGTGCATCGCGGTACGGGAGGTGCGCATTGCCGGTTCCCGGCAGTGTTGCCTACGCTCTGCGTGCCGGTCGCCGCTAAGAAGTCGTCACCGGGCCGTCAAGAAACCGGGGGACGAAGTGATGGAACGGCAGATACCCGAACAGTATCTGGAGGGCTATGCCCGGATACTGTCCGATGTCTCCGTCACCGGCAGGCGCCTCACCCGGGACGAGATCGAGTCCCGGCGAGCCCTGGGCGAACGGGCCGCCGACGCCGGTCACGGCCTGCCCGCCCTCGTCAGTGCCCATCTCTCCGCGGCCCGTGCCGCCTGGCCCGCCTCACCCGCTTCGGCCGACTGCACGCTCGCCGCGGTCCAACAGGTCATCGACGCCTTCGCCGAGGGCTACGGGCGGGCCCAGTTCCTCGCCGTACGCAAGGAGGAGGCCGCCCGCCGCGAGTTCATCGACGACCTCCTCCACGGGCGCAGCGACCTGGGCCGCCTCGCCGAGCGCGCGGAACGCTTCGGTCTGCGGCTCTCCCACGCGCACACCGTCGCCGTGGCGGAGGGCCCCGTCGCCTACGACGAGTCGGCGCCCGTCCCCCGCCGGGTGGAGCAGGCCCTCATCGCCCGCTTCGGCGACCGCAACATCCTGTTCACCACGAAGGACGGCCGGATGCTGTGCGTCGCGCCCGGCGAACAGGAGGATGTCCTGACCCACTTCGCCCGGCAGGCGCACGCGGCGACCGACGGCGGACATGTGGCCATCGGCCGGCCCCAGCCCGGCCCCGGCGGTGTCGTCCAGTCCTACGAGGAGGCGCTGAACACCCTCGAACTCGCCGAGCGGCTGGGCCTGGACGCCCCCGTGCTGCGCGCCGCGGACCTGCTCGTCTACCCCGTTCTCACCCGGGACCGCCAGGCGATGGCCGACCTGGTCCTGGCCGCGCTCGGCCCGCTCACCGGCGCCCGCGGCGGCGCCCAACCGCTCCTGGACACCCTCACCGCGTACTTCGACACCGGCTGCGTCGCCGCCGCGGCGGCCCGCCGGCTCTCCTTGAGCGTGCGCGCCCTGACGTACCGCCTCGAACGCATCCACCAACTCACCGGGGCCGACCCCGCCGACCCCGCGCAGCGCTACATGCTGCAGACCGCGGTCATCGGTGCCCGGTTGCTGGACTGGCCCGCGCGGAGTCTGTGACTCAGCGGTAGTCGGGGTTCGGCGCGTCGGAACGGCAGCCCGCGTCCCATTGCGAACGCTGGTTGCCGTGGGCCGGAATGCCACCGGACCGCTTCAGCAGGGCCGCCATGTGCATCAGGTTCCAGGTCATGAAGGTGGTGTTGCGGTTGGTGAAGTCGTTCTCCGGGCCGCCCGAACCGGGGTCGAGATACGACGGACCGGGACCCGCCGGACCGATCCAGCCGGCGTCGGCCTGCGGCGGGATGGTGTAGCCGAGGTGCTGGAGGCTGTAGAGGAGGTTCATCGCGCAGTGCTTCACGCCGTCCTCGTTGCCGGTGATCAGACAGCCGCCCACCCGACCGTAATAGGCGTACTGTCCCGCGGAGTTGAGCAGTCCCGAACCGCTGTAGAGCCGCTCGACGACCTGTTTGGTGACCGAACTGTTGTCGCCGAGCCAGATCGGGCCCGCGAGAACGAGGATGTCCGCGGCCATCACCCGCTCCTGGATGGCCGGCCACTCGTCCGTGGCGAAGCCGTGTTCGGTCATGTCCGGGTAGACGCCCGGAGCGATGTCGTGGTCGACGGCGCGCACCTCCTCGACCGTGACTCCCTGTGCTTCCATGATCTGGCTGCTCTTGTCGACCAGTCCCTGGGTGTGGCTCTGCTGGGGTGCCGGTTTGAGGGTGCAGTTGATGAACAGCGCGCGCAGGTCGTCGAAGCGGTACGCGTCGTCGGCTGCCGGGGTCGACGGTGACTCGGTCACGGGGGGACTCCTTCGTGCGGGGCCGCGGTGGTGGGGCCGGGACACGGGACGACTCGGCGTCGGCCCGCTGGTCGGTTGATCAGGAACAGCGTCTCCCGCGCACCCCGGCTTGTCCCGAACGACGCACGGGCGCGCGTCACGCAGGACGCGCGTCGGGGTGTCACGCGCCCGCGCGGGTGTCAGCCGTACGCCGTACGCCGCGTGTCCCGTGCCCTCTGGTGTACGCCCCTGCGGTGTGCGCCGTGCGAGAGGCCGGCCGCCGGTCCCGCGACGGCCCCGACCGACCCGGCTCGCGGGCCGCGACCCGTCCGGAACCCGTCCCTCGTCGCCGCCATCACCCCCGCGCCGGAGCACTAGGGTGGTGATCGTGACGACTGAACGATGGGCACTCGGCGGCGACTTGAGCGTCGCGCGAATCGGCTACGGCACGATGAAGCTGACCGGTTGGCCGAGAGGCGACCAGCCGGACCGGGACACCGCACTGGGAATTCTGCGCCGTGCCGTGGAACTCGGGGTGAACCACATCGACACCTCGTACTACTACGCACGCGACGGAGTGTCGGCGAACGAGCTGATCCGGGAGGCCCTGTACCCCTACCCGGACGACCTGGTGATCGTGACCAAGGTGGGCGCACTGGTCGAGGGCGCCGACATCGCCCTTCCGGCGGCCGAGAAGACCGGTCTCACCGCCGGCAATCTGCGCCGTGGCATCGAGGCGAACCTCCGCTCGCTGGGCCTGGACCGGATGGACGTGGTGAACCTGCGGCTGGGTGATGTCGACGGGTCCGGGGCGCCGTCCTTGGCCGAGCCGCTGGAAGCGCTGCTGGCGCTGCGCGACGAGGGCCTGATCCGGCATCTGGGCATCTCCAACATCACGGCGGACCAATTCGCCGAGGCCCGCAAGATCGCGCCGATCGCCTGCGTCCAGAACCTCTACAACCTGTCCCAGCGCGACGACGACCCCCTCGTCGACGCCTGCGCGGAAGCCGGCGTCGCCTACGTCCCCTTCTTCCCGGTCGGCGGATTCCAGCCCGTGACCGCCGAGCACCTGGAGTCCGTCGCCGCCCGCCACCGGGCGACCACCCCTCAGGTGGCCCTGGCCTGGCTGCTGGCCCGATCGCCCAACATCCTCCTGATCCCCGGCACCGGTTCCCTGGCCCACCTGGAGGAGAACATCGCCGCCGGAGCACTGGAACTGAGCGCCGAGGACCTCGCCGAGCTGGGGTAGCCGCGTGCCTTTCCGGAGAACCGGGTCGGACGCCGTGGACGAGGCTCCGCATGCCGACGGGGCGGACGACGCCTCGCCCGGAGCCGTCACGACGGTCCGGGACCGTTGACGGCCGCCGGTGTGACGCGGATGACGGCGGTCGGGCGACGCTCTCCCCGGCCGCCTGCAACCGAAGCGGCCCCCATGGTGTCTCACAGCACACGACTGGAGCGCGTGGGGCCCGGAATGCCTCACGTGCCCCACGTCATGGGGAGGCATGGATCATGAGCACCTGGGCGGTACCGGGCTACACCGAGTCCCGCGAGCTCGGTTCGGGGGCGAGCGGGCGCGTCGCGCTGGCCGTTCACGAGGAGACCGGCCATCCGGTCGCGGTCAAGTACCTCAGCGAGTCGCTGCGGACCCGTCCGGGATTCGTGCACGAGTTCCGGGCGGAGGCCCGGCTGCTCGGCGGGCTGCGCAGTGACCACGTGGCCGGCCTGTACGAGTACGTGGAGGGGCCGGAGGGCGCGGCCATCGTGATGGAGCTGGTCGACGGCGTGTCCCTGCGGGCCGTGCTCGCCCGGGAGGCCCCCCTCGATCCGGAAGCGGCTCTCGTCCTCCTCAAGGGCTCGCTGCTGGGCCTCGCCGACGCCCACCGCGTCGGCGTGGTGCACCGTGACTACAAACCGGAGAACGTCCTCGTCCGCCCGGACGGCACGTCGAAGCTCGTCGACTTCGGGATCGCCGCCACCGACGGCACCACCGCGGGCATCGCGGGCACCCCGTCGTACATGGCTCCCGAGCAGTGGACCGGCGCCCCCGCCTCACCGGCCGCCGACGTGTACGCCGCGACCGCGACGTTCTTCGAGTGCCTGACCGGCCGCAAGCCCTACACGGGCGAGAACATGGCCGAACTCGCCCTCCAGCACGTGGACGCGGCCATCCCCGCCGACGAGGTCCCCGAGCCGGTGCGCTCCCTCGTCCAGCGCGGCCTCGCCAAGTCGCCCGCGCAACGGCCCGCCCACGCCGAGGACTTCGTCGCCGAACTCGAGGCCACGGCCGGCGGCGCGTACGGTCCGGACTGGGAGGAGCGCGGCCGCGGGCGGCTCGCGGCGCTCGCCGCGCTGTCCCTGCTGCTGCTTCCCTCCGCCCCCTCCGTTCCGCGCCGCTCCACGGACACGGCGCGCACCATCCTCGGCGGGACACCCGACTGGCTCCGGGCCTGGCAGCCCAGTCTCCGCGCGCTGCTCGTGTCGGGGGCCGCGCTCGTCGCGGCCCTCCTCCTGACGTACGGCATCGACCGGCACGCTCCGGACTTCGGCACACCGCGCAGGGCCGCGCAGGCGCTCGCCACCACCAGCGCGCAGCCGACCGGCGCCGGCGGCCCCACGACGACAGCCGGTACCGGCTCCCCGACTCCGTCCTCCTCGTCGTCGTCCACATCGGCTCCGCCCACGGCTTCCGGTTCGGCCACGGAGGCCACCACGCAGCCGCCCGCGTCGGCGTCCGCGACCACCACCGCGTCCGCGTCCGCCACCGGCGCGCCCCCGACGGCACCGGCCACGACGACGGCCGAGCCCACCACGGCATCCCCGTCGCCCACGATCGGCGTCAACGTCAAGTCGGTCACCTTCAGCGGCTTCCGGCAGACGGGGACGGCGACCGCGGCGGCGACGGCCACCGTCACCACCGACGGAACCGGACCGGTCACCATCACGGTCGCGTGGTTCACCGGTGAGGTGAGCGGCCAGGCCGGGTCCCAGGACGGGGCGGCGGACACCTATCAGCGCAGCGGGTCGACCCAGTACACGATCGCCCTCGCCCACACCTTCCAGGGAGCGGGCTGCTACTGGAGTGTCCAGGCCAGGACCCAGCCGGCCTCCGCCGACGGCGGCGCCTTTCAACAGCTACTGACCCGGCGGTGCATCATCACATGACCGAACACCCCGGCGCCGCGGGCGCCCCCTCCCCCGACGACTACAGCGCGACCGCGCTGGCCAGCCACTGGATCCAGCGGCCGGACTCCTCCGACACGCTTCCCCTCTCCGGGGACACGGCGACGGTGACGCTGTCGGGTGCCACGGCGGCGACGGTGGCGCTGTCGGAATCGACGACAAGGGACACCAGCCCCGACCGGATCGAGGGCACCCTGCTGCGCTTCGGACCCGGTGTGAACGCCGACACCATGCGCCGCGCTCTCGAGGCTCCTCCGCTGGTCCCGGTACGCCGCCGGACATGGCGCGGACACGCGCTGCCCGCCGTGGTGCTGCTGGCTGTCGTCGCGTTTCTCCTCTGGCACCGCGCCGCGCCGTCCCTCGGCGTGGACGGCGTCACGGTCGCCGCCGCGTCACCCTCCCCCGGATGCGACGAAACCGCCGACATCACGGGCACGGTCACCACCAACGGCAGGCCCGGCACCCTCGCGTACCGCTGGGTCCGCAGCGACGGCACCTTCTCCGCCGTCCTGCACGAGGACATGACGCGCGGTCAGAAGCAGGCCCGGCTCCACCTGTTGTGGACGTTCCAGGGCAACGGCCACTACGAGGCGAGCGCCGAGCTGCATCTGATCTCACCCGTGCGCCGTACTGTCTCGGCGGGGCTCACGTACCAGTGCCCATGACGGGACGACAGAGCGACGGGGCGACGGGGCGACAGTGCCGAGCCGTCAAGGTCGGCCCCGCGGCACCGCGGTGACCTTCAGAGGGCCACCGCGGATCCCCGCGCGCACATCATCGGAGCGCACAGGATCCGCTTTCTGCGCGCCCGCTTCCCCTCGATCGCGGAGGCGGTCAACCGGGCTGCCTCCGCGGCGATCTGCGTCAGCCCCCAGCCCACCGTGGTCAGCGGCGGTGTGAGGACCCGGGAGACGGGGTGGTCGTCGAAGCCGACCACCGACACGTCACGCCCCACGACGAGTGACGCCTCCGCCGCCGCCGCGTACACCCCGTACGCCAGGGAGTCCGAGAAGCAGAAGACGGCCGTGGCGCGCCGCTCCCCGTCGAGGACCCGCCGAGCGACCACGGTCGCCGCACCCAACTCCTGTGGACAGGGCACGAGTTCGGCTCGCAGCCCTATCCGGTCCGCCGCCTCGCGCACGTACACGTCGGCGGGCCGGTCGGGTGTGCTCGGTCTGGTCGGGGTCAGGACGGTCACCCGGCGGTGGCCGAGACCGTGCAGGTACTCCAGTACGGCGTCGATCCCGGCCCGGTTGTCGAAGATGACCTGCCCGGCGGTACGCGCCCGGCTCAGCGAGTCGCCGACGGCCACGACCGGCAGCGCGTCCGCGATCGCCGCCCATGCCTCCGCCGCCGGGTTCACCGGGGACACCACGAGCGCGTCGACCCGCTGATCGCGCAGCTGCTTGGCGAGGACGAGTTCCCGGTCGGGGTCGCCGCCCGCGTCCAGGATCAGCGCGTAGCGGTCCCCCGCGAGGAGTTCGCGGCCGATGGCCGCCATGAGCTGCTGCTGCCACAGGTCCTGGAGGTCGCCGGCGAGCACGCCGACCATGCTGGTGCGGCCACTGGCGAGGGCCCGGGCGATGGGATCGGCCTCGTAGCCGAGTTCGGCCGCGGCCTTGCGTACGCGTTCCTCGGTCTCCTTGGAGACGTGCTTGCCGCGCAGGGCGTAGGAGACAGCGGCGGTGGAGAGGCCGGTGGCCTCGGCCACCTCCCTGAGGGTGGTGCGCTTCTGAGGCCTGACCATGCCCGGAAGCCTACCGGGCAACGCCCCTTGTCGCGGGCACGTGCTTGACACGCTTCGTTGTTAACCGCTTAAGTTAAGCGCATCACTGAAGCGCTTAACCCATGACACTCCCGCGCGGTCACCGCGCGGACTCCTCAAGGACTTCAGGGTGCCCATCGACGTCCACCAGCACTTCTGGCCGCCCCACTTCGTCGATCTGCTGCGTGCGCGGACCGCGCCGCCGCACCTCGACGGCTGGACGCTGCACCTGGAGGGCGAGCCGCCCTACACCGTGGACCCTGCCGACCACGACATCGACGCCCGCACCCGACTGGCCGCCGCGGACGGACTCGGCCTCGCCCTGGTCTCCCTCTCCAGCCCGCTGGGCATCGAGTACCTGCCGGCGGAGGAAGCGCTGCCGCTGCTGAGCGCTTTCCACGAGGGGGCGCTCGCTCTCCCGGCACCCTTCGGCGTCTGGGCCTCCCCCTGTCTGAGCGAGCCGGACCCCGCGGCGGTGGAACGCGACCTGCGCCGGGGCTGCGTGGGCCTCCAAGTCCCCGCCACGGCAGCGCTGGACGCCGACGGCTGGCGTGACCTAGCCCCGTTCCTGGATCTCCTCACCCGCCTCGACAAACCCTTGTTCGTCCATCCGGGCCAGGCTCCGACCGTTCACCGGGCCCCGCCCTGGTGGGCAGCCCTTGTCCCCTACCAACAGCAGTTGCACGGTGCGTGGTTCGCGTTCCGGGCCTTCGGCCGCGCCCGTCATCCGGGACTGCGTGTCTGTTTCGCCGCACTCGCCGGACTGGCGCCCCTGCACGGCGAACGGCTCGCGGCCCGGGGCGGCGGCCGCGGTGAGGTCGACTTCGACGTCTTCTACGACACCTCCTCGTACGGCACGCGGGCGGTGGACGCTCTCGTCCGGGCCGTCGGCATCGATGTCGTCGTCAGCGGCAGCGACCGGCCGTACGCACCGCCCGTCATCCCCGACCTGGGGGCGGACGCCGCCGTCCACGCCCTGCGCACCGTCAACCCCGCCCGTCTGCTGCGCGGCCCAACCTGAGCCGCCCGGCGGACCACTTCTGGAAGGGAACCTCACCGTGACGTACTCGTCCCTGCCGGACCGCACGCTCGACAAGCACGAACTCCGGCGGCTCGTCGACGACCTCGCCGCCCGCCCCGAACTCTGGCGCGACCGGATCGCCTTCTCCCACGAGGAGCGGCACTACGCCTCGCTGCACCGCGACGAGTACGTCGACGTCTGGCTGCTCTGCTGGACCCGGCGGAACGACACCGGCTGGCACGACCACGACATCTCCTCGGGTGCCGTCCGGGTGGTCCAGGGCGCTCTGACCGAGTCCAACCCCCGTATCGGCGGCCGCCATCTGTCCGTCGGCGTCGGCGCGGGCGACTCGTTCTGCTTCGGCCCCGACCACATCCACCGCCTCACCGGTGCCACCGACGACGCGGTCTCCCTGCACGCCTACTCGCCGCCGCTGTGGCGCCTGGGACAGTACGACATCGCCGAGGACGGCCTGATGCGCCGCGTCTCGGTCTCGTACGCCGACGAACTCCGGCCCCTGGACAGCCCGGCCGCGTGACGCGCCCGGCCGGCCCGCGCGGACCGGAGACCCGGGCGGGGGGAGAACCCACGCCCGGGTCGGCACGGTGTGTGCCGGCTTCACCCGCTCGTCGGTGTGCAGGCGTTCAGACCCGTGACGTAGTTGAGCTGGGGGCCGTAGCCCGCGAAGGTGGCGATGGCCTGAGGAAGCAGGGTGCGGCACGGGGCGCCCTGGCCGTCGGTGTACGCGACGGTGACGTTCACGGTGGTGTCGCAGTCGTTGACGACGGTCGTGTAGCGCCAGTCGCTGTAGTAGTGGACGCAGTCCGGAACGGGGGTCGCGTCGGCGACCTTGACGACATCGTCGGCGAGGGCGAGCCGGCCGGCGTCTCGCGCGGTGACGGGTGCGCCGGTCACACCCAGAAGGCCCAGAACCGCGGCGGACAGACCCAGGACCGTCCCGAGCCGGAGCGGGGATACGAAGCGGCGGGCGGAGAACATGGTGGTGTCCTTCGTGTCGGCGAAGCAGCGGCCTTGGAGCCTCTGCGCGGTGCCACCCTGCAACGCCTGCAAGAATTGCGCAAAGCCATGCAACGACTTTCAGTCGATGATGAACTCTCAACCGAAGCGGTGCCGTTCATGAAGATGCCCGGATCCGGGTCCAGTGCCCGCCTCCGGCGCGACATGCGCCCATGACGGTTCGCCGGCCACGCGGGTCGCGTCGACCGCCGGTCGACGACCGGCGACGGCATGGCGAGTGGCCGCGGTGAGACCGCGGCCGACCGTGATGGACCGTGGTCCGCGGACCGCTGAAGCCGCGATCGGCACGGCTGAGGCCGTGATCGCCGGGTGCGGGAGGGGACTGGGTCAGCGGACTACGGACATGCTCAGCCGCGCGATCTGCCCTGATCCCGTCGGCCCTGTCGGGGCTGGGGGCGGCCACGGCCGGCGGCGCGGCGACGTGACGGTGCCGGGGGTGCGTCCGCGCTGTTGAAACCGGGCCCGCTCGGGGCGCTGAATCCGCCGGGGACCACGGGAGCCACAACGGGGGCACCGGCGGTGGCCGCCGGCTCGGAGGGCGCGGAGGGTGTGCGGGTGCGGGGCACGGCACGGCCCACGACACGGGTGTGCGTCATCAACGGGGCACAGGCGGCGCAGACTTCCATCAGGGTCCACACCTGGGCAATGGCCGGATCATGGCGCAGCACCAGCAGCACACTGCCCATGCAGTGCACCTGGCTGCCCTCGTGGGAGGCGCACTGCGCCTGTCGGCAGGCGCAGGCGGCATCCGCGTGCACGGTGGCCGCGCGGGCATGCGCCCCGACGTGGGCCTCGGCGAAGCGGCGCAGCGAGGCGAGGTCACGGGACCGCGGCGGCATGGCACAGGGAGAGGAGCAGGTGACCGACGCGGTGCGGTCGCTGTGACCGGAGATGCGAACGGTCCACGTACGTCCCGGACGTCGCGCGGCAGCAGATTCGGAGTGTGGGAGGTCCAAGACCGGCAGTCCTTCGGCAGTGGGATGTTCGCGCTGGTGCGCATAGTTTCTTTACCCGCGCGGGCCGGTCCGTCATCCACCGGTGGGCCGCGAGCGTCCTCGAATCTACGAGCGATGGCGTGCGCGGGCCCGGACTGCTGTCGTGCGGGGTTGCGATCTTCCCACAGCGGCGCGTCGGACACGTTCGACCCGCCTGGGGCCCTTGAGGATATCCCCGCCGTGACATGCGGTTCCCTGGGGGTGGGCAAAGAATGGGCCTCGCGTCGCCTGGCCGCCGGTCAGCGTTTGCGACGGCCGCCCGCGATGCGGTCCCACAGGGAGCGGGTGGCACCGAATCCGGTCTCGTGGACCCGGACATGGGTGCACGACGGGCACTGCAGGTGCAGCAGGCTTCCGGTGGTGGAGAGCAGGTAGCGCCAGTGGTCGGAGCACGACCGCCGCTGCTCGCAGGACGCGCACCCGTGACTGTCGGCGCAGTTCGGACACGTCACCCAGGCGCGGCGCCCGATGTCCGCCTGAGGGTCAAGCGGCAGCACTGTCGTCTCCACGTCGGGGAAGCACGCCGGACGCGACCAGGTCGTCGTACACCCGCTGCTGCTCCTCGTCGAGGCCGGAGTAGAGGAGGGCGTACGCGGCTTCCTCTCCGCGCATGACCTCCATCGGGTCCCAGTCGGGGCCGAGGGCGGCCAGGATCTGGGCCTGCCGCTGGACCTCCTGAGCGGTGAGGTCGATGGCGAACTCGACGAGCGCCGGGCCGTCCGGTCGGCCGGCACCCGCGGGGCGCGGGGCGTCGGCGTCGTCGGGGCCTTGGGAGAGCGGGGGATTCTGTGGGGCCATGGGACAGAACTTAGGTATGCCTTCCTTGTCGGGACAAGAGGAGGTGGGAGAAGTCACAGCAGGTCGGCGGCCACGAAGGCGCGTCCCACGACGGCACGAAGACGGGTCCCACGACGGATGGACAGGTCCGTCCGCCGGGCCGCACCGGACGTTCACGACGGGAGGGCGTTTACGCATCTGACACATTTCCGCCATCTTTCGATCACATCATCGGTATGCTCCTGGAGCTTCATCCGCACCACCGAGGGGGGATTCCTCATGCGTATGCGCAACGCCCTGGCTGTCACCGCCGCCGCTGCCGGCACGCTCGCCGCCATCGCCACGGCCCCGGCCCAGGCCACGGAGTACTCGTCCGCGCTGAAGATCAAGGGCGTCCAGTACGACGCGCCCGGCCGGGACTCCAACAGCTGCGCCAGCGGCAACACCAGAGACGAGTACCTGACGATCAAGAACTACTCGTCCAGCACGACCGTGAACCTGAAGGGCTACGTCGTCAAGGACGCCACGGGCAACAAGTTCACCTTCCCCGCGAACCACTACCTCGAGCCCGGGGACTACATCAAGCTCCGCGGCGGCCACGGCACGGACTCCGACGCCGGCAACGTCGTCTACCGCCAGAACTGCAACTTCATCTGGAACAACGACAAGGACAGCATCTACCTGTACAAGTCGTCCGGCGCCCGCGCCGATGTCCACTCGTACACCAAGTCGGCCAACGACCGTGACGGCAACGGCTACATCACCTATCACGGCTGAGCCGAACGTCGGAGCCCGTTGACCGTCTTCGGACGGGTGCCGGGCTCCGCTCGCTCGGAGGGACCGCCCCAGGTGCGGGCGCACCGGCGCGCGGCGGCGCGCGGGTGCCCCGCCTGGGGCCGGCCCGGTCCACACATCAGCCTCTCCCGTAGGGCGTGCGACCCGGTCGGACTCCCGTCGCCGGGGGCGCAGAGCCGCTCACCCGGATCAGCGGCCGGCAGCGGCGCATCCGCTCGTAGCGGGGCTGTCGCCCAATTCCACACCGTGACAGGCCTGTCCGAGGCGTTCCGGGGCAACCGGCAGTGGACCCGGGAGGAAGCGCGGCCCGGGCGCAAGCCGACCGCACCGCGCTGCCCCTGGAGTCACCGATGCCGACCGCCGTACCGGACAGAACCGCCGGAACGTCCGGCAGGCGAACCGAAGCCATGGGCTCCGCCCGCTCGTTCGCACTGCCCCGGGGCACCGGCCGGACCACCGCGCGCATCGCTGCGCTGACCGCGTGCCAGGCGGCGTTCCTGGTGGGCATCGGACTCCTGATCACCGGTCCCGCCCGCGGGCTATGGCCGCTGACGGCCGAGGACAGCGTGAATGAGTCCCTCGAACGAGCCCGCACCGGCACGCTCACCACGTTGTCGTCCATCGCCTCGGAAGCCGGCAACACCCTCACGGTCATCGCCGTCACGCTTCTGACCTGCCTGGGCCTGCTCCTGCTGCCCCGTCTGCCGATGTGGCGCCAGGCGATCTTCCTCGCCGTCGCCGTGTCGCTCCAGTCGCTGGTCTTCCTGGCCATCACCGAGTCGGTGGACCGGAACCGGCCGGACGTGGACCGCCTCGACGCCTCGCCGCCCACCTCCAGTTACACCTCCGGACACACCGGGGCTGCCACCGCGCTCTACGCCGGTCTGGCGGTGGTCGCGCTGTCCCGGACGCGCGGGCCGTGGCGCAGGGTCGTGGCCGGACTGCTGCTGCTCCTGCCGCTGATCGTGGGCGCCGCCCGGCTCTACCGTGGCATGCATCACCCCACGGACGTCCTGGGGGGCCTCGCCAACGGCGGGCTGTCCCTGCTGATCGTGGGCCGCGCGCTGCTCGTCGACCGGTCCGTGGCCGCCGCGCCGTCCGCGGGCGGCATCCCCGCCGCACGGACCGTCGATGAGCGCCGGCCCGGCACCACCGCCGTGATCCTCAATCCCACGGTGACCGACGAGGCCACGCGGGACGATCTGCGGCGCATCCTTGAACGCCACGGCCACCGCGGCCCCGTGTTCCTGGAGACCACCGCGGACGACCCCGGGGCTGGACAGACGGCCCGCGCGGTCCGCGAGGGCGCGACGCTCGTCGTGGTCTGCGGAGGGGACGGGACCGTCCGCACGGTCGCCGACGCCCTGGTCGACAGCGGTGTTCCCCTGGCCATCGTCCCCTGCGGCACCGGCAACCTGCTCGCTCGCAACCTCGGCCTGCCGCTCTCCCCCACCGCCGCGCTCGACGCCGCGCTGGGAGGGAGTCCGCACCGGCTCGACCTCGGAAGCATCGAGGGCGACGGCCTGACCGCCACCCGGTTCGCCGCGATGGCCGGGGCCGGCCTCGACGCCGCGATGATGGAGCACACCGACCCGCGCGCCAAGGCCCACCTGGGCTGGCCGGCCTACGCCCTGGCCGGGATCGGGACGCTGCGCATACCCCGTATGCGGGTGACGATCCGGCTGGACGGCTCCCCCGCCATGCGCCGCACGGCCCGTATGGTGCTCGTCGGCAACGTCGGAACCGTACAGGGCGGGATGACCCTCCTGCCCGCCGCCCGTCCCGACGACGGGCTGCTCGACCTCCTGGTCCTCGATCCCCGCGGCCCCGTCGGCTGGCTGCGCGCCGTGCGGACACTCCTGCGCGGCCGCTCCGAGGCGCCCCGGCCGTCCACCCTGCACACCCTCGCGACCGAGGGCGACGACCAGAACAAGGTCCCCGTCGAGTTCTTCACCTTCCGGCGTGCCGAACTCACCTTCGCCACCCCGCAGTCCCGGGAACTCGACGGGGATCCGGTGGGCCCCGGCCGGCGCCTCACCGCCGAGGTCGAGCCCGGCGCGCTGACCGTCCTGCTGCCCTCCCGGGAGAAGTGAATGGGTACCGCGACGAAGGTCCCCGAGACCCGCGCCATGACGGGAGACGAGCTCTCCGCCGACGAGGCACTGGCGTCCCTGCGCCGCTACGGCGGCTGGCCCCTGCTGCGCGACGCGTTCATCCGGTTCCGCTACGCCGACGGGTTCAGCCACTCCCGTGCGCTCGCCCTGCAGACCGTCCTGGCCCTGATCCCGCTCGCCATCGCGTTCGTGGGTCTCTCCTCGGCCCTGCACACCGAGGACATCGGCAGAGTCGCCGAACTGACGATCCGCCGGATAGCCGCGGGCCCGAGCGCCGACGTCGTCGACGACGCGCTGCGCCGCAGCCGGCACACGGCGGGCGACGGGGCACAGGTCGCCCTGTGGTTCGGTCTGGCCTTCTCCCTGGTCAACGTGACCACCGCGATGTGCCAGATAGAGCGCGGTGCCAACCGGATCTACGGTAACGAGCGCGACCGCGTCTTCCACCGGAAGTATCTGCGCGGCCTGGTGATGGCCGTCAGCGCGGGAATCCCGCTCGGCCTCGGATTCGTCCTGATGGTGGCCGGCGGCGACCTGGCGTCCGCGGTCGTGACCGTCTACCACCTCGACGGAGGCGCCAAGACCGCCTGGGACATGCTGCGTTGGCCCTCCGGGCTGCTCCTGGCCCTCATCTCGGCCAGCGCGATCTTCCGTCGTTCGCCCCGCCGCCGGCAACCTGGATACACCTGGCTGGCCTTCGGCGCCGCCGTGTATCTGGTGCTCTGGACGGCGCTGACCTGGCTGTTGAGCCTCTACCTCGGGATCAGCGGTTCCTTCGACACGGTCTACGGCCCCCTCAGCGCCTTCATGTCGCTGCTGCTCTGGGCCTACTTGACCTCGATCGCCCTGTTCCTGGGACTGTCCTTCGCTGCGCAGTTGGAGGCTTCACGCGCCCGGCGCCCCGGTCCGATCCGCTCTGATCCGGGAGTCTGAGTGGCGGCGCGCGTCGCGGTCCGGAGTCTGCTGGACCGTCGTCGTCGGGCGGCCGACCGCCGATTCGGCGCCCGGCTGCTCGGCTCGGCCGTGGTGGCGGCGATCGCCGCGGTGCCCTTCGGTCTGCTCCTCGTCCTCGTCGAAGGACAGTGGCGGCCCCTGCGCCGGCTGGACGCGGGCGCTGCCGGGCGGCTGCACGGGATCGCCCTGGAGCATCCCGCCTGGACGAGTGCGCTGCGCTTCCTCTCCGACCGGGTCTGGGATCCGCTCACCTTGCGCGTGGCTGTCGCGCTGCTGACCGTCTGGCTGCTGTACCGCCGGGCATGGCGTCTGGCCGCCTGGTCCGCGGTGACAGCCGTGGCCGGCGGGTTCATCGGGCTCCTGGTCAAGACGGTCGTCGAGCGGGCACGTCCGTCGCTGGAGGATCCGGTGGCACGGGCCCCCGGGTTCTCCTTCCCGTCGGGCCACGCGATGACCGCCACCACCTCGTTCGCCATCCTCTTGCTGGTCCTGCTGCCCATGGTGCCGCGCTCCCGGCGAGTGCTCTGCTGGTACGCCGCGGTGCTCTCCGTCGTCGGGGTCGGCTTCACCCGCGTCGCGCTGGGCGTTCACTGGTTCAGCGATGTGCTGGGCGGCTGGCTGCTCGGCCTGGCCGTCGTCGCCCTCACCGCCTGGGCGTTCGAAGCCTGGCGGGCCGACGCGGGGAGGCCCCCTGCCGCCGTCGGCGAAGGCCTGGAGCCCGAACTCACCGACGAACGGCCCGAACCCGGGGCATCCGGCGGACAAGGGGAACGCGAACGGCCCATCACATGACGGTTCGCTCGGGCGCCTTGGTTCTCGGCACCGGGACGGCCTGGAATCCTGGGCGCATGGACAAGGTCAGCAACCGCGACATTCTTGAATCGATCGCTCAGGGGTTGAACGACTGGCGCAAGCTCGCTCAGCCCCTCGCCGCCCGCTACCGGGCCACCGATACGGTCTCGGGGGCCGCTTTCGTGGGCGCGGTCGCACAGGCGTCGGTCACCGCCGGACATGACGTACCGGAGATCAGGCTCGGGCCCGGTCTCGTCGACGTGAGCCTGTTCAGCGTCGACGAAAAGGGTGCCCGCTGGGTCACCCCGAAGGATCTGGAGCTGGCTCGCGTCATCTCGGCGCTCGCACGCGAACACGGGCTGACGGCTGCCCCTGACGAGGTGGCCCAGCTGGAAATCGCCCTGGACACCGCGGACGACACGGTGGCAGGCCCCTTCTGGGCGGCGCTGCTCACTGGAGACGCCGACAACACGGTGTACGACACGGCCTTCGACCCGACGAACCGTGTCCCCAGCGTGTGGTTCCAAGGGACCGATGCCCACAGGACCCCGCGCCAGCGCTGGCACCTGGATCTGTGGCTGGCCCCCGAGGCGGCGCTGACGCGCATCGGGGCCGCCCTCGCCGCCGGGGGCACAGTGGTCGACGACTCCCACTCCCCGTCGTACATCGTGCTCGCCGACCCGGAGGGAAACAGGGTCTGTGTCTGCACGGCGGTCGATCGCGATTAGGGAACTCCCCCACCGGACGGGGCCCTCGCGGGGCCCCCGCGCTCAGTGCTGGCGATGACTGAGGAGATCGCCCGGCTGGCACTCCAGCACCTCGCAGAGCCGGGTCAGCGTGGTGAACCGTACGGCTCTCGCCCGGCCGTTCTTCAGGATCGACAGGTTCACATGAGTGACACCGACCCGATCGGCGAGTTCGGCCAAGGTCATCCCGCGTTCTTCGAGCAGGCGGTCGAGATGGACCTCGATCGCGTGCTCCTCCTTGTCCTCGGGCATCAGAGCGTTCCGTCCTTGTCCACTGGCATCAGACCGTTCCGTCGAGGTCTTCGCGCATGGTGATGCCGACGCGCATGACCCGCGCGAAGGAGAGGACGCCGAGGCCGGTGAGTATCGCCATGTAGGGACCGTTCCACGAGATCAGCCCGGTGAGAGCGCTGACGTCGCCGCCCCTGCTCAGAGAATCGACGAGAGCCTTCTCGGTCACCGACTCCGCGATCGCGGCGAGCACGCTCCCGGCCAGCAGCCACCAGCCCAGCCCGCGCAGTCGCCCGGCTGTCCGTGCGGTGTACAGGCCCTCGCGCTCCGCACCCCGGATCAGCCGGAGAACGAGCAGGAGCGCTCCGAGGGTGAAGACGAAGGAGGGAACCAGGTTCGCGGTGTGGAGCAGACTCTGCGCCGTGGTGGGGTCGTCGGTGCAGTATCTCGTGTGGGCGTCCAGGCCTGCCAAGGCCCCCGGTGCGGCCTTGAACTCCATGGGAGACGCATCGCCGCTCGTCGTCGAGGACGCGTCCGTCACGCAGACGGGCTTGTCGCCGATGCCGAGGACGTGCACGCCCAGACCGTCCACGAACATGCCGAGCACGCTCGCGAGCATCAGCACCGCGAGCAGCGTCACGATGCCCCGGACCGCGCTCGACATCGGCTCCAGCGGATTGCGTACCGTTGCCATGACGTCCCCCGTATCGATTATCGATGTTATCGAAAAACGATACAGAGCGAGGCGGGCGTCGGCAACACCGATCGACCGTGGACATCGCGTCGACCGGACATGCCCTCGTGGAGGTCCCCCGGTCGGCCTACGGGCCCATGGTGTTCAACCGGCGTGGACGGCAGAGAATGGCTCGACACAGACCCGGAGGAGCTTTCATGATCTTCATTACCGTCAAGTTCAGCGTCCGCCCCGAAGACGCGGAGAAGTGGCCGGAGATCACCGCCGACTTCACCGCCGCCACCCGCGCCGAGCCCGGCTGTCTCTGGTTCGACTGGTCGCGGAGTCTCGACGATCCGACGGAGTACGTCCTCGTCGAGGCCTTCCGGGACGACGAGGCCGGTGCGTCACACGTCCAGTCCGCGCACTTCAAGGCCGCCCAGCAGAGCCTGCCCGGCCACCTGGTCGCGACTCCGCGCATCGTGAACGTGAAGATCCCTCAGGACGACTGGTCCCTCCTGGGCGAGATGGCCGTCGAGGAGCAGCCCTAGAGGCCGAGTCACGTCTCGCGCACCCCGGGTCGACGGCCGCGAAACGATCGCGCTCCCCCAACACGGCGCACGGGCGGGCCAGTTGATCGAGACCGCAGGACGAGAGCGGTCCCACCAGGGTGTCGAGGGACACGGTGACACCCTGGTGGGACGGAAGACGCCGGGGAATCGAGACGCGGGCCCGAGAGGCCGTCCGTCTCGAAGCGGGAAAGAGGGTCGAAGCGGGAAAGAGTTCGCCTTTGCCGGACGCTGGATCGGAGTTCCCTGGATCCTGTCCCCGCGGGCAGAGCCGGCGAGTCAGCCGACGAATTCCTCGACCGGGTTGGAGAACTCGGCTCCGAGCTGCGACATCATGTTGCCGAACTCCTTCTCGCTGATCGCCTCGCGCAGCGTCACGAGCACGGCCCGGACGCCGCTGTCGGCCTCGTCCTTCTTGAGCATGTTCCGTTCGGCGACACGCCGTACGGTCTCGTCGTAGCCGAAGACCTCGATGGCCGAGGTGGCACCTCGCTGGACCGCTTCGGCCAGGCCCGCCGGGAGTTCCAGCGCCAAGGCGCGGTCCTTGCTCCCGCTCAGCCGGTGGGCGAGCGTCTCCAGCGTGGCACGGGTCAGATCGGCCGACTCCTGTCGCGACAGGCCCGTGCGCTCCGACACCGCTTGGATGAATTCCCTCTCCTCCACGCGCTGTCTCCTTTTCTGCCTCGTCGGTCCGACGGCTCGGCGGTCTGAGGGCCTGGCGCCCGAAGTCCTGGTGATCTCGCGGCCACGCGGCCCTGAATCCACACTGACACGCGGGTGCCGGGCCCGCGCGGCCAAGCCGTGGGGCCCGTGCACGAGCACCGCGGACAGGGGGCGTCGTTCAGCGGACCTTGAGCTGGGCGAGCAGCCGCGAGGTGTCGGAATTGACCCAGTACTCGACGAACCTGCCGTCGCGGACGCGGAGGGTGTCGGTGCCGGTGAAATCGACCTCGGTGCCTGTGGCCGCCTCGGCACCCGGGAAGCCGCCGGCGTAGGTGCCGGTGGCCGTCCACCGCACGGACATGTACCGGCCGTCCACCAGCGGAGGGACCTGTATCGCGAAGCGCAGGTCCGGGAACGCGGCACGGGTCTGCCCGATCCAGGACACGAGGCCCTCGGCACCCCTGATGGCGCTGCCGTCACCGCCGTCGAGGAGGGCCGCATGGACGCGGAAGTCGGGCGCGATGATGCCGGGAGCCTGGGCGTAGGCGCCGTTCCAGAGGCGCAGCCACGCGTCGAGCAGGGCCCTCGGCTTGCGGGCGGTCCTTCGACGGCCCGCGCCCGAGGCCGTCCCCGCGGACGGGTGGGTCGTCGAGGTGTCCGCCGCGGCCGTCGCCGCGGTGAGGCCGACGGCGGTGAGCGCGGCGGGGACGAGCAGGAGCATCCGGCGGCGCGGCGGCATGGTGCGGGTGTCGGTCATGGCAGGTCCTCGCGTTTCGGGGAGGAGGAGGAAGGGATGTGAAGGGAGGGATGCGAAGGGGGATGACCGCGGCCAGGGGTGTCGTGGTCCGGGCCTACGGATGGAGGACGACCTTTCCGGCGACGGTGCCGGACTCGGCCAGCCGCAGGGCCTCGGCGGCCTGGGTCAGCGGCAGTCGGGCGGCGATCTGGGCGGTGACGTCACCGCGCTGGAGGGCGGTGAAGACCTGCGCGAGATCGGCGCGCAGCCGGGCCCGGAAGCGGTTCTTGGACAGGGCCCGGCCCGCCCAGACATTGAAGAAGTAGGCGTGGCGGCCGTTGGGCAGGGCGTTCCACAGCCACACCCGGCCGAGGAGCTTGAGTACGGGCCCCTGCTTGGACCCCGCGTCGTCGCGGGTGGAGGCGCTGCCGTAGGCGACGAGGGTGCCCCCGGGGGCGAGCAGGCGCCAGGAGTCGACGGCGCTGGGGCCTCCGACGTGGTCGAAGACGGCGTCGACCCCACG
This sequence comes from Streptomyces sp. NPDC091209, assembly GCF_044757755.1. Taxonomy (NCBI): domain Bacteria; kingdom Bacillati; phylum Actinomycetota; class Actinomycetes; order Kitasatosporales; family Streptomycetaceae; genus Streptomyces; species Streptomyces sp. NPDC091209. Next base: position 280,202 of record NZ_JBIVVR010000009.1, on the reverse strand, counting down.
GGGGGCGAGTTCTCGCACACGTGCCGGGACGTCCTCGGTGCGATAGTCGACGGGGGTGACGCCCCGGGCCCGCAGGGCGTCGTGGTGCCGTGCGGAGGCCGTACCGATCACCTTCGCGCCCGCGGCGTGCGCGAGCTGGACGAGGACCGAGCCGACTCCGCCGTTGGCACCGTGCACGAGGACGGTCTGCCCGGCCCGGACCCGCGCCTTGCGGTGCAGCATCTGCCAGGCGGTGATGCCGTTGACGACCACGGTCTCCGCCTCCGCCGCCCCGATGCCGTCCGGCACCTTCACCACGTCCGCCGCGTCCACGCACACGTGACTGGCCCAGCCGCCGACCTTGACCAGTGCGGCCACCCGGCTGCCGGCCAGCCCCGGGTCGACGCCCCGGCCGGTGGTGAGAACCGTACCGACCAGGTCGTAGCCGGGCACGAAGGGGAACGGCGGCTGGTCGTAGTACCGCCCGCGGCGCATCTGCTGCTCGGCGAAGGAGACGCCGGTCGCCTCCATCCGGATCACGACCTGGCCGGGGCCGGCGACGGGGACCGCGCCGTGCCGGATCTCCAGCCCTTCCGGCTCCACCTTGCCCGGCAGGACGATCTCGACGAGTCCTTCGGCGTTCATGACGACCTCCACTGCACTCCGCGCGAGTTATCTACTATCGCTTTAGTTAGAAGCTATAACTCGCGGGCGTGAACGTCAAGAGTTTTCGTTATAGGTTCTAACTACGACGAGCGTCGAGGGGCCGGACGAGCGCGCCGTCGCCTTGCCGGCGGTGAGGCGGGGCCTACGCGACGGATTCGGCGGTCCACTCGATCTCCGGCGGCACGACACGGGCGCACCGCGGGTTGCCGCCCGCGTCGGTCAGCCCCAGACGCCCGACGAGGAGTCCCTCGCGCGCGGCCTCGGCGAGTACGTCGGTGGGGACGGCGTCGATCATGAGCTTGGCCCGGCGGAACATGCTGAAGACGCCCGTATCGTCGACGGTGCCCCAGGACAGATAGATGAACCGGTGGCCCAGGCGGTCCTGCACGTAGGGACCCTTCACCTCGACACCCGTGGGCGAGGAAGTCGCCGTGCATTCGAGGGTCCAGGTCGCGGACGCTCCGTCTCCCGGCTGGGGATCGAGCAGTTCGGCCGGGCGGTCGCGGCGTTGCACCGCCACGTGGATGTTGTCGTACGCCGAGACGGTGCGGCCCTCGGGGGCCGGGCACGTGAGGCCGGGCAGGTCAGTGGCGTCGATACGGATGCGCATGCGGGCCATCATGCCGCCGAACCGCCCGGCGGCGAGATCCTCGGGACGCGCCCACCCATCGAGCGCCGCGCCACAGACACCACACCGGGGACCCCGGAGCTCGGCGCCGAACACCCGAGAACTCGACGCCGAACACGCCGGAGCCAGGCGGCGGACGCCGGGTGCCCCGCCGCCGAAGGGTGCCGGCGCCGGGTCGCGGGGACCTCGGCGCCGGTGGCCCGGTCTCAGCCGGACAGTGCCGCCGAGACCACCGCCTTCGCCTCGTCCTGCACCTGGCGAAGGTGATCGGTTCCGCGGAAGGACTCCGCGTAGATCTTGTAGACGTCCTCGGTACCGGACGGCCGGGCCGCGAACCAGGCGCTCTCCGTGGTCACCTTGATGCCGCCGATGGGCGCGCCGTTGCCCGGGGCCTCGGTGAGGACCGCGGTGACCGCTTCCCCGGCGAGGGTGTCCGTGGTGATCTGGGCGGGCGAAAGCTTGGCGAGGAGGGCTTTCTCGTCGCGGGACGCCGGGGCGTCGATGCGCTCGTAGGCGGGTTCGCCGAAGCGCGCGGTGAGCCCGGCGTAGTGCTCGGAGGGCGTCTTCCCGGTCACCCCCGTGATCTCGGAGGCGAGCAGGGCCAGGATGATGCCGTCCTTGTCGGTGGTCCAGACCGAGCCGTCGCGACGCAGGAACGAGGCGCCCGCCGACTCCTCCCCGCCGAACCCGAGGGAGCCGTCGACCAGCCCGTCCACGAACCACTTGAACCCGACGGGCACCTCGACCAGCCGACGACCGAGGTCGGCGGCGACCCGGTCGATCATGCCGGACGACACCAGGGTCTTGCCGATCCCGGTGTCCGCCGGCCACCGGTCCCGGTGGGAGTAGAGGTAGGCGATGGCGACGGCGAGATAGTGGTTGGGGTTCATGAGTCCGGCGTCCGGGGTGACGATCCCGTGGCGGTCGGCGTCGGCGTCGTTGCCCGTGGAGATCTGGAAACGGTCGCGCCGCTCGATGAGCGAGGCCATCGCGTAGGGCGAGGAGCAGTCCATCCGGATCTTGCCGTCCCAGTCCAGCGTCATGAACCGCCAGGTGGGATCGGTGAGCGGGTTGACCACGGTCAGGTCGAGCGCGTGCTGCTCGGCGATGCGCCCCCAGTAGGCGACCGAGGCCCCGCCCAGGGGGTCGGCGCCGATACGCACACCGGCCGCGCGGATCGCGTCCAGATCCAGCACCTGCGGCAGATCGGCCACATAGGTGCCGAGGAAGTCGTAGCGGCCGGTGCCGGGAGCGGCGAGCGCCCTGGCGTAGGTGACGCGTCGTACGTCCTTGAGGCCGTCCCTGATGAGTTCGTTGGCCCGGTCCTGGATCCAGGAGGTCGCCTCGGAGCCCGCCGGACCGCCGTTCGGCGGGTTGTACTTGAAGCCGCCGTCGGCCGGCGGGTTGTGGGAGGGCGTGACCACCACACCGTCCGCCAGGCCCGAGGACCGTCCGCGGTTGTAGGTGAGGATGGCGTGCGAGACCGCCGGAGTGGGCGTGTAGCCGTCCGCGCTGTCGAGGAGCACCGTCACGTCGTTGGCCGCGAACACCTCCAGGGCGGTGACCTTCGCCGGCTCCGAGAGCGCGTGGCTGTCGGCGCCCAGGAAGAGCGGGCCGTCGATGCCCTGACCGTCGCGGTACTCGCAGATGGCCTGGCTCGTCGCGGCGATGTGGTCCTCGTTGAACGCGGTCGCCAGGGACGAACCGCGGTGTCCGGACGTACCGAAGGCGACGCGCTGGCCGGGCTCGGCCGGGTCGGGGTGGAGCGCGTAGTACGCGGTGACCAACCGGGCTACGTCGACGAGGTCCTCGGGGCCGGCCGGCCGGCCCGCTCGCTCGTGCTGCATGTGCCCGCACCTCCACATCGGTGGTTCTTCGCTGGTGGTCTCATCCTTCCCCACCGGGCGTGGGGGGGGGGGGGGGGGCCCCCCCCCCCCCCCCCCCCCCCCCCCCCGGCCCCCCCCCCCCCCCCCCCCCCCCCCCCCCCCCCCCCCCCCCCCCCCCCCCCCCCACGGGGCCCGCGGGCCCGCCCGCCCGCCCCGCCCGCGGGTGGGGAAGGGGCCCCCCCCACCACTGGGGTGGTGCGCGGGGGGTGGTCCCCCCCGCCCCCCGGGGGGGGGGGGGGGCCGGGGCCCCCCCACGACCACGACCACGCCGGCGCAGGTGCAGGCGCAGGCGCAGGCGCAGGCGCAGGCGACATGGAGGGCGATGCGGACGTGGACGACGACGTGGCCGACGACGTGAACGCCCCGGGACGCCGGAATCCACCCCTCGGCCCTCCCCTGCCGTCAGCTCAGGCCGTCCTCGTCCACGGGCGGCGGCCTGGTCGTGGGCTTCCCGGCGGTCAGGTGTTCAAGGACCTGCACCAGCTCCTGGCAGGCCAGTTCCACGGAGCGTCTGGTGTTGCGCTGTTCGGTGATCACGGCGGACAGGAGCAGCGCGGTCAGGGCCATGGTTCCGTTGAAGGCCTGCAGCTTGATCATGATCTCGGTATGGCTCATCCGGTCGAACGGGCCGACCTCCTCCGTGGCCGCCACCGTGGCCATGACGGAGGCGAAGAGGGCGCACGCCAGGCTGCCCGGGAGCTCGAAACGCAGTGCCGCCCAGATCAGCAGCGGGTAGATGAGGAACAGCAGGCTGATGGAGCTGCGCGTGGCGAGCGGCACCAGGACGCAGACCGCGACCAGGAGTACGACGGCCTCCTTCCATCGCGCCAGGCTCACCGGGGGCCGTACGGCGTACAGCATCAGAAGGACCGGGGTGACGAGCAGGACTCCCATCGCGTCACCCACCCACCACGCGAGCCAGACCGCCCAGAAGCCGTCCGGGTCGAGTTTGTCCGTGATCACCAGCAGGCCGACGTCCGCCGTCGCGCTGATCATCATGCTGCCCAGGGCCGCCAGGAACACCAGGGCGAGACCGTCGCGCAATCGGCTGAGATCGGAGCGGAAACGCACCCCGCGCAGCAGGAAATAGGCGCAGATCGGGGCGACGGTGTTGCCCGCGACGATGCCTATCGTGGAGGGCTGGAACGTGGAGAACGAGGAGAGGGACAGGACGACGAGCAGGGCTCCGATCGCGATCCCGAGCCACGATCTGATCCCCAGGAACAGCAGGGCGGCGACGGCCACGCCGGTGGGCGGCCAGATGGGTGTGAACACCGCTCCCTCGACGGAGAGCCGCCGCAGGAGTCCCAGCCGCCCTGCCCCGTAGTAGCAGGCGGCGATCACCAGCGTCTCAAGAGCGACGACGGCTGGTCGGCGCAGCTCGTGTGTAGCCACCACAGAGCCATCAGACACCGCCGGGGCCCGCTCGGCGAGGCGAGCGGCATCCTGTCCTGGAGCCGGACTGGGCCCTGAAGGTGTTCGGGTCCCGGGGGGCCCGGAAGGTGTGCGTAGCCGAGGCCCTGGCCGTGGGTGCCTACCCGGGGGGCCGGAGGGTGGGCGCGCCGTGGCCGACCACGAGTACGGCCGCGTCGTCCTCGTGTCCCACCCGCTCGGCGCCCCTGATCACCGCGGCGGCCAGCGAACCGGCCGACAGGCCGGCGACGGCGGCGATGCCGGCGAGCCGGACGACCTGGTCCAGGCCCTCGTCGACGTTCATCGAAGGTCCCTCCACGACGCCGTCGGTCAGCAGCACGAAGACTCCCCCGGTGGTGAGGCGGTGCCGTGTCACGGGGTACCGCACGCCCGCCTCGATGCCGAGCGGTGGTCCTCCCTCGTCCTCGGTGATGCCGGATTTCCCGTCCGCCGTCGCCCAGACGCAGGGTATGTGTCCGGCGCGCGCGCTCTCCATCACGCCGGTGGCCGGGTCGAGCCGGATGAACGTGCAGGTCGCGAAGAGGTCGGTGCCGATCGACAGGATGAGGTCGTTGGTCCGGGCGAGGAGTTCTCCCGGGTCGCCGGTGACCGAGGCGAGCGCCCGCAGACCGACCCTGACCTGCCCCATGAACGCGGCGGCCTCGATGTTGTGGCCCTGTACGTCGCCTATGGACAGGCCGATGCGATCGTCGGGCAGTTTGAAGGCGTCGTACCAGTCCCCGCCCACGTTGAGCCCGTAGCAGGCGGGCGCGTACTGGACGGCCACGTCGAATCCCGGGGCGGACGGCATGTCCCCCGGGAGCATGCCGCGTTGCAGCGCGATGGCCAGTTCGACCTGCGAGCGCTGGAACTCCGCGCGTTCACGCGCCTGGGCGGTCAGCGACCCGAGCCTGGCCAGCAGCTCGTCGTCGTCGCCCGTCGGGGCCTTGCGGGACATCGACCACCCCGGGAGGAAAGCCTCAAAATGAAGGAAATGTTAAGAACACATCTCTATCGGATGATAGCCACCTGGTCGACAGGACCCGACATCGGCCGCCCACGGCCGCCGGCGCCGGGCGGACGCGGTTACCTGGGGCCGCGCCCGCCCGTGTGGTCCCGTATCAGACGGTCGCGCGCGGCGGTGGCTCCGCGGGTTCCCCGGCCCGCTCTCCCCGGCCTGTCATCCGAGCGCCCGACCCGAGTGATACCGGAGTACTACGGGCCTCCTGACAACCCAGCTCTCAGGTGCCACGGATCCGGGGAAATGGACTCTTAGCGTTGAGGGTGAGCAGTCAGGTGGGGGGCCTGCCCCCGAACGTAAGGGAACATCGATGATCGAGGCACATCAGCTGACGAAGCGGTACGGGGAGAAGACGGCGGTGGACCAGCTGGACTTCGTCGTGAAGCCCGGTACCGTCACCGGCTTCCTGGGCCCGAACGGCGCAGGCAAGTCCACGACCATGCGCATGATCGTCGGCCTGGACGCGCCGTCCAGTGGCAGCGTCACGGTCAACGGCAAGCACTACGCCCAGCACACCGCGCCCCTCCAGGAAGTCGGCGCGCTGCTCGAGGCCAAGTCGATCCACCCGGGCCGGTCCGCGTTCGACCACCTCATGGCCCAGGCCTACACCCACGGCATTCCGCGCCGCCGGGTGGAGGAGGTCATCGAGCTGACCGGCCTCCAGACGGTGGCCAAGAAGCGCGCGGGCGCCTTCTCCCTCGGCATGGGCCAGCGCCTCGGCATCGCCGCGGCTCTGCTCGGCGACCCGGCCACCATCATGCTCGACGAACCGGTCAACGGACTGGACCCCGAGGGCGTGCTGTGGATCCGCAACCTGCTCACCGGGCTGGCGGCGGACGGTCGTACGGTCTTCGTCTCCTCGCACCTGATGAGCGAGATGGCCCTGGTCGCCGACCACCTGATCGTCGTCGGACGAGGACGGCTGCTGGCGGACACCACCGTGCGGGAGCTCATCCAGCAGGCCGGCGGTGACACGGTCACCGTGGCGACCGACCAGGCCGCCCGCCTGCGCGAGGTCCTGGCCGGCCCCGGCGTCGAGATCTCCGGTTCGGCCGGATCCGAAGAGCTCCAGGTGACGGGCCTCACCCCGCGCGCGATCGGTCTCAAGGCCGCCGAGCACGGCATCCCGCTGTTCGAGCTCAGCTCCCGGACCGTCTCTCTCGAAGAGGCGTTCATGGATCTGACCCGCGACGCTGTCGAGTACCACGCCAGCGCCACCGTCGAGTCCTCCGGGAGGGCCGCATGAGCACCGTCACCGTCACCGACAGCCCCGCGCCCGCACCGGTGCGGGAGGCCCGTCCGACGTACAAGGTCACCGGCCGCCGTGTGCTGCGCTCCGAGTGGGCGAAGCTGTGGTCGCTGCGCTCCACGTGGATCACCCTCGGCCTCGGACTGCTGTTCCTCGTCGCGTTCGGCGTGATCGCCGCCGCGCACTACAAGTCCGAGCTGAACTCCGGCCGCCCCCTGCACCGCGACGACGTCGCGGCCACCGCGCTCAGCCTCTCCGTGTTCGGCACGAACTTCGCGCAGCTCGCCCTCGGCGTGCTGGGTGTGCTGATCACCGCGGGTGAGTACTCGACCGGCATGATCCGTTCCACGCTGGCCGCCGTGCCGCGCCGCCTGCCGGTGCTGTGGTCCAAGGCCTCGGTGTTCGGCCTGGTCGCCCTCGTCGTCGCCACCATCGGTGTCTTCGTCGCGTTCACGATCGACAGCGGCATCGTCTCCGGTACGCCCGCGGCGCTCACCATGTCCCACTCCGGCGTGGTCCGGAGCCTGCTGGGCGCGGGCCTCTACCTCGGTCTGGTCGGCGTGATCGGCACCGCTCTGGGCGCCCTGCTCCGCTCGGTCGCCGGTGGCATCTCGGTCCTGGTCGCCTCGCTGATGCTGGTGCCCGGTCTGATCTCGCTGCTGCCCAGCTCGTGGCAGGACAACATCAGCCCGTACCTGCCCAGCAACGCGGGCGAGTCGATGTTCGCGCTGACCCACGACTCGACCACCCTGTCGCCCACCGCCGGCCTCGTGGTCTTCCTCGGCTGGACCGTGCTCGCCCTCGCGGGTGCCGCCTACCGTCTCGTCCGCTCGGACGCCTGACGCACCGCGCACCGCCCCGCACGACCGGCACGGCACCCGACCGGATCACCCGGTCCGGTGTCGTGCCGTCCGGGCACCGGGGGCCGGACAGCTCGACGGACCCACGCGGTGACGCCCGTACGAGGACACGGGGAGGCGCGTACGAGGACGCGGCCGGACCCACAATGGACAGGTGAGACCCATGAGCGCGGACCAGTGAATCCCATGAACATCGACGACACCGCCCCGCTCGACCAGACGGACGACCGGCCGTTCGCCGAGGCGGACCTGCCGTGGAACCACCCGCTGGCCCGTGCGCTGTCCCGACTCGGCCGCCGGCTCAAGCAGGGCGACCGGAAGCGTCCGTGGATCCTCGACGCGGCGGTGACGGCCGTCGTGGCGCTGCTGTTCTGCCTGCCCGACCTGGTGCACGACCACGACGGCGGACACCATGGGTTCGACACTCGGTTCACCCACCTGCCCTGGCCGGGGACGCTCGCGCTGCAGGCCGGACTGGTCCTTCCTCTGCTGTGGCGCCGCAGAAGGCCCTCCCTCGCCTTCGCCGTGATCACCGCGGTGTTCATCCTCCAGCTCGCGCTGGGCGTGTGGCTGCGCGCCGACGTCGCCGTGCTGATCGCCCTCTACAGCCTGGTGCTCCACGGGGAGCTGCGACGGCTGCCCGTGGCCTGCGCGGTCACGGCGGGCGCGCTGGGGCTGGTCGCCGTACGCCTGCCGTCCGACGTGCATGTCCTGGACGCGCTGTTCTTCCTGTTCAGCACGATAACGGCGGCCGTCGCGCTCGGACTGGCGGTACGGATCCGGCGCGGCCAGCTCGCCGTCCTGCGGGACCGCGCGACCCGCCTGGAGGTCGAACGCGACCAGCGCAGCAAGCTGGCCGCCGCCGCCGAACGCACCCGCGTGGCCCGCGAGATGCACGACATCGTCGGTCACAACCTCTCCGTCATCATCACGCTCGCCGACGGCGGCGCGTACGCGGCCGACGTCGCGCCGGAACGCGGCAAGCAGGCCCTGCTGCTCATCGGTGACACCGGGCGGCAGGCGCTCGGCGAACTCCGCCGCCTGCTCGGCGTCCTGCGCGAGCAGACCCAGACTCCCGCCACACCCGAGCTGAGCCCCCAGCCGGGCATCGGGGACATCGACGGCCTGTGCGAGCGGATACGGGCCGCCGGCCCGCGCGTCGTCCACCGCAGCAGTGGCGAACTGGGCACCCTGGACCGAGGCGTCCAGCTCGCCGTCTACCGCATCGTCCAGGAGGCTCTCACCAACGCCCTCAAGCACGGAGGCCCCGAGACACGCGTCGATCTCAAGGTGAGCGTCGAGGACACCCTGCTGCACATCGACGTCCACGACACCGGCCCGGGTACCGGCACCGCCCGTTCCCGGCCGCACGACGACGAAGGACACGGAATCCCCGGCATGAGAGAACGCGCGGCCCTCTACAACGGGACAGTCGTCGCGGGACCCGCTCCCGACGGCGGATGGACGCTGCGGGCCACCCTCGACCTCACCCCTCTGGACGGGACGGACCTCGCTCCGTCGGCCGCCGCGGGCGGTGCGGCGTGACCAGTGTGCTCATCGTCGACGACCAGCCGCTGCAGCGCCTCGGATTTCGCATGCTCCTGGAGAGCACGCCGGACACCGATGTCGTCGGGGAGGCGTCACACGGCGGCGACGCCGTCCGCAGGGCGGCCGAACTCCGCCCGGACGTCATCCTCATGGACGTACGGATGCCCGGCATGGACGGCATCGAGGCCACCCGCCGGGTCGTCGCGTCCGGCGGCCGGTCTCGCGTCCTGATCCTGACCACGTTCGACCTGGACGAGTACGCCTACGCCGCTCTGCGCGCGGGAGCCAGCGGTTTCCTCCTCAAGGACGCCCATCCGGAGGAACTGCTCGCCGGCATCCGCGCGGTCGCCGCGGGCGACGCGGTGATCGCCCCCGCCCTGACCCGCCGCCTCCTGGACACGTACGCCAAGCACCTCCCCCACGATCCGGTGACGGGAAAACCGCAGGACGACACCCGCGTACGCGCCCTCACCGAGCGGGAGTACGAGATCTTCGTCGCCATCGGCGAGGGCTGGAGCAACAGCGAGATCGCCGAGCGCCTGGTGGTGGCGGAATCCACCGTCAAGACCCATGTCGGCCGCGTCCTGTCGAAGGTCGGAGCCCGCGACCGCGTCCAGGCGGTCATCCTCGCCTACGACCTCGGCGTCGTCCGCCCGAACCCGCCCGACTGACCTCCGCGAGCGAGGCGCGGCGTGCGGCGCCGCCTTAGGGTCGGCGGTATGACCGACAACAACCTGCGTCTCGTCACCGTGGAGCGGACCGGCACCGGGCGCTTCACCGCGACGAACGCCCGCGGCGGGACCATCGCCTTCGGCACCGGCTCCGATCCCGAAGGGGAGAACGCGTTCACCCCGGTCGAGTTGCTGCTGGCCGCCATCGGGGGCTGCACCGCGGCCGATGTCGATGTCGCGACCGGCCGCCACGTGGAGCCCTCGCGGTTCACCCTGACCGTGACCGGCGACAAGATCGCCGACGAGTCCGGAAACCGGCTGACCGACCTCGCGGTCACCTTCTCCGTGACGTTCCCGGACGGCGAGCCCGGCGACCGTGCCCGCGCCATCCTCCCCCGGGCCGTGAAGACCTCCCACGACCGGCTCTGCACGGTCAGCCGCACGGTCGAGGCCGGTACTCCCGTCACCGTGACGATCGCCGACGGCTGACCGCGCCGGGACCGGTCCACCCGGCCCGGTGAACGAAGACACGGACCGGGTGGAGTGAAGCGGCGTTTCCGGGGCAGACGCCGAACGTCGAAGAGGGTGGATGCGGGACGGATCGTATGGGCCAACCGATGAGCGAAGCGGGACAGCAGGAACAGCGGGGTGCACTCATCGAGGCGTCCGTCGCGTACGACGGTGATTCCGCGTGCATCGCCCAGGCGCGGGCGTTCACCCGTGACTTCCTGACGCGGGTGCAGGCGGTCGCCGGACTGCCCGTCTCCGGACGGGTGATGGGCATGGTGCCCCTGGTCGTCAGCGAACTGGTGACCAACGCGGTGAAGTACGCGGCCGGGCCCTGCCTGTTGTCGCTGGAGGTCGACCAGGGCGCCGTGAAGGCGACCGTGTGGGATTCCGAGCCGACCCTGCCGGTGGCGAGGGCCGCCGAGGCGGGCCGGGTCGGCCAGCACGGGCTGGAAATCGTCATGGCCGTGTGTCACGCCTTCGAGATGCACCGGGAACCCGTCGGCAAACGAATCACCGCCGTGGTCACCTTGGCCGACACGCCGAACAGTGATGTGAGCCACTCCGTCACCTGACGCCGAGCTCCGTCTCCCCGGCAACAGTGGGGAACGCGCCGGTGCGCGCGAAGTCTCCGCGGCGGCCCCGCCGCGTCGCCATGGCACCCTGAAGTGCGCCTGAAGAGCCGAAACGAAATCGTGTCGCGTCATTGCGGCCGGCTTGCGGGACAATGACGAGTTCGCAGCTCTCTTTCGGCAGGGAAACGGGTGGTTAACACAGTGCGGCAGGCAGGTGTACTAGACGTCGGATGTCACAGCGCTCTGCTCACCGTGGCGCGGCGACGCGCCGGGGTCGACATGGAGCCGGTGCTGTCTCGAAAGGTACGGCTCCAACTGCACGAGACGCTGGACGCGACGGGACGTCTGGGCAAGTCGGGCGTACGCAGTGTGCAGCGGGCCGTGGCCGAGACACTCGCCGAGGACCGGGAGTCCCTGCCGGAGGTGTACGCGTTCGCCACGTCGGTGATCCGCGACGCGCCCAATCGCGAGGAGGTCCTCGCGCAGGTGGCCCGCGCCACCGGAACCCGGTTGCGGGTGCTGTCCGGTGAGGAGGAGGCCCGGCTGGCCTATGTGGCCGCACGCCATTGGGCGGGCGCCCGGGCCGGTTCCCTGCTGGTGCTCGACATCGGCGGCGGGACCGTGGAGATCGCGTCCGGCACGTCCGAACAGCCCCGAACGGCCCTCTCCCTGCCGCTGGGTGCCCGGACGGTCACCCGCGCCTGGAGACTGGACGAGGCCGTGTCCTCGAAGCGACGGCTCGCCGAGGTGCGCGACCACCTGAGCGACCGCCTGGCCGAGGTGGCCGACCTGCCGCGGGCCGAGCCGGACGGGCGCGTGCTGGCCTGTTCCAAGACCTTCACCCAGCTCGCCCGCTACACCACCGCCGGGCGCGGCCGTTCCCGGGCGCCGCAGCGGCTGACCCTGGACGAGGTGCGGGCCGCGGTGGGCGTGCTGGCCAAGAACGGGTCCGCCGACCGCGGTCTTCTGCCCGGCATCTCGCGTCACCGGGCCGGGCAGTCCCTGGCCGGGGCGCTGGTCGCGGAAGCCCTGCTGGAGGCCTGCCGGGCCACCAGCGTGGAGATCTCCCCCTGGTCCACCCGGGAAGGTCTGCTCCTGGAGCGCCTCGGGGCCCTGCGCACCAAGGGTTCCACTCACCGCTGACCCGGCCGATCAGCCCGTTGGGATTCCCCCGCGGCACCGGTGTGCGACACCTGGTCCCGTCAAACGCGGGTACGGCACCGCGCGTTGGAGGAGCACGGGCCCGACGGGCGGCTCGGCGCGAGCGGTTGCGCGGCCGCACGACGATCGCGGGCCGGGAACAAACCCGTACGACTCGACGCTGACCTCAATACCCCGGTGGGTGCCGGGGCGCGGAGTCCAACCGGGTGCGGTGGACCGGCCGGCGGCTCTGTCAGTGGGAAGGCGTGAGAGCGATGATGGCGTCCGGACAGCGGCGAGTGCGGGGGACCGGGACGGGTGAGTTGCCCCTGGTGACCTCTTGCGGCCGCAGGATCTCCGTGAAGGAGCTGCGGCTGGCCACGCCGGGCCGGCTGATCGGCCGCGTCACGCTGGACGTGGGCCCCGACCAGGGCGACGAGCACGGGGTGTGGGCCTCCCTCACCCCCGCCGAGGCACGTGAACTGGCGCGTCGCCTCCTCGCCCACGCCGCCCTCGTGGAGCCGGCGGGGCCGCCCGACCGGGAAACGCCCCGGAACCACGACATGCCGCTCGACGCGGCGGAGACCCCGATGGGGTCCGTGACGGGCTCCCGCTCGGGACACCGCTCCGCCTGAGCGGACGACCGGACGACCGGCACCGGGCAGGCGTGCTCCGGCGCGAACGACGCACGGGTGCCGGTCTCCCCCGGACGAGGGGGAGGCCGGCACCCGCACTCATGTCAGTCGGCGCCGTTCAGGATCACGGGAACTGCGTGACCTTCGACGGAACGGTGTCCGTCCCCGAGGTGGGCGCGCCGGTGTTGTTGACGACGTGGGCGTACTGTCCCTTGCCACCCAGGGAGATGACCAGGATGTCGTGCAGCTTGACCCCTGTCTTCACCGGGACCTGGAAGCCGTGTGCCTGGACGATCGTCGGGTCCGTGGTGAAGTTGCAGTAGCTTCCCAGACCCCATGCCTCGTGCACGGCGACGGAGTCGGCGACCTTGTAGGCCGCGTATCCGACGATGCCGTCATGGGTGATGGCGGCGGCGTTGGGCACGTCGTACGCCTTCTCGTTCTGGAAGAAGATCGTGCGTCCGTTCTCGCCGTTCCACAACACGTCGTACTTGTTGAAGTGTTCGACGAACAGGCCGGTCGCCAGGACGTCGTCACCGTTGACCACGAGGCCGTAGTCGGCGCGGTTGGTGTCCCAGCCGACCCCGTCTCCGTGGTCGGCGCGCCAGAGCCAGGTGTGGTCGATCACGACGTCGTCGCTGTTGACCACGACCGAGTTGGTGGCGAGGCCGGGGCCCGCACCGCCGATCCGCACGAACACGTCCTGCATGGTGGTGGGGTTGGCGGAGTGGTCCACCGAGGAGCCCGCCGGACCGATCTGGAGCAGGGTGTCGGAGTTGGAGCGGCCGGCGTCGATGAGGAAACCGGCGAGCCTGACTCCGTCGACGTCCGCGACGTGCATGGCGTCGATGCCGTTGTCCGGCACGATGGTCGCCAGTCCGAGACCGAGGACGACGGTGTTGGCCCGGGTCACGTTGATGGTCTGGTCGAGGTGGTAGACACCCGGGGTGAACAGCAGGTTGAGGCCCTGGGCGAGGGCCGCGTTGATGGTGGCCGCGGTCGCGCCGGACTTGACGACGTAGAACTGGTCGAGCGGGATCGACGTACCGGCCGTGTTGGGCCACGAGACGCCGCGGGCGTTGGTGCGCTTGGAGGGCACGAACACCTTGTAGGCGCTGCCGTCCATGTAGAGGAAGGGCTTCTCGCGGGAGACCGGGGTGGTGTCCAGGGTGGTGTACGGGCCGGAGTCGAAGTTCGTCGCCGGCGCCCCCTGGACTCCGGTGAACGTCATGTTCCAGACGCCGTTGGTCCAGCCTCCGACGGAACTGTCACGGGTGTACCACTGCTGCTGCGAGTACGGGCCGACCGTGCCGTCGATCTTGGAGTCGGCGATGTAGCCGCCGGACGCCCAACCGTAGCCGTTCGGGGAGAGGTTGAGGCCGCCCTGTACGTGGATGCGACGGAAGGGGGCGGCCTGCGCCACGGCCCAGCGGTCGGTGCCGTTGGAGGGAGTGATCGACAGGTTCTCCGCCGAACGCCAGAAGTTCTGGGTGGCGTTGCCGTTGAACCAGCCCGCGTCGACGGTGATGTCGCCGTTGATGTGGGTGTCGTCGGGGTTGAGACCAAGGCCCGACACCGAGGTGTAGAAGCCGAGTTGGGCGTTGATGCCGTTGTAGGTGCCGGGCTTCATCAGGAACTGGTAGCGGCCGGCGCCGAACTGGTTCGACTCCTGCTGCGCGAAGACCTGGTCGAACTTGGCCTGCAGATCGGGCGTCGAGGGGTCGACGACGATGACGTTGGGCCCGAGATCACCGCCGCCCTGCACGGGCGGGACGCCGCTTCCCGTACCGGTGTGGACGGCGACCTCCCACAGGGAGTACCCGTACGCGGTGCCGCGGGTCGTCCCGTAGATCCGTACGTAGCGGCCCTGGCCGGAGACGTCGTAGGAGGCCGTGCCCCCGGTGCCGTCGGTGACGGTCTTGAGGGTGGTCCAGTTCTGACCGTCCGTGGAGGCCTGGATCTGGAAGGCCTTGCCGTACGCCGCCTCCCAGTTGAGGTCGATCCGGCACAGGTCGCTGGTGGCTCCCAGGTCGACCTGGACCCACTGCGGGTCGGAGAAGGCGCTGGACCAGCGCGTTCCGGTGTTGCCGTCGAAGGCGGCCGAGGCCGGGCTCGCCGCGTTCTCGGTGGAGGAGGCGGTGGCCGTCTTGCCCTGCGCCGCGTTGGCCGTGTCGCAGGTCGTGGGCGTGGTGCCGCCGCTCGTACCGAACACCTGGAACTCCCAGAGGGAGTAGCCGTACTGGGTCGCGCGGTGGACGCCGTACATCCGTACGTAGCGGCCCTGCCCCGCGACGTCGAGGCTGTCGGTGCCCCCGTCGCCGCCGGTCACCGTCTTGATGTCGGTCCAGGTACTGCCGTCCGGGGAGGTCTGGACGCGGTAGTCACTGCCGTACGCGGTCTCCCAGTTGAGGACGACCTTGGTGATCGTGGCCGAGGCGCCGAGGTCGACCTGGAGCCACTGGGTGTCCGTGGCGGCCGAGGACCACCGGGTGGCGGTGTCGCCGTCGACGGCGTAGGCGGCGGGAGTGCCGCCGTTCTCGTCCGAGGAGGACGTGGCCGTCTTGCCCTGGGACAGCGGGAGATCGGCCGCGGCGGCCGGTCTCTGCAGGGGCAGGGTGATGAGCGCGGCCATTGCGGCCAGCGCGACACCCAGGGTTCTGAGTTTCATGCCGTGACTCCATGCGGGTGGGGTGACGAGCGGAGCGGACACACTGGGTCAGGAGCTGAGGAAACAGCTGCTTTCGAGGGGATGACTGTGAACTGGCCTTCCGGCGCTCTTAGTTCACGATTTGATTTAAGTAATGAACCATCAAGGTGGCAAGTCCCGTGACATGAGTTTCTTCAACTCGTGTGCGCGGGGGCCCCGTTGATGGGCTGCTTCAGGGGGTTTGACCTGGACGGAGAGGATCGCGGACAGGCCGGAAGGCACTCGGATCCGTCAAGGCTTGAAGACGCGGGAGGGCACGCGAGGAGGCGACGGGGGCGGGACACCCGGGCGGCCCGGCTCGCGAACGACGTTCACGGAAAGACACAAACCGCGTTCGCGGAAACACGGAAGCCGAGCGTCCGGGGGCGCCGGCCGTCGGAACGGCCGGACACCCGCGGACACTCGGCGCACAGCAAGCCCGTCCGGTCCGCGCAAGCGGGCCGGACGGGCACGGGTCACTGCTGGATCAGGGCGTGATCCGCCACTGCTGGATGTAGCCCACGTCGATCGACGCGAGGTCCTGGACGCGCAGCTTCCAAGTACCCTCGACCGGCTGCGCCGAGGCGTCCACCGTGAACGTCTGGTCCACGTTGTCGGCCGAACCCCCGCTGCGGTTCAGCAGCGAGTACACGGTGCCGTCGGGGCCGACCAGATCGACCTTCAGATCACCGCGGTAGGTGTGGATGATGTTGACGTAGACCTCGGTGGTGGCCGAGGCGTTGCCGGGCCGGCCGGTGATCGTGATGGGCGACTCGACCGCCGCACCCAGGTCGGGGATGTCCACACGGGTGCCGTTGGCGTAGATGTACGCGATCCGCCACTGGAAGGCCACGGACACGGCCGCGCCGGTGCTGTCGGTCACCGTGACCGTCGTGTCGCTGGTCCCCGTGGTGGTCGGGACCCCGGAGATCAGCCCGGTGTCACTGATGACCAGACCATCAGGAAGGCCGGTGGCCGCGTAGGTCAGGCTCGCGCCGGTGTTGGTGGTGTACGCGTTCACCTGGAGGGACACCTCCTGGCCGACCCCGGAGGTCTGGTCGGCCACCGGGGCGATGTTGACCCCCAGGGCGATGCGGTCGCCGACGTTGATGCCCGCCCAGGCGTCCGCCACGGCGAGATAGGTGTCGCTGTAGGCCCCGAAGAGATCGGCCGCGGCCTGGAGGGTGGCGACCCTCGCACCGGCGTAGTCGGTCGTCGACGTCATGTACGTCGTCAGCGCGCGGTACCAGATCCGGGCCGCGTTCTCGATGCCGATGCCGGTCACGGGGAGGCCGTCGTGGGTCGGGCTGTCGTACGAGACGCCGTTGACGGTCTTCGGACCGCTCCCCTCGGAGAGCAGGTAGAAGAAGTGGTTCGCCGGTCCCGAGGAGTAGTGGACGTCGATGCCGCCCAGCGACGAGTCCCAGTAGTCGCGGGAGGAGCCGTCCTTGGAGGGCTGGTCCATGTAGCGCAGCGGTGTGCCGTTGCCGCGGATGTCGATCTTCTCGCCGACGAGGTAGTCGGGGACGTCGGAGGCCAGGTTCGCGTGGAACTCCACCGCCGCGGCGAAGATGTCGGACGTCGCCTCGTTGAGGCCGCCGGACTCTCCCGAGTACGTCAGGTTCGCGGTGGCGCTGGTGACGCCGTGGCTCATCTCGTGGGCCGCCACGTCCAGCGCCGTCAGCGGCTTGGCGTTGCCGGAGCCGTCGCCGTAGGTCATGCAGAAGCAGCTGTCGGACCAGAAGGCGTTGACGTAGTTGTTTCCGTAGTGGGCCCGACTGTAGGCGGCCACACCGTCGTTGCGGATGCCGTTACGGCCGAAGACGTCCTTGTAGTAGTCCCAGGTCGCCGCCGCTCCGTAGGCGACGTCGACGCCGGCGGTCTGCCGGTCGGCCTGGGTGCCGTCGCCCCAGACATCGTTGTCATCCGAATAGAGGGTTCCGGTGCCGGAGGTTCCCTGGTTGAGGTCGTAGGTGCGGTGGCCGGCGCGGTCCGCGTCGACCAGTTGGTACGCCGATCCGGACGGCGTGGTGGAGAGCGGCACCGTGCCCACGTACTGGCCGGTGCCCGTGCCGGTGTCCACACCCTCGTACTGGGAGGCGACCTTGCCGGTGGCCGCGTCGGTGATGACGTGCAGCTCGCTCGGTGTGCCGTCGCGCTGGAATCCCTCGACGACCGACTCCCAGGCCAGGACCGGGTGGGCGCCAGCGGCCCAGACGACGAGCCGGGGTGACCCGTCGGCCCGGGATCGCCCGACGGCCGCCTTCCTGCCCACCGTGAGGGCCTTCGCCGAGGCGTCGGCGGCGGTGATCCTCGGCTTCACGCTCGGCACGGTGATGGTGGACCGACTGGCCTCGGACACCGTGCTGCGGCCGTTCCTCAGATGCTCGACCAGGTCGCCGCCGACCACCGGAAGTCCCGCGAAGGTGCGCTCGTACCGCGTGTGGGTCGTACCGTCCGCGTCCTGGACGACGTCCTTGACGACGAGTTTCTCCCGCGTGCCGAGGCCGAGCCGCTTCGCGGTGGCACCCACCGCCGCCGCGGCGCTCCGGACGAGGGCGGTGCGCCTGGCGGGCGACAGCGGGACCTGGGCGGCACCGGCCCGGGGCTGGGCGACGATCTTCGCGGCGCTCCTGGCGGGAACCGGGTCAGCGGCGGCGGACGCGGAGCCCGGCTGGACGGCGAGGGCCAGTAACGAGCTCGCGGTGGTGAGGGCGAGGGCAGCGGCGCGTCCGCGCCGGCGGACGGAGAGGTGTTGCCGGTTCAAGTCGTCTCCTTCTGCGGGGGGGTTGGCCCGGATGGAACCCTGGGCGAACCGGACCGAGGGGGTCGGCCGGTCCACGGAGGGCCGGGCGGGAAGGAGCGCCGCAGGAAGTACCGCACGAAGACGCTCGCGGACTCGGCGGCGCGTGGATCCTGAGGGGGCGGATCGTGACCGTGCGAAGCGTGCGGGTGCGGATCGTAGGGATGCGGACCGCGGGAGTGAGGGTGAGGGTGAGGTTGAGGGTGCGCTGGTCGGTGATGAGGGGCGCGGGGCGTGAGGGGGCTGTGAACGAAACGTGAACGTTCGACAGCAGAGTGACATCTCGCCGACGGTCTTGTCATGGAGGCGACAAAAGATCGGCTTGAACTGACCATTGCCTACGGCGGGTTCATCCCCCCGGCCGCTTTCCGGTCAGGCCCGGTCAGACCTGTCCGTTCGCTGTGAGGTGGCTGTGAACTCGACCGTCACCGCTGACTCGTGCGCTCCGGGGCCCGGACGCCTCCTGGCGGATAAGGGTGGGCTCTGTGGGCGGGGCATGGCGGTCGGAAAGGAACGCCGACGCGCTCGGAGGATCGGCCCTCAGAGCTGACCCGCGTGGGTGTGACTGTGGGGCAGTTCGGGTGGTCCGGGCGGACTCTGGGGTTTGCGGTCGCGCAGCCAGTCGTGAACGGCGAGCCCGAAGGCGCCGAGGATGAAGACGATCCCCGAGCCGATGGCGATCACCAAGGCGGAGCGGTAGTCGTGCCCCCTGGTGCCGAGCACGACGTAGAACAGTCCCGGCAGCGCGGCCGTACCGACGGCGCCGCCGAGCCGCTGGGCCGTCTGCAAGGCGCCGCCGGCCGCTCCCGCCATCCGCACCGGCACGTCCCGCAGGGTCATCGTGACGTTGGGCGAGATCACGCAGCCACTGCCCAGACCGCCGATGAACAGCGCGGGAGCCGCGAACCACAGTGCGGTCCCGCCGGGAGCGAGGCGCAGTACCAGCAGCGCTGCGCCCAGTCCGAGGGCGACGGCGGCGAGACCGCAGACGGTCAGCAGCCGGCCCAGCCGCTCCACCAGCCGCCCGGCCACCACGGCCGCCGCGGCCGAACCGATGGCGAAGGGGGTCACCGCGAGTCCCGAGCGCAACGGGGAGTAGCCCTGGCCGTTCTGGTAGTAAAGGGCGAACACCAGCCACACCCCGCTGAACCCCACGAAGTACAGGGCGGCGATGGCCGCTCCGGCGGCATAGCCGCGCGTGCTCGTCACCAGGCGGGGATGCAGGAGCGGCTGGCCGCCGTCGGCGGCCAGCCGCCGCTCCCAGCGCGCGAAGGCCCAGAGGAGGCCGAACCCGACCGGGAAGAGCCACCACAGCCTTCGTATGCCGCCGGCCTCGGCGAGGACCAGGGGAAGCATCACCGCGAGGACTCCGCAGCCGAGCAGCAGGACGCCCCGCAGGTCCAGTCGCTCACGGCGCCCCGGAGCGACCTTGGGCAGCAGGCGCACCCCCAGCAGGAAGGCGACCGCCCCGACCGGTACGTTCACATAGAAGATCCAGCGCCAGCCCTGGGGTCCGCCGGCGAGCATCAGGATCAGTCCGCCGATGACGGGGCCCACCGCGCTGGAGACGCCGACCGTGGCGCCGAAGAGCCCGAAGGCCCGACCGCGCTCGGCTCCCCTGAACATCTGCTGGATGAGGGCCGAGTTCTGCGGTGCGAGGCAGCCGGCGGCCACGCCCTGTGCCAGCCGGGCCACGATCAGCAGCGTGATGGTCGGGGCGGCTCCCGCCGCGGCGCTGCAGAGCACGAAGGCGGCGAGCGCGAGCAGGAAGATACGTCGTCGGCCCAGCGCGTCGCCGAGCCGCCCCGCCGTCACGAGAACCAGCGCGAAGGTGAGGGCGTAGCCGGAGACGACCCACTGGATGGAGGGAGCGGTGGCGTGCAGGTCGCGCTGCATCGAGGGCAGGGCCACCGCCACGATGGTGACGTCGAGCAGACTCATGAACCCGGCCACGAGGGTGACCCACAGGGCGCGCCACCGCCGCGGATCGGCGCCTTCGGCCGCCCCTCGCGTCCCGTCCCCGCGTCCGTGTGCCTGCGTGTCCCGTCCCACGCCGGGGGCTCCTCTCCGCCGCTCCCCCACCATCTTGGGCCCGTGCGGGCATCCGGCAACACGGGATCCCGAGCGGCTCACGGCGAGGGGGCGGAGTGCACGGTGCGGCTCGCCCCGAGCGGCGGGCGGGCGTCCGGACGGGCACATGGCTGTGGGGCCCGTTCTCCGGAACGGGCCCCACAGTGCCGCGGTCGGCAGACGACCGCGCCGAATCCCCGGACGTGAGCGGGTCAGCCCTTGAAGACGTCCTTCGTCTTCTCCTTGGCCTGCCGCGCGTCGCCCTTCGCCTTCTCGGCCCGGCCCTCGGCGGTCATCCGCTCGTTGCCCACGGCACGCCCGGCCGCTTCCTTGGTCTTGCCCTTGGCCTGCTCCATCTTGGCCTTGGCCTTCTGCTCGCCACCCACGATGTCTCACTTCCCCATCACGATCGACTTCGGGTGTCGAAGCAACGGGTGACCCGCGTCGGCCGCGTCAAACGCACTGATCGAGGATCAGTACCCGGCCAGTCGGTGACCCTCCGTGGTCACGGACGGCTCCGGCGTGCCGGAATGGGCGGGCTGGGCCAGCCTGGATACATGGGCAGATGATCCTTCGATCCGTCCGGAGGATCACGCCCGTCCTGGGCAGCCAGAGCGAGGACGACGTCATGGGTGATGAGGTCTACCAGCCGGGAGGCCCCGATGTCCGCGAGGACGAAGGCATCCTCGACCCTGAGGACACCCTTGAGGACCGGGGCTCGGATCCCTTCGACGAAGGGTGGTCGCCGCCCGAGCGCCCGCTCGCCGTGGAGCATCGAGGCACCACCGCGCGTGAGCAGCGTGAGGGGGAGAGCCTGGACGAGAAGCTGGCCGAGGAACGGAAGGATCCGGCGCTGGAGGAGCCCGACGAGGACGACGAGTCGGGCGACCTGGCGGACGAGGAGGGCGGGCTCCCGGACGACGAGGTGGGCGCGGACCGCGCGGAACGGATCCTGGCCCTGGACGAGGGCGCCCACCAGGATGCCGAGCACGACATGATCGCCGAGGATGCCGACAGCGACGAGGGCACCGACTCCGCCGAGGAGGCGGCCGTCCACCTGCTGGCCGACGACATGCCGGAGCGGCTGCCGGACGAGGACGGGCGCCGCGTCCCGGAGGGCGAGATCCGCCGGCTGCGCTCCGAGACGGACATCGCGCCCCAGTAGTGCTGCGTCAGGTGCCGGTGAAGGGGCGGCCGATCGGCGGCGCGTGTCGGGACGCGGGCAGCGAGCACGCGCGTTCCCCGATTTCGCACGGCGCCGACATGGCCGTACGGCGCCGAAGTGACCGTACGGCGCCGGAGCGGTCGTACGGTATCGAAGTGGTCGTACGGCGCTGACGCGTCCGTACGGATCCGAGATGACGGCCGGTCAGTCCTCGCCCCTGACGATGTTCCACTCGGGCGCGGAACGGTCCGTGCGGGCCGTTCGGTCGGCCGTCGCCGGAACGCAGGTCCGCGGACCGCTGCGGCGCCGACGGCGCGCCATGGCCCATCCCGTTTCGGGGCGTGCTGTGGTCCTGGTACTGATGTCCGCGGTCACGGCGCTTCCTCTTCCTTCTCCGCTCGGTCCCGGTTCCTGCTCCGTTCGGGCCCCGTCGGGCCCGGCCTCCGGTGCGGCTCCGGGCTGTCCGGATCGGGTCCCCCTCGGTCGCGCGGGGAAACCGGCCGCGGGCACCCGGTGTCGTACGCGGCCGGACGGGCCGGTTTGCGGAGGCCTCCGGCAGGCCACACGGTGAGGAAGGGTGACCTGGCGCTCCGCGCCGCGGTACGGAACACCCCGAGAGGACGGCGACGATCATGTTCAAGGGCAACGCGAAGGCGAAACAGATCAAGGGCAAGGTGAAGGAGTCCGTGGGAAAGGTGCTGGGCGACAGCTCGGTGCAGAGGGCGGGGCGTCGTGATCAACTGCACGGCAAGGCCCAGGAGATGACGGAGAAGACCACGGCACGCGTGCGCGGGTGGGTCAAGCACTGAGATCGGCTCTTCGGCATCCCCGCCGACCGCGGTGACGGCGAACGGGCGACCGCGGTGGCGGCCAACGCGGCCGTTCGAGGGGCTCGCCGAGTCAGGGGCGAGGTTCACCGGCTCGCCGGCCTTCTTCGCATTCCGCTGCCGTCGGAGCACACGGCCCGCGACTCCCCCGGGCCGTGTGATCCGACGGGCGGCCTCATGAGATGACCGCCTTACCTGGTACTACACATAGCGCCTCTATGATGGTATGAGACATTTTCGCCCGAAGTCGGCGTCCGGTGCGACACCGGTGGCGCTCTGCGACAGCGGAGCCCGCCGAACGATCATCAGACCGGTGACGACGGGCCTCGCTCCCCCGTGGGAGCGGATCGACCGGCACTGAGCCATCACAGCCGGTGAAGGGAGACACCGTGACGGTGGTGTCGCGGTCTGGAAGCGGTCTCGCACCGGGGTTGCGGGACGGCCCAGCCCGGGGCGACGGACCGGGAGTGCGGCGAAAGGCCGGCCAGAGGCTGGGCGGGGAGCGGGAGGAGACGGTCGTGCGAGGTCGGCGAGAGGCCCGGCGCTCGTCCCAGCGGGAGACAAGCGTGTCTCACGCGGAGGACTGATCATGACCGTGTTCGTCTACGCGATCGGCTTCAAGGACCATCCACTGCGCCTCGACGATCTCGACGGCGTCGGACCGTCGCCGGCCCGGCTGCGTACGGTGACCGCCGGTCCCCTCTGCGCGGTGGTGAGTGACGCGCCCGGGGAACTCCCCCTCGGAGAACGGGACATCGACGCCCATAGAAGAGTCCAGCAGCGTCTGATGGCCGACGGCACCATCATCCCCGTGAGGTTCGGTCACACCGCCCCGGACGACGAGGCGGTCCGGCTCGCGCTGGAGGAGCGCGCGGACGACTACGCCGACCGGCTCGGCCGGTTGGAGGGCTGCGTCGAATACCGTCTCGAGGCGTCGCAGGACGAGGAGATGCTGATGCGGGAGATCCTGTCGGAGTCGGAGGCGGCCCGACGGCTCGACGACCGGATCCGGGCCGGCACGGCGGACCCCGACGTGGCTCCGCGTCTCGGCGAACTGGTCACCGCGGAAACACGGGCACGGCAGGAGGCCCTGGCCTCGGGAGTGGTCGAGGCGCTCCGCCCGTTCGCCCGGGAGATCGACTCCGCGCAGCCGGACGGAACGGACTTCCTCAGCGTCGCTTTCCTGGTGGACGAGGAGCACGACGAGCTGTTCCTCGCAACGGAGTTGAGCCTCGCCCACCAGATGGGCGAGGGCTTCGACTTCCGGCTCGACGGTCCGCTCCCCGCGTACACCTTCAGTTGACGGAGCAACGTCAGCCTGAAAAGGAATTCGCCGGCCCGGGTGAGGCCCGGTGCTACGTTTGTCCCGTGCCTTGTACACAGGAAGCGGCTGTGTTCACCGGCTGACGGGCCGGTGTCGCGCGTCCCGTGGGGCCGACGGGGGGAGTCACCGTGCCGGTCACCCAGGTGATCAGCGGTTGCGGGGCGGTCATGCTCATGACCCTGCTGGCGCTGCGTCCGCCGCGGCCGCGGCGCTCGACCCCTTTCACCCTGAGCTTCTTTCTGACGTTCCTGATCAACGAGCAGCCGTTCCTCGCCCTGTACGTGCTGGCGGCCGGAGCGGTGCCCCCTCTGCTGGCCGGAGAGACGGGAACGCGGTCATGGTGGCTGGGCGCGGGCGTAGCCGCGGGCACCGCGGCCGGAGTGCTGTGGCTCGCGGTGCGGACCCGCACCGCCCGGCCTCGGCTGACCGCCGCGCTGCGGCGGGCCCTCGGACCGCAGGCCGTGCCGCAGCGTCGGCGACACGGCCTGCGGCGGCTGGTGCGTCTGCTGGTGCTTCCGCTGATCTCCTACCGGTTCACGGTGCGGCGTGCGGCCGACGTGCGTTACGGCGACGGGGGCCGCGGTCATCTGCTGGACGTGTACCTTCCCCGGTCAGGAACGCGGAGCGCGCCGGTGCTGGTCTACCTGCACGGCGGAGGATTCCGCTTCGGCAGCAAGATGATCGGCGCACGCCCCCTGTTCTACCGGCTCGCCGGCCGCGGCTGGGTGTGCGTGAGCGCCAACTACCGCCTCGGCCGCGGCCTCGACCACGCCGACCGGCTCGCCGACGCGCGGCAGGTCCTGCGGTGGGTGCGCGAGAACGCCGCCGCCTACGGAGCCGACCCGACGGCGGTGTTCCTGGCAGGCGGCTCCGCCGGAGCTCATCTGGCCTCCATGACCGCGCTCACCGCGCCGAGTGTCCCGGATCCGCCGGACGGCGAGGAGCGCGACACCGCGGTGGCGGGGGTGATCGGTTTCTACGGCTACTACGGGCAGGCCGACAGCCGCGCCGACTCCACCCCGCTGGCACACCTGCGCCCCGACGCCCCGCCGTTCCTCATCGTCCACGGCACGCTGGACACACTCGTCCTGGTCGAGGACGCCCGCCAGTTCGCGTCCGAGCTCGGACGGGTCTCCACCCGGCCGGTGGCCTATGCCGAACTCCCGGGCACCCAGCATGCCTTCGACCTCTTTCCCTCGCTGCGCTTCCACGCGGTCACCGACGCGGTCGAGGACTTCACGGCCTGGGTCCGCGCCAACGGCCCCGCCGCTCCGACGGATCGGGGTACGACGTCCCCCGGCCAGGACGGTGATCCGCCCCCGCGCCGCTAGCTGCCTCACCCGCCGTCCTCCCCGGCACGGGATTCCCGTGCCGGGGAGGACGGCCCGCCCCTGGCTGAAACCGACCCGCTTGACGAAGACCCGACCGCCCATTCCGGGTGCGTTCACACATGCGCCGTTTCCGGTACACACGGTGTGACTGTGATGAGTCCGGCACTCGCACCTCACCCTGAACTCCCGGGAGACGTCCATGTCCAGACGCTACGTCAGGTCAGCAGCAGCCCTTCTCACCGCCACCGGAGTCCTGACCGGCGTGACGGCCGCCCAGCCCGCCGCCTTCGCCGACTCCCACCGGCGGTCCGACACCCGGCACGTGCTGCTGATCTCCGTCGACGGACTGCACCAGTCGGATCTCGCCTGGTACGTCGCCCGGCACCCGGAGTCCGCGCTGGCGCGACTGGTGGGCGGTGGCGTGGAGTACACCCACGCCAAGACCACCACGCCGTCCGACTCCTTCCCCGGGATGGTGGCCCAGGCGACCGGCGGCGGCCCCGGCACCACCGGCGTCTACTACGACGACACCTACAACGCCGCGCTGCTCCCGGCCGGAACCACCACCTGCAAGGGCGCCAAGCCCGGCGTCGAGGTGGACCTCACGGAGGACCTGGACAAGAACCAGGCCTCCATCGACGCCGGGCAGGGCCTCACCGGTCTGCCGGACAGCGTCCTGACGATGACCGGCAACCCGGCGAGCCTGATCAACTCCGCGAAGCTGCCGGTCAGCCCCAGGACCTGCGAGCCGGTCTACCCGCACGCGTACCTCAAGGTGAACACCATCTTCGAGGTGGCCCGCAAGGCAGGTCTGCGCACCGCGTGGTCGGACAAGCACGCGGCGTACGAGATCCTCAACGGGCCCTCGGGCACCGGCATCCAGGACCTCTTCACGCCAGAGATCAACAGCGCCGCCCTCGGCTACGCGGCCGGCAACGACTGGACCACGGACAACCGGGCCACCGAGCAGTACGACGGCTACAAGGTGAAGGCCGTCCTCAACGAGATCGACGGCTACGACCACAGCCGCACCCACAAGGTCGGCACTCCGGCGGTCTTCGGTCTCAACTTCCAGTCGGTCTCCACCGCGCAGAAGCTGCCCACCTCCGACGGCCTGAAGGGCGGTTACACCGCCAAGAACGTGCCCGGACCGCTGCTGGCGAAGAACCTGGACTTCGTCAACGCCCAGATCGGCGCCCTGACTTCGGAGATCGCCGAGCGCCACCTGGCAGGCAGCACCACGATCGTCCTGTCCGCCAAGCACGGCCAGTCGCCCACGGACCCCGCCGCGCTCACCCGGATCGGCGACGGCCCGCTGCTCGACGGCCTCAACGCCGCCTGGAAGAAGCTCCACCCGGCCGCCGGCGACCTGGTCGCGCACAGCGTGGACGACGACGCGATGCTCCTCTGGCTGACCGACCGCTCCCAGGCCGCGGCGGAGTTCGCCAAGTCGTACCTGCTGGCACAGAGCGGCACCGGCACCGACATCAACGCCGCGCCCAAGGCCTTCACCCACGGCGGGCTCAGCAAGGTCTACGCCGGGAGCGCCGCGGCGCGTTACTTCCACGTCGAGACCGGCGACGCCCGCGTCCCGGACCTCCTCGGCCTCGCGCAGTACGGCGTCGTGTACACCGGCGGCACCAAGAAGATCGCCGAGCACGGCGGCTCCCACTCCGACGACCTCGACGTCCCGCTGGTCGTGTCCGGCGCCTCGGTTCCGGACGGCGTGCGCGACTCCGCGAGCGTGCGGACCACGCAGATCGCGCCCACGATCCTGAGCCTGCTCGGTCTCGACCCCCGCTCGCTGGAGGCCGTGCGCGAGGAGCACACCGCCGTACTGCCCGTCCGCTGACCGACGGTCGCAGCCGGACAGGGGGCCGCCCGGGTGACAGTCACCCGGGCGGCCTCGTGCGCGGAGCGGGGTCAGCCGTTCGGGCCGGCCGGGGTCGTGGTCGTCTTGAAGCCCTCGGTCCTGTTGGCCTGGACGGCGAACTCGTTGGTGAACGTCTTGCCGAGGTCCACCGCACCCTTCACGTTGCCGACCAGCTTCTCCGTCGCCAGAGAGGTCCTCGGACCGCCCGCGGGCATGAGACCGTCCGGAAGGAACTGGCCCTTGTCCTCGTTGAGGGCCGCGATGTAGTCGGCCTTCGTCACCAACTGGTTCGACACGAACGTCTGCGGCAGCTTGTCCGCGATGTCGGCCGCGCTGTGGGTGTTGATCCAGTGCATCGTGGCGACGAGCGCGTCGACGACCTTCTGCACCGTGTCCTTGTGCGCGTCGACCCACTCGGTACGGGCGAGCACGCCGGCGGCGGGAAAGGCCCCGCCCATCGCCGCCGTGGCACCGTCGGTGGTGGCCAGGTCCACCGCGGACGCACCGACACCCTTCTTCTGGATCGCCGCCACGGTCGGCTGGGTCGTCATGACGCAGTCGACCTTGCCGTTCTGCAGCGCGGCGATGGCGGTGGAGCCCGCGCCGACCCCGATCCGGTGGTACTGGCTGGTCTTCACGCCCTTCTTGGCGGCCAGGAACTGGGTCAGGGTGTCGGTGCCGGAACCCAGGTCGGTGACGCCGAGGGTCTTCCCCTTGAAGTCGGCGGCCGAGTGGACCCCCGATTTCGCGCTGCACATCTCGCGCTCGCCCGGCGCGCCGGAGAGCTGGACGACGTCCTCGACGGCCTTGCCCTTCGCCTGGAACTCGATCGTGTGGTTGTACCAGGCGCCGGCCATGTCCACCTGCCCCGAGGCCATGGCCGCCTCGGCGCCGACACCGCCGTCCTGCTCGGTGCTGAGCTGGACGTCGACGCCGTACTTCTTGTAGTAGCCGAGGCTCTTGGCGAGCTGGTACGGCAGGTAGATCTGCTTGTCGATGCCGCCGACCATCATCTTGACGGTCGGCGTACCGCCGGAGCCGCTGCCCGCGGTGGTGCTAGCGGAGTTGCCGGAGCAGGCGCTGACCGCACCGAGGGCGAGAACGGTGAGCAGGGACGCGGCGACAGCGACGGGTCGTCTGGACATGGCTGGTCACTTTCCTTTTTCTGAGGACGAGCAGGGAGGTACGGACTGCGGGGTGGGACGGGCAGGTTTGAGCGCCGAGGGGCGGAACAGGCGGGGTGGAGCGGGAAGGGGTGGAACAGGCGGCGACGGCGGTCAGATGGTGCCGGCGGCCTCGGACGGGGCCGGCGGGCGCCAGGACAGCAGCCGGTGCTCCAACTTGCCGATCAGCCACTCGGCGCCGAGCACGATGACCGAGATGACGAGCATCGTGGCGAAGACGCCGTCGGGGTCGAAGTTGTTCTGCGCGGTCTTGATGACCAGGCCGAGACCGCTCTGCGCGCCGAGTACCTCGCCCACCAGCGCGCCGACGATGGCGAAGCCGAAGGCGCTGTGCAGGCTGGCGATGATCCAGGTGAGTGCCGAGGGCACGGTGACGTGCCGGATGATCTGCAACTGCGAGGCGCCGAGGACCTTCGTGTTGGCGAGGATGTTGCGGTCGACCTCACGGACGCCCTGGAAGGCGTTGAAGAAGACGATGAAGAACACCAGCACCGCGGCGAGCAGGATCTTCGGCAGCGTGCCGATGCCGAACGCGACGATGAAGATCGAGCCGAGGACGATCCGCGGGATCGCGTTGACCATCTTGATGTAGGGGCCGAGCACGTCGGCGAGGAAGCGGCTCTGGCCGAGCGCGACGCCGACGATCACTCCGGTGACGGCCCCGAGGGCGAAGCCGACGAGCGCTTCCTGGATCGTGGTCCAGATGTTGGCGTAGAAGGACCCGAACTCGGTGCCGTTCCGGAAGAGTTCGACGAGCCGTCGGGCGATCCCGGACGGCTGCCCGAAGAAGAACTTGTCGACGATCCCCCAGGTGGTGAAGGCCTGCCAGCCGCCGATGACGAAGGCGGCGAGACCGATGCGGCCGGCCCACACCAGCAGGGCGCGCCGCCGGACGGCGCGTTTGGCGGCGGTCCTGGCGGAGGCCTGTGGGCCGTCCTCGACCCGGGCGGTGGAGACGGTGGACGTCGTACTCATGCCGTACCTCCTGCGGTGCGTGCGTAGGCGCGCTCCACCTCCTCGCGCAGGCAGTCCCAGATCTGGTGCTGGAGTTCGATGAAGCGGGGCTGGAAGCGGATCTCCTGGACCGCGCCGCGCGGCCGGGGCAGGTCGATGTCGAAGACCGCCTTGACCGAGCCGGGGCCGGACGTCATGACGACGACCCGGTCGGCGAGTGCCACGGCCTCGTCGAGGTCGTGGGTGATGAAGATGACCGACGGGCGTATCTGCTCCCACAGGCCCAGGAGTTCGGTCGACATGATCGCCTTGGTCTGTACGTCCAGGGCGCCGAACGGTTCGTCCATGATGAGGATCTCGGGTTCGTTGATCAGTGCCGCGGCCATCGCCACGCGCTTGCGCATCCCGCCCGAGAGCTGGTGCGGGTAGCGGTCCTCGAAGCCCGTCAGGCCCACCCGGCGCAGCCAGTCGCGTGCCGAGGCCCGGGCCTTCTGCTTGGGCACCCGGCGGAAGACCGGGCCCATCAGGACGTTGCCGAGAACCGTCTTCCAGGGCAGCAGCGCGTCGGTCTGGAACATGAAACTGACGCCGTCGGTGACGCCGTCCACCTCGCGGCCGCCGACTTTCACCGAGCCCTCGCTGGGCCGGTCGAGCCCGGACACCATGCTCAGTGTCGTCGACTTGCCGCAGCCGGTCGGGCCCACCACCGCGCAGAACTGGCCCGGCTCCACGGTGAACGACACGTCCTGCAGCGCTGTGAACACCTCGCCGGCAGGAGTCAGAAATCGTTTGGTGAGTCCTGAGATCTCGACGCGCGCACTGTCCCGGCCGGTCTTCTCGGCGTCGGGGCTCGGCGCGACATCGTGTCGCGAAGCCATCTGATGCGGTCTCCCTTCCTGACCTCGGTGGTCGAGGAAGGCAGACGCTAGAGATCGCCCGGTGTTACGTCGCGGTTTCAGACGTATCCCGCGTTAGTCGTGTTAGCAGGGGTTCTGCTCGTTCTGCTCAGCGGGGCGGGGGTAGGCAGTACGACCTCGGTGGGTCACAATCACGCCACCACGGGTACGGCGAAGGGGCCGGGCCCGGCAGCACGACAAGGGCTGAGGCACCTGTGATGCCCATCCGTATACGGATGATCGGTCGCGGCGGGAAGGGGAGGCTCTCCGCGCGGATTCTGGCCAACCAGCTGGCCATCCTGACCCTCACCGGAGCCATCGGCTTCGTCCTGTTCGCGTTCGCCCAGCGGGACCAGATCGACCGTGCCTACGAGCAACGGGCCGTGGCCATCGCTCGGACCACGGCCGCCGATCCGCAGATCCGGCGGGCCATGCAGTACGGCGGTGGCGGCGACGTCGTGCAGACCGTCGCCGAACGGATCCGCGGGGCGTCGGGGGCGTCGTACGTGGTGGTGATCGACCTGAAGGGCATCCGCCACTCGCACCCCGTCCCGGGGCTGATCGGCGAGCCGGTGGGCGACCCGATCGTGGTGCTGGACGGCCGTTCCCACATGGGCTCCGACCAGGGCGCCACCGGGCGGTCCGCCAACGGCAAGGTTCCGCTGTACGGGCCCACGGGCGCGCTGGTCGGCGAGGTTTCGGCCGGCCTCCCCGAGCACGACGTGCTGGGCGAGCTGTGGCGGGAACTGCCCACCTTCGGCCTCTATGCCGCGATCGCCTTCGCGCTCGGCTCGGCGGCGGCGTTCCTGCTGGCCAGGCGGCTGAAGCGGTCGACCTTCGGACTGGAACTGGAGGAGATCGCCGGACTGCTCCAGGATCGCGAGGCCATGCTCCACGGCATCCGGGAGGGCGTGATCGCCTTCGATCCCGACGACCGGATCACGGTGGTCAACGACGAGGCCCGCACCCTGCTCGGTCTCGGCACGGCGCTCAGCAGCAGGCTCGACGAGGTGTTGCCGGAAGGGCGGCTGCGCCGCGCCCTGGACGGCACCCTGACCGGCACCGACCTCAGTGTGCTGACCGACGACCACTGCCTGGTCGTCAACCGGATGCCGGTGACGCTGCACGGCCGTGAACTGGGCGCGGTGGTGACCGTACGCGACCGCACCGAGCTGATCGGGCTGCTGCGCGAACTGGACTCGGTGCGCGGGCTGACCGACGCCCTGCGCGCCCAGCAGCACGAGTTCACCAACCGGATGCACACCGTGGCCGGTCTGCTGGACATCGGCGACCGCGACGCCGCCTACGAGTACGCCGTCGAGTCGGCCGGCGCCGACCAGGCGCTGACCGAGTCCGTACGCGAACTGATCGGCAACACACTGCTCGTGGGGCTGATCGTCGCCAAGACCACGGTGGCGGCGGAGCGCGGGGTGCGGATCGTGCTCAGTGACGACTCCGCTCTCGGCGAGGATCCGCCGCATCTGCGCCGGCTGCTGACCATCGTCGGCAATCTGCTGGACAACGCGATCGACGCGGCGTCCGGCGGACCGCCCCCGGCGGGTGGCCGGAAGGTGCTGCTCTCGCTGGTCGAGGCGGTCGACCGGGTGATGGTGCGGGTCGCGGACAGCGGCCCGGGAATTCCGCCGGGCGCCGCCGAGTCGATCTTCGAGGACGGCTGGTCGACCCGGCCGGCCCGTGGCACCGCCCGGCGCGGGCTGGGGCTGCCCCTCGTCCACCGGCTGACACAGCGTCACGGCGGCACGATCACGGTCAGCGAGGGGCCGGGCGCGGTCTTCACGGTCGTCCTGCCGTTGCCGGACGTCACCCCCGAGCCACGGGACGCACAGTTCACGACGGCCTCACCGGCGGGAGGTGACCGCTGATGATCCGGATCCTGGTGGTGGACGACGACTTCCGGGTCAGCCACATCCACTGCGACTACGCGTCCCGCGTCGAGGACTTCGAGGTGGTCGGACGGGCGGCGACCGTGGCCGGGACGCTGGAGGCGGTGCGCACCCTCCGTCCCGACCTGCTGCTGCTCGACGTCTTCCTGCCGGACGGCAGCGGGCTCGACGTGCTGCGGCAGCTCAGCGGAGACGAGGGCGGCGCCCGCCCCGACGCCATCATGATCACCGCCGACCGGGACATCACCTCGGTGCGGACCGCCATGAAGCTCGGCGCCGTGGGCTACCTGGTCAAGCCGTTCGGCTCGGCCGACCTGGCCGAACGCCTCACCGCCTACCGGGAGCTCCAGCACCGCGTGGACGCCCTCGGCCAGGCTCCCCGCACCGATCAGGCCGACGTGGACGCCCTGTTCAGCGCCGTCCGGCCACCGGCCGTCCCGCGGGTACCGGCCAAGGGGCACTCGGCGCCGACCCTCGCCCTCCTGCACCAGATCCTGCGAACCGCCCGCGACGACCTGTCCGCGGCCCAGGCCGCCGAGCTCACCGGCGTGTCCCGGGCCACGGCCCAGCGGTACCTCTCGTACCTCGTACGGGAGGGCATGGTCCGCCTGGAACTCCGCTACGGCGCGACCGGCCGCCCCGAGCACCGCTACCGGATACTCCACTGATCCGGGCGCCGGCGTCCCGCCCCGGCAGGTGCGGGACGCCGGCCCGTGCCCGGCGGACTACGACCCAGCCGCGTGCGGTTCCCTCACCACCGCGATCTCCCCGGGCTCCACCCTGACCGAGCCCGACAGGGGCTTGCCCGTGAGGAGTTCGGTGCATCCGGGCGGGACGGGCATCTCCGCTCCCTCTCCCGCGTGGTCGATGCAGAAGACGTAGTCGGCGTCCCGGCCACGTCGGCGGACGGTTTCCACGCCCGGGGGCACCTCTCCGGCGTCGGTGACTCCGGCGTCCGCACGGATGCGGGCCAGCAGGGCGGTGAGGGTGGCCGGGTCGGGAAGGGTCGCCAAGTACCAGGCGGTGCCCGGCCCGTGGCTGTTTCTCGTCACGGCCGGGACACCGGCCAGGGGTCCGTCCGTGTACGTGGCGACCGGCTCCGCGCCGTTCAGACGCACCCGTTCCGACCACAGGGTGGACGTGGCGCCCGGGGGCACCTGCCCGGTCAGGCCGGCCGACTCGCCGGGGAGGAGCGGGAAGAGCTCGTCGCTGCGGATGCCGAGGACCTCCCGGAAGGCTCCCGGGTAACCGCCCAGTCTTATATGGCAGTTCTCGTCCACGGCGCCGCTGTGGAAGCCGATCGCGAGGGTGCCGCCGCGCTGGACGTGGCCGGCCAGGTTCGCCGCGCCCGCCTCGTCGACGAGGTAGAGACTCGGGGCGAGGACCAGGCGGTAGGCGGAGAGGTCCGCGTCGGGGCGTACGAAGTCGACGGCCACGCCGGAGCGCCACAGCGGCTCGTACCAGGCACGGACGAGGTCCTGGTAGCGGAGTTCACCGCTCGGCTGGGAGGGCAGTTCCAGCGCCCAACGGGCGTTCCAGTCCCAGACGATGGCGACTTCCGCCGTGCCGGTGCTGCCGCGCACCTCGGCCAGGGCTCTCAGGTCGGCGCCGAGGCGGACCACGTCCTGCCAGATGCGGCTGTCCGTGCCCGCGTGCGGGAGCATCGCCGAATGCCACTGCTCGGCGCCCGCCTTGGCGGCCCGCCACTGGAAGTAGGCGATGCCGTCGGCGCCGTGGGCCACATGGGACAGGGCGTTGCGGCGCATCTCCCCGGGACGCTTGGCGCGGTTGACGGGCTGCCAGTTCACGGCGCCGGTGGAGTGCTCCATGAGCAGCCACGGTCCGCCCGCCAGCGACCGTGTCAGGTCGCCGCACAGGGCGACGTCGATCTCCGAGGCCGGGTCGGCGGACATGAGGTAGTGGTCGTTGGAGACGACGTCCAGTTCCGGGGCCCACCGCCAGTAGTCCAGCGCGTCGAAGGTGTCCATCACCATGAAGTTGGTGGTGGCCGGTGTCGACGGAGCGGCCGTGCGCAGGACGTCACGCTCCGCCGTGTACAGCGACAGGAGTTCGTCGGAGCAGAAGCGGCGCCAGTCGAGCTGGTGCGTGGGGTTGGGGACGGCGCCGGTGGCGCGGGGCGGCAGGATCTCGTCCCAGTCGTAGTACCACTGGCTCCAGAAGGTGGTGCCCCAGGCGTGGTTGAGGGCGGCCAGGTCCTCGTAGCGCTGGCGCAGCCAGCGCCGGAAGGAGTGGGCGCTGGTGTCGCAGTAGCAGGCCGCGTTGTGGCAGCCGTACTCGTTGTGGATGTGCCACATCACCACGGCCGGGTGCGTCGCGTACCGCTCGGCGAGGGCGCCCGTGATGCGCAGCGCGGCCTCGCGGTAGGCGGGGCTGCTCGGGCAGAACGTCTGCCGGCTGCCGTACGACAGCGGGCGGCCGTCCCGGTCCACCGGCAGCGCCTCGGGGTGCGCCCGGAAGAACCACGCGGGCGGCGCGGCGGTCGGAGTGGCCAGGTCCGCGGCGATGCCGTTCTCGTGGAGGAGGTCCAGGAGTCGGTCCGTGCGGGTGAAGTCGTAGGTCCCCTCCGAGGGCTCCAGGAGCGCCCAGGAGAAGATGCCGACGCTGACCATGGTGACGCCGGCCTCGCGCATGAGGCGCATGTCCTCGGCCCAGATCTCCTCCGGCCACTGCTCGGGGTTGTAGTCGCCGCCGTAGAGGATGCCGGGGATCGAGAGGGTGCGTTCGGGGGTCATGCGGTCCCTCCCGAGGACAGCAGGCGGCGGGTGGTGGCCACGCCCCACCCGTCGAGGGACAGCAGGCGGTCGCTGGAGGCCATCAGGCCGCCGGTGGCCTCGACATGGGCGGCCCAGCGTTCGCGGGTCTCCACGGCGGGGCGGGCCATCAGGCAGTCGGGGTCGTTGATCCATAGCCGCCGGTGCTGCCATTGGCGGCCCGTGCCGGTGAACTCGGCCGCGTCCTGGCCGGGTTGGCTGTAGTCACCGGCCTCGGGGCGCCGGTGCGGTGCCGTGTCGGGGCTGACCCGCATCGCGTCGAACAGGCCGGTGGACGGGAGGATCGGGGCGCCGCAGCCGAGCAGGTAGGCGTCGGCGCCGATGGCTTCACGGATCAGGGCGATACCGGCACGGTAGGCGGTCAGCGCGTCGGCGCCCGAGTGCCGTACGCCCTCCAGGGCGCCCGCGTAGAGGAAGTCGGTCTTGAAGTAGTCGTATCCCTCGGCGCGCAGGGTGGCGAAGACGTCGGTCAGATAGGCCCCGGCGTCGGGGTGCGTGGCATCGAGGGTGTACAGGTCGTGGTCCCAGTTGTGGCCCGCGTGCACGGGCGCGCCCTCGGAGTCGTGGACCAGCCAGTCCGGGTGCCGGGCGGCGAGTTCGCTGTGCGGGGCCACCAGGAACGGCGCCGTCCAGATGCCCGCCCGCCGGCCGCGCGCGCGGATGGCGTCGGCGAGGGCGGCGCGGGAGCGGAAGCGGCCCGACAGGGTGAGCCAGTCGCCGAGCGCGCTCTGGTAGCCGTCGTCGATCTGGACGACGTCGACGGGCAGGTCGAGGGTGTCCATCGCGCCGAGGTTCTCGTGGATGTCGTCCTCGGTGACGGCGGTGAAGTACTCGTACCAGGAGCACCACACGGTCGGTGCGGGCCGCGGGGCGGGCAGTGCGAGTGAGTCGGCCCAGGCGGCGAGCGCTCCCTGGATTCCGTCCGGTCCGGGGTGGGCCGATTCGGTGACGGGGCCGTCGGCGCCGACCTCGGCACGGCCGTCCCGGACGGTCAGCCGGATCGAGGGGACCGAGGTGGCCGGGTCCGTCGCCGCCCACAGCCGGACCGGGGAGCCGTCGCCCGCGTCCAGCGCGAGCAGTCCCTCGCCCTGGAAGGTGGCGGGCGGCACGGTGCGGCCGGGCCGGTAGCAGACCGTCGCCCAGTTGGCGTCGGCCGGGCGGTGCGGGGTGTCGTCGAGGGCGTAGGAGCCGCTGGGGCTCCAGGACTGCCAGCCCTCCTCGTGGACCCGTGCGGTGCGCGGGTCCACGGGCACGGAGCCTACGGGGGTGAAGGATTGAGGCACGTCGTTCTCTTTCACGTGAAGCCGCCTGAGTCTCTCAAGTGGAGCCGTCTCAGCCCTTGTTGGCGCCGAGGGTCAGACCGCTGACGAACTGCCGCTGGAGTACGAAGTACACGACGAGCGTGGGGATCGCGGTGAGCAGGGCGCCGGAGGCGACGAGGTTGGGGTCCGTGAAGTACTGGCCGGAGAGGTTGTTCAGCGCGGAGGTGATCGGCATGTTCTCGCCGGTCGAGATCAGGACGAGGGCCCAGAAGAAGTCGTTGTAGATCCAGATCGACAGCAGGGTCGCCAGGGCCGCCATCGCGGGCTTGCACAGCGGCAGGGTGATCTGCCAGTACAGCCGCCACACCGACGCCCCGTCCACGAGGGCGGCCTCGGTCAGCTCGTGCGGCAGCGAGCGCATGTAGTTGCTCAGCACGAACGCGCAGAACCCGGACTGGAACGCCACGTGGATCAGCACCAGGCCGAGTGCGGAGTCGTACAGCTTGCCGCTCGCCGTGATGCCCGGCAGATCGGTGAGCAGGTACATCCGGTACAGCGGGGTGATGATGACCTGCTGCGGGAGCAGGTTGCCCGCCGTGAAGACCAGCAGCAGCGCGAGATTGAGGCGGAAGTCGAAGCGGCTGACGTAGAAGGCGACCATCGACGACAGGAACAGCGTCAGCAGGACGGCCGGCACCGCGATCAGCAGTGTGTTGACGAAGTAGTGCGTCATGTCCGACTGTTCGAACGCGTTCTTGAAGTTGTCGAAGTTCAGTGTGTCCGGCCAGGACACATAGCCCTTGGCGCTGGTCTCGCCGTACGGGCGCAGGGCCGAGAACATCGCCCACAGCAGCGGGGCGAGCCAGGCCAGGGCGGTACCGGCGAGGAAGACGTGCAGCAGCACGCGGGCGGGACGGACGGGCGCGCGCCGAGCCCGCCCGCCGGCCGCGAGGGTGGGGGCGCTCACGATCGCCGCTCCTTCCGGAAGGTGGCCACCAGATACGGGATGATCACGACGAGCGAGATGACGAGCAGGACCACCGCGATCGCGGAGCCGTACCCGATGCGGCTGGACTCGCCGATGATGTTGTTGGTGACAAGGATCGAGAGCAACTCGGTCCCCTGGGCTCCCTTGTTGAAGACGAAGACCAGGTCGAAGGCGCGCAGCGCCTCGATGATGGTGACGACCAGCACGACCGTGTTGGTGGGGCGCAGCGTCGGGAAGATGACGTTCTTGAACGTCTGCCACTCGCTGGCGCCGTCCAGCGCGGAGGCCTCCCTGAGGGAGGGATCGATCCCCTTGAGGCCGGCCAGGTAGAGGATCATCATGTAGCCGGTGTGGCGCCAGGAGGCCGCGACGAGAACGGCCCACAGGTTGAGATGGGGATCGCCGATCCAGTCGATGTAGTGGCCCGGCTTGTTGGCGCCGATGAGGCTGTTGATCAGGCCCGTGTCCGGGTTGTAGACGAGCTGCCAGACGAAACCGATGCAGGCCATCGAGATGACCACCGGCAGGAAGAACGCCGTCTGGTAGAAGCGGCTGAAGCGGATGTTCTTGTCGAGCTGGGTGGCCAGGAAGAGGCCGAGCGGTGTCGGGATCAGGATGAGGACGACGAACCAGATGACGTTGTGCTGGACGGCGGGCCAGAACTGCGGGTTGTCGGAGAAGAGTTGATGGAAGTTCTGGAGGCCCACCCACTTGATCGAGTCGAACCCGATGCCGTCCCAGGTGGTGAAGGCGAGGGCGATGGAGGCGAGGGCGGTGACCCAGACCAGGGCCACGTGCAGGACCGTGGGTACGCCCGCCATGAGGGCGAGCGTGAACCGGTCACGGCGGGTCAGCAGGCGGCGGTGGCCGCGTGCGGCCCGCTTCGGCGCGGAGGCAGCGCCCGGAGGCGGCACACTGGCCGCCTCCGGGGACTTCGTCGTGGTGTCGGTGGTCATGATCTCGTTCACGCGGTCGCGAAGATCTGCTTCTTCTGGCGCTCGATCGAGGACAGCAAGCTGTCCACGCCCTTGGGGTTCTGGAGGAACTTCTGGAGTCCGGGCTGCATCACCGTCGAGGTGAAGTCCGGCCGGGAGTCGCGGTCCATGAACTGAGTCAGGGTCTTGGCGTTGCCGATCATGTCGAACGCCTTCTTCTGGAGCGCCGAGTACGCGGAGGTGTCCGCCTTGCTGGAGGCGGCCACCACGCTCGGGTCGCCCTTGAGGTAGAGCTCCTCCGCGGCCGGGCTGCCCATGTACTCAAGGAGCTTGAGGACGCCGGAGTGGTTCTTGGGGGCCTTGCTGACCATGAGGCCGTCGGTGGGGGCCTCCACGGTGTCCTGGCCGTACGCGGAGTTGATCTCCGGGAAGGGGAAGAAGTCGAGGTCGTCCAGGTCGGCCTTGTTGGTGAACTGCTGGGCCACGAAGGTGCCGAGGAGGTACATGCCGGCCTTCTTGGCCACCAGCGTCTGCGCGGCGTCCTGCCAGGTGCGGCCCATGAAGCCGTCCTGGTGGTACGGGAGGAGTTCGGCCCAGTGATCGAAGGCGGCCTTGACCTTGGCGTCGGTCCAGGAGGCCTTGCCGGCCATGAGCTGGACGTGGAAGTCGTAGCCGTTCAGGCGGAAGTTGATCTGGTCGAAGGTGCCCATCGCGGGCCAGGCGTCCTTGTCGCCGAAGGCGATGGGGACGAGCTTGTCCTTCTTCATCTGCTTGCACAGGGCGACGAGTTCGTCCCATGTGGTGGGGACCTTGTAACCGTACTGCTGGAACACGCTCTTGCGGTAGAAGACCGCCCACGGGTACGTCGTCATCGGAACGAAGTAGTACTTGCCGTCCTCGCCCTTGCTGAGCTTCTTCATCGCCTCGGGGAAGTTGTCCCCGATCTTCGCCCACACGTCGTCGATGGGCGTGGCGAGCTTCTTGGCCGCGAAGAACTGCATGCGGTACCCGGCGAACCAGTTGAAGACGTCGTCCGGCGTGCCCTGCAGATACGAGTTGATCTGCTCCTGGAAGGTGTTGTGGTCCTTCGTGTTGACGTCGACCGTGATGCCGGACTGCTTCTTGAAGTCCGCGTAGACGTCGGCGAAGGCCTTCTTCGGCACGGCGTCGGACGCGTTGGAGCCGACGGTGACCGTCTTGGGGTCCGACGCGGTGCCGCTGCCGCCGCAGGCGCTCAACAGGGGCACGCCCGCGCCGAGGGCGACCGCGCCGCCGATTCCACGGATGAGGGTGCGACGGCTGGGCGTTGGGGCGGACAGACCCGAGAGGGGAAGGTGCATGACGGCTCCTGAGGGCAGGGTTCGGTCGAGTTGGACGGCGGGGAGGCCGGAAATCGATCAGAAACCAACTCGACCGAACAACGTGGGCGTAATGACAGCCGTATGTCGTCACCGCGTCAAGACCTCGCACTCGCCTTACCCGAAACGTGACCGACATGTCACGGACTACCCACATGGGCCTCGGCAAAGGAGCGGGTGCGACCAGCGCGGCCGTCGGGCCCATCGCCTCGCCCGGTGCGCGAACCCGCACGCGGCGGACTGATCGACCAGATCAAAGATGTTGGCTTTTGCGACGCAGCCACCCAAAAGCAAACAGTCACTGGTTGAATTTGTTTACAGGCAGCGCAAATCGGCGAGGGGACCATTCCCTGCCAAATGCGGCAGACTGATGACGGGTCGGGGGGCCACGGACCCCCGGTCGGCGTTCGTCCGCCACTCAGTCTCGCGCAGCGTAATCGATTACGCCACGGCCCTTCGACTATCGATCCGGCAAAGGCGCGCAAGGCAACAGGCGCGCCAGGGACGGCGGTTCGCGGCCGTCGGAGGGCCGCGCGCGGTCAAGAAGGCCGCGGCCGTCAGACCGACGCGCGCGCCACGAAGCCCGCTGCGACCCGCACGGTCCTGCGCAGCGTCCGGCCGTCGATCTGCTCCAGGAGGAGCTCGGCGGCGACCCGGCCGACCTCACGCGCCGGGTACCGGATGGTCGTCAGCCGCGGCCGGACCAGCGAGGCGAACTCGATGTCGTCGTGCCCCATCAGAGACACATCGCCGGGGATGTCGAGCCCGAGGCGTTCGGCCGTGTCCATCGCGCCGACAGCCGTGATGTCGTTGCCGCACAGCACCGCTTCGGGCCGGTGCCGGGCACGCATCAGGCGTTCGAACCCCTCCGCTCCCGCCTCGCGCGTGTGTTCGCCGTGGACGATGTGCTCCTCCGCGATACGCAGCCCCGCCTCGGCCGCGTGCTCCCGGACGCGCTCCAGGCGCGGATCGCCGCCCGCGGCGTCCAGCGGCCCCGCGATCACACCGATGCGCCGCCGGCCGGTGGCCGCCACATGCGCGAGCGCCTCACGGACCGCGGCATCGGCATCGGGAGTCACCAGGTCGACATCGCCGAAGCAGACGTCCGCGCTGACCACCGCCGGAATCCCGGCGGCACGCAGCACGTCGAAGGCGTCGGTGGCCAGCCGGAACGGCGTCATCACCACACCGGCGAACCGCTGCTGCACCGCCTCGTCCAGCAGCGCCTCCTCCTCGTCCCGCCGCGCCCCCGTACTGCTCACCAGGACGTGGTAGCCGCGGCCGCGCAGTTCGTCCTGGATCGAGCGGGCGAGCAGCGCGTAGAACGGGTTGGCGATGTCGGGCACGACGAGGGCGACCATCGTGGACTTGCCCGTACGAAGACTGCGGGCGACGGGGTTGAGACTGAAACCGAGCCGCTCGATGGCGGATTCGACCGCCTTGCGCGTTTCCTCGGTGACCGGGCGTTTTCCGCTCAGCACATACGAGACGGTCGCGGACGAGACTCCGGCGGCCCGCGCCACCTCACTCATGGTCACCCGCTGCCGCATCCGCGTCCGCCCCTTCTCCGACCGCCACCCTACCGGCGCCCTCCGTGTCCCGGAGGTCCCGGCCGGGCGTGACCCACTCCGCGTCCTCGCAGGTCCGCGCCCTTCACCGGGCGGGACGCTCGCGGTCGCCGCTCGCGACACACGCGTCAGGCACCCGGCCGCCGGAACCGTCCCGGCGAACCGGCCCGGCGGTCGGCGGCACCACTCACCCTCCTCGAAATGACCCCAATCCGGCCAATCGTCAACGAAATACGCATAGTCACCCGATGGCGGAGGTCCGTGATCCGGAGGGGCCTCGGCTCCCGACTCGTGGCCAAAGGCGACCATACTGGGAGGGCACACCACACCCCACCAGCAAAGTGACTCATGCCGAAGTCCTCCACAGACCGTCCCACCGCCCCGGAAACAGTCTGGCTGGCCTCCGGGCGCCATACCGGCCCCGCCCCGCAGCAGGCCCTCCGGGAGCACCTGCGGGAACTGAAAGACAGCGAAAGGATCCAGGACTTCCTGGAGAAGGAGAACGCCGAGACGCCGGACGGCCACGTGTTCGAGGCGCGCTGGTTCGTCGACGACGACGTCACCGTACGGGCGCGGCTCGCCACCGACGGCCGTGAGCATGTGGACGGCGAGCGCCACTGGACGCTGGCGGCCGAGGCGGAACGGCCCTGGGATTCCGCGTGGCCCTCGCCCGCCGCCCTGCTCTGGCCCGAGCGGAGCGACTTCTCCTGGGATCGTGACGCCGCGGCCGGGCTGCGGCTCCAGGACATCAACCCGCTGCCGAAGGACGACGCGGTACTGCGCCGCCTGATCAAGGACTCCGCCCGGCACAGCTGGAGCATCAACGTCGTCGTGCACGAGGCCATGACGCCCGACGTCGAGGGCCGCCTCCCGCTGGCCCGGCTGCTGCCGCCGGCCCTGCGGCACCGGGTCGTCGAACACCGCGCCACGCCCGAGCAGTTCCACGCGGTCAACTGGGCGCTGGGGGACCTCGGGACGTCCGTGCCGCGTGGCGGGGCCGTCATCCTGTCCGGCACACCCTCCCGGGTCGGGTTCGACGAGCAGGCCTTCCGGGTGCGCAGTGTCTTCCTCGACGGTACCGAGCCGACCGAACTCCTGGACAAGGTCCTGGAGTTCGCCGCGCTGCCCTGGCCGCTGCCGGACGACGCCGCGGCGGCTGTCACCTCGCTCCGCGAGGACTGGAGTCTGCTGACCCTCGAAGAGGAACTCGCCCACGCGCGGACCCTGGTGGCCTCGTATTCCGAGGCCCTCGACGCCATGACCAAGTCCCGCGACCTGTACCGCGAGGCGACCGAACTCGCCCACGCGGCACTCGCCGAGATGGCCGAGTACCGCGACGCGGCGTCCGCTGTACGGGGCTCCGCGCCGGGACAGGACAAGCACCCTCTGACGAAGACGTTTCAGCGTGTCACGGACTCGCTGCTGTCCCGGCGGGCACCTCGGGTCGAGGCCCACCTCCAGGAAGCACGCCAGAGCGAGGAGCGGGCCCGCGAGGCGTCCGGGTGACCACCGCGGGGAGGACGGCGCGCCCGCCGATCCGCCCCCGCGCACGCCTCAGGGACGCGCGCCCGGCCTCGTACGGCCGGACCGGCATCGTAACGTCGGCCCCGGCCGCGCACTCGCTCCTCGGGTGGTCGGACCGACCGCACGTGCGGTCGGAACAGCCGCGCATACCGTCGGCCCCGCCCCGCACCCGGGCTTCCGTCGGGCGCCGTGCGCCGGAGCTGTCGTGCGGGATGCGCGGATCCGGCACACGCCTCGTGGCGGATCTGACACGCTCCCGGGTCTTCCGTCACCCGCCGCGCACCGGGGGTTCCGTCGGGCGCCGTGCGCCGGAGCTGTCGTGCGGGATGCGCGGATCCGGCACACGCCTCGTGGCGGATCTGACACGCTCCCGGGTCTTCCGTCAC
>NZ_JBIVVR010000009.1:237194-237499 GCF_044757755.1 Streptomyces sp. NPDC091209 | reverse complement strand
CGTACCCGCCGCGCACCGGGCCCGCCGGACGCCGAGCACGCATCCGGCACACGCCTCGCCCCGGATCTTCCACGCGCCCAGGCCTCCGTCACCCGCCTCATGCCGGATCCGCCGGACGCCGAGGACGCATCCGGCACACGCCTCGTGGCGGATCTGACACGCTCCCGGGTCTTCCGTCACCCGCCGCGCACCGGATCCGCCGGGCGCCGGGCACGCATCCGGCACACGCCTCGCCCCGGATCTTCCACGCGCCCAGGCCTCCGTCACCCGCCTCATGCCGGATCCGCCGGACGCCGAGGACGCAT
>NZ_JBIVVR010000009.1:118744-237100 GCF_044757755.1 Streptomyces sp. NPDC091209 | reverse complement strand
ACGCATCCGGCACACGCCTCGTGGCGGATCTGACACGCTCCCGGGTCTTCCGTCACCCGCCGCGCGCCGGATCCGCCGGGCGCCGGGCACGGATCCGGTACA
This sequence comes from Streptomyces sp. NPDC091209, assembly GCF_044757755.1. Classification (NCBI taxonomy): domain Bacteria; kingdom Bacillati; phylum Actinomycetota; class Actinomycetes; order Kitasatosporales; family Streptomycetaceae; genus Streptomyces; species Streptomyces sp. NPDC091209. The sequence continues at coordinate 236,998 of NZ_JBIVVR010000009.1, read as the reverse complement.
CGCCTCGCGCCGTGCGCGGATCCGGCACGCACCGGATCTGTCACGCGCCTCGCGCCGCGTCTGTCACGCGCCTCGCCAGATGTTGGCGAACGCCGCGTTCTCGATGGCCCGGCGCTGGCGGACGGCTTCCAGTTCCATGACCGCGTCGTGCACGGCGACCAGGACGGTCGTGACCGCCTCGTCCTCCACGGCCGGACCGTCCTCGGTCTGCTCGGCGGGGATCCCGACGACCGCCGCGAGCGCGGCGAGGACGGGCTCGTCCGCCGCCCAGCGGTGCATCGCCCGGCTGCGGGCCGGTGAGTCCACCAACTCCATGCGGTCGGGGCCGAACGGCAGTCGGCCCCGCCGTTGCCGGGTGAGCTGGCCCGCTTGTTCGAGGTCGGTCTGATAGGCCGCCGACAGATCGCGGCCCCGGCGCCACAACCAGTCCTCGACCCGCTCGTACGGAACCTGTCGCACGATCGAGGACGCCGCCTCACCCAGGAGACGGTCGTCGGTCGCCGGTTGTCTCGCCGGAACCATCCGGTCACCGTCCAGCGTGATCACCTCACCGGCGACGAGATCGATCACCTCGGCGCCTGCGAGGGCGAGCGACAGGTCGCCCTGCCCCACAGGACGTTCCGGCTCCTTGTCCATCGTGATGATGAACAAGTCCCTGGCCGTGGTCACGAACGGCTCCCTTCGGAGTACTTCGCCCGGCGCGACCGTCACGCATCGGTTCCAACGCATCCACCGCACCGCTCCCCTCGGGCGATCCGGTCGCCCGCGGAGAAGAGCACGTCACGATCGTGATCGTAACTCTCGGCGGACCGCTGCGTCATTGAGCCGCGGGCTGCGCCGGGAGGTTGAACACGTGCCGCGGAGTGACGATCTTCGTGATCGCGTCTCCGACGGGGGTGCTGGGCTCCTGGCCCTTGTAGTCGATGTCGGTGTTTCAGCAGCACGACCAGGGTCGCCTTCGTCGGTGGGAAGGAGACGGTCAGCGACTCGTAGCCCGGCAGGGAGCCGTTGTGTCCGGCCCAGCCCTGGACGTCGAAGATGCCGAGTCCGTAGCCCGCGCCCGGGATCGGGGTCGGGGCGTGGTGAGCCGCTGCTTCTGGGTGGCGGGACCGATCATGGTGCTGCCGTCGGGGTAGACACCCGTGGCGACCGTGCGTGCCCAGACCCGCAGATCCCGTAGATCCCGCAGATCGGAGATCATCGCGCCCGGCCGCCCAGGCCCAGGACGGATCCCCATGGGTCGACTCCTCGACATTGCCGCTCGCGGTCCGGTCCGTGCAGCCCTGCGCGTGCGCCGGTGGTCCGCGTCCTGTCGGACCGTTCGCCCCCGCCCGACCCGCCCCGCACGTGGGCCCACCACCGTAGAAGCCGCACACGCGGCCGGTCCGGCCGACGCGCGGTGCGCCGGCCGGACCGGATGTCGTTCACGTGACGCGCCGTCAGCCCTGGCGGGCCTTGAGTCGCGGGTTCTTCTTGTTCACTACGAAGACCACACCGCGTCTGCGGACCACCTGGGCCCCGGGCTTGGACTTCAGTGAGCGCAGTGACTTGCGTACCTTCATGGCTCTGTTCTCCTTCTGCCGAACTCGGCGCGCCCCGGCGTTCAGTGCCGCTGCGGCGCCCTGCGGCCGTAGCGGCGCTCGAAGCGCTCCACGCGGCCGGCGGTGTCCAGGACCCGCGAGGTCCCGGTGTAGAACGGGTGGCTCGCCGACGAGATCTCGACGTCGATGAGCGGATGGACGGCGCCGTCCTCCCACTCGATCGTCCTGGCGGAGTGCGCGGTGGATCGCGTCAGGAACGCGACGCCGGCGGCACGGTCCCGGAAGACGACCGGACGCGATACGGGGTGGATGTCAGGCCTCATGCGGTTCCCTCCTCGGTTACGGCAGGTGCGTCCGCGGATAGGCCGGGTACGTCTGCCAGGGTCGCCCGGCGAGGGGTCAGCGCTCCTCCCGGAACGCGACGTGCCTGCCCGCCAGCGGGTCGTACTTGCGCAGGACGAGCCGGTCGGGGTCGTTCCCGCGGTTCTTGCGCGTCACGTACGTGGCGCCGGTCCCGGCCGTCGACTTCAGCGTGACGACGGGGCGCGCGGTGCTGCGTGCCATGAGGTCCTCCTTCGCCCATCCATGCACGGGCCTTGACTCGCCCATGCCAATCAGTTACGTGAGCTGTAACAGCGCACCCGTCATCCGCATTCCCGGGCCCCGGGAACGGTGGGCGACACGCCGTGGAGGACATGCGAGACACGGCACGCGACACGGCGCGCCTCACCCCCTCCGGCCGGTAGGCGTGCACCCGTCACTTCACTGCCGCTGGTCCGGGGGGCGGACGTGTGCGGCCGGTACCGCCGGCGCGAGGGGGCGGGCGTCTGCGGCCCATGTCGATGGCCCGGGAGGCGGGTGTGTGCGGCCGGTGTCTGCCGGGACTGGGCTGGGGCTGGGGGCCCGCCGATCCGGGACCGACCTGCCCGGTCCGAGCCATAGGTCCAGGCTCGACCTGGGCCATAGGTCCGGCCCGGGTCGGTGCTATCGATCCCGGCCGCAGGGCCCCGACGAGCACGGGCCGGTTCCGGCAGCCTACGGACGGCCGGTCCGAACAGCACCCCCTGCCGCTCTCCCGCACGTGCCCGGCACCCGTGCGGGAGACTCGGATCCCGGTCAGGGCGGCCCGTCGCCACCGGCTCGCGGCGGTGACAACGCACCGGCCATGGTCAGGAAGGCTTCGTCGCGGTGACGGCCGTGACCTTCGCCGTGTTGTCGCACTCGGCCAACACGCCGTCTTCCAGCGCGAGTTGGTGCGCTCCGCCGGCGGGAAGACCCACCACCAGGGTCGGGTAGGTGACCGGTGCGGACCCGGACACGCAGTAGCCGTCACCCTCGCCCTGGACCTGGACGAACGTCATCTTGACCCAGGCCTTCGCCCCGGGCGCGAGCACCACCTTGGACGCGGAGCCCGTCGGGGTCACGGCCAGCGGGTGGTTCTTCTCGGGAGAGCCGTTGGCCGCCCCCGCCACGGTCGGATACCCCTGGACGGCACACGACGCTCCGGACATGTTGGTGAACTCGACGATCGCCGCCCCGGTTCCGGTGCCCGCAGGACGTACGGCGGCCTGGTACATGAACGCCTTCAGGGACTCCCCGGCGCACGTCTTCGTCTTCGTCGCCGGGATCGCGGTGGCGGTCGCCGGAAGCGGGGTCTTGGGAGTGGAGCCGCCCACGGGCACGGCCGAGGCTCCCGTCCCGCCGGACGACGGGGTGTGCGTCGGTGAGCCGGAGGACGAGGCGGGCCCGGGCGTCCCGCCCGACGTCGACGCGGTGGAGCCCGCGGTGTCCGCGCCCGGCTGGCACGCGGTCATGAGGAGTGTCGCCGCCGACAGGGTCGCCATCGCCAGAGCGGCTCCGCGGACACGCGACCCGAAGTGCATCCCGTACTGCATGAAGTCCCCCGATTGAGATGTTCAGGCGCCGGTCGCTCACCGGCACTCGTCGCTACAGATCGACGGGCGGCTTCCGCTGGTTCACGTGCGCACAGGGCTGTGACACGACGGTGACGGGGCGGGTACCGATCACCGTCGTACCGGGAGATCCAGGAGATCCGATCGACAGCCCTGGCCGGCCAGGGTGAGTGACAGGCGTTGGGCGGTGCTCGACGTGGAGGTGAACTCCCTGCAGTCGACCACGACCCGCATGTCCCGGGTCGCGGCCCTGATGAGGTCCAGCCGGGCCGTCGCGCCCGCGCCGGAGACGAGGCGGGCCTCCAGCCAGGTCGTGGTCGCGCTGACGTCAGTATGTTCCGTACGCTCCCCCGTCAGCAGGCGTGTCGTGGCGTCGGCGGACGTGGTGCGCAGGACGGGAACCTCGGCCAGGCCGGCCGTCAGTGTGCCGTCGTCGTGCAGCGTCCAGCGGGCGTGCCGCAGGCGGTCACCCACGCTCTCCGCCTGTGTACGGGTTCCCGACAGGGGATCGGCGGACGTGACGTCGAGAGTGCGGAAGGTGCGTCGTCCCCGCGGCCGGTCCCGCTCGCCGCCACCGGAGGACGACGGCTTTCCGGGTGTGAACGTCGGGACCCCCGGCGGACGGGCCGGATCGCGCGGTGCGGCACGACTGGGGCACGCCGTCGCCGTGGCCCCGCCACCGGCGCCGGTACCGGGACCAGAACCGGCCCCGCCGATGCTCGGCACCCGCGTGGCCGGGGCCGTCGGACCCGCTGTGTCGTCGGCGAAGACGCCGCCTGCCGGACGGGAGACGAGCGGCAGCAGCCCGACGAGCAGCAGGACCGCCGGGAACAGCACCCCGGCCGCGTACGCCTTTCCGGACCGGCCGTACCCGGCCCGGTCGCCTCGCGTTCCCTCTGTCCGGTCCCGGATGTCCGCGGGAAGGCGGTCGGGAAGGGCATCACGAGGGCGTGCCGTCGAACTTGAAGCGGAACGCGACCGTGCCGTCGACGGTGCTGCCCTCGGCGGTGAGTGACGCCCCGGAGCCGTCGAGCCGACCCGTGAAGGTCGTGCCCGCGGCCAGCGCGTGCGGGAAGCCGCCGGGCATCTGACCGAGGTCGGAGCGGCAGGCGACGAGCAGGCTGGGCCAGTGGAGCAGGTTCAGGACGACGGCCTGCCGGGCGTGCGGGTCCGTGAGCCTGGCGTCCAGTTCGCCGTCGGACCAGCCGATGTTCCAGTAGGTCAGCAGGAGATTCGGATCCCGGGGGTTGCCCGCCAGGTCCTGGCTGGAGGTCGTGCTGACCGATGAGGACCAGAAGGACACCGCTCCGGGCTGGGAGGGACTGCCCGCGGCGAACAGCATCGAGAACGGGTTACTCTCGGTCTCGCCACCACCGGTCCGCGGCCTGCTCAGGTCGAGCATGCTGTTCATGGAGTAGGTCCGGCTGTCCGCCAGGCGCCGGGAGCCGTCCGTGGAGCAGTAGTCGTAGATGTCCACGGAGACGCTCGCGGTGCCGCTGTACGCCGTTCCCCACAGGGCCGACGCGCCCGAGTCGCCGGCCGACACCGCTTCGTCCGACGTCGCCGCCGTGACCGCTTCCTCCGTGGGCGTCTCCGCTAGCGTCGGTGTGTCGCTGACCGTGGGCGTCGGCTCCGGCACGGAGGCGGACGCGGAGGCCGGCGGGCCGGACTCCAAGGTGCCGGCGGAGGCCGTCGACGCGTCGGCCGTCGACGCGCCGTCGTTCCCGCACCCTGTCAGCGACGCGCACAGGAGACCCGCGCACACCACCGCGACGGCTCGGCCCCGAACGTTTTCGGACACTCGTCTGACACGCGTCATGGCACGCATGACACTCCCCTCCCCACCCCACCCCACCGGGCCGCTCCCCCACGAGCGCCCAGGACATGCGGGACATTACGCTGCGCGGTCGACCCCTTACCCGCCACAAAGTCCTTCGTTACCGATTCGTGCCTGCCCACCACGTCACGTACGGGGACCGCGCGAGTCCGTCGACGCGGCGGCTGGTGCACGATGGGCGACGAAACGGGCCGGCCGACCGGTCTGTTCCTCCGAGCTGGGGTGTGGTGATGGGCGGAGATCGGGGCCGGGTCCTCGTCGTCGACGACGACGCGGCGATACGGCGGTCGCTCGAACGCGGCCTGCGGCTGGGCGGTTTCACGGTGGATCTCGCCGACGGCGGCCGGACCGCGCTGGCCGCGGCCCGGCGGACGCCGCCGGACGCGATCGTGCTGGACATCTCCATGCCCGATCTCAGCGGCATCGAGGTGTGCCGGACGCTGCGCGCGGAGGACAACGACATCCCCGTCCTGATGCTCTCCGCGCTCGACGAGACCGGTGACCGGATCGCGGGGCTGCAGGCCGGCGGCGACGACTACCTGGTGAAGCCCTTCGCCCTGCAGGAGTTGGTGCTCCGGCTCCAGGCGCTGCTGCGGCGCAGGCCGCCGAGGGACACCGACGCCGTACGGGTGGGCGGGCTGTCGCTGGATCCCGCGACCCGCCAGGTCTGCCTGGACGGGCGGCAACTGGAGCTGACCCGGCGCGAGTTCGAGCTGCTTCACGTCCTGGCGCGCAACGCGGGCATCGTGCTCAGCCGTGACCAACTCCTCGACCGGGTCTGGGGTTACGACTTCGATGTGCGCACCGACGCGGTGGACACGTTCGTGAGTTATCTGCGGCGCAAGCTGGAGGCGCCGGGGCGTGCCCGGATCATCCACACCGTACGCGGAGTTGGCTTCGTGCTGCGCGACGACGGGCCGGAGGCCGGACGATGAGGCTGTCCACCCGCATCGCGCTCACCGTCGGCGCGACCGTGCCGCTCCTGGTGCTGGCCACCGGCTGGCTGCTGCTGCGGCTGGTCGCGACGGATCTGCACGACGAGCAGGACGCGCACCTGCGGGAGAGCGCCGCGGCCGTGGCGAAGGACGCCCGCGGGCTGCTGCGCGCAAGTGCCGCCGACCGGTCGGCGGCCGTGGAACAGGCCCGTGAGCGGCGGCTGTTCACCTCCGCCCTGGACGTCGGCGTACGGCTGATCGGTCCCGGGGGGACGTTCATGGGCGGCCCGCAGCCCGAGGAGGGAGCGTCACTTCCCGTGAGCGCGCCGGTGCCGGTCACCCTGCGGGCCGGCGACGGCACCTGGCGGGTTCTGTCGACGCGGGTGTCCGGTGGGCGGCCCGGAGTGCGCGGCACGCTCTGGCTGTTCGCGCCGGACACCGCCGCGGACACCCAACTGCGGCTGGTGCGCAGGCGCGTGGTGTCGGTGGCGCTGCTCGCCGCGCCGTTGTCCGGGCTGCTGGCCGGAGCGGTGGCCGGACGCGCGAGCCGTCCGCTCAGGCGGCTGCGGAACAGTGCAAGCGGGCTGGATCCGCGCACCAGCGCCGCCCGTCTCGACCACACGCCGGCCCGGATCGCCGAGGTCGACGATCTGGCGCACACCCTGCAGACGGTCCTGAGCCGCTACGACGAACAGGCCGCGAGGACCGAGGAGGCGCTCGCCACCGCCCGTTCGTTCGCCTCGGCCGCCGCGCACGAACTGCGCACTCCGCTGATGAGCATGCAGACGAATCTGGAGATCCTCACCGAACATCCGGGCCTTCCCGCGCCCGACCGCGACGAGGTCCTCGACGATCTGCGCCGCGAACACGCCCGTCTTCTGGGTCTGTTGGTCATGTTGCGTGAGCTCGGTCGAGGCGACCTGGTCGAGGCCGACGCGTTCGGCCCGGTGGACCTCGCGGACGTCGTCGAGGCGAGCGTGCGGGAGCAGCGGCGGCGCCATCCGCTCGCGCACATCGTCGGCGACTGTCCACCGGGGCTTCGGGTGTACGGCTGGGAGCCCGGACTGCGCACGGTCCTGGACAATCTCCTCATCAACGCGCTGGTGCACGGCGGTTGTGCCGACGGCCGCCCCGCGCGCATCGGCGTCACCCTGCGCGCGAGCGGCGACCACGCCGTCCTGTTCGTCGACGACCAAGGGCCGGGTATCGCGCCCGAGCGTCGCGCCGAGGTCTTCGAGCGGTTCGAGCGCCGCCCGGACAGTCCGGGTTCGGGGCTCGGACTCACCCTGGTCGCCCAGCAGATCGACCTGCATCGGGGCCGTATCCGCGTCCTCGTGCCGCCGGCCGGCGCCGGGACCCGGATCGAGGTCGTTCTCCCGCTGCTGAACGGCGGGGCCGGGACGCGGGCGACGCTCCCCGCGCAGCGCAACTGGGTGATCACGACCGCCGGCGTCCGGCCACAAGAATTCCACAAAGACGACTCCTAGCGTGCCGGACATGAGGGCAACCGCCCCCGGAACGAAGAGGAGTTCAGCATGTCGACTACGTCGAGGCCGCGGATGACGGCGGCATCGAGGACCAGGACGACCGTCGTCTCGCTGATGGCTGTCGGCGCGCTGCTCGGAGCCGCGGGTGCCGCGTCGGCCGACGGGACCGCGACGCAGCCGTCGGGGGCCCCGACGGGTGACGGCGCGAAGGCGCTCTGCAAGCGGGCGCCGAAGATCGACCAGCGGATCGACCGCATCCTCGAACGGCTGAACGGGGATGCCTCGGAGCGCGGTTCCATCGCCCGTCTGGAACAGCGGGTGGCCAACGCCAAGTCCGCCGGGCACACGCAGATCGAGACCTACCTCAACAACCGGCTCACCTTCCGGCGTTCGCTCGTCCCGACCCTGGAGGGCCGCCAGAAGGATCTGGCGGACGTCGAGAAGTGGTGCACGAGCCACAACAACGGAGCCGACTCCTGATGCGCGCACGGCACTTGGCCCTGGCCCTCGCCGCGGCCGCGCTGCTCCTGACCGCGTGCGGCGGCCCCACCGACACCACGAACGCCCCCGCCTCGCCCGGCCCGGCCTCGACGGATGTCGCCCATCTGCAGAAGCTGGTCGACGGCGCCGAGTCCGCGGCGAGTTCCGCCGAGTCGGACATGGCCAAGGAGTAGTGGCCGTCGTCGTCCGCCCCGGCGGTGTGCGGAGGTACACGCGGCCGGGGCGTTCGGGGCGGCGGTCGGCGACGCGGCCTCCGCGGTCCTAGCCCGGCTGTTCCGTCGGCTTCCCGGACAGCGGACGGACGCCCTGGACGTACGTCAGCCACGGACGGACGTCGCCGCTCCCCCTGATCTCGAAGCCCGCGCCGGTGACGAACTCGCCCAGCAGGTCGGTCCGGTTGTGGGACATGGCGTGACCCAGGCCGCCGTGCACCAGGTGGCGCCCGACCGTGGTCTTCGGCGGCCGGAACTCGACGACCAGCAGACGTCCGCCCGGCCGCAGGACGCGGCACATCTCCTTGAGGGCCGCCGGCCGGAGTTCCTCCGGCAGATGGTGCAGCATCAGGCTGGTGACGACGGTGTCGAACGACGCGTCCGGGAGGGCGAGGTTCTCCGCGACTCCTTCCCGGTAGGTGCACACGGCGCCCCGTCCGGCTGTGTTCCTGCCCCGCGCGTAGGCGAGCACCGAGGGCGACGGGTCCACGCCCGTCACCGTTCCCTCCGGTCCGACGGCGGCGGCCATGCGCCGGGTCAGATACCCGGTGCCGCAGCCCACGTCCAGCACGCGGTCCCCGGTCTCGGCCCCGCTCAGCGCGGCGAGCCGGGAGAAGGCGCGGTTCCGTCGGCCCGCGAAGCAGAACGCGCCGCACAGTTCGTAGGCCCGCGGGGCCCCGATCGTCACCCCTGGGGTGTCCGCGTGCGGTTTTCCTTGCATGAGACGCCCGATGGACATACCGGCCACACTCCTTAACTTAGCTACGACTAAGTACAGCTCTAACTTAGTCCCGACTAAGAAAACCCGCAAGGGGCCTACGATGGCGTGTGTGACCGACACCGAGAAGACCCCCGCCCACCAGGGCAAGGCCCGAACCCGCACGCGGATGCCCGCCGCCGAGCGGCGCGCCTCGATCCTGGCCGCGGCCACCGAGGTCTTCTCCGAGACCGGCTACGAGCGGGGCAAGGTCTCCGACATCGCTCGGCGCGTCGGGGTCACGGAGCCGGTGGTCTTCCAGAACTTCGGCTCCAAGTCCGCCCTCTACCAGGCGACCCTGGACCATGTGACCACCGCGGTCACCGCACTCCTGACCGAGGCCGCGGACACCGGACGCCCGGTTCCCGAGGTGCTGACGGCCTTCCTGGACCCCGCCCACATGGACCGCTTCCACCAGCGCGGAGCCCACGGTTTCCTGTTCGCCGACGCGGCGGCCCTCGCCCACGACCCGGCGCTCGGCGATGCCGCCCGGCACATCCACCAGAACTTCGCCGAGGCCCTCGCGGCCCTGCTGCGCCGCGGCCAGAGCGCGGGCGACATCCGGGACGACATCAGCGCGGACACCGCCGCCTGGTGGCTGATCTCGCTGCTCGCCGGGCGCCCGCTGCGCAGCGCGGTGATGCCGGACCGGGCCGCACTGGAGGCTCGCTTGACGGACATGGCGCTGCGGTCGCTGCTGCCCCGGAGCGGCGAGGCCGCTCCGCGGTCCCCGGACGGCGGCGAGCCGTCCGACGGGTGACACGAGGAGTCCCGGCGCGCACGGGGCTCCCGGAGAACGTACGGGCAAGGCTCGCCGCGACGCCCCGGTCGCTCGCCCCGGGACTCCGCAGCGCCCAGTCGCATCGCCCTCCGACTCCACGGCACCGTAGAATTGGTGCTTTGTGGACCAAAAGGACATGGTTCGCGACATGACCTCCTCCGGTGATTCAGCCGTCGAAGTCGTCCCATGAGGCGGGGGTGTCCAGCCGGACGCACAGCAGAGGTGATTCCGGTGACTGGTGCGACGCCGCTGATGGTCGTCGACGGCGCGGGCGTCGTCGTCCGGTGGAGCCGCAGAGCACGCGAGATCTGGCTGCGCTCGGACTCCGAGGCCGTGGGACGGGCGGCTCTGACCATGGTCGCGCCCGAGACCGGGGACTCCGACACCGGCGACTCCGACACCGGCACCGGCACCGGCGGCCCGGGAAGCGGTACGGGTCCCGGATCCGGCCCCCTGGTCATCCATGACGTCGACGGGAACCCGGTCGATCTCCGGGTCCAGGTGGTACCGCTCTCCGGCGGCGCGGTCGCGTGGGGCGTCTTCGAAGCCGACGACGGCGCCGCCCCCGGCGGCACGCCGACCGCGGTGTTCGACATCCTGCGCGCCCACACGCACGAGGCCTTCTTCGTCCTGGACGCCGAGCTGCGGGTTCTCAGCCTCAATGAGGCGGCCTGCGCGTTGTGCGACGTCGAGACGGACAAGGCGCTCGACCGCCCGGTCACCGAAGTGTGCCGTCCCTCGCGTCCGGAGGAGTTCGAAAACGTCCTGCGGGGCGCGCTCGTCGAGGACACGTCCGTCACCGACTACGTCGTACGGCTCGACCCGCTGGAGGATTCGTCGCCGGAGCGCTTCGCGAAGGTCTCGGCGTTCCCCCTGGAGAGCGCGCGCGGCGTGGTCGTCTCCATGACCGAGGTCACGGAGTCCCTGCGGACCAAGAGGCGCCTGAAGGCCCTCAGTTCGGTGCGGGAGCGGGTGGGGCGGAGCCTGGACGTCGTCATGACCTGTCAGGAACTGGTGGACGCGCTGGTGCCCGGCTTCGCCGACCTGGCGGTGGTCGACGTGGTCGACGCGGTGGTACGGGGCGAGGATCCGCCGCTCAGCCCCCTCGGGCGTGACATCCCACTGCGCCGCGCGGCCTTCCGCAGCGGGAGTCCCGACCTCATGGCGCAGGCCTATCCGGTCGGCGACGTACGCGCCCTGCCGGCGCCGACGCCGTATTCACAGGTACTCAGCGATCTCAGGCCGCGAGCCGTCGCCCTGGACAGCACCACCCCCTGGCTCGACGCCGATCCGCAGCGGGCCCGCGCCATCCGCGCCTCGGGCGCCCGTCTGCTGCTCACCGCCCCGCTGGCGCTGCGGGGCGCCGTGCTCGGACTGCTGAGCCTCTATCGCGTACGGCCGAACGACGCCTTCGACGAGAACGACCTGGCCGTCGCCCACGAACTGGCCACGCACACCGCGCTCAGCCTCGACAACGCCCGCCGCTACACCCGCGAGCACACGATCGCGGCAGCCCTGCAGCACCATCTGCTGCCGCCGGAGCCGCCCTCGCAGACGGCCATCGAATTCGCGCAGCTGCACGTCCCGGCCGACGCGGGGGCGGGCACCTGGTACGACGCCTTCGGTCTGCCCGGCGCGCGCACGGCCCTGGCGATCGGGGAAGTCGGCGGAAGCGGTATCGACGCCGCGACCACCATGGGCCAGCTCCGGACGGTGATCCACTCGCTCGCCGCGCTCGACCTGGAACCGGACGAGCTGCTCGCCCGCCTCAACGACGCGGTCGTACGGCTCGCCCACGAACGGGCGGCCCTGCCGCCGAGCGATCCATTGCACCAGCAGCCGCTCAGCGCCAGTTGCGTCTACGCCGTCCACGACCCGCTGCACGGGTTCTGCGTGATGGCCTCCGCCGGTCATCCCACGCCCGTCGTCGCTCACCCCGGCGGTCTGGTGCACGTCCCGGAGATCCCGACGGGTCCTCGCCTGGGCAGCGGGGACGGACCTCCCTTCGCCACCGCGTCCGTCCCCATGCGGGACGGCAGTGTCCTCGCGCTGCGCACCGCGTCGTTCCCGGCCTCGGAAGGCCCGGCGGGGGACCGGTCGGACCCGCTGCGGGAGGCGCTGGCCCGGCTGGACCGCCCGCTGCGGGACGTGCGGGACGACATTCTCTACAGGTTGCGCGACACGTCGGGCCTTCACGATGTCCTTCTGCTGCTGGCCCGCACCCGCGCCTTTCCGCCGGACCAGGTGGCCACCTGGGCACTGGACTCCGTGCCGACGGTGGCCGCGCTGGCGCGGCACCACGCCCGGGAGCGGCTCGGGATGTGGCGGGTGAGCGAGGAGACCGCCTTCGCCACCGAGTTGATCGTCAGCGAGCTGGTGACCAACGCTCTTCGGCACGGAGCGCCACCGATCCGCCTGCGCCTCATCAAGGACGCCACGCTCACCTGCGAGGTCAGCGACGCCGGCGGAGCGGCTCCGCGCCTGCGCCACGCCCGCACGGTCGACGAAGGCGGACGCGGGCTGTTCATCTGCTCGCAGATGAGCCACAACTGGGGCATCCGCTACTCCGGGCAGGGCAAGACGATCTGGACGGAACAGACGCTTCCCTAGGGCGTCGTCCGGATCACGCGGACCGGATCACGCGGAGCGGATCACGCTGTTCGCATCGCCCTGTTCGGATCGCGCTGTTCGGATCGCGTCCCCGGACGCGGGGTCCGCCGTGACGGGTCTACCGGGCCAGGTCGCTCGCGACCTCGCGTGCCGCGCGGGCGCCCGACGCCAGCGCGCCCTGCACCGAGCCCGTGGCCCGGTGGTCGCCGCACACATAGCGGCCCGGGGCGACGCGGGCGGTCCGGCCGAGCGGATGCGGGGGCGGCATCGCCGGCAGGGCGTCGGGAACGGTCCGGACGGTCAGCAGGTCCCAGCCCGCGGTGTCGGTGCCGTACACCTCGGCGAGCGCGTCGCGCAGCCATGTCTCCCGGCCCTCCTGGTCGTGCCCGAGCACCGAGGTGGCGATCAGCGACATCCCGGGCGGGGCGTACCCGCGTACCACCTCGCTCAGGACGCAGGTGTTGAGGAACCGCCTTCTGGTGTCCGTCAGCAGGATGGGTTCGGCCAACGGGGAACGGGGCGCGGCGTGGTAGTACGTCGTCACGACGCGGTAGGCCGGGAGTTCGAGTCCGGGCAGCAGACGGGCTGCGGGGCCCGGCCCCGTGGCCACCACCACGGCCCGCGCGGCGAGTTCGCCTCCGGCGTCCATGCCGACCCCGTCGTCCGTGAGCCGAGCGACCGGGGTGCCGAGGCGTACGGCGTCCGGGGGCAGCGCCTCGGCCAGCAGGCGCGGCACCTCGCCGATCCCGGCGCCGGGCAGGCACAGGGTGCCGCGCAGCATGCTGCGCCAGACGAGATGGAAGACCCGGCCGGAGGTCTCGAGCTGGTCCTCCAGGAAGACTCCGGACAGGAAGGGCCGGAAGAACCGCTCGACGAACTCCTCGGAGAATCCGGCCGCGGCCAGCGCGGTACGAGTCGTACGGTCCTCTCCGCGCTTGAGCGTTCGTGCGGGAGCGAGCATGTCCCGGCCGGACAGCGCGGCCAGCGCGATCAGGTCCCGGGTTCCGGCGAGCCGCCCCGGACGCAGGTCGCCGAGCCGCCGTGCACCGCGGGTCGGATCGCTGAAGCGCAGCGGCCCGTCCTCCGTGTGCACGAGGACGCCGGGGGTGAAGGGCCGCAGCCGCAGGTCGCGCAGCGCGAGCCGGCGCCGGACCTGCGGATAGGACGTGTTGAAGACCTGGAAGCCCCGGTCGACGACGAACCCTTCGTGCCGGTCGGAGCGCATCCGGCCGCCCACCCCGTCCGAGGCCTCGAGGACGCGGACGGCGAAGCCGTGCCCGGCGAGATCGTGGGCGCACGCCAGACCGGCGAGCCCGCCGCCGACGACCAGGACATCGGACACTCCGCGCTGGGCGGTCATGGGCATCATCCTCCGAGCAGCCGGTCCGGCCGCGCGCCCGTGAGCGCGCGGGGTGGGTCCGGGCACGGGCCGACGGCGCGGGCCGTCGCACGTGCCCTCCTGAACCGATCTTCCCGCCGGGCGCGCCGGGCGGATGCGGGGCCACGCCGGGAGACCGGCCGCGCGTCGTACGGCGCGGGGTCGGGGGGCGCCGGGGACTCCGGGGCTCCGGGGGCTCCGGGCGGAACAATTCGGCGCGGTCGGCCGTTGAGTGGAGTGTGATGTGGAGGGGACGCGTCCCCGGGCCTGACCCGCAGCCCGCAAGGGTGTTCGTGCGGCGAGGCCGCGTGGAGCCCCTCGCAGGGCGGCGACCGCTCTCCGCACACCGTGTGAACGGCCCCGGCTGGTCTCCCCCGTCCAGCCGGGGTCCCTTACTGTTCCGCACCGTTCCGCGCGTTTTCCCACGGCGCACGGCGACAGCGAAAACCGCCGGTCCCACTCCGAATACGGGCGGAACCGGCGGTTCGCGTCGTGTCAGTGGCCGGAGCCGTAATGGCCGCCGAGCTGGTCGCGGTAACGCGGATCTCCGAGATGCTTTTCCTCGTCGAATTCCGGTGCCGACTTGATCTCGTGCTTGGTCCGGGCGACCTGGACGGTCTTGTCCTCGTGGCTGATCGACGTGATCGTCCCGGCGGGCAGCAGGACCTCCTTGCCGAAGATCCAGACGCCGGTGTCGACGACGATGTACTGAGAACCGACCTCGTCGGAGTGCTTGTCGACCTTCCCGATGTGACCGTCGGTCGCCTCCACCCGATAGCCGGTGAGATCGTCGTCGGCCGTGTGACCGCTGGTCGGACCGTAACCCCAAAGGTTCTCGTTCACGAAGAAGTCCTCCACTCGTCCGCGGATGCGCGCCGCCGTCGCGCAGGGACACGCGGATACGCATTTCGATGACCGGATGCCAGTCGCGATTTCCTCAGCGTGTTCTCCGCTGAAGGTCACGGGTGTCCTTTTCCCGGCCGCTGACACCCGCTTCCCGGGAATTGCCCGCATTCCCGTAGCGGGCGCGGGGCGCATCGAGTTCACCCGAGCGCGGGGGAACCGTCGAGTTCACCGCGGCGCGCCCTACGGGTCCGCGCAGGCGGGACAGCGGCGGCCCCGCCTCGCGATCCCGGGGGGATGGGGTCACGGGCGGGGCCGAGAGCTCGTGGCTGCCGGGGGGGGGGAGGCATCCACGAGCGGTCCGGTCTTGCTTGTGCCCGCACTCCCCCGGTTCATGCACACGTGTTTCCGACGGGGCCGAAGGCGCCGCCGGGACGGGAGATGCGCCGGGAAGGGCGCGGCTCCGGCCGGAAAGGGCCAGCTTGGCCGATTTCGGGGCCGAACCCGGTGGACCGGCGAGCGGTGCGCCGGGCACGATACGTTCGATATCCGCCAATAGCGGTGGCGGGGCGGCGCGGCCGGGCGGCGGCGCCCGCACTCCGGCACGCCGGTTCTCCGACTCCGCATCGCCGTGCGGAAATCGGGGCGGCAGGCGTTCCCCACGGTGCCTCCACCGACTCCCCACGGGACATCCACTTCCGGCCGGACATCACACTCCGTGTCCGTACGGGGGCAGACGGTGCGTTCGCGGGCTGCCTAGCCTCCCGGGCCATGCGATCAACACAGTTGAGACGACTCGGTCTCGCCTCCGCCCTCGCCTTCGCCCTCGCGCTGTTCGGCCTGGTCCCCACCGCGAGCGCGGCCGATCCGGCCCCGGCCGATCTGACGTTCACCACGGACAGCGCCACGACCGTCCCGGGCGGCACGGTGAGCCTGTCGATGACGATCACCAACCACAGGACGTACGACGTCTGGTTCGTGTACCAGACGATCGAGCCGACCTGGCTGACCACCCAACGTCCCGATCTGAAATACAGCTTCACCGGCTGTTCCCTGGCCTCGGCCGCCGGCAGCGTTCCGTGTTCGGGAACGGGACCCGCCAACCTCGGCCCGAACTACGGGTCCACCATTCCGCCCGGCCAGAGCCGAACCGTCACGCTCACCCTCCAGGTCGCCGCCGACTCCGGCTGCAACGGCAACATCGGCTTCTACTCGTACTACTACGCCGAGTTCAGCGACAGCACGAACACCAACGGTGGTCCGGTGTACACACCCGAGACCCGCGTGCTCTGCGCCTGACCGGCAGGAGCGACAGGCGACACAGCGGAGATCCGACGGGTCACCGACAGGGCGGCCGGTCCACGCGCATCGCGTGGACCGGCCGCCCTTTGCTCACAGCAACTTCACAGGGACGGGTCAGGCTGACCTAAAACCGATCATTCAGCCAAAACCCGCCGCGGTCTGGACCATTGGCACTGCATCGGGCCGGATCCCGGCGTTCCAGATCCACCCCGAACCCAGCCGTGGCCAGCACAGGAACGTTTCGCTTGGTAACCATCCGCTACCCCACAGTGACGGCGGCATCCTCGCCGCACCGTGCGATGACCACCCGTTCGATACCCGCTCTTTTCCGTCATGTTTCGCAACAGGCACACGAAAGCTACACAGAGACACCACTATGTGACGCGACGAACGCGTGACGACCACGTCTGAGGGGGGCAGTGGCGTCGCGTCAGGGGGTGGTCGGCTCCATGCGAGCAGCACTCACCCCTGCCCGGGGAGGGGACTTCACCGCATGAAGCGGACCATTCGCACGACCGCGCTCACCGTCGGCGCGCTCATCGCCTCGTTCGGCTTACCGGCCGGCACGGCGCACGCGGACACCGCCACACCCCGCATCGATCTGCGGGTCCTGATCGTGAGTGACGGCGGTCCGGCGACCGATGCCATCGCGGCCGAACTGGCTGCCGCCGGCACGCCGTACACCGAGGTAGACCTTCAGCAGTCCGGACGGCCGGTGATCGACGCGGACTTCCTCGCGGACACCGTGGACGGCGTACCGCGCGCCAAGTTCCAGGCCGTCGTGCTGCCCAACGACAACCCGTTCGCGGCGAACTCGGCCGAGATGGCGGCCCTCGCGGCCTACGAACAGACGTACGCGATCCCACAGGTCGACGCCTACACCTACGCGCGTCCCGAGGCAGGACTCCAGTACCCCGTCTTCGGTGGCTACTCCGGCAGCCTCGACGGCGTGCAGGCGCAGGTCACGACGGCCGGAAAGTCCGGGCCCTTCGGCTATCTGGACGGGGCGGTGCCGTTCGAGGACAACTCCCCGGACGTGGGGGAGAGTTACGCCTACCTGTCGACGCCCGCCGCGGGAGCGGACTTCACTCCGTACGTCGACGCGCCGATCCCGGGGCAGTCGACACGGGGGTCCCTCGTGGGCGAGTACCGGCACGACGGACGGCGCGAGCTGGTCGTCACGTTCGTCTACAACCAGTACCAGCAGCAGTTCCGGCTGCTTGCCCGCGGAATCGTGGAGTGGATGACCCAGGGCGTGCATCTCGGCGCCTCGCGCAACTACTTCGCCGTGCACGTCGACGACGTCTTCGCCGCCGACGACCGCTGGGACACCACGCTCAACTGCACGCCGGGCGACATCGACTGCCCGCAGGGCGAGGGGGTCGCGAACCCGATCCGGATGACCCCGGCCGATGTCGACTACGCGACCGACTGGGAGACGAGACGGAACTTCACCCTCGACCTGGCCTACAACGGCGCCGGCAGCGTCGACCAGCGCGAGGACAACAACGGTGCCGACCCGCTCGCCGACAAACTGATCGCCGACCGGAACAGCTTCCGCTGGATCAACCACACCTACACCCACGCGTTCCTCGGCTGCCAGCAGGACACCACCGTGGTGCCGTGGAAGTGCGCGACGAACGCCGACGGCAGCACCACGTGGGTCAGCCGCACCACGATCGCCGACGAGATCGCGAACAACCGCGTCTGGGGCCAGACCGCCGGACTCCCGCTGGACAACCAGGAGTTGATCACCGGTGAGCACTCCGGTCTGAAGATCTCGCCGCAGCAGCCCGTCGACAACCCCAACCTGGCGCTCGCGCTCTCCGACACCGGCGTCGCCTGGCTCGGCTCCGACAACTCCCGCGAGTCCGACCAGCGTCAGGTCGGTCCCGCCGTCACCGTGCCGCGTTACCCCATGAACGTCTTCTACAACGCGGGGAAGGCGGCCGAAGAGGTCGACGAGTACAACTGGATCTACACCGGCCGCGCCCAGGGCGGCAGCGGTATCTGCGAGGACCACCCGGACACCTCGACCTGTCTGCCGGCGCCGCTGAGCACCAGCACGGGCTACACCGACCACATCGTGCCGCTGGAGACCCGGATCGACCTCGGGCATGTGCTCGCCAACGACCCCAAGCCGCACTTCATCCACCAGTCGAACCTCGCCGAGGAGCGCATCGCCTATCCGGTGCTCGACGGCGTCCTCGACGGCTACAACAGCCTGTTCTCGGACGACACCCCGGTGGTGAACCTGCGGATGAAGGACATCGGCGTCGAACTGCGGCGCCGGGCCGCCTGGAAGGCCGCTGTCGACGCCGGCCAGGTCACCGCCTACCGCGTCGGTGACACCGTCACCGTCCAGGCGCCGAGCGGGGTCGCGGTCACCGCCACGATGCCCACGGGCACCACGAACGGCACGGCGGGCTTCGGCGACGCCTACGCCGGCGAGGTCTCCGGATGGACGACACCGGCCGGCACGGCGCTCACGCTCGGCCTGCCGTCCTCGACCGCCGCCCTGACCTCGACCGTCGACGCCTCACGGCAGCCCGCGACCAGCGGCGCGCCGGACACCCGCGTACCGGCGGGCGTCACCGAGCAGGTCCCCTACAGCCCGGCCGACTGAGCCGCGCACCGACCGAAGGTCCCGGCCGCGCCATCAGCGGCCGGGACGGGCTCGACCACCCCAACCTCGGCCGTGGAGCACATCAATGCACGTTCCCCGCGGCGCGCGCAGCCTCAGCTCAACGCGCGTCACCCTGCTCACCGAAGGCACCTACCCGCACAGTCACGGCGGCGTCAGTGTCTGGTGCGACCAACTCGTCGACGGCATGCCCGACATCGACTTCGACGTCATCGCCGTCACCGGCACCGGACGCGAACCGATCGTGTGGGACATCCCCGCACAGGTCCTGGACATCGTCGCGGTCCCCATGTGGGGGCCGGCGCCCGACGGCCGCCCGCCCCGCGGGCGGCGCCGCAATCAACTCACCGCCGCCTACGAACAGTTCCTGACCGCTCTGCTCGACCCGTGCGCCGAGGACCGGTTCGCCGGCGCGCTGTACGCGATGGCTCAGGCCGCGGCCGACGGGATGCTGGGTCCGTTCCTGCGCGGCGACCGCGCGATCAGCATCCTGACCGGGGTGTGGAACCGTCCGGGTCTCGCCGTCCGTGAGGCCCGGCCGACCCTGCACGACGCCATCACGGCGACCGCTCTCCTTGAACACGCGCTGCGTCCGTTGACCGCGCCGCTGCCCGAGCACGGGGTGGCGCACGCGGTGAGCGGCGGTGTCGCCGTGCTGCCGGGCCTGGCCGCGCTCGAACGGCACGGCGTACCCCTGCTGTTGACCGAGCACGGCGTGTATCTTCGCGAGCGCTATCTCGGTTACCGCACCGGCCCGTACCGCTGGCCGGTGAAGGCCGTCGTGCTGGGCTTCTTCCGGCTGCTCGCGGAGGAGACGTACCGGCGGGCCGCGCTGATCACCCCGGGCAACCGCTACAACCGGCTGTGGGAGGAACAGGGCGGCGCCGCACCCGAGTCGATCCGCACCGTCTACAACGGCGTGGACCCGGCCGCGTTCCCGCCGGCCGGTCCGGAGCCGGAGCAGCCGACGCTGAGCTGGGCCGGACGCGTCGACCCGATCAAGGATCTGGAGACCCTGATCCGGGCGTTCGCCCTCGTACGGGCCGAACTCCCTGAAGCGCGGCTCAGGTTGTTCGGCGGCACACCGCGTGGCGGCGAGGCCTACCGCGAACGCTGCGAGGCCCTGGCCGCCGAGCTGGGGCACGCGGACGCGGTCAGCTTCGAGGGCCGCGTGGACGACATCAAGGACGCCTACGCGGCGGGCAACGTCGTGATGCTCTCCAGCATCAGCGAGGGTTTCCCGTTCACGCTGATCGAGGCCATGTCGTGCGGGCGGGCGACCGTGTCCACGGACGTGGGCGGGGTGCGCGAGGCCGTCGGCGACAGCGGTCTCGTCGTCCCGCCGCGCGATCCGGGTGCCATGGCCGCCGCCGCGCTGAAGCTGCTGGGGGATCCCGGGCGGCGGCGTTCGATGGGCGAGGCGGCCCGGCTGCGGGTCATCGAGCAGTTCACCCTGCGGCAGACCGTCGACACCTTCCGGACCATCTACCTGGAACTGTCGGCGCTCGGCCGGATCGTCCCGGACGTTCCCGAGACGGCCGACGCCGTGCTCGCGGCACCGGCCGGTCCGGCGGCTCCGTCCGAGCCGAGGAGCCTGGCCGGATGAGCGGACCGATGGCCCTGCAGCCCGGCGGCACGGGGGGCGACACCCTGTCCCTGCGGCTCGCCGACGACCGTACGCTCGCGCTGTCCAGACCCCGCCAGGGCCCGGACCGGGACGCGGTCGACCGGCTCGCCGCCGAGCTCGCGGACGGCATCGGGCCGGCCGTCCACCCGTACGAGGTGGCCGCGCTGCTGGAGTCGGAGGGGCTGACCGCCGAGGTCATCCAGGAGCGGTACGGGCACCCGAACCTCTTCTCGCTCGCCTCCGCGCTGTACGAACGCGTGCCGCGCACCTTTCCGGAGCCGCCGCGACCGCCCAACCCGTGGCGTCCGGACCATGTCCGCTGCGGGCTGCGCGGGGCACTGTTCGCCCTGCCGGGCCTCGCCTATCTGCTGACCGGGCGGCTGTGGCACGCGGGCCGGGATCTCGATGTCCTGGTGGTGGCCGGACTCGTCTCCTGGGCGTGGGGCCAGGCACTCGGGCACCGCGCCTACCTGCGCATGACCACGGGCCGCCGCGAGGCGGGCCGGACCCTGCTCAAGGGGGCCCCGCTCGGCGCGCTCGCCGCGACGGCGTCCGGGGCGCTGGTCGCCGGGTCCGGCACGGCGATCGGGATCGCCGCCGCGCAGTCGGTGTATCTCGCGGCGGCCGGGGTGCTGCTGGTCCTGGGCGCGGAACGGCTGCTGCTGGCCGCGCTCACCCCGCTGATCGCCGGGGCGGTGGCGCTGCCCTGGTGGGACCCGGGTACCGCGGCGCGCATCGGCCTGCCGCTGCTGTCCGTGCTCGGCGCGGTCGCCGCGGCCGGCTGGGCACTGCGGGCCACGTTCACCGCCTCGCCGGTTCAGGGCGGCACCCGTCCGTCGCTGCTGCGGTCGCTGCCGTACGGCGTGTTCGGGCTGTCCGCCGGGGTGCTGGTGCTGCTGGAGGGACGGCAGCACCCGTACGCCGTGATCGTGCTGACGGTGAGCATGGGACCGGCGGAGTGGCTGCTGTACCGGTATCGCGGGATGTCGGTGGCGGCGCTGCGGGCGACGGCGACTCCGGCCGCCTTCCTGCTCCGTTCGACCGGCATCCTCGCCCTCTGTCTGCTCGTCTACGTCCTCCCTCTGCTGCCGGCCGCCCTGCTCACCGGCGCGGAGCCGGCCCCGCTGCTGCTGCTCGCGGCCACGTTGTGGACCGCGTTGCTGCTCCAGGCCTTCGGGGTGGCCTGGCCGCCGGCCGCGGTCTGCCTGGCGGCGGCCTGCGGGGCCGCCTGGGTCACCGTGCTGCGTCCCCCGCCGAGCGCCGTCGTACTGACCCTGTTCTGCGGCACGGCCGCGCTGTGTCTCACGGTCTGTGCCGTGCGGCTGCTGGGGCGACCGGCTCCACACGCCTGAACCACCGCACACGGGCCGCCCGGACCATCCCGTACGGCCGCCGTGCACTCATCCGAAATCGCACGTCACACGAGCAACCAACCGGAAGGACCCACGAGTTGACCACCGAACCGCTCGCCGCCGTCACCGGAGCCGAGGGTTTCATCGGCTCCCACCTCACCGAGGCGCTGGTCGCCTCCGGATATCGGGTGAGGGCCATGGCGCAGTACAACTCCTTCTCCTCGTACGGCTGGCTGGAGACCCTGCACCCCGATGTCCTGGACCAGGTGGACATCGTCCTCGGCGATGTCCGGGACCCGGGCTCGGTCCGCGGTCTGGTCGAAGACGCCGACTGCGTCTACCACTTGGCCGCGCTCATCGCGATCCCGTACTCCTATCAGGCGCCGCACAGCTATGTGGACACCAACGTCACCGGCACGCTGAACGTGCTGGAGGCGGTGCGCGCGCTCGGCACTCCCCGGCTCGTGCACACCTCCACGAGCGAGACGTACGGCACCGCGCAGACCGTGCCGATCACCGAGGACCACCCCATCAACACCCAGTCCCCGTACGCCGCTTCGAAGGCGGGCGGGGACCGGCTGGCCGACAGCTACCACGCGAGTTTCGACACGCCGGTGGTGACGCTGCGGCCGTTCAACACCTTCGGTCCGCGCCAGTCGATGCGCGCGGTGATCCCCACCGTCATCGGCCAGGTGGCCGCGGGCGAACGCACCATCACGCTCGGCGATCTGCGGCCCACCCGCGACTTCACCTTCGTCAAGGACACCGCGCAGGCGTTCCTCGCCGTGGGCACGGCGCCCGCGGAGAAGGTCGTGGGCCGGACCTTCAACGCCGGTACGGGCGGCGAGATCTCGGTCGGCGACCTGGTGGCGCTGATCGGCAAGGTGATGGACACCGCCCTCGACGTGCGCGAGGACGCGGGACGCATCCGGCCGGCCAACTCCGAGGTGATGCGACTGGTCGCCGACGCGACCCGGCTCACCGAGGCAACCGGCTGGAGCCCGGCCCACGACCTGGCCCAAGGACTCGCGCACACCGTGGAGTTCTTCCGCGAACCGGCGAACCTGGCCCGGTACAAAACCGGCATCTACAACATCTGACCCCGTCCGGCACGTCCCACGAAGGAGGAGTCCCATGCACGCAGTGATTCTCGCGGGAGGCAAGGGCGTCCGGCTGCGGCCCTACACCACCGCGCTGCCCAAGCCGCTTGTCCCCATCGGTGACCAGCACGCCATCCTGGAGATCGTTCTCCGTCAGCTCGCCACGGCCGGGTTCACCAGCTGCACCATCGCCATAGGCCACCTGGGCGAGATCATCCGCGCCTATGTCGGCGACGGGTCCCAATGGGGCATGGCCGTCGACTACTCCACCGAGGAGAGCCCGCTCGGCACCATGGGCCCGTTACTGACCATGCGCGACCGGCTGCCCGATTCGTTCCTCGTGATGAACGGGGATGTGCTCACCGATCTCGACTTCGGCGACGTCCTGGTACGGCACCGGGGTTCGGGGGCGCCGCTGACCATCGCGACGTACGCGCGCAAGGTGCAGATCGACTTCGGTGTGCTGACCACCGACGACAGCAAGGTGGTCGCCTTCACCGAGAAGCCGAGCATCGACTACCGCGTCTCGATGGGCGTGTACGGTCTGTCGCGGTCCACGCTCGAAGGCTATACACCGGGGCTGCCGCTGGGCTTCGACGAGCTGGTCCTCGACCTGCTGCGCAGCCGGAACGAGCCGCACGCCTACGACTTCGACGGGTACTGGCTCGACATCGGCCGCCCGGACGACTACGACCGGGCCAACGCCGAGTTCACCACCCGCAAGTCGCTTTTGCTCAAGGGAGCCTGACCACCGCATGCGCATTCTCGTCCTGGGCTTCACCGGCTATCTGGGCGGCCATGTCGTCGAGCACCTGCACACCCTTCCGGGCGTGCGGGTGCTCGGCGGTGGCCGCTCGCCGGCCGCGGAGTTCGGCATCGACCTGGCCGGCGTTCGCAGAGAGCTGCTGGTTCCCACCCTGGCGGCGGCCGCGCCCGACGCCGTGATCAACTGCGCGGGAGCGACCGGCGGCGACGCCGTGACCCTCGCCGAGGTCAACTCCCGCGGTCCCGCGGTTCTTTGCGCGGCGCTGCGCGAGGCGGCACCGGCCGCCCGACTGGTCCATCTGGGCTCGGCCGCGGAATACGGTCCCGGCATCCGCGACACCAGCGTGACCGAGTCCGCCGCCACCTGTCCGCTCACCCCGTACGGTGCCACCAAGCTCGCCGGCACGGTCACCGTCACCACCTCCGGCCTCGACGCGGTGGTGCTCCGGGTGGGCAACCCCGTCGGGCCCGGGGCGCCGGCCACCGGGCTGCCGGGCCGGATCGCGGGACTGCTCACCGAGGCCGGCACGGACCCGGACGCGGTCATCCGCCTCGGCGACCTGTCGGCGTACCGCGACTTCGTCGACGTACGTGATGTGGCGCGGGCTGCGGTGTCCGCGGCGACGGCCCCCGGACCGCTGCCACGCGTCCTCAACATCGGGGGCGGGAAGGCCGTTCCGGTGCGCGACCTGGTGAACGGCCTGGCGCGCGCCGCCGGGTTCCGGGGGCGCATCGAGGAGAACGGCGGCGGTTCCGCCCGCTCGGGCGAGGTGTCGTGGCAGTGCTCCGACATCACCGCTGCCGGGAAGGCGCTCGGCTGGCGGCCCGCCCTGACCCTCGACGACTCCTTGGCGGCGCTCTGGACGGCGGTCGCCGGGACCGCTCCCGTTCCGCGTCCCGAAGACGACCGGACGTCATGAGCCTGCTGATTCCGCTGTACGTGCACCCGGGCGAGGACCCGGGCGCCTGGCACCGGCTGATCAGGTCGGCCGACCGTACGTACGGGGTCGTCATCAACCCGGCCGACGGGCCGGGCGAGGGCCCGGACCCGGCGTTCACCGCGGCCACGGGCGCGCTGCGGTCGGCGGGCGCCCGGCTGCTCGGCTATGTCGACACCGACTACGGCGCACGCGATCCGGACCTCGTCGCGGACGAGGTGCTGCGCCACCGGGACTGGTACGGGACCGAGGGGTGCTTCCTCGACCAGGTGGCGCCCACCGCGGAGGCGATGCCCGGCTGCAAGCGGCTGGTGCAGAGCCTGCGCCGGCTCGGGGCGGCTCCGGTCGTGCTGAACATGGGCGTCCACCCGGCGCCCGGGTACGCCCGCTTCGCCGATCTGCTCGTCACGTTCGAGGGCCACTGGTCCACGTACGTCTCGGCGTTCAGCAGACCGCCCTGGACCGCGCGACACCCGCCCGAGCGGTTCTGTCATCTGGTCTACGGCGTCCCCGAGGCGCTCGTTCCGCTCGCCGTTCGCACCGCGCGTGATCGCGGTGCGGCGGTGGCCGGACCGGTGACGGGTGAACTCCCCAATCCCTGGGCGCGGTTGACGCCCGCCCTGAGAGAGCCGGAGGCCTGAGCGGTACACATCACCGAGCGCCGTTCCCGCGCCCGGACCTCCTTGCCGT
This sequence comes from Streptomyces sp. NPDC091209, assembly GCF_044757755.1. Taxonomy (NCBI): domain Bacteria; kingdom Bacillati; phylum Actinomycetota; class Actinomycetes; order Kitasatosporales; family Streptomycetaceae; genus Streptomyces; species Streptomyces sp. NPDC091209. The sequence goes on along the minus strand of NZ_JBIVVR010000009.1, from coordinate 211,785 downwards.
ACCCCGGCTCCTTTCCGGCGACCCCGATCTCCTTTCCAGCAGTTCGATGGCATGTCTCGGTCAAATCTGCGAGGCTTCCAGGTGCCGTCGCCCTGACCCCAGGGTGACGGCGCGGAAATCTCACCAAGCGACCGCGCGCACCCGCGCGCGGCCCGCGGCCACCCAGCGGCGCACCCCAGTCGTCCCGGGCGGCCACCGAGCAGGCCGGAATCCCGGCCGCCTCAAAGGAGTTTCGTGTGAGACCGACCCCCCTCAAGGCCCTGGCGGCACGCGTTCTCGTCGTCGCCGCCCTGGCCGCAGTCTCGCTCCCCAGCACCCCCGCGGCGGCCTCGCCGCAAGCGGCACCGGCGGCAGCGGCCGCCTGCACCCCGGCCCAGGTGGTGACCAACGGCGGCTTCGAGAGCGGCACTTCGCCCTGGACCCAGTCCTCGACCACCGTGATCACCAGCCGCACGGGCCAGAGCGCCCACGGCGGCACCAGCTTCGCCTGGCTGGACGGCGTCGGCAGCACCCACACCGACACGCTCTCGCAGAGCGTCACGATCCCGTCCGGTTGCAGCAGCGCCAGCCTCACGTTCTGGCTGCACATCGACACGGCGGAGACGACCTCGTCGACGGCCTACGACAAACTCACCGCGAAGATCGGCAGCACGACGCTGGCGACGTACTCGAACCTCAACAAGGCGTCCGGGTACGCCCAGAAGACGTTCGACGTGTCGGCGTTCGCGGGCCAGACGGTGACCGTCGCCTTCACCGGCACCGAGGACTCCAGCCTCCAGACGAGCTTCGTCCTCGACGACCTCGCCCTGAACACCTCCGGTGACACGACCCCGCCGGCCGACTCCACCCGAACCCCGGCCGCCCCCGCGTACACGGTCAGTCTGACCAGCAACACGAGCGGCACCGGCTGGACCGGTCACGAGAGCGTGACCTTCACCAACGCCTCCTCCACCGCGCTCAGCGAGGTGTACCTGAGGCTGTGGGACAACTACCACGGCACCTGCTCCGCGATGCCCATCGCCGTCAGCAACGTCAGCGGCGGCACCGCGGGCGCCCTCTCGGTCGGCTGCACGGCCCTCCAGATCAGCCTGGCCTCGCCGGTGGCGCAGGGCCAGACCGGGACGATCGGCTTCGACCTGGGTATCACCGTTCCCAGCGGCGCCGACCGGTTCGGTTACGACGGCGCCTTCAACAACATCGGCAACGCGCTGCCCGTGCTCGCGGTCAAGGACGGCTCCGGCTGGCACCTGGACCCGTACACCAACAACGGCGAGTCCTTCTACTCCCTGGCCGCCGACTTCAAGGTGACCCTCGACCATCCGACGAGCCTGCTGGTCCCGGCCACCGGCACCTCGGTCGACACCGCCGGCTCCAGCGGCCGCACGATCACCACGGCCACCGCGTCCAAGGTCCGTGACTTCGCCTGGGCCGCCGGTCCTTTCACCAAGATCTCCGGCACCTCGACCGCCGGTACCGCGATCAACATCTACACCGTCACCGGCATCAGCTCCGCCAACGCCCAGTCCATGCTGAGCACCGCCAAGTCCGCCGTGGACGCCCACGCGGCGCGCTTCGGCGCCTATCCGTACGGCGAGCTGGACGCGGTGATCGACAACAACTACTGGTTCGGCGGCATGGAGTACCCCGGGTTCGTCCTCGACCTGGTCAGCACCACGGCGCTCACCCACGAGATCGGTCACCAGTGGTTCTACGGGATCGTCGGCGACGACGAGTACAACAGCCCGTGGCTCGACGAGGCGTTCACCGACTACGCCACCGACCTGGCGCAGGGCCTCACCGGCACCAACTGCTGGAACAGCACCTCCTGGGCCTCGACCGCCGAGAAGATCACCAACTCGATGGCCTACTGGGACGCGCACTCGTCCCGCTACTCCACCGTCGTCTACGGCTACGGCAAGTGCGCCCTGCACGACCTGCGGCGCGTCCTCGGCGACACCGTCATGGCCAAGCTCCTCAAGGACTACGCCACGTCGCACTGGTACGGCGTCTCGACCACGGCCGAGTTCAAGGCGGCAGCCCAGGCCGCCACGACCACGGACCTGACGTCGTTCTGGACGACCCACCGCATCGACGGCTGACCGGTCACCGTACCGACGGCTGACTGAACCCGCTTCACCCGCGGTGGCGCCTTCGGGCGTCACCGCGGTGCGCATGGTCCGCCAGGTCGGGGGCAGGTTCCGCGGTACGGCGGCTCCCGGTCCGGGAGCACGGCGCCCGATCATGGTCGGGTGAACCGCCGGGCTCGGCGCGAGGAGACTCCATGCTGTTGGTACCGCCCCCGTTCGACCCCGAACTCGATGTCGCCCTCGCGGCGGCCGGCCGGTCCGCGCCGTCCGGGCCGAGCCTCGCGGACATCGCCGCCCTGCGCGCGGAACCGGAGCTCGCGGTACCCGCGTACGACCTCACCGACGGCGGCGCGTTCGCGACCTCGGACCTGACGGTTCCGGGGCCGGACGGCGCCCCTGACATCTCGCTGTTCGTCGTCAGGCCCGTCGCTCCCCCGAAGGACGGGCCGCGCCCGGTGATCTACCACTCCCACGGCGGGGGCATGGTCCTCGGCACCAACCGGGCCGGGGTGGAGGTCGTCCTGGAGTGGGCGAAGGAACTGGACGCGGTCGTGGTGTCCGTCGAGTACCGGCTGGCGCCCGAACACCCGTACCCGGCCGGGGTGGAGGACGTCTACGCCGGTCTGCTGTGGACGGCGCGGCACGCCGGGGACCTCGGCGGCGACCCGGAGCGGATCGTCGTCGCGGGCGCCAGCGCGGGCGGCGGCCTGACCGCGGCGCTCGCCCTGCTCGCCCGGGACCGCGAGGGGCCGCGGCCGCTCGGGCAGGTCCTGATGTACCCGATGCTCGACGACCGCAACGACACTCCGTCCGCACACCAGATGGCGGGTGTCGGCGCCTGGGACCGTACGGCCAACTGGACAGCCTGGACAGCAGTGTTGGGCGATGCCCGCGGCGGCCCGGACGTGTCCGCCTACGCCGCCCCGGCGCGGGCCGCCGACCTGTCAGGACTGCCCCCGGCCTTCCTCGACGTGGGCTCGGCGGAGACCTTCCGGGACGAGGTCGTCGACTACGCGTCGCGGATCTGGCAGGCCGGCGGAGTCGCCGAACTGCACGTGTGGCCCGGCGGTTTCCACGGCTTCGACGCCTTCGCCCCGCACACCGCGCTCGCGCGGACCGCCCGCGCCGCCCGCATGACCTGGTTGCGCCGGCTCCTCACGCCGTGACGGCTCGGCATCCGTCGCGCCGACGGTCGTTCAGACGGGCAGGAGGCGGCCGATCAGCGTGCTGAGCTGCTGGGCGTTGCGGCACTCGTGCATCTCCACGAGTTCGGCGTAGGCGAGGGCCGCGGAGTCGCCCGTGCCCCATTGCGAGCGCGCTTCCGGGTTCAGCCAGTAGGCGCGTCGGGCCTGCCTCACGAGCCGGCGGACGACGGGCAGATTGGGATCGCTCATGTTCGTACGGGCGTCACCGAGCACGAAGACGGTCGCTCGGGAGCCGACGGATCCGGCGTACCGCTCGGCGAACTCGCCGAACGCGAGGCCGTAGTCACTGCTGCCGTGCCAGCCCGTGATCGTCGCCTCCGCGCGGATCCGGGCGCTGAGTCCCTCGGGATCGGCGGCGCCGGGCCCGATCAGCCCGGTCACCTCGTCGACCCGGTTGACGAAGGCGAACACCCGCACCTTGCTGAACTGGTCGTGCAGCGCCTGCACCAGCAGCATCGTGAAGTCCGAGAAGCCCGACACCGACCCCGACACATCGCACAGCAGCACCAGTTCGGGCCGCACGGGACGGCGCCTGCGCAGCACCGGGCGCATCGGCACCCCGCCCGTGGACAGCGATCCGCGCAGGGTGCGGCGCAGGTCGATGGTGCCGCGACTGGCCCGGCGGCGACGCGCGGCGAGGCGGGTGGCGAGTTTGCGCGCGAGCGGCTGTACGACCTTGCGGAGTTCGGCGAGGCGGTCCCGGCCGGCGAACAGGAAGTCGACGCGGTCGGCGGTCGGGGCCACCGCGCGCCGGGCGATCTCGTCACGGTCCCGCCGCTCGGCGATCCGGCGCCGCGCCTCCGTCGCGACCTGCCCGCGGAACACCTCGATGCGCCGCCGGATCTCGTCCTCGAGGAGCCGGTCGGTGAACCCCTCCCCGCCGCCCTGCGCGCGGACCGCGTCCCGCGCGCGGGCCATCAGCGTCTGCGGCCGCAGCCGGTCGAGCGTCTGGTACGAGGACCAGCCGTCCGTGGCCGTCGTACCCCCGTAGCCGCCGAACCCGTCCACCGCCTCGATGGCCAACTGACCCATGAGAGCTTGGTCGTCGGCGGCCAGCGCGGCCGCGAGGCGGTCCCGCAGGTCGTCCCGGTCGGCGGGCGGCACGCCGTCCGGTGCCCCGACGCCCCGCGGGAAGTACACGTCGAAGACGGGGTCGAACACCCGCCGCTGTCCCGGGTTGTGGAGCAGGGTGGCGGCCAGCCCCTCACGGAGCCGGTCACGGTCCGCGAAGCCCAGCGCCGCCACCGCCCGGGCGGCGTCCACGGTCTCGCCGGTGCCGATCCGCACGCCGTGCGAGCGCAGCGCACCGACCAGTCCCGTCAGCCGGTCCGCGACTCCGGCGGCCGGCACGGCGCCGGTCACACGGCGCCCAGGTCGAGCTTGGCCGTCGCCTTCAGTACGTCGTCCTGATGCTTGAGGATCACGCCGAGGCTGTCGCGTACGACGTTCTCGTCGAGGGTGTCGGCGCCCAGGGCGAGCAGCGTGCGGGCCCAGTCGATGGTCTCGGCGACGGAGGGGACCTTGCGCAGGTCCATCTCCCGCAGCGCCCCGACGACCCGCACCACGGACTCGGTGAGCGCCTCGTCGAGTCCGGGCACCTTCAGCCGTACGATCCGGCGCTCCAACTCCTCGTCGGGGAAGCCGATGTGGAGGAAGAGGCAGCGGCGGCGCAGCGCCTCGGACAGTTCACGGCTGGCGTTCGAGGTGAGCACGACGAAGGGGCGGCTGGTCGCCGCGATCGTGCCCAGCTCGGGGACGGTGACCTGGAAGTCGCTGAGCACTTCGAGCAGCAGGCCCTCCACCTCGACGTCGGCCTTGTCGGTCTCGTCGATGAGCAGGACCTTGGGGTCGTCGCCGCGGATGGCGGTCAGCAGCGGGCGCGGCAGCAGGAACTCCTCGCTGAAGATGTCCGTGCGCGTCTCGTCCCACGTCTCGTCCCGGCCGGCGGTGATGCGCAGCAGCTGCTTGGCGTGGTTCCACTCGTACAACGCCCGTGACTCGTCGACGCCTTCGTAGCACTGGAGGCGGATCAGCCGGGCCCCGGCGACCTGTGCGACGGCCTTGGCGAGTTCGGTCTTGCCCACGCCGGCGGGGCCCTCCACCAGCAGGGGCTTGCCGAGGCGGTCGGCCAGGAAGACCGTGGTGGCGACGGCGGGCGACGCCAGGTAGCCCGTGTCGGCGAGGCGTGCGGAGACGTCGTCGACGGATGTGAACAGCAACGGGGCCTCCAGCACGCGCGGACGAGGTCGGGCTCACTATCTAAGCGCTTGTTCACCCTCGCTGTCACGTGTGACGGCCCCCACGGCACCTGGTGGAAGGCTCCGGGAAGGCGTCCCTCCCCCGAGGCCCAGGAAACCTAGGAGACCCGCAGTACGATCTTGCCCCGCCGGTGTTCCCGTTCGAGGGCCGCGTACGCCCCCGGGGCACTCTCCAGCGGAACGATCCGGTCGACCTGCGGGACCAGCCGGCCCGCCTCGACGAGTGCCGTCAGCTCCTCCAGACCGGCGCGGTCCGGCTCGACCACGAAGAACACCGCCCGGGCGTCCGCCCCGTCCCGCGGTGTCGGCGGCGCGACGACGCTGACCAGGACTCCGCCCGGACGCAGCACCTGCCAGGAACGGTCCTGGGTGTCCCCTCCGACGGTGTCGAACACGACGTCGGCGTCCTTGACCTCGGCCTCGAAGCGCTGACCGACGTAGTCGATCACGGTCTGCGCGCCCAGGCCCCGCACGAAGTCCGCGTCCCGGGCCGCCGCCGTGGCCGTCACCTCGGCCCCGAGCGCGGCCGCGACCTGCACCGCGAACGAGCCCACGCCACCCGCCGCGCCGTGCACCAGCACCCGCTGTCCCGGCGCGACAGCGGCATGGGTGACAAGCCCCTGCCATGCCGTGAGACCCGCGAGCGGCAGCGCGGCCGTCCGCTCGTGGTCGAGCGACCCCGGCTTCGCGGCGAGATCCGCCGCGGGAACGGTCACGTACTCGGCCGCGGCCCCGTCCCGGGTGAAGGGAATCAGACCGTAGACCGCCTCACCGGGCCTGAACTCCGCGACACCGTGACCGAGCTCCGCCACCACGCCGGAGACCTCCTTCGACGGCACGATCGGCAATCGCGGGCTGCCGCTGCCGTCGAAGCTGTCGGTCCAGGTCGCGTCCCAGCCCAGCTCCCCCGAGGTGACCGACGCCGCCCGGACCTCGACCAGCACGTCGCCGAGGCCGGGCGCCGGCTTCGGTGCGACCTCGTAGACCAGTTCCTCCGGCCCGCCCCGCCGATGACCGCGCACCGCGTGCATCGTGCCGTTCATCCGGTTCCTCCTCATCGGGACGGCACAGGGCCGCCGTCGAGTCGATCGCCATCGGGTCCTGCGGCTCCGGCACGGACCGGCCGTTCTTCACGATAGATCCCGGACCGGCGGCTTTCCTGCCGGGCTCGTGCGCCCCCGCAGTCGCGAGAGCGGGACGGGCGGCTTTCCCGCCGGGAACGGGCCCCCGCCCGACCACGGGAAGGCATCGGGCGGCGGAGAGGTCTGACCCGTCACCACGGGGGGAGTGACGGGCCAGACCCTGCGTCCACGGTGCCATGCCCGGACCGTGTCGCGCAGTACCTTCGCGAAGTCCCGCAGGGCACGCTGCGTGGACACCCCGCGCCGCGGCTCCCTGACCTGCCCGGTCCTCCCGAAGGCCAAGTGTGAGCCGCTGCGACAATCTGTGGTGGCGCCGACGTCCGACGCGGCGTGCCGCGAACGATGGAGGAGCCTGTGCCACTGCCGTCACACCCGCTGCGAAAACTCGGTTTCCTGACCATCGGCCTTTTCGACGGGGACGACCCCGGGCGCGGCCACGAGTCCACGCTCGGCATCATCGAACTGGGCGAACGGCTGGGCTTCGACAGCGCGTGGCTGCGCCACCGCCATCTCCAGTACGGCATCTCCTCGCCCGTAGCCGTGCTGGCCGCCGCCTCGCAGCGCACCCGCCGTATCGAACTCGGGACGGCCGTCATACCCGTGGGCTGGGAGAACCCGCTGCGGCTTGCCGAGGACCTGGCGACCGTCGACGTGCTGGCCGACGGCCGCCTCAACCCGGGAGTCAGCGTCGGCCCGCCCCAGCACTACGAGCGGGTGAGGGACGCTCTGTATCCCGACACGGCCGAGAGCGAGGACTTCGGATACGCGCGCGTGGAGCGGCTGTTGGACTTCGTGCGCGGCAGGCCGGCCACCGATTTCAGCGGCACGGAGGGCTTCGAGGTCTTCTCGGACCGCGTACAGCCGCACTCCCCCGGCCTGGGCCGCCGCATGTGGTACGGCGGCGGCAGCCTGCGGTCGGCCCGATGGGCGGGCGAGCACGGCATGAACTTCCTGACCAGCAGCGTCGTGAAGGCGGAGGAGTCCGAGGACTTCGCCGAGATCCAGCTCTCCCACGTACGGGCCTTCCGCGCCCACCACCCGGACGGCGAACGCGCCCGCGTCTCGCAGGGGCTCGTCGTGATCCCCACCGACAGCGCCTCACCCGCACAGCGCGCGAAATACGAGGAGTACGCCCAGGGGAGGCTGCCGCGCACGAGGACGCCGCAGGGGCCCGCGCGTCTGATGTTCGCGCCCGACCTCGTCGGCAGCTCCGAGCACATCGCCGAACAGCTCTACGCCCAGGCCGCGTTCAGGGAGATCGACGAGGTGGCGTTCGCCCTTCCGTTCACCTTCGGCAACGAGGACTACGTCCAGATCCTCACCGACATCGCCACCGGGCTCGGCCCGGCGCTGGGTTGGCGGCCGGCCCTCTGAACGGAGCCGGAGAGCCCGCCGGGTGGTGTGATCGCCCCCGGCGGGGTCGGGTCGACGGCGGGGTCGGGTCGACGGCGGGGTCGGGTCGACGGCGGGGTCGGGTCGACGGCGGGGTCGGGTCGACGGCGGGGTCGGGTCGACGCCCGACGCGTCGCCCCCGCCCCCGCCCCCCGGGAGCGTCTCGCGGCGGTCAGTCCCTGAGGCGGTCGATCTGCCGGATCTTGTTGGTCGCGTCCAGGGCGGCGACCTTGTAGGACTCGGCGAGCGTCGGGTAGTTGAAGACGGCGTCGACGAGATAGTCGACCGTTCCGCCGCAGCCCATGACGGCCTGGCCGATGTGGATGAGCTCGGTCGCGCCGGTGCCGAAGCAGTGGACGCCGAGGAGTTTACGGTCGTCGGGCGAGACCAGCAGTTTCAGCATGCCGTGCGAGTCGCCGATGATCTGCCCCCGGGCCAGTTCCCGGTAGCGGGATATGCCCACCTCGAACGGCACGCAGTCCTCGGTGAGTTGGTCCTCCGTCCGGCCGATGAAGCTGATCTCCGGGATGGTGTAGATGCCGATCGGCTGCAGGTCGAGCATCCGGTTCACCGGCTCTCCGCAGGCGTGGTACGCCGCCGTCCGGCCCTGTTCCATCGAGGTGGCCGCGAGCGCCGGGAAGCCGATGACGTCACCGACGGCGTAGATGTGCGGCACCTCGGTGCGGAAGTGCTCGTCGACGGTGATCCGGCCGCGCGGGTCGGCGGACAACCCCGCCTTGTCCAGGTCGAGTTCATCGGTGAGACCCTGTCGGCCCGCCGAGTACATGACGGCGTCGGCGGGGATCTTCTTGCCGCTCTCCAGGACCGTGAGCGTGCCCCGGGCGTGGCGCTCGACGGCGGCGACGGTCTCGCCGAACCGGAAGGTGACGGCGAGGTCCCGCAGGTGGTACTTCAGCGCCTCGATCACCTCGACGTCGCAGAAGTCGAGCATCGCGGAGCGCTTCTCGACCACCGTGATCTTGGAGCCGAGGGCGGCGAACATGGAGGCGTACTCCATGCCGATCACACCGGCGCCGACGATGACCATGGAGCGCGGCACCTGCTCCAGGTTCAGGACGTTGTCCGAGTCCATGATCGTCCGCCCGTCGAACTCGACGGTTTCGGGCCGCGCCGGACGCGTGCCCGTGGCGATGACGATGTGGTCGGCGCTCAACAGCTTCTCGTTGCCGTTCACCTCGACCAGGGCGACGGTGTGGTCGTCCACGAAGCGGCCGGTGCCGGCGAACAGGGACACCTGGTTGCGCGAGAGCTGGTTGCGGATGACGTCGACCTCGCGACTGACCACGTGCTCGGTGCGAGCGATCAGATCGGCGACGGTGATGTCCTCCTTCAGCCGGTAGCTCTGGCCGTACAGATCCCGCTGACTGAGGCCGCTGAGATACAGCACCGCCTCACGCAGCGTCTTGGAGGGGATGGTTCCCGTGTGGATGGAGACCCCGCCGACCATGTCGGGGCGGTCGATGACGGCGACCCGACGGCCGAGCTTGGCGGCCGCGATGGCGGCCTTCTGTCCACCCGGGCCGGATCCTATGACGAGCATGTCGAAGTCGCGCACCTGCGGAGTCTGTCAGCCCGGGACCGCTTCCCGAAAGGGTGAACGGGTGATCAGTCACCGGAGTGACGGATGAAGCGAGGGCCGGTGCTCCCCGCCGTCAACCCCGGGCACCCACGTCCGTACGGCTGCCCTTCTGTCCCGTGCCGTGCGCCCCCGCCGCCCCGTCCCCCTCCGTGCGGCGGCGTCCGGGAGGCACCGTCGGCCGTCAACGGCGGCCGGGCGGAGTGCTGTTGACGTTCCGAAGGGTCAAAAGGGAAGGTCCGGGGAACGGAAACTCAGCGTCGGGCGAACGCATGCCGGAATGGGGGCGCAGGTGTCGCCCGTGTGGGCTACATTCGGGAATCCTTGACATCGGCGCCTCCGGGGGTGAGGTCACGTCGAGGAGAATTCCGGAGCGGCGAATGCACCAGTCCCACCTTCCTCCACCGCCAACCGCACTCACCCAGGGGGGACTCGCCGACAGCCTCCGCGAAACGGCGCTCAGCACCCCTGATCTGCCGCAGCTCGCGCGCCGCGCCGAGGGTCGCTCGGGTTCCTGGACGCAGGTGACGGCGGCCGAGCTGTGGGGCCAGGTGGTCGACGTGGCGCGGGGACTCGTCAGATCCGGCGTCCGGCCGGGCGACCGTGTGGCCATCATGGCGCGCACCCGCTACGAGTGGACGGTGCTCAGCTACGCCCTGTGGTCGGTCGGCGTGGAGATCGTGCCGATCTACCCGACGTCGTCGCACGAACAGGTCGCGTGGATCCTGGCGGACGCGCACTGCGTGGGCGTGGTGGTCGAGGACGAGCAGGGCGTCATGACGGTGGGCTCGGCGTGCGCCGCGCTCCCGTACCTGCGCCATGTCTGGCAGTTGGACAACGGGGCGATCGCGCAGTTGGTGGAGCGGGGCCGGGCGATACCGGTGACCGCGGTCGACTCGCTGCGCCGCATCGTGCTGGCCGACTCCACCGCGGTCGTCGCGTACACCTCCGGCACGACGGGGCAGCCCAAAGGCTGCGCCCTGACGCACCGCAGCCTGGCGAGCCCCTGCGACACGCTGCTCGAAGGCTGGAGACAGACGGCGGCTCCGCCGGGTGTGCAGCCTGCCGTCCTGGCCTTCCTGCCCTTCTCCCACGTCTACGGCCTGATGGTCCAGGGGCTCTGTCTGCGCGGCGGCATCCTGATGGGGCACGAGCCCGATCTGAGGGAGGAGACGCTCTCCGAGGCGATGCTCTCGTTCCGGCCGACCTATCTGTACGCCGTCCCGTCCGTGTTCGAGAGGATCTACAAGAACTTCGTGAAGGCCTCGCAACGGGCCGGCCGCAGCGTGCTGTTCGAACGCGCGGTGCGCACGGCGCGGGACTTCGCCCTGGCCGAGGAGCAGCAGCGGCTGGGCACGGGAACGGGACCGGGTTTCGATCTGCGGCTCCAGCACTCCCTCTACGAGAAGACGGTGTACAAGCGGCTGCGCGGCGCGCTGGGCGGGCGGGTGTGCGGCGCGGTCTCGGGCGGCTCCCCGCTGAACCGTGAACTCGCCCTGTTCTTCGCGGGAATCGGCATCTCCATCCACGACGGATACGGGCTCACCGAGACCGGCGGAGGCATCACCGCCCAGCCGGTCGGGCGGGAGAAGTTCGGCACCGTCGGACGGCCGCTGCCCGGCACGGAGATCCAGCTGTCCGGCGACGGGGAGATCCACGTGTGGGGGCCCTCCGTGTTCCAGGGCTACATCAACGACGCGGCGGCGACGCGGGCCTCGTTCCGGAACGGCTGGCTGGCGACGGGGGACATCGGTCAGGTCGACGCCGACGGGTATCTGACCATCACCGGGCGCAAGAAGGACATCATCATCACCAGCGGGGGCAAGAGCGTGGCCCCCGCCGCTCTGGAGGAACGGCTGCGGGTCCACCCGCTCATCCACCAGGCGGCCGTCGTGGGCGACAACCGGCCCTGCGTGGGCGCCCTCATCACCCTGGACCCCGAGTTCGTGACGCACTGGCGTGCCTCCCGGGCCAAGGGGGAGACACCCGCCCGGGACGCGCGCGAGGAGAACGAGCTGCGCGAGGAGGTCAGGCGCGCGGTCGCGGCGGCCAACACCACCGTCTCCCGCTCCGAGTCCATCCGGGTCTTCCGTGTCCTCCCGGAGCCGTTCGACCTGTCCAACGGGCTGCTGACGCCCTCGCTGAAACTGCGCCGGGACGCGATCGCCCAGCGGTACGCGGCCGAGATCGAGGCGATGTATCAGACCACGTCGAGGGTTCCGCGGGAGGCGGCGATCGGCGAGCCGTCGATCCTGGACGACTCGGACAACGTGTTCCGGTGACCGGAATCCGGGCGGCCGACCGTGCGTCGCGGAACGTAGGTGCCTCCCAGGAGTGACCTCAGCGGTGTGACGCGGCTCCTGGTCTCCGGGTGCTCGATGCTGTTCATGCGCCCACCCTGCGCCGAACCGACCGGATGGACCAGCCCCCTCCCAGGAGCATGACCACGGGTCCTGGTACCGACACCACCACGATCACCGGGAACAAGGGGCTTCTCGCTCTCCGGACCCGGAGGCGGGCGAAGCGGGCGTCCGGGCGCGGGGCAGCCGCAGGGTGAAGACGGTGCCGGTGCCGACTTCGCTGGTGACGGAGACGGTTCCGTCGTGGGCGGCGACGAGTTGGCGGACGATGGCGAGGCCCAGGCCGCTGCCGCCGGTGCGCCGGCTGCGGGACTTCTCCGCACGCCAGAACCGGTCGAAGACGCTCGCCAGATCTCCGGGAGCGATGCCGCCGCCGGTGTCGGCCACCTGGAACACGACGTGAAGGTCGTCATCGTGCGCGCGGAGGGTGACCGTGCCGCCGGCCGGGGTGTGGCGGGTCGCGTTGGACACCAGGTTGCCGAGCGCCTGCCGCATCCGTACGGGATCCGCGTCCAGCCAGGGGGTGCCGGCCACCTCGGTCACCAGGCGGACACCGGCGGCCTCCGCTCCGACCCGGTGGGCCGCGGCGACCTGTTCGAGGAGTTCGTCGGCGCGCACCTCCTCGCGGTGCAGTCGCAGGGTGCCCGCGTCGGCGGCCGCGAGGTCCTGGAGGTCGTCGATGACGCGCTGCAGGACCACGGCCTCCTCGTGCAAGGAGGACAGCAGTTCCGGGTCGGGTTCGACGAGGCCGTCGCGGGCCACCTCCAGCCATCCGCGGATATTGGTGAGTGGGGTGCGCAGTTCGTGCGCGATGTCGCTGACCATCGCCTTGCGCTGCGCCTCCATCCGCTCGCGGCGCTCGGTCAGTTCGTTGAAGGCGAGCGCCAGGATGCCGGTCTCGTCCTGGGTGGTGACGGGCACCCGTACATGCCGTTCCGGCGGTTGCCTCGCGGCCTGGGTCAGCGCGCGCAGGGGGCGTACGAGCCGGGTGGCGACCAGCGCGGTCACGGCCACGGTGAGGGCGAGGACGAGTCCGGCGACACCGAACACCTTGGCCTTGTTGGCCGTGGACATGTCGAAGCGGGGGACGGGCCTGTCCCCCGTGCCGAGGAAGAGCTGGGCCACCGGGGCCACGTAGGGCGCGAGTTGACGACGCCGGGCCTCGTCGACGCAGGCGTTCGCCGTCCGGGCGAGGGCACCGTTCCGGTCGACCCCCCTCTTCTCGAACAGGTAGGGGGCGGGGGTGGCTCCGCCGGTGGCCGCCAGCGACAGTGCCACGGGCCGGCCGAGGAGCACCTGGTGCCGGTCCAGACACGTCCGGGTGAGCGCGGACAGAGCGTCCAGGGCCTTCCGCTCGGTCGGGGTGGGGGTGTTGAGCAGCCCGTCGGCGCACTCGGTCGGCACATAGCCGGAGTCGGCGCTCCCGTCCTCGTCCGTCAGGACGGTACGACCGCTCGGCATCCGGTCCGTGCGGGTCCGAACACCGTTGCGCGCGAAGCACAGTTGGCGCACCGTGGCCAGCTTGGCCACCAGCAGGCGCTCGGTCGCCGGCAGCCGGTACGGCCCCACCGCGCGGGGGTCGACGCCGGACCTCTGCGCCCCGGGCTCCGTGTAGGTGTCGGTGCGCAGCGGGTCGATGGTGGCGGCGGCCCGGGGCGGCAGGGAGGTGCCGCGTGCCGCGGAGTCGGCGAAGGGGGTGCGGTCGCCGGTGGTCAGGGCGATGCGACGGCCCGTCCTCCGCGAGATCGTGCGCAGCGTCCCGGCGACACCGGACCAGTCGGAATGGGTGGCCGCGTATCCGCTGAGCCGGCTGAGGATGTCCATGTCCTCGGCGAGCACCTGGCCCTGCTCCTCCTGGATGGCCCGGGTGGTGGTCTGCACCGCGAGCCAGGCGGTCGCGGCCACGGAGCACAGCGCGATGAGCACGGAGGTCACCAACAGCCGCACCAGCAGGCTCCTGCGCAGCGGCACGGCGCGGCTCACGCCCGGTCGCCCGCGAGTTTGTACCCGACGCCGAACACGGTCAGCAGGCGCGTCGGGTGGCGCGGATCGGCCTCGATCTTCTTGCGCAGGTTCATGATGTGCACATCGATGGCCCGTTCGGTGGAGGCCCGGTCGATGCCGCGGGTGCGGTGCAGCAACTGCCGCCGGGAGAAGACCCGTTCGGGCTCGCCCGCCATGGCGAGCAGGATCTCGTACTCGCCCGGAGTGCAGTCCACCGGCGAGCCGTCGCACAGGACCGTGTGCCGTTCCGGGTCGACCGCGATCCCGGCGGCCCTGACGACGGGATCGCCGCGGAGCTCTCCGGCGGACCGTCCGCCGCGTCGGAGCACCGTACGGATACGGGCCATCAGCTCGCGTGGACTGTACGGCTTGGTCATGTAGTCGTCCGCGCCGAGTTCCAGGCCGAGCAGTACGTCGTCCTCGGTGGAGCGGGCGGTCAGCATCAGGACGGGAATGTCGTCGTTCTCGCGCAGCGCCCGGCACACCCCGAAGCCGTCGACCACCGGGAGCATGAGATCCAGGACGACGAGGTCGGGCGGGTGCCGCCGGACCTCGTCGAGGGCGGCCCGGCCGTCGTGGACGACGGTCGCCGTATGACCCTCGCCCAGCAGTGAGCGGCGTATCAGCTCCGCCTGCTTCTCATCGTCCTCCGCGACCAGCACATATGCGCACACGCGGCCGATGGTAGGGGGTGCGGGGCACGAATCGGCCGGTGAGAGGGGCTTCCCACACCCTGACACCTTCCTCACATCTTCCGGGGACACTGCGGGTGGGTCCGGATACCGGTGCGGCCTTCCGGAAGGTGCACCGTGCCGGCGAGCCTCCCGGAAGGGGTGTCAGCGTGCCAGGGAGGCCGCGTCGCCCATGACCACCACGGGATGGAGGGCGGGGTCCAGAGCGCGCATCAGCTCTTTGAGGTCGTTCTCGCGCAGCCCGACGCAGCCGTGCGTGGGACCGCCGTGGTCCACGTGCAGCCAGATGCCTCCGCCGCGGGCCGCGCCCAGCGGCCGGGTCCAGTCCAGGGGTGTGGTGCCGGGGCTGCGGTTGTAGTTGATGGCGACCACGTAGTCGAAGGAGCCGGCCAGCGGCTCGCCCTCGAAGCCCGTGCCGGGTGAGGTGAAGGCGCCCGAGCGGTCGTACGGGAGACGGGTGCCGGGGTCGGGCCGCAGCCCGCCGGCGTCCGTCAGCGTGAACACGCCTATGGGGGAACGCAGATCACCGGCGTGGTGGTGGTCGGTCCAGCCCTTGAGGGCGTTGTGCGCGGGCCTGCTCGGGCCCGCCCGCCAGCCCGCCTCCGTACGCTCGTAGAGCACCACGGTGGACAGCGGGGAGTTCCTTCCCCGGCCGGTCACCACGACGGCCTGACGGGTCCGCGACGGGATGGAGGCCAAGGTGCCGGGCCCGATGCCCGGCAGTCGCCTCGGCGTCACCGCGCGCGAGGAGGTCGGGGCGGGAACAGGTCTCGCCGCGCCGGGACGCGCCGGTGAGCCGCCGGGACCGAGCCTCTCGGCCGGGCCGCCTCCGCAGCCGGCGAGCAGGAACGAGGCGGCGACGATCGCCACCGGAACACGGTGTGCTGGGTTGATCATGCGTCGACCCTGACCGACACATTTGAGGAACTCGTCAGGTCGTCCATGCTTCGCCGACTACCCGGGTCGCGCCGGATCACCGGTGCCGTCACATCACACGTGATCGACCCGTTCCCGCGAGGCCACCGCCTCCCGCGAGTTGACCCAGCCCAGCAGGCACACCGACACGACCGCCGCGAACGCGCACCACGTCGAGACGAACTCCAGCTCCCACAGCGACCAGCAGATCGCCGCGCCCGCCCCGACCAGCACCCCGAGCAGCAGCAACCCCCGGTCGCCGGACATCAGCAGCGCGCCGACGGTGGCGAAGAGATAGCCGGCGATGACCAGTTCGTCCTGGGGCAGGTCGACGGCGTAGCCCATGGTGTGGCCGCGGATCTCGGCCCGCACGGGATGGACGGCCATGGCGTGGGCGAGCGCCGTCGCGGTCGCGACTCCGGCGGCGAGCGGAACCAGAAGCCGGCGCCGGGCAGGGCGCGGTGCCGCGCACAGCACACCCGCCGGCACCCACACCGCCAGCAGCGGAAGGGCGATCACGGCCCAGGCCACGGTGGCGGGACCCGTACCGCCACCGGCGTCCCATACCCGGGATTCGACGATCTGGTGGGCGCCGAGCAGCAACGGCAGCGCGGCCAGCGGGAGATCACGCGTCCGCCGCGTCCGAACGACACAGGCCACCCCGACCGCGGCGACACCGGCACCGGCCACCAGATCGGCCGTCGCACTCCAGCACATCGCGCCACCCCGAATCCGCCGTCACAAGATCCCGTCGTCCGGAGTACACGCTACGACGCCGTACGGCCGGCCGGTCGGTGCCCTTCTACGGCCAGGCACTTCATGAAGTTTCAACAAAGGTATCCGTACGGTCCGGTTCGCCCCTGTGCCGCGCCCGCGAAGAGTGATTGGGTGGGCCCCTGTCATGCCATCCAACACGCAGGAGAGCTCCGCAACCATGAGCACCCCGTACACCTTCGAATACAAGGTCGTCACGTTCCGAGAGTCGCTGATCGGCGACGCGCTGGACAGCGACAAGCTGGAAAAGGTCCTGAACAAGCATGCCGAGGACGGCTGGGCGCTCAAGGCGATCACGGCCGCGGACGTCAAGGGCCGCATAGGCCCCGGCGCCGTGGAGGGGCTGCTGCTCACCCTGGAGCGTCCGCGCGCCTGACGCTCGTGTCGTGCGAGCGGCGCCGAGGCGGGAGATGCTGTTGCTGATGGGACAGCGGATCCGCAGGTGCTACTGAAGCCGTCGGAGGCCTTCCGGCACGGAAGGCCTCCCACTGCTGAACTCACGTCCGGGGACCCCACGAGGGCCCCGCACCCCGCGCGACCGCTGCCGGCCAGTGCGGTCGGGACGGACGGCCCAGTGAGGTCAGGACGGACGGCGATGAAGAGCGACGGAACACTCCCCACCGGTGTCGTCACCACCCAGTCGGTGTTCGGCGCGCCGTGCTGGGTCAGCCTCACCACCCGCGATCTGCCGGCCGCCGAGCGCTTCTACACGGCGGTGCTCGGCTGGAAATGGGCCTCGGGCACCCGGATGGGCGACCAGTACCGGATCGCCCGGGTCGCCGGGATTCCGGTCGCCGGAATCTCCAAGGTCGACTTCGTGGCGAGGATGGCGGTCGCCTGGACCCCGTTCTTCGCCGTGGCCTCCGCGGACGAGACGGTCTCCCGGAGCCAGGAACGCGGCGGTACGACCGCGGTCGGGCCGATCTCACTGCCACCGGGACGGGGCGCGCTGCTGGCCGACCGGGACGGCGCGGTCTTCGGCATCTGGGAGGGCGCCCTGGTGTCCGGGTGGGAACGCTGGCGCAGCGCGGCCCCGGCCTTCATCCGCCTGCACACCCGCGACGCCTTCGACGCCGCCATCTTCTACGGGGAGGTGCTGGGCTGGGCGTCCGGGGTCCCCGGCGCCTGCGAGGTGGGCTACGAGGAGAACGAGGTCGTCCTGCGCAGCCTCGGCGACGTGGTGGCCCGGATCTACTCCGGCGCGGTGGGGTCCGCCCCCGACCCCACCCTCAGACCGCACTGGCAGATCCACTTCGCGGTCGACGACGTGGAGGCCTGCGTCCGCGCGGCGCGCGTCAACGGCGGCACCGCCCATCAGCAGGGTGTCGGCTCGATGGAAGCCGTCCTCACCGACCCCGAAGGGGCTCGCTTCACGGTGACCTCCCGGGCCGCCGGATGACACCGCGGACGAGTCGCTCACGACCGCCCCGAGGTGAAGTCGCGCGGCCCACGACGCGACGGATTACTCCGTTCGGGCTCCAATGGAGGATGACGGGATACCACCGGCACGACAGGCGCCGCCGCCCCCGTGGCCGTGCGGCGACCCGATGGAGGTCCGCGATGCCCACTGCTCTCCGGCTCCTGCACGCTCTCTCCCCGGAACACCGCGAACGGCTGATGAGCGTGGCCCGCGAGGTCTCCTTTCCCGCGGACGGGCCGATCTTCGAGGAGGGGGGCACCGCCGACCGCTTCTGGGTGGTCCGCTCCGGAACGGTCTCCCTGTACCAGCGGGTCATCGCCGAACGAAGGATCACCGTCGCGCAGCTCGGGCCCGGCGACCTGCTGGGCTGGTCGTGGCTGTTCCGCCCGCATACCTGGGACTTCGGCGCCGAGGCCTTCAGCCCGGTGCGCGCCTACGAGTTCGACGCCGCCGAGGTACGGACGCTGTTCGACCGGGATCCGACGCTGGAGCTGTCGCTGACCCGGACGATCGGCGCGATCCTGGCCCACCGTCTCGAAACGACCCGGGCGGCGCTCATCGAGCACTACGCACGGCGCGGGGGCGCCGGCTGAGGGCACGCGGCCGGCGTCGGGCATCAGGTCCGGCCCGGTGTCGGACCCGGCTGCGACAGTGATCTCCATGAACGACATCCTCGATCCCCGGGACGCCCCGGGCTCCTTCGCGCTCCTGCCCGGCGCGGTCCACTCCCCCGTGATCCTGCACGTGCCGCACTCCTCCCGGGAGATTCCGGCGCCCGTCCGGGCCGGCATCGTCCTCGGCGACGAGGCTCTGGAGAGCGAGTTGGACCACATCACCGACGCGCACACCGCCGAACTGGCGGCCGAGGCGGCCGAGGCGGCCGGGCTGACGCCGTGGCGGTTCGTCAACCGGCTGTCCCGGCTCGTCGTCGATCCCGAGCGCTTCCCGGACGAGCGGGAGGAGATGCTCTCGGTCGGGATGGGCGCGGTCTACACGCGGACGACGCACCGGGCGCCGCTCCGGCCCGCGGGCGTCGATCCGCGGCCGCTGCTCGACGCCTACTTCCACTCCTACGCGCGGGCCATGACGGACGCGGTCGCCGACCGGCTGGCCGCCACCGGGCGGGCCGTGATCATCGACGTCCACTCGTATCCGGCGGCCCGGCTGCCCTACGAGCTGCACGGTGACGGGCCGCGGCCGCCGGTCTGCCTGGGGACCGACTCCTTCCACACACCGCCGGAACTGGTCGCGCTCGCGGAGAAGGCGTTCGCGGGGCTCGGCGGTGTGGGGATCGACAGCCCGTTCTCGGGCGCGTACGTCCCGTTGCGGCACTACGAGCGGGAACCGCGGGTCGCCGCGCTGATGGTGGAGGTGCGGCGGGACACGTACATGAAGGAGCCGGGAGGGCCGGTGGGCCCCGGTTTCCCGCGTCTGGTCGCGGCCCTGACGACGCTGGTGGACGCCGTGGGCGGGTGGACCCGGAGCGCCGACACCGTGGGCGGCTAGCCAGGGAGCGCGGGACCTCCTAGGGTCGATGGTAAGCAAGCGCTCAGCCACCGTTTCGGGAAGGGCACAGGACCATGGCGGTCGTCGACGCGTGGATGCAGCACCCCACTCTCCGTCACTCCAACCACGAGATGTTCGAGTCACTGCGCCGCTGGACCGGCATGAAGGTGCTGGAGGAGGAGATGCCGGTCGAGGTCACGGTGGCCGCGCTGGCGGCGGCCCACGTGGACACCGGTCTGTCCTCCGCCTGGTACGGGCCCGAGGGCGCCCTGATCACCAACGACGAGGTCGCCGGATTCGTGGCGCGGTCGGACGGCCGGCTGCACGGGGTCGCGGGCGCCGACCTCACCCGCCCCGTCGCCGCGGTGCGGGAACTGCGGCGGGCCGTCGAGGAGTTGGGCTTCGTGGCCTTGAGGATCATTCCGTGGCTGTGGCAACTGCCGCCCACCGACCGGCTCTACTACCCCCTGTACACCGCCTGCGCCGAACTCGGCGTCCCCTTCTGCACCCAGGTCGGTCACACCGGCCCGCTGCGCCCCTCCGAGACCGGCCGGCCCATCCCGTACATCGACCAGGTCGCGCTCGACTTCCCCGAACTGACCATCGTCTGCGGGCACATCGGCTACCCGTGGACCACCGAGATGATCGCCGTCGCCGACAAGCACGCGAACGTGTACATCGACACCAGCGCCTACACCGCCCGCCGCTACCCCCCGGAGCTGGTCGAGTATCTGCGCGGCCGGGGACGGCACAAGGTCCTCTTCGGCTCCAACTACCCCATGATCACGCCGAGTCGGGCACTGGAACACCTCGGTGAACTGGGCCTGGACGAGGAGACCACCGAGCTGTTCCTCTCGGGCAACGCCCGGCGCGTCTTCCGTCTCCCCGATCATTCGTAGATGCTGGAGCCGGAACAGCGTCGTACGTTGAGGTGAGGAGGGCGGCCCGGCCATGGCTTTGCGGATCAGCGCCACCAACCCGGAGCATCCCGCGCTCCTGCTCGAACTGCCGTGGCAGCAGCCCCTGGAGGAGTGGCCGGAGCACCTTCTGGTGCCGCTTCCGCGCGGCATCTCCCGGCACGTGGTGCGTTACGCGCGCGCCGGTGACGAGGTGGTGGCCGTCAAGGAACTCGCCGAGCGGCCCGCGGTGCGCGAGTACGAGCTGCTGCTCGGCCTGGACCGGCTCGGCATCCCCGCGGTCGACCCGCTCGCCGTGGTCACCGGCCGCACGGACGCGGCGGGAGAGCCGCTGGAGTCCGTGCTGATCACCCGGCATCTGGGCGGCTCACTGCCGTACCGGTCGATGTTCGAGACGACCATGCGGCCGGCCACCATGCACCGGCTGATGGACGCGCTGGCCGTCCTGCTCGTGCGGCTGCACCTGGCCGGCTTCGCCTGGGGCGACTGCTCGCTGTCCAACACGCTGTTCCGGCGCGACGCGGGAGCGTACGCCGCGTATCTGGTGGACGCCGAGACCGGTGATCTGCACCCGCGGCTCAGCACCGGCCAGCGGGACTACGACCTCGATCTCGCCCGGGTGAACATCAGCGGGGAACTGCTGGACCTGGAGGCGGCCGGCGCCCTGCACCCCTCGGTGGACCCGATCGAGTTCGGCCAGGAGATCTGCGCACGCTACCGGAGCCTGTGGGAGGAGCTGACCCGCACCTCCGTCTACCCGGCCGGCAAGTACCACTACATCGACCGCCGCATACGCCGCCTCAACGACCTCGGTTTCGACGTCGCCGAGATGCAGATCGCGAGCTCCTCCAACGGCGACACCGTCACCTTCGTGCCCAAGGTCGTCGACGCGGGCCATCACCAGCGCCAGTTGCTGCGGCTCACCGGCCTCGACACCGAGGAGAACCAGGCCCGCCGGCTCCTGAACGACCTGGAGAGCTGGATGGCCACCCAGGAGGACTACGCGCCCAGCGGCCCCCGGCCGGGCTCCCGGCCCGGTCCGGGCGGCGGGCACCCGCGTGCCGCCCGTCCGGAGGTGCTCGCCCACCGCTGGGTGCGGGACGTGTTCCGGCCGACGGTCCGTGCGGTGCCGCAGGATCTGCGCGGCTCCATGGATCCGGCCGAGCTGTACCACGAGCTCCTCGAACACCGCTGGTTCCTGTCCGAGCGCGCCCAGCACGACATCGGCATGGACGCGGCGGTCGAGGACTACGTCACGAACATCCTGCCCGAGGTGCGCGGCCCCCTGCCGGTCCCGGCTGACGCGCCGGAGCCGCCCCGCGCGTACCCCGTTCCCGAGCAAAGGTGACCGATCGTACATACGATTGGCTCTGTACCTGCCCTGCGGTGCCTCGTGGTGGCCGCTCGGCCGGAACGCAACTGACCGTCTCGGGGTGGGAGAGGTATGACCCAGGCCGCCAGTCCGGCGCGGACCGTCATTCTGACCGTCGACGACGACCCCGGGGTGTCGCGCGCCGTCGCGCGGGACCTCAGGCGCCGCTACGGCGAGGCGCACCGGATCGTGCGCGCCGAATCCGGGGACGCCGCCCTGGACGCCCTGCGCGAGCTGAAACTGCGCGGTGACCAGGTGGCCGTGATCCTCGCCGACTACCGGATGCCGCAGATGAACGGCATCGAGTTCCTGGAACAGGCCCTCGATGTGTATCCGGGTGCCCGCAGGGTGCTGCTGACCGCGTACGCGGACACCAACGCCGCGATCGACGCGATCAACGTCATCGACCTCGACCACTACCTGCTCAAGCCCTGGGACCCGCCGGAGGAGAAGCTCTATCCGGTCGTCGACGATCTCCTGGCCGCGTGGCGGGCCAGCGACTACCGGCCCGTGGGCGCCTGCAAGGTGGTCGGCCACCGGTGGTCGGCGCGTTCGTCGGGCGTCCGGGAGTTCCTGGCCCGCAACCAGGTGCCCTACCGGTGGTACTCGTCCGACACCCCCGAGGGACAGCGGCTGCTGAGCGCCGCGGGGCAGGACGGGGAGCGGCTGCCGCTGGTGGTCACCCCGGACGGCACACCGCTCGTCGAGCCCGACGACCACGAGATCGCGGCACACGTCGGGCTCGCCACGACACCCACCTCGGAGTTCTACGACCTCGTCGTGATCGGCGGCGGGCCCGCCGGGCTCGGTGCCGCCGTGTACGGCGCGTCCGAGGGACTGCGCACGGTGCTCGTCGAACGGTCCGCGACCGGCGGCCAGGCGGGCCAGAGCTCACGGATCGAGAACTACCTCGGCTTCCCCGACGGCGTCTCCGGCGGGCAGCTCACCGACCGGGCGCGACGGCAGGCGGCCAAGTTCGGCGCCGAGATCCTCACCGCGCGTGAGGTGACCGGACTGGAGGTCACCGGGGCCTCGCGCACGATCCGCTTCTCCGACGGCTCCGCGATCTCCGCGCACGCGGTGATCCTCGCGACCGGGGTGTCGTACCGGCAGCTCCAGGCGCCCGGCCTGGCCGAGCTGACGGGCTGCGGCGTCTTCTACGGCTCGGCGCTGACCGAGGCGGCCGCCTGCCAGGGCCACGACGTGTACATCGTGGGCGGGGCGAACTCGGCCGGCCAGGCGGCGATGTATCTGGCCCGGGGCGCCAAGTCCGTCACCCTCCTGGTGCGCGGCCCCTCGCTGTCCGCCTCGATGTCCCACTATCTGATCGAGCAGATCGGCGAGGCGTCCAACATCTCGGTGCGCACCGGCACGGTCGTCGAGTCCGCGCACGGCGACGGCCATCTGGAGCAGCTCACCCTGCGCGACGTGGAGAGCGGCCACACCGAACTCGTCGACGCGCAGTGGATGTTCCTGTTCATCGGCGCGGCCCCGCTCACCGACTGGCTGGAGGGCACGGTGCTGCGGGACGGCCGCGGATTCATCGTCGCGGGCCCGGACATGACAGTCGACGGGCAGCCGCCCCGCGGCTGGGAGCTGGACCGGCCCCCGTACCACCTGGAAACCAATGTGCCCGGTGTGTTCGTGGCCGGGGACGCGCGCGCCGAGTCGGCGAAGCGGGTCGCGTCCGCGGTCGGAGAGGGAGCCATGGCCGTCATGCTCGTCCACCGTTATCTGGAGCAGTCGTGAGCGGGCGGCCGGTGCCGTGCGACGCGGCGGAACTCAGCACGCTCTTCCTGTTCGAGAAGCTCGACGACGACCAGCTCGACCGGCTGTGCCGGGAGGGCCGGACCGAGCAGTTCGACCCCGGACCCGTGTACACCGAGGGTGATCCGGCCACCTGCTTCTACGTACTCCTCGAAGGCACGGTGGTGATGTCGCGCCGGGTCGGCGCGGACGACGTCGAGATCAGCCGCACCTCGAAGCGCGGGGTGTACGCGGGTGCGATGCAGGCGTATCTCAGCGGCCCGGAGGACGTCCAGTACAAGGGTTCCATGCGGGTCACCGAGCCCTCACGGTTCTTCGTCCTGCCCGCGGCGACGTTCTCCGCCATCCTGCGGGACTGGTTCCCGATGGCCGTCCATCTGCTGGAGGGCATGTTCTTCGGCAGCCAGAACACCCAGCGGACCATCGGGCAGCGCGAACGGCTCCTGGCACTCGGCTCGCTGTCCGCCGGTCTCACCCACGAGCTCAACAACCCGGCCGCGGCGGCCGTGCGGGCGACCTCCGCGCTGCGCGACCGGGTGGCCCACATGCGGCAGAAACTGGGGGTGATCGCGTCGGGACCGTACGCGCGCGACACTCTGGAGACCTTGGTCGAGATCCAGGAGCGGACCGCCGAGCAGGTCGCCAAGGCCACCCCGCTGAGCCCGCTGGAGGCCTCCGACCGGGAGGACGCGCTCGCCGACTGGCTCGACGACCACGACATCTCGGGCGGCTGGCAGCTCGCGCCCACGTTCGTCCAGGCGGGGCTCGACACCGACTGGCTGGACCGGGTCGCGGCGGCCGTGGACGGACCGACCCTCGAAGGCGCGGTCCGCTGGCTGAACTACACGGTCGAGACCGAACTGCTCATGAACGAGATCGAGGACTCCACCACCCGGATCTCGCACCTG
This sequence comes from Streptomyces sp. NPDC091209, assembly GCF_044757755.1. Lineage (NCBI taxonomy): Bacteria > Bacillati > Actinomycetota > Actinomycetes > Kitasatosporales > Streptomycetaceae > Streptomyces > Streptomyces sp. NPDC091209. The sequence goes on along the minus strand of NZ_JBIVVR010000009.1, from coordinate 187,469 downwards.
GTGGACGCGGCCAAGCAGTACTCACAGATGGACCGCGCGCCCTACCAGGTCGCCGACGTGCACGAACTGCTCGACAGCACCCTGATGATGCTCGCCGGCAAGATGGGCTCCGGCATCAAGGTCGTCAAGGAGTACGACCGGTCGGTGCCGCGGATCCCGGCCTATCCGGGCGAGTTGAACCAGGTATGGACGAACCTCATCGACAACGCCGTCTCGGCGATGGACGGCGAGGGGAAGCTGACGGTGCGGACCGCGCTCGACGGCGACCAGGTGCTCGTCGAGTTCCACGACACCGGTTCCGGGGTGCCCGCCGAGATCCGCGACCGCATCTTCGACCCGTTCTTCACCACGAAACCGGTGGGCGAGGGCACCGGGCTCGGCCTGGACATCTCCTGGCGGATCGTCGTCAACAAGCACCACGGAAGTCTGCTGGTGCAGTCCGTTCCCGGCGACACCCGCTTCCAGGTGCGCCTGCCCCTGACCGTCGCGGACACCTCCGAGGAGTCGTCATGACCACACCGAACGGAATCGACCCCTCCGTCCCGCCGAGCGGCACCGGCTGCACGGAGTGCGACGCGGCCGGCGGATGGTGGTTCCATCTGCGGCGCTGCGCCCAGTGCGGGCACGTCGGCTGCTGCGACGACTCCCCGGCCAAGCACGCCACCGCCCACGCGCGGGGCACGGGGCACCCGATCATCCAGAGCTTCGAACCGGGCGAGAACTGGTTCTGGGACTACGACACCTCGGAGCTGTACGAGTCCGGTCCCGAGCTCGCTCCCCCGGTGAGCCATCCGCTCGACCAGCCCACACCCGGTCCCGCCGGGCGCGTTCCGGCGAACTGGGCCGAGACGCTGCGCTGAGGCCCGGACTCCGGCCCGGGGCCCGGGCTCAGAGGACCGTGTTGCCGTACATCTCGCCGAGCGGATCGGCGAGCAGTTCGATCCGGGCGCCGTCGGGGTCGCGGAGGTAGAGCGAGGTGCCGCTCTCCTCCATGTACGTGACCTCGGCGGTGTCCAGTCGCTCGCGCAGGCCGCGCCAGGTGACGGGGTCGACGGAGATGGCGAGGTGGTGCAGTCCGCCGAGGACCTCCGCGTAGGGGCCGAGGTCGAGGCCGGGGAAGTCGAAGAAGGCGAGCAGATTGCCGTTGCCGAGGTCGAAGAAGAAGTGGGTCGAGCCCTTGTAGTCCCGGTTCTCGATCATCTCGGTGAGGGGGAAACCGAGGACGCCCTGGTAGAACCGTACGGTCCGCTCCACGTCCGAGGAGAGCAGCGCCACGTGGTGCACGCCGCGGGCCGTGCTCGCCGGCCTCTCCGGCATCAGATGGGCGTCCCGGATCCGCTGACGCTCCGCTTCGATCGCTGTCAGGTCCAACGCACCCATCGAAAGCTCCTCACCCAGAGATGCGGCAAACGCCGTTGGTACTCAAGACGACCACTTCACCGAATACAACCACTTCAGGCCGTACGACGGCTTCGCGACCGCCCGCGTCCGCCTGTCCGGATGCGCGGCGCGGCGCGAAGGACGATCCTGGAGACATGTCCGGACGGGCTCCTTTGGTTGTGCATCCGGCCCTGGATACCAGTGGCCGCGAGGTGACCGCGCGGGGTGAGAACCTCGGCGTGGCGTTCTCGGACGAGGATCTGATGGAGTTCCTCGGCCGGGCCGGTCTGCCGGACGCGGAGGATCTCCTGGACGATCCGGCATGGGTGAAGTGGCGCGGAGGCCAGGCGCACTTCTACGGGGCCGGATAGCGGGCGGGGTTCCTCCGCGGCGGACAGCGCGGCGCGGTTCCTCCGCGGCACCGGTCCTGGCGTTGCTCCGAACGGGGGGCGCGCTCACCCGACCCGGTGGGTCATCGGCGAGGCGCGTTCCACGAGCGCGTGCGCACACGTTGCTCGGGCATGGACAGCACTCACGAAGCGTTGCGACACGTTCCCGCTCGCGCGGGTGCGGGTAGCCGTGCGAGCGCCGGGACGGTCATGGGTACGGGCACGGGCCGGGCCTCCGCCGGGCCGTCCGGCCGTCCTGGCCCTCCCGGTCATCAGGGCGGCCACCCGCCGATCTACGCCCAGCTCGTCGCGGAGTGGCGGGCTGAGGGCCGGCTGGTCCCGGAACCCCGCGAGGTGCTGTGGGCCACCTTCGCGGCACCCGTTCCGGAGAAGGGCGCCGACGGATCCGTTCCCGCGGTTCCCGTGCCGCGGGGCGTGTCCGGCCTGTGACGTCTATTCCTCGGCGAGCGGTGCCAGGACGGCGAGCGTGCCGTTGGCCTGGCGCAGCGCGACTTCCAGGGAGAGGGCGGGGTGCAGGGCACCGGTCCCGTCCGGCGGGATGATCCACTCCAGCGGTCCCGCGGAGCGGTACGGCGGTGGTACGGCGATCCACGAGCCCTTGCCGAGGTGGCGGAGCCCCGATCCCTCCCAGCGGCTGGCGGGGTCGGGCGGCAGGAAGAAGCCGACGCGGCGGGCCGCGCAGTCCACCAGCGTGGGGCCCGGTACCTGGACCGGGTCGGACCACAGGATGTCCAGGGCGAGCAGGCCGAGTTGTTCGGGCACGCTCAGCACGTCCCAGTACCGCCCGGCTTCCAGCAGGACACTCCCGCTCCCCTGGTCCCACTCCCGTTTGCACGCTCTCGGATTCATGGCGGCCGCCGCGAGCCACTCCACGCTCTGCGTCCACATCACGTTCGTCACGGATCACCCCGGAGATAGTCCCCTCCGCTCGGCAGGCGCGGAAGGCGGCACCGGCCGAAAGCCCTCGGTTGCCCGTCAGGACCTCGACATACGCATGTTGGTAGATATCTCTACGTGGCGGAAGGGGTGGCGCGGTGTGGCGTTTTCCGATGGCCGGTTTGCGACGGCTGTGACGGTGCGTGAAGGGATTCGAGGGAGCGGGCGTGGAGCGGGGTGGTGTGCCAGCGGGCCGTGAAGGTGCGGTCGGGCAGGGAGCAGGTCACGGTCAGCCGGTGCGGGGTCTCCAGGAAGAGCACGTCGACGCGCAGGGTTCCCGGGCCGGTCCAGCCACCGCTCACCGCCGTGGGCGTCCGGCCGGGGGCGACGGTCCAGCCGGTTCCGTCGAGCCGCAGCTCGATCCGCCGGTCGCCCTCGACCAGCGTGACGCACGGTCCTTTGTCGCCCTCGGTGACGACGACCCCGGTCAGCGTCCGCTGGTCCGCGCAGACGCCTCCGGCGGGGACGAACTCCGCGTCCGACCACGCGTCCGCGGACTCCAGGGGCTCGGACCCGGCCGCCACCGGCGGCAGCGCGAGCCGGGCGAGCCGTCGGCGCAGCGCGTCGTCGCCGTCGCCTCCGGGCGGGAGCGGTGCGGTGCCGAACGCGGGCAGCAGGTGCCGCCACATCAGGTCCAGCAGTTCCTGCATCCGGTCGGTCGCCGCGGTCGTCGCGATCACCGCGTCGTGTTCGGGCAGCACGACGCAGAACTGTCCGAACGCCCCGTCGCCGCGGTATCCGTGCCGTCCTCGCCAGAACTGGAACCCGTAGCCCTGCTGCCAGTCCGACCGGGCTCCTTCGGGGGTGCCGTCCGCGTTCGCGACGTGCGCGCGGGTCGCCTCCGCGATCCAGGCGGCCGGCAGCAGCCGCCGCCCCTCCCAGACGCCTTCGCGCAGATACAGCTGGCCGAGCCGCGCGATCGCGTCGGTCGCGGCGTGCAGGCCGCTGAAGCCGATCTCCCGGCCGGTCCGGTTCCGCGTCCAGGCGGTCTCCCCGATGCCCAGGGGGTCGAACAGCCGGGGCCGCAGATACGCCGTGAGCGACAGACCGGTGACCCGCTGGATGATCGTGGCGAGTGTGTACGTGGCGGACTGGTTGTACGCGAACACGGTGCCGGGTTCGCGGTCCGGCGGGATCAGCAGGAAGCCGCGTACCGCCTCCTCGGGGTCGAGCCGGAGCGCGTCGGGGTAGGTCTCGGCGAGGTGGCCGCTGGCCATGGCCGCGACATGCCGGACGAGCATGGTGCGGCTGCGCGGGTCGGTGATGTCGGCCTCGAACTCGGGGAAGTACGAGATCACCGGGCGGTCCAGGTCCAACAGGCCCTCGGCCACGGCGAATCCGGCCGCCGTGGAGGTGAAGCTCTTGCTGAGCGAGTAGAGGAGCTGGAGGCGCTCGGGTGTGTACGGCGCCCACCAGCCGGAGGCGACGAGGTGCCCGTGGCGCAGGATCATCAGGCTGTGCGGTTCGATGTCCGGGTCGGCCTCGACGGCGTCGAGGAAGGCGGCGATGCCCGAGGCGTCGACCCCCTGCTCGGCGGGCGGGCTGACGGGCAGCGGTCGGGCACTCATACGGGCGGCCTCCGGGTGGCTCGGGCGGTACGCGGCGACGGGACACGATCGGCAGCGGGCATTGTGTGCATCTGGCATCTTTCCCGGGAGACCCACCCGTGTCCATCTCCCGGCGGCGACGCAGCCCGCGTCCCCTCCTGATATGGCGTCAACTTCCCTCTCCAGACGTCGAGTTGTCGGGTCACGGGACTTCGCGGACTGCTATGGCGGCCAGGGGACCGGACGGTGAATCGACGGGGAACGCGGGCCTGAAGTGTTCGTACGGGTGCGCGACGGCGTGGCCGCCGAGTAAAAACAGGTATCTCCATCCGTCTTCCGTTGAACACTCTTCGTCACGTCCCGCGTACTTCTGGGAAAGGTGAGTGACCGGTACGCGACGAAGGATGACGATGGCCAAGGCGCAAGACTCCGCGGGCGAGTTGATCGCCGAGAGATACCGGCTGCTCGAGGTCGCCCTGCGCGAAGAGGGCCGGACCGTCTGGCACGGCGAGGACACGGCCTTCGGACGGCCCGTCGTACTGACCCGGTCGCGCGTCGCCGAGCACCGGGGCGAGAAGCCTCGGGAGCCCGCCGCCGACCGGATCCTGCGCGCGGCCGAGATCCTGGGTCCGGCCTGTCCCGGCCAGGTGGCCGCGGTCCTCGACGTGGTCGAGGGGAGCGACTTCGTGTGGACCGTCACGGAGCGGCCGCCGGGCGTCCCGCTGACCGAACTCCTCCTGCTCGGTCCCGTCGACCCGGTGCGGGCGGCCGGCCTCGGGCTCGGTGTCCTCGACGTCCTCACGGCCGCCCACCGCGAGGGACTACCCCACGGCGAACTCGGCCCGAGCCAGGTGTGGGCCGACGAGCAGGGCACCGTCACGGTGACCGGGTTCGGACTGGCGGCGGCCGGCGACGCTACGCGCGTCACCGCTCCCTCGTACGCCTCCCCGGAACAGGCCCGTCGTGAGGGCGGCGCACCCGCGGCGGACCTCTGGGCGCTGGGCGCGATGATGTACGCGCTGGTCGAGGGCCGACCGGCCGTACGGGACCGCGGGGAGCCGGAGGCCACGCTCAAGGCGGTGGACCGGCTGCCGGTCAGGGCACCGCGGAACGCGGGCCCCCTCGCGCCCGCCATTCTGGGCCTGCTGCGCTGGGACCCCGTGGAGCGGGTGCCCGAAGCCGTCGTGCGCGAGGCGCTGACGCGCATCCTCCGGCAGAACCTCGAAGAGACCACGCCCCTGGAACCGCTGCCCGATCTCCTCGACCCCGCCGGGGACGTCCGCGACGCGGGCGTGGACGAGGGACGCCCGGGGCGCACCCGGGAAGGCCGGCCGGTCAGCCGGCCTGTTCTGCTGGGCGGGGCGCTCGCGGTCACCGTCGTCGCCGTAGGAGTGTTCGCCTCGATGGGCGGACTGCCGGGCGGGGGCAATGCCTCCGCGTCCGGCTCCGCACCGTCACGGGCGGCCGCCAGCACGCCGTCGGCGGACCCCACCGCCGCCGGAGCCCAGCCCGGCCCGACACCGACGGCGTCCTCCAAGCCGTCCTCCTCCCCCTCCCCCTCCCCCTCCCCGTCCGGGAGCGCGACGGTACCGGCCGGCTTCTCCCTCTACCGGGCACCCCAGGGGTTCGCCGTCGCGCTCCCACAGGGCTGGAAACCCGTGGAGACACAGTCCTCCGACGACCTCGCCTACCGGGTGACCTTCGGCGCGAGCGGTGATCCGCGCACCCTGGCCGTCACGTACAGCACCCAGCTCGGTCCGGACCCCGTGGCCGTCTGGAGTGCCCTGGAGCCGTCCCTGCGCGCGGTCTCCACCGACTACCAACGGGTGGGCGACATCCAGCCGGTGACCTATCGCGGCCTGAAGGGCGCGGACATGGAGTGGTACTCCGTGTCCGCGGGAGTGCGGGTGCGCACCTTCGGCCGGGGCTTCCTCATCGGCGACCACCGGGGATTCTCGCTCCGCTGGACGACTCCGGCGGCCGACTGGGACACCACCGCGAACCGGAAGGCGCTGAAGACGTTCCTCAACTCCTTCCGCCCGACCTCGAAGTGATCGACCGTCACCGATCGCTCATGTCAATGTCCTTCCGGGATACGGAGACCGGACCGTCGCTGCGCCAGCCACACGGCGACCTCGTCGGCGATGGGCTGCCCGGTCTCCAGTTCCACGAAGCCGAACTGGCCTCCCTGATTGCACTCGAGGAACCACCAGATGCCCTCCGCGTCCTCGGCGAAGTCGAAGGCCGCGTAGGCGAGTCCGGTGAAGGCGAGGTAGTCGTGGACCGAGCGGGCGATGCGATGGGGCACGGGTGTGGGTTCCCAGCCGTTCCCCGTCTCGCCGAACCGGCCGTCGACCTGGCCGGGCTCGGCGGCCTTGCGGGCGGCGAACAGCCGCGTGCCGATCCCCGTGAGCCGGATGTCGGCGCGTTTGGGAATGTAGCGCTGGAGCAGGGCGGGGCCGGCCGCCACACCGGAGAAGTCCGTGCCGGGTCCGACCAGTGTGGTGGGCAGGGCCGCCGGAGTCTCGCCGGGCGGCGGCCCCGAGGCCGATTTCACCACCACGTCCCCGTACTCCTGGACGAACTCCTGGGCCACCCGGGGAGCCGTCGTGATGACGGTGGGCGGCACCGCGAATCCGCTGCTGTGGGCCACCCTGAGCTGCCAGGGCTTGTGCCGGGCCTGCTCGGCGCGGCGCGGGTGGTTCATCCAGCGGGTCGAAGCCGAGTAGAGCATGCCGAAGAGGGCCTGCCTGGTCTCGGCGGTGAGCCATGCCGAGGGTTCGGCGGCATGGGCCGCCGGCTCGCCGGGCCTGCGCACCCACACGGAGCGCAGGCCACCCATGCTGAGCACATGGCCGTTGACCGACAGATAGCCGTCGAAGTCACCGTGGGCGTAGTCGGCTGACAGCACCGCCTTGCCGGGCAGGTCGGCGGGATCGAGGCGCACCATGGGCACGCCCCGATCGTGCAGTTTCGCCACCACCATGTCGGCGGTGACGTCCTGTTCGGCCGTGAGTATGAGAACCGTCATGCGCGCGGCATCCGTCAGTCGTCGAAGTGCGTCTGGGAACCGGCCGTCGACGTCGTGGTGCCGGTCGCCATCAGCAACGCGTGATCGCTGACGGCCGGTCTGCCGTCGGGCAGCACGTTCAGTTGCAGGGACACGTCGAAGTGGTACGGGGGTATTGCGGCCGACTGCCCTGAGGGCCGGGCGTAGTTGAGAGTGAACGGTCGCACGAAAGATCCTCCCGCGGTCGCGCGATGGCCAATACACACCCGTACGTGACACAGCCGTAAGGAATTCATCACTTTCTGCCACATCGGGGTGAAGGTCATCACATCGCGTCGTTTCTGAGCTTGCACATTTCGGATTTACTGGGGTGTCCGCTTGGCCGCGGTCTCCGAGTGTCACCTTGATTCCACGCAGACCTTAGGCCATAGCTTCATCCTGTGTGACATCAACGCCCCACCACCCCAGGAGAGTTCCCGGTGACCGCAGCCATCACCACGTCCAAAGACGCCGCCGAGCAGAACGACGTTCCGGACCCCATCGAGCGCGACGCGCATGACTTCGGCGCCTACGCGCGCAACGGTGGCTGGGCCTTCGCGCTGAAGGTGGCGCGCAGCGTCCGTCCCGGCGGGCAGTCCGCCGACGAGACACGGAAGGTGTCCGCGAAGGAGTTCGCGGCACTGGCCGGCTGCTCGCCCGAGCGCGTCATGCGCTACTACAAGGCCTGGGACCGGGCCGCCGACGACGGCCTGGTCCCCCACTTCGAGACCCTGCTGCCCGGCGCGGACGCCGAACTGCCGGACGCGGACGCCTGGTCCACGTACTACGCCTCCCGTTCGAGCGCCGCCTCCGAGCGCGGCACGGCCATCGCCGAGGCCGCGGAGGCCGAGGGCATCCGTCCCACCAAGGCCCTGGAGGTGGCCGAGAACCCGACGGCGCTGCGGGCGGCGATCCTCGCCGACCCCTCCACGGCGAAGGCCGCGCGGGCCGCGCTGCTCGACCGGGTGAAGGAGGACCCGGCGCTCCAGACCGAGCTGGCCCGCGACATCTCCCGCACGGACGAACTGAAGAAGGCGGTCGCCACCGAGAACCGGGCGGCCGACCGCATCGGCTATGTGCGCCAGATCGCGGAGAAGGGCCAGATCAGGACACCGGCCGGGCAGACCCTGGACGCACCGGCCGAGCTGCGCTCCGAGGCCGAGCGGCATCTGTCCCTCCTCGACGAGCTCGACGAGGGCGAGGACGCGGGAGAGTGGGCCACGGAGGCGTACGACACGATGAAGAACCTCGTCGTCGAGACGGTGGAGGCCGACCCCGAACTGCGCGTCCAGGAACGCCGGACGAAGTTCTACAGCAGCCTGCAGAAGGCCACCAAGGTTTTCGAGGAGCTGACGTTCGACGACGCCGACGACATCTACGAGGACGACATGGTGCAGCGTCTGGAGGAGCTCCAGCAGGCCATCGGCACCGCCATCGCGGCACTGCGCGGGGCGGCAGGACGGGAGTGAGCGGGCCGCTGGGCCGCGCGGGAACGGGTGTTCCCGCGCGGCCCGGCGGTCACTGCGGCAGGTCTTCGGGGGCGGTGGCCCATGTGGTGTCGGGCTGCTCGCCGAGCCGGAATCTCACCGTGCCGCCCCCGGTCGTGAGACCGGCGCCGGTCCAGGAGCGCTGCGTGGGGCGTCCGTCGACCCGTACGGAGTCGATGTAGAGGTGGGTGGCATCCGCGTCGGGCGCGCTGATGACGATGCTCTTGCCGCCCGGCCGCAGGACCAGCGCGCGCGGGAAGACCGGGGCGCCCAGGAGCATCGTCGCGCTGCCCGGGGTCTGCGGGTACAGACCGAGCGCGGAGAAGACGTACCAGGCGGACATGGTCCCGAGGTCGTCGTTGCCCGGCAGGCCCGAGGGGCCGGTGCCGTAGTCGGTGTCGAGGATCTGCCGGACGGTCGCCTGGGTCTTCCAGGGCTGACCGAGCCCGTTGTAGAGCCAGGGCGCGTGGATGCCGGGCTCGTTGGTGGGGTCGTAGCGCAGGGCGTCCCCGCCGCGCACGGACCAGGAGCCGTCGGCCTTGTGGAAGAAGCCGTCCAGCCGTGCCGCCGCCGTCTCCCGGCCGCCCATGGCGGCGGCCAGCCCCTGGACGTCCTGCGGGACCATCCAGGTGTACGTGGCGCTGGTGCCCTGCGCGAAGCCGAGGTCGCTGCCGGGGCCGAACGGCGTCACCCAGGACCCGTCCAGCTTGCGGGCCTGGATGTATCCGGCGTCGGCCGTGGCGGCGGGGTTGAACACATTGCGCCAGTAGGCGCCCCGCTCGGCGAAGACGGCCGCTTCCTGGTCGCGGCCGAGCAGCCGCGCCCACTTGGCGAGCGCCGAGTCGGCGACCGCGTCCTCCAGCGTCTCGGCGGCCCCGCCCCAGCAGTGGCACACGTCCTGCGCCGCGTAGTGCGACGTCAGATACTGCGCCAGGTTGGGCCGTTGGCCCACGCACTGACCGGGGCAGCCGGCGTCCAGGAGTCCTTCGGGGCGCGGCACGGTGGCCTGCCGTACGAGCGAGTCGAACGCTCCCTCGTAGTCGAAGTTGCGCACGCCCATCGCGTAGAAGGTGGCGACGGTCGCCGCCGAGGGGTCGCCCGTCATGACGTGGGTGGCCCCGCTGATGTGCACCCAGCGGTCCCAGACCCCGTCGTTCTGCTGCGCGAAGTTGTAGAGGGACTGGGCGAAGTCTCCCGCGACCCGTGGCTTCAGCAGGGCGAGGAGCTGTATCTGGGCCCGGTACTGGTCCCAGCCCGAGAAGTTGCTGTACTGCGCGCGCTGGCCGCGGGCGAGACGGTGCACGGCGCCGTCCATGCCGTAGTAGCGGCCGTCGGCGTCGCTGATCAGGTTGGGCTGCATGAGCGCGTGGTAGAGCGCGGTGTAGAAGGTGGTGCGCCGGTCGGTGGTGCCGCCGTCGACCCGGACGGTGCTCAGCTCGCGGTTCCAGGCGCGGGTGCCCGCGTCGGCCACGTCCTTGACGCTCGCGTCCGGTGCGATCTCGCGGCGCAGGTTGGCCTCGGCGCCGCCGAGACTGACGTACGAGATGCCGATCCGCATGTGGACATCGTTGTCAGCACTGGTGTCGAAGCCGACATAGCCGCCGGAGCCGCGGCCCGCACGGTCCGCGCCGGTGGCGTAGCCCTCCCCGCCCGAGGCGGTGGTGGACCCCGCGGACAGCGTGCCGTCCTTCCAGGTGCCGACGGAGGAGAAGTCCCGGTCGAAGGACGCGCTGAAGTACAGCCGGTAGTAGCTCTTGCGGTTGTTCGTGCCGCCGTTGGCGCGGCGTCCGCAGAACGCGCCGGTCAGCACAGAGCCGGTCACCTTGCGGTGCGCGGTGTCGATGTCGACCTGCGCGTCCTCGCTGCCGTTGAGGGAGTTGGAGACCCGGAAGAGCAGGTTGGCGGGTCGGTCCGCCGGGAAGGTGAAGTCGGCGACGCCCGCCCGCCTGCTCACCGCGAGGTCGGCCGACGCGCCCGACGCGAGGCCGAGCGAGTAACGCCCGGGTACGGCCTTCTCGGCGGTGTGCGAGAAGTTGGACGCGTACACCGCGTCCTTGGTGTCGGCCGAGGGCGAGGACGTGACGTCACCGACGTACGGCATGATCGGGACGTCGCCCGCGGCACCGGGGTTGCATCCGGCCCCGTTGACATGGGTGAGGCTCAGACCGCGGATGCGGGTGACGTTGTACTGGTAGCCGTTGGCGGCCCCGGTGCTGGTCTGGTCGCCGGTCGTGCTGGTCGGGGACCAGCCGATCATCCCCTGCGGGAGCGTGGCTCCGGGGTAGGTCGTGCCGCTGTTCGCCGATCCGATCAGCGGGTCCACCAGGGACGCCGGCCGCTCCACGGCGGGGACGCCCGCGTCGGCGGGGAACGGGGTCGCCAGGGCGAGGGCGGTGGTCACGAGCACGGCGGCGGACCTGCTGCCGAACCGTCTTGCTGTGCGCGGCCATGAGGGGCGCATGGGAGGTGTCACCTTCCGACGGACAGGGTGCGAGGACAGGTCGGACCGGATGTCCGGCGACTGCCCCGGACCCCGGCCCGGGCGCGAGAATAGAGGGCGCCCGGGAGTGCCGGAAGTGACGTGCGCGTCCGGAGGGTGACGGCGTGGTGAAGGGTGGGCCCGTCCGGCCGCGAGGGCGGCGAGATGCCCGCCGACGCGAACCGGAATTCACTGATCAGTCGTCATACCTGCCGTTCTGTACGTCAGTTGGTGTCGTCCCGGTACTGGTTCATCAGGTCGACGAGGGTCTGCGGTGCGTCCGGGCTGAAGCAGATCGAGAGGTTCGCGGCGGACTCGGTCGCCGCGGCCTCGGAGCGCGGGAAGAGCGCCTCCTCGTAGACGGTGAGGGCCTTCTCGGTGTCGCCGGGGTGGGCGACGAGGGCGGCGGCGAGTTCGGCGCCGTCGAGCATCGCGAGGTTGGCGCCCTCGCCGGCGAACGGGGACATCACATGCGCGGCGTCACCGAGCAGCGTGACGCCGGGGACGCGCTCCCAGCGCAGGCCGGGCGGCAGGGCGTGGATCGGCCGGGCCACGAGTTCGCCGTCCGCCTCCGCGATGAGGGAGCGCAGGCTCTCGTCCCAGCCCTCGAAGTGCTCCAGGAGGCTCCGCCGGGCCGCCTCGGTGTCGGTGAAGTCGACGGCGCCGGAGACCGCCCAGTCGGCGGGCGTGCGCAGGGCCGCGTAGACATGCAGGGAGCCGTCCGGGTCACGGTGGCCGAGCAGGCCCTTCTCCTCGGCGAGCGCGAACAGGATGCCGCCTCCGACGACGGCCGCGCCCTTCGGGTGACGGGTGTCGGCGTCGAGGAGATGCATCTCGACGAAGGAGATGCCGGCGTAGGCCGGGGTGGCGTCCGTGACCAGTGGCCGTACCTTCGACCAGGCGCCGTCGGCGCCGATCAGCACGTCGGCGGTGAAGACGCTCCCGTCGGCGAGGGTCACCTCGTGGCGTCCGTCCCGGGCCGTCCGTGTCCCGGTGACCTTGGCGCCCCAGCGGACGGTGCCCTCGGGCAGCGAGCCGAGCAGGATGTCGCGCAGGGCGGCCCTGGAGACCTCCGGGCGTGCCGCGTTCTCGCCCGCGTCCTCCATCCGGACGGTGGCGTGCTGGTCGAGGACACGCATGGCCTCGCCGCCGGCGTGGATGGCCGCGCGGAACTCGTCGTACAGCCCGGCGGCGCGCAGCGCGGCCTGGCCCGACTCCTCGTGCATGTCGAGCATGCCGCCCTGGGGGCGGGCGGTGGGCGAGGCGTCGAGGTCGTACACGGCGGCCTCGATGCCGTTCAGGTGCAGGACGCGGGCGAGCGTGAGGCCGCCGAGACCGGCGCCGATCACCGCGATGGAGTGGTGGGTGTTGGTCATGGCTGGTTCTCCTTGTTCAGGGCGTACGGCTTGTACGGGGGGTAAGCGGCGTCGGCTCTCGGTGGCGGCTCGTGGTGGTGGTGGTGGTGATGGCTGGGCGCCGTTGAGATTCACGGCGTGTCGGGCGGGGTCGGCGCGTCGGGCGCCGTGGGCCCCTCGGGCGTGTCCGGCCGTGGCGTGAGCAGGACGCCGTTGATGAGGACGTGGAAGCCCCAGTTCAGACGGGCCACGCCCGGCCCGGAGAGCAGGTCGGCGCCCAGCGCGGCGATGTGCGGGTGCCGCTCGTGAGAGGCACCGCGCACGGCCGCGGCGAGGGCCGCCCACTCACCCTCGGTATCGGCCGGACCCTTCTCCCCCGCGGCGTGCTCCGCCGCGGTGGCGGTGGCGAACTGGAGCAGCAGGTCTATCGCCCATGCCGCCTGCTCACCGGGCACACCGCCCTCGTCGAGCAGGGACAGCAGCGCCTCGGCCAGGTCCAGGTAGCGCTCGCCGGACGGGCGGGCCACCAGGGCCGAGCGGGCGAGCCCGGGGTGCTCGAACAGGACGGCCGTGTACGAGGTGAGGACCTTCACGAGCCGGTCGCGCCAGTCGCCGTCGGCGCGGGCGGGACCCAGGTCGACACCGCCGAGCAGATCGTCGAGCACCGCCGCGTGCAGTTCGGCGGTGTTGCGCACATAGACGTAGAGCGAGGCCGGTCCGGTGTCGAGCTCCTGCGCCAGGCGGCGCATGGTGACGCGCGTCAGGCCTTCGGCGCGCATCAGCGCGACGGCGGTCCGGATGATGCCGTCCCTGGTCAGGGCCGGCTTCGCCGGGCGTTCGCGGCGGCTGGGGCGGGGGTCGGGTTGTCCTGTCACTCCTCTATGATAACGAACATGTTCGTCGCGAACAAGTACGTCACGAACATGTTCGTCACGAACATGTTCGTCACTTGATGTGCGGCGGCCGGGTGAGTACCCGTACTCATGCCACCCGCCCCGGTGCTCCACCACGATGGGGCCACCTGGACCAAGGAGCCCGCCATGCCCGGATCAGTCCTCGCCCCGCCCTGCCCGCACCCGGCCTCCCCGGACCGCACTCCTCGCCGGACGCTCCCGGCCGTGCTCGTCGCGGTGGTGATCGCGGGCATGGCGCTCTCCGCGTGGCACGCGCACGACGGGACGACCTGGCTGCTGGAGACCGTGTGGGTGATCGTCGGGCTGCCGCTGGTGGTGATCGGCAGGCGGCGGTTCCCGATGACGACGCTGCTGTACTGCCTCCTCGCGGCGCACGCGCTGGTGCTCGCGGTGGGCGGCCACTACACCTACGCGCAGGTGCCGCTCGGCGACTGGGTGCGCGACACGTTCGGGCTCGACCGCAATCCGTACGACCGGTTCGGGCACCTCATGCAGGGCTTCGTGCCGGCTGTCCTGGTGCGGGAGGTGCTCAGCAGGACGTCACCGCTGCGCGGCAGCAGGTGGCTGGCGCCGCTGACCGTGTGCGCGTGCCTCGCCTTCAGCGCCCTCTTCGAGATGTTCGAGTGGGCGGCCGCCGTGATCGGCGGCCATGGCGCGGACGCCTTCCTGGCGACCCAGGGAGACGTGTGGGACACCCAGTGGGACATGTTCTGCGCCCTGATCGGCGCGACCGTCTCGGTGCTGGTGCTGAGCCGCGTGCACGACCGGCAGCTCGACGCGCTTCCGGCGGCACGAGCCGCCGGGGACTGACCCGCCCACCGGGCTTCCGGACCCGCCTGTCCCGGCGGTACAGGGACTCCCGGGCCGACCTGTCCCGGCGCAGGCCGCCGAGAAACCGCCGCGCCCCTGCGGCACCGGCCAGCCGGGGCGGGCACGACCCGGCACCACCGATCGCCAAGAAGCCGACGCGACCCGGCAGCACCGGCCACCCGGGGCGGCACGACCCGGCACCGCCCGCCGAGGATCTGGTGCGTCCCAGCAGCACCGGCCACCGGGGCCGGCACGACCCGGCACACCAACCGCCGAGAAGCCGCCGCGCCCCTACGGCACCGGCCCCCCGGGGCGGAGCCGCCCGGCACCGCCCGCCGAGGATCTGGTGCGTCCCGGCAGCGGTGGACGTCAACGGCCTGCGTCCCCCGGCGGGCCTCGCCAGGAGCCGTGCGTCCCGCTGCCGGGTTTCGTCCCGCAGTTACCAGCGGCTCTCCACCTGGTCCTTGATCCGCCGCTCGTACAGCTCGTCGATGGCGTCCAGCGTCGTGCGCGACAGTTCGGGCAGCTTCGCGGCCGCCGCGTTGGCGCGGGCCTGTTCGGATGAACGGGCTCCCGGGATCACCGTGGTCACGCCGGGCTGCGCGACGATCCACCGCAGCGCGAGCTGGGCCGGGGTGTACCCCTCGGGGGCGAGGGCGGAGAACTCGGCCGCCGCCTCCACGCCCGTCGCGAAGTCGACCCCGGCGAAGGTCTCGCCCTGGTCGAAGGCCTCGCCGTGGCGGTTGTACGTGCGGTGGTCGTCGGCGGCGAAGACGGTGTCCTTGGTGTACTTGCCGGAGAGCAGCCCGGAGGCCAGCGGAACCCGCGCGATGATCCCGACGCCCGCCTCCCGGGCCGCGGGCAGGACCTGCCGTAGGGGCTTCATGCGGAAGGGGTTGAGGATGATCTGGACGCTCGCCACGTTCGGGCGGGCGATGGCGGTCAGTGCCTCGTCGCACGTCTCGACGCTCACGCCGTACGCCGCGATCCGCTCCTCCTCGACCAGGGTGTCGAGGGCGTCGAACACCGCGTCGCTGGAGTACACGGGGGTCGGCGGGCAGTGGAGCTGCACCAGGTCGAGGCGGTCGACGCCGAGGTTGCGGCGGGAACGGTCGTTCCAGGCACGGAAGTTGTCGAGGACGTAGTTCTCCGGGATCTGGTCGACCCGGCGGCCCATCTTGGTGGCGACCATGACATGCAGGTCCGGCCGTCCGCTCAGGAAGGTCGCGATGGTCTCCTCGCTGCGCCCGTCGCCGTACACATCGGCGGTGTCGAAGAAGGTCACCCCCGACTCCGCCGCCGTCTCCAGCACGGCCAGGGCGTCCTTCTCGCTCACGTCGCCCCAGTCGGCCCCCAGTTGCCAGGTGCCGAGACCGATCACCGAAGCATGCTGACCCGACCTGTCGAATACGCGCTCGTCCATGGCGTCAGTCTGACACTTCCGGCAGGCCCGACAGGACGCCCCCACCCCGCGCGTCCTCGCTCTCCGGTGCGTGCGTCACCCGTCGGCGGCGCGGAGACGACGCCGGCCGACCCGACGCCAGATGGCGCGCTGGCCCCGCAGGGTGAGGGTGCCCACCACGATCAACACGGCGACGTTGATGAGGAGTTGGATGAACGCCCCGCGCGCCTCGGTCCAGCTTCCGAAGGCGGCGGAGACGCTGAAGTCGGCAGCCGCGGGGATGGTGGTGACGGAGATGAAGACGCCCAGCAGAGCGCTCGTCCTGGCCTCGGTCAGGGAGACGATGCCCACGATTCCGGCCAGCGTGGCGACCGCGAACGAGAAGAAGTCGGGCGTGTCGATCAGATGGGAGACGGGGCGCACGCCGACGTCGAACGCCTTGGACTCCAGGTCGAATCCGCGGATCAGCAGAGCGAAGAGGTACGTGGCCGCGATGGCCAGCGCGAACCCGGCCGTCAGGGCGGTCAGCCCCGTGCGGACGCGCGGCCCCGAACGCTGGTCGATCCCCAGCGCGACGCTGACGATGGCGCCGTACTCGGGCCCGACGACCATGGCCGCGACGATGAGGATCTGGGAGTTGGTGACGATGCCGACCGCGCCGATGAGGCCGGCGACCACGAGGTAGAGGTAGAAGCTCGGCGCGTAGGTGCCCTGCGCGCGGATGCGGGCCTCCACCTCTTCCCAGACGGGCGCCCTGGAGAGCGCCCCGAGCCGGTCGGCACCGGCCTGCGCGGCGCGCCCGGAGAACGCCATGTCGACCGGTTCGATGACGATGGAGCCCACCTCGTCGAGGTGCAACTCGCGCAGACCGCGCAGCACGTCGTTCGCCCCTCCGGTCAGCACGTCGCAGGCGAGGGCGTCGCCGTCCGGGTTCCGTGCGATGCCGGGCTGCACGACGAGGTTGAGGACACTGGGGTCGGCCGCGAGGAGGGCGACCGCGGCGTCGGTCAGCCGGGCGGGACTCACCATGCGTACATGGATCATGTCCATGCAGGTACCTCCCGGGACACCGGCGCTGTCTCCCGGGACACCGGCGCGCGCCTCGTCGACATTGAGCGGTCCAGTCCAGTAACTCCGGCCGCGCGGTGTTCGGCAATCCAGCCACGTCCCCCGCAGCCCCCACGCCTCCCGTCCCTCCCGTCCCCGTCCGGGCGAACAAGCGCACATGTCCGTGATGTCGGATAGTGAAGATGCCTGGATCCTCGAGATTGGATCGCCATGGACCGCTACCCGCCCATCGCCGACCATGGCCTCGTGGGTGATCTCCAGTGCTCCGCTCTGGTCTCCTCCAAGGGCGTCGTGGACTGGTTCGCCGCCCCGCGCTTCGACTCCCCCAGCATCTTCGCCGCGCTGCTCGACCACGACGGGGGTGGCTATTTCCGACTGGCGCCCGCCCATCCGCAAGGCGCCTGGAAACAGCTCTACTACCCGGACACGGCCGTACTGGTGACCCGGTTCATGTCACCGGACGGGGTGGGCGAGGTCCTCGACTGGATGCCGCCGGACCGCACCGGGACCGCCTCCGCCCGGCACCGGCTCGTCCGGTCCGTGCGGACGGTGCGGGGCACGATGCGGTTCGCCCTGGAGTGCCGCCCGCGCTTCGACTACGGCCGGGCCGGTCACGAGCTCGGCCTCGGCCCCGACGGCGCCGTCTTCCGCAGCCCGGGAATCACGGCGTTCCTGCAGAGCACTTTTCCGCTGGAGCGGGACGGACAGGACGTCCACAGCACCGTCACCCTGAACGCCGGCGAGATGGCGACGGCCGTGTTCACCGTGGACGGGCCGGACGCCACGGCACCACCGCCGCCCACCGTGCCGGGGACCGAACAGGACCTGGCGGAGACCGTCGAGTTCTGGCAGCACTGGGTGCGGACCTCCAGGTACCGGGGCCGCTGGCCCGACATGGTGCACCGCTCCGCCATCACCCTCAAGCTGCTGACCTACGCGCCCACCGGAGCCCCGGTCGCGGCGGCCACCATGGGCCTGCCGGAACAGGTCGGCGGCGAACGCAACTGGGACTACCGCTACACCTGGGTACGCGACGGATCCCTGTCGCTGCGCGCCCTGCTCGACCTCGGGTTCGCCGAGGAGGCGACGGCGTTCACCCACTGGCTGCGCGAACGGCTGATGGAACGCATGGACCAGGAAGGCGAAGCCCTCCAGATCATGTACCGGGTGGACGGGACGCCCCTGCTGGGCGAGGAGATCCTGGAACACTTCGAGGGCTACCGCGGCTCCTCCCCCGTACGGGTCGGCAACGCGGCCGCGGACCAGCTCCAGCTCGACATCTACGGCGAGGCCCTCTACGGCCTGTCGGAGGGCCGCGAGATCGGCATCCAGGCCGACTACGCCGGCTGGAAGGCCGTCGCCCGCACCCTGGACTGGCTCGCCGACAACTGGGACCGCCCCGACGAGGGCATCTGGGAGACGCGCGGCGGGCGCAAGGACTTCACGTACAGCCGGGTGATGTGCTGGTCCGCGTTCAACCGCGGCCTGCGCCTGGCCCACGAATGGAGCCGGCCGGCGAACACCGCGCTCTGGACCCGGGCCCGCGACGCCGTCCTGGAACAGGTGATGGAGCGCGGCTGGAACGACAGGGAGAAGGCGTACGTCCAGTACTACGACGGCGGCGTACTGGACGCCTCGCTGCTGCTCATCCCCCGGGTCGGCTTCCTGGGTGCGAAGGACCCGACCTGGCTGTCGACCCTCGACGCGATGGCCCGGACGCTGGTCTCCGACAGCCTCGTCTACCGCTACGACCCCGCCGCCTCCCCGGACGGCCTGCGCGGCTCGGAAGGCACCTTCAGCCTGTGCACGTTCCTGTACGTCGACGCGCTGGCGCGCTCCGGAAGGCTGGCCGAGGCGCGCTACACGTTCGAGAAGATGCACACGTACTCCAACCACGTCGGCCTGTTCGCGGAGGAGGTGGGCCCGAGCGGCGAGCAACTGGGCAACTTCCCCCAGGCGTTCACCCATCTGTCGCTGATCATGGCGGCCACCACGCTCGACGAGGCACTCGACCAGCTGCGCGGCTGAGACCGACCGACACCGCCCGTACGGACTCCGTCGTACCGACGCGGCCGTACCGAGACCCAGGATCGAGACCGCCGGGAGCACCTCTCATGCCCGATCCCACAGAATCCGGCAGCGCGCCGGGGATGAGTCCCGAGGAATTCTGGACGCTGTACGAACGCCTCCGGGACCGCGCCGCGGACTCCGGCCGGGGAGCGCCCCGTGTCACGCCCCAGCAGCTGCGGGCCGCCGCGACCGAGGTCAGGGCCGGACGCACCGTGACCATGGCCGCGCCGGTCGACACCCTGCCGGGACCCGACAACCCGCAGCCCGCGGAGTACCGGCTCACCGGTCCGGCGCCCGGGGAAGCGGAGGCCCCGGGGCTGCACTTCGCCTTCGACCGCTTCGCGATGAACGTGCACGGCGACGCCGACAGCCATCTCGACGCGCTCTGCCACGTCATCTACGACGGCACCCTGCACGGCGGCGTCCCGGCGTCCTCGCTGACGGCCGAGGGGGCGGCCGAGCTGTCCGTGGACGCGGTCCGCGACGGGCTCCTGGGGCGCGGTGTCCTGCTCGACATCCCGAGGCTGCGCGGTGTGCCCTGGCTGGAGCCGGGCGACAGTGTCACCACGGAGGACCTCGTCGCCGCCGAGGCCGCGCAGGACGTACGGGTCGGAGCGGGCGACCTGCTGTTCGTCCGCGTCGGCCACCGCCGTCGGCGTGCGGAGCACGGACCGTGGGAAGCGGCGCGGGCGCGGGCGGGAATGCATCCCGGGGCGGTCGGGTTCCTCGCGGACCGGCGGGTCGTCGCACTCGGTGGTGACGGCAACAACGACACCGCGCCGAGCCCGGTCGACACCGTCGGCTTCCCGACCCATGTACTGGCGATCCACGCCCTGGGCCTCTATCTGCTCGACTACCTGCAGTTCGAGGACCTGGCGGACGTCTGCGAACAGGAGGGACGCTGGTCCTTCCTGTGCGTGATCGCGCCGCTGCGGCTGCCGGCCGCCACGGGCTCACCGGTCAATCCGATCGCCCTGTTCTGAGCGACCGGCTCCGGTCTCATGGGAATCCGGTGTAGCTGGATCCGGTGCAGCTGGATTCAGCTACACCCGCGCCCCGGGCACGTGCTTCGGCTCGGCCAGGAGACCGTAGATGACCAGCAGGGACACGAGCATCGTGAAGAGGGACCAGAACGGGTAGACCGGCAGAAAGATCATCTGCGCGACCAGAGCGAAGGCGGCCAGGCAGACGCCCGTCAGCCGTGCGCCCCTGGAGCCCACGAACACGCCGAGGCTCGCCAGCGCCATCACGATGCCGAGGGCGACGAAGATCCAGCCCCAGGCCGTGTAGTTGAGGATGAGCAGCCGGTTGCCCTGGGAGTACACCTTCGAGTAGTACCCGTGGTTGAAGATCGCCACGAACCCGTTGAGGAGATTGAACAGAGCGCTGACCATCAGCAGGATCCCGGCGAAGGCCACCCAGTGCGAACGCTCCATCGGCGGCACGAGGTCGGCTGGCTCAGAGGCTTTTTGCTGCATGAGATCCATGAGATCCAGCCGGACGCCAGTCCGCAATTCGTACGGGACCGTTGGTGTCCCGACGGGGGCGGGTGGCCCGCACGGGCCGTCGTCAGTCCGCCCACACCGGGCCGGGTACCCGGGCGGGACCGAGCAGGATCGCGGTGTCATGGGCCCCGGGCTGCGGGGTGCGGGTCTCGGTGACCGGTTCCAGCCGCCCGTCCGGCCGTACGAGGAACAGCAGCGCGTGTCCGGCCGGGATGCCCTGCTCGACGGAGCGGAAGGTGATCCGGGCACCGTCCTCGTAGCGGCGGGCCAGTTCGGGTCGGCTCAGGTCGGCCCCGAACAGGGTGTCGCCGGTCGTGTAAGGGGCGACCACGCCGTGACTCCGACCGGGCGGCCCGAGCCGGTGGACGAACCCGTCGACCGTGCCGCGCAGGGTCTCCGAGGCCAGCGCGTTGAAGTCGTCCTCCTCGGTGAGCAGCAGAACGCCGGTGATCCCTTCGAGTTCCGCTCCCTCGCCGGTGGCCGCGGCGAGCAGTTCCCCCGGTGCCAGGCTCAGTCCGGCGGCCCGGATCAGGTCGCGTTGCTCTTCCCGTCCGGCCCACATCAGCACGTCGAGACCCGCGGAGTGCAGGGCGCGTCCCAGGTCGATCGCCCAGAGGTCGCCGCCCACGAGCAGCGGGCGGGCCCGCGCCGGGCGCAGCACGCCGAGACGCCGGGCGACGCGGTGCGCGCTGAGCCCGTACAGCGTCACCGTGCTGACGATCACCAGGAAGGTGGCGGGCAGGATCTTCTGGGCGCCGCCGACGTGATCGGCGACCAGAGTGGCGGAGAAGGTCGAGGCGGTGGACGCGGCGACGATTCCGCGGGGTGCCATCCATCCGATGAACGCTCTCTCGCCGCGCGGCACGTCGGTTCCCGCGGTGGACAGGAACGCGACCAGTGGCCTGACCACCAGGACCAGGGCCGCGACGAGCCCGAGCGTGGGCAGGATGATGTGCCGCAGGGACGCCGGGGTGACCGTGGCCGAGATGGAGATGAACAGCAGCCCGATGATCAGCGACACCAGCGTCTCGAGGAAGGGACGGCGGGCCGGGAGGGACACGCCCGGCAGGTTGGCGAGCGCCATTCCCATGACGACCGCGGCGATGAGCCCGGTGTCGTCCCGGATCGCGTCGCAGGCGGCCGCCACGCCCACGGCGGCGGCGAGCTGGGCCGTCGTGCCCAGCACCTCGCCCAGGTGCAGGCGGCTGAGAAGGAACCACAGGACGGCGGCCCCCACCGCGCCCCCGATCAGTCCGACGGCCGAACTCGCCGCGAACTGACCGATCTTGCCGCCCGGCCCGTTGCTGTGGCTCGTGAGGACGGCGTGGAAGACGAGCGCCCCGAGAATGCCTCCGACCGGGTCGATCAGCGAGCCCTCCCAGATCAGGATGCGCTGCAACCGCTCGGTCGGACGCACGAAGTGGAGCAGTGGGCCGACGACGGTGGGCCCCGAGACAACGAGGATCACGCCGAGCATGACCGCCGCGTTCTTCGACATGCCGAGCAGCGGAACCGCGAGAACCGCGGCGGCCGCCCAGGTGATCAGGACGCCGATCCAGATCAGCCGCACCACGACCCGCCGCGTGTGTCCGTGGAGCCGGCTGAAGTTCAGGCCGAGTCCTGCCTCGTAGAGGATCACCGCCACGGCCAGGGACACCATCGGGGAGAAGGCGTCGCCGAGCAGTTTATCGGGGTTGACGATGTCGGTCAGGGCGCCCGCGGTGAAGCCGACCGGCAGCAGGACGATCAGGGCGGGGATCCGCAGCCGGCTCGCCAGGATCTGGGAGCCGACGGCCAGGACGACGATCAGTCCGAGGCCTTCGAGGATCTGATTCTCCGTCACGGCTGTCTCCCTGCCGGTCGTTCTGGCCGACGGTCGGTTCGTCGCGGTCTGTTCGTCGCCGTCCGTTGTGCCGGGGCGGCCGGACGGTCAGCCCGCGCCGGGGCTGCCCGCGCCGCCCTCGACGTCCGCGTCGGTCTGGGCCTCCAGCAGACCTCGTGTGTCGAGGCGGTAGAGGACCGCCAGCGCGGGCCCTACGAGCACGATCGCGATCACGGTGACGATCAGCAGCCAGTGCAGCGAAGCCGCCGCGCCCGCGGCCTGCTGGACCGTGAGGGACGTGGGAATGAGGTAGGGCCGCTGGGCCGCGCCCCACGCGGCGATCACCAGGGCCACCGCGCCCACCGAGGTGAACCGGGCCCAGCCCGCGGCCCGTCCGGCGACCAGCCACGCGGTGGCCGCCGCCGCCACCGCCGAGAGGATGACGAGCAGCAGCCCCAGACCGTGGGTGAGGCCGTGGTAGACGTACGCGGTGTGATCGTGTGTCTCGGCGAGCCCGATCAGGGCCAGGACGGTGACGACGGCGAGGCTGCACCAGGCGCGCCGCCGGAAGTAGACGATCATGTCGGGGGCGTCGAAACGGCGGGCGTCCGCCGTGAGGAAGACCGCCCCGAGGAACGCCGTGGCCGCGACGGCGAGAAGTCCGGCGACGATCGAGGTGGTGTTGGCCCACACGTCGGCGGAGGCGGTGACGCCCGGGGCGGCCCGGCCGGAGGCCACACCGCCGACGGCCGCCCCCAGGAAGAACGGGGTCAGCAGGGAGGCGACGGCGAAGACGGCTCCGAAGATACGGCGCTGGGCGAGCCGGTGGGTGGGTTTGCGCAGGGCGAATCCCGCTCCGCGCAGCACCAGACCGACGGCGGCCAGGGTCAGCGGCAGCCACATCGCGCTGAAGACCGACTCGAAGAACACCGGGAAGCCGGTCCACATGAGGATGAAGACGAAGATCAGCCAGACGTTGTTGACCTCCCAGACGGGTTCCATCGCGTCGTCGATCAGACCGCGCGGCCTTCTGCCCCGCCGGGTGCCGCCGGCGACCAGGTCCCAGAATCCGGCCCCGTAGTCGACACCGCCGCCGCAGGCGTAGGCGGCCGTGGCCAGGAGCAGGACCCAGGCGGCCACCGTGGCGGTCATCGGGGGTCTCCCGGCCCCGGCCGTGGCCCGGACTCGGGTGGCGCGGAGGAGGCGCGTGCCGCTTCGGCCCGCTCCCGGCGGGGCCCGTAGGGCGTGTCGGCCTCCGGCGCGTGGCCGGGTTCGCCGGCCGGGCTCGCGCCCGCGAGACGCCACCGTCTGCTCATCTTCATGATGACGCCGAGGAACGCGCCGAACATGAGCACGTAGACCACGACCACGATGCCGAACATCGTCCACAGCGAACCGGCCGCGGTGGGCGTGACCGCGTCGGAGACTCGCATGTACTGGTAGACGATCCAGGGCTGGCGGCCCACTTCGGTGGTGATCCAGCCGCATTCGACCGTGATCACGCTCGCCACTCCGGCGACGGCCGCGCACCGGAAGAACCACGGGGAGCGGGGCAGGTCACGGCGTCGCAGCCAGCACCAGCCGTACCAGAGCGCGAGCAGGATCAGCACACTGCCGATGGTGGCCATGATGTCGAAGGTCCAGTGCACGATGGTCGCCTGCGTCGGGGTGGGGCGGTCCTCGGCGGGTACGGAGGTGAGCCCCGTGACCGTGGTGCTCGGCCTGCCGCCGGCCAGGATGGAGTCCAGCTGGGGGATCTTGATGCCGCCCTTGATGCTTCCGTCGGACTGGAGCCGGCCGAAGAGGTACTCGGGAACGTGTGAGCCGCTCTTCCAGACCAGCTCCGCGGCGGCGAACTTCACCGGCTGCTTGTGGTAGATCTGCCGGGCGATGTTGTCGCCGAGGAAGAACTGCACGGGCGTGAGGATCGCCGCGACGGTGAACGGCACGCAGAACCCGAGCCGGTGATACCGGTCCCGCCGACCGCGCAGCCAGCCGACCGCGTAGACACCGGCCACGACATAGCCCGCCGTCAGGAACATCGCGACGACGAAGTGCCAGTACTCGGGTCCGAACATGGGCGTGAACACGGCGGACCGGACGTCGACGTTCGTGGGTCTGCCCTGGGAGTCCAGGGTGAAGCCCCGCGGCGTGTTCATCCATGAGTTGGCGCCGATGATGCCGAACGCGCCCATCAGCGCGGCGAGCGGCAGCGGGGTGGCGAGCCAGAAGTGCGGCCACGCCGGGAGGCGCCGCCAGCCGTAGAGGTAGATGGCGATCAGGACCGCTTCCAGGAAGAACGCCCAGGCCTCCACCCCGAAACCGAGGCCGAAGACATCTCCCCAGGTGCCCATCATCTTCGGCCACAGCAGCCCGAACTCGAACGACAGCACGGTGCCGGTGACGATGCCGACGGCGAACTGCACGGCCATGACGGCCGACCAGCGGCGGGCGAGCAGCAGCGCGACGGGGTCGTTCCTGCGCAGGGCGCGGTGGTGCATGACGAGGGTGATGAACGGCAGGGCCACGCCCAGCGGCACGAGGATGATGTGGGTGGCCAGGGTGAAGGCCATCAGCTCACGCGCGGGCAACACCTGCTCGGGGGCGCCGGCCAGGAGGATGAATGCCTTGTTCATACGGGCCTCATTGGCTGGTGCCGGCGATGGACACGGGTGAGCGCGTTGGCGGGGAGCACGAGGTGAGCGCGGGCGCCACCGCCTCAGCCACCGGTGGCGAAGCCGGGGAAGAGGGTCATCCCGCCGTCGACGAACAGGGTCGTGCCGACCACGTAGTCCATGAGGTCGGAGGCCAGTACCGTCACCGCGTCGGCGATGTCCTCGGGGACGCCGACCCTGCGGTAGGGGATCAGTTTGAGCAGTTCCGCCTCGGCCTCGGGGGTCTCCCAGGCGCTGCGGTTGATCGGGGTCTTGATGGCACCCGGCGCGACCGCGTTGACCCGGACCCCGTGCGGGCCCAGTTCCTGCGCGAGCGTCTGCATGAGCATCAGGACGCCGCCCTTGGAAGCGGCGTAGTTCAGGTGACCGGACCACGGAATGAGCTGGTGCACGGAGCTCATGCAGACGATCTTTCCGGCGGAGCGGGAGACCTCCGGTACGACACCGCGCCGCAGGAACTCCTTGGTCGCCTCCCTGGCGCACAGGAACTGGCCGGTGAGGTTCACGTCGATGACCTTGTGCCACTGTTCGAGGGTCATCTCCGTGACCGACGCGTCCCGTTGCAGGCCGGCGTTGGCCACCAGGATGTCGATGGTGCCGAACTCCTCCAGCATCCGCGCGAACATCCCGACGACCTGGCCCTCGTCGGACACGTCCGCCTCGTGGGCCAAGGCCCGCACACCGAAGCCCTGGATCTGCCGGACCACGTCCTCGGCGGCCTCCTGCCCGAACACGTAGTTGACGACCACGTCCGCGCCCGCCCGGCCCAGCGCGATCGCGGTGGCCAGTCCGATGCCGGAGTTCGCCCCGGTCACCAGAGCCTTCTGGCCCCGCAGCAGCGGCAGCCCCGCGAGCTGCCCACCGGTGTCCACGCCTGAGGTCACTGCCGTCTCCCATTCGTCGGTGCGCCGTGTTCGGGGACCAACCAGCCGTCGGTCCGCCGGCCGGCCCCGCGCGGGCGCCGGTGCGCCCGGGCCGCGCGGAGGTCCTGTCCGCCGCGGCCGTGTCGACTTCGGGGCCGCAGAGACCCGTTCCGAGGCAATCACCCCCGCCCGGAGTCGGCGAGGGCGGACTAGCCCCGCTCGGCCGTTGGAAGTAGCCGGGTCCCTCCGGCGGAGCAACCGCCCGGCTCCGCTGCCCCGCTGAGCGACCGCACGGCACGACCGTGCCCCCGGGTCGGGGAATCCATCGCGCGGAACAGCACCGGCCCGCGTGCCCGGCGCATCCATCCGGGTGCATTCCGCCGGACCACGTCGCCGCGCGGCCCCGGCGCCCCGGGCCTTCCCCCGAGGATTCCGGCGAGGGCACCCACGTCCTGCCGGATCGATCCAGGAGGAGCCGCATGCCATCACCCGGGGCCGCGCCGACGATCGTGGTGGTCATGGGCGTCTCGGCGTCCGGCAAGAGCACGTTCGGGAAGAAGCTCGCCCAGCGTCTCAACGTGCCCTTCGTGGAGGGGGACGACTTCCACACACCGCGGAACATCGCCAGGATGAGCGCGGGCCGGCCGCTGGACGACACCGACCGTGAACCGTGGCTGCACACGCTCGCGAACTGGATCCGCGACGCGACCCGGTCCCGGCGGAGCGCGGTCGTGTCCTGCTCGGCCCTGAAGGTCACCTACCGGGAGCTGCTCCGCGCGGCCGGGCCCGGCGTGTGGTTCGTGCACCTCGACCTGGAGCGGGAGATCGCCCGACGGCGCATCACACACCGCACCGGCCACTTCATGTCCGAGAATCTGCTCGCATCCCAGTACGACGCCCTCCAGCCGCTGCTCGAAGGCGAACCGGGGCTGACGGTCGACGCGACGGACGACACCGAGACGACCTTGGACCGGGTGCAGACCGCCCTCGCCGCGTTCGAATCCGAACGCGGGGGCACGGCCACCGCCTAGCACCGCAACATACGGGCCCGAGGGACGAAGCGCGGGGGCCGAGAGGCGGGGCCGAAGGACTCGGCAGACGCGCACGGCGCCCCGGAATTGCTCCGGGGCGCTGTTCCGCGGCAGCCGCTTCCCTTGCCGCAGGACACGAACCGGCGGTGCCGGTCGGCGCGGTGGCCGGTGGATACCTGTGTCTCTCCAGGACAGGAGTCACCGACCCGGAACCAGAGTGCCCTGAGATGTGGGTGAGGTGGGTGTGGTTCGTCGCCATGTCACCACCATGTAAGGAACCACACACTCGGGAAGCCGTTCCGGAACCGGCGTGTGACCCGGATCCAAGAAGTGAACCGCGACCCATCGGGGCGACAGGGCGCACCTCGTCGCGATCCCCGCGCGGTCGCGCGGTCGCGCGGCCGGCTGCGGTTCAGCCCACCGGTTACCGGGTCCCGCTTCACCGGCCCCGTGAACACCCTTGCCATGGAGCCGAGTTCAGGTCCCGTTCCCTGAGGTGATATTCAACTCCTCGCGCCCGCAGCCGATTTCGAAGCGTTCTCTGTTTCATATCTTGACGTCTTTGGTGCAGACCTTTAGGTTCACCGATCACCACGACTCCATGAATGCATTCGATGTTCACGGACATGAACCCCCCACCAATTCAGGAGTGTCCCGCATGTCCAGATTCCCCCTGCCCGGATCCGGAAGAGGGTCCGGGCGGCACCGAACGACCAGGCTGCTGACGGTGACCGCGCTCATGGCGACGACGATGTCGGGGCTGACCCTCGCCTCACAGAACGCGGTCGCCCAGAACGACGCGGTCGCGCAGGCAGCCGCGGTGCCGACCGGCTGGGCCACCGTCGTCAACGCGGGCAACGGCAAGTGCGTCGACGCCAAAGCCGCCGGAACGGCGAACGGCACGGTGGTCCAGCAGTACGCCTGCAACAGCAGCCAGGCCCAGCAGTGGCAGTTCGCGGCCACGTCGAACGGGTACTCCCAGGTCGACAACCGGGCCGACGCCACCAAGGCCTGGGACGTCACGAACGTCTCGACCGCGGACAGCGCGCTGGTACAGCTGTGGGCGTACGGCGGCGGCACCAACCAGCAGTGGCAGGCCGTGGCGGAGACCGGCGGCGCCTATCACTTCGTGAACCGCAACAGCGGCAAGTGCCTCGACGTGCCGAGCGCCTCCACCGCCGACAGCGTGCAGCTCCAGCAGTACACCTGCAACGGCACGGCGGCCCAGTCCTTCTATGTCGACGCGGTGGACACCCAACAGCCCCCGGGGACACCGGACCTGGGCCCGAACGTCACCGTCTTCGACCCCTCGACACCGGCCGCGACCGTCCAGAGCAGTCTCGACGCGGCGTTCTCCCAGCAGGAGACCAACCAGTTCGGCACCGCCCGCAAGGCCTTCCTCTTCAAGCCCGGCACCTACAGCGCCAACGCGAACGTCGGCTTCTACACCCAGGTAGCGGGTCTCGGCCTGTCCCCCGACGACGTGAACATCCAGGGCTCGGTGCACGCCGAGGCGGACTGGTTCCAGGGCAACGCGACCCAGAACTTCTGGCGTTCGGCGGAGAACCTGTCGGTGACTCCCACGTCCGGGTCGGACCGCTGGGCGGTCTCGCAGGCGGCGCCGTACCGGCGGATGCATCTGCGCGGCAACCTGGCGCTGGACGACGGCGGCTGGTCGAGCGGCGGCTACATGGCCGACACGAAGATCGACGGCCAGGTCAACTCCGGTTCGCAGCAGCAGTGGCTGTCACGCAACACCGAGTGGTCGAACTGGACCGGCTCCAACTGGAACATGGTGTTCGTCGGCGCGAAGAACGCCCCGGCGAACAGCTTCCCGAGCCCGCCGTACACGACGGTGGACCAGACGCCGGTCTCGCGTGAGAAGCCCTTCCTCTATGTCGACTCGGCGGGCGCCTGGAAGGTGTTCGTACCGTCCGTACGCACCAACTCCAGCGGCACGAGCTGGAGTTCGGGAACTCCGGCCGGCACGTCCCTGCCGCTCTCCGACTTCTTCATCGTGAAGCCGGGCGCGACCGCGGCGCAGCTGAACGACGCGCTGGCCCAGGGCAAGAACCTGCTGGTGACGCCCGGCGTCTACCACCTCGACCAGACGCTCAAGGTCACCAGGGCCGACACGGTGGTGCTGGGCCTCGGTCTCGCCACGCTCGTCCCCGACAACGGCGTCACCGCCATGACGGTGGCCGACGTGGACGGCGTCCAGCTCGCCGGGCTGCTGATCGACGCGGGCACCACCAACTCCGCGCAGCTGCTGGAGATGGGGCCGAGCGGCTCCTCCGCGGACCACAGCGCGGACCCGAGCTCCCTGCACGACGTGTTCTTCCGCATCGGGGGCGCGGGCGTCGGCAAGGCCACCACCAGCCTGACCGTCAACAGCGACGACGTCATCGGCGACCACCTGTGGCTGTGGCGCGCGGACCACGGCAGCGGGGTCGGCTGGACCAGCAACACGGCCGACACCGGTCTGGTCGTGAACGGCGACGACGTGACCATGTACGGCCTGTTCGTCGAGCACTACCAGAAGTACCAGACCATCTGGAACGGCAACGGCGGCCGCACGTACTTCTACCAGAACGAGATGCCGTACGACCCGCCCAACCAGGCGGCCTGGATGAACGGTTCGACGCAGGGCTACGCCGCCTACAAGGTCGCGGCCTCCGTGACGAGCCATCAGGTCTACGGCTTCGGCAGCTACTGCTACTTCAACGTCAACTCCGCCGTCGCCGCCGAGCACGCCATCGAGGCGCCCAGCAACGCGAACGTGCGCTTCAAGGACATGGTGACCGTCTCCCTGGGCGGTACGGGCACCATCCGGCACGTCATCAACGACCGGGGCGGTCCGTCCAACTCCTCGACCAATGTCGCCGACCTCGTCAGCTACCCCTGACCCCTGACACGTACGGGAAGGAGAGTCGGATGCGCATCAGCGAATCCGCTCCGGCGCGCGGTGTCCTGCGGTTCCTCGTCCTGCTGGCGACGCTGCTCGGCCTCGCGGTTCCACCCGCCGCGCACGCCACCACCGCGGCGACCACGGCGGCCCCGTTCAAGGTGCTCGCCCTCTACAACGGCACCTGGGACGCCGCCCACATCAGCTTCGTCCACGAGGCCAACGACTGGTTCCCGAAGCAGGCCGCGGCGAACGGCTTCACCTACACGGCCAGCAACGACTGGGACCTGCTCAGCAACGGAGGAGTGAACGCGTACCAAGTCGTCCTGTTCCTCGACGACCTGCCGCAGACCGCGGCCCAACGCGCCGGTTTCGAGCAGTACATGCGCGGGGGAGGCGGCTGGCTGGGCTTCCATGTCTCGGCCTTCACGACCGACGCGCAGAGCTGGTCGTGGTATCACAACCAGTTCCTCGGCAGCGGCGACTTCAGGTCCAACACCTGGGGGCCGACCACGGCCGTCCTGAAGGTAGAGGACCGGACGCATCCCGCCACCGTGAACCTGCCGGCGACGTTCACGTCGTCGGTCAGCGAGTGGTACAGCTGGTCCAACGACCTGCGGCAGAACCCGGACATCAGGATCCTCGCCTCGATCGACCCGAGCAGCTTCCCGCTCGGCACGGACCCCGACCAGACCTGGACCAGCGGCTACTACCCGATCCTGTGGACCAACACGAAGTACCGGATGCTGTACGCGAACTTCGGTCACAACGCGATGGACTACGCGACGAACACCACCCTTTCGTCGACGTTCGCGAGCGCGACGCAGAACCGGTTCCTGCTGGACGGTCTCAAGTGGCTCGGCGGGGCGGACACACCGGTGCCACCGGCGGATCCGATCTCCGAGACCACCTGGTATTCACTGGCCAACGCCGGCAACGGCACCTGCGTGGACGCCCGTTCGGCGGGCACGGCGAACGGGACCGCCATCCAGCAGTACGCGTGCAACGGCACCCAGGCGCAGCAGTTCCAGTTCCGTTCGACGGACAGCGGCTACACGCGGATCACGCTCCGCCCGAATCCGCAGCAGGTCATCGATGTCACCGACCGCTCGACGGCCGACAACGCGCCGTTGCAGCTCTGGAGTTGGTCGAGCGGCCAGAACCAGCAGTGGCAGCCGGTGAGGGAGAGCACCGGGCGCTATCACTTCATCGCCCGGCACAGCGGCAAGTGCCTGAGCGCGGCGGGTTCCGCGGCGAACAGCGTGCAGCTCACCCAGCGCGCCTGTGACGGCTCGGCCGCGCAGGGCTTCGCGCTCACGGCGCAACCCTGACCGGTCCGCGCCATGCCCGCGAGGGCGCCCCTGTCGCGTACGCGGCGGGGGCACCCTTTTACCCTCGGCGGGGTGCGGGGCCACGCGCGCTCCGGCGCCGCCCGGCGTCACACCCTCCGCCACCGGGCCATCGCGAAGGAGAACAGCCCGAACAGGACCAGGCCCGCGGCGACGCAGGCCAGCAGCCACGGGCCCATCGGGGTTCCGGCGAAGGACCGCAGGGTGCCGTCCATGCCCTTGGCCTGGTCGGGTTCGTAGTCCACGGCGGCCCGGACCGCGAAGGCGCCCGCCGCGGCGAACACCACGCCGCGCGCGGCCCCGCCGCCCACACCCGCCGTGTCGACCGCCCTGCGGACCCGTCGCGACATCTCGCCGAGTTTCAGATGCTTCCGGTACTTGCGCATGACGGCCCGTACGAGGATCCAGACGCCCGCCACGACAAGGCCCGCGCCGGCGACGCCGACGATCCACTGGCCACCCGGCATGCCGAGCGCCTTGGCCGTGACATCGCGGGACTGCCGGTCGCCCGCGCCGCTGCCGCGCGCACCGGCGGCGAAGGCCAGCACGGAGTAGGCGACGAACCCGTAGAACACGCACCGCCCGGCCGACATCAGCCGCTTGCCCGCCTCGCCGCCGCCCTGCCCGGCGGCACCGAACACCGCCTCGGACAGCCGCCACAACGCCATGCCGACGAGTCCGGCGCCGAGGGCCCACAGCAGAGCCGCCCCGAACGGCTTCGAGGCGATCTCCTCCAGGGCGCCGCCCCGGTCCGCCTGCCGCCCGCCGCCCTCGCCGAAGGCGATGCGCAGGGCCAGTACGCCGACCAGGGCGTAGATCACCCCTCGCGCGGCCAGTCCCGCGCGGGCCGCCCCTGCCCGTGCCGAGCCGGTCGCCGCGCGGCGGGCGCCGATCTCTCCGCCGCGCGCCGCCGTCCCGGCGTTCACACGGACCGCGTCTCGTGGGCCGTACTCGAATCCAGCCGCAGCTTCATCTGAACCTCCTGGTCACCGGCCTCCGTGCCCAGTTCGTGCACGGTGAAGGCGGCACCGAGGGCCTCCCGCAGACGCTGTGTCGCGCGGGGACCACCCTGTGCCTCCACCGTCGGCTGCCCCGAAAGTTCCCCGACAGGCCCGGCGCCGCCCCGGGGATGACCGGCCGTGTCGAACAGCGCGGTCCACACCGTCGGTCGGCCGCTCGCGGACTCGTGGGGCTCGTCCGCGCCCTCCCGGTCCGCGGTGAAACGTCCGGACAGGACGGCGAGCACACTCTTGGCGTCGGCCGCGGAACAGTCCCCGAGCATCACGTGAACCGTTGACGCGGGCAGTTGTTGCACGCTCATGAAAACCCTCTCCCTCGCGTCGGCATACAGGCACGCGCGCCCGCGAACGAGCACGTCGTGGTGCCTGTGCGGGTACCCCGCGATCGCGCGCGAAACAAGGAACGCGCACCTTGCTTGCGCTCATACCGGCCCAGGTCAGAAAGGTCCGTGAGCTATGTTGAGTTCTCGTGGGACATGAAGGAGGCGCACCGGTGCCATCGCCGCAGCAGGCACGCGCCCAGGCATCCGCGATCACCTCGGGAAAGACGGCCCCCGAGGCGGGCGCCGCGCCCACGTCCCAGCTCAGGGAACTGTTCGACGGCCCCCGGCTCTCGCCGGGCCAGCGGCGGATCGCCCAGTACCTGATCGAGCACATCACCGAGGCCGCGTTCCTGTCGATCACCGACCTCGCCGAGCGGGTGGGCGTGAGCCAGCCCTCCGTGACCCGCTTCGCGGCGGCGGTCGGGTTCAGCGGTTACCCCGCCTTGCGGGAGAGCCTGCAGTCCATCGCGCTCAGCACCCTCGGCAGCACACCGGGGACGCCGGCCGAGGTCACGAGCAACGAGCTCCAGGCCGCGGTGGACGCCGAGATCGAGAACCTGGAGAACCTGCGGCGGGACTTCGCCGATCCCGACCAGATCATCCGCGTCGGCCGCGCCCTGTCGGAATCGGCCCCCCTGACGGTTCTCGGACTGCGGATCTCCGTCTCGCTGGCCGAGTACTTCGCGTACGCCGCCCGCCGTATCCACCCGGACGTCCGGGTGGTGACGCGCGGCGGCTCGGTCGCGTACGACGCGCTGCTCCAGTCGCGCGAGGCGGGCGGCACCTGGGTCCTGGCCTTCGGGATGCCCCGGCACGCCCAGGAGACGCTCACGGCCATGCGGGTCGCGCGCAGCGCGGGCCTCCGGGTGGCCCTGATCACCGACCTCGGGCTCGGCCCGCTGGCCGACGAGGCCGACATCACCTTCGCCACCGGTACGGGCTCCCGCCTCGTCTTCGACTCCTACGCGGCGCCCGTGGTCCTGTCCGCGGCGCTGCTCCAGGCCATGACCGACGCCGATCCGGAGCGCACGCAGGCCCGCCTCGAGGAGTACGAGCAGGTCGCCGAGCAGCACCAGTTCTTCCTGCGGGACTGACCCCGGCACCCGCACGAGGACGGTCGCGGGCACCGCGCGAGGACGGCCGCCCGAGGGCGCGCACCGCCTCCCCCACAGGTCCGCCTCGCAACACAGGCCCGCCTCCCCGCACAGGTCCGCCTCGCGGCACGGGTCCGCCTCGCGGCACGGGTCCGCCGCTCCACACCCGTCGCCGCTCCACTCGGGGCCCTCGCCGTCAGGGGTCCCTCGCCGCACGGACCGTCTCGCCGCAGGGGTCGCCTCGCCGAGCGGACGGCATCCCGGCACAGCCGCCTCACAGCCCGAGCCCCCTCGCGGCGCCCCCCGAGCCGCTCTCCCGTACCGGCTGTCACCACGGCATCACGGGATCATTCACATCAAAGCGCGCATGAATGTTTTCATGTCCTTGCGCTTCCGGCGGCATATATAAATACTTCTTTCGGATCGCGACCCGGATGCCTCCAGGTCACGACCCATGACCACCCGGGGCCCTCCGCTCCTACCCGCATCGGGTCCCGGGTGTTCGAGCGGGTCTCGCCTGCGAGACCCGTGGTGGCGGCCCCGGTACCCCTATTCCGGGGCCGCCCCAGAGTCCCCCGCCGACGTAACCCGGAAGCGATGAACAACATGGCCCTGACGTATTCACCGATCACCTCGGACTGGCCGTGCCAGGTCAAGACCCCCGGCAGCTTCGACTGGGAGCGATCGGCGGTGAAATGGCTGCGCGAGCTGGTGCCGAGCCGCTACGCGAGCTACCCCGTCCTGCACAAGCACCCCGTCCTGCTCGCCCGCCACGCGCACCTCCAGGTGCAGCAGGAGATACGGGTCGCCCGGACGGCACTGCAGACCGCGCGCTCCGAGCTGCCCGGCCTCGGCCTGCAGGAGGGGGTCATCGAGCACACCATCAAGCTGTACGCCGCCGAGCTCATGCAGCTCCAGCACATCGCCCGGAGCATCCGTTCGGTGTCCCAGGCGCTGGTGGACCACGCCCACCCGCGACACTGAGGTCCGGGCCCTGCCGCGGCCCGGCGGGACGAGACCGAGGAGACAGCGTGGACACGGCTGGGCAGCAGACCGACGGCACCCGTGGAAGCGGCGCTTCCGCGCCTGTCGCACCTCTCGACGTGCGATGGATCCACGGCTCGCCCTCGGCCAAGCACAACACGGATCCCGACATCCAGGTCCACGCCTACGACGAGCACACCGTGATCCTTCGCCAGAACATGGCGATCGACTACGAAGCGCCCTTCATGTTCCTGCTGTTCGGGACCGCGCGGGCCGTGCTGATCGACACCGGCGCCACGGCCTCGGCCGACCTCTTCCCGCTGCGGCGCGTCGTCGACGAGCTGATGGAGTCGTGGCTGGCCGGGCATCCCCGGGACGACTACGGGCTGCTCGTGCTGCACACCCATCCGCACGGCGACCACGTCGCGGGGGACGGCCAGTTCGCCGGCCGCCTCGGCACCGAGGTCGTGGACGCGGCGCTGGGCACCGCCTGGGACTTCTTCGGGTTCCGTGACGATCCCGACACCGTCGCCCGGGTCGATCTCGGCGGCCGGGTGCTGGAGTGCATGGCCACACCGGGACACCACGAGGCCTCGGTGACGTTCTTCGACCCCTGGACCGGGTTCCTGCTCACGGGCGACACGGTCTATCCGGGGCGCCTGTACGTCGAGGACTGGCCGGCCTTCACCCGCACCGTCGAGCGTCTGATCGACTTCTGCGGGCGGCGCCCGGTCACCCATGTGCTCGGCTGCCACATCGAGATGACCCGGGAGCCGGGGCGTGACTACCCCGTGCGCACCACCTATCAGCCCGACGAGCCCGCGCTGCAGATGACCACGGATCAGCTGCGGGACATCCGCCGGGCCATCAGGTCCGTCGGCACACGACCCGGCCGGCATGTCTTCGACGACTTCGTCATCTGCCGCGACGACACACCCGGCGCGGGCTAGCGGACCCATTCGGATCACCCCTGCCGCGTAGGCCCTCCCGGCCCGGAACGCGCGCACGGACGGCCCACCCGGGGCGGTAGCCTGGGCGCGAGCGGGCACACGGAGGGAAGCACAGGGAAGTACACCCCGACGAGATCTCTGGACGGACGCATGGATTCGACCTCATGGACCCTGGTCCTCGTCATCGTCGCGGTCCTCGCGGCCGCCGCGCTCGCGGCGGCGCTGGTGCTCCTGCTGCGCCTCGTACGCACCCGCCGTGATCTGCGGCGGGCCGGACTGCCGACCGGACCCCGCTGGGTGTTCTGGGGTGCCGTCATCTATCTGGTGCTGCCGACCGACCTGCTGCCCGACCCGGTCTACCTGGACGACATCGGCGTCATGCTGCTCGCCCTGCGCTCGATGCGCGCCGCCGCGCCCCCCGTGTCATCCCTCCGGCCGCCCGCCGACCCCGGCGGCCTGCGCGCCATGCCAGGACCGCGCCCGGTACCGCGCAAGTCGCGGGAACCCTAGGGCACGGGTGGTCCGTTGAGCGGTCGACGGCCCGTGCTCCGCGCCGGACGGCGCTGCGGGCACGGATCACCACATCGACGGGCGGCGGCATGAGCGAGCTGGTTCCCGGGGCCAACACGCCCCTGCCGGACGGGGTCCTGACCCTCAGGGTGCCGGGCCCCTTCGACGTGTCCGCGCTGATCACCGACGACGGCGGCAAGGTGCGCGGCGACGGCGACTTCGTGTTCTACAACCAGCCGGCCGCGCCCGGCGCCCGTCTCGACGGCGACCGGCTCACCATCGATCCGGCGCGGCTGAGGCCCGGAGCGGCCCGCGTCACCGTCGTCGTCAGCCCCGCCGACCCCGCGACTCCGCTGGGCCGGCTGCCCTCCCCCACCGTGCAGGTCACCGCATCGGACGGCCGGGCGCTCGCCCGGTTCACCCCGCCCCGGCCCGAGCGGGAGACCGTGCTGCTCCTCGCCGAGCTGTACCGGCGCGGCACGGCCTGGAAACTCCGTGCTCTCGGACAGGGGTACGCGGACGGACTGGCGGGCGTCGCGCGGGATTTCGGGGTCGATGTCACCGACGACACCGCGCCTCCGGGGCCGACGGCGGGCGCGGCGCGGGGATCGGCACCGGGTGGCCGTCTCCTGCCGGGGCGGGGCCCGGAGCCGGGAGCCGGTCGGGGCCCCGGGCGGGTCTCCGCGCCCGGGACCGGACAAGCCTCCGCACCCCGAGCCGGGCGGGTCTCCGCGCCCAGGGCCGGGCAGACCTCCGCGCCGGGCGCCGGGCGCCTCGTCACGGCGGGGGGCAGAGCCGTGGGGGCGGCAGGCGGCGGGCCCGACCCGGACGGATTCCTGGGGCCGGTGAACTCCGCCCGCGCCGCCGCGGGTTCGTCGCCCGTCCGCCTCGACGCCCGGCTGACGGACGCGGCACGCGGCCATGCCGCCGCCATGGCGGCCCGCGGCCTGCTCGGTTCGCAGAGCCCGGACGGCACCTCCGTGTACCAGCGCGTCATCTCGGCCGGTTACCCGTACCTGACCATCGGCGAGCATCTGGTCTCCGGCCCGCGCACCCCGCAGGAGTTCGTCGAGTACTGCCTCTCCCGCGAGGAGTCGCGGCGTACGCTGTGCGATCCGGCCTTCGACCAGGCGGGACTGGCGTGCGTCCCCGACGCCCGCACGGGCGACCTGTACTGGACGGCGCTGTGGGCCCGGCCGTTCAGCCCGGCAGGCCTGGAGCGGACGGCGCACGAGGTGATCGCGCTCACCAACGCCGAGCGGGCCTCGGCCGGCCTGCCGCCCCTTCACGCCGACGCGACGCTCACCACCGCGGCCCAGGCCCACAGCGCCGACATGGTGGCCCGCGACTTCTACGCGCACACCTCCCCCGACGGCGGCCAACCCTGGGACCGGGCCGCCGCCGCGGGCTGCACCCGGCGCTCCATCGGCGAGAACATCGCCTGCGGGCAGCGGTCCCCCGCAGAGGTGGTTCTCGGCTGGATGAACAGTCCCGGTCATCGCGCCAACATCCTCAAGCGCGACTTCACCCACATAGGCATCGGCCTCGCCGGCGGCAGCCGGGCCGGCACGTACTGGACCCAGCTCTTCAGCGGCTGACCCTGCGTCAGCCCCCGACCTCCACCGTCGCGCCGCGCCTCTGACCGGGCACCCGTCCGAGCGGGTGCCTGTCCGGACAGGCACCGATCCCGGAGCCTCACCCTGCAGAGCGTCTTTCCGCCAATTCGCCGATTCCCCTTCGCCGTTTCCGCTGCATCCCCGGGCAATGCGACCCGCGCGCCCCTTCAGCGCGTACAGATGGTGCCGACGCCCGCGTCCGCGGGGCGGTTCGGGCCGGGACGTCGAACCGGCAGACGGCATTCGGGAGAAGATCAGATGGTCTCAGCGACGGTGGGTACGGGCACGGCACTCGGCGCGGTTGTGGCGTCCCTGCTGGCAGCCCCGGCACAGGCCGTGACGCCCACGGGCACGAACCGGGCCGGCGTCGAACGGGTCGCGGTAGCCGCCGCGGCCCCCGACGACGCGGGCCTGCGCGCGATCCTGCGCACGGCGCGCGGCCAGGGAGCACCCGGCGCGATGGCGAGAATCGACGACAACGGCACGGTGCACAGCCTCGTCGAGGGGGTCGACGACCGGGCCACCGGACGCACCATCAGCACGAACGACCGGTTCCGCGTCGGCAGCGTCACCAAGACCTTCTCCGCCGTGGTGCTGCTCCAACTCGTCGACGAGGGCAAGCTGAAGCTCGACAAGTCGGTCAACAGCTATCTGCCGGGCCTGCTCCCCGACAACAGGATCACCGTGCGGCACGTACTGAGCCATCGCAGTGGTCTGTACGACTACACCAACGACATGTTCGCCCGGACGGTCCCCGGCTTCGAAGCGGTCCGCAACAAGGTGTTCAGCTACCGCGACCTGGTGAAGCTGTCGCTGAAGAAGCCGCGGACCAACGCGCCGGGGGCCGCCTACTCGTATTCGAACACCAACTTCGTCGTGGCCGGCCTGCTGATCGAGAAGCTGACCGGGCACGCCGTCGGCACCGAGTACCAGAAGCGCATCTTCACCCCGCTGAACCTCACGAACACGTTCTACGTCCATCCCCGCACCGCCGTCCCGGGCCGCCACGCCCACGGCTACCTCACGCCCGACACGGCGGGAGCGGCTCTGGTGGACTCCACGGAGCAGACCGCCTCGTGGGCCCAGAGCGCGGGCGCCATCATCTCCACAGCGCACGACCTCGACGCCTTCTTCTCGGCGCTGCTGCGCGGCAAGCTCGTGTCCGCCGCCCAGCTCACCCAGATGACGAAGTGGACGCGGGTCAACAGCAACACGTCCTACGGCCTCGGACTGCGCCGCCGCGATCTGTCGTGCGGGATCTCCGTGTACGGGCACACCGGCACCGTGCAGGGCTACTACACGTACGCCTTCACCACGAAGGACGGCAAGCGCAGTCTCACCGCGCTGGCCAACACCTCGAACAACACCACCGTGCTCAACACGATGTACCGCACCCTGGAGCCCGCGTTCTGCGGCAAACCGGCGACCAGGGCCGCCGCCCGGACCGCCGCACCCGACGCGGCGCCCCTGGAGCGGCACGAGGACATCGCGCCCGCCATCGTCCGCGACTGACGCGCCGACGGCCCCGCGCCGCGTCTCACCCCCGAGGATTCGGCCGCCGGTGCCGCGGCTGGTCCGGGGCGGGGCGCAGCCGCGGCGCCGGGATGGGCAGGGTGTGCGGCTTGTCGGCGTCGACGGTGAAGGGTTCCCGGTAGTGGTGGATCTCCAGGGGGCCGCCGCCCGCGAGTGTGTACGTGGCGACGTCCTGCCCGATCTCCACGCGCAGCCGGCGGCCGAGGACCTCCAGGGAGAAGGCGAGACGGCTGAAGCGTTCCGGCAGCCGGGGCGCGAACTCCAGGGTGCCCCCGTGGTGGCGCAGCCCGCCGAAGCCCGCGACCAGGGCCATCCAGGTCCCGGCGAGCGAGGCGATGTGCAGTCCGTCGCGGGTGTTGTGCTCCAGGTCCTCCAGATCCATGAGCGCGGCTTCGACCAAGTAGTCGTAGGCGAGGCCCGGATGACCGGTCTCGGCGGCGATCACGGCCTGGCAGCAGGCCGACAGGGAGGAGTCCCGGACGGTGAGGGGTTCGTAGTAGGCGAAGTTGCGGGCCTTGTGCTCCGCGTCGAAGAAGGGGCTGCACTTGTACAGGGCGAGCACCAGGTCCGCCTGTTTGACGACCTGTTTGCGGTAGATGTCGAAGTAGGGGAAGTGCAGCATCAGCGGGTACTGGTCGGAGCGGGTGGCGGCGAAGTCCCAGCGCTGGTATCGGGTGAAACCGGCGTTCTGCTCGTGGACGCCGAGTTCGTGGTTGTAGGGGATGTGCATGGCGTCAGCGGCGTCGCGCCAGGCCGCGCTCTCCTCCTCGTCGACGCCGAGTTCCGCGGCCCGCCGGGGATGCCGCTCGACGGCGTCGGCGGCGGCCATCAGGTTCGCGCGGGCCATCAGGTTGGTGTACGTGTTGTCGTCGGCGACGGCGCTGTACTCGTCGGGCCCCGTCACCCCGTCGATGTGGAACTTCCCCTGGTGGTCGTGGTGCCCCAGGGAACGCCACAGCCGTGCCGTCTCGGTCAGCAGCTCGACCCCGGTGTCGCGTTCGAAGCGCTTGTCGCCCGTGGCGGCGGTGTAGCGGATGACGGCGTCGGCGATGTCGGCGTTCACATGGAACGCGGCGGTGCCGGCCGGCCAGTAGGCCGAGCCCTCCGACCCGGCTATGGTCCGCCAGGGGAACGCCGCTCCCCGCAGCCCGAGTTGGGCCGCCCGCTCCCGTGCGGCCGGAAGGGTGTTCTGGCGCCAGCGCAGCGCCTCGGCGACGGCACCGGGCGAGGTGTAGGTGAGCAGCGGCAGGACGAAGGTCTCGGTGTCCCAGAAGGCGTGGCCGTCGTATCCGGAAC
Organism: Streptomyces sp. NPDC091209; assembly: GCF_044757755.1. Classification (NCBI taxonomy): domain Bacteria; kingdom Bacillati; phylum Actinomycetota; class Actinomycetes; order Kitasatosporales; family Streptomycetaceae; genus Streptomyces; species Streptomyces sp. NPDC091209. The sequence continues at coordinate 147,087 of NZ_JBIVVR010000009.1, read as the reverse complement.
CGGTCAGGCCCTTGGCGGGGATGGCGCGCTGTTCGGCGCGGGCGCCGGCCTGGAGCACATGGAAGAGGGCGAAGCGGACTGCCTGCTGGATCTCCTCGTCGCCTCCTATCTCGACATCGGCGCGGGCCCAGAAGTCGTCGAGATAGCCGCGCTGTTCGTCGACGAGCTGCTGCCAGCCGCCGTGCCGGGCGGCGGCGAGCGCCGCGTCCACCTGGTCGCTCAGAGCGGGCAGGGAACGGTTGCCCGACCAGCCGTAGGAGACGAGTTTCTCCAGGCGCAGTGTCTGGCCGGGCTCCAGCACGGAGGTCACCGTGAGGCGGGCGACGTCGTCGCTGCTCTCGCTGGTCATGGTGGTCCGGTCGGGTCCCCTGACCGCGTGGTCTGCGGCGGCGGCGACCCGCAGGCCGCTGTGCCGGGTGCGGTGCACGAGCCGCAGGCGGGGTCCCGCCGCGAAGTGCTCCTCGGCCTCCAGCGGCGATTCCAGGGCGATCGCCGCCCGGGGATCGGCCGTGCGGCCGGGCAGTTGCTCGTTGGCGACCAGCTCCGACTGGACGACGACCCGGGTCCGGCCGTCCACGGGTTCCACCTCGTAGGTGACGGCCGCGATCGCCCGCTGGGTGAAGGACACGAGCCGGGTGGAGCGCACCCGTACCGTGGAGCCCGCCGGTGAGGTCCACTCGCACGTGCGGGTGAGCAGCCCGGTGCGCAGGTCGAGGACGCGCTCGTGGGAGCGCAGTCGTCCGTAGCGCAGGTCGAACGGTTCGTCGTCCACGAGCAGCCGGACGATCTTGCCGTTGGTGACGTTGATGACCGTCTGCCCGGACTCCGGATAGCCGTAGCCCGCCTCCGCGTAGGGCAGCGGATGGACTTCGTGGACGCCGCCCAGATAGGAACCGGGCAGGCCGTGGGGTTCGCCCTCGTCGAGGTTGCCGCGCCAGCCGACATGGCCGTTGGCGAGGGCGAACACGGACTCGCTCTGCGGCAGCAGTCCGAGGTGCAGCTCGCTCTCGCGCAGCGCCCAGGGCTCCACGCCGTACGACGAGTGAGTGATCACGCGCGCTCCCCCAGTTCGGCCAGATCGCGTACGACGAGGTCGGCGCCGTGCGCACGCAGGGCGGCGCCCTGGCCGACCCGGTCCACGCCGACGACGTACCCGAAGTGGCCCGAGCGGCCCGCGTCCATGCCGGCGAGCGCGTCCTCGAAGACGGCCGCCTCGGACGGCCCGACGCCGAGGTCCTTCGCGGCGGCCAGGAAGGTGTCGGGGCGCGGCTTGCCCGGCAGCCGGCGTTCGGCGGCGACGACACCGTCGATGCGTACGTCGAAGAGGGACTCCGCTCCCACCGAGCGCAGGACGTCCCGGCAGTTGGCGCTGGAGGAGACGACGGCGGTCCGCAGGCCGTGCGCCCGGACGGCCTCGATATAGCGCAGCGTGCCGTCGTACGCCTCGACCCCGTCCGTGCGGATCATGTCGAGGAGCAGCTTGTTCTTGCGGTTGCCCAGGCCGTGGACGGTGGCGCGGTCCGGTGGGTCGTCGGGGGTTCCTTCGGGGAGTTCGATGCCGCGCGAGGCGAGGAAGGTGCGGACACCGTCGGCGCGGGGCAGTCCGTCGACGTACGCGGCGTAGTCGTCGGCGTCGTCGAAGGGTTGGAATCCGTCGCCGTCGCGTCCGCGCAGGAAGTCGTCGAAGGTCCGCTTCCAGGCGGCCGCGTGGACCACGGCGGTCTTGGTGATGACCCCGTCGAGGTCGAAGAGGCAGGCCAGGATCTGTTTCGGCAGGCCGAGCTCAGTCATAGGAGCAGTCTTCCCCCCGGAACCGTCTCCAGCGGGTGGCGCGCGCCACAACACCGGGCGACGGGTTCAGTCGTGCGGCCGTCGCCGCCTCCGGGACAGGACTTCCCCTGTGCCCCGCGTCGTCGATACTGGGGGCATGGAAATCGCTGTCCCCGAGCTCCGGTCCTGGCTCGTATGACGGAGGCCGGTCCGACCTTCGACGACTTGGTGGAGCGGGCCGCCGCGCTCGTACGTCCCGGCCGGCGCGCCCTTCTCGGTATCGCCGGCAGCCCCGGGTCGGGAAAGACGACGCTTGCCGAGCGACTGGTCCGGCGGCTCGACGAGGACGGGGCCTTCCACGTCGCGCATGTGCCGATGGACGGGTTCCATCTCGCGGACGCCGAGCTGGACCGGCTGGGGCGGCGTGACCGGAAGGGCGCTCCGGACACGTTCGACGCGGCGGGGTACGCGGCGCTGCTGCGCAGGCTGCGTGAGGACGGGGAGGATCTCGTCTACGCGCCCGGCTTCGAGCGGGTCCTCGAACAGCCTCTGGCGGGTGCCCTTCCGGTTCCCCGGGCCGCGCGTCTGATCGTGACCGAGGGGAACTACCTGCTGCTGCGCGAGGACGCGTGGGCGCGGGCCCGCGCGCAGCTCGACGAGGTGTGGTTCTGCGAGCTCGACGAGTCCGACCGCGTCCGGCGGCTGGTCGCACGTCACGAGGAGTTCGGCAAGGATCACGACACGGCGGTGGCGTGGGTGCTCGGAACGGATCAGCGCAACGCCGAGCTGGTCGCCGCGACCCGGGACCGCGCCGACCTCGTCGTCGGGCCGGCGGTGGTCGGGACGGCCGCCGTCGGAGAAGCCGCCACCGGATGAGCGGTCGCCGCCGGAGGAGCAGTCACCGGAGGCACAGTCGCAGTCGCAGTCGCAGTCGCAGGAGAAACGGTCGCCGGAGAGCGATCAGCCGAGAAGCGGCCGTCGAGGCAGAAGTCGCCGGGGAGACGGTCATCGGGCAGGCGGTCGGCGAGGCCGGATCTCCAGTTCGGGTTCCCCGTGGTCATCGCCCGCGGGATCGCCGATCAGCGCGGTGAACGCCTCGGTGCTGACGGTCGGTCGGGCCGACGTGCCCGCGAGCATGGGGGTGTACGGGCCGCCGGGTCCGTACCGGACGGCGAAGACGTGCAGGCCCTCCGGGGCGCCGGGCGCGGGGTCCGCCTCGAGTGCCGTGGAGGAGACGAGCCGGCGCCAGCCCTCGTCCGGGTTGCCGTAGACACGCGGATCGGCTGCGAGCGCGAAGGCCGCCTGTTCCTGGGTGGTCTCCGACCGGGCGTCGAAGTGGTCGACGCCCTCGGCCGGGGGGTGGGTCAGGCGCAGGCCGCCGGCGGACATCACCTCGGCCTCGGCGGTTCTGCGGACCCGCTCGCCGTCGTCCGCGGCGTACGGCAGCCCGGCGAGCAGGTAGGGACTGCCGGGGAGGCGTTCCACGGCGACCGTCAGCCACAGGCTGATGCCGTCGGTGACGTACAGGGACCGGACGTGGCGCAGGACATGGTCGCGGCCGACTACGGGCTTGGTGACCAGCTTGCCGGTCAGCGGGCCTGCGCGCAGGTCACGGACGCGGACCTGGCCCAGGGGACGGCAGTACAGAAAGCCGTCGACGACCGGGCCGAAGCCGTGCTGCCGGTTCACCGCGGCGGGCAGGAAGTAGGTGCCGACGGCCTCGACCAGGGCGGGCGTCATCCGGTCGTCGAAGGCCACCGAGACGCGGCCCGACCGGAGTTGGTGCCGCAGCGGCTCCTTCGAGGGGAGCCGGTGCCAGCGTGTGCCGTCCTGGATCTGCCAGACCAGCATGAACGCGAAGTGGCCGTCGACGCCGCCGTCGGGATGGACCGCGTGCCGCCCCCAGCGGGTGTCGCCTCGGTAGCGGCCGAGGTCGGCGCCGACGCGCCGGCCGAAGTAGCGCAGGCCGAGGACGGCCTCGAAGCCGCAGTGCTGCTCGCTGTACCGGGGACCTCCGACGTCGAACCCGCCGACGGTCAGCCGCGCGTCGATGTACCGGGCGAGCGCCTCCCCGTCCTCGGCGAAGACGGCCTCGCCGCTGACCCGGTGGGCCTGGGCGAGAAAGGACAGGGAGATGGGCCCGTAGTTGTTGTCGTACGCCCCACCGTGCTCGGGAGGCAGCAGCGCGCCCCTGTCACGCACGCGTCGGGCGCGGATCTCCTCCAGATAGAGCCGCATGGCGCACGTACGGACCAACGCGGCCTCGGGAGTGGGGAGTTGCCGGGCGAGCATGAGTCCGCCGACGACACAGCCGATCGCCTGGTTGCCGGCCTCCTGCGGGTTGAAGAAGGTCGTCTCGGTCAGCCGGCGCCAGTAACCGTGGGCCGACTCGAGCAGTTCGCGGCGCTGTTCACCGTCGAGGATGCCGTGCCCGGCGTCCAGGACGTTCACGGCCTGGAGCAGCGCCCACACGGTGCTGGGCCAGTCACCGAGGGGGTGTGCGCCCGCCTCCAGTGCGTAACGGGCGTACGGTTCGCCGGAGTTGCGGCGGCGCAGGTTCGGGTAGCCGGGGTTGTCCTCGGTGTAGACGCGCTCGCGCAGGTGGAAGGCGAGGCTGCTGCGCACGGCCTCCGGCAGGCGGGGGTCCTTCGTGCGCTGCCAGGCGAGGGCCAGCAGGGAGGTGATCCCGAGCGAGGTGTCGCCGATGTCGACCCCGGCGGCGGGGTGTTCGAGGTTCCCCTCGGGGGTGAGGCGGGCGAGGGCCTCCTCGGTGACGGCGGCGAGGACGGCGTCGTACGCGGCCGGGTCGTCGGGCAGGCTGTGCAACGGGCCGCGCTGGTAGGGAAGACGCACAGCGGATCAGCCCCTCGTGCCGGAGGTCGTCACGTCCTTCGCCAGGGTCGCGCGGGGGTCGGGTGGGCGGATGAGCGCGAGCGGGAACGGGTGTGTCGGCCCGGCGAACATCACGGTGCCGAGAGATGGGGGGCCGGGGCGGGGGGAGCGACCGTCACCGCGCCTGCCCGCCCCGGCCGTCTCAGGGGGCCGCCGTCCTGGATTCCAGGTCGGCCCGTGTGTCGTTGCCGTAGACGCCGGACTCGTCGCCCCGGATGCCGTACCAGAGCTGGAAGCGGGCGACGGCCGCGGTGAGCGCGGCGTCGTAGGTGCCGCTGGTGCTGCCGTGGTCGTACACGTCCGGGATGTGGAGCAGGCGTTGCTGAAGGGCCGCCACCTCGGGGCCGCTGTCGCCCTCCCGGAGGGTTCCGGCGCCGTCCGGATCGGTGGCCCCCGAGGCGTCCCGGCCGGCCGGTGTCGCCGAGGGCTTCACTCCGGCTCCCGCCGGGGACGCGTCGTCCCGGCCGGCGCCCGGCAGCAGGAGGGCGAGGGCGAAGCCGATCAGGGCCGCCGCCACGACGGCGACCGTGATCGCGGCGCGGCGCAGGCCCGCACCGCGCCCGATGCCGTGGGCGCCTCCGGACCTCGTTCCGTTCGCGCGTCCGCTTGCCGCGGCGGGTCCGTCGGCTCCGTCCGCCCGCGGCGCGTCAGCCGTGTAGTCCTCCCCCGCCGGGACCGGGGGCAGTTCCTCGGTCTCGTCCTCCTCAGGAGCGGGCAGGAGTCGTATCGCGGCCGGGGGCGCGGCGATCGACTCGTATTCCTCGTCCGCGTCCGCCATCCCCTCCTTCTCGCGCACCTGCCGCAGCAGCTCCGCCAGGGACTCCGAGCGGCGGCGGCGCTCGATGTGAGTGGGTTCGATCACTGAGCGCCCGGTGGACTTCCCGCGTTCGGGCCGTGTCGACACACTGCTCTCCTTCCGTGCACGCGGTCTCCCGCCGTCCCTGTGCAGTGATACGGGAGCGCGGGCCCGTACGTTCAGCGCTCCTGGGCACCTCGATGATCACCGCCGGACCGGGCTGCCCGCCGTGGCGTCCCCGGCGTCGACAGGGTGAACTCGACTGTCATCGGGCAACGTTGAGCCCCCGGGGTCGCCTACGCCTTCAGACGGACACCGGGATTCGCCGGCCATGGCCTTTGCATGAAGCCGAGTTGGCGGAAGGTTGACCAAATCCCTGGAGATCGCTGACGGACGCGTCTATAGGGTCGGCCGCATGCCCCCACAACCCCCGAGAACACCGGCGTTGCCGGTCCTCCCTTATCGGAAGCCCACCCGCGACCGGGACTACTGGGTCTTCGACAACGTACTGCCCGACGCGGATGCCGTACGGGCCCGGTGCGTCGGCACGGACGACTGGGTCAAGGGCCATCCGTACACCTCGGAGAGCTGGCCCGGGCTGCGGACGATGCCCGGGCTGACGCCGGATGAATTGACGCGCGTAGAGCGGCTGGTGAAGAAGGCCACCGGCGCGCAGAAGCTGTGGCAGCAGTCGACTCCGTCGGGCGCCACGCTCAACCACAACTGCGTCCAGGTCGTCGGCAAGGACGAGGGCGAACCCCGCCCCCACACGGACTCCCGCGCCCTGTGCCGTTACGCCGCGGTGCTCTATCTGAACCCGAACGTCCCCAAGGACTGCGGAACGAGCTTCTTCCGGCAGAGCCTGCCCGGCGGCCGGCTCGGCGGCAACGTCGTCGTCGCACCGCACAACAACCTGGTCGAGGCCCTCGGCACGCGCTTCGTCCCGCCGGACTCCTTCGTCGAGGACATCCGCGTCCCGCACCGCTACAACCGGCTGCTCCTCTACAACGCCAACCTGATGCACAGCGCCACCGACTACTGCGGGACCACGATGGAGGACAAACGGATGACCGCCGTCTTCTTCTGGATGGCGTGATCCGGACCGGCCGCCCGGCCGGATCCCAGCGTCGGACGCGGCCCCGGACCATGGAGTCCGGGGCCGTTCTTCTTGTCCCCGGCCGGGGCGGACCGGTGGAACGCCTTCCGTTTCGAGGCGAAAACGGGACATTCCCAGGCTGCGGAGGGATTACATCTCCCCCAAGTCCTGGTGGCCGGGAGGTGTGCTCGTCATGATGGGCGCATGACCTTGGCCTCCAGAGCCATGACACGACTGGCCAATTGGCCGGATCTCGCCGAGTCCCTGCCCAGTTGCGGCACGGGGCGCGCACTGTGCGCGGCGCAGTGCGAGATCGTCCACTTCCATTCGGACCACGATGTCGACCTGCACCTCACCGACCGGGCCATCCGGCGCTTCGAGGACCACCTCAAGACGTCCACGGCCGTCCGCATGGTGCCCAGCTCCCGCTGGGTGACCATCCATCTCGAAGTCGACTCGGACATCGACCTCCTGCTGACCCTGGTGAGCGTCGCCCTGCAGGCCCATCTGAACGGGCACATGACGGGCGACGACATCTTTTCGGCGAACTGCAACGACCGCTGACCGTCCGGGGCGAGATCCGGCAGGCGCGCGGACGGCGAGCGCCGGGGCTCTCCCAGGGGGCAGCGGCGGGCGACGGCGCGGTGCGTCAGAAGCGCGTACCCGTCGCGCGTCGGCGGCGGGTGGCCACGGTGATCGCGGCACCGGCCGCGTGGACGGTCACGGCCGCGCCGGCGATCGGCAGAGTGCCGCCGCCTCCGGTCCCGGCGAGACCGCCGGACGGGGTCGGCCCGCCACCGTTCGGCGAGGGAGCGGCGGACGCGCCCGACTCCGGGGCGGTGGACGTCCCGGGAGCCGGAGTGGCCGCACCCGCCCCCTGCCCGGGGGCGAACGCGCCGCCGTTTCCGCCCCAGCCGTCACCGCGCAGCTTGTCACTCGCCGAAGCGGTCGTGGTGACCACGCGGAGAGCGAACGCCACCACGCCCGTCCCACGTGGGCCACAGCTCGACCGCATATTCGACCACCGTCCGGGACCGTCAAACTTCACCCCGCGCCGAAGGTGATCACACAGGAGTCGTTCAGAGGGCACTCAGTTCCCTGCCCGGAGCGCACCGAGTGCCATCGTCTCGGCTTCGATGCTAGTTTCCGACCATGAACGAGGCACCGGGACGCCGCGATCCCGCCGACGCGACCACCGTCAAACCGCCGATGCGGGACGCCCTGGTGGGAGCCGCCTTCCAGCTCTTCCTGGAGCGCGGCTACGAGGAGACGACGGTCGACGACATCGTGGCGCTCGCCGGCGTCGGCCGCCGTTCGTTCTTCCGCTACTTCCCCTCCAAGGAGGACGTGGTCTTCCCCGACCACGAGCGCTGCCTGGCCGACATGACGGCGTTCCTGAGCGAGGAGACCGACACGGACGACCCGGTGCGGAGCGTCTGCGACGCCGCCCGGGTCGTGCTGCGCATGTACGCGGAGAACCCGACGTTCTCCGTCCAGCGCTACCGCCTCACCAAGAAGGTCCCGGGCCTGCGCGCGTACGAGCTCTCGGTCGTCTGGCGTTACGAGCGCGCCCTCGCCGAGTATCTGCGCGGGCGCTCCGGCGGGGCACGGTCGGACGCCCTGCGCGCCGACGTGATCGCCGCGGCGGTGGTCGCCGCGCACAACAACGCCCTGCGCTCCTGGCTGCGTTCCGACGGAACGCGGGATGCCGAGGCGGCGGTCGACGAGGCGCTCGGGTACGTGCAGAACACCTTCGGCTCCCCGCCCGGCACGCCGGCGCACGAGGAGCCGGAGGACGTGGTGGTCGTCGTCTCGCGGCGCGGAGCGCCCATGTGGCGTGTGGTCCAGGAGATCGAGTCCACGCTCGGGAAGGACTGAGCTCGAACCGGAGGCAGCACCTCCCGCACATCTGAGGGTACGCAGTGCCTTTACGCGTGACACTGAGTGCCATAACCTGTGGCCGTGCACGACGATCGCGCACATCGGATTCCGGCTGAGCGCAGGGAGATGACATCGTGTACCACCCAGGAATTGCTCTTCACCCGGGCATCGGCTCCGTGACGGACGTGCTCGACACCGGTTCCGCGGAGCACGCCGGGGACGTGCTGCTCTTCCAGCGGTGCCGCTGGTGCGCCACCGCCATGTACAACCGCCTCCTCTGTCCCGTGTGCGCGGGCAGCGACCTGCGGACGGAGGCGAGCATGGGCACGGGCGTCGTGCGCCACTCCACGGTGATCCACCGCAACACCCCGGCGGCCCGCAACGTCTCCCTCATCGAGATGGCGGAGGGCTTCACGGTCCGGGGCCGCGTCATGGGCTCGCCCGCCACCATCCACGGCGGTGACCGGGTCCAGCTCTCCACCGCCCAGGACCCGGTGCGCCGTCAGCCGGTGTTCCAGCTCGTCGACGGCTCGTACGGCGGCTGGAACTGAGAACCGGTGGACGGTCCGCACCGCGAGCCGCCGTCCGCCCACCCCCGCCGGACGGCCGGCGGACCGGGATCGGACAGCCGTGGGCGGCTGGACGGACCGGCATGCGGGACCGGTCCGTCCAGCCGCCGGGCGACGACCGTCAGCCGTAGCTGATGTCGGACGTCGCGTACTTGCAGTAGGTGCTGTCGGGGCCGCTGCCGTTCGTCGTCGGCTCCGCCCCGGTGTTGTTGCCGAGGTACTTCTGGCAGGGGACGATCTTCTTGCCGCTGTCCCCGACGATCTTGATGGACTTGAGGGTCGCGCTGTCGCCGTAGTTGGTGTTGATACCGACGAGCTTGCTCCCCTTGTAGGTCGCCTCGATGGTGTTGAGGTTGATCGTCCGCTTGTACTGCGTCTTGCAGTTGCCGCAGGAGCGGACGAACGTGCCGAAGGTCTGCACCGCGAAGTTCGACACGTTCAGCGTTCCGGCGCCGTTGAACTGGAACACCTTGTCGCTGGCCTCCTTCGCGCCGCCGCCGCTGACGGTGTAGACGTTGGACGACGAGGAGCCGAGGAACGTCGCCGCGTCCTCGCCGACGTCCTCCCACCAGACGTTCTGCAGGGTGCAACTGCCCAGGCAGTGAATGCCGTCGGCGGCGGGCGAGCCGATGATGACGTTCTTCAGGACGGTACCCGCGGCCAGTTCCAGGATCGGCCCCTGACTCTCGCTCTGACCGTCCGTGCCCAGGTCACCTGTGCCGTAGAGACGCTTCATCCCGTAGTCCTTGGTACCGGAGACCGAGATGGTGGAGGAGACGGCCTGACTGCCGGTCGCGGTGGGCCAGGTGGCGGCGCTCGCCGGTGTCAGGGCGCCGTCGGCCATCACCAGGGCGGCCGAGAGGCCGAGCGCGGCGAGGGTGCCGGTGAGGGCGCGCCGCCGGGCGCGCGGTCGTGCTGATGACGTCATGTCCCGATGCCTTCTTCCAGGTGGGGGTGGTCGCGTGGGGGTGCCCCGAGGCGGGGCCGTCAGATCTTTCCGGTGCCCGCGCCGGACGTCACCGAGGCGACGACGGTCGAGGCCGGCTCGGCGGTGTAGCTGTAGGGCGGCTTCGTGAACGTGCCGACCTGCGAGATCTCGGTGGCGGCTCCGCCGAGGTCGTTGCCCGTGAGGTTGGCGTAGCCGTCCACGTCGCTGTCGCGGTTCGTGGTGACGGCGACCGCCGTGCTCCGGAAGACGTTGTTCTCGACGAGCATCTGGGCGCCCATGCGGGAGTGCACGGCGGTGTCGGCGCCGACGACGTAGTTGTCGTAGAAGTGCCCGGTGCCGAAACGCAGGCTGGGGATGCGGGAGTTGACGTTGTTGAACCAGTTGTGGTGGTACGTCACCCGCAGGTGCCCGGTGTCCTCGCTCGCGTTGCTGTCGCTGTGGCCGACGAGCGAGCCCTTGTAGTGGTCCTTGAAGGTGTTCCAGGAGAGGGTGACGTAGTCGGAGGCGTGGGTGATGTCGACCAGGCCGTCGTAGTAGTCCTTGCCATGGTCGAGGTCCGACGAGAAGGCGTTGTGGTCGATCCACACCTTCGTCGAGGCCTGGACGGTGATGCCGTCGGCGGGCGCGACCGGCTTGCTGATGTTGAGGTTGCGGACGACGACGTTGGTGACCTTCTTCAGGCGCAGCCCGCCGCCGGTGAACCCGGAGGCCGAACCGACGCCCAGGACGGTGGTGTTGGAGCCGATGTCGACCTGACCGCTGAGTGAGATCAGACCGCTGACCTTCACGACCTTGGCCGTGTCGCCGGTGACGGCGGTCTTGAAGGCGGCCAGCGTCGTGACGGTGACGGCGGTCGCGCTGCCGCCGCCGGTGGTCCCGGCGCCGTAGCCGACCGGCGCGGTCTCGGCGGCGCCGGCCGACTGCGGCAGGACGAGGGCCGTGGTGACCGCCAGAGTGGCGGCCCCGGCCGTCAGCAGGGCGAGGCGGGAGCGCTTCAGCGGGGGGCGAGTACGCATGCGGGTGTGTCCCTTCAGAGTTGACCTAGGTCATGTACACGAACGATGTACCTGTATCTGAACAGCACATGGTGTGCGGCATTGCGCGTACGGACCGAACACGGGCAGGGAACGGCGACTTGCCCAGGTGGTGCGGCTCGGAGATCTGATGTCTCGTATACGAGATGTCACACACGGGTCACGCTGCTGAACGGGAACGTAAGCGGTAAGCGCTTTCTAGTCAACGCTTCCCACAGAACACATCCGGCCAACTCACGAACCAGGTGGATACCCACACCCCGCCGAACCGGCCCGGCCCGCGTCGGCGCGCGCCGCGGCCGGTACCGCGGGCCGCCCCGGACAGCCGAAAGCGGCCGTACGGGGGTCCGGGCTGCGCTGGACCCCCGTACGGCCGCGAACTCACGGCGTCACGACGTCACGGAGGGACGTCACGGAGAGGTGCGAAGGTGCTAGGGGCCTTACGAGGAGAGGGTGATACGAATGCCGACCGTACCGGTCTCACCGCGACGCAGACGGCTGCCGAACAGGGTGAGACGGCCCATCACCCCGTACTTGCGGGCGAGGAGTCTCCGGTAACGGGCGGTGTCCGCCGCGCCGACGATCTCGGCCGTGGCGGGGACCGGCTCCCCCGTCGGCCTGCCGCGCACGTCGCACGGGCCGACCAGGACATCGCCCCGGTTGCGGATGCGCTTCACCTTCCAGCTGTCCGCGACGGTCCAGGCGCCCAGCGCCGCACCGTCCCGCACCACCCATACCGGCGTGGCCACCCCCGTACCGTTCTTGCGATAGCTGGTGATCAGCAGGTACTTGCCCGATCCCAGCGCGTCCAGCGAAGCCTCGTCCATGGCCGCAGTGTAGGCGTCCCCGTCGGCGGGTTCCGCGGCGCCCGAGCCGTCCGGGTCAGGACAGCTGACCGTCGTAGTCCGGCAGCTTGAAGGTGCGCTCGGCGTGGCCGCCGACCAGGTCGGTGGTGTTGTTGCCGACGTTGGCGATGATCGTGTAGCCGAGGGACTCGATCGCTTCGCGCTTGGCGGTCTTGTAGGCGCCGACCTCGCCGAAGAGGTCCGGCAGGTCACGGACGTAGAGTCCGTCGACCGGGTAGCCGACGCTCTCCAGGTTCCACTTCGTCTCGCTCGCGATGATCCCCGGACGGGCGGTCACGAAGAAGACGGCGACCCCGCGCGCGTGAGCGTAGCGGGCGAGCGCGAGCGACGCCTCGACCGCCGGGGTGGGCAGTTCGTACCAGGGGTGGAAGTCCGTCTCCAGCGCGGTGTTGTCGATGTCGAAGACGACCGCGAGCTTCTGGCCGCCGCTGTTCGCGGTGCGCTGCTCAACGTACGGCACGGCCTGGTCGATGACGGCCTGGACGTCACTCTGCCAGGTGGCGTAGTCGACGGCCGCCGTCGCGGACGTGCTCGCGACCGCCTGGACCGGGACCGCGGCGGCGGACCCGGCCGCCGTGACCGTCCCTCCGATCCCCAGCGCCACGACCGCCGACACCACGCCTATCCGGCGCCCCACACCAAGTCCCGTCATGCCAGTCCCCTTTTCACATCTGTTGGTCGAGTCCGCACATCGCGACGGCGACGGTGCCTGGACCGTCGCCGCGCTGACATGTTCGCGTCCACGCATGTACGGAGGGGGAAGGAATAGTTACTGATCGGTAGAGATACTCGCCCGCACGGCTGCGGCCCGTGGTGCGGTGGCAGCCCCACGAGACGCGTGTGAGCCTGGGGCTCGCGGCTGGCACCAGTGGAGAGAGGCTGCTCGGATGCAAGGACCGAACATCGTCATCGTCGGCGCGGGTTTCGCCGGAGTCGAGGCTGCCCGAAGCCTCGAACGGACGCTCACCCCCGGCGAGGCCCGGATCAGCCTGATCAGCCCCACCGACTACGAGTTGTACCTGCCGCTGCTGCCGCACGTCGCCGCCGGCGTCGTCACCCCCCAGTCGGTGGCGCCCTCGCTGCGCCGGATCCTGCGCCGCACCGCGCTGGTGCCGGGCGGGGTGATCGGTGTCGATCCGGAAGCGAAGGTCTGTGTCGTCCGCAAGATCACCGGGGACCTCGTCGATCTGCGCTACGACTATCTGCTCCTCACTCCGGGGAGCGTGACCCGCACCTTCGACATCCCCGGGCTCGCGGACGAGGCGCGCGGTATGAAGACGCTCGCCCAGGCCGTGTATCTGCGCGACCACGTGATCGCCCAACTCGACCTGGCGGCCGCCACGTCGGACGACGCGGAGAAGGCGGCACGGCTTCAGTTCGTGGTGGTCGGCGGCGGATACGCGGGCACCGAGACGGCGGCCTGTCTGCAGCGCCTGACCACCGCGGCGGCCCAGCGCTACCATCCCCGCATCGACCCCGGCCTCATCAAGTGGCATCTGATCGACGTCGCTCCGAAGCTGCTGCCCGAACTGGGCGACAAGCTGGGCACGAGCGCGCTGCGGATGCTGAGCGACCGCGGCGTGCGGATCTCGCTGGGCACGTCCGTCGCCTCCGTCACCAAGGACGAGGTCACGCTCACCGACGGGCGGGTGCTGCCCTCGCGGACGCTGGTGTGGACCGCGGGCGTCGCGGCGAGCCCGCTGGTCGACTCGCTGGGCGCGGAGACCGTGCGCGGACGGATCGTCACCGAGCCCGATTTCAGGGTTCCGGGACTGGACGGGGTGTTCGCGCTGGGCGACGCGGCGGCCGTGCCCGACCTCGCCAAGGGCGACGGCTCCGCCTGCCCCCCGACCGCCCAGCACGCGGCCCGTCAGGGGCGGCACGCCGCCAAGGTCCTGACGGCGAAACTTCGCGGAGAGCCCAGCTTCCCCTACCGGCACCGGGACCTGGGGCTGGTCGTCGACCTCGGCGGCCACGACGCCGTGTCCAAACCGCTCGGCATCGCCCTCAAGGGCGCGCCCGCCCAGGTGGTGGCCCGCGGCTATCACCTGTACGCGCTGCGCACGGGCGCCGCCCGGTTCCGTACGAGCGCCAACTGGCTGCTCAACGCCGTCGCGGGGGACGACTTCGTCCGCACCGGCTTCCTCGCCGACCGCAAGGGAACCCTGCGGGACTTCGAGCGTACGGATGTGTACCTGACGCGGGACGAGGTGACGGCCCGGACCCGCGCCATCACGTAGGACCCGTCGGGCCGTTCACGATGGCGGACGCCGACGGCGCCCGGTCCGGGTGACCCCGCGAACTCAGGTCGTCCCGCCGCCTCGGCCCGGTGTGCCGCGCAGCAGGTCGAGGTAGCGGCGGCCGAACAGATAGGCGTCCCCCGGCCAGCGGGCGGAGAGATAGCGACCGTCCTGGACGACGAAGGCATGGGTGTCGTCGGTCGCGGTGCCGCGCCGGGTGAGTGTGCGGGGCCCGCGTTCGAAGCGCCCGCCCGGTTCGGTGAGGGCCGCCCTGACCTCGTCCTCGACGTAGGCGGGGTAGGTCCGGTAGTAACGGCCGAGGCGCCATGCCGTGGTGAAGTACGCGGTGCGTTCCATGTATGCGGGCAGGCAGGTCGTACGGCTGCCGGCGAGGACACTGCGGCCGGTGGCCGGGTCCTGGGCGCGGGCCAGGACGAGGACGCCGTGGCAGATCGCGCCGACGGGCCGCCGAAGGGACCAGAACCGGGCGATCTGTCGTTGCAGCGGCGCTGAACCGAGGTACTGCCGCATGCCCGGCGCGTGTCCCCCCGGCAGCAGCAGTCCGTCGAAGTCCGCGACCTCCAGGTCGGCCCAGGAGACGGTGGCCCGGAACGCGGGCGACTCGGTCAGTTCCGCGTAGAAGCGGCGGGGTTCCGGCTCCGCGCCGAGCTGTCCGAACAGGACGCCGGTCAGGAGCCGGGGATCGGCCTCCGGACGGGTGCCCGCTCGTTCGGTGGCGAAGACGACGTCGTGGCCCTCCCTCGTCAGCATCCGCCAGGGCACGGCGACTTCGGTGACGTCGAAGTCGTGGTCGGGGAGCGGGATCAGCACACGCATGCGCTCATCATGTCAGCCGGTCAGGGACGCGAACCGGCCACCTGTGCGAGACCTCCGGGCGACGGTGAACACGCTGGCCCGGTCGCACGTATGAGGGGAGGGCCCTCGACCGGGGCCCGCGGCGGCGGTGACGCCGCTCCGTACGGCTTCGGGAGCCCATGCATGAGGCACGCACGACGACGGATCGTCCGACGAGGGGCGCGCCTCGCGGCCGTCGGCGGACTGCTCTGCGGAGGGTTCATGGTGACGCGCGCCATGGCGAGCGAACCGTCCGACGCGTCGCGCATCACGGCGAGTTCGGCACAGGCCGCGGCGGACAAGGGTGCCGGGCTGGTGTCCCGGCTGGGCACCGCACGGACCGCCGGCAACTGGATAGCCGCGGACGGGCGTCCCGTCGTGGCGGTCACCGACGCCGACGCGGCGGACGCGGTGAAGCGGGCGGGTGCTCGTCCGAAGGTCGTGACGCACAGCATGCAGGACCTCAAGTCGGCTGCTCGGACGCTCAGTTCGGCGCCCCGGGTGCCCGGCACCGCCTGGGCGGTCGACTACACCAAGAACGAGGTGGTGGTGCAGGCCGACAGCACGGTCTCCGCCACCGACTGGTCGCGTATGACGGAACTGGCCCATGGCATCGGCGACTCGGTGAAGATGCAGCGGACCCAGGGCACGTTCACCACGCGGGTGAACGGGGCACAGGCGATCTTCTCGACCGGCGGGCGCTGCTCGGCGGGGTTCAATGTGACCAACGGGCAGAGCGAGTTCATCCTCACGGCCGGGCACTGCGGCCCCGCCGGATCGGTCTGGTTCGCCGACAACACGGGACGGCAGCAGGTGGGCCGGACCATCACCACGGCGTTCCCCGGCAGCGACTTCTCCCTCATCCAGTACGACGCCGGGCAGCAGACGACGCCCGGGACCAACGTCGTCGCCATCGGCGGCGGCAACGGTGTGCGGATCACCGGAGCAGCCGATCCGACCGTGGGCCAGCGGGTGTTCCGCAGCGGCAGCACGAGTGGGCTGCACGACGGCAAGGTGACCGCGCTCAACGCGACGGTCAACTACCCGGAGGGCACGGTCACCGGGCTGGTCGAGACCACGGTGTGCGCCGAACCGGGCGACAGCGGCGGCCCGTTGTTCTCCGAGGGCATCGCGCTGGGGGTGACCTCGGGTGGCAACGGGGACTGCAAGAGCGGCGGTACGACGTTCTTCCAGCCCATCACCGAGGCGCTGACGGCGCTGGGTGTGACGCTCGCGGGTCAGCCCGCGCAGGGCTCCGCCGGCAGTGCGGCCCAGCCGTCCCTCGCGCCCTCCACGTCCGCTTCGGCCATGGCATCGCAGGGTGGGGCGCCGGGTGCTGCGGCACCGGGCGCGGTGGAGGCGGTGGGCGGCACGGGGACGGCTCAGACGTTCGTCTCGGAGCTCACCGACCCGCAGAACGTCGGCCCCGGCCTGCTCGTCATCGGGGGAAGCGTCATCGCGCTGGTGGCGACCCGCTTCATCCGTACCGAGCAGGACCGCAAGGCCTATCGGCGGCAGTACGCGCAGAGTTGGGGCTGAGTGGTTCTGGCCGCTGTGACGGAGCGGTTCGGAGTCGGTTCCGGGTGACCGGAGTCGGGGCCGAGCCGCCGAGGACGGTTCCGGGGACCCGGTGCCGAGGTGCGAGGCGGTGGCTCCCCTGGATCGGGGAGCCCGGCCGAACGCGGAAGGTCAGGCGGCCCGAGTCCCCGACGAAGGGGCGGCTTCCGCCCACTCGAGAACGAGGGCCTGGTACTCGCGCCGCTCTTCCATGCTCAGCGTCCCACCCGCCCGGAACCAGAGGGCCCGGATCTCCTCGTTGACTTCTGCAGCGGATCGCTGAGTGTCGTTGTCAAGAGTGGTGCACATGGCGTGAAGCATACGGTCCTTGACGTGAAGATGGTGTGAGTAAAGGCTCATCGGGCGACATAACGGACCGTGAACCTCGTCACTCGGAACTCACGTACCGGGCTTGCGGCCGTACACGTAGACGTCGTCGCCGTTCTTGAGCAGCGACCAGTACTTCTTGGCCGTGGTCGGGGTCATGTTGACGCAGCCGTGCGAACCCGGCGGGTTCCACATGCTGAGGCCCACCGAGTGGAAGGCCTGGCCGCCGTCGAAGAACTGGCTGTACGGCATGGACACGTTGTAGATGTTCGAGACGTGGTCGATGTCACGCCAGTAGATCTTCTTGAGGCCGGTGCGGGTCTCGTAGCCGTCCCTGCCCGTGCGGACCGGGACGGGTCCGTAGACCAGCCGGCTGCCGTCCTGGATCCAGCTGAGCTGGAGCGTGAGGTTGACGCAGGCGATACGGCCCTTGTTCACCGGGCACTTGCCGTCCCGGTTGGGGTTGGTCCCCACGGCCTTCTGCTTGTTCATGAGATCCATCACGCCCCAGGTGACGGGTCCCGCGTAGCCGATGTTCGGGGTGATGCCGTGCTTGGTCTGGAAGGCCTGTATCGCCTTGCAGTCGGCGGCGGACTGCCGTCCGTCGACGGGCCGCCCGAGGAACTTCTCCACCTGCTTCTGGTTCGGGCCGGTGGCCGTCGTGCAGCTCGCGGCCTGCGCGGGCGTCGAGCCCAGTGCGAGGGTGAGCGGTGCCACCAGTCCGGTGAGCCCGAGCGCGACGGCTCCTCGTCTGCGAATGTCCCCCATGGCGGGCCTTCCTGTCGTGTGCGTCATCTGGCTGCCTACTAGACAGCCCTTGAGGGTATTGCGTTGTACGGCCGACGACGCCGGGACGAAACAGTGACATTCCTCGCCGGGCCGTCCCCGGTCCGTCCCCGCGCCGTCTCCGATCCGGGCGGAACCCGCCGCCGTCGCCGCTCCGGTCGTCGCCCGGCCGTCGTCTAGTCGTCGCCGTGGAGCACGACCGTCTGACGGAACGCGGTGTTCACGCCCGTCAGGCCGCCGTCGACGCACAGGGTCGTGCCGGTGATCCAGGACGCGTCGCGGGAGGCGAGGAAGGCGACGGCGGCCGCGATGTCCTCCGGTTCGCCGACCCGGCCCAGCGGATACAGCCCGGTCGCGACGGCTAGATCGTCCTCGCGGCCTTCCCAGGCCGTGGTGCGGACGGTGCCCGGCGCCACCAGGTTGACGCGGACGCCCCGGGCGGCGGCGTGGCCGGCCAGCGTGCGGGTGAGCGACATCAGCCCGGCCTTGGCCGCGCTGTAGGCGTGGTTGCCGAAGTCCTGGATGCCGTTGACGGAGCCGATGGTGACGATGGCCCCGCGGCCGGAGGCGACCAGGTGCGGGAGCGCCGCGCGGGCGCAGCGGTAGGCGCCGGTCAGGGTGATGTCCAGGTCACCGGCCCACACCTCGTCGCTCTCGTCCTCGAACAGAGGGGCGTCGGGGCTGCACCGGAAGGCGTTGTTGACCAGGACGTCGAGCGAACCGAAGGCGCCCGCGGCGTACGCCACGGCGGCCTCGACCTGTGCCCGGTCCCCCACGTCGCAGGTGAACGCCTCGGCCCGCGCGCCGCGTTCACGCAGCGCGGCAGCCGTCTTCTCGGCCTCCGCCAAGTCCACGTCGGTGACCAGGACCTGCGCGCCTTCCTCGGCGAGGCGGCGGGCGGTCGCCGCGCCGATACCGCGGGCCGCACCCGTGATCAGAACCCCGTATCCCTCGAAACGCCTCAGCTCGGTGATCGCAGTCATGGCAGCGAAGGTACTGCCGTGATCGTCGCGGCGACAGATACCGTGCGCCCATGTCGGCCTTCATACAGCAACTCCCGGCGCTGATCGGCGTGGTCATCGGTGCCCTCGGTTCGTATCTGGCGATCGTGCGGGGCGACCGGGCCCGCTTCGGCCGCGAACGGACGGCCCGCTGGGAGGAGCGGCGGCTCGCGGTGTACTCCGACTACGCGCGCTGCCTGAAGAGGACGATCACGCTGACGTACCGGGTCGCCGCCCATCTCGGCAGCGACCCCCACCCGCATCCGCTGCCCCCTGAGGACGCCGCTCCCCTGCTGGCGGCGGCGCTCGACGCGCGGGATCCGGCCTGGGAGGCGCTGCTCATGCTGGGCACTCCGGAGGTCGTGGAGAAGGCCCGGGAGTGGGCCGTCCTGGCGATGCGGATGGAGAACTTCCCGAACGAGCCGGTGCGCGGCCAGGACGCCTGGCAGGACCTGCTCGAACAGCAGCGCGCCACACGAGACGCGTACTACACGGCGGTCCGCGACGACCTGGCGCTGCCTCCGGGCCACTCGGCGCACTGGCAGACGTTCACCCCCGCCTGATCCGGCTTCCGGGCCGATCTCCTCAGCGGTACCCCGTCGCGTCCGCCGGTTTCCCCTTGTCCTGTACTTCGACCATGTAGCGCCAGCAGTCCGGGCGGCTGCCGTCGCGGTCGGTGAAGCCGTACACCTGGGCGAGCTGCCCGCTGGACAGGGATTTCCCGTTCCAGCGCGCCCGTTCGGGGTCGGCGGCCAGTGCGGCGACCGCGCGTCCGACGTAGAAGGGCGTCTCGGAGATCCCGAAGTGCGGGACGCGTTCCTCGGCGTCGCGCCAGTTCTCCTCGGTCACGCCGAAGGTTTCGAGCATCATCTCCGAGCGCAGCCAGCCGGGGGTGAGCGCCACGGCGGTGGCACCGCGCGGGCCCAGTTCGTGGCCGAGCGCGAACGCCATGCGCAGCACGGCCGACTTGGCGATGTCGTAGAAGAACGAGACCCGGTAGGTGTCCCGGTTGTACTCCGCCGTGCCGTCCGTCATCTCGACGACCAGGCCGCCGGGACGGCGCAGCAGCAGGGGCAACGCGTGGTGGCTGGTGATCGCGTGGGTCTCCACGGCGAGCCGGAGCATCCTGAGTCCGTTGTCGAGGTCGTGCTCCCAGACGGGGGCATCCCATTCGAAGAGCTTCTCGGCGCCCCAGATGTCGTTGACCAGGACGTCCAGGCGGCCCTGTTCGTCCGCGATCCGGGTGACGAGGGCCGCCACCTCGGCCGGGACGAGGTGGTCGGTGGGGACCGCGATGCCCCGCCCGCCGGCCGCGGTGACCAGGTCCGCGGTGTCCTCGATGGTCTCCGGACGGTCGTACTCCGAGCGCCGTTCCCGCGTGCTGCGCCCGGTCACGTAGACGGTGGCGCCGGCCGCGCCCAGTTCCACGGCGATTCCGCGGCCCGCGCCCCGGGTCGCGCCCGCCACCAGGGCGACCCGGTCCCGCAGTGTGCCGTCCAACGGCTCTGACATGTCCGACCTCCGTGCGCGTGGCGTCCACGGGCTGCTGTCACCCGTGAGTCCCTACGAGCGTCTCCCGGAAGCCGGACATCTTCTGTCAGGTATCTGCCGGGCGTTTCCGCCGTGTCGCGGCACGGCGGAAGCGGACGGTGGGCGCGGCACGCCGGTCGCGGGCCCTCCCGGCGGGGTCGAGCGGCGTCAGTGGCCGCGGGCGATCCACTCCTCCAGGTGCGGAGCCTCCTCGCCGATCGTCGTCGAATCGCCGTGTCCCGTGCGGACGACGGTGTCGGCCGGCAGCGAGAGCAGCCGGTCGCGGATCGACTCGATGATCGTCGGGAAGTGCGAGTAGGACCGGCCGGTCGCACCCGGGCCGCCCCGGAAGAGGGTGTCGCCGGAGAAGAGGGTGCCGAGGCCCGGGTCGTAGAGGCAGACCGCGCCCGGGGCGTGGCCCGGGGTGTGCAGCACGGTCAGGTCCGCGCCCGCCGCCTCGATGACGTGGCCGTCCTGGAGCCAGGCGTCGGGCAGCCGGTCCGGGTGGGTGACCTTCCACAGCGGCAGGTCGTCGGGGTGGAGCCAGATGGTGGCTCCGGTGCGCTCCGCCAGGGCGGGGGCGGCGTCGATGTGGTCGTTGTGGGCGTGGGTGCACACGATCGCCGTCAGGCGCCGGTCCCCCACCGCTTCGGCGATGGCGTCGGCGTCGTGAGCGGCGTCGATCACGATCGCCTCGTGCTCGTTTCCCACGATCCACACGTTGTTGTCGACGTCCCAGGTGCCGCCGTCGAGTGAGAACGTGCCCGAGGTGACGAGGTGTTCGATGCGGGCGGTCATCACAGCATCACCACCGAGCGCAGCACGTCACCGTGGTGCATCCGCTCGAAGGCCGCCTCGATGTCGTCCAGGGTGATCGTCTCGCTCACGAACGCGCCCAGGTCGAGGCGCCCTTGGAGGTGCAGGTCGATCAGCATCGGGAAGTCGCGGGAGGGCAGACAGTCGCCGTACCAGGAGGACTTGAGGGCTCCGCCGCGTCCGAAGACGTCGATCAGCGGGAGTTCGAGCTTCATCTCGGGGGTGGGCACGCCGACGAGGACGACCGTGCCGGCGAGGTCGCGGGCGTAGAAGGCCTGTCGGTACGTCTCCGGGCGGCCGACCGCCTCGATGACGACGTCGGCGCCGAAGCCGCCGGTGAGTTCACGGATCGCCTCGACGGCGTCATTCTCACGGGAGTTGACGGTGTGCGTCGCGCCGAGCTTCGTGGCGGTCGTGAGCTTGCGGTCGTCGATGTCCACGGCGATGATCTTCGCCGCGCCCGCGAGCCGGGAACCGGCGATCGCCGCGTCGCCGACGCCACCGCAGCCGATGACCGCGACCGTGTCCCCCCGGCCGACGTTGCCCGTGTTGATGGCGGCCCCGATGCCGGCCATCACGCCGCAGCCGAGCAGTCCGGCGACCGCCGGGGAGACCGCCGGGTCGACCTTGGTGCACTGTCCGGCCGCGACCAGCGTCTTCTCGGCGAAGGCGCCGATACCGAGGGCCGGGGACAGCTCGGTACCTCCCCCAGACTTCGTCCGGGAGGTGCCCCCGGTCAAGGTCATCTTCTGCTTCGCGTTGTGGGTGTTGAAGCAGTACCAGGGGCGCCCGCGCAGACAGGCGCGGCACTGCCCGCACACCGCACGCCAGTTGAGGATCACGAAGTCGCCGGGCGCCACGTCCGTGACACCGGCGCCGACCGACTCCACGATTCCGGCCGCCTCGTGGCCGAGCAGGAACGGGAAGTCGTCGTTGATGCCGCCCTGCTTGTAGTGCAGGTCCGTGTGGCAGACCCCGCAGGCCTGGATCTTCACGACGGCCTCGCCCGGTCCCGGATCGGGCACGACGATGGTCTCGACGCGCACCGGCTCGTTCTTGCCCGGTGCGATCACGCCCCGTACTTCCTGCGCCATGTGAGTGGGCCCTTCCCTAGATCGACGTTCCGTCAGTCGACCCTACGGTGTGACCTGCCGGTAGAAGGCCAGGTGGCCCACGGCGGCCCCGGGCCCGGTACGGCGAACGGCCGCTGGGCGTGGGCGACGGCTTCCTCGCCGTACGGGCTCTGGCGAACGTGGCGGGCCCTGCGGATGCGGGCCGCCGTCGGCACCGGCCCGCGGGTGACCACCGCGCACTCGCTCGCCGCGCCGCTCGCCCGCGCGGCAACGGCACTGAATCCCGACCGGGCGGTCGGGGCGTCGTTCACCGGGGCGGCCCTCCTCGGCGCGTGGAACGGGAAGCGCCTCGCGGACCGAGTGCCTCGGCGCCTCGGCGCTCACCGACACCTGCGACACGGCCACACTGCTCGCCGGGCTCCCGCACAAGCCGCCCTGCCCGGCGGACCTCGACGCCACCCTTGCGGCACTCGGGGAGCGAGTGGCCTGAGTCCGCGCGGAGTCGAGCCGGCCAGGACCGGTCCTGGCACGGCGCCGACGTAGCCTGAGTGCTCCGTCTCAACTCCCGCAAGGAGCGCCGTGAGCCTGACCGAGGCCGAGCCCGAGGTGCCCGCGTGGCGCCTGCTGCTCGGGTACGTACGACCGCACCGCCGGGCGCTGTTCGCCGGCGCGCTGCTGGCGCTCACGACCGGGGCCACCGGTCTGCTGCTGCCGCTGGTGGCACGCGGGCTCATCGACGACCTGTCGCACGACCGGCCGATCGGACGGGCCCTGCTCGGCATGGCGGCCCTGGTGGTCACCAACGCGGCGGTGGGAGCGCTGGGTTCGTACGTTCTGCGGCGCACCGCGGAGTCGGTGGTGCTCGACGCGCGACGCGCCCTCTCGTCGTATCTGCTGCGACTGCGCATACCCGCCGTGGACCGCAGTGAGCCCGGCGATCTGATGGCCCGCATCACCTCGGACACGACCCTGCTGCGCGAGGTCACGACCGATTCCCTGGTCGGCCTCGGCACCGGTGGCCTCACCCTCGTCGCGACGGTGGTGATGATGGGCCTGGTCGACGGGGTGCTGCTCGCCGTCACTCTGGGGGTGGTGCTGTGCGCGGGCTCGGTGCTCGGCCTGATCGTGCCGCGCATCAACCGGGCGAGCAGGCGGGCCCAGGACGCGGTCGGTTCGATGGGGGCCTCGCTGGAGCGGACCCTCGGCGCGCTGCGCACGATCAAGGCGTCCGGCGCCGAGCACCGTGAGGAGCGGACCGTGCACGAGGCCGCCGAGGAGTCCTGGCGGCAGAGCGTGCGGGCCGCCAAGTGGTCGGCGGCCGCGGGCAATACGGCCGGTCTGGCGATGCAGATCGCCTTCATCACGGTCCTCGCGGTGGGCGGTGCCCGTGTCGCGACCGGCGCCATCGGCGTCGGCACCCTGGTCGCCTTCCTTCTCTACGTGTTCTACCTGATGTCTCCGATCCAGCAGGTGGTCGGCGCTGTCACGCAGTACCAGACCGGTGCCGCCGCGCTCGCCCGTATCCAGGAGGCCCTGCGGCTGCCCGCGGAGCCGGCCGCCCTGCCCGCACCGCTGCCCTCCCCGGGCGCCGAACCGGCCGCGCTCGCCTTCGACGACGTCCGCTTCCGGTACGCCGACGAACTGCCGTACGTCCACCACGGGGTGACGTTCACCGTTCCGGCCCGCGGGCTGACCGCGTTCGTCGGCCCGTCCGGCGCGGGCAAGACCACCGTCTTCTCGCTCATCGAGCGGTTCTACGATCCCGAGGCGGGCCGCATCACCGTGGACGGCCGTGCGCTGGACGAATGGGATCTGCCCCTGCTCCGGTCCGCCATCGGCTACGTGGAGCAGGACGCGCCGGTGCTGTCGGGCTCCCTGCGCGACAATCTGCTGCTCGGCAATCCGGAGGCTGACGAGGGCGAGGTGACCCGGGTGCTGAAGACGACCCGCCTCGACGGGCTGGTCGCCCGGCTGCCGCGCGGACTGGACACACTGGTCGGCCATCGCGGCACCAAGCTCTCGGGCGGCGAGCGCCAGCGCGTCGCCATCGCCAGAGCCCTGCTGCGCCGGCCCCGGCTGCTGCTCCTCGACGAGGCCACCTCACAGCTCGACGCCGTCAACGAGGCCGCGCTGCGTGACACGGTCGCCGATGTGGCCCGTACGACCACGGTTCTGGTGGTCGCGCACCGGCTGTCCACCGTCACGACGGCCGACCGGATCGTCGTGATGGACGCGGGCCGCGTCCGCGCCGTGGGCACCCACCGCGAACTCGTCGCCGCGGATCCGCTCTACGCCGAGCTGGCCGCCACCCAGTTCCTCGCGACCGTGGGCTGACCTCGGCACCAGGACATCGCGCCTGCGCCGCGCACCGGCGGAAGGAGCGGAGGAGGCCGGTGGCGGTGCCCAGGGCCGGTACGCGGGGCCCGGGGTACGTGACCGGGCCCGACCGCACTCGGGCCCGCCCCCGGATGAGCCCCGCCCAGCCCAAGGACCCACTGGACCCACCGAACCCGCCGGACCGCCCGAACATTTCGGTACGTCGGCGATCTCCGGGAATTCCTTGGCCAAGGACCGCCTCTCCTCTATGGTGATGCCCTCTTTCCGCCACGCGGGGCGGTCGTCCGCTCGCGACCAGCCGCGACCGGGCGGGGAGGCTCGTCCCACCCGGATACACAGGCGACTGATGATGGTCAAAAACCGACACCCGGCCGGGCAGGCCATCCCCGAGATCATCTTCACGGCCCCCGTCGGCACACCCGCCGGACTGGAAGTGATCTCGCTCGCCGCGCTGCGCGCCCGGTCCCGCGCCCACGGAACCGATCTCGGCGCGCCGCAGCGCCCCGCCTTCCATCAGGTGGTCACGCTCACCTCCGGCACGCTCCACCAGACCGTGGACTTCCGGGCGCACGACGTCGAACGGGGCTCCTGGCTGTGGACGCGCCCCGGGCAGGTCCTCCAGTGGGGAGATCTCACCCGGGCGGAGGGGACGCTGATCGCCTTCGAGCGGGACTTCCCGGGAGCCGTCACCGTCCGCGCGGCCCGGCTCGACGATCCCCACGCGCGCGTGCTGCGTACCCCGAAGGCGGAGGACGCCGCGTCGCTGCGGGTGGCCACCGCGCATCTGGAGCACGAGTTCCAGGCGCCGGGACGGCTTCCGCTCGACGCCCGCGCCGCCGTACTGCGTCACCTGCTGGACGTGCTGATCCTGCGCCTGGCTCATCTGGAAGGACCCCGCCGGCCCGCGACCGGACCAAGCGAAACCTTTCTTCGCTTCCGTGACACCGTCGAGCGGGACTTCGCGCACACCCGCCGGGTGGACGACTACGCCCTCGCACTCGGCTACTCCGCCCGCACGCTGTCCCGGGCCGCCCTCGACTCCGCGGGGGTCGGCGCCAAGGAGTTCATCGACCGCCGGGTCGTCCTGGAGGCCAAGCGGCTGCTCGCCCACACCGATCTGGCCGCCGCCCGGATCGCCTCCGAACTGGGCTTTTCCAGTGCCACGAACTTCGCCAAGTACTTCCACCAGCGTGCCGGGCAGGCACCCATCGCCTTCCGTACCGCGGTACGCGGAGGGGGTACGGGCATCCCGAGGGCACGGGGCGAAGTGGATTTCACCCGGCGAACCGAAGGTCCCGCCGATCCGCGCGGCGAGCACCCTGCCGATCGATGAAGGTACGGGCCGATGCGTGCCGGCGGACCGGTGACCGCGCCGGCTGATCGGTGAATGTGCGGGCCGATACGTGCGGCGGAGGACCGGTGAACGTGCCGACAGATCCGTGCAGGCCGGTCCGTGAACATGCTGGCTGATCCATGGCTACGCCGGCCGATCCGTGAACGTGGCGGCCGGCGGTTGACCGGGCTGGGCGGACCGGGGCCGAACCGGGACTGGGCCGAACCGGGCCGAACCGTGACCGGGTCTCGCGCCGGGGACGGCGGACCCCGGCGGAACATCGTTCTTCCGCCGGGGTCCGCCGCGGCCGCGTTCGACGAGGCCCGTCGTCCCCCGGCAGCTCGCGATGCCTACTGGCCCGCGACGCCGCCGAGCAGTCCGGTGACGGGCGCGGCGAGGTCGGTGAGCTGGTGCAAGTGGCTCAGGTCGTTCAGCCGGTTCAGGCCGTCGAGCTGGGTGGAGGGCCTCAGCGGCGGGGCCTGGTCCTCGGCGGGGATGCCGCTCAGTGCGAGGGAGTCGACCGTGGAGACGGGGTTCAGCTTTCCGGCGTGGGCCTCGGAGCCCGCGGCCGTCGCCATCGGCGCGGCAAGTCCCGTGAGGCCGACGGCGAGACCAACGGCTGCGACGATACGTCGTGTTGAGATCATGCAATCAGCAACTGCACCGGCCCCCGGGCGGACACGGCCCGGGGGCCGCGCTCACCCGAGAGGCGCATCGGGCTCTTGCGTTTGCCGTGGGCCGCGGGGCGGAGGAGGCTCGGTGATGAGGCGCTTCGCGGTCGGCTCCTGGCCGGTCCGCGCCTTCCTGAGGAGGTCACCCATGGGCACAGCGGCAGCCCCCGCCTTCGACACCGAGGCGCTGCGCCGGGGCATTGAAGGACACAGTGCGGCAGATCTGCTGTCGCTCTACGCGGACGACGCGGAACTGCGCGTCGTGGACCGCAACACGCAACCCAGTCACCCGATGGTCAAACACGGTCGCACCGAGATCGCCGAGATGCTCAACGACGTCTACAGCCGGGACATGACGCACAAGATGGACCAGTGCGTCGTCCAGGGCGACCACGTCGCCTACACCGAGACCTGCGTCTACGCGGACGGGGTGCGGGTGATGAGCACGTCGATGATGTCGTTGCGCGACGGGAAGATCATCGAGCAGACACTGGTACAGGCATGGGACGAGTAGGGAGGAGCTGACCGAAGGTCCAGGTCACATCTCGTCCGACCTGGACCTTCTCGGCGGGTGCGGCCATGGGGAGGTCCCGTCCGCACCGTCCTCGACGGCGAAGGGCGGCTCCCGCGGCGGGGCTGTTCGGGGGTCCGCCTCCCCGCTGGACTCGCCCCTGCGGACGGCGCGTCCAGACCCGCGCCCTCCGGCACCTCGTGCCGCGCGACGGCCGCGCGTCCGGCCCCGGTGAACAGCGCCCCTACCGGCGGCGATCGGCCCGCCCCACGCTCCAGGTGATCGGTCCGGCTTCCTCCAGCCGGTTGACCATGCCCACAGGACGCCACGTGCAGGGATCGTACGGGCTAGTCTGGTCGGTGGGCCGTGACTGGCGCTGAGGTGGAGTACCACCGGGGAGCGGCCTGACGCAGATGTCTCAGCCGCGCGCCTGGGCGACTGTCAGCAGCGCTCCGGAGGAACTCATGTCCCAGGCCCAGCTCATGGACGGCGCCGCTCTCGCCGACCGGATCCTGAAGGACACCGCGCGACGCGCGGCCGACCTCAAGATCCGTACAGGCGTGGCCCCTTGTCTGGCGACGGTGCTCGTCGGCGAGGACCCCGCCTCCGTCACCTACGTCCGGATGAAGCGGAACCGCAGCCGCAGGGCGGGAATCGAGTCCCGGCATCTGGCGCTGCCCGCCGGCATCACGACGGCCGAACTGGTCGCCGAACTCAGGGTGTTGTCCGACGATCCGGCCGTGCACGGGATCCTGCTCCAGCACCCCATGGGGGCGCACATCGACGAGCGCGCCGCCTTCGAGGCCATCGCTCCGGCGAAGGACGTCGACGGGGTCACCCTGAGCTCGTACGCGGCGATGAGTTTCGGTCTGCCGGGCTTCGTGTCGTGCACACCCGGCGGCATCATGCGGCTCCTGGACGCGTACGACGTCGACCCCGCCGGGAGGCGGGCCGTCGTCGTCGGCCGCAGCGCGATCCTCGGCAGGCCGGTCGGCATGCTGCTGCTCGGCCGGGACGCCACGGTGACGTACTGCCATTCGCGTACGACGGACCTGTCGTCCGTCGTACGCGAGGCGGACATCGTGGTGGCCGCCGTGGGACGGCCCCGGCTGATCCGGGGCGAGGACATCAAGCCGGGGGCCGTGGTGATCGACGCGGGCTACAGCGAAGGGAACGTCGGTGACGTCGACTTCGACACCGCCGTCACCCGGGCCGGACTGATCACTCCGGTGCCGGGTGGCGTCGGGCCGATGACGATCGCGGTGCTGCTGGAACAGACCGTCACGAGCGCCGAACGCACGCTCGCCGGCTGAGTCGGCGCCACGGCGGTCCCCGTCGCGGGCGGCCCCGCGCGGCCCGCCGCGCCGGGCGCCCCCAGCCGGGGCAGGCCCCCGCCCGCGGCGGCCCGGGCCCCCACACGGGCCGGGCCGGCCCCCGCCGGCGCCGCGCGGCC